>CP081098.1:812500-2073471 GCA_025141015.1 Rhodobacteraceae bacterium M382 | reverse complement strand
TCTATGGCGACAACGGGACCGACACTCTCAACGGCGGCGACAACAACGACACGCTGTTTGGCGGCTATGACGAAGACTTGCTGAACGGCGATCAAGGCGCCGACACGCTGAACGGCGATGGCCAGGCCGATACGCTTAACGGTGGGATCGGTGACGATCTGCTCTATGGCGACAACGGGACCGACACTCTCAACGGCGGCGACAACAACGACACGCTGTTTGGCGGCTATGACGAAGACTTGCTGAACGGCGATCAAGGCGCCGACACGCTGAACGGCGATGGCCAGGCCGATACGCTTAACGGTGGGATCGGTGACGATCTGCTCTATGGCGACAACGGGACCGACACTCTCAACGGCGGCGACAACAACGACACGCTGTTTGGCGGCTATGACGAAGACTTGCTGAACGGCGATCAAGGCGCCGACACGCTGAACGGCGATGGCCAGGCCGATACGCTTAACGGTGGGATCGGTGACGATTTGCTCGACGGCGGTGCAGGCAATGACATGCTATCCGGTGATGGCGGCGATGACACACTGTCTGGCGGCCTCAATGCCGACGAATTTGTCTTCGCGAATGGCTGGGGCATCGACATGGTCACCGATTTCAGCGTTTTTGACGCCAATGAAGACATCAATCTCGCAGCGGTAACCAACATCACCGACTTCACAGACCTAATGACCAACCATCTTTCGTTTAACGTCTTGGGCCACGCCGTTATCACCGACGGAGCCAATACCATCACGCTGACCGGCGTGTTGATCGGCCAGCTTACCGCCGACGATTTCATCTTCTAGGAATCTCACGCCGAATTGGCAGGGCAATTCAGTTCAAGTAACGCCTGTATCTTGCCGGCCACTATGAGAACCTCGGCTTGATCGTCCGACAGACAACACAAAGCTTGCAGCACCAAGGTCTTAACCGTGATCAATCGACCAAACGGCAGACACCTGACTTTGGCTCCGAGTGCCAGGGACGAGCGGCGGTTTTAACGGACCGACGCAACTCATGCATGAAACGCTCGGCAGGAGTTTCGCAGTTGAGTTTTTTCGGGTCGCTCGGTGAGCTGTCTGGCGTTAGCGCCCAACGTTGCCTGTCTATGAATCGACATATCCGTGCCATTTTGGAATTACCATCGCGGCAGGGGGTGGTGTTTTCGCTCATGCCACGCTGCTGAGGCGAACGTGGATCAAAAACGACGACGGCGAAACCGGTCGTCAACGTGAAATTCCGATCACCTGACATCTCTGTTCCACGGTCCAAGGTCGGTGAACGAAAAAGCTCTTTGGAGAATTCGGCCGCCTCGCGGGTCCAATATTTGCGGTGTCTGATTTGCTCGCGTTTCAGCAACTGGAAAATCTTCTTGCGACGGCAACCGCTATGACATTGCCGTTGCGTCAGGTTCACCGGACGCTTTCCAGATTAGCTGCCGTTGGCACTTGTGCGGCGAACTGCAGATTTGTACCGCATAGCCGTCGCAGCCAATAGCCTACTCCAAGGTCCGTTGTGGACTGTCTCCAGACGGTGGGCTCATTGAAACCGCCGCCCTTCAAACCTCTTCAAACAGGGTTTGAACCCCCTTCAAACCGGCGCACGACACAGGACTTCAGCCCCAAATTCCAATGTTGAAGATATCTCTGTCCAAGATTGAAGGATGTTGTTGGACACTTATTCCTTCACCAATCCGGAAGAGGTCCGAAGACCTCGGAAGAACACGGATGGCCCAATGAAATAAGGGGGTTACAGGGGTGTTTTCGCCTTTGATGAGCCAAATTGGCTTGTCCTTCAAAAACCCTTCAAAACGGCGTTTTAGGCCTGTGTGGGGGATTTTGGGACAGTGATGTCTTCAAACTCTGACCACACCGACAGAAGCCAATAAAACAAGGGGGTTGAGCGATTACTCGCCCTTTGGCCAGGGCCGGAACTGGCCAAAATTAGGCACCGTAACTGGGAAATCCTCTTCCCAGTTAGGAACAGAGTTCCCAGAAAGCGATTCACTCAACGATTTCAGCAAGTAGTCCGTTTTGTGGGCCGAAAATTCCACGAAAGAAGTGGGAAGCGATTTTTTCAAGACTGCGCTTGAATTGCAGGGCTTACCGTCTTCCCTGGCAGTCACAGACCACAGAAACCATCGGTGTTGAATCCGAAACGAACTGCAGTTTAGCTCTCAGATCTAGTTCGGCAAACGGTGTCGAAGGATTGCGAACAAGTGACCGATCAAAATACCGTTTAGTGTCAATTTTTGTTTCCAGAAAGGCAATCTGTTGGTCAAACAACTTTTGCCTTGGGGGAGTATTTGTAACAAGCGAGATTTCGAGCAGCCCATCCGGGAGGGCATTTGCTTGATGGCCGACGCTGGCCAAAGTCCGGGATCCAGCGCTAGTACGACTGCCCCCCCGTTGTCTTCTCACGTAAAGGTGGACGCCCACCGTCACACCTTCTGGAAGCGCAATTTCCATACCGTTTAACAAGGTCGCTGTCCCAATTAGAAAATCATCTACCTTTACGGCCCCCAACCCCATTGATTTGAAGGCAGACCGCAGATCTTTTTTGACAGTATCCACCTCGAAAGTAGGCTCCGCCTTCATAGATTGACGAAAAAAATCGACCACATCGAAGAACCGAAATGGGTCTGTCGCTTCAATTTTCTTTGGAAACTTCTCTTTATCGGGGAACCACGACTTGACCAGCGCAGTTAGTTCTGGCCTGGACATCTTAAGGTGCTTTTTGAGCTCGGCATCCTTGTAAGAAGCTGTTTTCCTGAGAAAGTAGGGCTGCAACCACCACTCACAGTCTCCAATCGGGTCAACCGCTTTTTTCGCGAACCCGTATCTTTGGTAAAAAGCAAACTGTGCGTAGGTACTAACCACAGCATTGAAGGCTGCACCCTTGTCACGTGCCGGATGAGCTACAAAGTCTCCAATCTCGCGTATGAAGGTACCGTGATTTCCTCTTTGATCGATGTAGAACCTTGCGACATCTGAGTCAGTGTAACGGTTCTCTTTTATGCGATTGCGATACGGCACCAATATGATCCTATATTTTTCTCGTTTGCTAAAATCATCTGAGACGTGCCATTGACCAGTCGAAGTCGGTCATCCCATCTACATATGTCTTCGAATGCGATGGCTCGCCATGGGGCCTCATGGGGTCGGCGTCACTCGCAATGGCTGGCCATTGGCACAGAGCCTCTGACCGAACCGGTGTCCCATAGAGCACTAGATCCTGAGAGCTTTACCTTCGAGTTGCTGAAACCTGCGATCTATCTCCAAATCAGGATCACTGCGGACGATTGCATCAAGCGCTGTATCCAATCCATAAACGACCTGATCGTTCGCTTCTTTGACGACGTGCCAAATCAACCTCAGTGCGAGCTTAGGCGCTTTTGTCGGAATACTGGAATCGGGCAGATCAGCAAGGGATAAGCGGTGAGATTTATAGGGCGCAATGAATACCTGGATCGATTGAAACAAGAGCTCTGCTTTAGAACCGCTAGCTACAAGTAACCTTATGAAGTCTTGCGTTGACAGTTCATCAACATATTCAGATTCCTTGGGCCAGAAATGTATGAAAAAGGGCAATACCTTTGTTTCGCAAAACTCTTCCGCTCCCTCTCCATCTTCCATCTTGCCCTCTGCTACTGCCCATTTGAGCAACATATGTACTACCGCGGCTCTTACTGAAGCTGGGCAGCTTCTGAGCATCTGAGTAACCTCAAGGGCTGATACACCCCAATCTTGACCCTCGTTCGCGGCAAGGGACAACGCAGGCCTTAACACTTGGGCCGCAATATTTTCAGCAGAGAAGCTTTCCAATTCTTCCGAGCACTCAAGAAGGCTTGTAACAACGATGTCTTTGAGCCGCCTAAAAGTTTGCGGGCTTAGATGGCTATCTCGAATGAATACCGAGCGAAGATTTCTAGATTCGGGTGCCCGCAGATTTGGCTCTAAGGTATTGGTTACAATCATGTCGCAGTGGTTAATCAAATAGGAGATATTGCGCACCAAGACCGCACTTGCAAGAATCCCCTGGGTTCCAGCAGAACCCAAGGCAGTTGACAGCATCTCTTCAGCATCGCCAGTGTCGGCTTCTACCGTTAGTGCGCTTGAATGCATTTCCAAGGCAATTTCTGCAAGTTTCCCAGATGCTGTGTTGAAGGCTAGATCCACTAGTTTTTCTGAATCACTTAGTTCTGGTTCGATAACACATGGCCAAATTTTCCACCACCAATCACTTACATTCGTCAATTCCTTCTTTCGGTGAAAAATAACTGACACTATCGAGTCGGAAAGACAGGCTAAATGTTCCGCAGGGCAGTTCTCCAAATATGCAAGAGCCTCTTTGACGACTTCAACAGTCGGGTCTTCCTCTAAGTTTCGGGAAAATGAAACGCTGTTTAGAAACGTTGACCAGAGGGAAAGGTTCTCCGTTGAGAAGTCGCCGCCTTTAAGTGCTTGAAGCGCGGTAACAGGATCAGACTGGCAAAACGCAGACCATCCCTCTCGATCTTCCATATGGGTGCTTTCTTGCATTTCATGGGCGACCTGCAATTGTAACTCCGGGTCAGCTGTGCGAATTGGTTCTTCCCGTCCAACGACTCTCTGAACGCCAAACGAAAAAGAGCTGAACAAATCCCGTTCCTCGACCTCCCGACCAAGAAACTCTCTTCGCTCTCGTATTTCTTTTAGCTCTATCTCTCCTCGGTCGGACAGCACTCCTGCTTTTTCAAGCATGGTAAGATAGATCCAGAGATCTCGATCACGAGCAAATGGTCGCCAGTCAGCACCAGTTGAAGAAGTGCCTGCGTTATGAAATCTCGCAGGAGCCTCAGTCAAAAATCTAGCCTCTAGTTGTTCAACTAGGTTTCGGTCAGCTCTTGTGGTTTGACATTCAATGAAAAGTGCGACCTCACGCCGACTGCTCCAAAGTTGTTCGGATTTTGCCCGCAACAGTGTCTCAATAGCTTCATTTGGATCGATTAAATTCATCGCTCTAGCTACATGCAGATAGAGGCGGAGACCTATGTTACCCGGAAGTTTCAGCCATGAATGAACCATCAAAAGCGAGCGCTCTAGATCCTCATCAACGGCTGCCGGAAAACAATCGATTATCAAGCGGACAATAGGCAGAATGCCATCCCGGTTTTCATTCTGTTCGTGGTCTTCAATTGCAGGAACTGAGAGGTCGTTCCAATCGAAGGTGCTCGTTATTTGCCCAAGCTCCACCTGAAAAAAAACCGCTTCCCGCAACCGGTCAAAGGCAATTTCAACAACACGCCAAGCAATTTCTGGGCGTTCGATCAGTTTGTCGCTCAGTTCCCTAGCTTCGTAGTCGTCGTCGACCTTCAACCTAGCATAGCATAGCTCACCAATTCTGACGGCCTCGGTTGCGGGAATCTCTTTTTTATCAGTCATCAATCTTGGTGAGATCCGAAAGTTTGGCGCGACAAAGTCCACTGCTCGTTTTATATCGCTGTAAAGTATCTCGCCGGTCTCAAGGACACCAATAAGCTCCCTGTAGTCTAAGCGCTTTTGATGTTCATCGGAGAACGGTACTTTGCAATATTGACGCCAGACCCTGTGCCAATCTGGTTGCATTCCCCGCTGTTGGTTCAATCTTTCCTGTACATTTATAACGAGAGAAGCTCCCATGTCCCGAAGCCAGCCTACTGCAAAGTCAAATCGTCTAGGGCACTGGAAGTTCTTTGCCAGCCAAAATGCGACAATCCTAGCCGCTATTTCACCAGGCCAAAGCCTATTATCTTTGATGAATTCAAGCCAATCTGGGTCTTCAACGCAATTAATAACGCAATCCCACAAGTCATTTTTGCCTTTGAGAAGCCACATGACCATGTTTCGTTGGTCACCAGAAGAATCTGAGAATTTTTTGGATATGATTTCTGAGATGATTTCCTTTTGTCGTGTTTTAGGTCTTTCAACAAGATCAGCGAGGTTAGAAAGTCCTTCCCAAAGAGCATAGTAATGTGGGTGGCCCTCAACTTTCTCTGGGTAGGGCACTGGCTCGACCCCAAGGGTCGTCCACTGCTTCAGAACTTCGTTGGGGTCTTCCTTGTAAGAGGCAAGTGCATAAACGCGACGCAAGTCACTAAACCGAGATCTATCCGCCTCTAAAACATTAAGAAAATAGCGAACCGGAGAGTCGCCAGCGCTATAGCCAACTAGGAGAATTGTCCGGCAACGTGAAAGATCGAATAGAAAGCGGGAAGCCCATCCAGAGCGCATATACGCTTCACCATAGTCAGAACTTGTCAGAACAAGAGGTGTTCGCCCCAAGCCCAGTTCTTGATCATCAAGACGACCGTGGAGATGAACAATACCGTGAAAGCCATTGCTTCCTGGAGCAGGCAATGCTTGTCCAGCAAAGCTGGCACTATTTACAGATCCAACATTCGGCAAGTTTCGGTGGGCGTGCTCTAGAAGAGTTTCAAAGTTTGTAGTGACAATTGTCGGTCTATTCTCAACGTCTTTGGAAAGGCGTAGAAGCGTTTGGTGTTGGTTCAGATCAGCATTTTCCGGCTTCCTGAGGCGATCACATACAGCATCTTCGACTTTAGCTGGTTGAGCCAATCTACGCTCCAACGAACCCAATACCTCTTCGTATCGACCGGCCTTAAAAGACTCCATTTCTCCCGGTGTCATGTCTACATTGAGGTCTTTGAATACTCCAGTAGTGAGTGCGTTGAAAAGTTCAAGCTGAGGGGCACTGATGCCCGCTCCGCATAATACAACCACTTCACCTCTTATTAGTTCATCAACTAAATTGTCGGGGAAGTCAGGGCATTCTGGAAAAAAACTGACTGGCATGGTTACGCCTCGGACTTAAGCAGCAGATCTGAATGCTGCCGCTTACAACACCCAGGTGATAATTTGCTCACAACGTACATCAATTCAACCCTGAGATGAAGCTTGTCAGCCGACAAACTGAACTAGACTGACGCCCGCTTTTCATTCGGCAATCAATCAAGGAAGTACCCTGAAAGTCTCCTACCATGTGACCTTCCATTCGCATCTACCAAAATGCCTACTCGCGAATGCAGTTAACGTTGGGTTGTGGGCATCTGAAGACTGTTCTCAGTGACGATACATCCCAAACCTCCGCAGCAGAAAGTCGATGAAATATCTCCTTCCTGCACTTAGCAACCGTTTTCAATCATTATTGTCATTCGCACCAATTGGCTCGGTAACCGGGTGTCCAAACCCGCGCCAAGCCTTCGTCGATCAACCTTTGTCCTATGGTTGATCCGTCTGGCAACCTCAGCACCACCAGCGGCCTGTCGAAGACATCGACTTCACCGGAATCCTCGATAATCAGGCCTTTGGTTTGCAGCAGCTCTGACATCCGGACCGCTGCAAGTAGCCCAAAATGGGTTTCTTCTGGGCAGTCCGAGTATCTGCTTAGCTCTGGCGTATCAAAGCCGGAGACATGTGGTGCGCCGTCACCCATCGGGCGAAGGTTCTGGCCATCGCATTTTACTGTGTCGCCATCGACGGCCATGAGCGAAAGACAAGTTATGATCGCGAACGAACCCATGACGTTATCCTAATAGCCGGCCAGGTGCACGGTGCCCAATCCATTCGAACAGGCTTTATGATTCTACGTAGACATCATATTGAAACATAACCAAAAACCAAATTCGGCAACGTGCTTTGGTAAACAGGCTTGTGAACATCATGCTGCGGCCATAGTGAGACGGGCCAAAAGATCTTCCTGTCCTCCATGTCCAGACAGGGGCGAAAGATATTGAGAACACTCAGCTTCGTTTACGCCAGGATCGCAGAGCATCTGAAAAGGCCTGTAAAGGCGGCGGTCCTCGACGCCCTTGTACTTCTCGCCGGACGGGAATGCGTCATAACCTATGGTTCTCAACAACCGCCCGAGGGCAACCGGAGACAGTGAGATCGTCGATGTTCCCCCACGCGTGGAAACCTCCCTGCATAATCCGAAAACAATCAACTTGAGAACCAGCGCCCGTTGTAGTGATGGGATTTCGTCTTGCAGAACCAGTCGTGTACATTCCCAAGTCTCTTCTGTTTCAGGGCAAACGTTCATCAACCCTGCCGGAATAAAGTCAAGTTTTCCCAGGTGAGCGTCTCTTAGCATGTATGACCACCCTCCCCACATTGCATTGCATGGCAAGGCTCTAGCACCGGCAATTGCGTAACCGGCGTGGGTAACAACTGAGTAGACAGCCAGCGGATGATCGTATTGGTCCATCTCCAAGCGACCATCGTGGGACAAATGCCACCCCAGTTGGTCAACAAAGTGATGTTTCCGAAGCGCGAGGTAGTCCCAGAACACGTCTCCGTGTCGATGTAAGTCCGAAAAGCAAAAGGTGTGCAGTTCCATTGAGGTCTCCTTTACGACCGAAATGGAACCACTCAAATAGAAACAAATGTCTGTAAATCTGTCAGATCCAGCAATTTTTTATCGCAAATGATATTACCGATGCAGGAGACGTCGTGCCGGTCTTTTCGTACACCCGCCGCCGTCTCATGCGAACTGACTCGAGCTTGATCCCAAGTCGCTCTGAAATCTCCCGATCGTGAAGCCCACTCGCCATAAGGTCGAGCACATCAAGCTCTTTATCGGTAGCTACAACAGGATACGGCTCGGAGGCCTGGAGGCAGTGAAGAGCACTGGCTGCGGCTTTCGCTTTTCGGACGTCATCGGCGTTCCACTTGCGCCCCGCGCAACTCACAATAGTCCTAGATCCACAGATGTTGAGAGACAGCGTGTTGCCCTCAGACAAACCAAATTTTGCGGCCTCCCTGAAGACCGGGTTATCCGGGTATTTCGCATCCAGTTCGCTCCAAGTAAAATGCCCGCATCTCTTCTGTCCGTGGATAATTGTCGGGTCAAAATTCAAGAAGCGCTTCTCAACATAGGTATCCACCCACTCCTTGGCATAAGTCGAGTGGACCCACTTGGGTTCATTGTTACTGAAGCCGACTCCAATAGAGAAACCTTGGTCCGAAAGCCCCGACAGAACCGAGAAAAAAATTGGCTCCATATCACTAATCATATTGGAAGCGCCCGCATAACGTGTATCTTGCCTCTAAGTAGCATCAGGTCAAAACTATAACAAGTGATAATTTTGAGAACATCAAGCAGAGACAGACCCGTCACGGCGAACACCTTGGAGCGTATTGCCCTTCTTGTGGAAAGCATGGAGCAGGACCATCCAGGCAGCGGAATCGCGGCGTACTTGAGAGCCAAAATGGAAGTGCAGTCAGCTTTTCCGAGCGCTGTCGATCAACCTAGCGACAAGTGAAGCATCTTGTTCAGTCAGGTTCGCCGCATCTTTGACGGTTTCCCTGATCCCCTGCCCGCCAACATCACGCAGAAACAAAAAACTCGGTTCTATTCCAGCGACTTCACAGATCCTCAGGATCTTATCGACTGTGGGATTGATTCTGCCGTTCAGCATCTTGCTGACGTATTCTTTGTTGAAACCCGCGCTGCTGGAGAGCTCTTTGTAACCTAGGCCACGATCATCTATCGCCTGCCTAAGACGTTTCCGCCACAGCTCGTGATCTAGACCGATGTTATCTGGTGTTTCTGACATGCGCGCATTCTCACATGGAACTTTAATTCGCGCAAACGGAAATAAAGTTCTTGAGGTCATAATACAGCGCCGCATGTATAGATATTTATTTCTATCTTGTAGACGTTTTGCATTGCTCAAATAGAAATATATGTCTACTCTCTGGATCTAACGGAGGGTTTTTATGTCGAGCAAAACCAAAACCATCGCCCCTATGAGCGGGAAAGAGTTTCAGAAGTTCCTGAAGGCGGAGATCAACCGTAGAAACAAGGGACTGGGACGTGTCAATCTCACCCGCCTTGGCCGGTTGTGCGGTTACACTGGCCGCTACCTGAGAACCTTGCTGGACGGAGAGGACCCCAATCCCTCTACCAAGGCACAGAGGTGCATTCTCTTTACGCTTGGGTATCCCGTGGAGCGTCCGGAGCAAGACGTTCTTCCCCACCTAAAACTGAAAGGCGTCTTTGACCCCAACGTCCATGGGCTTGGGTCTCACGGCCGGAGGGCGTCATGAAAAATCAGACGTTGCTCGCATGAATCAAAAAGCCCTCCCAGCGACGCAAAACACCTTCAACATAATTCCTCTTATGGCCCCTTCATTCGGAGCATAAATCATGACCCAAAATGTCTTTTCCCCTGCACTGAGCATTACCTACCTGCCCCACATTTCACCGGGCCTTCTGTCCCCCGCCGAACGCATGGCCGTGCTGATCGAAGCCTGCCGCTTTCACCAGAAAACTTGTGCATCGGTTCGCAGGACGTCCCAGGCGGCATTGGCGGCGGATCGGTCCTCCAGTCATTTCGGCACCCTCAATGACCGCTACGACGCAGCCGTGAACGAGGAAATCAGGGCCAATCTGGAGATCAAGGCGCACCTCAAAATCCTGCTGGCAGACGGCACCCTGTCCCGGTGCCAGGAATTTTTGAAGGCCAATCCAATCGCCTGACACCTGTTTCCCTGTCTTTCCGGAGTATCCCCATGCGCCCTGCCCGCCTGATTGAAACCACCGAAATTGCCTTGGCCGACATCGACACCAGCAATCGCTTGCGCCCGGTCTCGCAAACCGCCGTTGAAGCCCTGGTGGGTTCGATTGAAGATCTGGGCCTGCGAGACGAAATCCATGTGCGCAAGATCAAGAAAAGCGGCAAGATCCGGTTGATTGCCGGAGGGCATCGGGTGGCGGCGTTTCAGGCGATGGGGCGCGAGACCATCCCGGCCAAGGTCTGGGATTGCACCGATGATTTTGCCCAACTGGCCGAGATTGACGACAACCTGGCCCATGCAGAATTGGATACGCTGGAACTGAGCGTGTTCCTGGCGCGCCGCAAAGAGGTCTATGAACGGGTCTACCCCGAGACCAAACATGGCGGCGACCGAGGCAACCAGCATATTGGCGGTAGGCAAACGGACATCTTGTCCTTTTGCCAAAGCGTGGCCGAAAAAAGGGACGTCTCAGAGCGTCAAATTCGCCGTCTGGTCGCCGCCGGGCAATGTCTCGGCCCCCAGGAAATCCGGCAACTGCGCGACGCGCCCAGGAAGGTGACACTGGCGGATCTGCAAGAGATCGCCAAATGCAGCCAGCCCACAGACCGCTATGAGATCTGCCGCGCCCTGGGCGATGGCTCCGCCAAATCCGCCAAAGAGGTCATGAACCGCAAGAAGGCTCCCGGTGCTGGCATTTCCGACCCGGTCGAAGACTTCCGTATCAAGCTGAATGACGTGTTTGCCCGGGCGTCCAAGGAGGCACGGCGGCGGTTTGCAAACGATCAGCGCGACATTCTATTGGAATTGCTGGGTGCCCCTGCCCTGATCGAGGACACGCCCGAACCCGCAGAAGTCGTCTTGTTCAAAAGCCGCCAGGCGCAGGGCTAGACCATGAGCGTCACCGAACCCCATAAAATCTGGTGGACCGCAGACGAGTTGGCAGCATCCGGCCTGCCCGAACTGCCCGGCACCAAGCGCGGCATCAACCTGTTGGCCGACCGGCTGGGTTGGAAGGCGCAACCGGGTTGCGCCAAGCGTAAACAGGGGCGCGGTGGCGGCTGGGTATATCACTGGTCGGTTCTGCCCCTGGGCACCCGGCGCAAGCTGTTGAAAGATGCGGCTGACGTTCCTGCAGAGCGCCCGGAGCGCGGCGATATGTGGGCGGCCTTTGACACACTGCCCAACAGCGCAAAACAAAAGGCCAAGGACCGTCTGGCCGCCCTGCAATTGGCAGATCGCTTGTATGCCACCGGCGTTACCAAAGTCGTCGCCATGACCGAGGCCGGTCGCCAACACGGGTTCACATCCCGCAGCCTTTATGAATGGTCCCGCCTGGTCGAAGGTGTCGAGCCCGCCGATTGGCTGGCCTATCTGGCCCCACGCAACCGGACGGCCCCGCGCAAGGATACAAAAGCCGTCTGCACCCAGGCGTTCATGGACTATTTAAAAGGGCTTTATCTGCGCCAGGAAGGGCCTTCTTTCAGCCAGTCCTGGCGGCTGGCGATGAAGAAGGCCGAGGCCGAAGGCTGGGACGCTCTGACCCAAAAGACCGCCAAACGTCATCTGGAAAATCAGGTGCCGCATCTGACCCTGGTCCTGGCACGGGAGGGCGAAGCGGGGCTGATGCGCAGCTTCCCGGCCCAGATCAGGGACCGCAGCGGCTTGCACGCTCTGGAAGGTGTGAACGCCGACTGCCACAAGATCGACGTCTTTGTGAGCTGGCCTGACGGCACAATCAATCGCCCGCAGATCGTGGCGTTCCAGGACCTCTATTCGGGCAAGATCCTGTCCTGGCGGGTCGATCATTCGCCGAACAAAGTCATGGTGATGAGCGCCTTTGGCGAATTGGTCGAAACCTGGGGCATTCCCAAGCGGTGCCTGTTCGACAACGGGCATGAGTTTGCCAACAAATGGATGACCGGCGGCACCAAAACCCGGTTTCGCTTCAAAGTGCTGGACACCGACCCGCGCGGCGTCATGGATCTGATGAACATTCAGGTACATTGGGCAACACCGGGTCACGGTCAGGCCAAACCTGTTGAACGGGCATTTGGTGACTGGGCCGAGAACATCGCCAAGGATCCACGGTGCCACGGGGCCTATGTCGGCAAGAGCCCGGTCGCAAAACCCGAGAATTACCGCGAGCGGGCGATCACCATGGACACCTTTCTAAAGGTTGTCGAAGAGGGGGTGATTGAACACAACGCCCGCGAAGGTCGCCTGTCGCCAACCGCCAAAGGGCGTTCCTTTGATCAAACCTTTGCCGAGAGTTTCCAAGCCGCGCCAATTCGCAAGGCTACAAAAGAACAACGCCGCCTGTGGTTGCTTTGCCAACAAGTGGGCAAACTCAACGCCCAGAACGGACAGATCAAGCTTTACGGCAATTTCTATTATTCCGAATGGATGAGCCAGCATCCTGGCCTGCGGGTCGTTGCCCGGTTCGATCCGGATCATCTCCACGCCGGTCTCGAGATCTACAGCGTCGATGGCGAATATCTGGGCTTTGCTGAATGCCGCCAGAAGGTCGGGTTCTTCGACCTGTCCGGTGCCCGGGAACAGGCCCGCCGAAACCGCCGCGTGAAGAAGCTGCAAAGGGAAATTCTCGAAGAACTGCGCCCTGTGAGCATCGAAGACATTGCAGCGGATATGGACACCAACCCTGCTGCCCCGTCCGATCCGCTCCGGGCAAAAGTCGTGGCTTTGAACTTCGATAAACCCCGTGTGCAGAAGCCGCGTTTTGTGACCCCGGAAAATCCCGAGTTGGACGCGGCGCGTGAGGCCCTGATCCTTTCGCTGCCTGAGAACAGAAGCGCCCAGCCAAAAATACAGACCGACGGTTTCGCACCCGCCGCCAACCCGGAGGACCGATATTCCCAGGCGTTGGACATCCTGGCCCGCTCCGATGCGGGTCAGCCCATAGGCACGGCAGAGGCCGAATGGGTCGCCGATTACCAAACGTCTGTTGAATACAAGAGCGCAAAAATGATGGCCGAAATGCTTGGAAACCAAAGCGGCTGAACGAATTGCGCCGCCGCTCGGGCCCTACCCCATGCGACGGCGCTACCTTGATCGGAGGATACTATGTCGAACTTTCTTGAAACTGGCAATATGGTGCAGCCGCTGCGCAATGTCGCCGCGCTGAACCAGCAAATACTAGCCTTGCGGAACCGCACCTTTGGCTTGCCCGGTCTCGGCGTTTTCCACGGAAACACGGGATATGGGAAGACCTTTGCCGCAACCTGGGCCGCGTCCCGAACCGGTGCCATCCATGTATCCGTCCAAAAGCGCTGGACCGCTCGGACCCTGCTGGAGAAAATTCTCGTCGAGCTGAAAATGCCACAGAACGGCACGCTGCAGAAACTCACGGACCGCACCATCCAAGGGTTGCGCCGGGCAGACCGGGCTTTGATCATCGATGAGGCGGACTATGCCGTTCAGCGCAACCTGATTGACGATATCCGGGACATTCAGGATGGCGCGGCGGTTCCCGTGATCATGATCGGGATGAGCGAGTTTGCCCTGAAGTTGGCAAAATGGCCGCTGGTCTACAATCGCGTCCTCAAATGGACACCTGCGGTCCCTGCCGATCTCAAGGACGCGCGCATCCTGGCCGGACATTATGCCGGTGGCGTCCAGGTTGCCGACGACCTTCTCATGCATGTCCTGGAACGCAACGAAGGCAGTGTTCGTGAGACCTGCCGGGACCTGGACACCATCCGCGAACACGCGCTCCAGATCGGGGTCAAAACGTTGACGCACCGGGACTGGGGCAACACCCCTTTTGAAAGCGGCCTGCTTTTGGCACCGCAGGGATATCAGCAATGACACACCAAACAGAGTTCAAAAAGCCTTTCGAGCAGGCCATCTGGAACCACATTGTCCAGGAACCCGTGATCTCCTACGCCGAGATCGTTGGCCTGGATCTGGCCCCCTGCCACCAGACCGAAACATTCCTGGGCAAACTGGTCAGCAAAGGCCAGCTGCACGTCTACGTGCGCCGCGACACCCGCGTTTTCTATTCCGCAGTCTCACCGGACAGCGCCACCCATCAACCGGACCCGGATCTGGTGGCCGAAAAAATCGGCCGCCTGGAGCTGCAATGCCCGGCACCCGGCGCGGGTTGGACACCGACAACGCCCGAAGAAACAGCACTGTTCGGTTTCATCCGGAACCGGATCCGCTTTTTCCGGCGCGAGTTGATTGACGCCAATCTGGCCAGCGCCAACCGAACTGAGGTCTTTTTTCGCGATATGCGCCGACTCGGCATCATCCGGGAAATCGGTCGGGAACAGAACATGCCTGTCTTCACGGCCCTGGACTTGGACGAGTTCTTTGAATGGTCGCGCGACACGCGCATGTCATCCGAAGGGATGATCTGGACCGCAATCCGGTCCATGCAGGAATTTACGGTCGAGGACCTTCTGCTGGGCATTGGCGAAGAAGCGGGCCGGATCACCGCGCCTATCGTGCGCGCCTATTGCCGAACATTGGTTGATGGCCAGTATCTGAGGGAGGCCCGGGTCAACAGCGGAAAACGCCAGAGGACCAGGACCTGGTACCGCCTGCTGCACGACACAGGCCCCTTCCCCCCCATCAAACGCCTGATACCGGTGATTTTTGACCAGAACGAAGAAACGGTCACCAAAGTGCTTGGGGGGCTGTCATGAGCAATCGCTTGATCATCGCCCAGGACAAATGGGGGGACACCCTGCCCGACTGGGTGCGCACCCTTGTCAAAGAATGCGACGAAAGTTCACAAAACCAAGTGGCCAGGAAACTGGGTATTTCCTCCACGGTCGTCAGCCAGGTCATCCACAACAACTACCCCGGCAATCTCGAAAACATCGCTGGCCGGGTGAGCGATGTGTTTGAGCAAAAGGAGATCGAATGCCCCGCCCTGGGCCTGATCCAAGGGGAAGCTTGCCTGCAGTGGCGTGATCAAATGGGCACGACATCCAGCGTCCCGATCCGGGTGCAAATGGACCGAGCCTGCCGCTGTTGCCCCCGGGGCCAGAAGGGCTCGGAGAGTGAAACATGACCCGAGTTGAATGGGCGGCAGAATTGGCGAACCGGGGAGTGCAGCCCGACGAGATCGCTAAAAAGCTGGGCATCCGTCGCCAGACCGCCCGGGTCTACCTGACCCGCGCCCGGAAATCCGGGATCAGCGTTCCTTACGGTGACACGCGCAGGTCACCGACGCTCGAACATAACATTCGCGCCGCCCTCAAACCCCATGCAATGCGGCGGGGAATTTCACCCTTGAAGCTCGCTGAACGGCTGCTGGAACACGTCATCCAGGCAGATCTGATCGACGCGGTGCTTGATGATCTGGAGTCCAATCATGAATGAACGTCTGACGCAGCCCGAAATGGAAGCCCGAGCGGCCCGCGCTGTCCACAAAGTGGATCTGCTGGGGCTGACCGGCACCGAGCAATGCACCCGCGAAGAGGTCGAGGCCATGGCGGCTTTGATCGTTGCAGCCGGAATCCTACCGCCCTCAACCCCGCGTTTCAAACCCGTTCCAAACCCCGTTTTCAAATCCGTGAGGAAGACGCAATGACCCAAGCCGGTATCTACGAAGCCCTGAAACATGATTGCCCATTTGCCCCTGAACGTGAACCGTTCGCTTGGGCAGGCTGGATGCAAAACGAAGGCAGTTTGTCTGGCATGGACGCTGCCAACCTCAATTGCCAGATCGTCAATGAACTCGCCGGGATCGGCAGTGCGAACCGCCTTTCGCTCCCCAAAACCATCCCAAACGGTCGCCAACTCATGGGCAACAATGAGTATATGCCCGACCCCCAGGGCAAGCTAGTGCCGGTCGAATTGATCAAGGCGCAGGATCTGCTGGAGGACGAGACCGTACGTAAGATCCTGGGATATGCCGTGTCCTTGTCTGATCAGATTGCACGGTTCAAACAGCACACTTTTGACGATCTGTCCGGCTTCGAGGCAATCCTTTTGCAGGACTATGAGATCAAGCGTGGCGGCCTCAAAGGCAACAAGACCTTCATGAGTTTTGATGGTCTGTTCAAGGTCAGTGTGGCTGTCGCGGACTTTATCGACTTCGGACCACAATTGCAGGTCGCCAAGGAACTGATCGACGAATGCCTGACCGAATGGTCCGAAACCGCCCGCCCGGAGATCCGGGCAGTGGTGACCAACGCATTCAACACCGACAAGGAAGGGAAGGTGAACCGGACAGAGCTTTTCCGCCTCAAGAAGCTCGATATCGAAGACGCCCGCTGGAAACGCGGCACCGATGCCATCAACGACGCCATGAAGGTCGTCGGCTCGAAAACCTATGTTCGCTGCTACCGGCGCGACGCCTGTGATGCACCATGGCGGGCTGTCACCATTGACTTGGCAAAAGCGTGAGGGAGGCGAACATGCAAGCGAGAAAGATTGACGATATCGAAATCGAATTGGTCGAGGTTGATCCCAAATCGTTGGCCGTCGTGCGCTCGATGGGGGTGATTGAAACACCCACAGGGGACGTGGAAGTCGCCATGCACATCAATGACGGCGTGATCGAGTTTCGCAGCCTTGGCGATCCGGTTCGGATTTTCAAAGTGAACTTGCGCCAGCTTTGCGAACGCTCGGTCGGAGCCATCCAGGCACATTTGTCTGGTGACAAAGTCAAAGCGCCCGAGGAGGCCTGATCATGTTTGTTCATTGCCGTAAGTCAGGTGAAATCTTTCTCTCGGACACACCCGATCACAGGGAGGCAGTCAAGCTTGGCGAAGGCACACGCGCGCAACTGGACCAGGCTGTCAGTCAGTGCGCCCGCCTGTCCCCGGACAATAAAACCTGGCTGGTTCCCGGTGTACCCGAAGCCAGAACCAGTCAGGACGCCTTGGTTGCGGTCTATGACTTCCTGGATCGCTTCCACCTCATTCTGACCAGCCTCTTATGACCCGCGCGTTGCAGCAGAAGATCCACATCGGGTGCCGTCAACTTGGGCTTGATCCGGCTGCCCGCCGGGACCTGCAATTGGTGGAAACCGGCAAGTCGTCCATGCGTGACATGACCGAGGCGGATCTGAAAAAGGTCATCAAACGGCTGGAATCGGACGGGTTCAAACCCACTTCAAAGCGCCATCAAAAGCACAAAGCCGCCCCACGGGCCGATCTGCGCCTGATCCATGTGCTGTGGGCCGAGCTGGGCAAAGCCGGTGAGCTGCGCGATCCGACACGCGCCGGGTTGAACAGGTTCATCCGCGCCCGGTTCGGGTCGCATTGGGGCATCGAGCTTGCTGACGTCGACGTGCTGCGCCAGTGGAATCAGATCGACCAGGTCATCCAAGCTTTGAAAGCCTGGAACCAGCGAACAGACACCGATTTCGACTGGGAGCAGCACGCCCGATGAGAAAATCGGGGACACATACAGGCGATTACCCGATGCCCCCCGCACAGGCCGAGCCCTACATCGAGGCGCTTGGGCTCGAAGATGCGTTGAAATTCATCGAAGCCTTTGGCGGCACCGAGATCTATATCGCCGCCGATCCCAAATCCCGCTCCAGTGTGGTTGCCCTCATCGGCTATCCAAAGGCCAAGGCGCTTGCCTCCATCATCGAGCGCCTGCCCCGCCGTGTTCCCCTGGTCAAAGAATGGCGGGCGCGGGTCTATAAATCCCAGGGCTTGAAAACGGTCGAGATCGCCCGCAAACTCGGCTGCGTTGAAAGTACGGCCCGGCTGTACATCAAGGGCATGAACACGCCCAAAGACCCCGACCAGCTTTCCCTGTTCTGACCCTGTTCAGACTGACCCACCGATCCCGGTGGGTGTTTTTACCCCCCTCGCGCACGCCATTCTGACACCCGTTAACACGTCATATTTTCGGGGTCAGTGCCATGGGTTTCGCGGGTGGGTTCAAAGATGGAGTTTTGCAGGATGTGCCTTTTGAGCGGGCGCGCTGGATTGGCGGTGAAATCACCCCCGAAATCGTCATTCTGCACGACACCGCGTCTCGCCTGGCCCTCGGCAATGCCGCCGCCTATCTGAAAAACAACACCCGCAAAGTCTCGGTCCAGTTCGTGATCGAACGGGACGGTTCGATCGTTCAACAGGTTCCCGTCAATCGCCGTGCCAACCATGCCGGCCGCTCGGTCTATCACGGTCGCAAGGGGTGCAATAACTTCGCGGTCGGCATCGAACTGGTGAACCCCGGCTCCATGACCCGCTATTCTGAAACCCATGCTTTGGCGTGGTACGGCGAGCGGTTCAATATCGCCGAATACGGCATTCAGGAGGTTTCCACGCCGGACCACGGCCACGGGCTGTGGATGCCCTATACCGAAGCCCAGATCGACAGGCTGATCGCCTTGCTGGCGGCGCTGTTTGACGGGGTGCCGTCGCTCAAGGACATCACCACCCACTGGTACGTTTCACCCGGGCGCAAGGTGGACACCAATCCCCTTTTCCCGCTGGAACATGTCCGCGCCCTGATCTTTGGCCGCGAGGATCCTGTCGATCAGGACGTCGATGCGCAGTCGGACCCCGTTGAAACCGATGAGATGGTTCGGATCGATGTGCCCGGCGACAAGCTGAATTTCCGCCGCTGGCCCAGCTTCAATCCCAACGTGCTTGCCAGCATTCCTGATCAGGCAATCGTGCCGGTTCTGCGGCGCGGGATCTACGAGGGCCGCCAGTGGCTCTGCGTTCAATACGGCGGCCAGGAGGGCTGGATCGTCGCCCGTTACACCGCCGCCATCACATTTGACGATCACCCCGCCAGCGCGGCGGGTTTCAAGCAAGGAGACAAAACAAAATGATCGCGACCAAGTCCTTTCTGAAATCAAAAGGCGTCATGGGCGGTGCTTTCAGCATCGGCACACTGGTTGTCGGCGCGTTGGGATATTCAATCTCTCCTGAAGACGTGCAAGGGGCCATTCTGGCCGCCGCCGCCATCGCAAACGCTGTCGGATCAATCGTTGCAATCATTGGCCGCGTGCGCGCCACAAAGCGGATCGGCTGATGAGGTCGCTGAATGCAATTTGATCCGACACTCACCTGGTCGGCGCTGATCGCCTTCGCCACCATTCTGTTCACCTGGTATCGGACACGCGACCAGCGGTTTGAGGACAAATTCCAGGCCGGATCAAAGCGAATGAATGAGCAGGATCTGAGGCTTCAGAGAATTGAGCAGCAGATTGAGGCGATGCCCGACAAGGATGACATGCACGCCATGCAGCTCACGCTGGCCGATATCAACGGCGAACTCAAAGCGGTGCGCTCCACCATGCGCGCAATTGCCGAGAGCCAAAACCGCCTTGAGACCATTTCCAGCCGCCACGAAGATTATTTGCGAGAGAACAAATGAGCTACTCCGAAACCCTGCGCGAACATGCCCGGATCGCCATTCTGCGCTTTCTGGAAGATGCGCCGAAATACACCTCCAACGCCTCGATGCTGAGCGCGCAACTTCCCCCGCTGGGCATCGCCTACACCCGTGATCAGGTCGAAACCGAGCTGGAATGGTTGGGTGAACAAGGCCTTGTCACCTTGGAACGCAACGGCAGCTTTATCGTGGCCACGGCCACAGTGCGCGGCGTCGAGATTGCCCAAAACATTGCGCGTCATCCAAAGATCCAGCGCCCCCGGCCGGGGAGCTGATCCGTGCCACCGCCAAAGAAACTGGACCTGATCCCGATTGAGCTGCGCCAACGGTTGGCCATGGTCCTGCAGGAGCGTGGTTTTGGCGATATCGTCGACGTTACCGAGGATCTGAATTTCTGGCTCCAGGAGGCCGGATTGGAGATCCGGATCGGCAAGACCTCCGTGGGCGAGTTCTCCAAGCTGTTGAAGGATCAGCGCGACGCCTTTGCCATGGCTGAAACCCTGTTGGGCGACTTGGACATCGAGGCGGAAAGCAACATGCACAAGGTGCTGATGCAAATGATTGCGACAGCGGCCTTTCAAATGATGCAGGCGGTGTCAGAACAGGACGGGCATTTCGAACCCAAACAACTCGCCAACCTATCGCGCATGTTGAAGGATTTGATGCTGTCGGCAGGCATTCGCGAAAAGCTCCGGGATGACGAGCGCGACCGTGTCGCCAAAGAGGCCCGTGAAGCAGCCGCCGAGGAAGTTGGTGCTGCGGCGGCGCAACTGGGCCTGACCGGCGAAACCGTCGAGAGCATCAAAGACAAGATCCTGTTCGGGAGTGGCTGATGCGTGAACCCAACATCGAAAAACACTTTATCTGTGGCTTTGCCGTATCCGTCAATACAACATTGGGGCACCTATGGGTGCTGCACGACGGGTCAATCTCCTGGGATGCCCTGATGGACATCAAGGACCGCGTTTGGGGGCAAGACGCCCGCGCGATTGAAGCCTACCCCGAACGCTCCAAAGTCGTGAACTCTGCCAATATTCGTCATCTTTGGTTACTGGGGCCGCGTGACTTCTGCCCGGATCTGCTGGGTGACAGCCTGCCTCCCGACGGTTTGGAAGCAAGACTTCACATCGCATGGGCCGAGGCCAAATCATGATCCGCGCCTTGCCCTATAAGACAGAAGGCGCGTTTCGCTCGGCCACACACAGAGGCAGTGTTTTCATCGACCTCACGAATGAAACCGCGATGGTGTGGTTCCTGTGCCCGTGCGGCTGTGGCACCACGTCCCGGATCCGGGTGGGCGAAAAATTCAAGCCCGACGGGTCGCCCTCCTGGGAATGGAATGGATCAATCCCCGATCCAACCCTGACGCCTTCGATCAAACAAACCGTCTGCGGCTGGCACGGCGTTCTGCGCGACGGCTATTGGGAGGCCTGCTGATGGCCCGTGTACAGGTTCGGCGATGACAGCTGAAGCGCTCACCGAAGAGGAATGGGAAGATCTGCGCGCCGAAAGTCGCCAATCCTTCCCCGACGCCATCGACACCAAGGATGGCCTGCCTGCCGTGCTGTTGTCCTATCAGGCCAAGCTGCTGCAAACGACGGCGGCCTATCCGTTTGTCGTCTGCGAAAAATCCCGCCGGATCGGGATGACCTGGGGCGTTGGTGCGGATGCGGTGTTGACCTCGGCGGCCCAAAAGCGCGCGGGCGGCATGGACACGCTGTATATCGGTTTCAATCTCGATATGGCGCGCGAGTTCATTGATACCTGCGCGATGTGGGCCAAAGCGTTTTCGCAGGCGGCCAGCGCCGTTGAAGAACATCTGTTCCGTGATACGGGCGGCGATGAGGACCGCGATATTCAGGCGTTTCGGATCCGCTTTGCCAGCGGGTTCGAAATCATGGCGCTGAGTTCCAAGCCGCGATCCTTGCGTGGTCGCCAGGGCTACGTGATCTTTGACGAAGCCGCCTTTCATGACGAACTGGAAGAAATGCTGAAAGCAGCCAACGCCCTGACCATGTGGGGCGGCAAGGTGCTGGTCATTTCCACCCACAATGGCGACAGCCACCCGTTCAACCTGCTGGTGCGCCAGGTCAATGAAGGAGAGCGTGGCGACACCGCCAAGGTCATTCGCGTCGATTTCTACGAAGCGGTCGAGGCCGGGCTCTATGAGCGGATCGCGATGGTCACCGGGCTGGAGCAGTCACCCGAGGCCAAACAGGCCTGGATTAACCGCACCCTCGCCATGTACGGCGACGATGCGGACGAGGAATTGCACTGCATCCCCAAGGCTGGCACCGGGGCCTGGCTGAGCGCGCCATTGATCGAAGCGCGCATGACGGCGGATGCCCCCTGTCTGCAACTGGAATTGCCAGCCGATTACCTGCAACGCCCACCCGCCGACCAGCAGGCTTTGCTGCAGCCCTTTCTGGATGAGCTCGAAGAGGTTCTGGGCACCCTGCCCCTGGACGTTCTCTATGCGCTGGGGTTCGACTTTGCCCGCGTTGCCGACCTGTCGGTGCTTTGCTTGCTGGCCATCGAAAAGAACCTGCGCCGCCGGGAAGCGCTGTCTGTCGAAATGCGCAATGTCCCGGGCGATGAGCAAAAGAAGATCGTCGCCATGGTCATGGAAAAGGTGCGCGAACGGCTTGTCGGTGGGGCGTTTGATGCCACCGGCATGGGCTGGACCGTGGCCGAGGACATGGGCCGCAAGTTCGGCCTGCGCGAAAACGAAGAAAGCCCTGGCATCGTGTGGCCGATCAAATTCAGCCAGGACTGGTACCGGCTGCAGATGCCGCCCCTTAAAACCGCGTTTGAAGACAACATGATCGCCATTGGCCGCAACGATGATCACCTGGTCGATCTGCGCAAGGTGAAGACGATCCGGGGCATCCCACGGGTGCCGGATCTGCGCGAGACGGACAAGAAGGGCAAAAAGCGCCACGGCGATTATGCCATCGCCCTTGCCCTGGCACATTTTGCGTCCCGGATGCGCTGGGTTGAAATCGACTACACCCCGGTGCCGACCGCCCATGGCGGGGATCTGTTTGGCAATCGCAGCGCAGGATCTTCTGACGGTCACACAATCAAGCAGCGGGACTGGTGGGAACCGCCGCTGGGTGCCCGGATGCGGGGGGTGATCTGATGGTCGATTTTACCAATGACAAATTAGAGGGAAGCACAAACGATGGCCCGTAAACCGCAATTGTTGGATCGTTTCGGCAATCCCCTGCGCCGGTCTGAGTTGACCCGTGAAGTTGCCGCCCCGACGTTTGGCGGTGCCCGGTCGCCCATGTTGGGATATGCCGCCGACGGGCTCAATCCGATCCGTCTGACCCAGATCCTGCGCGCTGCCGACAATGGCGATCCGGTGCGCTATATGGAACTGGCCGAAACCATCGAAGAACGGGACCCGCATTATCTCGGCGTTTTGGGCACCCGCAAACGCGCGGTCAGCCAACTTGACATCAAGGTCAAACCCGGTGGCAAGACACCAAAAGCCAAGGAGATGGCGGCCCGTGTCGAGGCCTGGGTAGATCGGGATGAATTGTCCGGTGAATTGTTCGAGATCCTGGACGCGGTTGGGAAATCCTATTCCCTTACCGAAATCCTGTGGGACCGTTCCGCCGGGCAATGGGAGCCCAAACGGCTGGAGCGGCGCGACCAACGCTGGTTCCGCTTTGAACGTCAGAACCTGAGCGTGCCCCTGGTGCTGGACGATCTGGGCCGGGAGCAACCTTTGCCCGCCTTCAAGTTCATCTATGCCAGAATGTCCGCGAAATCCGGCCTGCCCCTGCGCTCGGGCATTGCGCGGGTCGCGTCCTGGGTATGGCTGTTCAAAGCGCTCACCCAACGGGATTGGGCGATCTTCACCCAAACCTATGGCCAGCCGTTGCGGGTGGGTAAATACGGCCAGGGCGCGTCTGAAGAGGATCGCAAAACCCTGTTTCATGCTGTCGCCAATATCGCAGGAGACATGGCAGCGATCATCCCCGAAGGCATGATGATCGAATTTGCGCAAATGCCCAACCTGGGCGCGGCGCTGGATCTTTATGAACGCCGCTGCGATTGGCTGGACAAACAAACCTCCAAACTGGTCCTGGGTCAGACCGCCACCACCGACGCGGTCACCGGCGGGCTTGGGTCCGGCAAGGAACACCGCGAGGTTCAGGAAGATATTGAACGCGCCGATGCCAAACAGCTCACAGCGATCATCAATCAGGACCTGATCCAGCCCTGGATGATGCTTGAATTCGAAACCACGGACGAACTGCCCCGGATCGTCATTGGCCGCGAGGAAGGGGAAGACCTGGCGGCGCTGTCCTCGGCTGCCGCGCCGTTCCTGGCCTACGGCTATCGCCCCAAGGCGGAAATGCTCGAAAAGATGGGGCTCGAATTGGCCCCAAAATCCCCGAATTCCGCCTCTCAGCCCGAAACCGCGCCGGATGAACCCGACGATGGCACCGCAAACCCCTCTGAGAGCGAATTTAAATACCACTTAAATACCCGGAACGGCTCTGGCGCGGGGGTAGTCGCATTACAGGCCGAAACCCCGCCCACGGGGCTCTCAGGTGATCATGGTCCTGAGGCCGATTTGGCAGATCGGCTGGAAACCGAGGCAACCCCGGCGATTGGGGCGCTAATGGCGCAGGTCGAGGCGCTGCTGGCGACCTCCTCCAGCCTGGAAGATTTTCGCGAAAAGCTGTTCGCGGCCTATCCGGATCTGGACGCCGCGCAGCTGAGCCGGGTCACCGCCCAGGCGATCTTTGCCGCCGAGGCTGGCGGGCGGGCGATGATCGAAGACAACGCCGATGCCTGACACGTTGCGCGGCACATTCCGCAAACCCTTCAAGCACCAGGTTGCCGCGTTTCGTCTGCGCCTGGGCAATCTGGTTGCGACGTCGCGCTGGGATGACATCGAACGCAACGCCCATGACCGGGCGTTCATGGTGGCCGGGGTCACAAAGGCGGATCTGCTGGCGGATCTCGGCGCGGCGATTGATCGGGCGATCACCGAGGGCACCGGGTTTGAGGCGTTCAAGCGGGATTTTCGGTCAATCGTGGAACGCCAGGGCTGGCACGGTTGGACCGGCGAAGGCACGCCGGGTGGCGAGAATTGGCGGATGCGGGTGATTTACCGCACCAACATGCGGGTGTCCTATCAGGCGGGGCGGTTCGCCCAGCTCCGCGAGGGAGGCTACAAATATTGGATCTATCGCCACGGCGGCTCTTTGGATCCGCGACCTGAACATCTGGCGCTGGACGGACTGATCCTGGAACCAGATCATCCGTTCTGGATGATCTGGTTCCCGCCCAATGGCTGGGGCTGTTCGTGCCGAGTGTTTGGGGCGCGATCTCTGGCCGGTGCGGTGCGCCGGGGTGGCGATCCGTCCGTGCGCCTGCCCGCTGGCTGGAATACGCCCGATCCCAAAACCAACACGCCCAAGGGCATTGATAAGGGCTGGGACTATGCGCCCGGTGCGAGCGCGTCGGACCTGATCCGGGAAGTCAGCCGCAAAAGCGTCAAATGGCCGAATGTCCTTTCCAAGGAGTTCATGACCGCCCTGCCTGATCAGACGGTCGATGATTTTGCCCGCGCCTATCGCCAGCAGCCCAGCCTGATCACCGAAGTGCGCCGCTACTCAGAACGGGTTCTGGGGGAACGCGGCGGCGCGCCAATCCGCAATGTCATCATCCATCCCCAGCGCACCCTGGGCCGATTGACGTCGAGCCAAGTCAACAAACTGGCGCGGCTTGATGTAAACGCCGCCGGGTTTGATTTTTCGATTGAGCCAGACAGCATCCGCCATATTGCCAGTGAGCATATGGATCGATCTGTCGAGGCGACGCGCGGACAGCGCGCCGTCACCCCGGCTGACATTGCCTTGATGGCCACGCTGCTGGATGGTCCCGGTGCGATCACGGATCTGGGGCTGTCATCTGCCGCACCCGGCGGGCGTTTGATCCAGAAGACCGTCATCCTGGGCAATGAGACCTGGCACATTGTCTTTGAGACCCGCAGGCGCAAACGCATGCTGGTTTTGAAGACGTTCTACATCACGTCCAGACGGTCGTAGAAATGGGAAATACCGGTGCGACCCTGACCCTTTACGTCCGAAACGTTTCGCGGGAATGAGCGCGACGGAGTGTGCCGCTCCGGCAAAAGGAATATAGTCATGTATGAGCTGATTTTCAACCAGGACACCTATGCACCGGCACTGAGGCGGGTCGAGGCCGGGTTGGCAGATCCGACCGAGCTTTACCAGGATCTCGGCGAATTGCTGGTCGCCTCAACACAGGATCGGATCCTGGAGGGGCTGGCTCCGGATGGCACCGCCCATGCGCCCAGGTCCGAAGTGACCCTGGCGCGTTATGCAAAGCGGGGTCTGAGTTTCGGCAAGCCACTGAACCAATCCGGCGAGATGCGCCAGCAGATCCATTATGAGGCCGACGCCCAGGGCGTCAGCTGGGGTTCCAATGCGATCCAGGCCGCCGTGATGCAGTTCGGAGCCGCCCAAGGCGCATTCGGAGCCAATGCGCGTGGTCTGCCCCTGCCCTGGGGCAATATCCCGGCCCGCCCCTTTATAGGCTTCTCCGAAGAGGATGAAATCAATGTCGAGGCGGAAATTCTGGAATGGCTGGACGGGTTGGCCGACGGGCGCGATTGATCCGTATTGACCGGGCCTGAATTCCCGGCCACCCTGTCTGGGGATTGAACAGACCCAAATACCCACCGGCCCCGGTGGGTGTTTTCGTTTTTGCCCAGCAGCGATGATCGCTGCATGACTGGAATTGACACAACACTCGCGCTTTGCGCTCAAGATCTCAGCGTCACCGCCGACACTCAGGCCGTGCCCGAATGGATCCATCTGCTGCCTTCAAAAGGCGGCCAGGTTCACACTGGGGACAGCCGTGGCCCTTATATTGTCGGCGATGCCAAAACGCTGATCGCCGCCAGCTTGCACTCCGGCGGACGGCTCCCAATCGATGAGTGCCATTCCACCGATCTTGCCGCCCCCAAAGGGCTGCCAGCACCAGCGCGCGGCTGGATCACCGAGCTGCAAGCCCGCGACGACGGTGTCTGGGGCAAGGTCGAATGGACCGATGCCGGGCGCGATCTGGTCGCAACCCGCGCCTACCGGGGGATCTCCCCGGTGATCAATCATCCCAAGAAAGGCTCCAAGACGATCATCGCAATCGCACGGGCGAGCCTGGTCAACACACCGAACCTTCAAGGGCTGACCACCCTACATCAGGAGAATACAGACATGACGTTTCGCACCGATGTTGCGGGGTGGCTGGGCCTTGGCTCGGACGCCTCAGACGATGACATTCAGGCCAAGATCACCGGGCTGCAGGGCGATGGCGACGTCACCGCCCTGCAATCGCAGATCGGCGAGATCGGCATTGCCCTGGGCGTGCGCGATGGCGGCGACGTTCTGGCGGCTGCGAAGGCAGCGAGCAGCAATACGGGCACCGACGGAGAGGTCGTGACGGCTTTGCAGGCCGAGGTCACAGAGCTGACCACCCAGAATGCCAGCCTGAACGGCAAACTCGACGGCATCATGACAGAGCGCGCCCAGGACAAGGCTGTGGCCTTCGTTGATGGGGAAATCGAACGTGGCCGGGTGATCCCCAAGTCGATGCGCGATCACTATGTCACCCGCCATCAGAAAGAACCTGATGCGGTCGAAAAGGAGATCCGCGCCATGCCCTGCCTGGGCGGTTCGGTGCTGTCCAGCGATCCGCCGGAAACCACCACATCCCTGAATTCGCAGGAGCTGGCCGCCAAGGCCAACACCTATCAGAAACAGCGCGCAGATGAGGGGATCACCGTTTCGATCACCGAAGCTGTGCATGCCGTGCAGGAGGGCAAGGCATGATCCCGACATTTACCCGCTCTTATGAGGCCGCCGCCGCCATTGCTGGGCATCTGATCGTTGCCTTTGCCGATCCCGCCAATGCATCCACCGTCACACCGGCCACGTCTTCCACCGACGCGCTGATTGGTACCGCCGACAGCATGGGCGCAGATCTGGGCGGCATGTGTGATGTGCATCGCGGTGGCGTTTCCGAAGTGCGCCTGGGTGGTCCGGTTCAGGCCGGGGACCCGATCACTGCCGATGCCAACGCCAAGGGCATTGCCGCCACCGCGTCCGCCGCCACCACCGTGCGCATTATCGGCTACGCCGAAGCGCCTGGCGTGGCCGACGACATCATCCAGTATTTTGCCGCCCCCGGTCTGCTGCACCAGGGCTGATATCCCGAAAGGATCTGAAACATGGCACCACGCCGCCCCTTTGAGACCGACGCCGCGCTGACAGCGATTGCGATCGGCTACAAGAACCCCGCCGCGTCCCGCATTGCCGATCAGGTGATGCCGCGCGTCTCTGTCGGTGACGAGAAATTCGGCTACACCGTCTATCCCAAGGACGAGGCTTTCCAGATCCCGGATGCCCGCGTTGGCCGCAAGGGCCGCGTGACCCAGATGGAATTCACCGGGACGCGCAAGACCGATGCGGTCGAGGACTACGGTCTCGATGCGCCGATCCCTTATTCCGACATCGAGGCCGCCGCCAATGCCCGGTCCCGTGGCGTTTCCCGGCATGACCCCGAAGGCCGCGCCGTCGAAGTCCTGAGCGAAACCATTTTGAACCTGCGCGAAATCCGGGTCGCCAACATGGTCCAGGATGCCACCAACTATGACGCGGATCTGAAGGTGGCCCTGGCGGGTACTGACAAATTCTCTGATTACACCAACTCGAACCCGATTGACGTGATCAAGGAAGGTCTGGAGAAGACCTTCATTCTGCGCCCCAACACCGTTGTGTTCAGCCGTTCCACCTGGTCCAAGACCTCGTCCCATCCCCATCTGGTCAATGCCGTGCGTGGCAATCTGACCGACAAGGGCATGATCAGCACCAAGGAATTCGTGGATCTCTTTGCCGACGAAGGCATTCAGCGGGTTCTGATCGGGGACGCGATGTTCAACGCCGCCAAAAAGGGCCAGCCTGCCGACATGCAAAAGGCCTGGGGCAATAACATTGCCATGCTGCACATCGACCCGATGGCCGACACCGACAATGGCGTCACCTGGGGTTTTACCGCCGAATACGGCCAGGCCATTTCCGGGCGGATCGAAGATCCCGATATCGGCCTGGAAGGCGGCTTTCGCATCCGCCGGGGCGAACGGGTCAAAGAGCTGATCATCGCGCCCGAGGTCGGCTATCTGATCCAGAACGTGATTTGAGGGCTGGCACATGAACACCCGTGAACAACTCGAAGCACGCGCCAAGGAATTGGAGGTCAAATTTGCCGCTAATATCTCCGATGAGAAACTTCAGGAGCGCGTCGACGCAGCTGAAGCCAAGGCGCAGAAATCGCAAACCGGGCCTGATAATGGCGGCACCGGCGACACCGGTGACACCGGTGACAAGGGCCAGACCAACAACGGCGGCGAAACCGGCGAAGATGATCTGATCGACACCGACGTCCTGGAGCGCGTCAAACATGATGGGCGCGACTATGGCCCCGGTGATCCTATCAGCCTCAACACCGACACGTATCTGGAACTGTTGGGCCTGAGCAAAGTGGCCGAGGTCGACATCGACCCTGATACCTAATTCCCCGGGCTATCTGCCCACCTGGCGCGGCCCCAGTGGTCGCGCCCTTTTTACCCCCTTTTTAAGACGGCTTGAACGATGGCTTATGCAACCCTTCAGGATCTGATTGACGCCTTTGGTGAAGGCGAGCTGGTTGGCCTGACCGACCGGGGCGACGTGGCCACCGGTGTGATCGACACGGATGTGGTGGATCAGGCGCTGGGGGATGCCGCCGCGCTGATCAACGGTTATCTGGCGGGTCGCTATCGCCTGCCCGTTTCCGAAACGCCCGCGTTGGTGAACGGGCTGGCCAAATCCATCGCCTTTTACAAGCTGCACCGCTTTGATGCGCCCGACCTGGTTGCGGCGGAATACAAGGACGCCCTGGCGCGTCTGAAAGAAATTGCCCAGGGCACCATCAAGCTTGACATCGCGGGCAAGGAATTGCCCGGCAGCGGTGGCTCTGGCGTCCAGGTCACCGACCGCGAACGCCCGCTGGAAGCCTCCAAGATGAAAGGGTTCATCTGATGCTGGAGGCTGTTGCAGATCGCCTGAAATCTGATGTGCCCGGGCTTGGCAATCGCGTCGATCCGGTCGCCTCGCTGTCGGATCTGTTGCGCAAGAACAAGATGCCCGAAACCACCACCACCTTCGTGGTGCCGCTGGGGATCACCGGCGGCAAGGCGGATGCCATGACCGGCCTGTTTCGCCAGGAGATCCGCGAGACCATTGGTGTTTTGCTGATTGCGCGCTCGCGCGACCGCACCGGGGAAAAGGCGATTGCCCATCTGCGTGATTTGTCGCGCCAGATCATCGACTGCCTGGTGGGCTGGAATGCCGGTCTGGATCTGGGCGTCTTTGAGCTGCGCCGCGCGGGCGTTGTCAGCATGACCGGCGGCGACGTGATCTATCAGGTCGAACTGTCCATCAACGATCAACTGAGGATCCCCCGATGACGAAAGAACTCCCCACCAAGGGCGGCAGCTACGTGCGCAAAAGCTCCGGCAAGCTGGACCGCAAGGAAGCCACCAAACAGGCCGAACCGAAACAGCCTGCCCCCCAGACAGAACCGAAACAGCCTGAAGCGGAGGGCCAGACATGATCAAGCGTTGGAATTCAAAGACCCTGCTGTTCAAGCTGGAGGGCACATATGGGGTCGATGCCAACCCCACCGGTGCGGCCAATGCGGTGCTGGCGCAGAATGTGTCGATCAAACCCATGGAAGGCGCGGACGTCAGCCGGGATCTGGAATTGCCCTGGTTCGGGGCCGATGCCACCATCCCGACCGAATTGCAGGTCGAAATCTCATTTGACGTCGAACTGGCAGCCTCGGGCACTGCTGGCACGCCGCCCGCCTGGGGGCCGCTGGTGCGGTCCTGTTCCATGGCCGAGGTGATCAGCGCCGGAACATCCGTGGCCTATACTCCGATCACCGAAGATCCCGAAAGCGCCACCATCTATCTCAATATCGGCGGCACGCTTTATGCCACCATTGGCGCGCGTGGCACCGTCAAACTCGACGCTCAGGCCCAGGGCATTCCGAAGCTGAAGTTCACCTTGCGCGGGCTGTTTGTGAAACCCGCCGAAGGGGTACAGCCCAGCGTCGATCTGGCGCTGTGGAAAGATCCCCAGCTTGCCGCCACCGCCAACACCCCGACCTTCACCATCGCGGGTCAATCGCTGGTGCTGCGCTCTTTGATGCTGGATCTGGGCAACCAGGTCGAAGGCCGGTTCCTGATCGGCAAGGAAGAGATCGTGATCTCTGATCGCGCACCCAGCATCGAAACCACGGTCGAGGCGGTGGCCCTGACCACATTCGATCCGTTCCAGCGGGCGCTCGATCAATCGACTACCGCCTTGCAACTGGTGCATGGCACCGCCCCTGGCCGGATCGTGACGATTGATGTGCCCAAGGCCCAGATGCAGCGACCGCAAGGCTTGAGCAACGCCCAGAACGTCAAGGAATGGCCGCTGCGCATGGTGCCCCTGCCCGTCGCTGGCAATGACGATTTTTCTCTTACTTTGACCTGATCCGGAGCCACCCATGTTCAATATCGACCAAACCCCCGAGTTCACCCGCACCGTAGACTGCCGGGTGCCCAGCGGGGACAGCTTTGAAACCCAGACCTTTCTGGCCACGTTCCGGGTCATCGCCGATGACGATCAGGGCATCGACTGGACCTCGCTGGAAGGCGTCAAGGACCACCTGCGCGCCCGGATCGTTTCCTTTGATGACCTGTGCGACGCAAAGGGCAAGCCGGTGGCCTATAGCGAGGCGACACGGGAAACCATGCTGGCGCTTCCTTACGTGCGCGGTGGTCTGTTGCGGACTTACACGCTGGGCATCACCGAGGCCCGCGCGGGAAACTGAGATGGGCCGGGCGCGCCTGGGCAACCGGCGACCTGGGCGGCTCGGATCGCTTCCAAGAGGCGCGCGAGGATGCCGCCTTTTTTGGTCTGGATCTGCCCGAGGCGTTCTTTCCAGGACAGCGCGGCCCGGCCCTTTGGGCAATGAACCTGCCCGCCCTCACCGCCTTTCTGCAGGTCTGCACCCAATGGCGCAGCGTTGTCCTGCCCCAGGGCGGCGTTCAGTGGCTGGGACTGGATTACAGCGGCGCGCGTGACGGGCTGGCGCTGGCGGGGATCGACGTGGACGCGGACCTCTGGGACGGCGTCCGGATCATGGAAGATGCAGCGCGGCAGGCGCTCAACAGCGGGTAAGATCTATGGCATTTGTTGTTCAGGGCGAAGCGAGGCTGGATGGGTCCTCTGCCAAGGCAGAACTCAAAAGCCTGCGCTCCGAACAGGATCAGCTCAAGAACTCAGCCGCCAATCTCAATCAGAAAACCAGTGGTGCGGGTGCCAGCACCGAAAAGCTGGGCAATGCCGCCGACAAAGCCAAGACCAAGGTCGGCGGGTTAAGCGTCGAGGAACAGCTGGCGGCGGAAAAAGCCCAGTCGTTGGGGGTGCAGCATGGGCTTGCTGCCGGTCAAGTCGGCAACCTGACTGCCCAGTTCAATGACATCGGTGTCATGCTGGCCGCCGGTCAGAACCCGCTACAGCTTGCCATTCAGCAAGGCACCCAGATCACCCAGGTCATTGGCCACATGGGGGCCGCCGGTGCGGTCAGTTCCCTCAAAGCCGCGTTTCTGAGACTTTTGACGCCGGTCAATCTGATCACCATTGGCGGCATTGCGGCGGGTGCGGCGATGATCCAATGGCTGACCAGCGCCAGCGGCGAAGCCCTGACGTTTGAAGAAGCTCTGGGCGAGCTGACCGACCAGCTCGAAACCTACCGCAAGGCGGCTGAGGCGGCGGAAACCGACACCGCTGATCTGCGTGACAGGTTTGGGGATGCAGCCGATGCCGCGCGCGCGCAACTCCAACGCATCAAGGACCTTGAACTGGTGAAGCTCAAGGCCACCATTCCGGTCTCGGTCGAAGCCCTCATCGATGAGAGCGATCTGGATCTGAACAGTTTCCAGATCGATGATCGCAACGAATTGGGCGAGCTGTTCGAGGCACGCTGGTTCAACGGCAAGGCGCATCGCCCGGTCAAACGGCTCCTGGATGAAATCATCGACGATTTCCGCGCTTTGGAAGACGCCGCCGACCTGCCCATCGACGCCCAGATCGCCGCTGTTGAAACGCTGTTGGCAAACTACCGCCGGGGGGCCGAACTGTCCGGCGACATCAACGTCACGGAAGCCGAGCGCCTGCTGCAGCTCGAACAGATCCTGCAGAAGCTCTATGAGATCAACGCGGTTGAGAAAACCCCGGAGAACGCCGCCCGCCAACGCTATTCCGAGACCCGTGTCCAGGGCGAAGAGTTCCTGAAGAACGCCCGCGCCCGCGAACTCAAAGACCTGCAGAACGCCCACAAACTGCGGGCCGAGACGCTGGCCCTGTCCAATGCCGAAGCCCAGGCGGCGCGTGACATGCTGGCCGAGTTGCAGCACCAGGGCGACCTGCGACAGGCGATCAACAGCTTTGGTGCGCAAAGCGTCGAAGTCGCCGAACTGCGCCTGTCGGCTGAGCGGCGTGCATATGAGGCCAAGGTCGAAGCGATGGGGATCGCCGAGGCCGAAAAGCAGGCCCTTATGGACGCCTGGGACGCGGCCAATGGCATTGCCTCGGTTGATATGGCGGGCAATATCTCTTTGGCGGCGGATGAAGCCGACCGGCTGGCCAAGAACCTGGACGCGGCCCGCGCCGCGCGCATGGATGCACTTACCGGCGACAATCCCGATTTCTTTGATCCGCGCGGCGAAAGTGACGATGCTGGCCGGATCCTGCGGGATCGCCCGGTCCCCCGTGAAAACCGCCCCGGCTATACGCCGCCAAAGTCCCGCACCGGGAAAGGCGGCAGCGGCAAGGCGCTGGACCGGGAACGTCAGGCCATTGAACGGCTGATCGCGCGCGAACGCGAACGCCTGGAGATCCTGCGCGAGACCGATCCGGTGATGCAGGAGATGATCCGGCACCGCGAAGTGCTGATCGGGGCCACCGAGGCCGAACGCAGCGCCATTGAGGGTCTGATCCGGGAGCGGGTCGCAGAAACAGAGGCCACGGAACGCGCGGTCGAAATGCAGGACTTCTTCAAGGATCTGGCCCGCGACGGGATCAGTGATCTGCTGGGTATCAACGGGGCTTATGCCGACAGTTGGGACGGCATTGCCGAGGCCATCAAACGCGCTGCCCTGGAAGCGGTGTTCTTTGGCGAAGGTCCCCTGGCGGATCTGTTCGGGATGGGCGGCGACGGCATCATTGGCGTGGCGCTCGGAGCGCTGGGGCTGGCCGATGGTGGCTATGTCACGGGTCCGGGCGGGGATCGCTCCGACAAGGTGCCGATCCTGGGCAGCCCTGGCGAGTTCATGGTCAATGCCCAGGCCACCCGACAGCACCGCCCCTTGCTGGAAGCGATCAATGCCGGACTGCCACCGGAGATGTTGTCCTTACCCCGCCCGCAGATGCTGGCGAATGGCGGACTGGTCGGCGCGTCCGGCCAGATGATCCCCAGCGCACCCAGCTTTGTGCCGGCACCGCCAACGCCGGTCACCGCAGCCGGCACCGCCCAATCCGGAGCCGCCCAGCAATCCACCGTGCGTCTGGAAGTGTTGGCCTCGCCCCTGCTGGAGGTCCGGATGCGCGAGACCTCGGCAGAGGTCAGCGTCGAAGTGGTGCGCGATTTTGAGCGCACGCAATTGCCGGGCGCGGTGCAGCGCATCTCTGATGATCCCCTGGTGAGAGGATAGCCCATGGCCCTGAGTTTTCCGGTTCCCGTTGCCGAGTTTTTTGACATGGTGCCCATTGCCAAGATCAAGATGCGCCCAGGTCGCGCGGTCTCCTTCAGCGAGACCGGCGGCGGCGAGGTGATCGCCCATGGCGTCGGCTCCCGGCTGTGGCAGGGCGAGATCACCCTGGGCAAGGAGTATCACAGCCATATTGCCGCCATCGAGGCGCGGCTGTCGCTGCTGGAAGAACCCGGGGCCTCGCTGCTGATCCATGACATCCGCCATAACGGCCCGCTTGCGGATCCCGGCGCGGTGGGTCTGGGGGGCGCGACCGTGCGGATCGCTGCGCTGGATCCCAACAATCAGGAACTGGCGCTCAAGGGCCTGCCCGCCGGATACACGATCTCGACCGGCGATCTGATGGGCTTTCGATATGGGGCCAACCCGTCCCGCTATGCCTATCACCGGGTCGTGGTCGGTGCCGTTGCCAATGGCGTCGGCACCACGCCGCTGATCCAGGTCACGCCGTTCCTGCGCCCCGGCGCGGCATTGGACGCAGACGTCACGCTCCAGCGCCCGGTGCTGAAGGCGGTTCTGCGCGAGGCCGATTATGGCGCGGGCCGCGCCACAGTCTCCGAGGGCGGCACCTTCTCCTTTATCCAGACGCTGAGGTAAGCCATGCCGGTTCTGAGCCCCGAACAACTCTCACAGTTTTTGGAACGGCGCGGCACCATGGGTCACGCGCTGTTGTGGGTCACCGCGCGCAACCGCCAGACCAACCTGCCCGAAAGTATCGGGTTCTGGACCGGCGATGATCATCAGGAATTCCTGATCGGGGGCGAGATCCGCACCTATTTCGGGTCGGGCAGCTTTATCGACGTGCCGTTGATCAGCGCCGGGGTCGGCTTCACCATTCGCCAGCACCGCTTCAAGCTGGCCCCTTTTGCCGATGAGGTGCGCCAGTTGATCCGGGGCTATGAGCCACGCCGCGCCAAGGTCGAACTGCACGCCCAACCCTTTGACATCAACAGTGGCAATCTGCTGGGCGCGCCGATCCGGATGCTCAAGGGCTATCTCGACACCGCGCCCGAGGATCTGGGGCCAAAGAACTCCGATTCCGTGCAGGAGGTGGTTGTGGTCAGCTCGGCGCGGGATCTGACCACGGCCCTGCCCCTGATGCGCTCCAATGAGGAACTGCAGAAACGCGCGCCCAATGATCGGTTCCGCGAGTACAGCGATATCGCGGGCGAAGTTTCCATTCCGTGGGGGCAGAACGGATGAGCCACCTGCCCCTGCTTTTGCTGAGATACCTGAACGCCCTCAAGCATCGCCGCATCAAGCCCGGCGATCACGACTGCGCCCAGATGGCGGGCGGATGGGTCGCTGTTGTCACCGGCGACCATCCTGGTGCCGCCTTTCGCGGGGGCTACAGATCCCTTGCCCAGGGTCGCAAGCTGTTGCGCGAAACCGGCTTTGACACCCTGGGTGATCTGGCCGCCAGCCATCTCTATGAGGTGCCCGCCACCGACCTGCGTCTTGGGGATATCGCCATCCTCTCTGATCAGGGCCAGGAGCATTTTGGCATTGTCGGCGGGCCACATATCCATGTGCTGGCCCCCGAAGGCCTGGACATTGTGCCGCTAAGCCGCGCTGTGCGGGTGTTCCGGCCATGATGCGCGTTCTCGCCCTTGCCGTCCTGGCGCTGCTGATCCTGCCCTCGGTTGCCGCAGCTGACCCGATCTCCGGGTTGATTGCCGCCATTGGAACGGCGTTTAAAACAGCATTTACACTCAAGGCGTTGGTTGGCTTTGGCCTCAGAACCGTTCTGAGTGTCGGCCTGTCGCTGCTCTCGCAAAAGCGCAAGCAGAAGAACCGCCCGACCGGCATTCAAACCAAGTTCACCACCGATGGTGGCCGCGATCCCCAGGGCACCATCGTGGGGCTTTATGCCACCGCTGGCCATCTGGTCTATCGCGGTTCCTATGACATCAACCGGCGGTTTTATGTCGAGGTGATCGAACTCGGCGACATTCCAGGCGTTGCGCTGAGCCGCCTGTCCATGGACGGCGAATGGGTCGACTTCGACGCCGAGGTGCACGAGACCTATGGCCGCCCGATCCTGTCCAAACGCACCGCCGATGGCTATGACCGGGCCTGGCTGCGCTATTATGACGGCACCCAGACGGCGGCGGACGCCGAACTGGTCGCAGCCTTTGGCGCAGATCCCGACCGCCCCTGGACCACGGATCACATCGGCACCGGGGTTCCTTATGCGGTTCTGACCTATGATTATTCCCAGGCGGCGTTCCAGGACGGGGTGCCCGCGCTGCGGTTCGAGCTGATCGGCATTCCGCTTTATGACCCGCGCAAGGACAGCACGGTTGGCGGCACCGGCTCCCATCGCTGGGGCGATCCCGCCACCTGGGAGCGCAGCCGCAATCCGATGGTGATCCTATATAATGGCATGCGCGGCATTGCCCTGCCCGATGGTCGGACTTGGGGTGGGACGTGCGAAGCCGAAGACCTGCCTGTTGCCAATTGGGCGGCGGCCATGGACGCCTGTGATCATGTGCCGCCGTTCTTTGGCAGGGCGCAATTTGAGGCCGGGTTCGAATTCCGCTTTGATGAACAGCCCGCTCAGGTGTTCCCCGAACTGCTGAACGCCGCCAATGCCCAGATCGCCGAACTGGGCGGGGTTTGGACTGTTCAGGTCGGGGTCGATGACGCACCAGTGGCCCATATTACAGATGCCGACGTTCTGGTCAGTGAGCGCCGTCACTTTGATCCCTTCCCGACCGCCGATCAGATCTACAACGCAATCGTTCCCAGCCATACCGCGCCCGACGCCCTGTGGAATGCCACCACGCTCGAGGCGCAGACCAACGCCGCCTGGGAGGTCGAAGACGGCACCCAGCGCCTGTTCGAGCTGCGCCTGCCCGCCGTGTTCAACGGCGCACAGGCCCGGCAATTGGCGGACGCCGCAATCGCCGATCAGCGCCGCCTGCGCCGCCACCAGTTCCATCTGCCGCCCGAGTATTTTGGCCTGCACCCGTTGCAGACGCTGCTCTGGACCTCCGCCTATAACAGCTATTCCGGCAAGGCCTTTGAGGTGGCCGAGGTGGCCTATGATCTGCGCCGCCTGCTGGTCTCTCTCAGCACCCGCGAACGCGACCCCGAGGACTTTGACCCGGTTGCCGCGCTGGAACTGCCCGACCCGCCACGCCCGCTGACCGCAACGGCGATTGTGGACGGAGGGGTTCCCGGCTTTGACGCCTATCCCGTCACGATCACCGACAATGACGGGCGCGACCGTCGTGTCGGGATTGGCTTGATCTGGTCTGGCGAAATTGCCGCCACCTGCTCCGGACTGGCCTGGGAAATCTGGCAACCCGGTGCCGTCGCACCCGAGTTCACCGGCTCCACCCAGGAGGTTGGCCGGGGCTGGCTGGCCCTGCCCTATGGTCTGCCCGACACCGATTATCTGGCGCGCGCCCGTGCCATCGCCGCCAACCGCGACACGCTCTGGAGCGGGTTCGAACCTGTCACAACCTTTGGCCACAAGCTGGGCGAATTGGATCTGGCTGACGTCATCAATGACAAGATCGCGACCGCCAATGCCCGGGCCGATGCCGCCTTTGAACGTCACGACGCGGTGCTTGATGAGATCACCAATGGCGCGCTGTTTGATCTGATGCAGCGCATTGGCTCGACGGTTGGCCCTGCCGCCATTGCGCCTGTCGGGCCGGTGCCGCCGGTGCCGCTGTTTGAGGGTGTCGCCGCGATCTCGGCGGATCTGAGCCTGACCATGGATCGCTTGGATTTTGAGGTGCCGCGCATCCGCCAGAGCCGCAACGATATGCTGGACGTCTGGGACCATTTGATGGGGCTGCAATCGCAGGCCTATGGTCTGGATCAGCGCCTGATTGATGCCGGGATCTACACCGATCCGGACAGCGGCAAGGTCGAGATCAAATCCGTGGCGCACTTGGAGCGCACGCAATCGGATGTGCAGATCCTGGTTGATGCGCTGGCCTCCAAGGTGAGCCTCGCGGCAACGTTCACCGATCTCGAATACGTGGTCGGCCAGGCGCTGCTGACCCCGACCCAGAACCCGCTGGTGAACGGCCTGGTGATCCGCACGTCCAATCTGGAAGTGGCGCTGGACGCGGAAAAAGCCCGGATCGACAGCCTGTCCTCGACCCTGATTGTCGATGGTGACACCGTGTCGATGGTGCATGTGACCGAGCGGCTCGACAGCATCGAAGGGACGCTGGAACTGGTCGCGACACAGACGGCCCTGGACGATGCGGTGACCCGCCTAAACGCTGCCGAAGTTACTTTGAGCGGCATGGACGCGCCGGAAATCGCCCTGACGGTCAGCGCCACCCGGCAATTGCTGCGGGACGATTTGGACGATCTGGACCAGGCCTTTGCCAGCTTCCTGCAGGGGCGCAATGAAGGCGAGGCCCTGCGCCAGGTTGAAGCCGGTGGGCGGCGCGCGCTGCGCGCCTATGTGGACGCGCAGTTCGAAGCCCAGGCCGATGAGACCCTGGAGCTGAAAGCTACGACGGCAACCACCGATGCAGCCCTGCGCGAAGAACGCCTGGTGCGCGCCTCCGAAACCGAGGCGCAGGCCAAGCGCAGTGACCAGTTGCAGGCCGACCTGGAGACGCTGGATGGGGATCACCAGGGCACGGCTGCGGCGCTGGATGAGGTGACGGTTCGGGTCACGGAAACCGAAAATGGGATCCAGTCCCAGACAAAGCGCTCCGAATTGCTGGTCTCGACGGTGCGCCACAGTGAGGCTGACGCGCTGGATCTGGACTTTGCCGCCTGGCTGGAGCGCCGGGACACAAACGAGCGCACCCGTGCCGGTCTCGCCATCGCCCTGCGCCAGGCCGCAACCATGGTCGAGGAAGGCCGTCTGGCCGAAGCGGTGGAACGAGCGGTTTTGGCGGCTGAGCTGAACACTGCCCGCGCATCGATCAGGAGCGAAACGCTGGCCCGCGCGACGGCGGATACTGCCCAGGTGCAACGATCCGACGCCATCGAAGCAGTGATCAATCACGCCACCACCGGCCTTGCCGCCACCCTGGCACGTATCGCCGACGAAGAGATTGCCCGCGCTGATGCTGACACGGCGCAGGCGCAGCGATCCACCGACATCGAAGCGGTGATCAATCACGCCACCACCGGCCTTGCCGCCACCCTGGCGCGTATCGCCGACGAAGAGATTGCCCGCGCCGATGGCGACACGGCGCAGGCGCAGCGCTCCACCGACATCGAGGCGGTGATCAATCACGCCACCACCGGCCTGGCCGCCACCCTGGCACGTATCGCCGACGAAGAGATTGCCCGCGCTGATGGCGACACGGCCCAGGCGCAGCGCTCCACCGACATCGAAGCGGTGATCAATCACGCCACCACGGGCCTTGCCGCCACTCTGGCGCGAATCGCCGACGAAGAGATTGCCCGCGCCGATGCTGATACGGCCCAGGCGCAGCGATCCACCAACATCGAGGCGGTGATCAATCACGCCACCACGGGCCTTGCCGCCACCCTGGCGCGTATCGCCGACGAAGAGATTGCCCGCGCTGATGCTGATACGGCCCAGGCGCAGCGCTCCACCGACATCGAAACGGTGATCAACAACCCGAACAATGGTCTGGCCAATGCCCATGCCCGGATCTCTACGGTTGAAAGCACCAAGGTGGACGGGGCTGGCGCGATTGCGGCCATCACGACCGAGATCAGCGGCTCCTACAACAGCCTGTCGGCCATGGCCCAGGACACCGCCTTTGTGCGCGCCACCCAAGACGGGATCTCGGCTGGCTATGTCTGGCGGTTGAACGGTCAATCGGTGTTGGAACTGGTGAGCGTGCAGGACGGCACCGGCGGGCCGACTGTCACGGCACGGATCGACGCGGATTATGTGCAGATCACCGGGCTGGCCCAGATCGACAGTGCCGTCCTGCAGGACGTGGCGGCGGACACCGCGTTTCTGGGCAATCTCTACGTCACCAACGCCAACATCGGCGAGGCTTCTATCGACACCCTGAAAATCGGTGGCAACGCGGTCAGCTTTGATCTGGATGTGAACCACAATCAGGTGCTGTTGCCGCTGGCAGGCTGGCGCTCCTACACCGGGATCGCGGTTCCGGCGGCGCATGTGGCCCGCGTCACCTTCAATGTCTCGGTGGCCATGGTGCTGGCCGATCCGATGCTGGACAGTCACTGGTCGTTTGAGCTGCGCCGCCGCTCGGACGCGGGCGTGGTTGCCTCGGTCGGCGGCACCCAGTTCCAGGAGCTGGTGACCTTTCATGCCCTGCTGGCCAGCCAGCCTGCGGGCACCGAGACCTATGACCTCTTTGTCTCTTTCGGCAACGGGGTTCAGGTCAATTCCGCCAGCATCATTGCGGGGGTCAGCTACCGATGAAACTGCACCGCTTTGTCATCGCAGATCCTGACGGCGTGGTCACCGGCACCGCCACCGGCACCCGCGAGAGTGTCCTGGCCGTTTACGGGCCGGGTTGGAGCGCGATCCGCTCTGACGCCCCGGCTCCGCTGGATATGAAACTGGTCAAGGGACGGCTGCGCCCGCGCGGCAAGATCGCCCTGAGCGAGGCCGCCATTGACGCCGCCTGGGCCGCCTTGCGCGTCGAGCGGGCGCGCCTTCTGGCGGCCTGCGACTGGACCCAGACGCTGGACCAGCCCGAGGCCCTGCGCGCGGCCTGGGCCGTCTATCGCCAGCGCCTGCGCGATCTGCCCGACACAATCACCGATCCACGAACGTTCAACTGGCCTTTAAGGCCCAATCAAGAGGGGTTTGAACTATGACCTGGTACAAGACCGGCACCGTCACCGTCACCAACGGATCCGCCACCGTGGCCGGTGTGGGCACTGCCTTTAACGGCAACGCCTTCCCCGGCGAGGCGTTCCAGCTCGAGGGCGGCGTCACCTATGAGATCACCGGTGTCGTCAGCGACACCGAGATCACCATTGATCCGCCCTATCTGGGCTCCACCCAGGCCGGACAGAGTTACCGGATCCTGCCGGTGCGCGGCTTTGGCAAACTCGCCTACGAAGCGATGACCGCCGCCATGAACGACTGGAACACGTACAAAGACGGTGCTCTGGCCGGGCTGTTCGGCGATGGGGCGGCGGGCGACAGCGGCCTTGGCTTCAAGGACGCGCCGGGCACCGGGTTCTGGCGCGATGGCGGCGGCAATCTGATTGGCCAGCGCAACGGCTCGGCCATCCTCAAACTGCTGGCAGGCGGGGCGCATATCACCGGCCTGTTGACCGGCACCGCCGTGCAACAAACCAAGACGGACGCCACGCTCGGCCGGGTTCTGCTCAACGGCGGGTTTGGCCTGGGGGAAACCGGGCTGGTGCCGCTGTCCACCGACACAAATGATGTGGACCAGGCCACCGGGTTTTACCGCTATGGCCCGGAAACGGCGGGCACCAAGCCCCCCGCCGGGTCGCGGGGCACCTATCTCCACACCACCGAAGACGGCCCCACCGGCAACGCCACTCAGCTGTTTCTGGAACGCGAAGTCACCGGCGCGCGCGGTCTCTACATTCGGGTCTGTCATCAGGGCACCTGGTCCGATCTGATCCGGATGGATGGCACCTATGGCTCTGGCCCCAATGGCAGCTATGTGCGCCTGGCCGATGGCACCCAGATCTGTTGGCTCAACAACTTTGCCACGGTCAGCGGCGGCGCGGCGACCTGGACGTTCCCGGCGGCCTTCTTTGTCGGGCTGACCCCGCCCGTCGTGATCGCGACCAGCCGGTTCACAACCGCCCCGCGCATCATCGCCGCCAAGATCGACGGGGCCGGATCGATCAGCTGCGCCGTGCATTCCTGGGACGAAACCGGCGCAAACACCGTCGCGCCCCCGGTCGATCTCTTTGTAATCGGACGCTGGAAGTAAAGGAGCCCCCCATGAAACTGACCCTCATTGCCTACGCCGTCCTGCCCGGCGCACCCGAAACCGAAATCTCGGTGGCGGGCGACATCCTCACCATTGACGGCGTTGCGCTGGATCTGAGCGATCTGGAAGACGGCGGCGAAGTGCTGTTCGAAGCCGATGCGGGCGAAGACATCCCCTTTGTCGGCCCCGTCACCCGCCAGGGTGGCGAGATCCAGGCCACCCTCCGTTTTGGCTTTGACGCCCGCAGCGCCGATCCGATCCAGCCCGCCGGGCCGGTCGTCGTGACCGCCACAAACGGCCCCATTCCCGACCCGATCCGCCGCATCGCCCAGGAGACACCAGCATGAAGATGACCCTCAAATCCGCCGCTGACGTGCGCGCAGACAGGCGCGTCGCGCTCAAATCCACCCTGGCCGAGATCCGCTGGACCCATCAGACCGGCGGGCTGAGCCTGCCCGATGGCACCTTCATTCGCACCGATGACCACACCCGCGCCGCCCTGACCGAGGCTGTGAACAGCCTCAAGGCCGGTGTTCTGAGTGTCCCGGTGCCGTGGAAGATGGCCAATGGCCACTGGGCCGATCTGGGCGAGACCGACCTGCTGGGCATCACAGCCGCCGTCACCGCCCACGTCCAGGCCAGCTTTGCCGCCGAACGCGCGGTCAGCGCCCAGATCGACGCAACCACCAATCCTGACGGCTTCGACATCTCGGCCGCCTTTACAACCGCCCTCACACCCCAGAACCCAACCTGAACGGAGACCTGAAATGTCCAAGACCACATTCCTGCAAGTCGAAGAACTTGAAGCCCTCAAAAGGGACATCGAAAAGCTGCCCGATGAACAGGACGGCCTCGACCTGCGCCAATACAAACGCGCTGCCCTGCTGTCCGCTGATCAGTTCAAAACTCACCTGGCCGCCGTGCTGAAGCTGGCGCGCTGATCTGATCTAAGGAGTGGAAGGCCCGGCAAGCCGGGCACGGGGCGTGTCGTGCAAACTGTCCCCGCCGACCTCCGTGTACTCAAGGCCGCTTCCTGCGGATAACCTCGAGTGATTCTAGTTAATGAAACATGAACAACGTTGCGGGCGGTGCCGCCGCCTGCTACTTAAAATGGAAGAAAACGCCCTATGCGGCGCTCTCGAAATCAAATGTCCGCGTTGCGGCACACTCACCGAACTGAGGCCCCCCAAGAGCCCTTCACCACAGCGACAGGATCGCGATGGAGAATTAGGCTCAGATGCCCAAGTCCACCGAGATACCACTACCACCTTTACCAAGTGACGCGCCCGGCATTCCAAAGGGCACCCGCTACAAACCCCAGTTCGGGGTGATTGTCCTGGTCGAGGATGAGCCCAAACAGAAAGCCCTGTTTGACCGGCTCATCCAAGACGGCCACCGCTGCAAGGTGGTCACCACATGAAACTCGACATTCATCACAAAGTCCCCTTGCCCTGCACCTACCGGGCCGCGCGTGTCTCCAGCATGTTCAACGTGGAAGGCAACGCGGATTTCCGCCTCAGTCTGACGGCTGATCTGAACGAAAGGCCCTGGGGGATAGGCCTTATTGTCGGGCCGTCCGGATCGGGCAAATCCTCCCTCGCCCGCCTTTTGTTCGGGGCCGCTCCCCTTGCCCCGGCAAAATGGCCGAAAGACCAAGCCATCATTGACGCCATCGCGCCGCATTCTCTCATGGATCCAGTGACGGCGGCTCTCTCGGCGGTGGGCCTGGGCAGTGTGCCCAGTTGGCTGCGCCCGTATCGTCACCTTTCAACCGGCGAGAAATTCCGGGCCGACCTCGCACGGATCCTGTGCGAGCACCCCGATTTGGCCGTCGTCGATGAGTTCACATCAACCATTGACCGCCAAGTCGCGCGCATCGGAGCGGCGGCATTTGCCAAAGCCTGGCGCAAGACGGGCGGTCAATTCGTCGGCGTAACTTGTCATGACGACGTGGTGAACTGGCTCCAGCCTGATTGGGTCATCGATACGAGCGCCGCCGAGTTCAAATGGAGGCGTCTTCGACAGCCACCGCAAATCAAAATGGACATTTACAAGACCGACGGTTCCTACTGGCCCCTGTTTGAGCCGCATCACTACCTGAAACTGCCGCGCATGATCGCGGCGGATTATTACGTCGGCTTTGTTGACGGAGAGCCCGTCGCGCATGTTTGCTTTTCGCCCCGCCCCGGGGTGAAAGAAGCGCGCGCCTCCCGTCTTGTCATTATGCCGGAATGGCAAGGGGCCGGGCTGGGCCTGCGCTTTCTAAATGAGATCGCGGCGTTATGGCGGCGCGGCGATAACAGGTATCAGCGCCCAATGCCGACCCTCTTTCACACCTCACACCCCGGCCTCTGCGCGGCGCTCCGGGCGCGCGCTGACTGGCATCAGACCTCAGCTGAGCTCTGGGGCAAACCTTCTAAATCAACGACCGTAAGAGGCCGCATCGGCGGGCACATGCGCGCAATTCAAGGATTTCGTTATGTCGAATAAATCAGCCTTCCGTGTCGCTGTGATTGGCGGCTCCTGGTTGGGCGCAGAAACGCTTTGCCGTCTTAACGCACTCGGCTGCGACGTTGCACTGATTGCAGAGGCGACCGATCAAAAGCCCCAAGATACCGCGCGCGCGCTCGGTTTGCCGATGGCCCTGAAGCCAAACGACTTGCCGTTGTTGGCGGCGGACTTTCCTTGGCAACCGGATCTAATTGTGTCCGCCCATTCTTTTCGCATTGTTCCGGCCTGGTTTATCGAATGGGCAAAATGCGGTGCCATCGGGTATCACCCCTCGCTCCTGCCCAACTACAAGGGGCGGCGCGCGATCAGAGACGCTTTGGCAGACGGCACCCGCATCACCGGCGGCACAGTGTATTGGATGACCGACAACATTGACGCAGGCCCCGCTGTCATCGTCGGCGGCACAAGGTTACGTCGACCGGTCCAGATCTTACCCGGTGAAAGCGCGCTGTCTCTTTGGAAGAGGTCGTTGGCCCCTCTAGGTGCCGAAATGATCACGACGGCTGTGCGCGATATTTCTGGTCTTTAAACGGGGGTTCAAACGGCCTTCAAATCGGTGAGCGGCAGAGGACTTCAACCCCAAAATCAAATGTTGAAGATATCTCTGTCCAAAATTGAAGGAATCCCTGTCCCGCTACAGTCCCGCTACACCCGCTACACCCGCGTCATATTATCACTCGCCAGATCGCCTGAAATGGCTTATTAAATAGTTTAACACTAAACTATTACGCCAAAAGGGGGAGCCCACCACGATGGCAGCCAGAAAGACAGTAAAGAAAACAAATGCTTCCGGCGATGAGCTGAAACAATATTACCGTGAAATGCTTTTGATCCGCCGATTCGAAGAAAAGGCCGGTCAGCTCTATGGCATGGGTCTGATCGGCGGCTTCTGTCACCTGTATATCGGTCAGGAAGCGGTTGTTGTCGGCCTTGAGGCCGCCGCCGAAGACGGCGACAAACGCATTACTTCGTATCGCGATCACGGGCATATGCTGGCCTGCGGCATGGATCCAGGTGGTGTCATGGCCGAGCTTACCGGACGTGAAGGGGGCCTGTCCAAAGGTAAGGGCGGGTCCATGCACATGTTCTCGAAAGAGAAACATTTCTATGGTGGCCACGGCATCGTGGGCGCGCAGGTTCCATTGGGAGCCGGTCTGGCCTTTGCCGACAAATACAAGGAAAATGGCCGCGTCACCTTTACCTATTTCGGAGATGGTGCCGCGAACCAGGGTCAGGTCTATGAGACCTTTAATATGGCCGCCCTGTGGCAACTGCCGGTGGTCTTTGTGATCGAGAACAACCAATACGCCATGGGCACCGCTCAGGCGCGCTCGACGTCGACCCCGGACATCTACACACGGGGACAGGCCTTTGGCATTCCCGGCGAGGCTGTCGATGGCATGAACGTGCTGTCCGTCAAGGAAGCCGGTGAGCGCGCGGTGGCCCACTGCCGGTCTGGCAAGGGACCTTATATTCTCGAAGTGAAGACCTACCGCTACCGTGGTCATTCCATGTCGGATCCAGCCAAATACCGGACCCGCGAAGAAGTGCAGCGCATGCGCGAAGAACGCGACCCGATCGAACAGGTTCGCGAAATGCTGATCGAGAACAAGCACGCCACCGAAGATGACCTCAAAGCGATCGATAGAGAGATCAAGGACATCGTCAACAAAGCTGCGGATTTCTCCCGCAGCAGCCCGGAACCGGCTCTCGAAGAGCTGTGGACAGACATTTACGCCTGAGAGGGAAGAGATAAGACATGGCAACCGAAATTCTAATGCCCGCCCTGTCGCCGACCATGGAGGAAGGCACCCTGGCCAAATGGCTGGTCAAGGAAGGCGATACCGTGAACTCCGGCGATATTTTGGCCGAGATTGAAACCGACAAGGCCACGATGGAGTTCGAGGCCGTTGACGAAGGAATCGTCGGCAAGATCCTGATTGCCGAAGGGACAGAGGCCGTTCGCGTCAACACCCCCATCGCGATCCTGGTCGAAGAAGGCGAAGACGCCTCCGCCCTGCCCGCTTCTGCCCCGGCAGAAGCCGCAGGCAACGAGGCGGCCCCCGCAGGGGGCACCGAGACGCCTGCCGCCGCCGCGGTGGCAGCTCCTGCTGCACCGCAACCGGATCTGACACCGGATTGGCCCGAAGGCACGGAACTGGTCCCCACCACGGTCCGCGAAGCCCTGCGCGATGCGATGGCCGAAGAGATGCGCGGCGATGGCGACGTCTATCTGATGGGCGAGGAAGTCGCCGAATATCAGGGGGCTTATAAGATTTCTCAGGGCTTGCTCGAGGAATTCGGCTCGAAACGGGTGATCGACACGCCGATCACCGAACATGGGTTTGCAGGCATTGCAACCGGGTCCGCCATGGCTGGCCTGCGCCCCATCGTCGAGTTCATGACCTTCAATTTTGCCATGCAGGCAATCGACCATATCATCAACTCTGCGGCCAAGACGCTTTATATGTCCGGTGGTCAGATGGGCGCACCCATGGTGTTCCGTGGGCCCAATGGTGCCGCCGCCCGCGTCGGCGCGCAGCATTCCCAGGACTATGCCGCCTGGTATATGCAGATCCCCGGCCTGAAAGTCGCCATGCCCTATTCGGCCTCTGACGCCAAAGGTCTGCTGAAGACGGCAATCCGGGATGACAACCCGGTGATCTTCCTGGAAAACGAAATCCTCTATGGCCGCTCGTTCGATGTGCCCAAGATGGATGATTTCACAGTTCCCTTCGGCAAGGCCCGGATCTGGCGCGAAGGGAGCGATGTAACCATCGTCTCTTTTGGAATCGGGATGCAATATGCTTTGGAAGCTGCTGAAAAGCTTGCCGAAGACGGGATTTCCGCCGAAGTGATCGACCTGCGCACCCTGCGCCCGATGGACACGGACAGCATCATTGCCTCGGTCATGAAAACCAACCGTCTGGTCACCGTCGAAGAAGGTTGGCCACAGGGGTCTGTAGGCAGCTATATCTCCTCGGTGGTGATGCAGGAGGCGTTTGATTATCTGGACGCTCCGGTGATCAACTGCACCGGCAAGGATGTTCCAATGCCCTATGCCGCCAATCTTGAACGGCACGCGCTGATCACCACCGACGAAGTGATCGCCGCCGTCAAACAAGTCACCTATCGGTAAGGGCAGACATGAACGTCAGGGGCCGCGATCCCGCCACAGAATGCTATGTGGTCGAAGTTGAGGTAGAGGGCCGAACGGTCCGGGCACTTGTGCCCGAACGCCTCTCACACGACCTGCAGCTTGTCGGCGCGCGGCCCTCTCACCAGACGGCTTATGTCTGGATGGCCGAGAACAAGAAACACATCGTAGCTGCGATCACCACTCTGGTCCGCGGCCCCCGGCGCCCCAAGGCGCCATATGATCAAATTACTCTGATTGAGGAGCGCTGACATGCCCACCGAAATCCTAATGCCTGCCCTTTCCCCGACGATGGAGGAAGGCACGCTGGCAAAATGGCTGGTGAAGGAAGGCGATACCGTCTCATCCGGCGACCTGCTGGCCGAAATAGAAACCGACAAGGCGACCATGGAGTTCGAAGCCGTTGACGAGGGTGTCATCGGCAAGATCCTGATCCCCGAAGGCACCGAAGCCGTCAAGGTCAACACTGCGATCGCGGTGTTGCTGGAAGATGGTGAATCCGCTGCCGACATCACGACGACATCAGCTGCTGCGCCGTCCGCTGCCCCCGCAGCCGACACCGCCTCCAAAGCCGCGCCTGCACCCACTGGGGGCCCTGCCCCTGCGCCGGCAGCCCCTGTGGCGGCGGACGGCAATCGCATCTTTGCATCGCCTCTGGCCCGCCGGATTGCAGCAGACAAAGGGTTGGACCTGGCCCAGGTCACAGGCTCGGGGCCCCGCGGGCGGATCGTCAAGGCTGATGTTGAAAGCGCAACAGTCGCCGTGCAACCCGCCGCAACGGGTCCAGCTGCGGCTTCGGCATCTGGCGCAGCAACTGCGGTGGCAGCTGCGCCTGCACCGACCGGCCCCAGCGCCGATATGGTGGCGCGTATGTACGAAGGACGCGAATACGAGGAAATCACTCTGGATGGTATGCGCAAAACCATTGCAGCGCGTCTGTCCGAGGCCAAACAAACCATCCCGCATTTCTATCTGCGCCGCGATATCAAGTTGGACGCCTTGCTGGCATTCCGTGGGCAGCTGAACAAAAAACTCGAAGGGCGTGGCGTCAAACTGTCGGTGAATGATTTCATCATCAAGGCCGTTGCCAATGCCCTGCAACAGGTTCCCGCCTGTAATGCGGTCTGGGCCGGAGATCGGGTGCTCCAGTTGAAGTCATCAGATGTGGCCGTCGCCGTCGCCATCGAAGGCGGGTTGTTCACCCCGGTACTGCAAGACGCCGACGTCAAATCGCTGTCGGCCTTGTCGGGCGAGATGAAAGATCTGGCTTCCCGCGCGCGGGAGCGCAAGCTTGCGCCCCATGAATATCAGGGCGGCACATTTGCGATTTCTAATCTGGGCATGTTCGGCATCGACAATTTCGACGCCATCGTAAATCCTCCACACGCCGGCATTCTGGCGGTGGGCACCGGTGTCAAGAAACCTGTCGTTGGTGATGACGGTGAGCTGACGGTTGCGACCGTGATGTCGGTGACAATGTCGGTGGATCACCGTGTGATTGATGGCGCGTTGGGGGCCGAATTGCTCAAAGCGATCGTGGACAATCTGGAAAATCCATTGGTCATGCTCGCCTGATTGCGGATCCGTACGCAAAAAAAGCCCCGCCTCGATCAACTCGAGGCGGGGCTTTTTTGTTTGTTCATTACGTTTTCTTACTGGTTCTTGCCCAGCATGTGATCCATCGAGATCGACGGTTGATCGCATCCGGCCTCTCCAACGATTTTCGCAGGAATACCAGCGACCGTTGTGCAGGGCGGCACTTCGGACAGCACCACGGAACCGGCGGCGATGCGGCTGCAATGGCCGACGCGAATGTTGCCCAGGATCTTGGCCCCGGCTCCGATCAGAACGCCATCTTCGATCTTGGGATGGCGATCCTCTTCTTCCTTGCCGGTCCCGCCCAATGTTACCGAATGCAGCATTGATACATTGTCGCCGACAACAGCAGTTTCCCCAATGACGATCGAATGGGCATGGTCGATCATGATACCTTTGCCGATCCGTGCGCCGGGGTGAATGTCGATCCCGAAGATCTCGGACGCGCGCATCTGAAAGAAAAACGCCAGGTCTTCCTGTCCCTGATGCCACAGCCAATGCGACACCCGATAGGCCTGCATGGCTTGGTAGCCTTTGAAATACAGGATCGGTTGCAACAAACGATGGCAGGCCGGATCTCGGTCGTGTACCGCCATCAGATCAGCGCGGGCTGCGTCAACAATTGTCGGATCTGCCGCATAGGCCCCGTCAACGATCTCCCGCAACATCGTCATCGACATTTCATTCGAACAGAGTTTCGCGGAAATCCGATAGGACAAAGCCTTCTCGATATTGCTGTGATGCAGGATACAGGCGTGGATCAATCCCCCCATCAGTGGCTGCTTCTGGACGGCCTCCTGAGCTTCTCTGGTGATCCGGTCCCAGACAGGATCAACCGAGGCAATGGTCTTGCGCGGTTCAAACATGGCATCGTATCCTTTCTCTGCCTAGAATACGCATCTAAACCAGAAATGACCAAACGCAATCCGTCGAAGGATCTTTTTTCTCTATGACGCCCTTAGAAATCAACGAATTTCAGGCCCTGATCCATGCGCGATTGCAGGAATTGCAGGACGAAAACGCGTTGGGTAAAGAGGGTCAGGCCATTGTCACGCTGGATCAACAATCCGTTGGACGGCTGAGCCGCATGGATGCATTGCAGAACCAGGCCATGGCCAACGCCCAGCGCACCAGGCGCGATCAGGAAGAACATCTGCTGCATCAGGCGCTGGCTCGCTTGCTAGAGGATGACTATGGCTATTGCGAGGATTGTGGCGATGACATTCCGACCGCGCGCCTCGAGCTGAACCTGATCGCCACCAGATGTATCAGCTGCGCCTCCGGCTGAGATGGAAGCTGGTCAGGCACCTCAGTACCAATTCGAAACAGGCACAATAGTCCAGATCGTCAAATCCTGGCTCGTCCGCAAGGATACGTTTGCGCGCCGATGACATCAAGGAGCCATTCCCGAACAACGGGTGCAACGTGCCAAAGCGACGGACATGACTGTCCGCCGCCTCAGCTTCATCAATCATCTTGTTGCACACTGCCGCACGGGCGGTCCGGGGAACACGTAACAATACCCGTGCAGCCGACGAAACATCACCGTGCAAAACCGGTCGCATCAACTGGCTCCGACCGTGATGCGTCGCGGCAAGCCGGGCCCATAACGTACGGAAACCTGAGCGACCTCAATGTCTATCGCTGCGCTCGCCCCGTCGGCCGCCTGTTGTGCAGCCGTATAGATCCAGGCAGGCGTTGTTACTTCAACCTCTCTCAGAACCGAATTGCCTTCCAGCACACGCACCCGATAATGCTCGCTCTCTTCCCCCAGGGGCACCTCGGCATTGTCCCAGGCGTCTCCGTCAATTCGTGTGCGACGGACCCAGCTGAGCACCAGATCACCGGACGGTTGGCTCACAGCACGAAGGTGGCTCGGCGCATAGGGTCTCAGGCCATTCCCGTCAAACGCCTCGGTCAGATGCACATAGGACGGATCGCTATAGGGGCGCCGCGCCGGGCCAATGCGATAGTGACGAGAAATTCGCCGTTGTGCGCTGGTCAGGTCAATCTGCACCTGGGTGCGATCCAACAGGACGAATGACGACCCTTGCGGCCAGGCATCCGGCATCAGACCGTCACTCCCCAATTGCCCCCGCAGACGCCCGGACAGCAGATAGGTGTCAGGTGCGATCAGATCTGCTGTGCGGAATTGGAACAGCTCCCAATTTCCGCTGGTCCCATCGCCAATTGCTGCCAGGTTGGCACCGTTCAGAACCGCAGCCTTGTCCCGGCTTTCCAATGCGCCATTGAACAGCTTGACCTGAACCGCCACCCCTTCGTCCCAGACACCGGACCGCGCCCACGCCAACGGGCTTTCCGTTGCCCCGATAATCGACCGGGCTGCAATGATTTCATCCAGAACATAGTTGTCATCGCTTCCCGAGCCGTAAAGAGCCACGGTACCCGGCCAAGGCGTTGCAGTTACTGCAACGTGGGGGGCATGGGGCACTTCGTCGCCGGTCATCAATGGCAAATCCATGAAAAACGGCAAGACCGGTGTAGGCGCAACAAAGGCCTTGGCGGACGGCAGGTCTTCGGGTTGTTCAGAGGGGGTATACACCTCTGGTTCGATCCGAACGGCTTCGATCAACTGCAACCCTGACTGCTCGACCCGGTCGATCCGGAACAGCGCATCCTTGCCTTCCCCTACGGGCAGTTTGACGACGTCTCCAGCGCCCAGCGCAATTCGCGACGGCGGCAAGGCAAATCGCACAGTGTCGCGAGACACACGAGATTCGGCCAGCCAGCGTTCAACCACATGGCGCGCTTCGGCCCGGGTCATTGACAGGGGCAGTTCGCTGGAACTGACCGCATGAGTCGCGTGCTCGGGCAGAACCACTTCTTCGGCAAGGACCTCATGATCTGCACCCGACTGAAGGAATTGCAAACGCACGCGCCCGACCAATTCGGCATCGGCTTCACGGGCGTGGTCGACGACCGCATCGGTTTCATCCGTTTCGGCTAGCTGAGACAGGTCAATCACAGCCGCGTCCAACCCATCCCGCATCACGAACCGCAATACGCCATCGCGTTCAATCGCGTCAAAACCGTACCGCAGCATCAGAGGCTGCAAGGCCGCACGTGCATCTGAAACCTGGTCGATGACATATCCACGCACCACGCCATACAATCCTGAGGTGTCGATGTTGGACACGCCCGACCGGACACAGATCTCTTTTACGACCGACGCCAGCGTGCGCGCACCCACTTTGCCGTTCAACCAATGCCCACGCGCATAGTTGGTGCCATCGCTCCACAGGTAACGATTGTTCGGAAACACCGGAAAGGGACGTACGTCCCACGCCCAGACGAACGCATTCTGCATGTCGATCATTGGCTCGGCGTAAACTTCGGACACGGGATTGTTTGTTTCTTCCCCCCAGTATCCGAGAACTGCCTTCAGATACTGCCGCTGAATCAAATCATCCCTATGCCCGGTCGAAAACTTGGGCAAACTGGATTCAGAAGACTTCGGATCCAGGAACTTATTGGGTTGATTGGTCCCTTTATCAACCGATGCACAGCCCAGTTCGGTAAACCAGATCGGCTTGGACTGGGGGACCCAATCAGTCGGTACTGCCTGACGCAGGCCTCCAATCCGTTCGTAATGCGGATTGCTCCACCACCCGCGCATATCCTTGTAGCGCCAGATCCAGTCCTCTCCATGCGCCAGATCTGCAATCGGCGTCCGAATCTGCGCCGCCTCGGCTTCGGGTGAATGATAATACCAATCATATCCCTCCCCGCCTTCGACATTGCTGCGCAGGTAACCCAGGTCATAAATGCTGTTCCAGCCCGCGGCTTTGTCGATATGGTCAGGTGCATCCCGCCAATCGGACACAGGCATGTAATTATCGATCCCGACAAAATCGATATTTGCATCGGCCCATAATGGATCCAGATGGAAATACCGATCTCCCGGTTCCTTCGCGGGCTGATAGCCAAAATACTCCGACCAATCTGCTGCATAGCCGATCTTAGTGTCCGGCCCCAGTATGGCGCGCACCTCAGCTGCCAGCGCGATCAGCGCCTGTACTGCGGGAAACCCGGAGGCACCGCGGATCTGCGTCAAACCGCGCATTTCCGAACCGATGCAAAAGGAGTCAACCCCACCCGCAGCCGCACACAGCGCCGCGTTGTGAAGAATGAAACGGCGCATCCCCCATTCGTCTGGTCCTGTATAGGAGACAACGCCATCACCGATCACGAAATCGGCAGCCGTCGCTGCGCCAAAGAAGGCCGCCACTTCGGCATCCGCTCCCGTCGTCTGATCCGGCGTGCCATCCTGCCCTGGGGCTGTGGACAAGGTGATCCGCCCACGCCAGGGCAAATGCGGCTGATGATCATTGCCGGTCCATGGGTCTGCCAACCCGTTGTCAACAGGCTGATCCATCAGGATAAACGGATAGAACATGACACGTCGCCCCGCATCCGCCATATGACGAATAGCCTGAACAACCGCATCATCCGACGGTGTGCCCCCATAAATGGGACGCCCATTCTCAACACGCATTTCATCAGCCGTGGCCCGGGTCAGCCCGCCAACACGCCAGGGCATATTGATCCCCTCGACGCTCCGCTTTTCCATTTTCGGAACAACCTGACATGCTCCGCAGCGCAGATCATTTCCAAACCAGGACACAACCAAAGATGCTGCATCGCTGGCCGGAAGCTCTTCGTCCAGATGTTGCAATGAGGTTTCCAAGTCGGTCTTGCCCGACGGAGAATTGGTATTCGCGCCCCATTTGCTGGCGGGTCCATCAGAATAAAAGACAGGCTCGCTGGCCAGCGTATATTCGCCCGTCCCCGGCATAAGAGCCACACCTCGGATAATCTGGCCCAGATCTGTGTCAAAATCCTGAGCCGCTGGTTGCTCCGCGCGTACCACTTCAAACGAAAATTGCGGCACTCGATTGCCAAAAGCCTCGAGCGACAAATCCTCCATCACAACATAGGCGGTGCCGCGATAGGCCGGCACCTGCCCGACTCCTTCTACGGCTTCCATGGTCGGGTCGGGCAACTGGTCCTCGGCCCCCAGATAGACACGCATGTTCAGATCGTCACGCGCAACTTCTTCACCGTCTGCCCACACCCGGCCAATGCTGGTCACTTCGCCTTCGCAGACCGCGATCGCCAGCGACACCGTATAGCTGTACGTTGTGGTTCTGGGTGTGCTGGGTGCACCCTTTCCGCCACCGGTGGTGGTCGAAGATTCCTGAAAGTCCGTTGCCCATATGACCTGACCGCCAACACGCATCCGCCCGAATACCTGTGAAATCGGAGCCCCTTCGGCCGCGTGAGTCAGCCGAAATCGTTCAACCTTGCCGGTGGCAACCGACTCTGCACCCGCCCCCAACAAACGCTGGTCAATGACCCGCCCCAAAATCGCACCAGCAGCGCGGCCAACCGCAACCGACGACAACCCCGCAACAGCGCCGCCAGCCGCGCCACCTATGGCTGCGCCCGCAGCAGAAAGAACAATCGTTGTCATTACCGCATCTCCATTGGATATTCGAACCGCCCGACAATTCGGCGGCGCCAGGGGCCGCTCAGTGGGCTTTCAACTACGCCATGCCCCGCATAGGCATGAACAAACCGGGCATGTTGTCCGACCTCGACGACAATCCCCAGATGCTTGGCCACCGCCGAACTGCGCATCCGAAACAGGATCACGTCTCCCACCGCTTCATGTTGCAGCGGCTTGGTTTTCAGATAGCGTCTCGCTGCCCGCCACAGACGCTCGTCACCCTGAGGTTCCGACCAGTCCATGCTATAGGCGGGCACCGCCGTGGGTTCCTGGCCCACCACCTCTCGCCACACCCCGCGCACCAACCCCAGACAATCACTGCCCGCACCACGGGTAGCCGCCTGATGTCGATAGGGGGTCCCAATCCAGCTGCGCGCAACCTGCGCAATTTTCTGTGGATCGGTGTTCACCTCAGGCTCCCCCCCGAGTTGGTTCCCGCTTGCTTGGGAACGGCCAACATCCAGTCTTCACCCGGAATATCCGGAAAGCCCTGAAAATTGAGCAAATTGTTGAATTTCAGCCGACAGGTCTCCATCCGCTTGTCACACCCGGCTTCCAGCCGGATTTGATCCCCGGCGGAAACCTTGGCACGAATGGGTTCCCATAGTTCGATAACGCGCTGGCTCCCTTGGAATGTGTCGGACTTGATCATCCCCCACAGCCCCGCCGCAGCTCCCGTGGTGACAACCAGCCGCCCCTTGCCAAACCAACCCGGCTCAAACCCATTCAACGCGTCCCACTGAAAGTTCTGCGCGTCGTCCACACTCCCCACAGTCAATTCGGCCGCATAGCCGGGGGTTTCCATGTCAAAGCGACAACTCCCATCCCCCAGAACCGCCGTACACGGTTTCTGAAAGACCCGGCCCATAGGGCGGTTCAATGCCTCGGTCAGACCGCGCAGCTCGGCATGAAAGGCTCCGCTACCTCGCCGCAATTCACCAATGGTGCCCCGAAACTGTAGCCACCGCACCGTCACATCTGCCCAATTGACCAACCAGGCCCGGACCTCGGCCCCGTCAAACCGACCTGCTTCGATGTCCTCTTCGCGGATCGCCGCATCGCTCAGTGCGCCGATTGCCTCGGTGTTATCAACCGAAAGCCCGGTGCTCTGCTGCAAGGACAACGCGGACAATCCCGTATCAGCCTTGAAGTCGATCCCTTCAAACTCCAGGCGGCAATCATGATCCGTGAACCCATAGGTCATGCCATCTGCGCGCGTGATTGCCCAGCACCGGCACAATGTGGTCAGCCCGGTCTCGACATGCGCCTGAAACGTTGCATCCATACCAGCCATCAGACCCGCACCTCCACAACTGGCACATTGGGAACGTCACCGGCTTGAAAGCTGGCAACACTGGTTTGGATACGGTCGGTATCAAAGCGCACTGGAACGTCAAATTCGAACCCCGCCGTAATGACCATGGTCTCTTGTGGCGGTTGGTCGAAGGTGATCAAACCAGATGTTGCATCGACCTCATATTCGACCCCGTCACGCAATTCGTCCTGCTCGATCCCAACCCGAACCGTCCCGACCGCAGGTTTGACAATCGGGCGGGTATAGGTGAACACACCCGACCGATAGGTTTTGGTCAACTGGAACACGGTTGTCGTACCGTCCCCCATCCCAATCACCTGATCGTCATAAGCAATGTCGCCAGACGCGCGGCCAGATTTGAAATCCGCCCAGTCTTTCCAGCGAAATCCAAAAAGCTGCCCCTGACGCGCCTCGAAAAAAGAGATCAGCGTTTCGACATCATCCAGCGATCGCATTCCCACGCCCGCATCATAGCGGCGACGTGAATGCGCCCAGGGCGTGTTACGCTCCTCGAATCCATTGGCCAACGTGACGACGTCCGTGCGCCGCTCCGGTCCCCCGACCGAGCCAAAGCTCAGAGAAGCCGGAAATCTGACATCGTGAAAATTCATGGCGTGCTCCTTCACCGATTACGATTGGCCCGACCCAAGGCCCGGCTCATCTGTGCTGCAATCTGCCCCTGGCTGCGGTTGAACCCCTGAACATCGGGCGTCGAGATATTCATAACTACGTTCACGGCACCGCCACCCTGCGCCCGTACGCCCAGCCTTCCGTCAGCCCCCCGTGTCAGTGGCATGATTGCCTCGGGTCCAGCCTCGCCCATCAACCCCATGCCTCCGCGCATCGGAAAGGTCACAGGACCGCTCACCACCCCCCCATTTGCAAACGGCATCACCCGCCCCTGGGAAAAGGACCCACCGTCAGCAAACGGCAACACGCCCTGCACGACGCTGGTGACCCCATTGGCCAACAACCCGCCCAAATGGTCCGTGACGGGTCGCACCGCTGCCGAGTAGGTGGCGTTGATCATCGACCGCGCCACAGTTTCGAGCGCATCTGACAATTTCATCCCATCAAAGACGACGCCATCCAACGCCCGCCTCAATCCACGGGACAACCCATGTTCCAAGGCCAAGGCGTCACGGCTGGTTGTCGCAAAGGCTTCGCGAATGCGTTGCAATTCACCATTGAACCCCGCCGCCATCGCAGTCGCATCAGCCAGCGTATCCGACAACGCCGCTCCCTGGTCCTCCAGATCGCCCATTGCTTCCTGATCACTCATCGTCATCTCCTTGTTCGGGACCGGCTGGTCCCCTGTCGGGATAGGCGGCCAACAGCGCGTTCAATCCATCCCGTCCCATCGGTGCCTTTCCGGCCGCCTGACCCAGCATCAGCTTCAGTTCGGCTGGGGTCAGCGCCCAGAACTGTTCCGGCGTCAGCCGCAGGAACTGGATCCCGGCCCGCATCAACGCGGGCCAGTCAAACCGGCTCATGGCCCTTCCGGCAGCATGAAAGCCCGCGCCAACAGCTCTGCTGCTGCCCGGGCCGCTGCCAACGGCCCCCCGGCGATGTCCGCCTGCATCAAATCCACCGCTTGATCGACCCCGCTTCCGCGCAATCCAGCGCGGATCAGGGCCAGCACATCACCCGATGAGAAACCTCCACCCTCGAACCGCTGAACCAGCTCGACCAGGGATCCGGTCGCCAATTCCTGTTCCAGCTCGGCCAACGCCCCGAGAGTCAGTTTCAAAACCCGCTGCTGCCCATCGATGGTCAAAGCCACCTCTCCCCTCCACGGATTGGTCATGGCTTACACCGCGGTAAAGCTCAGCGCCCCGGCGCTGGCCATCGACAATTCATAGGTGGCTTCGCCATTGTGGCTGCCGGCATATTCCAGAGCCGTCACCTGAAATGCGCCTTCGACAATGCCAAAATCCGGGATGATCACCTGAAACGCAGGCGTTTCCCCATCAAAGAACAGCTGACGCGCTCGTTCGTCTGTGCCTGCATCCTTGAAGACACCGGAACCGGAAATCGCCGCCGATTTCACGCCAGCACCGGACAGCAGCTCACGCCAACCGCCCTGGCTTTCCAGACTGGTGACATCCACGCTCTCCGCGTTAAAGCTCACCCGCGTTGCACGCAGCCCCGCAATGGTTTCAAAAAGACCCCCACCGGTCATATCCACTTTGACCAACAGGTCCTTGCCGTTTTGAGCAGCCATATCGTTTCTCCGATTGTTAAGCGAAAATTGAAAAAGTTCAGTTGTCTTCCACGCGGGCGCGAAAGCGCTGCGTGATCGTGCGAAGCGTGCCGCCGGTTCCAACACGTGCAGCCACTGCCCGGTCGAACCACAGCCCCACCAGGCTCCCCCGGCTTAAAATCAGGTCCGCGTCAATCAACGCATCGCAAATGGCCGCAGCCAAATCCTTGGCACCGGCAAAGCCCGCCGCAGTGGTGGTCACCGTGACCGTGAACCGATGCTCGGCCCCCGCTCCGGTTCCATCCGAGCGATCCCGCGCATCCTCAGGGCCCAGGGTCACATAGGTTTCGGGCAATGTGCCCGCGGGAAGCGCATCATAGATCGCCGTCCCAACCAACGCGCTTACTCCCGCATCGGCCAACAAATGCTGATACACAGCTTCCTGCAGCGCTGCTGCAACGCCGTAACTCATGCCGCCACCTCTTCATCCGTGAAACAAATTAGATACCGCCCCCCGGGGTCGCGTTCCGCGATGGCCCGGATGACAAAGACACGATTGCCTTCGCGAAACCGCTGATCCGGGCTGGGTCGGGCTATCGACCCCATCGGAGCCGCGCGCACAATCACCCGATAACTCATGGACGACACCGCATACTCTCCCCGGGCCCGCTCTCGCCCCGTACGCGGCTCCACAGCGGCCCAATGAGTGCCCAGGGCTTGCCAGCTTTGAACGAAACCCCCAGCACCGTCGGCGGTGCGCACAGCGCCCTCCAGGACCAACTTGCGGTTCAGATGCGGTGGTTTCATTGCATCACTCCCGCCAAACCCCGTCCGACAGAAATCCGCATGGTCCGATACCGCTGAATCAGGCTCGTGACGCCAAAGGGCATGCACCCATCGCTCAGCGCGGTCTCATTGCGGTATTCATAATAATGCGCCGCCAGCAGCAGCACGGCCTGACCCAGATCGGCCGGCAGGCCGCCCCAATCCTCTGCCATGCCTGCGATGACGTCGATCCGCACAGTTCCGCCGGGCGAAATTGCAGGCAAAAGCGTGCCCGTGGGCCGAATTCTTGGCGACTGGCTATCTTCTGCCAGCCGGTATAGTGCCGCATCCAGCACTGTCTCGGTCCCGCCGCCGTCGGTCATCACCACAGCGTTCACCACCGATACCGGTGCGACTGGCAGGATCTCACCCGCCCGGTCGCGCCAGGCATGAATTTTCCAGGTGAACGCCCTCGAAATCAGAACCTTGCCGATCCGTGCTTCAATCGCCACGATGGCGGCCCGCAAGAAGCCATTCAGGACACCATTCTGAAGCGTGTCTTCACCAAACCCGGTTCCCAGCCGCAAATGCGCCTTGAACTGGTCCACCGGCAACGCAATGTCCGGCACGGTGGTTTCTTCGGTCAACATCATCCATTCACTCCGCAAGCTCGGACCCCTCCGGGCCGCTTAACTGTCAAAGATTGAGCGGGCAGCCACCGCGCCCTGCGTCGCTCGGACGGAGGGGAGCAGCTAGACAACGCAGAGGTTTCATCCGGTGCCTGCCCACACCGCAGGACCCGTCGCAGGGCCCCACGATCCGGCGCCTTTAGACGGTGCCGAATTTCAGAAGCTTGATGGCTGCAAAGTCGCTGACATCACCGCCCACGCGTTTGGTTGCATAGAACAACACGTGTGGCTTGGCGCTGAACGGATCGCGCAGCACGCGCAGATCAGGGCGCTCTGCCACCGTGTAACCAGCCGCAAAATCACCAAATGCGATCGAATAGCTGTCGGTGGCAGCATCGGGCATGTCTTCGGCAATCAGCACTGGATAGCCCATCAGACGCGCCGGTTCGCCTGCCGCAAGCCCGTCAGACCACAGGAAACGACCATCGGCATCCTTCAGTTTGCGGATATGTCCGGCGGTCTTGGAATTCATGACAAAGCTGCCATTGGCCCGGTATTGCGCACCAAGCGCATAAACCAGCTCAACAATGGCATCGCCATCCACATCGCCGGCAATACCGGTCGGCACATACCCCAGATTGCCCCAGGTCCAAACCGCATCATCCACCGCTGGGTGGTCCAAAAAGCCGCGCGGCTTGTCAGTCCCATCCCCAGTGATGAATGCCGCCGCCTCGGCACGGGCAAATTTCTCTGCAATGCGACCCGCCAACCAACCTTCGATATCGAATGCACTGTCATCCAACAGGCGCTGTGACGCTTTGGGCAGGGCCGACAGTTCGTGCAGAGGAATGGAAATCCGATCAATCGACGGCGTTCCCGTCTCTGCGGTAGCCCCCGTTTCGGTGGCCCATCCTGCGCCCACATCAGTATGATCAATCAGCACGTCATATGATGTCGCCTCGACGTTCACCACCGATGCGATCGAACGGATCGACGCCGACGAATACAGCACCGATTTCACAACTTCCGATGTCTGGGCATCCACCAGATATCCGCCGTCGCTATTGACGGTCGACGACATGGATTTGCCTTCGATTTCCAGGCCACGCAGACCGTCGTCGTCACCTGAGCGCAGATACGCATCAAACGCCTTCTGATGCGGAGCACCATCGTCAATAGAAGTGGCCAGATGCGGACGTGCCGCGATTTGAGATTTACGATCCAGCATGGTCAGTCGCTCTTCTTGCTGTTGAAGTTTCAATTCAATTTCATCTTGGAAGCCCTTGAATTCATGAACGAAGCCGGTCATCGCCTGCTTCACCTCCTGAACCAGGGGCGCACCTTCTCCGGCCAAGGCCGGTTGGTCGGTCTTGCTCATCAGCATTTTCCTGTTCTGGGTGGGTTTGGGCGCTTACCGTCGCGCCAGTTCCTGCCGGGCATCGTTCAACACCGCGGCTATGCTGCGCCAGGCGTCATCGAACTCTGCATGAGCTCCCTTTGCCGCCACCCGCGCACTGGGAAGCATCGGAAACGTCACAAGAGACACTTCCCAAAGTTCCAGTTCACTCAAAAGCCGCTGGCCCTTGTCGGTCTTGCTGGCTTTTGTTGTCCGATAACCAATCGACAACCCGTCGATCGCGCCGGCCCCGATCAACGCAGCCGCCTCACGCCCTTTTTGCGTGCTTTCCAGCAGCCGTCCCTTGACCCACAACCCGCGTGTATCCTCGCGCACCTCGTCCCAGACCCCAATGGGTTGGGCGGGGTCATGCTGCCACAACATCTTGACCCGCGCGCCTTTGGATTCCAGCGCCTTGATCGACGCAGCATAGGCACCCTTTTGGACAATATCGCCGCCTTGATCAGCTTCACCAAACACGCTGGCATAGCCCTGGATCACCGCATTATCGTCCACCTGAATCCCGTCGCCGAACCGCGCAAATTTATGCTCCAGGCCTGTATCGTACTCCATGAGAAACTCCTCACACCCCTTTGATTTCATTGCGCCGCGACCAGAATTGACTGGAATGCCTGCGCCAGAATTGCCGCGACCACGCCATAAACCGTCAGCCACAGACGCTTTTCCAGCCGCTCCATCAGCTCTTCGATCCGATCCAGCCGACGGTTGATATTGTCATGATGGATCTGGCTGACCCGTTCATGAGCCGCCAATCTAAGCCCGGGAGCGCATTCGAACGGCGGATACCCCTGTCCATCAGCCATCCGCATGTGCCTCACCCAAAGGCGGCAACCCAAGCAGCGCCCGCTTTTCTGCCTGGCTCAGGAAATCCGCCTGCGCCACGCGCGCCCATTGCGCATCTCGCTCGGCAGACAACGCCGACACCTGATCCAGATCAGGCTTCAATTCCACCGGCTCTCCGGTAAACCCGGACACCCACTCGGACAAAGCGGCCGCCACCCGTGTCGCCAACGGCAGCACCGTCAGACGATAAAACGCCCGATTGGCCTCCTGATAATTGGCATAGGTCGCATCCCCCTGAATCCCCAACAGCATCGGCGGCACCCCAAAGGCCAACGCGATCTCGCGCGCTGCCGCTTCCTTGGTCTTCTGAAATTCCATATCGCTGGGGGAAAAGCCCATCGGCTTCCAATCCAATCCACCTTCCAGCACCATCGGCCGCCCGGCATTGCGCGCGCCTTGGTAATTGGCCTCGATCTCATCGCTCAGTCGGCGAAACTGATCGTCGCCCATAAACCCTTGGCCGTCGCCGCCGTTCCAAACCAACGCGCCCGATGGTCGGGCCGCATTGTCCAGCAAGGCCTTGGACCAGCGCGACGCCGCATTATGCACATCCAGCGCCATGGCCGCCGCCTGCATCGGCGAAAACCCATAATGGTCATCCTGCGGATGAAAGCTCTTGATATGGCAAATCGGAGAGACCAGGCCGGTGGCATCAAAACGGTGTTTCTTCGCCCCCACCGCATATTCATATGCCACCGGCCACCCATCCGCCCCCGGAACCACGCTCATGCGATCAGATCGCAGAACATGCAGTTCCAACGGAAGCCCCGCCTCCCCGGCCACCGCCTCAACATAGGCATTGCCGGACAGCAACAACTGCCCATACAGACACTCCAGCAACTCGGCCCGCCCCTGCGCCGCATTCGGACGTTTCACCAGCGACAACACCGGGTGGGTATCAAACCGCTGCGTCTGATCCTGCAAAACCAACGGAAGCGCGGCCGCGGCCTCGGCAATCAGCTTGACCGACCGAAACCCCACCGGATTTCCCGAAAACCCCGTCCGGGTCAGCGACACCGCATCCCGCGGGCTCCAGGCCACACGCCCTGTCCCATGCCATGCCACCACCGGACCTGTTGCACTTGCCTTTGCCTCTGGCACCTGCTTTTCGCTGCCACGACGCAAGAAATCGAATACCATGTCTGATGCTCCTATCTGCCCGCCGCCGCGCCAATCGCGCCACCCGGCCTTCTGTTGATGAGAGTTATCGCTGATGATTGTTCGAGAACCGGAAACAGACCGTTCGCAACTAAAGCAACACCTGAAACCGGATGTTCGTGATGCAAAGCAAACGCCCACCTTCCGGGGCCTCTGCCCCTATGCAGCCGGTTGCCCGCGAACCTCAATCACAGGATCACAACACCCGGACCCGGGGCCTGCGAAACTGGCTGGCCGGGGCAATCATCAATTCATGAATTGCCCAAACCAACGCATCCACCCGATCCGGTGACCCGCGTCCCTCAAACCCCCGAGACGTCATCAGGCACATCTGTTCCTCCAGATCGCTCAACCCCGCCACATGGCGCACACGCCCCTGCTCATAAAGCGCCGCCACAGGTTCCGCGCGGGCCGCTTTGCCTCGGCTGGCATGTACCCCCTTATAGGGAACCAACGGATCCACCTGTCGCAGGACCTCTTCGACCAGCTGCCCCCCCTGGTTGACCTCAGCCACCAACCGTTCGGCATCGAATTCATCCATCGCAGCGATCGCCGCCTTGGCCCAACCTGTGGGGCCAACCCCCTGCACTGTCCGGTCTGCCAGCACAAACGCACGCCAATCCTGCGGCGGTCCCTGCGTCTGCGCACCCACGACAACGATTCCACAGGCATCCGCCTGTGCGCTACCGCTCACTGACGGGTCCAACGCGACAACAACCCGATCCAGGTCCGGAACGGATCGCACCTGTGCGCTCTGCAACGCCTCGCTGCGCCACAGTGCCCCTTCGGCATCGACCAACAGGACACCGTCCAACTCCTGCCGCCCTAATCGGGTCCCGGCGTATCGTGCCCGCACTTCGTCCAGAAAACTCGCGGCCAGATTGGCCCGGTTGGCTTCGGTCGCAGCGTGAGTCTGAACTGTCGATGGAGCCTCCAACAGTCGCTTCAAAACGTTCACATTTCGCGGCGTGGTGGTGACACACACCCGGGGGTGATCCCCCAGGCGCAGGGCGAACTGCAACATATCCCAAGTCTCATCGCCCTTTTTCCATTTCGCCAGCTCGTCCACCCAGGCCGCATCAAATTGCGGCCCGCGCAACCCTTCGGGATCATGGGCAGAGAACGCTTGGGCTTCGGCTCCATTCGGCCAGATCAGCTTGCGCTCCCCCGCCTTCCATTGCGGCCTACGATCCGATGGCGAACAGGCCATGATCCCACTGTCCCCAAAGATCATGACATCACGAACCTGATCAAAGGTCTCACCGACCAGCGCCAACCGACGCGCTTGCCCAGGGTCAAGCGGCATTGCCCCCTCAACCACCGAGCGGACCCATTCGGCCCCTGCCCGCGTCTTTCCTGCGCCGCGCCCGCCCAGGATCACCCAGGCCCGCCAATCGCCGTCAGGTGGCAATTGATGCGGCAGGGCCCAGAACTCAAAAAGAAAAGGGAGGGCCCTAAGCCCCCCCTCCCCTAGGTCATTCAGAAATTCTTCCCTGATCGCAGCAGGAGCGGATGCGAGCCAATTTGCACCCGATTTCAAGTCTAGCCCGGTCAAGGTCAAAGGCGTATCCGCCCTGGACAATTCCGGCTTGTCTTTCGTGCTGTTCAACAAGGCACGCCTCCACTTTCTGGCAGGTTCGGATCAAAGTCTCCGCGCGTGCCATTTCCTTACTGGTTTCGTTCAGTTCCGCTTCCTCCCCAGCCATCATCCGACGACGCAGGTCTTCTGCCAGCTGTCGCAGGTTATTGATCGACTCCTGTAGCGACCGAAGCAAATCAGCCGTTTTCAGAATTCGTTCTTCCGGGGTCGTCAAAGCCATGTTTGCCGCCTACCTCATGCGTGAGTTTTTGTTGCCCCCTCCGCACAGGCGAAACGAAAAAACGGCCACCGGAGTACCCCCCGGGGCCGTTTGCCCACTTCTTCTAGCATGACACAACTTATACGCGAGACCGCGCGCAGAGTCAAATCTTAACGCAGTCCAAACGCAACGCAACCGTCCGGTATCATTAACAAACTCTGAAAATTCACCCAGCAGGCTTTGCCATCCCAACCACAGTCCAAGGCGTCCTTGAACGCCTTGGACCCGGTGACCTGCGTCTTGGTAGACGTAGACCTCAGTTGTTCTGCCGTTCGGCTTCGATCTTACGCCATTCGGCGACGTTGCGGTTGTGGTCTTCCAGGGTCGTGGCAAACGCATGACCCCCCGTACCATCGGCCACAAAGAACACGAAATCGGTCTGGTCCGGTGCCACCGCTGCCTCCAAGCTGGCAAGCCCGGGGTTGGCAATGGGTGTCGGGGGAAGCCCTTCGATCACATACGTGTTCCATGGGGTGATCCGGCGCAGTTCGCTTTGACGCAATCCACGCCCCAAAATGCCCTCACCCTTGGTGATACCATAGATCACGGTCGGGTCGGTCTGCAGCCGCATTCCCCGGTTCAGACGGTTCACAAACACGCTGGCCACCTGCCCGCGCTCTTGTGGAACTCCGGTTTCCTTTTCAATGATAGAGGCCAACACCAGCATTTCTTCGGGCGAATTCAGCGGCAAGCCTTCCTGACGGGATTCCCAGACAGCATTGATCCGCAATTGTTGCTTTTCCTGCATCTCGGCCAAAATCGCGTCTCGCTGGCTGCCCGGCACCACTTCATAGCTGTCCGGTGCCAACATTCCTTCGGCGGGACGGACAGTAACGGCCCCCTCCAGAACATCCATCGCCTTGATCGCTTCAACGACCTGCCAGGAGGTTACCCCCTCGGCCATTGCCACCCGATACCGCGTATCGGGTTCGCCGCGCTTTTGCGTATATGCTGGCGGTACGTCATCCTCGGCCAGGTTGAACGCGGCCCGTTCCACATAGCGATTTGTTGCCGGATCCAATTCGCGCACCTGCGCCACAGTCCGGGTCACCCCGACCCGATAAACGATTTCGGTACCGCATGTGCTGGCCCCACCGCGGGTGATCTGATCGACGATCCCCTCCATCGAGGCACCGCTTTCCACCAGAAAACTACCCGCTTTCAACTGCGAGGCCTTTTCCGAATAATCCGCACCCAAGCGGAAAATTGCGCCACTTGAAATGGCTCCCTTGTCGGCCAGATCCCGGCTGACCCGGGTCAGGTTAGAGCCGCGATCTACCTTCAGACAGATTGCGGCCTCCAGCGGTCCCTGGGCACTATATTGCGATTTGCCCCACAAGATGACGCCGCCCAACAGGAACAGCGCCACCACAAGCAATGTCAGCATATTCGAGGCAAGGCTGCGCCACATTTATTTGGACTTTCCGAAAATCACGCTGGCATTGGTGCCACCGAACCCAAAGGAATTCGACAAGGCCACATTGATCTCCCGCTCCCGTTTGGTATTCGGAGCCAGATCCACGGCCGTATCAACAGCGGGGTTGTCCAGATTGATTGTTGGCGGTGCCACCTGATCCCGGATTGCCAGGATCGAGAAAATCGCCTCGATCGCGCCCGCTGCCCCCAGCAGGTGGCCCGTGGCGGATTTGGTCGACGACATGGTGACCTTGCTCGCGGCCTCTCCCATCATGCGCTCAACCGAGCCCAATTCGATGGTGTCGGCCATCGTCGAAGTACCATGCGCATTGATGTAATCAATGTCAGCAGGCTCCAGCCCCGCATTGGCCAACGCGGCCCGCATTGAACGCTCGGCACCTTCGCCGGTCTCCGAAGGAGCCGTGATGTGATAGGCATCGCCCGACATCCCATATCCCAGAACTTCGGCATAAATCTTGGCACCGCGTGCCTTGGCATGTTCGTATTCTTCCAAAACAACAATACCGGCCCCTTCGCCCATGACAAAACCATCACGATCCTTGTCATAGGGGCGGCTCGCCTTTTTGGGGTCGTCTTTATATTTGGTCGACAGCGCCTTGCAGGCGTTGAAACCCGCAATCCCGATTTCACAGATAGCTGCTTCGGCCCCCCCTGCGATCATCACATCCGCATCGCCCGACTTGATCAAACGGCTCGCATCGCCAATCGCATGTGCACCGGTAGAACAGGCCGTGACAACCGAATGGTTGGGTCCCTTGAACCCGAACCGGATCGACACCTGACCCGAAATCAGATTGATCAACGCACCAGGAATAAAGAAGGGCGACACCCGCCGGGGACCGCGTTCCTTGATCATCACCGCTGTATCGGCAATGGAACTCAGTCCCCCGATCCCGGATCCGATCATCACCCCTGTGCGTTGCAGGCTCGCTTCGTCTTCGGGTGTCCATCCCGCATCCCGAACCGCCATTTCGGCCGCCGCAATGCCATAAAGAATGAAATCGTCGATCTTGCGCTGCTCTTTGGCCGGCATCCAATCATCGGCATTGAACGTCCCGTCCGTGCCGTCCCCTTTGGGAACTTCACAGGCATATGTCGTGGTTACGCCGCTTGCTTCGGCATCAAATACAGTGATCGGACCCGCGCCGGATTGACCATCCAGCAGCCGCGACCATGTTTCTTCCAGCCCGCTGGCCAACGGCGTCACAAGCCCCAGCCCCGTAACAACAACTCGACGCATCATCTGCTCTCCTTCGCCTCGGCATTTCCAAACTCAAATAGCTTGGTTTACCAACTCAGTGCAAGTGTGACCGAAGCATACAATGCGCAAGGGGCGGTAATCAGACGTTAGGGGGAATCTGCTATCAGAAAATGAGCAAAAAAGGTTTTCTGACTAATGCCGCCCTGTGTTGCGCGTGTTCTTTTTCTTTTCGCGTTTCTGATCTCCCCGGCGCATTCACACGCCGGACAGCAGAAAATGGATTGCCGCGTCCAGGAAGAACTTTTTGCAATGTTGACCGAAAGCCAGGCATTCCTGACCTTTCTTGAAACTGGTCAGCCCGCCGGCGCGCCCGAAAAACTACGCTCACGTCTGATCCAGACCGCCCCCGAACGTTTCCGTGCCAAACTCGCCGCGATCGGAATTGGCCGGGCATCTGTTTCTGCCGTCAAGCTCATTGAACAACAGCGTAAGATACTGGAGCAATACAGGAATTACGGACGCAACAGCGCATTCGAAATGGTTGGCCGCCTACAGGCCCAGCGACATCTGCAGACCTTTCGCAAGGACATCGTACCGCTACCTTGCGACGAAACAGAACGGGCGTCGCCGCAGGGTGCCGCCCCCATCAGCCAATCAACCCCGCTCCCTATCGGACGGATCAGTGTCTATGCGACTCTGGGTCTTTTGATGCTGGCCGCAGCCATCAAAATGATCGAAGCCAGAGACAGCACATTGAAAAAGCGCGGCAAACGCTATCCCTGCGCACTGGCCTGCGTTATCCAGCTTTCAACTGTGATCGAGCAGGCGCAGGTGGTGGATCTCAGCCGTTTGGGCGCAAAAATCCGCCTGTCCACTGCCTGTGATCCGGGGGCTGCGATGGAGATCGGTGTATCCGGGCAACAGATTTCGGCCCGAGTTGTGTGGCACAACTCCAATTACGCTGGTGTTGTGTTTCGCAAACGTCTCAGCGCCGCCGCCTTGAAAACGGTGCTGAGCGGCAGCGCCTAGCAGAATCCGTTTTTTCGACCGGCACCGCATTTGGCCCCGGCCTGTTCATTCTGGATCCTGAAATCGGCTACAGCCTCTTCGTTACTGGAATTCGGCCACCGCTTCGGGGGTCGGTCGGGCAACTTCCAGCGCCTCTTCGAGCGACATGGTCTTGCGGAACAACGCACGCCCAACCAAGGCTCCTGAAATGTTCGGCAAGTATTTCAGGCGCGAGATATCGTCGGCCGAGCGCACCACCCCACTGGCAATCAGCGGTGACTTTGCCGTGGCCGCCAGCCCCGAAATCAGGCCCAGCTGCGCTTCGACATCATCCATATCACTGTCGATGTCGGTGACGACGATCCCGGCAAAGGGCACCCCTTCAAAGGCTTTGATATAATCCTCAGGCGAAAAGGCACCGGCCTGACGCCACCCTTCGGTCATCACCTGCCCCTGCCACACATCGACGGCCAGAACGATCTGGTCGGGGTAATGCTTGGCCAGCTCGATCACCAACTGAGGATCTCGCGCAGCCAAGGTACCAACGACGATTCGTCCCGCCCCCTTGTCAATCCAACGCTCGACCGCGTCGCGGGTCCGCATACCGCCACCCAGCTGGACGGGAATACCGACGCTGCGAACGATCTCCTCGATCAGCGCTTCGTTTCCATCATCCCCGTCAATAGCGTTAAAGTCGGTCAAATGCATCCATTCGGCCCCAGCCGCGGCAAAGCCGCGGGCCGTTTCGACCGGGTCAACATGCCAGATCATTGCCGAATCGAGCTTGCCCTTGTCCAAGGTCACGCAACGCCCGTTTTGCAGCTCCATAGTGGGAAAAATCATCATGTTGGGCGGCCTCCTAAACCAATTGTCGGGCCTCAGTATAACACAGAGTCACCCAATCTCAGTCTCGCTGCTAAACGACAGGGCCTGCATACGAAAAACGGCGCTTTCCAAAAGGAAAGCGCCGTTCGGGAAATCAACGGTACTTCTGGTCCACTGAGTGGATCAGGAAGCCTCGGTGATGAATTTGACTGCGTCGCCAAAAGTCTGGATGGTTTCGGCTGCATCATCAGGAATTTCGATGCCGAATTCTTCTTCAAAGGCCATGACCAGCTCGACGGTGTCCAGGCTGTCGGCGCCCAGGTCGTCGATGAACGAAGCGTTCTCGGTCACTTTGTCTTCTTCAACACCCAGGTGTTCCACAACAATCTTTTTCACGCGGTCTGCGACGTCGCTCATGTTCTTTCCTCGTTCTTCTGGGCCTTTCGACCCGTTTCTGCCCTCGCCCGATCGGGGTGGCTTGGTTTTGCCCGATCAGGGCGACTGCTTTCCCCTTGCGGGGGCGGTCGGACCCGACTCTTGTGCCGGTGCCCGTTAAAAGATGCGCCGCCTATAACACAGACGACACCAGAGGCAAACGATTTCGCTGGGTCGGTTTGTTACCGGACCCAGCGACAGGGTGTCGCCCGGGAACCGTGCACATGGTGATGCCGGACCAAGGGTACAAGTGTCAAACTCAAATTCAACAGTGTCGAACAGATTGTCTGTGCCCTTGTGGCCTCATCAGCGCGCCGCGCCCGCTTACAACATCGCCATGCCGCCATTCACATGCAGCGTAGTGCCCGTGACATAAGCCGCTTCGGGGCTGGCAAGGTACAACACCGCCGCGGCGATTTCTTCGGCATCGCCCATACGTCCCGCGGGTACCTGTGTCAAAATCTTGGACTTCTGATCATCCGTCAGCTTGTCGGTCATCGCTGTGGTGATGAAACCAGGTGCAACGGCATTGACCGTAATGCCCCGGTTTGCCACTTCATAAGCCAGCGATTTCGACATGCCAATCACGCCTGCTTTGGATGCAGCATAATTGCCCTGCCCCGGGTTGCCGGTCGCGCCAACCACGGACGAAATATTGACGATCCTGCCCCAACGCGCCTTCATCATCCCGCGCAAAACACCCCGACACAGACGCATGGTCGAGGTCAGGTTCACGTTCAGCACGCTGTCCCATTCCTCGTCCTTCATCCGCATGAACAGGTTGTCCCGGGTGATACCGGCATTGTTCACCAGAACATCGACCGACCCCATCGCCGCTGCGGCCTGCTTCGGCAGCGCTTCGACGGCTTCGGCGTCGCTCAGGTTGCAGGTCAGAACATGGGCGCGTTCGCCCAGTTCTGCCGCCAATGCCTCCAGCGGCTCAATCCGGGTGCCGGACAATGCCACGGTTGCCCCGGCTCCATGCAACGCCTTGGCAATTGCTCCCCCGATACCACCGGACGCACCGGTGACAAGCACGTTCTTGCCTGTAAGATCAAACATTTATCTTCCTTTCCAACCCGACCCGCTGGCGCCGTTTTCCGACACGGAAAACGGGCCGGAATTTTTCAAAAATTCCGGTTACGCCTCGGCCGCGGCTTTTGCATCCTCGGGACCGCCGACCTGACGACAGGCCAGCGAGCGATCAATCTTGCGGATCATGCCAGACAGCGCCTTCCCGGCACCGATTTCCCAGAATTCGCTCACGCCCTTGGCCGCCATGGCCTGAACACTTTCGCGCCAGCGCACCGACCCCGTCACCTGCTCGACCAACAAGGCGCGGATCTCATCCGGATCCGTAACCACATCGGCGCGCACATTGGCAATCAGTGGCACTGTAGGTGCCGTAATCTGCACCCCGGCCAGCGCCTCGGCCATCACTTCGGCCGCCGGCTGCATCAATGCACAATGGAACGGTGCGCTGACCGGCAGCATAACCGCCCGTTTGGCACCTTTTTCCTTGGCAATCACAGCAGCGCGTTCAACCGCAGCCTTGGATCCTGAAACCACAACCTGTGTCGGGTCATTGTCATTGGCGGCCTGACAGACGTCGCCCTGTGCGGCGGCGTCGGCCACGGCACGCACCGCGTCCAGGTCCAACCCCAAAACAGCTGCCATTGCGCCTTCGCCAACCGGAACCGCGCTCTGCATGGCCTGACCACGGGTGCGCAACAGGCGCGCGGTGTCTGCAATGCTGATCGACCCGGCCGCTGCCAGAGCCGAATATTCGCCCAAAGAATGCCCCGCTACAAAAGAGGCCCTGGAAATCGTGATCCCTTCGGCCTCAAGCGCACGCATCGCAGCGATCGAGGTCGCCATCAGCGCGGGCTGCGCATTTTGGGTCAGGGTCAGCTCGGCAATGTCACCTTCCCAGATCAGCGCGCTCAGCTTCTCTCCCAACGCGTCATCGACCTCGTCGAACACTGCTTGCGCCGCAGGATAGGCATCGGCCAAACTCTTGCCCATACCAATGGTTTGCGCCCCCTGCCCGGGAAAAACAAAAGCTGTCGTCATCAGGATCTCTCACTCCTTTGGGGATCTTTCATGTTGGTTTAGACGGCCATGCCCGTACAAACAAGCACCCAGACGCGCAAACCCAATCTGTCCACCCTTGCACGGCCATTGTGCGCACGCACACCTTTGCGATTGGCGTTCCAGGCAATAGTTTAAAAATATCACACATCGACCGCGAACAGGAGATCTCGCCCCGTGCCCTTTTCCAATTCCCAGCGCAGCTACGGCAGTGTGGCCAAGACATTTCATTGGACCACCGTCCTGCTGATGCTGACCGTCATCCCTTTGGGACTGTTCGCCAACTCTCTGGCACATGAGATTCAAAGCTCCGGCTTTACTGGTGGTCAGGCCGAAATCAACCGTGCCACATTGTTGTTCTCGCTCCATAAAACCATTGGCGTCAGTATCTTTTTGATCGCTCTTGCTCGTATCATCTGGGCGCTGACGCAGCCAAAACCCGGACTGTTGAATGCTGACAACCGCGTCGAAGCGCTCGCAGCCGAAACCGTGCATTGGTTGCTGTATGGCTCCTTGCTTTTCGTTCCTCTGACCGGATGGGTCCACCACGCCGCCACGACCGGCTTTGCGCCAATCTGGTGGCCGTTTGGACAGAACCTGCCCTTTGTCGCCAAATCCGAAACCACCGCCATGCTGTTCGGCGCGCTGCACCATATTCTGATCTACGTGCTGTTCCTGTCCGTGTTTCTGCATGTTGCCGGTGCTATCAAACACCATGTGATTGATCGCGATCAAACCCTGCGCCGCATGTTGCCCGGGACCAACACCGCCCCAACCCCACCAGACCAATCCCACAGCCTCTTGCCCGCCGTTTTTGCCCTGTTCCTGTGGGCGGCCGCTTTGGGGGCCGGCGGCCTGCTGGGAGCCTTTGGATCGCATTCGGCCCAGACAGACACCGCTCAGCACACGTCCCAGACGACCGAGACCCAGGCACAGACACCCCTAACAGCCGACTCCGATCACGCCGCAAATTGGCAAGTCACCAGTGGCACGCTGTCTATTGGTGTCACCCAGATGGGCAGCGCCGTTCAGGGCAGTTTCGGCACCTGGAACACTGCAATCACCTTTGATCCGAAAGTCACCGATGGTCAGGCCGGGTCCGTCACGGTCACGATCGATGTCGCCTCACTGTCGCTGGGGTCGGTCACGGCACAGGCAATGGGGGCAGACTTTTTTGACAGCGCCAATTTCCCATCCGCCAAGTTTCAGGCGGATATTTCCCGGACCGACGACACCTATGCTGCCATCGGGACGCTCACGATTCGGGACAAGACCCTGCCCTTGACCCTGCCTTTTACGCTCGAAATCACCGATGGCGTTGCCACGATGGTCGGCGCGGTCCAGGTCAACCGGCTGGATTTCGACATCGGTCGAGGCGTCAAGGACGAAGGATCGCTGGCCTTTGGCGTCGATATCGGGATCGACCTGACAGCGGCTCACACACCTTAAACCGTCCTGCGCACCTGGGTCTCTTCACACACAAAAAAGCGCCGGATCCTCACGGACCCGGCGCTTTTCTTTGCCTTCCAGCTCCTTCAGAGCCAGGCTTTAGTCGGCTTTCATGGCCTCGATCGAGATCATGATCTGAACTTCGTCGCTGACAAAGGGAGCGAATTTGCCCAGATCAAAATCCGACCGCAACACCGATGTGGTCGCGTCAAATCCGGCCCAGGGCTTGCCCGCCATCGGGTGATCACCCGCCTGGTTCAGGTTGGCATTCAGAACCACGGGTTTGGTCACCCCATTCAACGTCAGATCGCCGGTGATATCGGCGGTCGTGTCACCTGTTACTTTGATGCCGGTCGATTTGAACGTCACCATTTCCGCGTCACCTGCGCCAAAGAAGTCCTTGGACATGAAGTGGTCAAACCGTTCCTGCCACCCCGTCAGCATCGAACGGGCCGGCATCGAAACGGAAACGCTCGAACCTGCGGGATTTTCCGCATCAAACATGATTTCCCCGGCAAAACCGGAAAACATCCCATAGGTGGTCGAGAACCCCAGATGGTTATAGTTGAACACAACCTGGCTGTGGCTGCTGTCCAGAACGTATTTTTCAGGTGCAGCGACTGCGGCGGTGGCACCAGCAGTGGCAAGAGCGGCGGCAAACAGAATGGATTTCATGACAGGGGAGTCTCCGTGTTGAACATGTATCAGTGACATGTGGGGCAGAATACACGATCAGCAATTCAACGTTGTGTTTGATTTCCAACAGCATCTGTGAACACACGAACACAAGCCCGGCGACGGACCGGGCTTGGCAAAACGTTTATATCAGTTTGGGCACTGCTCAGCTGGTGATCGGAACCACTCCGGTCAGCTGTGACCGCAAGGCGTGGCGTTCTTCGGCCGAACTCAGCGACAACCGCATCAGGATCGACCCATCCATATCTGTCAGCTCGACAGTTTTGTCCTGGAACCGCACGGCCCCCAACGAGTCATAGCTGCGGCGCAGAACGGTCTGAGGACGCCCCCGGTTGCTTTTCTGCAGCACACGGACTTCGCGTCGGATCGGGTCGAAATAGGCGTCGGGGCGGGCATCCGGATGGTTCATCATCGACACGGCCAGACCACAAAACAGCATGAACACCGACATTCCCAGCTTCATCAACACCATCTGCGCATCCCCCGAAGCGCCGGGAATGATCCACATGATGGCCGAACTCAGCACCAGCGCCGTTCCCAGAACACGCAGGAAAATCGACTGAAAGGTGACATCCGGTTTAAAGTTGAAGATCAAGGGGATGGCATCATCAAAAATACCGCGGGACGAAGCCCGAGCGTCGCCGGGGATCCGTGCTGATGTATCGAGCGCTGCCATCGCATTTGACCTTTGATAATAGAGCGCCTGCCTCACGTTGGCATCGGCGCGTTTAAGCTGTGTTAACCAAATCTGGGTGTGTTAAGTGTCGAAAATGGGGCAGGACATTGAAATTGTCCGGGCACGTTCTTTTTCAAACCACAACTCAAACGTGCAACGCCAACCTGCACCGCATTTGTTCCCGCCAGTGTTTCTGCCAGTCTTTCGTCGAGTGTGCGGGCACAAACGGACCCTGCCCCCTTGCTCCTGCACGCAAACCCTGTATATGGACCCTCGCCTTCCGCAGTTTTATTGAACCGCGCAGTCTCTCGTGGTGGGGTCGCGGAAGGGTCAGGACCTCGCCTTTGAAATGCGCCTCGACAGAAACAGGAGAACACATGCCGTTCTATGAGCATGTCATGATCGCGCGCCAGGATTTGTCCAACGCGCAGGCGGAAAGCCTCGTCGAACACTTTGGTGCCGTTCTGGCTGACAACGGCGGAAGCGTCGTCGAAAGCGAGTACTGGGGCGTCAAGACGATGGCCTACAAGATCAACAAAAACCGCAAGGGCCATTACGCCTTTCTGAAAACCGACGCACCTGCGCCGGCGATTCAGGAAATGGAACGCCTGATGCGCCTGCATGACGACGTGATGCGCGTTCTGACCATCAAGGTCGACGAGCACGCCGAAGGGCCTTCGGTCCAGATGCAGAAACGTGACGAACGCGACAACCGTCGCGAGCGCCGCTGATCTCAGCCTTAACAAAGGACGCTAAATCATGGCCGCAAAACCATTTTTCCGTCGCCGCAAAGTCTGCCCCTTCTCGGGCGACAACGCGCCGAAGATCGACTACAAAGACACACGTCTGTTGCAGCGCTACATCTCTGAGCGTGGCAAAATCGTGCCGTCGCGCATCACCGCCGTCTCGGCAAAGAAGCAGCGTGAACTGGCCCGTGCCATCAAACGTGCCCGCTTCCTCGCCCTGCTGCCCTATGCTGTGAAGTAAGGAGAAACTGATATGCAAGTTATCCTTCTTGAACGCGTCGCAAAGCTGGGCCAGATGGGCGACGTCGTTGACGTCAAAGCCGGTTACGCCCGCAACTTTCTGCTGCCCCAAAGCAAAGCATTGATCGCATCCAAAGCGAACATTGCCCACTTTGAAACCCAGAAAGCACAGCTGGAAGCCCACAACCTGGAAACCAAGGCAGAAGCCGAAGCCATGGGTGACAAGCTGAACGGTCAGCAGTTCATCGTGATTCGGTCCGCGTCGGACGCAGGTGCCCTGTACGGGTCTGTCACCCCACGGGACGCTGCCGAAGCTGCCACCGAAGCCGGGTTCACTGTCGACAAGAAACAGGTTGCCCTGATCAAACCGATCAAAGACCTGGGTCTGCACGCTGTTGCCGTCAAACTGCACCCCGAAGTCGAAGTCGAGATCGAAATGAACGTTGCCCGTTCGGCCGAAGAAGCCGAACTGCAGGCATCGGGCAAGTCCATCCAGGAGCTGGCTGCCGAAGAAGAAGCCCGCGCCGAATTCGAAATCGCTGAACTGTTTGACGATATCGGGTCCGCAGCGGACGAAGACGACGCACCGGCAGACGCCGAAGAAACCAACGTCTGATCCAGACACTGGTTTTTACAGAATTGGCCGCGCCCTCCAGGGGGTGCGGCCTTTTTCATGTGTCCTGATTGCTTTCCCCAGGCTTGATGCCCCTCAACAACCCATGTCCACAACTCAACAGGTTAGGACGAGAGTATTTCAGTGGCTTTGATACCTTCGGCGCTCTTTTGATATCAAACCCAATAAAATCAGGGGTCAAACCTGATGGATGCAAACATGTCCTGCACAGCGGGTTGCGCAATGGATTGTACCGTGGATTGCATGACAATCGCCGCCCCGTTCAGCCCCCGTGCCACCATCGGAAGTCCTCCGCTCATAAACGACAGCCCCCTTGTCAGCGTCCAGGTCCTGCGTACTGTGGCCTCAATTCCATCAAACCGAGGCTCTGTCCAATGCACCGTCGCGCTTTTCTGATACTCTCTTCAGCCGCTGTACTTTCGGCATGCGGCCGACGGGGCAAACGATCCCAAAGCGCCGCCCCGACCGAGCCCCCGTTGTATCCGAACGAAACCCCGGAATTGAGACGGCTGATCAACAAATGGGCCGACCACTATGAGGTGCCCCGTGCCCTGGTCCACAAGGTCGTGATCCGCGAAAGCACGCACCGCCCCTGGGCCCGCAACGGTCCCTATTACGGCCTGATGCAAATCCTGCCCGCAACTGCGCGCAGCATGGGGTTCAAAGGTCAGGCCAGCGATCTTCTGGACGCAGACACCAACCTGCAATTCGCCGTCAAATACCTGCGCGGTGCCTGGCTGCTCTCGGACGGCAATTACGACACTGCCGTCAGCTGGTATGCCCGCGGCTACTATTATGAAGCCAAACGCCGCGGGATGCTCAAGGCAACCGCGTTGATACAATAACACCGGTTGCCTTGCTTTTTTATCGGGCGATCAGTCGCCAGTCGTCGACAGAGCCTTCCAGATGATCGCCCCCACGGCTGCGCCGATCAGTGGTGCAACCCAGAACAGCCACAGCTGCGCCATCGCCGGACCATCGGCAAACAACGCCACGCCAGTGGACCGTGCCGGGTTCACAGACGTATTCGTCACCGGAATCGAAATAAGGTGGATCAAGGTCAACCCGAGCCCAATGGCGATCGGTGCAAACCCCGCCGGTGCGCCTGATGACGTTGCCCCCAGGATGATGATCAGGAACACCGCGGTCATGACGATTTCCGTCAACAGACCTGCCGTCATCGAATATCCCTGTGGGGACGCGGCACCATAGCCATTTGACGCAAATCCCCCAACGCCTGTGGCATCGGCCTGTCCCATGGCAATGACATACAGCACCACAGCAGCAGCAACCGCGCCAACAACCTGTGCGACCCAATACGGCACCAGCTCTTTGGCATCATGACGACCGCCTATCACCAGACCCAAAGTCACAGCCGGGTTGAAATGTCCGCCCGAAATATGCCCGACGGTAAAGGCCATGGTCATGACTGTCAGACCAAAGGCCAGGCTGACCCCCAACCAACCGATCCCCACGTCCGCAACACCTGCGGCCAGCACGGCGCTGCCGCACCCGCCAAGAACCAGCCAAAACGTACCAATAAATTCAGCCAATAATTTCTTTGTCATGTGTCCCTCCCTGAAGATCACAGGATCAGGCTAACATGACATCTACAAAAGTCGCCGGGAAAATCATTGGGAAAAGGTTATCGGGGAACCCGTGCTGGAGCTACCTCCCCCAATTCGCGCAATGGATGTCATAACAAAAAACGGGGCCGCCCAAAAGGCGACCCCGCTTGTCTCTCTGGCACAGACCCATGGGGCCCTGACAGTTATTCGTCTTCCAGGGATTCAACTGCCTTTTGCAGATCGTCCTTGGACACTTCCTTGTCGGTCACCTGAGCCAGTTCAAAGACATAGTCGACGACTTTGTCTTCAAAGATCGGCGCGCGCATCTGCTGTTGCATCTGGGCGTTCTGCTGGATGAACTCAAAGAACTGACGCTCCTGGCCCGGGTACTGACGTGCCTGGTTCATGATCGCCTGGGTCATCTCGGCGTCGGTCACTTCGACTTCGGCTTTCTGTCCCAGCTCGGCGAGCAGCAGGCCCAGACGCACGCGGCGTTCGGCCAGCTTGTTGTGCTCGTCAGAGGCTTCGATCTCGGGGTGGTCGTGGCCCTGAACATCAGGGTTTTCCTCGTGCCACAACTGGTGCGCGATCTGACCGGCTTCGGCTTCGACCAGCGACGGAGGCAGATCGAAGGACACCAGACCGTCCAGCGCGTCGAGCAGACCACGCTTCATGACGGCGCGCGATGCACCTGCATATTCCGCTTCCAGACGCTCACGGATCTGACCTTTCAGGCCGTCCAGATCTTCGGCACCGAATTTGGTGGCCATTTCGTCATTGATCTCGGCAGCAACCGGTTCCTTCACCTCTTTGATGGTGCAGGTGAACACGGCTTCTTTACCGGCCAGATGCTCGGCCTGGTAATCTTCGGGGAAAGAAACGGTGCAGTCTTTTTCTTCCTCGGTCTTCACGCCAACCAGCTGCTCTTCAAAGCCGGGGATGAAGGAATTGGACCCCAGAACCAGCGGGTAATCTTCGGCAGATCCCCCATCGAATGCTTCGCCGTCAACCTTGCCGACGAAATCCATGACAACCTGGTCGCCATCCTTGGCTTTGGAACCTTTGCGGCGGGCTTTGAAATCCTGCGCGGTTTCGGCCAGGTTGGCCAGCGCTTCGTCAACGGCTGCGTCGTCAGCTTTGACAACCATTTTCTCGAGCGAGATCGACGCCAGGTCGACGTCGGGGATCGCAGGCAGCGCTTCATAGGACATTTCGACCTTGACGTCGTCGCCCTCTTTCCAGTCGTCGCCGTCAACCATTTCGACTTTGGGCTGCAGTGCCGGACGGTCGCCGCTGTCCTCAAAGTGCTGGTTCATCGCGCCGTCGATGGTTTCCTGCATGGCTTCGCCCAGCAGACGCTGACCGAACTGCTTTTTCAGCAGCGCCATCGGCACCTTGCCTTTGCGGAAGCCTTTCATTTCGACTTCGGGCTGGGCTTCGGCCAGCTTTTCATTGACTTTGGCGTTCAGCTCATCAGCAGTAACAGTGATGTTATAGCCGCGCTTCAGACCTTCGTTCAGCGTCTCGGTAACCTGCATCTTCATTCCCCATAAGAGATTCGGGGCAAGCGCGCAGACTTCGCCCCCGGACAATTTGAGGCCTTCTATTGGTCCACGCCCTCAGGTGCAAGAGGCATTGCCGCCCAACCCGGCCCCACAGACGCGATTCCTGCCCGCCTGCCCGGTCCAAAACGACAAACGCGCCCCAATTCGGGGCGCGCTGCATGACGGATTGATTTGTCGGGTCGGTTCAGAATTTCCAGCGCGCGCCGACAATCAGGGAATCGATATCGTGATAAACGGTTGCGGTGTCGTTCAGCTCATAGGTGCGATACCCCATGTAAACCTCGGTATTGATGCGGTCGATTTTTTGCTGAATGGCGATCCCCATGGCACCTGACGACGACCCGCCCACCAGGAAATCATTCCCGTCATAATAGTCGATGCCCAATGACGTCTGCCCGGCAGAGATCCAGTTGGCATTATAGCCGATCTTGCCATAGGTATAGTCGCCGCCGCCATGGCGGCTGCCCGCCGCAACGGCAAAATTCAGGCCGGATTGCAATTCCAACGCCATCGACCCCACGGTATTGTCCCGGTTCACGCCATTACGCACCCGGCGAGACCACCCGAAACCGCCCTTGAACTTGGCCGTTCCGACGTCAGTGCGATAACGCAACGCAATGTCATAAAAATCATCGTCATTGGCCAACAGAACTTCGGTACCCGCAGCAACCGCCACGCGGAAGCCGTTGAATTCCGGCGTATCATACCGGACACGTCCGCGGCGCCCACCATCCAAGCTGGCGGTTACCGTGCCGATTGGCACGGTTGCCCCGACCCCCGAAACAGGTTGGAAACGGAACGCACCAGCCGCATCCCCAATGCCGTTGTACAACGCCATGCCGGTGCCGCCAAAGTCACTCTCGGCGATGCCATCGGTGGCCATGCTGCCCAGACCAAACGAAACCTTGCCGTATTGGTCGGAGTTATAGGCAAAATCGATTTTGCGCAGGAAAGCCCTGCTCCAGTTCACGCCTTGTGGGGTGAAATTCTGGCTGACCGCAAACGACTGTCGCAGCCCCAGCGCGGTTTCAAAGTTGAAGGTAAAGGTGTCCTGCCCCACTGGCTGGGTCACCCACAGGCCAACCCGGCTGTTGGAATGTCCATTGTCCACCAGGTTCGAATAGGTGGAAACGCCGTCGTCCACCCAGACATATGCTGGGCTCAGCTGTCCATACAACAGCACCGATCCGCCGGAACCATTGTCGTATTTCATTTCGGCGGATGCAGGCACAGCCGCAACAGCGCCCAATGCAGCCACAACAGAGGAGATTTTGAAAACGTTCGTCATGTTTTGCCCAACGCATTAAATGTTTCGACATTTGCAAAATGGGAACCACAGCACGGACTTCCAATCAACGGCATCACGCCGGGACCGCGGTAAGAGCATATTTGCCACACTGCGCCAACGAAAATGCGCATGGAATCCTTTCACTTCAATGCCCTAAGGATAGCACGGAATTTCCCGTTCAGATCTCCCAAACGAAAAACACCCCATTGGCAATGCACCAGCCACATACCGGCCCCATCACAACCGGGTAGCTCACCCTCTTGAAATTCACATTCAATACACGCGCTTACCCCAAACCGGACTGTCCCGTGTCGAGCACATTCTTAGTGTGTAACTTAGTGTGTAAAAAACTAATGTTTTTTTGGCCCGTCCCAATAGGCCCTTTGGCCTGTGCGCAGATCCTCGTAGGATTTGATTCGATCCCGGGACGTTTCCCCGCCCTGATGGACCAACAAGGCCAACAGGCTTTCGATGACCGCCATAACCCCCGCGTAACAGCCAAAGTGATGGGTCGAGAGTGTAGAGGCCACCAACGTTTCATCAGCCGCAAATTCTGAGGACACCAGTTCGCTATCGGAAATCATCACCAGCTTGACGCCCTGGCTGCGGGCGAATTTGCAGGCCTCGATTGTTTCCCGGGAATAAGGCGTCACGCTGATGGCGATCATCACATCCCTGTCGCCTGCGGAGTGCAGTTCGTCCATGGCGCTGCTCATGTGGCGTGGGATCAGATCCAGGGATGGCAGGGCCATTCGCCCGACATAGTGCAAATAATAGGCCATGGCATAGCTGGCCCTCACCGCCGTCAGATACACGGTATCCGCGCCCAGCAACATTTGCACCACCCGTTCCATCTGTTCCGGCTGTTGCCGTTCCAGCGACCGCTGTACAATCGCCATCGCATTGACGGCCGCGTCTGCCTGAACCTGCCCGGATTGGGACCGGTCACGCAGCGCATCCAACCACCCCGGGCGCTCGACAAACGCATTCGAAGATACCAGCGCCTGGCGGAATGGTTCGCGCAATGCGTCATATCCGTCAAACCCCAACTTCTGCGCCATGCGAACCAGGGTGAATGTGCTTACGTCGCACTTGCGCGCCGTTTCGCGGATCGGGTCCAGCCCAAAGTCAGACGGATGGTCAACAATGTATTTCGCGACAAGACGCAACTGTGGGGGCAATGTTGGGAGCGCCTCCTTGAGCGTTTTGAGTGTTCGATTTTTCAGCGTCGGATCCATGCCCGCCATCCTCTCTGAGCTTCTCCAGAATCATAACATACGTTATTTTCTGCCAATATTGACTGACCTTTGTTTTTGCACATGCTGTGCGGGTCTGTCACAGGAATTGATTGCATGACCCCCGCATTGCCCGCGTTTACCTCTGTCGTCGTCATTTGTGATGCCATCATCGGGCGTTGGACGGTGCCCCACCTGGCATCTGCCAGCGCAGGTTCCAGAGACCGGTGTGCCGCCATCGTCACAAATCGCCCGCTGTTTGACTCGCCGGGCCTGCGCATGTGGCCCCAATCATGACCCGCCCCCTGATCATGGTGGCCCCCAATGGGGCCCGGCGCACCCATGCCGACCACCCGGCCCTGCCCATGACCCTGTCCGAAACCATCGCGACGGCCCGGTCCTGCCACCGGGCCGGAGCCGACGCGTTGCATCTGCATGTCCGCGACGATGCGGGAGCCCATTCGCTGGACCCGGGCCGCTACCGCGAGGCGTTGGATGAACTGGCCAATTCGGTGCCGGACATGGCAGTCCAGATCACCACCGAAAGCGCCGGGATATTTGATGTCCCCGCACAGCTGAACACATTGAACCGGGTCGCGCCCAAATGGGCCAGCATTTCGATCCGGGAAATCGCCCGTGCACCCGCGCTGGCCGATCCGGTCTATGGGACCTGCGCCGACATTGGCACACGGGTCCAGCATATCCTGTATGACACGGCGGATGCAGCATTGTTGCAGGCGTGGACCGCCCGTGGCATCGTTCGACCCAGCCAGAGCGACGTCATTCTGGTTCTGGGCCGTTACGTCGCGGGTCAGACATCAAATCCACAGGAGATTGCCCCATTGCTGGACACACTCCATCCCGGAACCAACTGGATGCTTTGCGCCTTTGGGGCCAACGAACATAATTGCCTGATCCAGGCCGCCCGGCTGGGTGGCGATATCCGGGTCGGGTTCGAAAACAGTTTATGCGCGGCTGACGGAACGCTTTACCCCGACAATGCCGCCTCGGTCGCGGATTTGACCGTGCAACTCTCACATCTCGCCGCATGAGGACCCCCATGAGCCATGTTTTCCCCCGCCATTGCCACACCCAGCCCCCCGTCGCAGTTGCCGGTGACGGGTGTTTTCTGATCGATGCCAGCGGTAAACGTTATTTTGATGGCTCCGGCGGCGCAGCAGTGTCCTGCCTGGGGCATTCCAACGACCGTGTCACCCAGGCGATCAAGGATCAGCTGGACGCTGTGGCGTTTGCCCACACCGGGTTTTTTACCTCTGAACCAGCCGAACAGCTGGCCGATCTGCTGATCAAACATGCACCAGGCGATCTGGACCGGGTCTATTTCGTATCGGGCGGTTCCGAAGCGGTCGAAGCCGCCATCAAGCTGGCCCGTCAGTTCCACATTGAAAATGGCCAACCTGAACGGCGTCATCTGATCGCCCGACGCCAAAGCTATCACGGCAACACGCTGGGCGCGCTGGCCGCGGGCGGAAACGCCTGGCGCCGACAACAGTTTGCGCCGCTTCTGGTCGATGTCAGCCATATTGCCCCCTGCTATGAATATGCCGAACGCCGCGCGGATGAGAGCCAGTTCGATTACGGCCAACGCGTTGCGCAGGAGCTGGAGGAGGAAATCCTGCGTCTGGGTCCGGAGACCGTCATGGCCTTCATGGCAGAACCGGTTGTGGGCGCGACGTTGGGCGCGGTCCCCGCCGTCGAGGGATATTTCAAACGTATCCGCGAAATCTGTGACACCTATGGCGTGCTGCTGATCCTGGACGAAGTCATGTGCGGCATGGGACGCACGGGCCATCTGTTTGCCTGTGATGCCGATGGTGTCGCCCCTGACATCCTGTGCATCGCCAAAGGGCTGGGCGCGGGATATCAGCCAATCGGAGCCATGCTGTGCAGCGATCACATCTATGGGGCGGTCGAACGTGGCAGCGGATTCTTTCAGCACGGGCACACCTATGTCGGCCACCCGGTCGCCGCCGCCGCCGGACTGGCTGTCCTGCAGGAGCTTTTGGACCGCGATCTGCCCAGCCGTGCCCATCAGCTGGGACAGCATTTGGAGAGCCGCCTGCACGCCATGTTCGGGCAGAACCCGCATGTGGGCGATATCCGCGGCCGGGGCATGTTCCGCGGTATCGAATTCGTTCAGGACCGCGACAGCAAAACCCCCTTTGACCCCAAACTCGGCATCGCAGGCAAGCTCAAGAAAGCCGCCTTTGCCGAAGGGCTGATCTGTTACCCGATGCCCGGCACCCGCGATGGACGTGTCGGTGATCACGTCATGCTGGCCCCCCCATTTGTTGCCACCGAGGATGAACTGGACGCAGCGCTGGACAGCCTGCAACGGGCAATCAATCAGGTTCTTCCCCGTTAATCCGGCCTTTGCAGCGCCACAGGCCACCGGGCCAATTTGATCGCACCCATCCCGCGTCCCGGCCTGCGGCGCGCGGCGGTCTTGATCGCCGTGCAATGTCACGCATACTGGTGCCGGCTGTCCACGCTCACCATCGACCCGCGCGTGCGACACGCCCAGTGCGGCCGATCGCAGGCCAACCCCACAACCGTGACGCGACGTTGATGACCCTACCTCGCTTGACCTGTATATGTTTTTTGATATCAAGGTATCAAAATTTTTACCCAATATTTGCGGGGATAGGATGACGACAAATCTGGGCACATTGGATGTTTTGAAAACCAACATCACACGTCTGATGAAAAGCCGGGACCTGAACCGCGCACAACTGTCGCGGGCTGCCGGGTACAAGAACATCAACAAGGTGACCACTGTTCTGAACGGGAACAGCCTGCCAAGCATTGATTTTGCAGCCCGCATAGCCGAAGCGCTGGGCACCGATGTGGGTGAGCTTTTTCGCAAGAGCGACGATCTGCAAGCTACCGAGTTTTCTATCCGCCCTGCCGACAATGTCGAATCCAAGGCGTCGCATCTGGTGAATGCCATTCTCCAGTCGGCACATAGACAATTGGTTGATATGGGAGAACCGCCCACGATTGATATGGTGTCGTCCTGGTGGCAGGAAAACGGTGGCAGGCTGGAAGCCTGCGACCAGTTGGAACCACATTTCGATCTCGTCAGTGGCCCGGATACAGACAATTCCATCCCGACCATTCACAAAGTCGGATACAAAAGCCTGACAGCCCGAGCCCTGAAGTCCCACGACACCGATATGATGGCGCAATTTCTGCGCACTTTGGATGAAGCCGATCTTGCCGGTCTCAAAAAGTGCATTCAAACCGTCTCTCACAGCGGGATCGGGCTGTTGAGCCCACAAACCCGAATTGTCGACATGCCGGGAATGAATGCCCCGATGGAGATCAGCTTCATGCGCCTCATGCTTCCGGTAAAAGACAGCGAAGGCACCCCCTACGTTCTGAATTTCTCGACGCTGGTGAGTGAGTCAAAGCTGAGAAACAGATCCGGGTTTCTCCAATAGCAATCTGCCATGTGAAGAATTTCTTCACGCGAAATAGCAGTGAGATATTCGCTGTTTTGCCTGCCGTCCGGGGGCGATGGCCAAATTTGTGCCGCCGGGACATGCCGGTTGAACCCGTATTCCACACCATAGCCTTTTCGATTGTCACCCAGCCGAACAAAGGCATACAACCAATCCGGTCTCCATTTCAGGTGTGCATAGGCGTGCAACGCATGCGTGAACAGCGCGAGCTGTTTGCGCGACCCTCTGGCTGTTTCGGCAATGAAAAACTCTCCCAGATAGGCGACACTCCCCCGGATTTCATTCACCGCCATGGGAGCATGGGAATGTGACACACCGGCGTCACACAACCCATAGTATCTCTTTTGGGTTCTTGACCAGAATTCGGACAGGGATTCTGAATAGAGATTGTCCCGGCGGCAGGCAACGCACCCCACATCCTTGCTGCCTTTTTGAAGAAACAACCAAAACGCGTCATCCTTCGAGAAATCATTGAAACTCGACGATAACATGGGGGTAAACGATGCCTTGCCCATGGATCGGGCGCGCTCTTCGGCAACCTGAAAATCCGTCACCTGTACAACTTCCAGCTCCAACACGCGCATTTTTTCCAAACACAACGAAAACAACTTAGCCACATCAAGGTCGCTCGGTCTTTCCATGTCAGTGATCCTTTGTTTTTCTGCCTAGCGGACCAAATTTTGTGGCCCTCGCGACCTGCTTAGCAACTTCGCCCAAAAATCGACAGAATCGTCCCTTAGGGTTGTTTTGAGACAGCTGACCTGCTGGTGCACAACCGGTGGCGAATGGTGGTCTTTCTCAACGCGCCTGCCCGCCGAACACCGCGGGCGTGGTGGTGATCCGGGCCTGTACAGGACAGGCGAATGGCCCGCGCCGAAAAGAAATAAACGGGATCTCTTGCTCCCGCCGAACTGATGCAACGAGGACTCATCCGCAACCGAAAAGCAAAAACCGCACCACTCCCATCTTGACGCCAATTAGCGCCCATGCCTATCTGGATCAAAAAAATTCGAGCACTTGCGCTGCAAGTTTCCTTTAATTACAGGCAGTTAGTATAAATGCAGACACAAAAAAGAATTTCCGCGCGCGCCCCCAATGCCCAAAGATGTACCTGGGTAGTTGAGTTGGCATGTGACTAGAACGTTACGCCGCTAACGGAAAGACGCACCGCTGGCGTGACTGGCGTTGTCCGGTCGTCCTGCCGTGCGGCTCATTCAATGAGCCCCCTTTGGCCATGTCACAGAGCAGAGAGACGATCCGTGACTTGGCGACGATAGCTCACAAACTCACGACTAACAAAATTCTGACAACGAGGTTTTCTTATGACAGGAACAATAACCTATAGCGGACTTGACGGCTTCGCCGTGTCCATCGACGAAACTTTGGTGATCGACGGCGCCGCCAGCGCGGCCTATGGCAACAATTTCAACGGCTTGTCCGATGCAGATGGCATCGTGAGCTTTGATTTTGTCGGCAGCACAGATGATCTGATCCTGACGCTCAACGGCTATGATATTGATTTCTCCGACGAGGTCGAAGTGATCCTGAACGGCACCAGCATCGGGTTCCTCGATACAACGTCGAACAACGGTCTGGGCGCATCGCAATTCTCGATTGACGCAGCCGATCAGCTGGTTGGCACCAACGTTCTGGAATTCCACCAGAAGAACAACATTGCCTATGCCTGGGGTGTTGATGACGTCCAGCTGGCAACCGACACCACACCGCCGCCACCGCCGGCACCGACCCATGTTGAAACCCTGGTGATCGACGGTGCCGCCAGCGCGGCCTATGGCAACAACTTCAATGGCTTGTCCGATGCGGATGGCATCGTGAGCTTTGATTTCGTCGGCAGCACCGATGATCTGATCCTGTCGCTCAACGGCTATGATATTGACGTCGCCAACGAGGTCGAAGTGATCCTGAACGGCAGCAGCATCGGGTTCCTGGACACCACCGCGAACAACGGTCTGGGTGCGTCGCAATTCTCGATTGATGCGGGCGACCAATTGGTCGGCACCAATGTTGTGGAATTCCACCAGAAGAACAATATTGCCTATGCTTGGGGCGTCGATGACGTCCAGCTGGCGACGGACACCACAACCCCACCGCCCCCGCCACCGCCTGCACCGACCCACGAAGAAACCCTGGTGATCGACGGCGCAGAGAGCGCGGCCTATGGCAACAACTTCAACGGCTTGTCCAATACAGATGGCACCATCAGCTTTGATTTTGTTGGCAGCACCGATGATCTGATCCTGTCGCTCAACGGCTATGACATCGACGCCGCCAACGAGGTCGAAGTGATCCTGAACGGCACCAGCATCGGGTTCCTCGATACAACGTCGAACAACGGTCTGGGCGCGTCGCAGTTCTCGATCGACGCAGCCGATCAGTTGGTTGGCACAAACGTTGTGGAATTCCACCAGAAGAACAACATTGCCTATGCCTGGGGTGTTGATGACGTCCAGCTGGCGACGGACACCACGACCCCACCGCCCCCTGCACCGACCCACGAAGAAACCCTGGTGATCGACGGTGCCGCCAGCGCGGCCTATGGCAACAACTTCAACGGCTTGTCCGATGCAGATGGCATCGTAAGCTTTGATTTTGTTGGCAGCACCGATGATCTGATCCTGTCGCTCAGCGGCTATGATATTGACGCCGCCAACGAGGTCGAAGTGATCCTGAACGGCACCAGCATCGGGTTCCTGGACACCACCGCGAACAACGGTCTGGGCGCGTCGCAATTCTCGATTGATGCGGGCGACCAATTGGTTGGCACCAATGTTGTGGAATTCCACCAGAAGAACAATATTGCCTATGCTTGGGGCATCGACGACGTTCAACTGGCGACGGACACCACAACCCCACCGCCCCCACCACCACCGGCACCGACCCACGAAGAAACCCTGGTGATCGACGGTGCCGCCAGCGCGGCCTATGGCAACAACTTCAACGGCTTGTCCAATACAGATGGCACCATCAGCTTTGATTTTGTTGGCAGCACCGATGATCTGATCCTGTCGCTCAACGGCTATGATGTGGATTTCTCCAACGAGGTCGAAGTGATCCTGAACGGCAGCAGCATCGGGTTCCTCGATACAACGTCGAACAACGGTCTGGGTGCGTCGCAGTTCTCGATCGACGCAGCCGATCAGCTGGTTGGCACAAACGTTGTGGAATTCCACCAGAAAAACAACATTGCCTATGCCTGGGGTGTTGATGACGTCCAGCTGGCGACGGACACCACGACCCCACCACCGCCTGCACCGACCCACGAAGAAACCCTGGTGATCGACGGTGCCGCCAGCGCGGCCTATGGCAACAACTTCAACGGCTTGTCCGATGCAGATGGCATCGTAAGCTTTGACTTTGTTGGCAGCACCGATGAACTGATCCTGTCGCTCAACGGCTATGATGTGGATTTCTCCGACGAGGTCGAAGTGATCCTGAACGGCAGTAGCATCGGGTACCTGGACACCACCCCGAACAACGGTTTGGGTGCGTCGCAGTTCTCGATTGACGCAGCCGATCAGCTGGTTGGCACCAATGTTCTGGAATTCCACCAGAAGAACAACATTGCCTACGCCTGGGGCGTCGACGACGTCCAGCTGGACACAGTGCTGTAACATCTGAAAAAACCTAACAAAACAGGCCACTTGCGCAAACGCGTGCAAGTGGCCTGAACCCATTGTCAACGCGGGTCCAGGACCATCTTGCGACACCCGACACAGCGTGTTCAGCGCAGCACAAGGCGCGAGCGATGACACGCCATTCATCGCGGCCCCAAGTGGCCTCTAGTTTCCCACCGTCACGTCGTTAAGTCCGGATCACGGGCTGGTTTCAAAATCGATTTTTGACGAAACCCAATCAAACATGGTGGTTTGCCGAACCCATTAAGACATTGGCACCACAGCGGCGACCCCACATGTTTTTTCCGCCAGCACCACAGTCAATGCCGTGCGAGTGGCTGCACCTATCAAAGGCCCCTTCTGTCACTGGCGAGCAGAGCCCATAGAAGCACGCTGTAGCGCGGAATCCATATCCGAAACGCTACGCCTACGCCGTGTTCCGGCTGGCGGTGCAGACGTTGATGGGTCCAACACACCACGCCAAACGATGCCAAATCCACGTCGCACACCGATGTGTTTGCGCTCTTATGACTGGGTTTGCGAATCTCACGATTCGTACTCCCGGTTTTACCAGCGCCGGAACCAAGATGGATACGCGATACGGGGTCACCCATCCCGGGAAAACCAAACGTAGATCCAGCCAGGTTTTCACCAAACCCGGGAAAAATGTATGGTCGACACACGCAACCAAGCCCATAATATATTGATAAAACGTGCAAAAAGAGAGGTTTTGATGGTGCGGGTGAAGGGACTTGAACCCCCACGCCTTGCGGCGCCAGAACCTAAATCTGGTGCGTCTACCAATTCCGCCACACCCGCAACCTGACGCGCTATGTGCTGCGCGTGCGGCGCTAAATAACAAAGCTTCTCCTGGGATGCGAGAGGAAACTGAGCCTGTTTGGCCACCCAAGTTGTCAATTTCATCCGCTCGGGCAGAAAAAGGTCGCAGCAGTAACGATTTTTTGCCACATTCTAAGAAAAAAATGAGGCAACCGAGCGAGTATTGCCATGAATATGCAAGAAACCATCTCTGCCCGCGGGCGGAGTCCGTCTGCGCCTGTGCAGCCCGCGATCACGGGCTTTCTGACCGGGACGATTATTCTGACCCAACGGGGCGAAGTCGCCGTTGAGGATCTGGTAGCCGGAGACAAGATCATTTCGCGCGATGCGGGATTGGTCCTTCTGAGGGGTATTTCCTCGACCACCAGCCGTGTCCGGACTGTCCGGGTTGCCGCGGGTTCGCTGGGGGACACCCGCCCCGAAGAGGATATGGACCTGCCCGCCGATCACCGGATCTTGGTCCGCGACTGGCGCGCCAAGGCCGTTTTCGGCGCGTCCCAGGCGATGGCCGCAATTGGCGACCTGATCGACGGCGAATTCATCACTGATCTGGGCGAAATGGATCGGTGCCTGTTTCAATTGCATTTCGACAGCCCCCACATTGTCTATGCAGGCGGGTTGGAAGTGGAATGTGGCCCCTTGCCGGCGACCCCGTTGCAAAGCGCCGCCTGACACATATGACCACTGCGGGCCGCAGACCCGGGATCACCCTATCAGGTTGCGCAGTGTGTGCGGCAAGATCTCGGGAAGGTCTTCGGCGATCAATCCAGGTCCGAAATCCAGCGCAGATTGCACGTGCAGCCATGCCGCCGTTTCTGCCGCCTGCATGGGGGACATCCCCCGTGCCAACAGCCCTGAAACAAGCCCGGACAGAACGTCCCCGGACCCGGCTGTTGCCAGCCACGGGGCCGACCGGTCGAACTGGGCCACATGCACTGCGCATTGCCCATCTGGGGTCGCAATGACGGTATCGGCTCCCTTGAACAAAACGGTGCACCCGGCCCGCTGGGCTGCTGATCGGGTCGCATCGACTTTGGAATAGGCTGGTCCTTTGTCCGCTGTCGCCATCAGGCGTTCGGCAAGATCAGGGAACAACCGGGCAAATTCGCCCCCATGCGGGGTGATGACACAGCCTGCGTGCAGCCGGGCAAAAAGCACCTTGGGATCATCACGAAACATCGTCAACGCATCCGCGTCCAACACTGCAGGGCGTCGGTGTTCGAGAACCGTTTCGACCAGGCTGCGCGCGCGTTCATCCAACCCGAGCCCCGGCCCAAGGCACAGGGTGTTCAACCGCCTGTCCTCTAACACGGACCTCAAGGCAGCCACATCAGAGATTTGGGTCATCATGACCGCCGTGATCTGACAGGCGACCTCGGTCAGGGCATCACAAGGCACCCCCAATGTCACCAATCCGGCCCCAACCCTCAGCGCGGATCGCGCGGCAAGCCGTGCCGCGCCCGTACGGCCGCAGCCTCCGGACAGAACCAGCACGTGACCATAGCTGTATTTCTGCGCTTGGGGTGTTTTGCGCAATGAATCCGCATCGGGCGGCTCTGTTTTCCAGGCATAGCGGGTCCGTGCCTCGGCAGGTGTTGCATGGGGCAATCCAATATCACAGACCACGACACGGGACGAATGGTCCTGGACCTGGTCCAGAGTATGCCCCAGCTTTTCAGCGTGGAAGCTCACGGTCAGATCCACATGCGGAGCTATCCCCAATATCTGGCCACTGTCCGAACACACCCCCGAAGGAATATCGACGGCAACGCATTTGACGCCGGTCTCTGCACGCAACTCCGTAAGATGGGAAAACAGAGCCGCCAGATCTCCCTCGATCTTGCGGGCCAACCCTGTTCCGAACACTGCATCCACAACCAGGTCCGGCCCGGTCTCAACCGTTCCCAGGCTGTTCTTGGTCAACGGTGTGTATGTCCCCAGTTCCACCCAGCGGTCGAAATTTGTCCGGGCGTCCGGCGGCAACCTGTCCGGATCTCCCAACACCGACACAGTTACCTCCCAACCGGATTGCTTCAACAGCCGCGCGATGACAAACCCATCGCCACCGTTGTTGCCCGGCCCGCACAGAACGACGGCCTTCAGAGCGTCTTCTTGGCCAGAATTCTCCGGAGAGCGCGAGGCGGTGGTCCCTCGCGTCTGCCATTGGGGCCACGCCTCAAATATGGCAGCGACCACTCCGGCCCCTGCCCGCTCCATCAATTCGAGCCCGGTAACGGACCCGGATGCAATGGCCGCCTGTTCAATCGCGCGCATCTGACCCGCAGTCAAAACCTCTGCCATATGGTCCCTTTCGTGGATTCAATTTTGCTCATTTTTCGAGCAGCCCGCACAAAAAGTGGGCATTTTTTGATTTTCAGGTCACGCGGCTCTAATGTTTTCAGCCTAACCGATTGTCCCGGCGATTTGAAAGTGATCTGAGCACCCAAGACAAGCTTGCACCACGTTGCCAGGAGCCCGCCAATGAAAAAGATCGAAGCCATCATCAAGCCGTTCAAGCTCGACGAAGTCAAAGAAGCCTTGCAGGACGTGGGCGTCCAGGGGCTGAGCGTGATCGAAGTCAAAGGCTTTGGACGTCAAAAGGGCCACACCGAATTGTACCGGGGTGCCGAATATGTGGTGGATTTTCTGCCCAAGGTGAAGGTCGAAGTGGTGCTGGACGACGATCAGGTCGATGCCGCCGTCGAGGCCATCGTGGACGCCGCAAAAACAGACAAGATCGGGGACGGCAAGATTTTTGTCAGCCCCGTCGAACAAGCCATTCGCATTCGGACCGGAGAATCCGGTTCGGACGCCCTGTAATAGCCCGGCCTGCCCCGGCAGGCCCTGTAACGCAATCTGAAATTCGACAATCAGAAGGACCAAGGGAATGAGCGTAGACGCAGTTCTCCAGATGATGAAAGACGAAGACGCCGCATATGTGGATATTCGTTTCACCGACGTGCGCGGCAAGCTGCAGCACGTGACCGTAGACGTGGACCTGGTCGACGAAGACTTCCTCGAAGAAGGCTTTATGTTCGACGGTTCCTCGATTGCCGGTTGGAAGTCGATCGAAAACTCGGACATGAAACTGATGCCTGACACCACGTCGGCCTATGTGGATCCGTTCTATGCGGAAAAAACCATCTGCATTCACTGCTCGATCGTGGAACCCGACACCGGCGAAGCCTATGAGCGTGACCCGCGCGGCACCGCTCAGAAGGCCGAAGCCTATCTGAAGTCCAGCGGTATCGGTGATGTGGCCTATATGGGCCCCGAAGCGGAATTCTTCCTGTTTGACGACGTTCGGTTCTCCAACACCATCAACAAGGTCTCTTACGAAGTCGATGCCTCGGATGCGTCATGGAACACCGACACCGAATATGAAATGGGCAACATGGGCCACCGCCCTGGCCTCAAGGGTGGTTACTTCCCGGTGAACCCCACCGACGAAGCCCAGGACCTGCGCAGCGAAATGCTCTCGACCATGAAGCGTCTGGGCATGAAGGTCGACAAGCACCACCACGAGGTTGCGTCCTGCCAGCACGAGCTGGGCCTGATCTTTGACAGCCTGACCAAACAGGCCGACGAGCTGCAGAAATACAAATACGTGATCCACAATGTGGCCCACGCCTATGGCAAATCCGCCACCTTCATGCCCAAGCCGATCTATGGCGACAACGGCACCGGCATGCACGTGAACATGTCGATCTGGAAAGACGGCAAGCCACTGTTCGCTGGCGACAAATACGCCGATCTGTCGGATGAGGCACTGTATTTCATCGGTGGTATCCTCAAGCATGCCAAAACTCTGAACGCGTTCACCAACCCGGCGACCAACAGCTACAAGCGTCTGATCCCCGGTTTCGAAGCCCCCGTTCTGCGCGCTTATTCGGCCCGTAACCGGTCCGGTTGTGTCCGTATTCCATGGACTGAATCGCCCAAGGCCAAGCGCGTCGAAGCTCGTTTCCCCGATCCGGCTGCCAACCCCTATCTGTGCTTTGCAGCGCTGTTGATGGCCGGCCTGGACGGCATCAAGAACAAGATCGACCCCGGCGAAGCCATGGACAAGAACCTGTACGATCTGCCGGCCGAAGAGCTGGAAGGCATCCCGACCGTCTGCGGCAGCTTGCGTGAAGCCATCGACTCGCTGGCCGCCGACCACGACTTCCTGCTGCAGGGTGACGTGTTCACCAAGGACCAGATCGACGGCTATATCGCGCTGAAGATGGAAGAGATCCAGCTGTTCGAACACACACCCCACCCGGTGGAATTCGGAATGTATTACAGCTGCTGATCTGCTGAGCTGCTGACTGATAAAACTGAAAAAGGGCGTGCCGATTTGGGACGCCCTTTTTCAATCGTATTGCAGCCCGCGCCCCACCCCGGGAGCGATCTGCAACACCCCCAAAGATCGGTTTGGGACCGGAATGGGCATTCGTCGAACAATAGATGTCCCCGGCCGAAATGCTAAAGCGGCACCTGCAAACCAGCTTTGACGCGGCTCACCACGACGTTTGAGTGAAACCTTCGGATGTTGGGGTTGTCCGTAAACACCTGTCGGCTGAATTCTTCATATGCGGCCATATCCGCGGACGTGACAATCAGAATGAAGTCAGTGTGCCCTGTGACGTAGTAGCATTGTTGAACATCATCCAACGCCAGCATTGAGCGGCGAAATTCATCCAGCAGGTCAGTGCGTTCGCGTTCCAGTTCCACTTCTACGATAAAGGTCATAGGACGCCCGACGGCTTTGGCGGACAGGACGGAAATGTCCGCTTCGATGACCCCTTCGTCCCGGAACCGTTTCATGCGCCGTTGAACCGACGAGCGTGACGTTCCGACATGGTCCCCCAACTCGTCTGCCGTCAGGCGATTGTTGCGCTGAAGCAGCTCCAGAAGCTTCCTGTCGGTGTCATCCAGTGTGACAGGCATATTGTTCACGCTCCTTGCCAAATTTGCATCATCTTGCCCGGCAGCATACTCAATATCAGGCAAAATGCTCAGGAAAACCCGATACTTTTAATCGGACCAGCCGACTCTTTTCATCGAAAGTTCGATCATGCACAAATTGCCCAAGTTAACCGCGCGCCACGTCGACCCTCGCACCTACCCACCCGGCGTTGCCTATATGGACGGACAGTATTTGCCGATCCAGGAGGCGAAGCTTTCGGTTCTGGACTATGGGTTTCTTCATTCAGACGCGACCTATGATGTCGTCCATGTGTGGAACGGCGCTTTTTTCAGATTGGGCGACCATCTGGAGCGTTTTTTTCGCGGGATGTCGGAACTGCATATGTCGATTCCATATGACGCAGCCCAAGTGACGGAAATCCTGCACAATTGCGTGGCCTTGTCCGGGCTCGAGAACGCTTATGTGGAATTCATCTGCACCCGAGGGACATCCCCGGAGTTCAGCCGGGACCCACGGGATGCAGAAAACCGTCTTATTGCGTTCGCCATTCCATTCGGCTCTGTCGCCAACAAGGAACAGATGGAACGTGGCCTGCACCTGGCCGTGACGGATGTTCTGCGCATCCCGCCATCCTCGGTCGATCCGACGGTCAAGAACTACCATTGGCTGGATATGGTGAAGGGGCTGTATGCGGCCTATGAACGGGGGGCGGACACAGCAGTATTGATTGACGTCAACGGCAACGTATCCGAAGGACCCGGATTCAATATTTTTGCAGTGAAAGACGGCGTGGTTTCAACACCCAACCTGAGCGTCCTGTTGGGCATTACACGTCAGACCATCTTTGACCTCTGCGCAGAAATGGGCCTCCCGTGTCACGCGCAGGATATTGCGGTTAAAGACCTGAAATCGGCGGATGAGGTCTTTGTCACATCAACAGCCGGAGGCGTCATGCCTGTCTCCAAAATAGATGGGCAGCCCATTGGATCGGGAGAAGTGGGCCTGCTGTCAGAACGCATGATGGCGCTCTATTGGCAGCTCCACGCGGACGACAGATATCGGAGCGTTGTCAGCTACCCAGGAGCAACTGACCAGTAAGGCGACGCAATAATGCTGGCCTCCAGTTGGATGACGGCCTGGTCCGCCCAGCCGCCATTGGGGCTACAACACTTCTGGCTTGAGGCGTGCCAAATCAGGCACCATTTTTTGTGGCCAGGCGACCGGCCTCGGTCGGAAATACACTTGGCTGGTGTCCCGGACCTGTGCTTACTTGCGACTCTCGCCAGTTCCACATGCCAAGGATCCCCCACAACATGACCAGACAATACAGTTTTCCGGACGGGCATTGGGATTGGCCGGTCCGGCTGACCCACCATCACGCGGTGCGGGCGGGGGATCTGATCTTTACAGGTGGTCAGGTGGATCTGGATGCGCAGGGCAACGTGCGAAATATCGGAGATCTGGACTGCCAGGTGCGCAATTCCATGGCCTATATGTCGGACCTGCTAAACGATCTGGGAGCCGGTTTCGGGGATCTGGTGCGGCTGGTTGTCTATTATGTCGGGAACGCACAGGATGAATCCCGGCTGCTGGCTCAGATGGCCGACATCATCGGCCCCGAGGTCAGGCCGGTGGTCAATCTGATCAACCTGCCAGAGCTGTGTTACCCTGACATGCTGTGCGAAATCGAAGGTGTCGCCATGCGTGACGCAGATGGCGGCACCCTGCCGCGTCAGACGTTTTATCTGGATGACATGCCTGCTCTGCCCGCCACCTTTTCGCATGTCATCAAATGCGGCGACATGATCTTTACCGGTGACATGACGGCCATGGCCGCCGATGGATCTGTCGCCCACCCCGATGATATCGTGACCCAGACGCGACTGATGATGGACCGGTTGTCGCGCGCCTTGCAGACCGCGGGGGCCGATCTGAAAGATGTGGTCAAGGTCAACACATTCTATCGGGGCGATGGCACAGCCGAAGATTGGGAAATCTCTGCCCGTATCCGCGCCGAATATTTCCCCGATCCCGGTCCGACACCGACGGGCATCCCGGTGCCGTCCTTTCCCCATGACGGGTTGACGACCCGCATCGCTGCCACAGCCTGTATCGGCACCAACGGTCAGATCAGCCATGTTTGGCCTGACGGGCATTGGAACTGGACCACTGCCCTGCCCTATAAACACGGTGTCAAATCCGGGCAGGTCATCCACGTCGGCGGTCAGGTTGCCCTGGATGCGCAGGCCAATGTGCTGGAACCCGGCAATATGGTGGCCCAAACCCGCATTGCCATGGGCAATGTGGCACGGGTCCTGGCCGAATTCGGGGCCGATCTGGATGATGTGGTCAAGGTCACCACCTTTTATCAGGGCAGCGCCTCTGCCGAGGCCTTGCATGAAAATCTGCTGATCCGCTCCAATTCCTACACCGCGCCCGGCCCGGCCACGACCGGCATTCCTGTGCCCAATCTGGTATATCCGGACATGGTTATCGAGATCGAAGTCATTGCCGTTCTGCAGTCTTGATTCCGGCACAAGCAACCGATATTCAGCGCGGCTCTGCTGATCGACAGGAGCCGCGCCATGGCCGCACCCAACACACTTGGTATCGACTTTGGAACATCGAATTCCGCAGCCGGAGTAACGGTTGCCGGTCGTCCCTGGCTGATTGATGTAGAGGCGGGTGAAACCACGCTGCCGACGGCCGTGTTCTTTGATCATGGGGCCAGCACCATGCGGATCGGTCGCGACGCCACACAGGCGCTGATCGAAGGCGACGAAGGCCGGTTCATGCGCGCGCTCAAGAGCCTTCTGGGCACGCCGCTGTTGCGGGAGAAACGGCGGATCTACAAACAGGAGATGGATTTCATCGACATCATCGCCCGCTTTCTGCGCGCGTTGAAAACCAGGGCAGAAACCGCCACGCATCAGGATTTTACCCATGCGCTGTCCGGGCGTCCCGTGCTGTTTCACAGCCAGGATGCAGCGCGCAATGCGCAGGCAGAAATAGACCTGCGCGACTGCTATCTGCGGGCTGGCTTTGCAGATGTGCAATTCATGTATGAACCCGAAGCCGCCCTGCGTGCAACCGCGCCAGAGGCCGGATTGGGTTTGGTTGTCGACATCGGTGGCGGAACGTCGGATTATACCGTGTTCGAACAACAGGGCGATGGCACCACCCAGGTGCTGATTTCGCACGGGTTGCGGTTGGGGGGAACGGATTTTGACCGCCGGCTCAGCATTGATCACGTCATGCCCCTGTTGGGTCGGGGCAGCGCCATCCGCAACAGCTTTGGCCAGGGTACCCTGCCCGCACCCAACCGCATCTTCAACGATCTGGCCACCTGGCAGATGATTCCCTTCCTCTACAGCGCCGACACCCGACGCAAGGCACGCGACCTGGCCCAACACGCGGTTGAGCCGGCCAAGCTGACCCGGTTGGTCAGCGTGCTGGAGGACGAGTTGGGCCATGATGTGGCCTTTGCCGTGGAACGCGGCAAGATCCTGGCCAACCAGCCGGATCATCCGGCCCCACGCATCGATCTGAAGGTTCTGGAACGCGGCCTGACGGTGCCGCTGTCATCTGAGGCGCTGAACCGGTCGCTGAGCGATCAGGTCAGCGAAATCACCGACCATGCCACACAGGCGCTGACACTGGCCGAAATTGCACCACCACGGATCAACCGGATCGTTCTGGTCGGCGGATCGTCCTTGTTGGACGCGATCGCAACCGACCTGCGCCAACTGTGTCCCAACGCCCGAATCCACAATGCCAATGCAATGACGGCGGTGGCTGATGGGCTGGCGTTGGCGTCTACCTCAGCCTTTGCCTGATGCGAATACGCCCGGGCCGTGTTTTGGCTGGCAATTCGGAACAAATGGCTTAGGCTAATAGGCAATGTCCTTGTTTTGAAAGCCGGTTTCATGCGTCACCTTGTTTTTCCCGCCGTTGTTTTTGCAAGCCTCGCAACCAGCGCTTTGGCTGCGCCATGCGGAAATACATCTGCTGGGTTCAACGCATGGAAAAAGGATTTCGCCAGAACCGCGAAACAGGCTGGGGTGAAATCTCCCGGGCTCAAGGCGCTGGCGCAGTCACGATATGCCACCCGCACGATTGCTGCTGACCGCAATCAGAAGTCGTTCAAATACAGTTTGGACAAATTCATGAAAGTGCGCGGGTCCACCACGATCGTTGCGCAGGGCCGCAAACGCAAGGCAAGAAATGCCAATTTTTACGCGGCACTGGAACGCAAATACGGTGTGCCCGCGGGCGTGTTGATCGCCATTCACGGCATGGAAACTGCATTTGGAAGCTTCATGGGCGACAGCCAGATCGTGTCGGCCATCGTGACCCTTTCCTATGATTGCCGTCGGTCTGAATTCTTTGTGCCCCACGCCATTGGCGCGCTCAAGCTGGTCGATCAGGGGGCCATCACTCCTGCGACATTGGGGGCAAAACATGGCGAACTGGGGCACACCCAATTTCTACCGGGCAATGCGTTGCAATACGGGCAGGACGGAAACGGCGATGGGCGCATCGATTTCTACAACCAGGCGGATGCCCTGGCATCGACGGCTTATTACCTGCGCAAAAAAGGGTGGAGACCTGGCAAAGGGTATCAACCGGGCGAACCGAATTTCCGAGTGATCAAGGAATGGAACGCCGCCACGGTCTATCAAAAGGCGATCGCCATCATGGGAGCCCAGATCGACCGCTGAACAGATTGTCCCCTGGTCTGCGGAAATCCAATCCGCTTTTTCCCTTTTGTGGCTGAATGCGGACCAATCCACGCCAAGGTTTTGCCCCAAAGCTTAATTTTTCACAACTAATTTACCTGATGCGCCTTGAAACACAGGGGAATCCAGTTTTCGAACCCAACGTCACCCAGATCATACGTGCCGCTGCAATTTCTGTTTTGCGTCACATTTTAATCTCTTTCACGGCGTAGCGTTAACCGTAATGAAGGCAACTGGAGGACGTCATCGTGACCACTACAGGCAGATATCACGGTGGACTAGTATTCTATGGTTACGCAGAAAACCCGCTGGACCAATTCAGCAGGATCGTGTCGGCAACTTTAGAAGATTATGGACACCCGGTCGAACGCCAGACTATCCAAGGCGGCAAGTCAGCCGTCGTTCTGACGAGCCAATACAAGGTCAACCTCGAACTTGAGGACCTTGGAAACATGAACTGCGGGCAGGCAGTTCCTTCTTATGAAGACCAGATCCAAAGGATCGCTATCGAATTCACCCCGGTCCTTCCGGGGCGCGAAGATCGCGATATCACCGAATTGATGATGGTCGTGCTGCTGTATCGCATGGTCGACATTTGCGACGCCGAACAGGTCGAATGGATGGACCCGGACACGGCGCTGCCAATCGATGAGTTCCTGGGAGCGTTTTCCCATATTTCGCCGCGCCGTGTCCGTGGTCGCCAGGAGATCCTGGACCAGCACGGTCAGCGTTTTGCCGATGTGGATGAAACTGCGCCCGACCTGATGGAACATTATGACACCATTCTGGGTCAGGTTCCGCATAGCGGTGAAGTCGGGTTGATCGACCTCACCCAGGAGGAAACTCTGGCACTGGCCTTTCGGGTCGGCCCCCATCCGACCGAATTGTCTCCGGACCAGGAAGAGGCCGCGAGCGACATTCGCAGGCTCGCAACCTGGGGAATGACGGGTATGGTCGTGTTCCTCTCTGCACCGGTTGCGGTTTCGCTGGCCGCTGTCAATCTGGTCAGGGGCGAAGATTTCCGCCTGAACACCCATGTTCTGTCGCTGACCGGCCTGCTGGTGATGCTACAAAGCTCGGGCGCGCTGGCCAGTGTGGTCAACTACCTGCCCTGATGCAAAGCATATAACGATTTCCACCCACCGAAATTGCAAATTCGCAAGTTCGGTGGGCGCATATCGTTTGTCCTCTACGCGAGCTCAGCCGGGAATGGTCGAATAATCCCCGGCACAGCTGAACACGACAAAGGTGTGGATGCAGAAAACCACCGCCCGTGTTTCGGGGAGCCTCAGAATGACCTGCCGTTCACTGCGGATATATTTTGCATTCTTGTCGGATTGATCGCCGCGCCTTGCGTATTGGCTGCGGGGCTGATGCAAATCCGGATCATTGTAGCGCAGCACGTTAAACCGCCACATGGGCCGCCCTGGCTGTACCCCGTCAAACAGCCGCTGCACACGCGTGGCAACGCCGGGGTCATAGCCATCGACAGGCATGTGGATATCCGTCAAAGGGCGGCCTATCTTTTCCGACAACATCCAGCTTGCAGGAAAACACAAAACCGCCCCCGTCAGAACGTGTTCATCCCCCTGTTTTTGCAAGATGCAGAAATCCTCCTGAACCAACCGGCCAACCGTTCCCAATGGGTCCGTCCGGTCAATTGATACGGATTTGGTATCTGGTCGACGCACCACCGCGGCCCCTGCCTGTGCGGGATAGGCCAGGTTCAACACCAGATCCAACAGCTCATCGGCTGCCGCCTTGGCCCCATCCTGCAGCGCCACGACATCGTGTCGCCGCGTTTGCAGCACCCTGTCGCGTTCCGCCATCTGTCCGGCAAAGGCCTCATCGCGCACCATCACCTGATCCATGGACAGCGGACGCACGCCCGGCAGCCTGTGGCTGCCTGACACGTCATAGGGGATACGTTCCTGTACAATGGGGTCCATATCAGGCTCCGCTGCTGGGGGCGACCGGGGCTGTGGCGGGTTGATCGCCGGCGACAGATTAATGAACACATGTGTCAGGAATGTCGGAAATGGGCAAGATGGACGCCGCGACGCTTTGCACACTCGTTCGGGAATCGTTGCCAGACAGGGACCAGCCATGAACGAACACTATCGCGACACCCGCAAAATCGACCCCACACGCGGTGCAACGCTGGGCGACAACACACCTAACGACAACAACCGTGTCGAAATCGGCCCGACCCAATTGGCCTTTTCCGAGTGGGCCGAGGCCGGTTTGCACCTGCCCGACCTGCAACGGATGCGGCAGTTTCGCTGGGAGCGGTTGGTGAAATTCATCAACGAGCGTGGCTATGGCGGGCTGTTGGTGTTTGATCCGCTCAACATTCGGTATGCCACCGACAGCACCAACATGCAGCTGTGGAACACCCACAACCCGTTTCGCGCGCTGATGATCTGTGCCGATGGCTATATGGTGATCTGGGACTATAAACAGTCGCCGTTCCTCAGCGAATACAACCCCCTGGTCAAAGAACAACGCGCTGGTGCCGATCTGTTCTATTTCGACCGTGGTGACCGGGTGGATGTGCAGGCGGATGTGTTCTCGAATGAGGTACGCAAGCTGCTCAAAGAACATTCAGAAGGCAACAAACGCCTGGCCGTGGACAAGATCATGATCGCTGGTCTGCGCGCGCTCGAAGCGCAGGGCATCGAAGTCATGCCAGGCGAAGAACTGACTGAAAAATGCCGTGCGGTCAAAGGCCCTGATGAAATCCTGGCCATGCGGTGCGCGTCGGTCGCCTGCGAGATCGCCGTGGGGGAAATGGAGACATTTGCCCGCGAACAAATACCTGGTGGCGGCATCTCCGAAGATGATGTCTGGGCCGTGCTTCATGCCGAAAACATCAAACGTGGTGGCGAATGGATCGAAACGCGGCTGCTGTCCTCGGGTCCCCGGACCAATCCCTGGTTCCAGGAATGCGGCCCACGCATCATCCAGAACAATGAAATCATCAGCTTTGACACTGATCTGGTCGGATCCTACGGCATTTGCGTAGATATTTCACGCAGTTGGTGGATCGGCGATCAAAAGCCACCCGCGGATATGGTCTATGCCATGCAGCATGGTCATGAACACATCATGAAGAACATGGAGATGCTGAAACCCGGAGTGAACATTCAGGATCTGTCGCGCAATTGCCATCCCTTGGACAGCCAGTACCAGAAACAAAAATACGGCTGCATGATGCATGGGGTTGGTCTGTGCGATGAATGGCCACTGGTCGCCTATCCTGATGCCATGGTCGAAGGTGCTTTTGACTATGAGCTGGAGCCGGGCATGGTGTTATGCGTCGAGGCGTTGGTCAGCCCCGAAGGCGGCGACTTCTCGATCAAGCTCGAAGATCAGGTGCTGATCACCGAAGACGGACATGAAAACCTGACCAGATACCCGTTTGACCCGGCCCTGATGGGCCAGGCCTGATCTCAGGTCATCCGCAGGGCGTTGACCTCGAATGGTTTCAACGCCCTGCGGTACAATTGCCCAAAGCTGGCCAAATTCCCGACCAGATCAGGAAAGATATGGGCGATCTCATCGCGGGCTTTGGCCGGTAACGCATTGCGCATCAATTCCGCCGGCATCAGGGTTTCACATTCGACCCCATTGGCAAAAACGGTGTGATGCCCATCCAGCAGAATGTGAAAATACTCGACATCCCCACAGGGCTCCTGCACCCGGATATCGGTGTCGTTGACCAAGGATTTCGCCGCGGCCAGCACTTCGTTGTCGCCAAACAGCAGTTCGGCCCGCCAGTCCCGCAACAACACCCGATGTTGCGGCGACAGAAACAGCGGGGCGTCGGGTTGCCCCGGCGCGATGGCATTGCGGCCGAACCGAACAGGTTTCAGGTCGGGATGCGCCATCAGATCGGCAGCCGACAGTTTGCGCCCCCCGACCCAGCGGATCTCACGGGACTGACCGTCACCGCATATGACCTGATCGCCGGCGTTCAGATCCTCGATGGCCATCGGGCCGGCGGGTGTCCGGATACGGCTGCCCCGCACGAAACACACCATGACACAGGCAACCCCGGTTCCATTTGTCGACTCTGCATCGATGGAAACCGTATGCGGTTGCCCATCCGACCCTGTGTATTGAAATGTGTAGGTGTTCCCGACAACCGAATAGCTGTCAAAATTGGTGAACGAGAAACAGTCACCTTCATCAAAGCTTTTGATCGAAATGGAAAAATCATCATCAAAGCCGGAAAGGTCGAAATGAAATTCATCATCCCCGCCCGGCCCGGCCCCCGGTTCGGTCGGCGTACCCTTGCCCCAGAATTCAAACACATAGGAATTGCGCAGGTCGCCGCCGTCCAAAACGGTAACGATCTGATTGTCATCTTCGTCGCCTGAAATCAGATCCTTTCCCTTGATCTTGCGGGTCTGTCCAAGGGTGACTGTCAGAACCTCTACTGCCACGACAACACCTCCTGTGGGGCACGGCCCTGTGTGGCGCGGGCACAAAACAGAATGCGGGCAACATCGTTCAGCTCATTGACCAACAAAGCCCCCCGATGGGCATGGCTGAACCCTTCCGTATAGGCTTGGATCACCTGTTGTGCCGCTTCCGGGTATCGTTCGATCAAACTGATGTATCCCTGAATGTAATCCCAGCCCCGCGGCTTCATCCGCGCGTTTTCGAAATCACAACCGACCAGATCGCCCGTCGAAGTTTCCAGAAAATTGTGGAGCGCACCGTCATTGCGGGACAGAACCGTGCCGCACAGCGGAATGTCACACAGGATATCACGCGCGCAAGGCACCTGCCCCAGGTCGATGTCGCCGCCGCATTTTGTCAGATATTCAAACCAGTTCCCGCACCGGCTTCCCGCAGGCGCGCGCGCATCGAACCGGGCAATCCAATCCCCGATCCGTCGTGCCGCCGCAACCGCAGGCGCACGCTGTGACGTCTCGGGCCAGGCAACAGGGTTGTGCCAGTGTTCGAGTAGAAAGTGCCTTTGATCAGATACTGCCAACATCCCGGGAACCAACCCGGTTGGTGCCATCACCATCAGCGACATCTTTTCGCGCGCATAGGCCGCTCCGGCGTCAGGGCCGCAAAAGATCTTGAGAAGAGCAGACGTGGTCCCGGCCCTGCATTCCAGAGAAAACGCACGACTGCCGCGTTTGAGCAGGCGAAATTCCAGCGCCTCGGCATCCTGGGGACACCCCAGGGCCTGATACAATTGGTCATGCCCCCCTTCAATGCGCGCACGCACAAACGCGTACAAGCCCGGGTCTGCGCCAGTTTCGGTGCCGTTCTGTCCTGCTCCATCCAACATTTGACCACCCTTTCGGTATCCCACGAACCGCGGGGCGCGGGTGGGATTTCATTCAGGTAGACGCTTGGTACGGGGCGAACATGGCAATCCCGTGGGTGCCATTGGGTCATAGGGCGCCGGTGCGCCATGATGCCGTCACACTCCCGACTGCTCACCTTCGCGCGACCTGAGTGTCACAAGGGTTGGCGCGGGCTGGTCGCTGCCGCATCTTGGATGGAACGCCAAAAGGATCTCGACACGATGAATACGGAACGCATCACTTTTCCCGGCCATGACGGCAATCAGCTGGCCGCCCGTCTGGACCTGCCCAATGGGCCGGTTCTGGCCACTGCGCTGTTTGCCCATTGTTTCACCTGCTCCAAGGACATTCCCGCCGCACGGCGCATTGCGGGGCGATTGGCCGGAATGGGAATTGCGGTGCTCAGGTTCGATTTCACCGGGTTGGGACATTCCGAAGGAGAATTCGAAAACACCACATTTACTTCGAACGTGCAGGATCTCATCGCTGCGGCCCGCTATCTGGACGGGCGCAATATGGCACCTCAGTTGTTGATCGGACATTCGCTGGGTGGAGCCGCCGTTTTGCGTGCGCGGGAGGGGATTGCGTCGATCAAGGCCGTGGTCACCCTGGCCGCGCCATTCGATCCTGGCCATGTGACCCACCATTTCACCGATGCCCTGTCTCGGATTGAAACCGAAGGCGCAGCGGATGTGACGTTGGGGGGGCGCCCATTCCGTATTGGACGCGACTTTATTCACGACATAAATCAGGAACAGCTCGCGCCAGCGATCTCGGACCTGCGGGCGGCCTTGCTGGTGTTGCATGGTCCCCGCGACGAAACCGTCAGCATCGAAAACGCCTCACAGATCTTTCTGGCTGCCAAACATCCCAAAAGCTTTGTCACGCTGGATGACGCCGACCACCTGATCTCGCGCGCCGAAGACGCGGAATACGCCGCAGAGGTTATTTCGGCCTGGGTGCAGCGGTATCTGGACCTGTGCCCCCCGGCCCCGCCGCCCGGTGCTCCGGAGGGCGTCTTGCGTGTCACCGAGGCCGACCCCGGCGGGTTCCTGCAGGATATCCAATCCGGTCCCGATCACCATATCTTGGCTGATGAGCCGCTGGCGTATGGCGGAACCAATCAGGGGCTGACGCCCTATGGGTTGGTCTCGGCCGGGCTTGGGGCCTGTACGTCAATGACCATTCGCATGTATGCCCGGCGCAAGGGCTGGCCGCTGGATGGTGTCAGCGTCGACATCAGCCACGACAAGGTCCATGCCCAGGATGCCGCTCCGGGCGGGCCATCCAAGATCGACCAGTTCACCCGGTCCATCCGGCTCGAAGGCGGGTTGGATCAGGCACAGCGGGAAAAGCTGTTGGAAATCGCCGACAAATGCCCGGTACATCGCACCTTGGAACATTCTGCCCATGTGGTGACCCGGTTGATCTGAGGAACGCCCTTCACCACGGGCGGTGGCAAAAATCTTAGATAAGATTTTTGACCGGAAAATTCATAATTTTCCGGCCCGTGGCATGGCGGTCGCCTTAATCGCGATAGGTGCCTGTGGTGATCTCGCCGCCCGGATCGACAAAACGGACCGCCGTAGAGGTGACTTCGACCTTGTAGCAGGCCCAAATGTCCGACGGTGGCCACATCGAACAATACCGATCATCACGCACAGCCCAATATCCCCAGCTGTCGCGTCCCGCATTGTACAATGTGCGCCCTGATGCGTTAAAATCCTGCCACGCACCACGGTCATAGATCAGGCTGCGCCCTTCAAGCGCGCTGCGGATCTCCTCACCCAGTGCGGGCGTCCAGCCCTCTTGGGCAATCACCGGCAGTCCCAGACCTGCCATGCCCGTTGCCAACACCAGACTCCTCAGTCCCCACTTCGACATCCTCTGCCCCTTCCGCACGCGTGCCCTGATTGCATCACCCTGATGCCTCGCACCAACGCTAAGAGAGACTGACTGGGCGCTCTAGTCACAAACTAGTGACCCCGCTTGCCGGTTCGGCACCCGGTTTGACGCGTTATTGATCGACATCAAGGAAAGCCGGTGCAATCCCTTCACAATGCTCCAATGCCAATGGCACACCGGTCAGATGTGAGGAGATGAAACATGGGCCTGTTTACAAAAGTCGGACAAAGCAGCGATCTGGTCAACGGTATGGCCGAACGAATGGGGGTCGATTTTGCCGATGCCATCGGGCGCGATCCCGAAATGGAGGCCCAGAAATACCGTCGCGCCGTCATGCGTTGCAGCCAATGCAGCAACCAGACTGGCTGTGTCGAACTGCAAGGTGGCACCACTGAGTTGGACAAAACCCCGGATTATTGCATGAATTCAGACCTGTTCGCCCATATGAAGGCCGAATGAGACCACGCTGGCACGCGGTTTCCGACCATCAATCCTGACCAAAAACGCGATTTAAATGCCCGCTTCCGCTCGTCGGAAGGGGGCATTGGCTTATTGTTCAGTTACATGGCTTTGACAGATCTGCCAAAGCCCGGACTCAATGGGTCAGCGACCGCTGCATTGATGGCCCGAACCGGATTTCCGCGATCCGGTGAGCGTGCTTAATGCATTGGAGCCGGCCTGCTGGGCAACCTGAGCGCTTTGGGACGAGTTGCCCGCCAGACTCGGGGCAGCCAGCCCACCGATCATGATCGCCGAAATCCATAAAACATGGGTCATCCGTTTCATTGTGTCGCTCCCGTCTTGTCGTTATGTCCTGCACAGTTTACACCGCGCTCAACCCAATGAACTACACAAGGCCGTGATATGATCCCGCGTTATTCCCGCCCCGAAATGGTTGCCAACTGGTCGCCCGAGACCAAATTCCGCATCTGGTATGAGATCGAGGCGCATGCCTGCGACGCAATGGCAAACCTGGGCGTGATCCCTCAGGAAAACGCTGATGCCGTGTGGAAGGCCAAGGACGTGGAGTTCGACGTGGCCCGGATCGACGAGATCGAAGCCGTCACCAAACACGATGTCATCGCCTTTCTGACCCATCTGGCCGAACACGTCGGCAGCGAAGAAGCCCGTTTCGTGCACCAGGGCATGACCTCGTCGGACGTTCTGGACACCTGTCTGAACGTCCAACTGGTGCGTGCGGCTGACATTCTGTTGGAGGGTGTGGATCGGGTTCTGGCCGCGCTCAAGACCCGCGCCATCGAACACAAGGACACGGTGCGCGTCGGTCGCAGCCACGGCATCCACGCCGAACCCACCACGATGGGGCTGACCTTTGCCCGCTTTTATGCCGAGATGGATCGCAACAAAACCCGTCTGCAGGCGGCCCGTGACGAAGTGGCCACCGGGGCGATCTCGGGCGCTGTTGGGACGTTTGCCAATATCGACCCCGCCGTCGAAGAGCATGTCTGTGCCCAACTCGGCCTGTCGCCCGAACCGATTTCGACCCAGGTGATCCCGCGCGACCGCCACGCGATGTTCTTTGCCGTGTTGGGTGTGATCGCCTCGTCGATCGAAAACGTCGCGATCGAGATCCGTCACATGCAGCGCACCGAAGTTCTGGAAGGCGCAGAGTTTTTCTCGATGGGGCAAAAGGGATCGTCGGCGATGCCGCACAAGAAGAACCCGGTTCTGACGGAAAACCTGACCGGTCTGGCGCGCCTGGTGCGTATGGCCGTGGTGCCTGCGATGGAAAACGTGGCGCTGTGGCATGAACGTGATATTTCGCATTCCTCGGTCGAACGCGCCATTGGTCCGGATGCGACCGTGACATTGGACTTTGCCCTGCACCGCCTGGCCGGTGTCGTGGAAAAAATGTTGGTCTTCCCGGAAAACATGTTGGACAACATGAACAAATTCCCCGGCCTGGTGATGTCACAGCGGGTTTTGCTGGCGCTGACACAGGCGGGTGTGTCGCGCGAAGATGCCTATTCCATGGTACAGCGCAACGCGTTGAAAGTCTGGGAAGAGCGGGTCGATTTCCGGGAACAGTTGCTGGCAGACGCGGATGTGGTTGCTGCGCTGGGCACTGATGGGATCAACAAAAAATTTGACATGGACTATCACACGAAACACGTGGATACGATTTTCAAGCGTGTCTTCAAAGACTAAGCTGATATAGCTTACTCGCCTCAAAGACCGGCCCTGTGCCGGTCTTTTTGATTCACGAACCGTTTTTCATCTTTTGCTTTGGATATTCGTCCTCTGGACCTATGATACGCCCACAAAATTGGGAGGACGGATTATGAAAGTCGGAACTCTTGTGCTGACCGCAGCACTCTTGTTGCCATCCCTGGCAGCGGCAATGGGGTGCTCGGGCCGCGAACATCAGGCGCAATCCTGCGCGGCAGGCACCACTTGGGATTCAAACAGCCAAAGTTGCGTCAAGATTATCAACAGCTGACGCACATCTCACAGGTTTTTTATTGCGGACGCTCCGTTTTGAGGGGCGCCGGTTCTTTTTTGCACTAAACTCTATCCAAGTGATCAATTGGAGTGATTTTAATGCGTGTTTTGCTTGCTTTGGCCGTCGCCATGCCCGGATTTGCCTTTGCGGCTGGTGGCAACGGGAATGGTGGAACCACCTGGACCAACCCGCCGAAACCGTCCGAGACCACCAAGACGTGCAAGGGCGTGCGTGTCTGGGATGAGAAAAAGAAGCGGTGTGTCAGGCCCAAGAACTCATCTCTGGATACCGAAACACTGTATGGTGCCGTACGCGAATTGGCTTATGCCGGACGCTATGACGATGCGCAGGGCGTGCTGTCTGCGATGGCGGATCAGAACGACGACGGCGTTCTGACCTATTGGGGGTTCACGCATCGCAAACTGGGACATGCAGAGCTGGCCAATCAATATTACCAACGTGCCATCACGCAGAACCCGGATAATCTGTTGGCGCGGTCATACATGGGCCAAGGATTTGTCGCCGAAGGCAAAACCGAATTGGCCATAGCCCAATGGAAGGAAATCCGCGCCCGCGGTGGGGCCGGTACCTGGCCAGAGACGTCCTTGCGCACAGCTTTGGAAACCGGGCTGACTTTCTCGTATTGAGCTTCAGTTTTTCTTTACTGCTTTGCCGCTAATCTGGCCCTGTCCCGGAGCAAAACCGGTGTAAGACAGAGGCTTGATAGAATGCAGCAGGAGACCGCTTTGACGGTGCCGGGCACGGCAGCGCGCACAGTTGATGTGTCAGACACCGTTCCGACCAAACCCAGTATCTCGTCCCTCGCGGGGCGCGCAAAGGCAGCGATTGTGGTCCGGTTGCTGCTGAACGAAGGGGCCGATATTCCGCTCGAGGAGCTGCCCGACGAATTGCAGGGGGTTCTGACCCATCAGATGGGCACGATGGGATTGGTGGACCGTGACACGTTGTTTTCGGTGGTTCAGGAGTTTGCCGAAATGCTTGACGGGGTTGGGCTGTCCTTTCCCAAGGGGATTGGCGGGGCGTTGACCATTCTGGATGGTCGGATCAGCCCACAGACCGCTGCCCGTCTGCGCAAAGAGGCAGGTGTGCGCATGACAGGCGACCCCTGGGATCGCCTGCGCGCCCTGCCCGCCGAGGATCTGGCCGAGCTGGTTCAGGCCGAAAGCACCGAAATCGCCGCCGTTATCTTGTCCAAGCTCGATGTACCCAAGGCTGCGGAACTGTTGGGGAAACTGTCCGGCCCCGACGCGCGGCGCATTACTTATGCCGTATCCCAAACCGGAGCCGTCACTCCCGATACCGTGGACCGGATCGGGATTTCCCTGGCGGCTCAGCTGGACGACAAACCGCTGGTCGCCTTTGACACGGGTCCCGGTGAGCGGGTTGGCGCGATCCTGAACCTGTCGCCCGCGACCACGCGCGAAGACATGTTGACCGCCCTGGACGAAGAAGACGCCGATTTTGCCAGCGTGGTACGCAAGTCGATCTTTACCTTTGCCCATATTGCAGAACGCCTGTCGCCCCGTGACGTGCCACAGGTGATCCGCGAAGTGGACCAGGGTGATCTGATTGTCGCGCTTGCCTTTGCCGCATTGGACCCCAAGGACACGGCCAGCGCCGACTTCATTCTCTCCAATATTTCGAGCCGGATGGCCGACAATCTGCGCGAAGAAGTGGCGGAAAAGGGCAAGATCAAGCCCGCCGATGGCGAATCCGCAATGAATACCGTCGTGGGGGCAATCCGCGGGCTGGAACAGGCTGGAGATATCGAACTGATCCTGCCAGAGGGGGAAGAGGACGCCGCGTGAGCCACCTATCGGCGGTGCGCATGCAGATCCCGACATTGCCGGACACGGGCAAAACGCCCCAACGGCACGGGACAAGACAGTGGACAGCACACCGCCCTGCCCCTAAGCCCGTAGCATGACACAGGCACCCCCACCAAAGTCCGCGCGCGCCCCGATTGTACCACAGGCAGACCCTGCCGCCCTGGCTTCTACGCGGGCGGCGGATGCCGTGGCCCAATCGCAGGACACAGCCGGCTCGGGCCAGAAGGCGATTTTTCTGATGGTGGGAGCAATCCTGTGCTTTACGCTGATGGATTCCGGGGTCAAGGCACTGGCACCGCGCACAGGTGTCGTGCCCGCGCTTTGGGCGCGCTATGCCGGGCAGATGGCGCTGGTGCTCGTCCTTTTGCTGCCGCGTCTGCGTCAGGTTTCCCGCACGGCGTTTCCTGGTCTTCAGGCGCTCAGATCCCTGTTCCTGCTCCTTGCTACCGGGTTTTTCTTCCTTGGCCTCAGCCTGATCCCGATCAGCGATGCGGCGGCGCTGATGTCGGTCAATCCTGTCCTGATCACCCTGGGTGCAGCCCTGTTTCTGGGCGAGCGTCTGGGTCCACGCCGGGTTGCGGGGATTGCGGTGGCCATGCTCGGCGCATTGATCGTGATCCGGCCCGGATCCGGCGTGTTTTCTCTGGCAGCGCTCGCACCGCTCGCAGCCGCGGTTTCCTATTCCGGCTACGCCTTGCTCACACGCAAGGTCGGCCCCCGGGAAGACCCTTGGACATCAATGCTGTACACTGCGTTGTTCGGCACAATCGTGCTCAGCTGTGTTGTGCCGTTCTTTTGGGTTTCACCAGACGGAACATCCCTGCTGTTGATGGGGGTCATTGCCCTGTGTGGCACGGTTGGACAACTGTGCCTGATCCGCGCCTTTAGCCAGGGAGAGGCCGCCATGCTGGCCCCCTTTGCCTATTGCGGGCTGATCTTTGCCACCCTGTGGGGCGTGTTGTTCTTTGCCGAAATCCCGGACATCTGGACAATATGTGGCGCGCTTGTGATTGCCAGTTCAGGGCTTTATGTCTGGCACCGAGAAACCAATCGGCGCAAGGCCTGATCCAATCCATGCCCATCGACCCTTCCCAGCTCACCCGCGCGCAAAAGGCGGGATTCTTTGCGGCCAATGTCGCGTTGCGCGGCATTATCGGCGCGGCCCGTCTGGTGCCCTATACATGGCGGGTCCCGGCGATGGGATGGCTGCTCAGCCGTCTTGCCCCTTTGGCCGGTTTCGACAAACGGGTGCGCAAGAACCTGATGCTGGTTGCGCCTGACCTGTCGACACAGGACGTGGATCGGCTGTGCCGCGAAGTGTCCAACAATGTGGGGCGGACGGTCATCGAACTGTATTCCGGTGCTCCATTCCTGAAGCGGGCCCATGCCGCCGAAGTCACAGGCCCCGGGCTGGCCGCATTGGAACAGGCGCGGGCTGATGGGCGTCCGGTCATTCTGGTCACCGGGCATTTCGGCAATTACGATGCGGCACGCGCCAATCTGATTGCCCGCGGGCACCCCATGGGCGCGTTATACCGACGGATGAAGAACCCCTATTTCAACGAACATTATGTGCGCACGATATCCCGCATCGGCACCCCCATGTTCGAACAGGGCCGCCGTGGCATGATGGAGATGGTGCGCCATCTGAAACAGGGCGGTATCATCGCCATTGTCGCCGATCTGCACGCCCATGGTGGCAGCGAGCTTCAGTTTTTTGGCAAACCGGCGGTCACTTCGTTGGTCAATGCCGAATTGGCGTTGAAATACGGGGCCGAAATGATCCCGGTCTATGGCATCCGCAAGCAGAACGGCCTGGATTTTGAAATCGTCATGCAGGCCCCGATCGAACACAGCGACCCGGTCACCATGACCCAGACCGTCAACGACGAATTGGAGAAGCTGGTCCGTCAGAACATGGGGCAATGGTTCTGGATTCACCGGCGGTGGAAACCCTGGATGCATCTGGGTATTCAACCCGAAGACGGGGATGCCTGAACCGGGTCAGTCGATCCGCACTGCCGCCATGACCGCGCCCAGACCGGCCTGCTGTACCACAATCGCAGCCTTGTCTTCGCCGGTCACGTCAAACGACATCTGTGTCGTACTGAACCCATCCCAGGATCCAAGGATCTGCCAGTCGGCGACCACATTGGCATAGGACATCGTTTTGCCGGCCAATTCGCCCCGGGTGATCGAGATGTCGCGCACGGGTGCATAGCGGACGAGCTGAACCACCAGATCCTGTGGCCCGGACAGGTCGGATACCAGATCCAACACCACTGTATTCCCGGTGCGCTGCGCTGTTAGAAACACGGGCACCAGGTTAGCCCGATGCTGTGTGATCAGATCGGCCAATTTCATCGTATCCACCCCGACCACGTCTTCCTGCCCCATCACGATCATCTGCGGAGTGTAGATCATCTTGCGCCCGGCAACATGGGCATAGGCCTTTTGCCGTTTGGCATGGGACGGATCGGCGAACTGGTCCTTCCACCCGATGTAATCCCAATAATCCACATGCAGCGCCAGCGGCAGTACATCTTCACGCGCGGCCAATTGATGCAGCAGCGCATCCGCAGGCGGGCAAGACGAACACCCCTGTGACGTATAAAGTTCGACCACGACGGGCGAAGATTGTGCAGCTGCGATCCCCGGCAGCAACAATCCAAGAGCAACACATGCGGCGCGAAGAGCTTTCATATTAGGGCTTTCCTGATAGGTCTGGTCTGTACCTACCGCCGCATGCGCCGAAATACCAATCAAGGTTTCTTGAGAGCCACGACATCAATTCGCGCGGGTTTGTGACCATGTTTTGAAAAATTTTGTGTGCAACGGTATACAAAAACGCCGCAGTTGCCGTTTCCGCTATTGAATGGACCCGCGTCATGGGGCAGATAGCCACCAGCAAATCCCCTTTTCACCCAATCCCGAGGGAGGCCAGACATGACCGTTACCGTTGGACAGGACACCGCCAAGACACGCCGCACATTGAGCGTGAATGGCAAATCCATCGCCTATTATTCAATTCCCGCCGCAACCGAGGCCGGCCTGGGCGACTTTTCCAAGCTGCCCGCCGCCCTGAAAGTGGTGCTCGAAAACATGCTGCGTTTTGAGGACGACGGGTTTTCTGTCTCCGTGGACGACATCAAGGCATTTGGTGACTGGGCCACCAATGGCGGCAAAAGCCCCCGTGAAATCGCCTATCGCCCGGCCCGCGTGTTGATGCAGGATTTCACCGGCGTTCCCGCCGTGGTCGATCTGGCCGCCATGCGCGACGGTATCGTCGGGCTCAAAGGCTCTGCCTCGAAAATCAACCCGCTGGTGCCGGTTGATCTGGTCATCGACCATTCGGTCATGATCGACGAATTCGGCAACCCGCGCGCGTTCCAGATGAACGTGGACCGCGAATATGAACGCAACATGGAACGCTATCAGTTCCTGAAATGGGGTCAGACAGCATTCAACAACTTCCGCGTTGTGCCCCCCGGAACCGGCATCTGCCACCAGGTGAACGTCGAATATCTGGCCCAGACCGTCTGGACCGACGAAGACCAGAATGGCGAAACCGTCGCCTATCCCGACACATTGGTCGGCACCGACAGCCACACCACCATGGTCAACGGCATGGCCGTTCTGGGTTGGGGTGTTGGCGGGATCGAAGCCGAAGCCGCCATGCTGGGTCAGCCGATTTCCATGCTGATCCCCGAAGTCGTGGGCTTTGAGCTGACCGGCGCGATGGTCGAAGGCACCACCGGCACCGACCTGGTTCTGAAAGTCGTCGAAATGCTGCGCGAAAAAGGCGTGGTTGGTAAATTCGTTGAATTCTATGGCACCGGTCTGGACCGTCTGCCGCTGGCCGACCGGGCCACGATCGCCAACATGGCACCGGAATATGGTGCGACCTGCGGGTTCTTCCCGATCGATGGTGAAACCCTGCGCTATATGGAAAACACCGGCCGCGACAAGGACCGTATCGCCCTGGTCGAAGCCTATGCCAAGGAAAACGGATTCTGGCGAGACGCCGATTACGCCCCGATCTATACAGACACCATGTCGCTGGACATGGGCACCATTGTTCCGGCCATTTCCGGCCCGAAACGCCCACAGGATTACGTGGCCCTGACCAACGCCAAATCCGCCTTTGCCAACGAGATGGAACAGACCTTTAAACGTCCGATGGGCAAAGAGGTTGCTGTCAAAGGCGAAGAGTACACCATGGAGTCGGGCAAGGTCGTGATCGCGTCGATCACATCCTGCACCAACACATCGAACCCCTATGTGATGATCGGCGCCGGTCTGGTGGCCCGCAAGGCTGCGGCTCTGGGACTGGATCGCAAACCTTGGGTGAAAACCTCGCTCGCACCTGGATCGCAGGTCGTGTCCGCCTATCTGGAGGCCGCAAACCTCCAGGAAGATCTGGACAAGATCGGGTTCAACCTGGTCGGCTATGGCTGCACCACCTGTATCGGCAACTCTGGCCCGATCCAGCAGGAGATTTCCGAAGCCATCGCCGAAGGTGATCTGGTGGCGACATCGGTTCTGTCGGGCAACCGCAACTTTGAAGGGCGGATTTCGCCTGACGTGCGTGCCAACTATCTGGCATCCCCGCCGCTGGTTGTCGCCTATGCGCTGGCGGGTACCATGGACATCGATCTGGCCACTGACCCGATTGCACAAACACCCGAAGGCAAGGATGTCTATCTGAAAGATATCTGGCCCACGACCCAGGAGGTTGCCGAGCTGGTCGAACAGACCGTCACCCGCGAAGCGTTCCTGTCGAAATACGCCGACGTGTTCAAAGGCGACGAAAAATGGCAGGCGGTGGAGATCACCGACGCGGAAACCTATGACTGGCCTGCGGCGTCCACCTACATCCAGAACCCGCCCTACTTCCAGGGCATGGGTACGGAACCCGGCACCATCAGCAACATCAATGATGCCAAGGTTCTGGCCGTTCTGGGCGACATGGTCACCACCGACCACATCTCGCCTGCGGGATCGTTTGCAACCACCACACCAGCGGGCAAATACCTGCTGGACCGTCAGGTGCAACCGCGCGAGTTCAACTCGTACGGGTCGCGCCGCGGCAACCACGAAATCATGATGCGCGGCACATTTGCCAACATCCGCATCAAGAACGAAATGCTGGACGGTGTCGAAGGTGGTTACACCAAAGGCCCCGATGGCGAACAGGCCGCGATCTATGACGCGTCCATGGCCTATCAGGAACAGGGCACTCCGTTGGTGGTGTTTGGCGGCGAACAGTATGGCGCGGGGTCTTCGCGTGACTGGGCGGCCAAAGGCACCGCGCTGCTGGGCGTCAAGGCCGTGATCGCCGAAAGCTTTGAACGTATCCACCGGTCCAACCTGGTTGGCATGGGTGTGATCCCGTTCGAATTCACCGGTGGCGACTCGCGCAAATCGTTGGGTTTGACCGGCGATGAAACCGTGTCGATCAGCGGGTTGGACACCATCCAGCCGTTGCAGACTGTGCCCTGTGTCATCACCATGGCGGATGGTTCGGTCAAAGAGATCACTCTCAAGTGCCGCATCGATACAGCGCCTGAAATCGAATACATCGAACACGGCGGCGTGCTGCATTACGTGCTGCGCAACCTGGCCAAATCATAAAATCAAATCCAAACTCCTGGATTGATCAAAGCCCCGCCTGAACGGCGGGGCTTTTTTCTTGGAACAGCCCGATCAGATTGGCGCACAGGACCCAAAATTTGCGGACTGCAATTTTGCACAGATGATGTTGGCACCAGATGAATTGCCAATCGGACCAAGATCCCTGAGTGTCGGGACATGACACAGGACATCCAAACCATCACCGGCTATCACGCCCACGTCTATTTCAATTCAGACACCGTCGAACAGGCCCGGCAGCTGTGCCAATCAGCTGCGGACCAGTTTGGTGTCGTTATGGGGCGTGTTCATGAACGAAATGTCGGACCGCACCCAATGTGGTCCTGCCAATTGGGCGCAACCCCTGATCAATTCTCGCACCTACTGCCCTGGCTCGCGCTGAACCGCGACGGGTTGATCGTGTTTGCCCACCCCGAAACCAGCGACCATCTCAAAGATCACCGCGATCATGGCATCTGGTTGGGTACCGGGTTAGAGCTGGACCTGTCGATTTTTAATTGACTTGAGGCGGGTCCAGCACCGGCTTGCAAGGCTCGCAAATGCTGCATGTCCCCTCGGACAAGAGGTGCCAAATTTGTTGCCATCGCGATTGTTGACCGGTTTTATTGAAGTGCGTCAAGCAAACGAGACAACAGGCTCGGGTCTTCGACAACAACAAGCCCCTCGTCCTCAATACGTGTAGCCAGACGTTTTACGGCATTCTTGCCGGCCTTGCGCCCCGCAACCTGCCCCATCCGCGCCCCTTCGCTCATCAGTTTCGGAGCCGCCAGTATATAGGCCTGACCAGAGTCCGTTTGGAAGAATGCGGCGATATCCGTCAGTTCCTGTTTGGAAAAATTCCTGAGATAAACTGAAGCGCTTTGTTCCTGCATCGACTGGGTGAATTCACTCAAGAACTCTTCCGTCAACAGGTCAAAAAACCTGTCGGGGTCCGTCAGCGTTACTCCTTTGGCATTCAACTGATATTGAACGGCATCAATCATCATCGGCCTTTGTGCGGCAATGGCTCCCTCAAACATGGACCGGGTGATGGTTTGGCTGACGATATATTCGGCCGCCGCTTTCTTTGAGTTCGCGTGAACAGGCGAACCGAGACCAATCAGAGAGATGGCACATGCACAAAAAAATGTTTTCACAAGAATTCCGATCACTTAGAAATTTTCTACCAAGGATTTATGAGGGAATTTAAAAATCAACGCAAGGCAGAGTAAACCCTGAACACGAGTTTTCGGTATTGAATGCTCCACGCGAATAGCGTCTCGCAGGTCCGATCCTTTCTTTAGCTCTGAAAATCAGCCAAAGACGCAATCAATTTAACACATTGGCGCATTCGCATGCCGGTGCTACGTCCCCCAATAATAATCCGGGGAACGCCTTGGAAATCAGCTACCGCCCTTGGCCTTTTCCATCGCAGGGCGCAGGGTCTTTTCGATCACACGTTCGGTCACCGGGCCTGCGTGGCGCAGAATGATGATGCCATTGCCGTCGATGACATAGGTTTCCGGCACGCCGTACACGCCCCAGTCCAGCCCCATCCGGCCCTGTTCGTCCCGTCCAATCCCGGCATAGGGATCACCCAGTTCGTTCAGAAAGGCCACTGCGTTGGCCTGCTGGTCCTTGTAGTTGATGCCCAGAATTGTGACGCCTTCGTTGGCCAGCTTGTCCAGATTGGGGTGCTCCACACGACAGGGCGCGCACCAGCTGGCCCAATAATTGACCAGCTTGACCTCACCGTCCCGCAGGGTTTCATCGCTAAAGCCCGGCTTGCCTGGGAATTCGGTCAACACAACCGGCGGGGCCGGTTGGTTTTCCCGCGCCGACGGCAGGGAATTGGGATCCTCGCGGAACATGCCGACGGCCGCCAGCAACACAAACGCGCCAAAGATCACCGGCGGCGCGATCATCAGGGGAGAGATCTTAGCCATTGCGTGTTATCCGATCTTCGATCTGTTTCATTTCGGCGCGCACCTTGCGCCCGCGCCGGATCGACATCACCACCAGCAAAGCCAGCAACAGCAACGACGCCCCATAGGCTGACAGCACCGTGTCTGCATATTTTCCCAGATCAGGTATCATGCGCCAATCCTTTCACGCGCCAACAGCGCCTTGATCCGTCGGGCCCGGATTTCGGTTCCGGTCCGATAGAACACCAACGCAATGAACAGCAAAACAAACCCCGCCAGACAGACATACAGCGGGTTGGAGAACGCATCCGCAACGTTTTCCTTCTTGTCCAAACTCAGCGACGCGCCCTGATGCAATCCCTGGTTCCAGAAATTCACCGCATAGCGGCTGAGCAGGGCAAACACCGACCCCACCAGACACAGGACCGAAGTCAGATCAGCGGCGGTGTCCGGGTTATCAATCGCCTCCCACAGCGCCATGTACCCCAGGTAGAACAGGAACAGGATCAGGAACGACGTCAGACGCGGATCCCATTCCCACCAGGTGCCCCACATCGGCTGGCCCCAGATCGCTCCGGTGATCAATGCGATCACCGTCATCACCGCCCCGATGGGCGCGGCGGCCCGGGCGGCCAGCGCGCTGACGTGGTGGCGGCGCACGATCCACACCAGCGAGGTAACCAGCATCATCACCCAGCAATTGATCGCCGTCATCGCGGCGGGCACATGCAGAAAGATGATCTTGACCGTTGATCCCTGACGATAATCGTCAGGCGTGAAAAAGAACCCCCAGATCAGGCCCACGGCCACCAGGGTGCCTGACGTCAGCCACAGGAACGGCATCATCCGTTCGGTGGTGGTCAGGAACTTCTTTGGATTGGCATATTCCCAGAATGACATAACGGGTATTTAGCTCTTCCTTCGGGTTTCTTTCAAATCACATCAGCGCAGGTTGACCCGCAGCACCGCGGCGCTGGCAAAGGGCAACAACGCAATGCTGGCAGCGGTGATCCCCGCCAGCATCAACATCGGGGTGTGGGTGTCCATGCCAATGGCCCCACGGCGGGCAACTTCGGCCCCAAAGATCAGCGTCGGCACGTATAGCGGCATCACCAACAGCGACAGCAACAGCCCGCCCCGTTTCAGCCCCACGGTCAAGGCCGCTCCAAAGGTGCCGATCACCGACAGCGCAGGCGTACCCAGCAACAGCGACACGACCACCCAAGTGTATCCGGGTGTCGGCAGGTTCAGCAACACACCCAACACCGGCGCGGCCAGAACCAGCGGCAGACCTGTGGTGATCCAATGGGCCAAGGCCTTGATTGTCACGGTGCTTTCCAGCGGCAGCGGTGCGGTGGCCAGCAAATCGAGCGAGCCGTCCTCCCAATCCAGCGCCAGCAGACGATCCAACGACAACAGGCACGCCAACAGCGCGCCCAGCCACAAAACGCCCGGGGCGATCTCGGCCAGCAGCGACGATTGCGGCCCCACCGAAAACGGCACCATCACCGTCACGATCAGGAAGAACGCCAACCCCAGGCCAAACCCGCCACCGGCCCGCAAGGACAGCCGCAAATCACGCATCAACAGAGCAATCACAGGAAGCCTCCGTCAAAATCGTCAATCTCGGGTGGCTTGGCCTTGAACGGGCCCACATCCAACACGTCGCCTTCGAGCCCAAGGTTGATATGCGTCGCGATCAACGCCGATCCCCCCTGTCCCAGATGCGCGCGCACTGCATCGGCAAACATTTCGACCGCATTCACATCCAGCGACACGGTTGGTTCATCCAGCACCCAGATCGGGCGCCCGGTTACCACCAGCCGCGACAGGCCCAATCGGCGTTTCTGTCCGGCGGACAGGTTGCCTGCGTGGCGATCGGCCAACCCTGCCAGGTCATAGGCGTTCAGCGCCGGTTCAATGGATCCGGCCCCGAACACGCTGGCCCAGAACCGCAGGTTTTCCGACACCGTCAGCGTCGGTTTGATGCCATCGGAATGGCCCGCATAGGCAATGGTGTCATCGGCCCCTGTGACCGTCCCCGACACCGGCGGCTGCAACCCGGCCACAGTGCGCAGCAGCGTCGTCTTGCCAATTCCATTCGGGCCGCGCAGGATCATCGCATGCCCCGGCGTCAGGGCAAAGCTCAGCCCCTCCAGCACAGGGACACCGCCACGGGCGATGGTCAGATCGGTTACGCTCAGGCTCATGCCAGCTGCCTTGTTCTCGTTTCTATCTTTTCTGCCGCTCGACCTGTCAGACGGTCAGGGCCGCCAATGCGACGCGCCGACCTTCGGAGAGCAGAACATTGTAGGTCCGGCAGGCGGCAGGTGAATTCATCACCTCGACCCCCAATCCGGCCTGTTCCAATGTCCTGCGCAAATCAGCGGGAATATGGGCGATTTCCGGCCCGGTCCCCACCAACAGCACATCAAACTCTTTGGCCAGCGCCACCAATGGCGCGCTGTCCTGATACCCGCCCCAAGAAGCAGTGCCTTTGACACTGGTCAAGATCGCCCCCTGAAATACGACCCCACCGACGCGAAAGAAACCGTCCCCATATCCATCGACAGGTTTTACGTCGCCAAAGCCCACTTCTGACAGTTGCATAATGTGTCGTCCTTTTCGTCGCAGGGGTTACTTTAGGACCAGCAGCCCGATGAGTATGACCCAGGTGGTAACCGTATATGACCCTACGCGATAGAGCTTCTCCCGCATGGGGTCAAACACCGCCTTGGTCGCCGCTGGTCGCGTCCCGACCATCTGAAACATCATGCCTGCTGTTGGCACAGAGTGTGTCGCCGCCGGACCAAAGATCATCGCAGCGCCAAAACCAGAAAAGCCGCGGACAAGGCCCGCGGCTCCCAAGGCCAGAAACATCCAGATCAGCCCTGGAGGTTCCAGGATCGCCGCCAAAGCGTCAGGCATCAATATTTCCAAACTGGTTGCCCGCGTTATTGGCCTGTTTGGACCAATCCCGCTTGACGCCCAGCCTTAACAGGATGGTCGAGGCAACAAAGACCGACGAATAGGTCCCGACCACAACACCCCAGATCATCGCAAAGACAAACCCGCGGATCACATCACCACCCAGCACAAACAGCGCAATCAGCGCCAACAACGTTGTGACCGAGGTCATGACTGTCCGGCTGAGCGTTTCGTTGATCGACAGGTTCAGCACCTGCGCCAGCGACATCTTCTTGAACTTGCGCAGGTTTTCCCGCACCCGGTCGAACACGACCACGGTATCGTTCAACGAATAGCCCACAATAGTCAGCAACGCGGCAATGATGGCCAGGTCGAATTTGATCTGCACCACCGAGAAAACCCCGATGGTCAACACCACATCATGCACCAGCGCCGCAACGGCCCCCAGCGCAAACTGCCATTCAAACCGCAACCAGATGTAGACCAGAACCGCGCCGATCGCCAACAGCACCGCATAGACCGCGGTGGTGATCAATTCGCCCGATACCTTGGGCCCTACCGATTCCACGGAGACGAATTTGATGTCCGGCGACACGGTTGTCAGTGCAGTTTCCACCTGTGCAATCACATCAGCCGTTACCGATTCAGCGCCTTCCTGGGCCTGAATGCGGATCATGGTCACATGTTCATCGGCATCAAAGGTCGGATCGAACACTTCGGTGATCGACACATCCCCCAGCCCCAGGGGTTCAATCGCACCGCGATAGGACCCGACATCCACGGCCTGGCTGCTTTGCGTCCGGATCGTGGTTCCGCCCCGGAAATCAATGCCAAAATTCAGCCCCATCACCACAAACGCGCCGATGGACAACACCATCATCAGGCTCGACAGGCCAACCCACAGCTTCCAGCTGTTAAAGAAGTCAAACGAGGTTTCCTTGGGAACAAGTCTCAGTCTCATGTCATACCTCGATCGTTTTCGGACGGCGCCGTTCAAACCACATCACGATGATCACCCGCGTGACAAAGATCGCGGTGAACACCGACGTCATGATGCCCAGCCCCAGCGTGATGGCAAAGCCGCGCACTGGCCCCGACCCCATGGCAAACAGGATCACAGCGGTGATGAAGGTGGTGATATTGGCATCCAGAATGGCGCTCAGCGCCTTTTCATATCCCCGTTCAATGGCACGGGCCGGACCTTTGGCTGTCTTCAGCTCTTCGCGGATCCGTTCAAACACCAACACATTGGCGTCCACCGCCATACCAACGGTCAACACGATCCCGGCGATCCCCGGCAGCGTCAGCGTCGCCCCGATCAGCGACAACAGGCCAAAGATCAGCCCGATGTTCAGAATCAACGCCACATTGGCAAACAGGCCAAACAGACCATAGCTGAGCCCCATGAACACCAGCACCCCGATAAAGGCGACCGCCGTGGCGATCTTGCCTGCATCAATGCTGTCCTGTCCCAATTCGGGTCCAATGGTCCGTTCTTCGAGAAAGGTCAGTTCAGCGGGCAATGCCCCTGCGCGCAGCAGCACCGCCAGATTGGTACTGTCTTCGACTGTAAAGCGTCCGGTGATGATGCCCGACCCACCTGGAATATGCGATTGGATCACAGGGGCGCTGACCACTTCGTCATCCAGAACGATGGCAAAAGGGCTGCCAATGTTTTCGGCCGTATAGTCGCCGAACTTGCGCGCGCCGGAGGTGTTGAAGCGAAAGTTCACCGCGGGCCGCCCGTTTTGATCATACGACGGCTGCGCATCCACCAGTTCCTCACCCGTCACGACAGGTGCGGATTCGATGGTATAGAAAATGCCCTGCTCATCCAGAGATGGCACCAGTTTGTTGCCGACACCCGCCGATGCGTCACCATCGCTGCCCCGGCCAACCACCGGGTGAAAGGCCAGACGCGCAGTGGTGCCGATGATGGCCTTCAATTCGGACGCGCTGCCGATACCGGGCACCTGGATCAGGATCCGGTCTGCACCCTGGCGTTGGATGGTCGGCTCGCGGGTACCGACCTCGTCGATCCGGCGGCGCACGATTTCCAGCGCCTGGCGCACGGTGCGATCATCCGTGGCCAGCTTTTCGGCGTCGCTCAGTTGCACGGTCAGCACATCACCATCGCTGGTGACTGTGATGTCGGTGGATCCCGCCCCTGTCAGCGACTGGATCGGGCGGGCCATTCCCCGCACGATTTCCAATGCGCGGGACATGCCTTCGGGGTTGGAGATGCGAATCCGCAGTTGATCTTCGGGACCGGGCTGTTGGCGGAAGGTGCCGATGGTGGCCCGTTCCGGGCGCAGCGCATCGCGAATTTCCGGCCACATCGCATCCATGCGCGCAGCATAGACATCCGCGACCTGCACTTCGGCCAACAGATGTGCCCCACCGCGCAGGTCCAACCCCAGATTTACCAGCGCCGAGGGCAGAAACGACGGCCATTGCCCGGCCGTCGCCTGGTTTTCGTCCGTGTCCGCGCCAATCTCGATCGCGGCAACCGCGTCGTTGGATTGTTCGACGCGGGTGTAGAAGGCATTCGGCAGGGCCAGCAGCAGACCAGTTACACAAACCAGCCAGATCAGCACCCGCTTCCAAAGATCAATTTGCAGCATTCCCCTGCCTTTTCAGATTGTTGAAGGCCAGAGTTCAGCTTGCAGGTTCGGTCTTGCTCAGCACCTGTGCGATGGTCGCCTTGACCACACGAACCTTGACACCGTCAGCGATCTCGACTTCCAGCTCGCCGTCTTCCTTGACCTTGGCGATCTTGCCGATGATGCCACCCTGGGTGACAACCTGATCACCGCGACGCACACCGTCGACCATGGCCTGATGATCCTTCATTTTCTTCTGCTGCGGACGGATCAGAAGGAAATACATGATCGCAAAGATAAGAATGAGCGGGAGAAACTGGGCAATTGCGCCACCATCCATGGGATATTCCTTTGTTAGGGCAAACACGGGGTTGTCCCGCGTGTGAATTTTGCGGGAACCTATGCGCTGGTGGGGGTGTTTGCAAGAGCACCCCGCCCCACCAGCCGATCTGATTTCCCCCGGCTCCACGCGCCCCGCCCCCTTGGCCCTGACGCGCTTTCACGTCATGATGAAAGCCAAGGACATTTGAGGCGAGATTTATGGCAAAACCTACCCGCAAAATTGGCGACTGGCTGGGCTTTCGGCAGATCCCCGATTTCACCAAGGCCCGCTGGCTCGGTGGTCTGATTTCGGTCACTGGAAGCCTGATCCTCATCACCTTTGTCGCATTGGTCTTCTGGGAGTTTTTCCTCGCCCTCACCGGCCTTGCCGGGTTTGCCGATGCTGAATCCCAAAGCGCCGCCATCCGCAACATCGGACTGGTCGTGGCGGCAATGATCGGCGTCCCCTTTGTCATCTGGCGTACTGCGGTTGCTCAGAAACAGGTGGATACAGCGCAAGAGTCCCTCTTCAACGATAAGATCAACGCCGCAAGCGAAGACCTCCATGCCATGCGGCAAATCTGGAAAGATGGTGAAAATATCTGGGAAGACGACATTGTTAGGCGTAACGCAGCTATCGATAGGCTGGAGGGGCTGACGAATGAACGACCAGATATCGCCCCAAGGATCTCACGACTACTTTGCGTATACGTTCGTGAACTCTCCAAAGTGTTTCCAGCGGAAGAAGCTCCAGAAGGGGCAACGCGGGAAACTCTGCGCGTGTGGGTTCACGACTTAAACATCATTAGAACAGACGCTGAAAAAGCTGTTCAAGTTCTGGGGAGATTGAAGGACGTTCCGGGTGTAGACGCCTTGGAAATTTCAATAAATCTACAAGAAGCGAACCTTCAAAAACACAATTTGTCTGATTTAAACTTTGAAGACGCAAATTTCCATGGAGCAGCAATGCAAGGTACAAAGATGTTTGGTGCCAATTTGCGCTCCGCATTTTTTTATGAAGCTAGAATGCAAGGTGCCGCACTTCAACGCGCTGAGTTGCAAAAAGCACAGCTGCAAGAAGCTGAGATGGCTGGAAGCTTTCTTACGGGTGCAAACATGCAAAATGCATCCTTTCAGATGGCAGATCTACATGATGCGAGTATGATTTTGGCCAATGTTAAATACGCGGATTTTCAGTTTGCTAATTTGCAACAAGCTAAACTCTTCAGTTCCCAGATGCAGTGCACAGACTTTTCCCATTCGAAACTGCAAGGCGCTACGCTCTATGAAGCTTGTTTGCAGGGGGCGTATTTCCACCGAACAAAGTTGGATAAGGATACAAGTCTGGAGGGAGCCCAGCTAAGAGGGGTAGCCATAAATGATGTTGATCTATCATGCCTGGAAATTCAGCAACACCAGATAGATAGCGTTTTCTATGATGGTTCAGTCACGTTTCCCTCAGAACGACAACGGAATGATAACTGGAGCAAGATAAAAGAACTGTGGGATTTCGACAAGCAACTGGTTGACTGGCAAAAATCCATCGGCTTCGACCCCGACGACCCAACCACGTGGGACGACCCGCAACCCTAACCCGCCCCAACTCGACCAAAATACCCCACTGCGGCCAATCTTCGCCCTCTCCCCCCATTCCAGCTTCCCCTTCGTTAAACCTTGGGGCATATGCTGGAGATATTGATTCAACCGCCTAGGAGCATATCGACATGCATGACATCCGTGCGATCCGTGAAAACCCTGCCGCTTTTGACGCCGCTGTTGCGCGCCGTGGGGACGCGCCGGTGTCATCAACGATCCTGGCGCTGGACGAAGCCCGCCGGGCCAAGATCCTGGCCGCTGAAACCGCACAGGCCGACCAGAACAAGGCGTCGAAATCCGTGGGGGCCGCCAAGGCCAGCGGTGACGAGGCCGAGTTTGAACGCCTGCGCGCGCTGGTGTCCGAGAAAAAGGCCGAAGTTGCCGCCATGCAGGCCGAGGCCAAGGAGCTGGACGCGCAGCTGACGGCCGCGCTCGAGGTGATCCCGAACCTCGCCTATGACGACGTGCCCGTTGGTGCGGATGAGGACGACAACGTCGAAATCCGTCGCTGGGGCACGCCGCGCAGCTTTGATTTCGCGCCCAAGGAACATTACGAACTGGCCGGCGCGCAGGGCCTGGATTTCGAAATGGGGGCCAAGCTGTCGGGGTCGCGTTTTGTGATGATGCGCGGCCATATCGCGCGGCTGCATCGGGCGTTGGCCCAATTCATGCTGGACACGCACACAGGCGAAAATGGCCTGACGGAGGTCAATGGCCCCGTCATCGTGCGCGAAGAAATGATGTATGGCACCGGACAGCTGCCAAAATTCGGCGAAGACAGCTATCAGACCACCAACGGCTGGTGGCTGATCCCGACCTCCGAAGTGACGCTGACCAACACAGCCAATGGCGAAACCCTGGCCGAAGCCGACCTGCCGGTGCGCATGACGTCGCATTCGCTGTGCTTCCGGTCCGAAGCAGGCAGCGCCGGGCGGGATACATCGGGGATGCTGCGCCAACACCAGTTCGAAAAGGTCGAAATGGTGTCGATCACCCATCCCGACCACAGCCGGGCCGAGCTGGACCGCATGACCGAATGCGCTCAGGGTATTCTAGAGCGTCTGGGCCTGCCCTATCGCACTGTGGTGCTGTGCACCGGCGACATGGGGTTCGGCGCACGCCAGACCCACGACATCGAAGTCTGGCTGCCCGGTCAGAACACCTATCGCGAAATTTCGTCAGTGTCGGTCTGTGGCAATTTTCAGGCCCGCCGGATGAATGCCCGCTTTAAACCCACCGATGGCGGCAAGCCGGATTTCGTGCACACGCTGAACGGATCGGGGCTGGCCGTCGGGCGGTGTCTGATCGCGGTTCTGGAAAACGGCCAGAACGCCGATGGTTCTGTCAGCCTGCCCGCTGCTCTGGCCCCCTATCTGGGCGGCAAGACCACGTTGGACAAGGACGGTAAGCTGGTCTGACCAGGGCCCGCTTCCACACACCAAAACCAGGGGGCGCATCGGTCGATGTGCCCCCAATTGCTTTTGCATCGGTCACGGCGCGGTGGCATGGGAGACGATGTTCTGGGCACCGGCCCAAGACAGGCCCATCCAGCGCAGTTCAGGTGGCGCAGTTCAGGTGGCGCAGTTCAGGATTTGCCTGACTTCCCCTTTTTCTTTTTCTTCGGAACTTTCTGACCAGCTTTGATCGCCTGTTCCTTGCGCCGTTCGTGTGCGATGTCGCTTTTGGCTTTGGCTTTGGCCTTCTTGGCCTTGGTTTTGGCCTTTTCCTTGGCCTTGGCAAATTCGACGCTCAGATCTTCGACCTTTTTGGCGGCTTTCTTGGCCTTGGCTTTGGCTTTGGCCTGCTTGCGCGCCCATTGGTCCGCTTCGGCCTTGGCCTTGGCCAGCGCCTGAGCGGCCGCTTTCTTCTTGCTCAACTTGGGCTCTGGTTTGGGGGCTGGTTTGGCGCTGGACACAGGTTGAGCGACCGCCTGTTCGTTCTCGGGGGCCAAAAGGATCTGGGCCGCGGCCAGCAGTTTAACGCCATTGTTCTCGCCAATGCCACGAATGGTCAACAGGCTGGCCAGATCACGCTGCGCCAGATCCTCAACCGACGCGATCCCGTTCTCCCGCAAGACCCGATCCAAAGACTGACCAACGCCACGCAGTTCGATAATGGGTGTCATGTGATCTCCAAATGTTCATTTTTTCGCGATTTCCGATGCAACCTTAGCAAAGAAGTCACACAGATACAGACGAATTTTGGAAAACACCCGATGATCCAGGTGACTAGCCCGTCCCGGGTCGGTTCAGGGAAAGGGAACCAGCCGCTGGCGGTCTTCGTCCCACAACTTGAGCTTTAGCGCCTGAACCGCCTCTATAAACCCGATTCGACGCGGAGCCATGTCTTCGGGCATCGAATGGTGACAGGTTCTGAGCCGATAGGAGGGAATCCGCGCGTTGAAATGATGGATGTCATGCAGGGTGATATTGGCCACAGCCAAATCAAAGAACCACCCGAAGTCCAGACAGGATGCCCCTTGGATCGCGGCCTTTTGCGGGTCCAGATCCGGGCGCCGGTCCCAATAGGTGTCTTCGAAATTGTGCTGCAAATAGACCAGAAACACCCCGATCATCCCCCCCACAAAGGAGAACAACAACCAGATCAGCACGCCAGCTGTCCCTGCCAAAGCGTAGAGACAGCCAAGAAAAACCAAGATGGACACATTGTGCAACAGCACGCCTGCCACGCCGAAACGCACTGTATTCTTGGGCCAGCGGTAGCGAATGAAATAGGTGAACATGGACCCGACCGGGATCAGGATCCAGGGGCTGCGATAGAGACGATAGAACAGTCGGGTTCCGAACCCTGCCTGCTTCCATTCACGTAGGGTCATGGTGTGAATTTCGCCGGTTTCACGCTGTTCCAGATTGCCGACCCCCGCGTGGTGCAGATTGTGGTTCTGCTTCATCACTTCAAAGGGTGCAAAGGTGAACGGAGACAGGACGTGGCCAGCCAGTTCATTCTGGCTGCGGGTTTCAAACAGCGAATGATGCCCACAGTCATGCTGCAACACGTAGAGACGCACAGCAGAAAAGGCATGCACCATCCCGGCGGCAACCAGGATCAGGCCATTGGACGCATAGACAATCGCCAGATAGAGAGAGGTGAAATAGACCGCAAAAGTACCAAAATAGCTGAGCGATGCCAGCCGGTTGTCTTTGTGCGCAAATTGGCGCGTATAGCTTCTGAGATCCATGGTCAGGCCCCAGCCCCAAAGCGGACTGCCTCTGTCAAATTCATTTTCAGGCAGCCGGGCACGTCAGACCAGCGCCAGTTTCGGCAAAGTGCCGCCCAACAGCCCGCTTGGCAAGGGGGCGGAGCGAAAAACCGCGTCCAGGCGGCTGCTACGTTACGTGGCGAACCGGGGATCCGGATCCTGCATCCACGTCTCCATCATAACACTCATGTTCCGCTTGGCTTCTGGGACAGTTCCCGCCCCCTGTGCCAACGTCCCAGCATGGGGTTTGAACTGCGGCAAATGCAACCGGCTGGGCCTGGAATGGAAAATACAGCGCCGGCCCCCTGAGACCAGGAAGTCAGTCGCGGCCCGGTGTTTTGAGGTGTTTGCGCAAACGTGACGAGCCAGGTTTTTTGCGACCCTTATAGGGGTTCTTGTCGTTCTGCCCGCGCATCGTCAATCGGATCGGCGTGCCCGGCATATCAAAATCCTGACGCAACCCATTGATCAGATAGCGGGAATAGGCTTCTGGCACCTTGTCGGGATGGCTGCACATCACCACAAAACCGGGCGGCCGGGTCTTGGCCTGGGTCATATAGCGCAGCTTGATGCGTTTACCCTGTGGCGCTGGTGGTGGGTGCTGTTCCAGCATCCCTGTCAACCAACGGTTCAGGGTCGCGGTCGGCACGCGGCGATTCCAGACATCATAGGCCTTGAGCACGGCCGCATGCAGCCGATCCAGCCCCCGGCCGGTCTTGGCCGACACGGTGATCAGCGGCGCACCGCGCAGTTGCGGCAAAAGCCGCTCGAACGCTTCCTTGAGCGCGCGCAGTTTTTCCTGCTTTTCGTCCTCGACATCCCATTTGTTGACCGCCACGACCACGGCACGCCCTTCGCGCGCGGCCAGGTCTGCAATGCGCAGATCCTGCTGTTCAAACGGAATTGCCGCATCCAGAAGAACCACCACGACTTCGGCAAACTTTACCGCCCGCAGCCCGTCGGACACCGACAGTTTTTCCAGTTTTTCCTGTACTTTGGCCTTCTTGCGCATTCCAGCGGTGTCAAAGATCCGCATGGGCGTGCCCTGCCAGTCCAGCCGCAGCGCAATGGCATCGCGGGTGATGCCGGCTTCGGGACCGGTCAACAGGCGGTCTTCGCCGAGGATCTTGTTGATCAGCGTCGACTTGCCCGCGTTGGGGCGACCCACCACAGCGATTTGCAGCGGTTTTTCAGCGGTCGGCTGCGGGGGCAGATCGTCAAACTCATCCCCCTCCTCGTCAGTATCGTCCAGATCCACGTCCGTTTCGGGCGCATCGTCCCGGGCGCGCTTTTCGAATTCTTCGGACAGCGGCAACAGCTGGGAATACAGGTCGTTCAAACCTTCGCCATGTTCGGCAGACAGGCGGATCGGCTCGCCCAACCCCAGCCCATAGGCTTCGATAACGCCCGAGTCGGCGGCGCTGCCTTCGCCCTTGTTGGCCGCCAGAATCACATGCGCGGACCGTTTGCGCAAAATCTCGGCAAACATTTCGTCAATCGGCGTGACCCCGGCACGGGCGTCAATCATGAACAGACATATATCCGCCATGTCCACGGCCCGTTCGGTCAGGCGGCGCATCCGGCCCTCGAGCGAATTGTCGGTGGCATCTTCGAGCCCGGCCGTGTCAATCACCGTAAAGCGCAAATCACCCAGACGGGCTTCGCCTTCGCGCAGGTCACGAGTCACACCGGGCTGGTCATCGACCAGCGCCAGCTTTTTGCCGACTAGGCGGTTGAACAACGTGGACTTGCCCACATTCGGGCGCCCCACGACGGCGAGGGTAAACGACATTTGCGGCCTGCAATCTCTGAATCAGACGCGCTTCATAGCGCATCCGTGCGTCAACGGAAAGCGTGCAATTCACCCTTGGTCGAAACCACGTACAGTGTTCCGCCCGCTACGACCGGAGCCGTGGTGGCCCCATCCGGCACCTCGATGCTGCGCACCAGAGAGCCATCTTCGGGTTTGAAGAAGCGCAAGAGTCCGTCGTTGGAGGCCAGCACGACCTGCCCGCCTGCCACAATAGGGCCGTAGTGGGCGACGATCTCGGACCGCTTCCTGGGTTTGTTTTTGACAAATCCCGGCAACTCCACCTTCCAGATCACTTCTCCATCGGACTGGGCCAAACGCGCGAGATAATTGGTGTCCGTAACCGAAAACAGGCTGTCACCTGCGGGCCAAAGCGGCCCCAGCGCCCCTTCGTGCTGGGTCCAGATCCGCTGACCCGTGACTGAATCCATCGCCACGGTCCGCCCCGAGTGATTGCCGGTAACGATCTTGTTTCCCACGATCATCGGGCTGCCGGTCACATCCAGAATTCGCGCCGACGCGCTGCCTATCCGACGCCCGGACACCGACGCGTCCCAGCGGCGCAAACCGCCACGTTTAAAGGTCGCAACAACGTCACCCGACCCAAAACTGAACACAGCCAGCTCGGACGCGACCACGGGGGCCGGTGCGCCCAGAACATTCGCAGCGCTCGGGGTTGCAGTCACTTGCCACAGGATGCGCCCATTGTCTGCATTGATGGCCCATCCGGTGTCGTCTCCGGCGATCAGATACACGAAATTGTCAACCACGGTTGGCGTGCCGCTTCCGGTCGCCTCCAGTTCCTGACGCCAGCGTTGCGCACCCGATTTTGCGTCAAAGGCTGTCAGCACACCAAAACCGGATGACACATACAGCGTGCCCTTGTGAAAGGCGATCCCGCCTCCGGTGGCTTCTCCGTCACCGTCCTGGGGCGGTAGAATGGTGGCCTGCCAGACGCGCTGTCCGGATGGCGACACGGCGCTGATGGTCGACGAGGCATCCAGCGTGTAAATCAACCCGCCACCAACCACGGGCGATGCCGTGATCCGCTGGCGGCGTCCATCGCCTTCGCCAATCGAGGTGCTCCAGAGCAGGCGCGGTGCCGCAGACAGGGCCGCATTGTCCGTCCGGTACACTGGCATACCCGGCGATTGGGGCCAGGATGCATTTCTGGACTGACTGGACAGGCGAATCGCCTGCGACCGGTTTTCAACCTCAAGCGCGTCGGCCTGATTGGGGCGAATATCTTCGCGCACCCCAGGCAGGATCACTTCGCGTTCAGAACACCCGGCAAGACCGACCAGAGCGGAACAACCAAGCGCCACCAGACCGGCGCGGGAGCGGTAAAATGCTGCTTTCATTTTGGGTCTGCCCTGTCTTCCTGTTTCTTGCTTGTCGCCTGCCCGTCCAACATTGGTCGCCACGGGCCACCCATCAGGAGGCCGCTGCAGGTGTCCCCCCGAGGGCCACAATCACTTGGCTGGCCCGTTGTTTCAAGTCCGAGCTGGCCTCGGAGTCAACAATGATGGCCTGTAGACGGTCAATCGCAGCCTCGGACTGCCCTTCGGAGATATCCAACAGCGCCAGCTGCTCTTCGCTGAGCAACCGCAACGGCGCGCCAGGTGTGGCAAGGGATTCGAATTGCAGCCGGCGTTCCGCAACCGACAGGGTGTCAGATTGCAGCAACAGCGCCTTGAAGGTTGCGATATTGCGATAAATCTGCGGAACCTCGCCCAGCAACGCCACCTCTTTCAGCTTGGCAACCGCCTTTTCGGTGTCGCCAGCTTCGGCCAGGGCCCCAGCGGCCAACAGACCCGCGATTGCGGCGCTGCCCGCCTGTTCGGTGGCCACATTGCCAAGCGCATCGGCCCGGCCCGCCGCATCATTGGCGGCCAGGGCACCGATCAACGCGTCGCCCAATGCCTGTGCCTGTGCCTGTTCCTGTGATTTGGTGTATTCACGATAGGAGGCCCCACCGACGATCACCAGAATCGCAACCACGCCAATCCAGCCATACCGCTTGAGCATCAAAAACAGACGGTCACGGCGGACCTCTTCGGTCACCTCTTCGATAAAACTGTCTGTGTCGCTCATGTCCTGGCCTCTATCCTGTACTTGCTTCCGGGTTTTCCGGGGGCCAATCCCATTGGCCAACAAGGGTGTCGGACATCTCTTACCCCGCCAGAACAGGCAAGCCAAGTGGCCGCCGAGCCGCATTTTCCCTCAATATTGCGTCCCGAGGCGAAAAAAAATAATCTGAACTGGTTAGTTTAGTCTGGACAACACCTATATCGCCGGTAACCACTGCGTTCGAAATATTGACTTGCCGTGTTTGATTGAGAGAAGACCAATATGCGACTGATCCCGCTTCTTACCGCCATTCTGGTAACCGCCGGACTGTTCTTTGCTGTGTTTCAGCGCGAAGCGTTGCTGGCCTTTGCCCGCAATGATGCCGCAGCTGAACAACCTCCTGCCCCGGAACCGGACGGCGACGGCATGGCAGACGCTGTCGCCGCTGCGGCCGAAACTTCGAGTGCCATCGGCGTTGTTGTGATGCGCAGCGCAGCACAGGCCATCGACAGTGCGGTCGTTCTGCGCGGGGAAACACGGGCCGTCCGACAGGTCGAAGTGCGCGCCGAAACTGCGGGCACCGTGTTGTCCGAACCGTTGCGCAAGGGCGCCCATATCACCAAGGGCGAATTGTTGTGCCAGCTGGACCCCGGTGTTCGGGACGCCAATCTGGCCGAAGCCCGCGCCCGCCTGGTCGAAGCCAAAAGCCGGGTTCCCGAAGCGCAGGCCAAACTGGTCGAAACACAGGCCCGTCTGGCCGAAGCCCAGATCAACCTGAACGCCGCGCAGAAACTGTCCGAAGGCGGGTATGCATCTGAAACCCGACGGGTTTCGGCCGAAGCATCCGAACGTGCCGCCCTGGCCGGGATTGCCAGCGCCGAAGCGGGGCTGGAGGCAACGGCATCCGGGATCGAAGCGGCCGAGGCCGCTGTTGCGGCGGCAGAATGGGACATCTCCCGTCTTGCAATCCGCGCGCCCTTTAACGGGCTGTTGGAAACCGACACCGCGGAATTGGGCAGCTTCATGCAACCGGGCAGCCTGTGCGGCACGGTCATCCAGCTGAATCCGATCAAGGTTGTCGGCTTTGTCCCCGAATCCGAAGTCAACCGGGTGATCCCCGGTGCATTGGCTGGTGCCGAGCTGTCCACCGGCGAGCGGATCACCGGTCATGTCACCTTCCTCAGCCGGTCCGCGGACCCGACCACCCGCACATTCGAGGTCGAAATCACCGTTCCGAACGAAGATCTGTCCATTCGCGACGGACAAACTGCGGATATCGCCATCTCTTCGGCCGGGGCAAACGCCCATAAGGTGCCTCAATCGGCGCTGACACTGAACAATGCCGGTGTTCTTGGGGTCCGAACCGTCGGGCCGGACAATGTGGTCGATTTCATCCCGGTCAAGCTGTTGCGTGACGAAGTGGATGGCGTCTGGTTGGACGGGTTGCCCGAAACCGCAGACATCATCGTGGTCGGACAGGATTTCGTCACCAAGGGCGTTGCTGTTGCACCCACCCTTCGGGAGGCAACCCAATGATCGGCGTCGTCAATTGGGCCGCCGACAGAGCCCGGATGGTTCTGGCCTTTATCGCGATTTCGATTTTGGTCGGGGCCTTTTCCTATGCCAGCCTGCCCAAGGAAGGCGAGCCGGACATCGACATCCCGATGCTGTTTGTATCGGTACAGTTCCCGGGTATTTCGGCGGTGGACAGCGAAAGCCTGCTGATCAAGCCGATGGAAACCGAGATGGTCGATCTCGACGGGTTGGAAAAGATGACCGCCACTGCGGCGGAAAACTATGCGGGTCTGCTGTTGGAGTTCGATTTCGGGTGGGACAAAAGTTCGACCATTGCTGATGTGCGCGACGCGATGAACACGGCCCAGGCCGATTTTCCGGATGGGGCGGAACAATACACCATCAAGGAAATCAACTTTTCCGAATTCCCGATCGTCATCGTCAACCTGACCGGCGACGTGCCCGAACGCACCATGGCCAGGCTGGCCAAGGATCTTCAGGACGATTTCGAGGCCCTGGATGCGGTTCTCGAGGCGGGCATAGCCGGCAATCGTGACGAGATGGTCGAAGTACTGATCGACCCCCTGCGGCTGGAGGCCTATAACGTCACCGCGCTGGAGCTGATCAACGTCGTTCGAAACAACAACCAGCTGATCGCAGCGGGCGAAGTCGAAACCGATCAGGGGACATTCTCGGTCAAGATCCCATCCTCGTTTGATGACGTGCGCGACATCTACGCGCTGCCGGTCAAGACCAACGGCGACCGGGTGGTGACGCTGGGAGAGCTGGCCGAGATCAATTATACCTTCGAAGACCGCAAGGGCACCGCCCGGTTCGACGGCGAAAACACCCTGGCCCTGCAAGTGGTCAAACGCAAAGGGTTCAACCTGATCGACACCGTTGACGAGGTCAAAGCGACTTTGGCAGAGGCACAGCGCAAGTGGCCCAACGAACTGCAAGCCGCCGTGACCGTCGGGACATCGAACGACCAAAGCCGGGTCGTCGGTTCGATGGTGCGCCAGCTCGAAGGATCGGTTCTGACCGCCGTTGCGCTGGTGATGATCGTCATCCTGTCGGCATTGGGGAGCCGGGCGGCGATGCTGGTTGGTTTTGCGATTCCGACCTCTTTCCTTCTGTGTTTTGCCTTTCTGGCGCTGATGGGGGTCACCATTTCCAACATGGTGATGTTCGGTCTGATCCTGGCGGTCGGTATGTTGGTCGATGGGGCCATCGTGGTGGTCGAATATGCCGACAAGCGGATCAAGGAAGGCACCGGCCCGATGCATGCCTATGTCGAGGCCGCACAGCGGATGTTCTGGCCGGTGGTCTCGTCCACGGCCACAACGCTCTGCGCCTTCCTGCCGATGCTGTTCTGGCCCGGCGTTCCGGGCGAATTCATGGGCATGTTGCCGGTCACAATGATCTTTGTCTTGTCCGCGTCTCTGCTGGTGGCGCTGCTGTATCTGCCTGTCGTGGGCGGTGTGTCCGGCCGGATGAGCCGGGTATTCCAGCATGGATCTGACTGGTTGCGTGCAAAACTTCCCTGGCTGGTGCGGGTGATTTTGGTACCGCCTGCGATGTACGGCATGTTTCTGGGCATCATGCAGGTCCTGAATTCATCCTATCTGTTGCCTGGCGTCGGGGTGCCACCCCTGATGGGATCGATCCTGGGGGCGGTGTTGTTTGTGTTCTCGGCTTTTGCCGCGTCCATCACATTGGGGGCAGCGCGGATCGAACGTGCCCCCAAACGTGTGCGCGCAGGGTATCGCCACACTGCGTTCGGCTACCTCATCAAGTTTCTCGTTGGCAATCCGGTCATGCCCATCGTCGCGGTCGGCACCGTGTTTGCCAGCGTGTTCTATGTGGCGGTCGTTTTGTTCCCTGCCAATTCTCGTGGCGTCGAATTCTTTGTCGATACCGAACCGGAACAGGCCACGGTCTATGTCCGGGCGCGCGGCAATACGTCGTTGACGGAAAATGACGCGATGGTTCAGCAGGTCGAAGACGTCATTTCGGCCCACCCTGCGGTGATCAACGTCTTTGCCTTTGCCGGCGAAGGCGGGCTGGACACCGGCGGGCCTGGTGGCGGGCAATCCCCCGCAGATACCGTTGGTCAGGTTCAGTTCGAAATCATCCCCTGGGAAGACCGCCCGACCCAGTCCGAACCCTGGTTCTATGGCCATCTGACCCGACAGGTGACCGCAACCGATTTCACCGGCAATACCGTGATCGACGAGCTCAAGGCCGAACTGGCAAAGCTGCCTGGTTTCGAAGCCGAACTGAATGCGTTGGAACAGGGCCCCGGACAGGGCAAACCGATTCATCTGCGCATTCGCGGCGACAAATGGGAAGATCTCACGAGTTCGGCACTGGCGGCGCGCGCGCACTTCGACAAGACCCCCGGCCTGACCCTGATTGAAGACACCCTGCCCTTGCCCGGTATCGATTGGCAGATCGACGTCGATGTCGCCAAGGCCGGACGCTATGGCGCCGATGTCGCCACTGTGGGGGCCATGGTTCAGCTGGTGACCCGCGGCATTCTGCTGGACACGATGCGGGTCGACTCCTCGGACGAGGAAATCGAAATTCGCGTCCGTCTGCCTGAACATGATCGGGTGCTCTCGACCCTGGATAACCTGAAGCTGCGCACAGCCGACGGATTGGTGCCGTTGTCGAACTTCATCACCCGCAAACCGGTTCCAAAGGTCGCCACCATCAGCCGCATCGACCAGGAGCGGTTTTATGACGTCAAGGCCGATGTGTTGCCGGGGCTGATGAAAGTCGTCGGGCCCGACGCTGAGACCGGCGCAGACAAACGTCTGGCGCTGCTCAGGGCGGTCCCCGAGGGCAGCCAGCCGACGGGTGAAACCATCCAGAGACCGACGGGCGAACAGTTGGAGCTGGTACAGTTGACCGGTGCCGCGACCATCGACGATCTGCGCACGGCTCTGGACGCGGGTGCCCGGTTTGTCCCGGTCAATCCCAGCGAACGGATCGCGGTGATCACCGAATGGCTTGACACTGACCCGCTGTCCCAATCCATCACCTGGGAATGGACCGGTGATCAGGAAGAACAGGCTGAATCCGGTGCCTTCCTGATGAACGCCTTTGCCGGTGCGCTGGGGTTGATGTTCATCATCCTGCTGGCGCAGTTCAACAGTTTCTACAACTCGGTTCTGGTGTTGCTGGCGGTGGTGCTGTCCACGACCGGCGTTCTGATCGGCATGATGGTGATGCAACAGCCGTTTTCGATCATCATGACCGGCACCGGGATCGTGGCTTTGGCCGGGATCGTGGTGAACAACAACATTGTGCTGATCGACACATATCAGGAATTCAGCCGACACATGCCCCGGATCGAAGCGATCATCCGCACCGCCGAGGCCCGGATTCGCCCGGTTCTGCTGACCACCATCACCACGATGGCCGGTCTGACGCCGATGATGTTCGGGCTGAGCCTGGATTTCATCAACGGCGGGTATTCGATCGACAGCCCGACGGCGTTGTGGTGGAAGCAGCTGGCCACGGCCGTGGTTTTTGGCCTTGGGATTGCGACTATTCTGACCCTGATTGTCACCCCATCCCTGTTGGCCATGCGGGTCTGGGTGTCGACCTATGCGGCCTTGGTCCTGCGCCTGCTGGCGCGGATCACTTCTGGCCGGTCCAGCCGCATTGCTCAGGACATGCGCCTGAAAAAGACCATGCGCAAACTGCCCACAACCGAAATCCTGTGGGATGCGGACATCGGCGAGGAAACCACGGGCCCGCGGGCCAACAAACGCCCTCCGACGCAGGCATCAACATCGCTCAAGGCGGCGGAATAAGACCAAGCAAAACAAGAGGCGCCTTACGCGCGCCTCTTGTGACTCTGTGGGGGCACCACCGCACAGGTTGATTCGACTGGATACAGTCGCGCCCAGACAAACCAGCCACGCCGCGCCTGTTTTGCATCCTATTGTTCTGAAGGGTGAAACAGTACACGCGGCGGGTGCCGATTGTTGCGATCCCTACTCACGGTTTGGCTAGAACTTGTATTTCCTTGCGGTTTTACCATAGTGGAAACAGGATCTATCGAGGACCAAACATGAAACGCGTCGCCTTTCGCCTTATCGCCGCTGTGCCTATCTTTTCCTTTTCGGCTGTTTCCGCGTCGGCCCAAAGCTATAGCTGGTGGTCATCCTGGTGGGGGAACTGGAACTATGGGGGCGGTGGCACGACCAGCTCTTCTGTGCCCGAGATTGACGCCTCTACTGGTTCCTTGGCCGTAGCCGCAGTGGCCGCCGCGCTTCTTCTGACACGGGAAATCAAACGTCGCCGTCGCTAACTCGCCCGGTCACCGGGGGTAAGTGAGGGCGCGTACGCTCCCGGCAGAGGCCAGCAATCGCCTGCACGCCCTGCCGGAATCCAAAGAGATAACCCGGTCAGATCAATGACCAGTCGCCGCTCATCGCTGCAGCGATCGCGATGACACCATTTGCTGTTGCATGGGCGATGATGGCATCGGTCACCCGCCCGCGTCGCAACGCTACCAATGCAAAGATGACGCCCGCCACTCCGGCTTCGATCAGGCGCCCATGCAACATCGCAAACGCCAGGCTGGACCCAGCCACAGCAAACACGGTGCGGATCACATGGTCCCCACCAAGCCAGCGCAACAGATAACCCCGAAAAAACGCCTCTTCGATCATCGGCACCAACAGCGATGTTCCAAGGATCCGGCAGATCCCCCAGGCAACCAACGCCCCTGCGCCCAATGTCGACAGGCCCGGTTGTGTCGCGCCGGTCGATGCGGTGACCAACCACCCGACACCGACCAGGCCTCCGGCCGCAAAGGCAGTCGGATCAAACCCCCAATCCAACCCAAGGAATGGTTTGCGGAACACCCACAGAATCGCGACCATGGCGGCCATTTGCACCGGATAGGCCAGCACCGGATATTGCCAAAACGTCTGTGCAAACAGACCCGAGACCATAAAGACGATAAACGGCACAATGAATGCAGCGGTCGTGTCTTCGGTCAGGGGCGGCAGATCTTTGTCCGGCGTGGCGGCGGACGCCCTGTGCAGCGATGGCATGGCCTGGACCACCCACAGCACCCCCAGGGCCAACAGGGTAAAGAACAGCCAACCCGCGAAACTGTGGAACCCGTTGACGGCCAGATCCGGCGACACATATTCCCCGATCAGGATCAAACCGGCAATCCTGAGTACGTTGAAGAACCAGCTGATCAGCAGGGCAATCGGGAATATGAGACCCCAGAACAGGCCCAATTTGACAGTATCCCGCATCAGCATCGAATAGATGGCAAAGAACCCGGCGGTCAGGGCAAACCCTTCGATCCCTGAACATGTATCCGCCACGCCGACAAAGAAATCTCCCGTCCCGATGATCGAGGCGTCGGGATTCAGCGTTACGTCATTGCCCAGAGCGGACAAAACCACCGCCACCCCATAGAACGTGGCCAACAGCAATCCATTCAGCGACCACCACAACGGTGCCAGAACATCGGCAAAATCCGGGATCACAAGCGCGATCAGGACGACCACAGCCAGGGCAACTCCACCGGCCCGTCCAAACCGAACCACATCACGCCAGGACAGCACCATGAACACACCACCCACCGCGGCACAGACCCCGCCCAGGGCGAGGCTCAGGAAATAGGTGGGAAAGGTGCCGTTCAACGTGTTTGCATCCGCAGACAGCCAAGGCAAAAAGATCAGGACCAGCCCGACCAGATGCACAAAACTCCACAACCCGAGCTCGTCTCTGGGCCGCACAGCAGCCGATTGCACCACCTGGCGTCGCAGCTGGGGGCGGAACCAGATGAACACGCCCAGCCCCACCCCCAGACACATCATCCGGATCAGGGCACTGCGCAGCACCCGACAGGCGGTTTCGATATCGGTCAATCGACATTCAACCGATGAAAACACCTGAAATACCAGCACGATGGCCAGAACTTCGAGGGCAAACAGCCCTATAATCCAATAAATCCGGTTCGACACGGTCGTCTTTGGCCTTTGCCCTGTTGTCACCCTGACCTGTTCGTTACCCGACAACAGAGGCAAAGTTTTGGCATCCTGGTGAAAAAAAACTGGTTCAGGCGGCTTCGTCAACCTGCTGGCGGTGCCACAACTGGGCGTATTTACCGTCCTGCGCCAGCAACGCGTCATGCGTTCCGGTTTCGACGATTTCACCACGATCCAAAACCACAATCAGATCGGCTTCGGCCACGGTCGACAGACGGTGGGCGATGGTGATCACGGTGCGCCCCTGCCCGGCCCGGGTCAGCGCGTCCTTGATCTCCTGTTCGGTATTGGTATCCAACGCCGAGGTCGCCTCGTCCAGCAACAGGATCGGCGGATTTTTCAACAGGGTCCGAGCAATTCCAACCCGCTGTTTTTCACCCCCCGACAGTTTGAGCCCGCGTTCTCCGACCGTGGTGTCATATCCATCCGGCAGTGATTGGATGAAATCGTGGATCTGGGCGTTGCGCGCGGCCTCTACGATATCGGCATCGCTTGCTCCGGCGCGACCATAGGCAATGTTATAGCGGATGGTGTCGTTGAACAGGACCGTATCCTGAGGCACCACGCCGATCGCGTCATGCAGGCTGGTCTGGGTCACGTCGCGGACGTCCTGGCCATCAATCCTGAGCGCCCCGCCGGTCACGTCGTAAAACCGAAACAGCAAACGCCCAATCGTTGATTTCCCCGATCCGGTCGGACCAACGATGGCCACGGTCTGACCTGGAGGCACCTCCAGGCTGATCCCTTTGAGGATCTCGCGATCCGGGTCATAGGCAAACCGCAGATTGTCCAGCTGCAATGCCCCCCCCTTGATCTCCAAAGCCCGGGCATCCGGTTTATTGGAAACTTCCGACGGCTGTTCCAGCAGGTCGAACATCTCGCCCATATCCACCAGACTTTGACGAATTTCACGATACACAGTGCCCAGGAAATTCAATGGCACGGTGATCTGGATCATATAGGCGTTGACCATGACAAAATCGCCAACGGTCAGCGCCCCGGCCTGCACCCCGATGGCCGCCAGGATCATGACCCCGATCAACCCGCAGGTGATCAGGAAACTTTGCCCGAAATTCAGGAAGGCCAGAGAATACGAAGTCTTGAGCGCAGCCGCCTCATAGCCTTTCATCGCCACATCATACCGCTGAGCTTCGCGCTCTTCGGCGTTGAAATATTTGACAGTTTCAAAATTCAACAGGCTGTCGATCGCCTTTTGATTGGCGTCGGTATCCTGGGTGTTCATTTCGCGGCGCAGCTTTACCCGCCATTCGGTCACCGCGAAGGTGAACCAGACATACAACACGATGGTGGTGGCCACGACCACCAGATACCAAACGTCGAACAGCACCGTCAGGATCACCGCCACCAAAATCAGTTCGATGATCAGCGGACCGATCGAAAACAGCATGAACCGCAACAGGAAATCGACGCCCTTGACCCCGCGTTCGATGATCCGGGACAGACCACCGGTTTTGCGGGTGATGTGATAACGCATGGACAGGCGGTGGATATGCCGAAAGGTCTGCAAGGCCAGCTGCCGCAACGCCCGCTGCCCCACCGGGGCAAAAATCACGTCCCTCAGCTGCTGCATCCCGACCGTCATCAGGCGCGCAACGCCATAGGCAACGGTCAACCCAATCGCGCCCAACGCCACGGGCGGAATGCCTTCGCCTGCCAGCGCATCCACGGCACCCTTGTAGAAAATCGGGGTGGTAACCGCGACCACCTTGGCCAGCAGCAACATTGCCATGGCCAAAATCACACGTCGTTTTACCCAAGGATGATCGCTGGGCCAAAGATAGGGTGCGACCTTGCGCAGGACCCGCATACCCGAGCCCCGTTCCAATTGAGTCGCCGCGTCATTGGTGTCATGGGTGGATCGTCGCATATGGAACCTCTGCCTCGGCCTTCACACATATGTGTCTGCAGCTGAATTGACCAGTCCCGGACCAGGAAAACGGCGCAGCAGTGTTGCGGGCTGCGCCGTTGCGGTGGGGTGAACAATCGCGGGGGGATCATTCCGGAATGGAAAACACCTGTCCGGGGTAAATCAGATCCGGATTTCGGATCGACTGGCGGTTGGCTTCGAACACCCGCACGTACAACACCCCGTCGCCATAGCGATCCTGGGAAATGGCCCACAGGGTATCGCCCTTTTGCACTGTGACAGCCCGGATGACCGGCGCGGCCTGAGGCTGCTGTGCGGCCGGTTGCGCAGCGGTGCCATCGCTCGACGCGGTCTGGGTCTGGGTGTCAGCCGGTGGCTGCGGCGTTACCGGGCGCAAAACTTCGGGCGCTTCGCGTTTGAATGGGGTTTCCAGCCGTGACAGCACCTTGCCCCCCGCATCCAATTCATCCAGCCGCATGGTGTAGATACCGGGGGTGACGCTGGCCAGTTGCCCGTTCCAGCGCCCATCCTGCGACACATTGAAATCCGACACAGCGCGGTTGTTCAAATAGACCCGCACCGTGGATTGCGGCGCGGCCTGCCCGGTCAAAATCACATCGCCGGTCACCGAATAGCTGATGGTGTCCAGGCTGATCTTGCCTCTCAGACCGGGTTGGGCCGGTTGGATCAGCTGTACTCCGTCAGACCCGGCGCGCAGGACCGCAACCGATGTCTGTTGCGGTTGCGACGCCGGTGCGGACGCCACATCAGAGGCGGGTTCGGACACGGGCGCGGAGGGCGCAGGTTGACTTGTCGTCCCCTGCGTCTCGGGCTCGGCTGTGGCCTGGGTCGCGACGTCCGGATCTGTCGCGGCAGTCTGTGCTGTTTCCGCCCGTGGTGCTGTGCCTGTTTGCTCCGCCACGACGGTCTCGGCCTGGGGGGCTTGCGTCGGTGTTGTGTCCACAGTTGCGGTGGGCTGTGGTTCAGCTGTCGCCGTTGCGGCAGTCGCTGGGGTGACGGTGCCATCGGTCCCCGACGGTTCCGCGTCGAGCGCTGCATTGTCGGTCTCTTGCGACTCTGCCGGGGCAGATTGCCCTGCTGCCTCGGCCTTGGGGGCTGCTTGTGCCACCTGTTCGGCCTGTGCCACCGGGGCAGCCTGTGTCACTGGGTCAGCCTGTGTCACTGGGTCGGCCTGCGTTACCGGGTCGGCCTGAGCCACCTGTTCGGCCTGTGTCACCGGCTTGGCCTGCGGCACTGCGGTCGTGTCCTGTTCCGGTTGCGTCTCGGCAACATTGGCCGGGTTCGATTCTGCGCTCTCGTCTTCAGGCGCAATCGGGTGCGGCACCGGAGCCAGAATGATGCTGTCCGCCGCCGCGGCGACGGATTCGCCCAGCATGGCCTGCAATGTCAGGACCCGCGGCGCGTCGCTGTGACCAAGCGACAAAAAGCTGACAAATTGTCCGCCGGGCTGGATATCGATCCTGTCCTGCGTCACCCCATCCAGAAACACCGTGACTTGACTGCCTTCGGGACCGCTGCCCGCGATCACAGTGGTGCCGTCGGTCTCGACCCTTACCAGATCAAAGGACGGGGCGGCCAAGGTTGGTGCTTTGGGTTTCGCGGTCGGTGCCGGTTCGTCCTGCTCTGGTGCGGCGGTGGCCGTCTCGGCCGGTGCCTCTGGGTCCTGCTGATCCGCCGTCTGACCGGTCACAGCCTGATCAGAATCGGCTGTATCGGTTGCTGCCTGTGCCTGTTGACCCGTCTCGGGATCAGCCGCCAGCTCTGCGGGTTTTTCGGTCTGCTCGGACGGTTGCGCGGCCTCTTGTGTGTCAGCGACCTCTGTCTTTGGTTCAGCCGCAGGCAGGGGGGGCTCGCCATCGTCAATTTGCGGATTGGCCCGCTGTGCGTTTGGTGTGTCCAGGGTCGCAACAGGCGCAGGTTCACCCGCCTGAACAGGTGGTTGCGCGATCTGTTCCTGCACCACCGGCACGTCCGGTTCTGACGTTTGTGACGTCTGAGGCCCGATCACCCCGGCGACATACAGCGCCACGCCTCCTGCTGCGGCTGCCCCTACGGCAACCGCACTCCAACCCAGGGCCCCAAAGCCCCCTGTACCGGCTGTTCCTGCCATTTTCTTCTTTCCCCCAGGGCGAGTGGCACCCATTTTGTTGAGGCAACCTATCAATCTCGCTATCAGGGGTCAAAGCAACTTGTTTCAACCCTTTGACATTCCCCGAAAGGTGTGGCCATGACCCCTAAATCCGTCTGCGTGTACTGCGGATCCCGCCCCGGAACATCACCGGTCTACGCCCAATGCGCGCGGGATCTGGGCCTGGGCCTGGCCGAACGTGGCTGGCGGTTGGTTTACGGGGCCGGCGATGTGGGGCTGATGGGCGAAGTGGCCCGAGCCGCACAAACGGCTGGTGGCACCACCTTTGGCGTGATTCCCGAACATCTGGTACGCCGCGAAGTGGGCAAATCGGATCTGACAACCTATGTGGTGACCGAAACAATGCACGAACGCAAAAAGGTCATGTTGATGAATGCGGATGCCGTGGTGGTGCTGCCCGGCGGCCCCGGATCGCTGGATGAATTGTTCGAAGTGCTCACCTGGCGGCAACTGGGCCTGCACGACAAACCCATCGTCATTGTGAATATCGACGGCTATTGGGACAAGCTGCGTGATTTGCTGGACCATGTCATAGATCAGGGGTTTGCCGATGCCTCTCTGGGGGATTTCATCCATTGGGCCACCACCCCTGGGGACTGCCTGGACGCGCTGAGAGACATGGTGCGCTAGGGGCTGACCCGCACGGTTCGGCGCAAGGCCACAAGATTGGACACCAGCAAGGCCCCGATCACCACAGCGCCGCCCAACACCGCCCAAGACCCCGGATGTTCGCCTATAACGGCCCAGACCAATACCGGTGCCAGAACAGATTCCAACAGGATCAACAGGGCGACTTCGGCGGCGCTGATGAACCGCGGACCAATCGCCAACAGGCAGGTCGCCGCGCCGATAAAGGCCCCGTGACCAACGAACAATGGCCATTGGGTCTGAAAGGCGGGCATCGGGTCAGCGACAACCCAGATTGCAAGGGCGACACCGATAAAGGCAACCGGGATTGCCGGGATCATCGAAACATGTTTCAGCTGGCGCAGAATTGTCAGCGCCAGCGCATAAGCAACCGAAATATACAACGCCCAGAGATCCCCCTGCCACGACGCGGTTGCATGGTTGCCCGATCCATAGGCAATAATTCCCAATCCAACCCCGACCGCCACCATGGTCCAGACCATTCGTGCCCGAACGGGCTCGCCCAGAAAAACCCGCCCGAAAGCCGTGGCAAAGATGGGCATGGACGCAAAGATGAACACCACGTTGGCGACGCTGGTGTTGGTGACAGCAAGAACAAAGGCCGGAACGGTCGACGCAATCAATCCGATGTACAGAGCTCCGCGCCATCCGGTTCCTGCCACTGCCCTGAACCCGCCCACCCCTTTGGTCGTCAGAACCACGATCAGCACAATCATACCGGACATCATCGCACGCCAAAACGAGATCACCATGGGGTCCGCCACGATCAATCGTACAAACAGTGAATCCGGGATGACCAGAAGAACGCCCAATGTGGTGATAAGAAGGCCTTTGAGATGATCGGTCATGGCCCACAGGCTGAAATCATTCAGGCGACAAAGTAAACCCCGAAAGGGATGCGTCGAGCACCTGCCTCACAGGCGGGCGGGGCCGGTCGAACGGCCTTGCATGACGCGTGCTCCAAATACAAAAGCCCGGCCAGATCGGCCGGGCTTTCGGTCTTTGAAACAGTCTTTGGATTACATGCGCGACGCGACGTTTTCCCAGTTCACCAGGTTGTCGAGGAAATTCGACAGATACGCCGGACGTTTGTTGCGGAAATCGATGTAATACGAGTGTTCCCAAACGTCGCAACCCAGCAGCGCAGTCTGGCCAAAGCACAGCGGGTTCACGCCGTTTTCGGTTTTGGTCACAGACAGCGATCCGTCGGCATTCTTGACCAACCAGGCCCAACCGGACCCGAATTGACCAGCACCAGCCGCGGAAAACTGCGACTTGAATTCATCAACCGAACCAAAGGCTTCGACCAATGCCTTTTCCAGCTCACCCGGCATGGCCGAGGTGCCCGGGCCCATCATTTCCCAGAACTGGTTGTGGTTCCACAGCTGGCTGATGTTGTTGAAGATACCATTTTGCGCAACCGACGACGCGTCATAGGTGCCCTTGATGATCTCTTCCATCGACTTGCCGTCCCATTCGGTTCCGGCGATCAGCTTGTTGCCATTGTCGACATAGGCCTTGTGGTGCAGGTCGTGGTGGTATTCCAGCGTCTCTGCGGACATGCCTTTGTCGGCCAATGCGTCATGTGCATAAGGAAGATCAGGAAGTTCAAAAGCCATCGTGGCCCCCTGTTAAATAAAGTTGCGGTTCCCACTGTTACATGCTTTGGGTGCGGCGTCAGGTCAAGAGCCGAGGCAAGAAAACACTTATCGGGGACAGTGAGATGTTCGCAAAAGCGCGCAAGATGTTCTACCGCGCCCGTGGCTATTACGGCGGGCAGCTAAACGGCATTCCGTTTCGCCTGGATCCATATCATTCGAAATTCTGGCGCAAGGCATCCGCCAATGATTGGGAGCCCGAGACGTTTCGTGTTTTGGACCGATATCTGAGCAAGGATGGCGATTATCTGGATATCGGCGCCTGGATCGGTCCCACGGTGCTCTATGGTGCGCACAAGGCCCGCCATGTCTGGTGTTTTGAACCTGATCCGGTGGCCTATCGTCATCTGGCCTGGAACCTGGACCTGAACGGCATCCGCAATGTGTCCAGTTTTTCTGTGGCGTTGTCGGACGGGTTCGGTTTGGCGCGCATGGCGTCCTTTGGGGGCGAGGCCGGGGACAGCATGACCTCGCTGCTCAACGACAGCACCTCTCATGGTCATGACGTTCTGACCATCGGCTGGGAGCAGTTCTGCGACAGCACCGATCTGTCGGGCGTGTCACTGGTCAAAATGGACATCGAAGGGGCCGAATTTTCGGTCCTGCCCACCCTGCTGCCCTGGCTGCGTGCACACCGCCCGGCGCTGTATCTGTCCACGCACGCCCCGTTCCTGCCAAAAGAAAGCCGCGCCAAACGCATGGAGCAATTGTTTGATGAACTGTCGTTCTATGCAGCCTGCACAGATGCGCAGGGCACTCCAATCACACGCGACGACATGATCAGTGACCCCATACTGACGCGTTTTCCAACCTTTGTGTTCAGCGACTGACCCCGGCCCAATGCTGAACACGACCGCACCACCGGTATGGTTTATCTGGCGGCTTGGTGGAGCCATCCGTGGTCAGCCACAACACCCGTCCCCCATCTGGATTGGCGGGCACGGTACCGTTCCATAGGAACAATAGACGCAACAATCCCCTTCCTTTGGTTTCAGGACGGCCTTGCAGGACGTGCACTCGTAAAACCATTGGCAGGCATCTGTCGGCATTGTTTCTGTTTCGACATGCCCGCACCCGGGGCACGTCAGCGTGCTTTTTAAAATAACGTTTTGATCTGTCATCATCTCACATCTGCAGGATCAGGTAGTCGTTAATTTGGGTCTCGGAGAGCAAGATCACCCATGCGACACCTGTTATGGCAGTGCTTCCGGCAAGCCACCATTTCATCCTCGCCGGGTCCCCTCTTTGATAAGAGACCCACCATGATAGGGCAACGAAAGCCGTCGAAACCGCCAAAACGTAATAGCTTGCCGCAGCTATGCGACCAAAAATCGCCAACCAGCTGCCGCCCAATCCCAACAACATCATTGTCATGGGCAGCACACAGCAGGACGCAACGACCAAGGCCGACGCCGATCCCAAATAGCTCAAGCCAAAATATTTGCGCATAACGCTCCTCCCTACCCCAACCAAAAGACAGGTTGCGGGTCCGCTCATGGGGAGTCATAACACCTGTAGTTACTACAGGATCAAGCGGGGCAGCATCACATGATCGCGATTGGCAAAGCCGCCCGACAAAGTGGTGTCGGAATTGAAACCATCCGCTATTACGAACGCGAAGGCATTGTGCCCAAACCCACGCGGGCCGCGAACAATCGACGTCTATATTCTGCACATGACGTTGGCAGGCTTCGCTTTTTAAAAAAGTGCCGCGAACTGGGGTTCCCGCTCAAGGACGCAAAAGCCTTGCTTGACCTATCCGAAAACGCCGAAGAAGACTGTCAGAAAATTCAGGAGTTGGGCCAGTTTCACCTGGCAAACGTGCGGGCCAAGATCAGCGAACTTGGACGCCTGGAAACAGCGTTGGAAGAACTAACAGCCAATTGCGATAGCGGAAATGCGTCTTGTCCGATGCTGTCGCAACTGCGCACTGCATAAACTGAACCGGACCCAAAGACGTCGCTAGATGCTGCCATAGAAACACAAAGGCCCCCCATCAACACCTTTGATGGGGGGCCTGTGTTTGTCGGGACCGTGCGGGTGGGTCTTAGTAGACGCCAACCGCAGATTTCGGATTTGCGGCAGCGCTCAGCAGGTTGAACACATAGTCGCCGGTTGAGCGGAAGCAGACGATGGCAAAGCTGTCTTCGCTGTCCAACCAGAACGCACCGGCCACCTGGGCCAGACGCGAGCGGCGGAAATCACCGGGACCGAATGCGGCGGCCGAAAAATCAACCGGGGCGATCTTGCCCATGACTTCGCGTGCCGACACACCCGACACCCGGAACACGGCACGTGCGTCGGACACATTGACTGCCAGAGCGTGTTCGCCGTCCAGCGCGACCAGCATATCGGCCAGCTTGGCGGTCACATCCGCATAGGGCACCAGCACCAGCAATTCATCGGTCGACATCCAGGCAACACCGCCCGCCAGATCGCCATTGATCTGGCGCACGCCCGGCACGTCCTGACCGGTTGCGCCTTTGACAGCGGCGGCCACCTTGGCCGACCCCAGATCGCCGCGCAGGGTGATCATGCCAAAGAGACCCGCCTCGTCTACCTTGGCCAGCCCGTTAAAGCTGGCCCCGTTCAATACGCTTGCGAGGTTAGACATTTTGCTTTGCCCCTTCCTTGTCATAGAAAACCATATCTACGATCTTGGCTTTGTAGATCTTGCCGTCGGTGCCGGGGAAATCCAGAACCTCGCCCATGCGATCCGGCCCGTGCTTGACCAGCCCCATGGCGATGCCCTTGCCCAGTGTCGGCGAATGATAGGTCGACGTCACCCGGCCAATCACGTTCTTCTGGCCATTGGCATTGACGCCATTGCCCAACGCATAGGCCCCATCCGGCAGAACAGACCCATCAACGGTTTCCAGACCCACCAATTTCCAGCGATCGGGATCCGCCATGTGGCTGCGCAGCTGCGCCCGTTTGCCCAGGAAATCCTCTTTCTTCTTCGAGATCGCCCAGTTCAGCCCCAGATCCTGCGGGATCACGGTGCCATCGGTTTCGTCCCCGATCATGATGAAGCCTTTTTCGGCCCGCAGGATGTGCAGACATTCGGTGCCGTACGGCATTACCCCGAATTCCTGCCCTGCCGCCATCAGCGCATCCCAGAAGGCACGCCCCTGGCTGGCCGGAACCGCGATTTCATAGCTCAGCTCACCCGAGAAGGAGATCCGGTACGCCCGGCAATCGAACCCGCCGATGGTGCCATCGCGCCATTCCATGAACGGCAGCGCCTCTTTGGAGACATCCATGCCGCCCAGTTTTTCCAACACCTTGCGGGCATTGGGGCCAACAACCGCGACCTGCGCGTATTGTTCGGTCACATTGGCAACATAGACTTTCCAGTCCCACCATTCGGTCTGCAGCCATTCTTCCATGTGGCCATGGATACGTTCGGCACCGCCGGTGGTCGTGTGGCACAGCCAGGTGTCTTCGTCGATGCGGGCAACCACGCCGTCGTCGATCAGGAAACCGTTTTCCGAACACATCAACCCATAGCGGCATTTGCCGACCTTCAGGTTGGACATCATGTTGGTGTACATCATGTCCAGGAACTTCCCGGCATCCGGGCCTTTGACAATCAGCTTGCCCAATGTGGACGCATCCAGCATCCCCAGACGTTCGCGGGTGTTGGTCACCTCACGGTTCACCGCGTCATGCACGCTCTCGCCCGAACGGACCAAGGCGTATGGACGACGCCAGTGGCCAACCGGTTCGAAATCCGCGCCATTGGCTTCAATCCAGTCGTGGATCGGTGTCTTGCGGATTGGCTGGAACGTCTTGGCCCGCGCTTCACCCGCGATCGAGCCCATGGAGATCGGGTGGTACGGCGGACGGAAGGTGGTGGTGCCCACATCGGGGATCTGTGCACCCAGCGCATTCGCAAGGGTCGCCAGGCCATTGATGTTGCTCAATTTACCCTGATCGGTCGCCATACCCAGCGTGGTGTAACGCTTGGTGTGTTCGACGCTCTCATAGCCTTCGCGGGCGGCCAGCTGAACATCGGTGACTTTGACGTCGTTCTGATAATCCAGCCAGGATTTCATCCGCAGCGACACATCGGCCTGCGCCGGCATCAGCCAGACAGCTTCCATGGCCAACTCTTCGGTTGTGACACCTTCGGGCGTGGCAACGGTTGTGGCCGGGAACCCCGCCGCCTCTGCCGCAGCAGAGCCGGCCTTGTTGGCGTCGCTCAGCACAGCCCCAAGATCCAGTGGACCATTGGCGGTGCCAGCGGGCACAACAAACCCCTGCCCGTTGTCACCCAGCGGCGGACGCGATGCATCGGGGCGGAAATGCGCAGCCGCATCGTCCCAGATCAGCTTGCCACCGCAATGCGACCACAGGTGCACAACCGGGGACCATCCCCCGGACATGGCAACCGCATCTGCTTCGATCTCTTCCTGCGCGCCGCCCACTCCGGACTGGGCACAGATCGACACCTTTTGAACCCGCTTGCCGCCTTTGACCTTGGCGATGGCGCGGCCCGCTTCGACGCGGATGCCCAGCTGACGGACTTCCTCCATCAGGGCACCGCCACCGGCGTTGCGCGCGTCCAGCACACGCACCACTTCGCAGCCTGCGTGATGCAGGGCGATGGCCGTGCGATAGGCGTCGTCGTTGTTGGTGACCACGACGACCTTCTGGCCCGGGGTCACACCCCAGTTCACCACATAGTCGCGCATGGCCGAGGCCAGCATCACACCGGGCACATCGTTGCCCGCAAACGACAGGGGCCGTTCGATGGCACCGGTCGCGGTGACGATCTGCGACGCGCGGATCCGCCACAGACGGTGACGCGGCGCGCCGTTGCCCGGCTCGTGATCGCTGATCCGCTCGTACCCCAGGGCATAACCATGGTCATAAACGCCCGCACCCATAGTCCGGTTACGGATCGTGACGTTGTCCATCGCATCCAGTTCGGCCAGGGTCTGATCAACCCATGCGCCGGGTTCAATCCCGTCGATGGTGCCGCCGTCAACCGGTGCGCGCCCGCCCCAGTGGCTGTTCTGTTCGATCAGCAGAACCTTGGCCCCGGATGCCGCCGCCGCCTTGGCCGCCTGCAGACCGGCAACACCGCCGCCCACAACCAGAACATCACAGAAGAAATAGAAATGTTCATAGGTATCGGCGTCCTTCAGCTCCTTGTCAGGGGCTTTGCCCAGACCGGCGGACTGACGGATGATCGGCTCATACACGTGCTTCCAGAACGGTTTGGGGTGGATGAACGTCTTGTAATAGAACCCTGCCGGCAGCCAGCGCGCCAGATAGGTGTTGATCGCGCCGACGTCGAATTCCAGGTTAGGCCAGTGGTTCTGCGATTTGGCGGTCAGACCCGAAAACAGCTCGGTCGTGGTGACGCGCTGGTTGGGTTCAAACCGGTCACCGGTGCCCAGACCGACCAGGGCATTGGGTTCTTCGGACCCGGACGCCACAACGCCGCGCGGGCGGTGATATTTGAACGACCGGCCCATCATCATCTGGTCATTGGCCAGCAGCGCCGAGGCCAGCGTATCCCCGGGATGCCCGGTCATGCGCTTGCCGTTAAAGGTAAAGTCGATCGTTTTCGAGCGGTCGATCAGCCGCCCCTGAGAGGCAAGACGTGTGCTCATGTCTTGGACCCTTCCTGGTATGAGAACGGGAAAGTACGGATGGTGCGGATTGCGGGGTTCATTCGACCTCCCCCCACGTCCAACCGGGGCGCTTGGCGGTGATCGCGTCGCGGATTTCCTGAGGCGGTTCATATGTTTGCGCCGAATAGGTGCCAAACACCTCCAACGTCATGGTGCACCGCGCCGCGTGGAACCACTTGCCACAGCCATTGGCATGGCGCCAGCGTTCCAGATGCACCCCTTTGGGGTTCTTGCGCATGAACAGATAGTCGTGGAATTCGTCATCCGACGAACCGGGGCCGAAACGCTTCAGATGCGCCTCGCCGCCTGCGGCCAGTTCGGTTTCTTCGGCTTTGACACCGCAATATGGGCATTCAAGGATCAGCATCGAGCCACCCCCTTGTTTTTGCGATCCAAGAAGCACAATTTGAGTGCATGGATCTGTTGTTCTACATACTCGGTGGCTTGGTCGTGATCGGAATCGGGCTCGCCCTCGTAGAGAGACGGCGCAAACGCAGCTTCTTTTCCCACGACTTCAATCTGAGCAATTCTGCCCAAAGCGAAGCTGATCGGGAGCAAATCCGCGTTTCCGATGCTGTCAGCCACCGCACACATCAGTGAGCCACGCCAGCGGCGACGCTTTCGTCGATGAACTTGCCTTCTTTGAAGCGGTTGACCGAGAATTCTTCGGCCAGCGACGAATGGCCGGTGGCCATCAGCTGCGCCATCGCCCAACCCGATCCGGGGATCGATTTGAAGCCGCCGGTGCCCCAGCCACAGTTGACGAAACAGTTCTGCACAGGCGTTGACGAAATGATCGGCGACCGATCCCCGGTCACATCCACGATCCCGCCCCATTGGCGCAGCATCTTCAGACGCGACACCATCGGGAAGGTTTCGACCAATGCGCGCACGGTTTCCTCGATGTGATGGAACGATCCGCGCTGGGTATAGTTGTTGAAGGCGTCAGTGCCGCCGCCAATCACCATTTCACCCTTGTCGGATTGCGACATGTAACCGTGCACGGTGTTGGCCATCACGACCACGTCCATGCAGGGTTTGATCGGCTCGGACACCAACGCCTGCAGCGCCACGGATTCCATCGGCAGACGGAAACCCGCCATTTCCGACAGCACAGATGCGTTGCCCGCAACCACCATGCCGATCTTTTCGCAATCAATCGGACCTTTGGTGGTGTCAACGCCGACCACGCGGCCCTCGTGGGTGCGCACACCGTTGACTTCGCACTGCTGGATGATGTCCATGCCCATGTTCGAACAGGCACGCGCATAGCCCCAGGCTACGGCATCGTGACGGGCGGTGCCGCCGCGCGGCTGCCACAGGGCCCCCAGAACCGGATAGCGCGGACCATCCAGATTGATGATCGGCACCAGGTCCTTGACCCGCTGGGGATTGATGAATTCGGTTGCCACACCTTGCAGGTTGTTGGCATGTGCCGTGCGCTGATAGCCGCGGATTTCGTGCTGGGTCTGGGCCAACATCATCACGCCGCGCGGGCTGAACATGACGTTATAGTTCAGCTCCTGGCTCAGATCTTCGTACAGGCCGCGCGCCTTTTCGTAGATCGCCGCCGACGGATCCTGAAGATAGTTCGAGCGGATGATGGTGGTGTTGCGGCCCGTGTTGCCGCCGCCCAGCCAACCCTTTTCGATCACGGCCACATTGGTGATGCCGTAATTCTTACCCAGGTAATAGGCTGTGGCCAGACCATGGCCACCCGCGCCCACGATGACAACGTCATAGCGGCTCTTGGGTTCGGGCGAACGCCAGGCGCGTTCCCATCCGGAGTGATAGCGCAGGCCTTCCCGCGCAACAGCAAAGGCTGAGTAATGTCTCATGGGCGAATCCGTTCGGTTCGAGGTAACGCATGATATGCCCCAGGACGGTATCAGACCTGCGCCGTAAATCGTCGCATTTATGTATCATTGCGACATTGCGCGACAGGCGCATTCTGCCCAGGCAATTCTTTTGACCTTTTTTCCCGGACGTCACGCCTATAGATACACGCCAAAGCGGGAGAACACATGAGTTTCTGGATCGTACCTTCGTTGATGGCGCTGGGAATTACAGCGTTTCTGGCCCTTGTCCTGCTGCGCGCGCGCGGCCAGGGCGAACCGGCTGCGGCCTATGATTTGCGGGTCTACCGCGAACAGTTAAAGGAAATGGAGCGCGATCTGGCGCGCGGGCTGATCGCCCAGAGCGACGCCGACCGGGTCAGAACCGAGATTTCGCGTCGCATTTTGGCAGCCGATGCCCAGTTGCAGCAATTTAACGCAGGCAACCAACAGCCGCGCAACCTGTCCTTGATCGTGGTCGCGATCTGTGGTGCGGCCATGATCGCGGGATCGTTGATGCTGTATCGCGCGCTTGGGGCACCGGGATATGGCGACCTGTCGCTGTCCACCCGGCTGGAGATGGCCGAATTGAACCGCACATCGCGCCCCTCCCAGGCCGACGTCGAAGCCCGGATGCCCCCCCAGCCCGCCCCCGAGGTCGAAGCCAGCTATGGCGAGCTGGTGAGCAAGCTGCGCGAAACCGTAGAAAAACGTCCGCAGGATATCGAAGGTCACGCCCTGTTGTCGCGTCACGAGGCGAACCTGGGCAACTACACGGCCGCCTACGCGGCCAAGTCACGCGAAATTGAGCTGCTGCAGTCCGAAGCCGGTCCGGAACAGTTTGGCGAACAGGCCCAGTTGATGATCCTGGCCGCCGGCGGCTATGTCTCGCCCGAGGCAGAAACCGCATTGCGCACCGCACTGCAGATCGACCCCACCTATGGACCGGCACGCTATTACTGGGGTTTGATGATGGATCAGATCGGGCGCCCTGACATGGCCTTTCAGATCTGGGAACAGACCCTGCGCCGCAGCCCGCCCGACGCGCCCTGGTTGGTGCCGATCCGGGCCCAGATCGAAGAATTGGCCTGGAAGGCCGGTGTGAAATACGAATTGGCCGCAGCCCCTGGCGCAGCCGCGCTGCCCGGCCCGGACGCCGGTGCCGTTGCGGCGGCCCAATCGATGAGCGACGCAGACCGTCAGGAAATGATCCAGGGGATGGTCAATCAGCTGTCGGATCGTCTGGCCACCGAAGGCGGCGCGCCGGATGAGTGGGCCCGTCTGATCGGCGCACTGGGAGTGTTGGGTGACATGGATCGCGCCCGGGCCATCTATGACGAAGCCAGCCAGAAATTTGCCGACAACAACGAGGCCATGATGCTGATCGTCAAGGCAGGTATCCAAGCGGGTGTCGTCGAATGATCCTGGACAAATTCGAAGCGTTTGCAGCCGCCATTCCCGGCTATACCGCGCTGGCCGGTCTGGATTTTGGGGACAAGACGGTCGGCGTGGCCGTATCCGACCGGCTCGGCACAGTTGCCACGCCGCTGGAAACCATCCGGCGCAAGAAATTCACCCTGGACGCCGCCCGGCTGTTCGAAATCACTTCGGAACGCGAAATCGGTGGCATTGTTCTGGGCCTGCCCCGCAACATGGACGGATCCGAAGGTCCGCGCTGTCAGAAAACCCGTGCTTTTGCCCGCAACCTGTCGCGACTCACCGATCTGCCGATCGGGTTCTGGGACGAACGGCTGAGCACTGTGGCCGCCGAAAGGGCGCTTTTGGAGGCAGATACGACCAGAAAGCGTCGCGCAGAGGTTATCGATCATGTGGCGGCCTCCTATATTCTGCAGGGGGCGCTGGATCGGATGCGTCATTTGAAGATGGAACAGGGCTGACATGAATACTCCCGTCTGGAAACGCAACGAAATCGACAGCCCCTGTGTGGATATCTGTGTCGTGCACCCCAAAGAGCGGATCTGTACCGGCTGTTTCCGCACAATTGACGAGATCACGTCGTGGTCCAAGATGAGCCCCGAAGAACGGGCCAGCATCATGGCCGAGCTGCCAACCCGCGCGCCTTTGCTGAAAAAACGCCGTGGTGGGCGGTCGGCCCGCACAGCCCAGTAACGCGCGCCCTCATGGAACCCGCCCGCAGGCGGCGACATTTCTGACCAGACGCAGACAGGCACTGCGCCGTTTCAGGGCGCAGTCAACCAGTCGGCCAGGCTTGTGACTTCGGGGCGGAAATAGGCGATCATGCGCCCTTCGCCCGGTGGTGCGCTGGCCGCGGCTCCCCAGGGTGCGACCCCATGCAACGCCAGCCGGTGCATCAGATAGGCCTCGCCCGGTTGCGCGTGAACGGTCACGCGTTTGCAGGTCTCGAACACTTTGGCGCGGGCGGATGTATAGGCATCGGTAATGTCGATCTGGGCCCAGGTGGTGGGATCATGATCGTTCAAAACGGCAGCAAAGGCGTCGCGCATGATGGTGTGACTGCCCTCCCACACCACCAATGGTGACGCATCCGCGCTGGCACCATTCAGCGGCAGACCCAGCACCCAGGCATGGGGTTCATCAACATTGCGCCGGCGCGTGGCCGCCCCCGGGATCAGCTTGACTCCGTCCACATGGGCCGCGTCCCGGTTCAGACGATAGCGAAACGCCGCCTCACCTTCGCCGTCGCGGGGCTTTGGATAGCCCGGAAACATCACCGACAGCTGCCCCTTGTGCAGCTGTGGGATCGGGCCGATGTGGTTTTTGATGAACTCCAGCGCCGGACCGGCCAGCGGCGGGCCACCCGGCAATTGCCCCGACGCTGCATTGTCCAGCGCATCCACACCAATGAACCAGGTGCCCTGACATTGCATCCAGGGCGCGTGTTGCGGATCATGAATGGCCGACAGGCTGTGGTGCCGGGCGTGGTCCGCCCAGGCGCGCGTTGCGGGATCAACCGCAAACCGCACCCAACCTCGGGTCAGGAAATCGTCCAGCATATCGTCCAGCATCAGGCCCCCATCGCCTTGCGCAGCATGTTGATCGCCACCAGCACCAAAAACACCGCGAACACCCGTTTCAGCGGTTTTGGATCCATTGCATGGGCCAATTTGACCCCCCAGGGTGCCGTGATCAACGTCATCGATACAATCACTGCAAAGGCCACCAAATTCACCGCCCCCACCGTCAACGGTGGACGCATGGCGGGATCAATGGGCACGAACAAGAAGCCCAGAACCGAAGGCACCGCAATGATCACGCCGAACCCTGCGGCCGTTGCCACGGCACGGTGGATCACAACATTGTGCAGGCTCATCAGCGGCACTCCAAAGCTGCCACCGCCAATCCCCATCAGAACTGACAGAAACCCGACCAGCGGAGACAGGATCATCCGGCGCGCGCCTTTGGGCATTTCAGCCCCCAACCGCCATTCCGACCGACCAAAGCCCAGATACAACCCAATCACCAAGGCCAGAACCCCGAACAACCCCTGCAATGTGGTCGACCGCAGCGACGCTGCTGCCAGCACACCGGCCACCGCGCCCAATGCGATGCCCGGACCCCATCCACGAAGGATCTGCCAATCCACAGCGCCCTTCTTGTTGTGGCTAAGAACCGAACGCACAGACGTCACGATGATCGTCGCCAGCGACGTCGCCAGACACATCTGCATCAATTGTGGTCCATCATACCCAAGGGTCTGGAACGCATAGAAAAAGGCCGGGACCAGCACAATGCCTCCGCCCACCCCCAACAAACCGGCCAAAACCCCGGCCACCCCACCAATGATCAGTAGCATCACCAGCATCTGCAGCAGCAACATCGTATCAGGCATCTGGATTTCCTTTGAAAATTCGGCCCCTGGTCAGGCGGTGATCGGTGCAACGCGCATCAAAGCCTGTTCGACCAGCTCAGGCCCCGCGCCTGTCTTATGCGCGCCTTCCGACAGCACCCGGCGCCAATGCCGGGCTCCGGGGCGGCCCGCAAACAGGCCCAGCATATGGCGTGTGATTTCATGTAGCCGCCCGCCCTGGCTGATATGCCTGTCAATATACGGCAGCATCTGGCGCACAATATCAATCGGATCCTGCGCCTCTCCGGTGCCAAATATGTCGCGATCGGCACTGGCCAGAATATCGCTGGGCTGGTGATAGGCCGCGCGTCCGATCATCACGCCGTCCAATCCCCTGTCCAGATGCAGGCGGGCCTCTGACAGCGACGCGATGCCGCCGTTGATCGAGATATGCAGATCCGGGAATTCGGCTTTCATCCGGTGCACCAGGTCATAATCCAAAGGCGGGATGTCCCTGTTTTCCTTGGGGCTCAGACCCTGAAGCCAGGCCTTGCGCGCGTGGATCGTCACGCGGCGACACCCGGCGGACCGGATCTGATCCAGAAACCCCGGCAGCACCTGTTCCGGGTCCTGCTCATCCACCCCAATCCGGCATTTCACCGTGACGTCGACATCCACAACTTCGCCCATGGCCGCAACGCATTGAGCAACCAAACCCGGATTTGTCATCAACACGGCACCAAATGCACCGGATTGGACCCGATCGCTGGGGCACCCACAGTTCAGGTTGATTTCATCATACCCCGCCTCGGCCCCCAACCGGGCGGCCTGTGCCAACTCGACCGGATCCGAGCCTCCCAATTGCAAGGCAACCGGGTGTTCGGCGTCGCTGTGCGCCAACAAATGCAAAGCCCCCCCCCGAACCAAAGCCGGGGCTGTCACCATTTCCGTATAAAGCAGCGCCTGATTGCTCAGAAGGCGATGCATATAACGACAATGACGATCGGTCCAATCCATCATCGGGGCCACGCTTAAACGCGCTGCTTTTTGTGCGTTATTTTTCAAAGCGTTAACTCCAATTGACTTTAAGCATTGTGTAGCACCACTCCCCCTGATTTCGCTGCATTTCCGGGGGCTTCGGTTTTTTTTGATTCGAGCGTGCCACGGTGTAGCACATCTCGCAGGCGCAGACAGTGGGCCGATAACGGTTCAACGCGCTGCCGGAATGGGTGTTTACCCCGGTCGAGACATCAATCACCCCCTGCAATCACCAGCTGTTTCGGTCTTGTGATGTCACGCCAGACAACCCGCATGTCAATCGGGTCATAGCCGGCCATGATCAGACCTTGAGAGGATTGGATCAACGGCCGCAGGATCTTGTCAGACACCGGCGACAGGTCAGTCCGTTCCAGAGCCAAAGGCCAGAGCCAGAGGATGGGGTCCATCCAGGCTCCCGGGGTGCCCTTCACATGCCACGTCCCTTTGGCCATGACCCCGCCCGAGTTTTCGTGTTTGGTCATAGCGAATTTGAGCCCCGCGCGGTCCTGTGCCTGCATCAGCGCCGAAACCTCACTGCCCGGAACGGCACAGGCGTGGCGACAGACTGCAACGGATGGCCGTTGCGCTATCACCGCGAGGGCAAATTAGCCTGTCAACATTTCAGTTGCGCGTTTCCTAGGGCAGATACCCGCCGCGTGTCTGTGGGGTTTTCATATCCAGCGCCCTGCCCGCCACCAGATTGCGCAGCATCTGCGCAGTACCGCCGCCGATCGTGAACATCCGTGCATCCCGCAGCATCCGTTCTACGTTGTTGTTGCGCGAATACCCGCGTGCGCCATGCAATTGCAGCGCGTCATTGGTGACCTTGACGGCCATTTCCGAAGCGAACACCTTGGCCTGTGCCGCCAGCATTGGGTCAGGAAAACCACTGGATTGGTATTCGGCGCTGGCTGCAGCGCGCCAGATCATCAGCCGCGCGGCATCAATCTGTATCGCCATATCAGAAATCATCCATTGCAACCCCTGGAATTCGGCCAGCGGGCGGCCAAATTGCTCGCGCCGTTTTATGAATAAAACAGCCTCTTCATAGGCACCGCGCGCAATGCCCAGCGCCACGGTCGCCGCCCCGACCCGCTGGGCGTTATAGGCGTCCATCAATCCGGCAAAACCACGTTTGATGCCCTCGGGCGGCGTGATCAGCCGATCCAGCGGCAGACGGAGATTGTCAAAGATCACTTCGGTTTCGGGAATGCCACGCAGCCCCAGCGTTGGCTCGCGCTTGCCGATGACCAGCCCATCCTCGCCCAGATAGGCCATGAACCCGCCGATGCCTTTGAATTCCCCGCCCTCGATCACACGGGCAAAGATCAGGTGCAGCTTTGACACGCCGCCGCCCGTGATCCAATGTTTCTTGCCGTTCAGAACCCATGTATCGCCCGTGCGGGTGGCTGTGGTTGTCATCTCGGTTGCGGCGCTGCCTGCGTCCGGTTCCGTGATGCAGATCGCGGGCTTGTCCCCGCCCAACACATGCTGCGCCGCGCTCGCGCGCTGGTCAGGTGTGCCATAGGCGATGATCGCGCCAACTCCACCCATGTTGCCTTCGACCACAATGCGCCCTGACACGCCGCATTTTGCTGCCAATTCCTCGATGACCAAAGTCACATCAAGATAACTGGCCCCCGGCCCGCCCAGCTCCTTGGGCACGCTCATGCCCATCAATCCCGCAGACGTAAGAGCAGAAACAACGTCTTGGGGATATTGCTCGGACCGGTCCGTTTCGGCGGCACGTCGCCCGACCGTTGTGTCTGCGATGGTTTTTGCCTTGGCTTGAAGATCACACTGTCGTTCCGACAAAACAAACAAAGGGCCAGACGTTGGGAATGGACGATGGAGCATTGCAAACCTGCTGATAGGGGTCACCCGATCGTAAACCTGCAGTGCATTTAATGGTAATTCTACTTTCTGATTTCTTTCATGAGAAAAAATCAAGAAGATTGAAGCGCCTCGATGCAGGAACCAATCACAAGATCCGAGCGCCCGTCGGTGATGGTAAAAGCCCCGATCTCGCGGCTGAACTGCGGGTTTCCAAAGGGCAGATGCCGAATGCGATTTGAAAAGGGGCGCCTGCCTTTGCAGATCGGAACGATGGCAACACCCAACCCTTCGCTGACCAGATTTGAGATCGCTTCAAGGGAATCGATTTCCATCGCGCCTCTCACGTTGATCTTCTGTGCCTTCAGTTCTTCTTCGATGCTTTGCCCCGCCCAGGTCTTGCGGTTGAACCAGATGAACGGATGATCTTGCAACAGGCCGCGCCAATCATCGCCCTCGGCATGGGCCGGAGCGATCACAACAAAGGGCTCGGTCGCGATCGCGTGCCAATCCAGTCCCGGAATGGGGTTGAGCGGCTTTGTACAGATGGCGACGTCCAGATCCCCCTCTGCCAGCCGTGCCGCCAACCCCGACGAACTGCCGCTCCTGAGCGTGATTTCAAGCGCTGGGTATTGGGCTTGCAGCACTTTGATGCCAGCGGGCAGAAAGCTCGCCAGCACAGTCGGAACCGCACCAATTGTCAGCTTGTCGCGCACCAATTCCCCGCGCGCCACCGAAGCGGATGCATCAAACAGCGCCAGTGTCTTTTGCGCATGTTCCGCCAGCGCACGCCCACGGGCCGTCGGCACCGGAGGCCGTTTGATCCGGTCAAACAACAATACGCCCAATTCGTCTTCCATCGCCTTGATCTGCAAACTCACCGCCGAATGAGACAGCCCCAGACGATCCCCCGCCGCCGCAAAGGATTTGTGTTCGACCACGGCCAAAAGGGTTTTGAGTTGCTTGATGTTCATGGCAGCGATGGCGTCCTGCTGTGGTCTCAAATAAGGCGCGTCAATACCACAACCACCCGAAAGGGTCACCGTTGAATCCCCAACTGAATCCCCGGCGATCTGTCTGTGGACGGCCTGTGCGACCTGGTGTTCTTCTACGATCTTCTTCGCGATGGCGCGCTGTGCAGGTCGTCCGCCTGCCCGCGGCACAGGATCCCGACATCGAACATGCCGGAAAGATCCACGCAAAAGGAGTTTGTTAACTCTCTGACCTAAACTTGCCGGGCCTCACCAAAAAACGTTTATGGAAAGCCTCCGAAAAATGGGCCGTGCTGCGATACCCGCTGATTTCGGCGATGTCCGAAAGCGGCTTGGACGTCGTTCGCAACAGATCCGCCGCATAGCTCAATCTGATTCTGCTGGACAGCTCACCAGGCGCACAGCCAAACGATTGATGTGTCAGCCGGGTCAGCGTGCGCGGCGATACCGCAATGGCGCGGCCAATGCGTTCCAGCGGCATTGGCGCGGAAATGGCGTGTTCCACAATCTGGATGTAACGGCTCAATCTGGGATCCAGCTCCTCAATGGAACATTGCAACCCGACCGAAACCAGGCGTGAACCTGATCGCTGCGGCTTCAGCATGACTGCGCGCCGTACGGTTTCGGCTATCGCGGTGTCAAAGCTTTGGGTCAACAATTCCAGCATCATGTCCGTCACTGCGTCGCCTCCGACAGTGGTGGCTGTCCGCTGATCTAGGACATAGGGATCAAGCGTGAACGTCGTTCTGGGAAAAGTCGCCTGCAACACGGGCAATTGCGCCGGATGCGCCGCAGCGCGCCGGTCGCTCAGCAATCCAGCCTGAGCAAGAGCGGAAACCCCCGTGCCAAGACCGATGACCCAGCCCCCGTGCCGGTGACAATGGTGCAGCCCCTGCACCAACGTCTCGTCAATATCGTCAGGGCGTTGTTCGCGCGACGAACAGACAAACGCATACTGCGCGCGGGGTAACGCTGACAGGTCACAATCGGCAACAACTGCGGCCCCGCAAGAACTGTGAACAGGCCCGGTCGTGGCCGAGGCCGTTACCACATCCAACTTCACGGTCTCGGACGTATCGGCCGCCATACGGATAAGATCACGCGCGACTCCATAACCGAACAGGGAAAACCCTTCGTGGATTGCAAAGACGGCACGGGGCGCATCTGTCATTGTCCGGATCTCGAATAATTTTGGCAGTATTACTGATAACCACTCCTCCTAATTCTGCAATCCTGAAGGGAGCAAATCTGTGGAGTGTTGAAGGCATGTTGAAAATTTTGGGGTGGGCCGGTTATGACGCCGGCTTGCAGACTGCCTTTGACAGCTTTCGTCAGGATACTGGCATCTCGGTGTCGTTCCAGGGTGTTCGCAATCAGGACGACATGCATGCACTGGCCCAAAAACAGGCGTTTGACATTGCCTGTCCAACGACAGATCGCTTGGCCAGCTGGCTCAACAGTGGGCTCATCGCGGCACTGGATGACGCCCGTATCGGGTATGACAGGATTGACCCGGCCTTTCACGCCGATTCTCATACGATCATTGATGGCAACCGCATGGGCTCTCCCAATATCTGGGGCGGCGCAGGCGTCGGGATCCACAGGGACCACGTTCCGCCGGGTGCCGATACCCTGCGTTTGATTGATCTGTTTGACCCTGTTCATGCCGGGCGTCTTGCAATGCGCGAAGACACCGCATTTGTTGCTGCCGGGCGCGCGATCGAGGCCGCTGGAAAGCTGCCGTTTCCCTTTGACGACTCTTATCGCAGCGAAGCCAGAATGATTGCCAATTATGATGTCATCGGCGCTTTCCTGACTGACCGCGCCCACCATGTCGCGCGCTTCTGGTTCAGTGAAGAAGAAGGCACAGACGCCTTTCGATCCGGCGATTGCCTGATTGGCTATAGCTGGGACTCCACGATGGCCCAATTATACCGCGAAAACCTCCCCTATCGCTTTGTTGCCCCGATTGAGGGGGCCAACTGTTATCTTCAGAATTTTGTTCTGGGGGCGACAGCGGATGCCGGGCTTGGCCAGGATTGGATCGCTTGGGTGAATACCCCCAAGGGCAGCGCCCTTTATGCCAGCGCATTGGGCGTCAATCCCTGTGCCAAAGGAGCCGCTGATCTCATGCCCGGTGACATGCGTGCGTTTTTTCGCGCCTCCTATCCGCCAGAGGCTTTGACCCGGCTTTGGTGGCAGCCTGAGCAACCTGTCTGGTTTGTCCGCAACCGGGGGGACTATGCCCGCAGATATCGGGCGGCGGCCCGTCAATGAGCCATACGATTGCCCAACGGTTCACCCTTGGTGATTTCACCATCACGGCGCTGATCCTTGGAGAGATCTGCGACACCGTCGCGGATTGGTTTGAGAGCGGGCCCCTGACCGGCGCGGGTGCACCTTCCCGTCTTCCCGTGATTTGTTTGCATGTCGCGGGACCGGGGCTGTCCGTTCTGATTGATGCCTGTGACCCCAGGCAATACCCCGTGACGGGGACCGAACCCGTCGGTATCTGTACGGCTCTGCGCGGGGCCGGGTGTCCCCCCGAAGGTGTCACGCATGTGATCCTGACGCATGGGCATCACGACCATTTTTGCGGTGTATGGGACACAGACACAGACCAGGCGAATTTTCCAAATGCCCGGCATATCTTGTCAGCACGGGATTGGGGCGACGCCACATTGACCGCCGCTGCACAACACGCCGATGGCCCTGCGGCGGATCCCCGCCCATTGGAGCAGTTGCTGGGTTTGGGATTGCTTGATCTCGACACCTGTACCCCTGCATTGCCCCCTGCGCTCACATTGATCGATGCCCCGGGCGAAACCGACGGGCACCGCGTTGTGCGCCTGTGCTCGCAGGGGCAGACATTCTATTTTCTGGCGGATCTGTTTCATCTCCCTGCCGAGATTGAGATGCCAGACCTCTGCCCCGTCTGGGCCGATGCCGCCGCGTTGAACACAAGTCGCCGTTTGCTTTTGGATGCGATTTTGAAATCTGATGCCCGTTTCATGTGCAGCCATATGTCCGAAGTGTTCACCGCAGAAATGTTCAGTTCATCGCGCTCCCTCGTCGCGCCCCGTTCTCTCAAATGAAAGGCCACGCCATGTCCGACACCAAACAGCCGAATATTCTGGTCATCATGGCCGATCAAATGACGCCCTTCATGCTCGAAGTATGCGGTGGAGTCGGTGCGAAAACCAAAAACCTGTGTCAGCTTGCCAGCCGGTCGGCCAATTTCACCAACACCTACACGCCCAGTCCGATCTGCGTGCCTGCGCGGTCCTGCTTTATGACGGGTCTCTATACGTCGAACACCGGCTGTTACGACAATGGCGACCCCTATCACAGCTTTATCCCGACCTTTGCCCATTACCTGACCAATGCCGGGTACGAGACCGTGTTGTCAGGCAAAATGCATTTCATCGGAGCCGACCAGCTGCACGGGTTTCAGCGCCGGTTGAACACCGACATCTACCCCTCCGGGTTCATTTGGTCCTATCCCTTGCCGCCCAATGATGACCCCACCTTCAAAGCCTTTGATTTCACGCCGCAATATCTGGCCGAAAACATCGGCCCCGGCTGGTCCAAGGAATTGCAGTACGATGAGGAAACCCAATTCAAGGCCCTGGAATACGTGCGGCACACACCTGACAAACCCTGGATGATGACCGTTTCGTTTACCAACCCTCATCCCCCCTACAAGGTGCCCCGGAAATATTGGGAAATGTACAAGGATGCAGATATTCCGCTGCCGCAGTATCCCGAAGACATGGACGACAAATATTCGGATTACGATCACGCGATCCGGCGTTGGCACGGGCTGCACGTGCGCGGCGATGAAATCCGCCAGCCTGAAAACCTGATCGCCATGCGCCGCGGGTTTGCCGCTCTGGCGCATTATGTGGACGACAAGGTCGGCGAACTGTTGGATGTTCTGGATGAAACCGGTCTGCGCGACGACACCATCGTCATCTTCACCTCTGATCACGGAGAGATGTTGGGCGAAAAAGGTCTGATCCAAAAGCGCAGCCTGTACGAATGGTCCGCCCGCATTCCTTTGTTCATTGATAGTCCCGGTGCCGCGCCCTGCCAGATCGAAACCCCGGTTTCCTTGTTGGATCTCCCTGCCACATTGATCGATATCGCAGGTCAAACGCCGGCCCAAACATTGGACGGCAGATCCCTGTTGCCTGCGGTGCATGGCGCTGACCTGGAGAGCGTTCCCGTCATCTCGGAATATCATGGCGAAGGCATTATGCGCCCCAGTTTCATTGTCCGGTTGGGGGATTGGAAGTATCACTATCACCACGGATCCCCGTCGCGCCTGTTCAACCTGGCACAAGATCCTGGCGAGTGGCACAACCGCGCAGGAGACCCATCGGTTGCCGACATCGAAAAGAAGCTTAACGCTGTCATCACCGGAGGCGATTTTGATCTCGACCGGATTGCAACCGAGGTCTGGCAGAGGCTTCCGCTCAAACATGTTGTCAACACAGCCATGACACGCAACGGCACGCATTGGGATTATCAGGTCGATCAGAACGCGGCGACCCAATATATCCGCACTTAACACCCCCTTGTATGCAACCCCGACAGGGTTTGTCTGGCGTCGAACGGTCCGATCGGCTGTTCACGGTCAAACCCCGTATGCGGGCTTGCTGCGCTGCCAGCCCCCCATTTCAAAACCTATCGGCAGGGCGGGGTGCGGGCCGTCGCCACACAGGGCGCGCACAGGACGCACGCGCTTGAAACCCACCACGGAGTCTGCGATCAAGAGCCCGGAAGCTGAAGAAGACAGGCCTGTTGCGGCATATACCTCTCCATAAACTCGGATTATTGCTCCCGGCGGTGACGTGGCTGTTCATTCAGTTCTCCATGTCCGGGATCGTGGTTGGGTCGTCGGCAGATGCGATGCAGATCGAAATCTGTTCGCCCTTTGGCATTCAGCAGGTCACGATTGACCTGGAAACCGGCGCACCCATTGAACCCATGACAGACGGATCCGGCTGTGATTGGTGCCAATCCTTTGGGCTGATCACGGATACAGCGTCGCGGGGAGATGTTGGCTGGGTCGTTCTGGCCCAGACCTTTCAGCACAGGCTGGTCCTGTCACCACCACCTCACAAACCGCTGCGCCCAATTGCCGATTATCAGAGCCGCGCACCGCCACGCCTTTGATCGCTCACAACCCCTGAATGGAACGTCCTGACCGGCCCTGGTTTGCAGGCCGGACGGGACAGTGTGTGAACCAAAGGAAAACCCATGTTCAAAACATTTTCGCGCGGCGTTGCCGCAGCCGCATTTGCGGTGTCCGTCGCCATGCCCGCATGGGCGGACAACATCACCCTGACAGATACGTTGGGACGCACGGTGGAAGTACCGGAAAATCCGCAACGGATCCTGCTGGGCTTCTATTTCGAAGACTTCATGGCCGTCGCTGGTCCCCAGGCCTATGACCGGGTTGTCGCCATTTCCAAAGACACCTGGGAAGGCTGGCGCAACTTGCAATGGCAGACCTACGCTGCTGTCATTCCCCGACTGAACGATCTGGCGGATGTCGGTGAAATCGATTCCGGCACCTTTTCGCTGGAGGCCGCCGTTGCAGCCCAACCGGACGTGGCCGTCCTGGCCGCCTGGCAATACAGGACGCTTGGGGACGTGGCCGACCGTCTGGAAGCCGCAGGCGTGCCGATTGTCGTGCTCGACTACAATGCACAGACTGTCGAAAAGCATGTGCAATCCACCAAGCTGTTGGGCGACCTGATGGGTGCCAAAGACCGCGCCAGGACGTTGGCGGATGAATATGCCGCCGCCGTGGCCGACATCGAAACCCGCCTGGCCAAACTGCCCAAGGATGCGGCACCAAAGGTCTATGTGGAACTGGCACGCAAGGGCAAAGACACGGTCGACAACTCCTATTCGGGTACCCAATGGGGCAGCGTCATTGACCAGCTCAAGGCCACCAATATCGCCAATGGTCAAATCAGCAACTGGGGCAAGCTGAGCCCGGAATATGTTCTGGCACAGAACCCGCAGATGATCCTGTTGGCGGGATCAGGCTGGGCCGGGCGTGATCAGGCGGTGATCATGGGACCGGGTGTGGACAGCGCGCTGACCCACGAACGGATGCAGGCCTATCTGGGGCGTCCGGGTTGGGCGGATCTGGATGCGGTGAAGACCGGAAACATCTTTGGCATCTATCATGGTGGCAACCGCACGCTCTATGATTATGCCTTCCTGCAGTTCCTCGCCAAGGCGATGTATCCCGAACACTTTGGCGACCTGGACCCGCAGGCCACGCTTGACCGGTTCTTTGCCACCTACATGCCGGTCGAATTCACGGGCGCCTATATGACCCAACTGCCCAGGGTCGACGGCTGATGGCTGCCCCGGACGGGATCTGGTCCACGAAGGCGAAGGGGGCGGCTCATGCTGCCCCCGACGCCACCCACGCCACGCACTACGCCACCGGGATGCGCCGGCGCCTGACCCGTCTGGCCGGGGCCATCGTGATGCTGTCCGCGCTGACCATCGCGGATATCCTGACCGGACCCGCCATGCTGGGATTGTCGGACGTGCTGAGCGGCATGTTCACCCCGTCACAGGCCGCGCCGATGACACGGGTGATCGTCCAGGACATCCGGCTGCCCATGTCCCTGATGGCCATCCTGGTCGGCATGTCGCTGGGCACGGCCGGTGTGCATATGCAGACCATTCTGGGTAACCCGCTGGCCAGCCCCTATACGTTGGGCTTTTCCGCGGCCGCCGGTTTCGGAGCGGCGTTGGCCATCCTGACGGGTGTGACCCTGCCGGTTCTGCCCTGGTTGACCGTACCGCTGTCTGCCTTTGCCATGTGCGTGTTGGCGGCGGCGCTGGTCTTTGCTGTCTCAAAGATGCGCGCCATGCGCGCGGAAACCATGGTGCTGGCCGGGATCGCCACCCTGTTCCTGTTCCAATCGGCACAATCGCTCGTGCAATACATGGCCGCACCCGAAGTGCTGCAGGCCATCGTCTTCTGGCTGTTTGGCTCGCTGCTAAAGTCCAGTTGGAACAATGTTCCCATTGTTGCAGTTGTCTTTGCCGTGACGACTTTGGCCGTCCTGCCCAATCTCTGGCAGCTCACGGCGCTGCGCCTTGGGGATGCGCGTGCGGCGGCTCTTGGCGTGGATGTCAGCGCCCTCAGGATCAAGCTGTTTGCGGTGGTGGCCTTGTTGACCGCTGGCGCGGTTGCCTTTGTTGGCACCATCGGCTTTGTCGGATTGGTCGCCCCGCACATCGCGCGGATGCTGGTGGGCGAAGACCAGCGCATCCTGTTGCCGATGGCGGCCCTGATGGGGGCGATCACCATGACGGGGGCCTCGGTCGCGTCCAAGCTGATTTCGCCCGGTGGCGTGATCCCAATCGGCATTGTCACGGCATTGATCGGAGTGCCCTTCCTGTTTTTTCTCATCCTGCGCGGACAAAGGAGCCACTGGTGACTCTCAAGATCACAAACCTGACCGTTGCTTATGGGCAGACCACAATCATCCACGCGCTGGACGATCTGTGGCCCACAGGGCAGATCACGGCGCTGATCGGCTGCAATGGAGCTGGAAAATCCACGCTCCTACAGGCCCTCGCCGGGCTGATCCCCATGCAGGGAACCACGTCATTGTCGGGGGCACCCATCTCGGCCCAAGACCAGCGCCGGACAATTGCCTATATGCCACAGGATACCAGTGCGCAGTCTTCGCTGAGCGTGCTCGAAGTTGTCCTGCTTGGCCGTCTTGGCAGCCTGGGCCTCCGCCTTCCGGCAGGTCTTGCAGACCAGGCTTTGGCTACGCTTGATCTGTTCGGGCTGGCCACATTGCAAAGCCGCCCGTTGGATGAAATCAGCGGCGGGCAGCGCCAGCTTGTGTTCTTGGCCCAGGCGTTGTTCCGCCAGCCGCGTGTGCTGTTGCTGGATGAACCGACCGCCGCGCTGGATCTCAGGCACCAACTGCTGGTGCTGGAACGGCTGCGCCATATCGCCCACACGCACGGCATGATCATCGGCATGGCGATGCATGATCTCAATCTCGCCGCACAGTATTCGGATCGCATCATCGGCCTGGGCGGGGGTCGCAAAATCGCGGCTGGCCCCGCGACCGAGGTTCTGACGCCGGACAGGTTGAGGATCATGTTTGGGATCGAGGCCCGTGTAACCCAGAGCGAGAACACCCCGCTTCAGGTGGTGCCGCTGCGCGCCGTGGGCTGATCCTCTGTAAACCGCCCGTATGTTGTCAGCGTGTATCTCACAGGCGGCGACATCATAGGCGGCGACCGCAATGCCCCCTGTTCGAGGGGCGGATCACGCGCGCGCATCGCCCCTCCGGCCACGGAAACAAGGAAAGGCGCTCTGATCAGGCCGGGATCGGGTGCAGATTGCGCAGGATCGCCTGTGTGATCGTCGCCGTCCCATCCGTCCCGCCCAGATCAGGCGGTGCCAGCCCGGCAGCCAGCACCCGATCGACGGCCTGTTCGATGGCCCGCGCGGCCGCCGGCAGCCCAAAGCCATATTCGAACATCATGGCAACCGACAGGATGGTGCCAATCGGATTGGCAACCCCCTGCCCGGAAATATCCGGTGCGCTGCCATGCGTCGGTTCATACAGACCGCCTTTCACCGGATGCCCCACCCTCGCAGCGGCGGGCAATGTCGCCGACGGCAACATACCCAGCGCGCCCGAGACCACCGCAACAAGATCCGAAATCAGATCTCCGAACAGATTGTCCGCCAGCAACACGTCAAACTCCTGCGGCGCGCGGGCCACGGCAAACAACGCGTAATCCATCAACAGGTGGCGCAGCTGAATGTCGGGATACTCCTCGCGCCCGATCCGCGCCACCGTTTCACGCCACAGCTTGCCGCTCTCCATCACATTGGATTTGTCCAGCGAAGTGACATGGCCGCCCCGCCCGCGCGCGGCCTCGAAGGCACAGCGTGCAATGCGTTCGACCTCTCCCGTGCGGTATTCGCTGATTTCATAGGCGCGTTCCTGACCGTCATCCAGCACCTCGCGCCCACGGGGTTCGCCATAATAGATACCGCCAGAGTTTTCCCGCACGACCAACAGATCAGCCCCCTCCACAACCTCTTGCCGATAGGGCGTCCTGTGCAGCAGCGCGGGCCAGGCGCGTGCCGGGCGCAGGGCGTTGTAGACATCCAGTTCGATCCGCAACCGGGTCAGCCCATCGGTTTCGGTGATCGGCCCGTCAATCCGGATATTGTCCCATTCCGGCCCGCCCACCGCGCCGACCAATATGGCGTCCGCCGCCCGCGCCCTGGCCGCGACTGCGTCGGTGCAAAACGTGCCATGCACATCCCAGGACGCACCGCCCAACAGGTCCTCCTCAATCTCCACCGCCACACCGAACTGGTCAGCAACCTGGCGCAGCACCTGCAACCCGGCAGCCACGACTTCGGGACCAATATGATCGCCGCCCAGCGCCAGCACCTTGAACGCGCCGCTCATCCTGCCATCCCCTGCGGCAGCACCAGATGCATCGCATCCGGGTCCAGATCCCGGTGCAACAGGCGCATGGAGGAATGGAAATCGTCCAGATCAACCGAAGATGTCAGCACGGCGCGGGGTGGGGTCTCGGGGGTGAACCCTGTCCGCCCATGCAACAGGCGCTGATTGTCAAACAACAACCCCTCGCCCGCCTTCAGGTCCAGCGTCAGGCGCAGGTCGTCGTCATACAGCAAATCAAACAGCCGTTTCAGCGCCCGATACGCAGGCCCCACCTGATCGCCGGGTACATCCAGAGGAGAGATTTGCCGTTCGTTCATCCGCACGCCGCAGACCTCTCCGCGATCATCCAGCCGGATGACCGGCAAACGGGATTTGTACCAACGCATATTGCCGTGGCTGTTGTCGCCCGGGTCAAACCGCTGACAGGTAACCTGCATCTTGCACAGCAGCTCGAAGTCCTCGGGCCAGCCTTCCTTTAGACGGCGGGCCGCTTCGAACCCATCCACCAGGGTCGACGCCCCCCCGTTCGTGCTGGGCCGCAGAACCTGAAACACGGTGATGCCGATTGCGGCATAACGATAGGGTTCGTCCACATGCGGATCCAGCGGGCCGGTGGTGTCGCCCACATTGGTCACGGTGGTTTTCTTTTTCAGCGTATAGGTCCCAAAATGGGTCTGCCGCTGCGCCCCGACCAACCGGATCATCCGTTGGCTTTCCGCGCTGTCGGTGGGCGCATCCACGATCTTGCAGAACCCATAGTCGCGCACCGTTTCCAGGATCTTCAGCCGCACCGCCGAGTCCGCTTCTGCCTTGGTCAGAGATCCCACCGGAAGATCCGCGCCCAGCGACCTGTCCCACAGGATCGGCTGCACACGCCTGCGCCTGCGTTCTGCATCCGAATAACAGTGGTTGCGCAGCCAGCGCGCCGGATAGTCGGACCTGTGCCCATCTGGCCAGAGCACTCGAACAATGTGGTCCGTGACCTCCGCCTGCGCGATACAGATCCATTCGTCGATATGATGCAGGCGGATTCCGCGCACCCCGGTCTCTGGTGTGCCGCACTCCGGGCACCAGCATTGGTGACGCAACCAGATGGGATGAAACCGGCTTTGGTGATCGTCCTCCCATCGGACAACCAGCTGATTGTTTTCGACGGCGGCGGACCGGATGCTGTGGCGCGCAAAGGGCATGACGGTGTTCCTGTACATTTTCTAACCGCCATAAAGTCTCCAGCGAATATGTTTGACAAATTCCAATTCAACACAGAATGGTTGAGCTTAGCTCAACCATGGACAACACATGCTGCCTGATCCCAAAGACCCCTCCTATCTTGGTGCTCTTGTCTATTTCCACCATGCAGCCGACAGCCTGAGTTTTTCCCATGCAGCCCGGGCGCTGAACGTCACCCCGTCGGCTGTGAGCCACCGCATAACGGCGCTGGAACGCGCTCTGGGGAAACGGCTGTTCGAACGACGCATTCGCGAAGTTCACCTCACCCAGGACGGCACCGAACTGGCCCAAGCCACGACAGTGATCTGGAAGGAACTCCAGGAGATTACAGAACGGTTGACCACACATGAGGTTCTGCGCGTGTCGGTCGGGCCGTATCTGTCGTCACAGTGGCTGTTGCCGCGGATCGGCGCGTTCGAGGCCCAGCACCCCGGTTTGCGGGTGGACCTGATCCATGTGATCGGCGCGCCGGAGTCCCGTCTGGCCGACGTCTCGATCATCTGGGCCGAACTGGACGGCCCGGAGACCGAAACGGCCATGCTGTTTGATACCAAGGCGGTTCCGGTTGCCGCGCCGGGGTTGCAGATCGCAGACGCGTTCTGGGACGGAAAACTGCCGCCGATCCATTATCGCGACCGCAGCACCTGGCGTCACTGGCTGGCTGCGGTCGGTGCGCCAGAGCGGTTTGCCGATCGTGGCGAAGTCCTGGACGAACCGCATATCGTTCTGGAAGCCGCAGCTTATGGCCGGGGCATTGCGATCGGGTTTCTGCCTTTCATCGCAAAATTCTTTGACCAGGGGCGGCTTGTTCCCGTCGGAGCGCAGCCGATCCGGTCCAGCCGGGGCTATCGGCTGGTGGTGAACTCAGACCGCCGCCCCATGGCCAGACTGTTTGCCGATTGGGTCACCGACCAGGCACAGACCCGCCCGACCACCGCCGACACCTAACCCGGACCCTGTTCACGGATCCGGGATCTCCGGGCCAATTGGATTGGCGGCCCATCAAACGCCGCAGCGCGTCATCCCAACCCCTCATAGCGTGCGTTGGCCTCTTTCAATGTGGCCTTCAGCCCCTTTTCGATCGTTGATTTGGAAAAGGCCTCGTATTCCGGGACCGGGTTGGCCCCCATGATGGCGACCTGTTCCAGATAATAGTCGGTCGCCGTCTTCAGCCCCTGCATCTCGTAGACCCGGTTCAGATACATCTTGTGCATCCGCTGCATCTCGCGCGGCATCCGCGCCATCAACAGCGCCTTGGTGTGCGTGGCCTCCTTCAGCTTGTCCAACGGCACCACCTCGGTGATCAGCCCCATCTCCTTGGCCTCGGCCGCGGTCAGCTCGCGGCCCGTCAACAGCAGGTCCTTGGCGGTTTTCATGTTGACCAGCCAGGGCAGAGCCATGCAGTGGCCCGAAATTCCATAGCGCACCTCGTTATAGCCGATGCGGGTGTCCTCTGACGCAATAGTGATGTCGCAAAACAGGCTCAGCTCAAAGCCTTTGCCGATGGCAATCGAATTGACGCTGGCAATCACCGGTTTGGTGATCCGCCAGGGGGTGGTGAACTCCTCGAACTGTTTAAAGTAATGCGCGCGGTATTCGTAGATCGACGTGCGGTCCTCTTCGGCGTCCTCGTCCAGATCGTGCCCCGCACAAAACCCGCGCCCGGCCCCCTGGATCACGATCACATTGACGTCGTCGTCAACGTCGGCGCGCTCCAACCCCGCCTGCAATTCAGCGATCAGTTTCAGGTTCATGGCATTCAGCTTTTCCGGGCGGTTCAGCGTCAGCCAACAGATGTGGTCGGCGTCGACCTCGTAGATCAGATGGGTATAGTCGGTCATGTCTCAGCCTTTCAGGGTCAGCACCGCGTCGGCAATGACCGCGCGGGATTGGGTGAGCAGCAGCGGATTCACTTCCAGCTCTGCAATGTCAGGATGGTCGGCGACACAGGCGCACAGGGTTTCGATGGCGCTCAGCATGACCGCCAGATCTGCCGCAGGTCGCCCCCGATAGCCCAGCAACAGCGGGGCCAGTTTCAGACCCTTCAGCGCCGCCGCGATGTCTGCGCGCGGCGCGGGCAGGATCAGAGTGGCGGTGTCCTGCATCAGCTCCACGGCGATGCCGCCAATGGCCAGCGTCAGGGTCAGGCCAATGTCCGGGACATGGCGGATGCCCACCAGCAGTTCGCCCACCGGGTTCTGGATCATCTCTTCGATCAGGAACCCGTCGGGGTCCAGACCCTGCGCCGCAAGCCGCCCCGCCATGGCGCGGATCGTGGCGGGCAGATCCCGGGGTGCGACGGTCAACGCCACGGCCCCGGCTTCGGTCTTGTGCAACAGCCCCGGCACCAGGGCCTTGACCGCACAGGTGCAGGCGATGTCCGCCAATGTGTCGGGACCATCGACAATCCAGTGGCGCGGCACATCCAACCCGGCTTCAGACAGCCAGGATTTTGCCGCCGCCTCGCTCATGCTGTTGCCCGTGCCGCCGGGTAGCGGACAGCGCGGGGCAGGCAAAAGCATGGCGTCGGGGTCCAGCATGTCGCGCCGCGCGCCATACCGCGCCGCATGGGCCACCGCGCGCAAACCGTCCTCGATCCCCTGCAAGGGCGCCATGGCGTTGGCGATCATCCGGTCGCGGGCCGCGCGCGGCAGTGCCTCGGCCAGAGTGTTGACAAAGGCCGACGGGCGATCGCCTTTGATCGCGGCCAGCGCGCCGGTGGTGGCGTCCCAGGTCGACATGTCCCAGCCGCCTTCCGGCGGGTAGCACATCACCTGCACAAACAGATCATGCTGATCCTGTGCAAACGCCCGGTAGATCGGCAATTGATCCGCCTGCGCCCAACCATGGGCGTCTGAAATATCCAGCGGATTGGCCGGTCCGACATAGGCAGGCAACACCAGATCCAGCGCCGCCGCCGCTGCTGCCGTGGGGGCCACCATCTGCAATCCGGCCTGTTCGGCGATATCCCCACCCAGCACCGCATAGGACCCAGACGAGGTGATAAATCCGGTCTTGGCCCCTCTTGGGATCGGCGTGAAACTCAGCATCTTGACGGTTTCGATGGCCTCCGTCGGGGTTGTCACCTCGATCCAGCCAAAGCGGCGGAACAGGGCAGAGGCCACGGCTGCATCCCCTGACAACGACGCCGTATGCGATTGCGCCGCGCGGGCACCTGCCGCGCTGCGGCCGCCCTTGATGGCCACCACGGGGATGCCATTGCGCGCCGCCTTGGCCGCAGCCTGGGAGAGCTTTTGCACGTCGCCGATGCCTTCGAAATAGACGTTCACCGCCGTCACCCGATTGTCGTCCAGCACCGCGTCCAGCATGTCGGCGATGCTCACCATCGCCTGATTGCCAAGCCCGATCAGATAGGCGATTGGCTGTGCGCGATCGGCACAGCCAAGATCGCTCAGGTAAGCGCCGCCATTGGAGATCACCGCCACGCCTTTGGCCGCCACGCCCCCATCCGCTGCACCCCTGGCGGCCACATTCCGGCCCGGCGCGTGATTGCCAAAGTGGTCCATCATAAAGGCGTTGCCATCCAGGAAATTGGCGATGCCGGGGCAATTGGGGCCGATCACCGGCATCTCGCCTGCCGCAGCCACCAATTCGGCCTGACGCGCGGTTCCGTCGGCGCTTTCGGAAAATCCGGACGTGATGCAAACCACCCCGCCACAGCCCCGTTCCGACAGGGCGCGCACGGTTTCGAGCACCGCCTCCTTGGGGATCACAAGAATGGCCAGATCCGGGGCCCGGCGCAGGTCGCCAACACAGGGCACGCAGGTCAACCCGGCAATCTCGGCCCGCCTGGGGTTTACGACGACGGCCTCTCCCGCAAAACCATTCGCCTGCATGTAGCCAATCGCAGGCGCGAGGCCGGCACCGCCAAACCAGGCCACACGGGCCGGGTTCAGCATCCGTTTCAGACGATCTGCCCTGGTCACGTCAGAACCTCTGCCGCCCGTGCGCCAATCCCGCCAACCTCAATCACGCCCCCCGGCCCCGGCGCACAGTTTTTCCGCCTGGTCACCCGGCCAGTGTTTCCCCCGGTCTGCACCGCGCGGACAAAGCGGTCCTGACCCGGGCTCATGACTGTGCCTCGGCTCTGATGCGCCGGTGCGCCGTGCGGATACAAGAGTGCAGGTCATCGCGGTCGGCATAGATCCCTTCGATAAACCGGGTGCCGCCTTTGGCGTCATACCCTGCCCGCCCATGCAACGCTCGGCGGTTGTCAAAGGCCAGCAGGTCGCCCGGTTCATAGCGAATGGTCATCTCGTACCGGGGATCCTGGGCCCGGGCGCAAAAGGCGCGATACGCCCTGTAGGCGCGGGCCTGCACCTCCAGAGGCGCGCGCAGCGGTGCGCGCAAAAACGTGTTATAGCGCACGCCGGTGATGGTCCCCCTGGCATCGGTCTCGACCACCGGCCCACGGGCGCGATAGTCCGAACGGCGGGCGCGGTTGCTGTAGTCCCAGACATCCGTCACCAGAGACTGATAGTGCTCTGGTTCGTCTTCGCGCATGTCCTCGGCAATCCGGTAAGCATCCACATAGATCCCCTCGCCGCCGGTGGTGGTATTGGCACGGATATAGAGAAACTGCAGCCCATGCGGGGTTTCCCGCGTCGGCATGTCGATATGTTGCAGCAGCCTGTCCGAGGTAAAGGCCTGGCTGTCCGGGTCGTCCTTGATCTCCAGCACATACTGACGGCCAAAATTGCTTTCGCGGACCGGGCCGATGCGGGTGACGATCTCTTCCAGCAGCCCATCCTGCTGTGGCAACCCGCGCAAACGCGCCACACCATAGTCACGCAGGGCTTCCAGCCAGCGCAGGAACACCCCTGGGTCCTCCAACGCCTGCGGGCCATCAAACGTCGGCGGTTCCGTCAGGTCCGCGCCCCGCCACAAGATCGGCGGGATCGGGTCTGGTGCGCCAAACCAGGCGGTGCCGCGCAACCAGCCGGGGTGATAGGCGCTGGTGGTGCCGTCAGAGAATCTCACGTCCACCGCGCCGCTTTCGAGGATCCCGGCCCCCGTGATGGCCACCTCTGCCTCGATCCCAGTGGGAGAGATGCGCATCTCGCGCGCCTTGGGGTGAATCGTTGCTGGATCGGGGCTGTTTTCGCGCAGCAGCAGCACATGGTGCTGGCTGGTCCGACCATCGGACCAGATCACCTCCAGCGCCTCTGCGCTGTGCTGCAAACGCGCGGCGTGATGGTCGATGGGCCAGACTTCGAAATCCGGTGTCCAGGGCAGATCGGTCATATGCTCTCCTCCACTGCCCCCGGATGTTAGGAACAGTCGCGCAAAAACAGTTGATCAAAATTGGCAATTAACTAACGTATTTTGACAAACTGATCCGAGCCACCATGCCACATGCCGACATTGTCCTGACCGACAACTTTCCGATCCTGTCGCTCACCCTGGTGACCGAACCGCTGCGGGTGGCCAACCGCGAAACCGCCGACACGCTGTGGCGCTGGCGATTCCTGTCGGTCAAGGGCGGCCACCTCACCAGTTCCAGCGGCATAGACATCAACACCGACCAACTGGATCACAGCCCGGCGGATGTCGTGTTGCTGCTGTCCTCCTACCACCCGGAAACAGCGGTTGCCGGACCCTTGCTCGGCTGGCTCAAACACCGCGCCCGCCAAGGCGCTTTGATGGGCTGTGTTGACACTGGCGCGTTGATCTTTGCCGAAGCCGGGCTGCTGCGCAGCCGCCCCGCGGCGGTGCATTTCGAGGCGCTGCGCGGCTATCGCGAGAAATTCGGCGCGGATATGTTTGCCGACCGGTTGTTTGACGTCTCTGACACCCGCTGTTCCAGCGCCGGCGGGGTCGCCACGTTCGACATGACCCTGGGATTGATCGAACATTTCAGCGGACGGCAGCTGGCATATCGGGTGGCCGAGATCCTGACCTATCGGCCCACCAACCACACCGGCCCACAACAACGGCTGCTGACCGACACGTCGCTGGCGCGCCTGGATCGCAATCTGGCCAAGGCCGTCGATTTGATGATTGCCACGCTGGATCAGCCGATCACCGTTGCCGAGATTGCCGCCCGCGTCGGGGTTCCGCAATGGACATTGGGGCGGCTGTTCAAACACCACTTGCACCAGACCCCGGCCGGCTATTACCGCAATCTGCGGCTGGCAGAGGCCCGCAATCTGGTGCAGAACTCCAGCCTGCGCATCAGCGAAATCTCGAGCCTGTGCGGATTTGAAAACCCGGAGAGCTTTGCCCGGGCCTATCGGCAAAGATACGGCCACCCCGCGTCCCGCGACCGCCAAAGCTGAGATCCGGGGCCGCGATGGTCTCGGGGCACCACTGCCCCCCAACCGGGGCGAGATCAGCGGGGGTAGAACGGGATACTGTCGCAGGCCACGGGCCTGTGGCCCTCAGTTGCAACATGTGTGCATTCGACAAGTCGCGGACAGTGTTCCCCTTGTTGACGTTGGACACCTGCCGCACGGCGCAGAGGCCCCCGCACACAGGTACGCCCGCTCCGGACAGACATCTGGAACGGGCGCATGTCGCGCCTGTGTGGCTTACTTCAACAACACATCCAGCGGCACCGGCTCACTGATGGTCCAATTGTCGACAACTGCAGGGGTCGCACCGGAAATCTCGATGATCTGCATGTTTGCGCTGTTCTGATGATGCAGGGTGTCGCTGAAGCTGCGCGGACCAAATGTGGTCGCTTCGTTCTGCATCTTTTCCAGCTCAGCCGTCACGGCGCTGCCTTCCACTGTTCCCGCGCGGGCGACGGCCTTGGCCCAGAGGTCAATCAGAACATAGCCGGGATAGGCGTATTGACTGGCCGGACGGGCCCCGGTCGCAGCCTCATACGCGGTGTTAAAGCGTTCGACCTCGGCGCGTGGATCGTCGCCATAGATCGATCCCTGGACCGGCAGCACAAACCCCGACAGATCGGGAACCGCGTCCAGCCAATAGGACCCATCCACCGCCGACCCATTCAGGATCATCGACTGGATGCCAGCTGCGCGCAGCTGGCGCACAGCCGCCGCCGCACCGGGAATATAGGAGCACAGCATGATCACATCCGGCTCCTGGGGCAGCGCCTTGATCCGGCTGATCTGGCTGGCGATCGAGGCATCGTTGTTCTTGAACGTGTCGCGCCCGACGATGTCGCCACCGGCCTTTGGAAACATCCAGTCAAAACCGGTACAGATGCCTTTGTTGTATTCGATGGTCGTGTCCAACAGGACATAACCGGTTTTGGCGTCCCGCTGATGCGTGGACCATTCCGCCATGGTTGCGCCCTGCACCGCCGCCAGAACCGAACCGGAAAAGCTGTTCGGGCCAACGCCCTGAATGCCGGCCTTCACGTCTTCGGCACACAGAAAGAACGAATTCTTGCCCTCAGCTTCTGCCGCCAGGGCCGCCGGAGCCCCAAAATCGTAATCGCAGCTGACGACCATCATATCGGCCCCGTCATCCAGAACCTGCAGACCGGCCTTGGCCGATTGCGCCCGGTCGGTTTTGGTGTCGGTCTCGACCCATTTGACCTGCTGCCCCAATAGCCCGCCATTGGCGTTGATTTCACCGATGCGGATCTTGGCCGCCGCTGCGGCGGGGGTGTCATAGGCTTCCATCCAGCCCGATTTGGCGATGGCAAAGCCCACCGTTATGTCGTCGCTGGCCAATGCTGGCGATGCCAGCGCCAGCGTCAATGCGGATGCAATCAATGCGTGTTTCATGGAACGTCTCCTCAGTTGGTTTGGGTATTTTTTGATTGACGTGTCTCGCTCCTCCGGGGCAGGCGCAGCTCCTTGCCCGCCAAAAGCCCGGACGGGCGCAGCACCAGGATCAGGATCATCACGATCCCGATCAGGATTTCCTGGGCCCCGCTGGGCAGGGCAAACGCGGTGGCCCCGACTGTCACGCCCTGTTCCAGACGCACCAGCGCCTCGATCAGCACGGACAGGCTCAGCACCCCGATGACCGCCCCCGACAGGCTGGCAATGCCACCAACCACCAGCATCGCCAGCGAAATGAAGGTGATGTTCAGATAGAAACTGTCCGGGTTCAGAACACCGATCGAATGCCCCAACAGCGCACCGGATACGCCGGTAAAGAACCCGCTGACGACCAATGCGATCAACCGATGGCGATACATGTCGATCCCACAGGCCGACGCGGCAACGTCATCCTCGCGGGTGGCCCGCAGCGCCAGCCCGCTGGCAGAATTGGCATAGAGATTGGCGGCAATGATCGCCGCGGCCGCCCAGGCCAAGGCCACCCATTGATCCACATAGCGGGCCAGCCCGACCACCGATGACGTCGCACCGGTGACGCCTTCCCAGTTGGAATAGACGGTGTTGACGATGGCCAGGAATGCAAAGGTCGCGATCGAGGCGGCAATACCCGACAGCCGCAGGATTGCCGCGCCAGAGATCAGCGCAACCAGCGCCGCCAACAGCCCCGACACGATCGCGGCAGGCAAAACCGGCCATTCCGCCTGCGCCAACCATTGCGGCAGGTCCGGAAGGAACATGGATTTCATCTGTGGCTTCAGCGTCAGCCACGCCGAACAATAGGCACCGATCGCCATGTACCCGGCATGGCCGAAACTGACGACGCCCGAATTGCCGACAAAGATCCAAAGACCGACCACCAGCACCACCCGGACCAGGGTTTCGGCCATCGTCCGGGCCAGCGCCTTGTCCCCGAACAGGCTGACCATTCCCGCCATCAGGACCAGAAGTCCGATCAGAACAATCGGGGTGGAATAGGCCAGAAGCCGGTTTTGTGCGTGTTTACCCATCATGGTTCAAATCCTCGGCTTGGCTGAACTGGGCACGAACAACCCTTGCGGACGCAAAAGCAGGCAAACGATGACCAGCGTGTAAAGAAAGGCGTCGCGGAACGGGCGGACTTCCAGCGGCAGAAAGGCCTGCAACACAATGGATGTCGCACCAATCAGAAATCCCGCGGCCACGGCACCGGGCAACGACCCCAACCCGCCGATGACCGTGGCGATAAAGGCAACCAGCATGATCTGCCCGCCCATGCGGACATCTGCGACCCCGGTCTGGGTCGCCAGGATCAGCGCGACGGCCGCCGCCAGCGCGCCCGACAGGGCAAAGGCCCCGGTGATCACCACATTGGCCCGCACCCCCAACAGCCGCGCCATGGTGAAATTCTCGGCCGCGGCCCGCATTTCCAACCCCAGGCGGGTTTTCTTCAACAACAGCGCCAGGGCACAGACCACCACCACCGTGCTCAGGATGACAATCAGCTGCAGCAGCGGGACATGCGCCCCCGCCACGGCCACAGGCGTGTTCAGATCCGGCCACAGGCTGATGGCCTTGGGCCGCCCTCCGTAAATCGCCAGCAGCGAATTCTGGATGACAAAGCCCAGCGCAAAGGAGGAAATCATCATCGCCACCGGCGTTGCCCGGCGCATATGGCGGAACACGATGTATTCGCTGGCCACGGCAGCTCCGGCGCCCACCGCCAGCAGAACCGGGATCAACACAAAGGCCGGTGCCTTGCCCAGAAACAACACCGCCACGGCGTCGGTCGATGGCACGATCAGGGCGAACACGCAAAAGGCGATGTATTCGCCATGGGCAAAGTTCACCAGGTTCATCACCCCAAAGATCAACGCGATCCCCAGGGCGGCCATCGCATAGATCCCACCCAGCGAAGCCGCATCAAAAAACAGTTGTGCAGCAGAATTCATAGCGCGGCCTCCGTGTTGGATGTTCCGAAATAGGCGTCGCGAAGCAGGTCCTTGGACGCAAAGGTCGCGGCGTCTCCCTCGCCGACAACCGCACCGCCCCGCAGCAGGATCATGCGCCCGCCAACACGGGCCGCGCGTGTCGAACTTTGTTCGACGATCAACAACGTCAGCCCCCGCTCTTCCTGCAGGGCAACAAGCGTTTCATACACCTGATCCACAATCTTTGGGGCCAATCCCAACGACGGTTCGTCCACCATCATCAGTTTGGGATTGGTCATCAGCGCCCGGCCGATGGCCAGCATCTGCTGCTGGCCACCGGACAGCGCACCGGCGCTGGCATGACGACGCTCCCCCAGGATTGGGAACGCGTCAAATATCTCCGAAATATCGGCGGAGACAGCGCTCTGGTCTCTTCGCAACCCGGTCCCGACCTTCAGGTTTTCCTCGACCGTCAGGCTGCCAAAAATCTCGCGCCCCTCGGGCACCATGGACAGGCCCAGCCGCGCAATGGCTTCGGGTGGGCGACCGCTCAACAGGTCGCCATCCAGTTCGATCCGCCCCTGGCTGGGGGCCACAGCACCGCTGATCGCCCCCAGCAACGACGACTTCCCGGCCCCGTTGGGGCCAGAGATGAACACCCGTTCTCCCTCTTCTATGTGCAGGGTCACATTGGTCAGCGCGGGGACTTTCCCGTACCGCACCGACACGTCAAATACGCCAAGCTTGGACATCACGCGGCCTCCTGATCGGCACCAAAATAGGCATCGCGCACAACCTGGCTCTTGAGGATCACATCGACGTCGCCCTCTTCGATGACCTGCCCCGCATCCAGCACATAGACATGCTGAGATACGGACAGAACCAACCCGACATTGTGTTCGATGAGCAGAACGCCGGTGCCCAGTTCGGTTGCCACACGCGCGATCAGCGCGGCGAGATCGCCGGCTTCGGCTTCGGACATTCCTGCCGCCGGTTCATCCAGCAGCAAGAAGTCCGGCGCAAACATCAAGGCACGGGCAATTCCCACACGCCGTTCGTCGGTATACGGCAGCCCCGCCGCCGGCCGTTCAGCCAAATGGGGCACCCCCATCCAGCCCAGCACCCGCAACGCTTCGGCCTCGGACCCGGATCGGGAATGCCCCAGCCCCACACCCGTCACGGCCAGATTGTCGAGAACATCCAGACCGGTGAACAACCGTCCGGCCTGAAATGTCCGCGCCACGCCTTCGCGGCGCAGCTGGTGCGGCGACATCCGGCCCACCTCCTTGCCCCCCAGGGCGACCGACCCTGTGGTCGGTGCCTGGAACCCGGTCAATGTGTTGACCATTGTCGTCTTGCCCGCGCCATTGGGGCCAATCAGCCCATGAACGCTGCCCGGCGTGATCGACATCGTGACATCGGTGAGCGCCTTGAACCCGCCAAAGGCCACGGTCACCCCGGATGCAGCCAGAGAGGGCTCGGCCTGAGAGGGTTCGGCCCGGGCGGACTCGGCCTGCGAGGACGCCGTGCTGTGTCGCCGCGCCATGGCTCAGACCCCGGCCAGTTCTTTGAGCTGGCTCAGCGGCCGGCCCTCCGGGGCGGTCTCCGCCGTCAGCACATAGACCCCGCTTTCGTGCAGCGACACGGTCCAACCCGGCTCGATCACGATGGTGGTGGTGACCTCTTCGATGACGGCAGGCCCATGCAACACGTCCCCCGCCCCCAATGCAGCACCGTCATAGACCGGCGTGTCCTGTGCCTGTCCGTCGGCGCTGAACACCATCGCGCGGCGGCCCTTCAACGTGCTCTCGGCACCCGATCCCGCGGCAATGCTCATACGTTTGGGTTTGTCCACACGTCCGGCGATGGTGCTTTCGACATTCACCACTTCGACGGCGTTATGCGGTTCATCATAGGTGTACAGCGCCTTGTGACGGGCGTGGAACGCCGCCTTGATGTCCTCCAGCGACGGCTCTGTGACCTCAAAGGGCGCGATCTCGACCGTGCATTCATGCACCTGCCCGACATAACGCATGTCCAGACTGCGACGGATCGAAATCTTGTCGTCGCTGAACCCGTCCTGGCTCAGATCTCCATGGCCCCGCAACTCCAGCTTGTTGAACAGCTGATCCAGCGTTTGCGCCGCCTCGGCCCCCTCCAGCCGGATCGGTGCCGGAGCCATATAGTTGTATTTGACGTCCGATATGATCTGACCATAGGCGCACAACCCCGAGGCCAGCTTGGAAATCAGAACTTTGGAGATCCCCATTTCACGGGCCAGCGCGGTGATATGCGCCCCGGTCGCGCCCCCGGCCCCCATCAGCACGAAATCGCGCGGATCATAGCCCCGTTCGACCGACACCCGGCGGATCGCATTCACCATGTTGTTGTTGACGATGGTGAACATGCCATAGGCCGCCTTTTCCACCGAAATGCCCAGCGGATCGGCCAGCTTGGTCTTGATCGCGCTGCGCGCCTTGTCCACATCCAGCGGCAGACGCCCGCCAACCAGCCCATCGGCATTCAGATAGCCAAGCGTCAGATTGGCATCCGTGGTGGTCGGATTGTCACCGCCCTGACCATAACAGGCCGGTCCCGGTTCGGATCCCGCCGATTGCGGACCCATCTGGATCAGCCCCATCGAGTCGATCCAGCCAATCGACCCGCCACCGGCCCCCAGGGTTTCCACCTGAATCATCGGAATTCCAATGCGATAGCGCAAAAAGTCGATGTTCTTGTTGACGTTGGCCTGACCATCCTTGGTCAAGGTGATGTCAAAGGAGGTGCCACCCATGTCACAGGTGATGATGTTCTTGTCCCCCCAGGGTTCGGCCACATCCAAGGCCGCCTGCGGAGCCGATGCCGGCCCGGAATTGATCGCATAAACCGACTGGTCGCTGACCACCTTGCCCAGCGCCAGCCCGCCGTTCGACTGGAAATAGCGCACCGGGTGCTGGCTGCCCAATTCGCGGAAATAGGCATCGATCGCTTCGACATAGCGTTGCAGGATCGGGGCCAGATAGGCATTCACGATCGCGGTAGAGGTGCGGGTGTATTCACGCACCTGCGGGTACAATTGGCTGCCAACCGTCAGGCGCACATCGGGCATCATCTCGCGGACGATCTCGGCGGCGCGCAGCTCATGCTCGGGGTGCAGCACCGACCAGACAAAGCTGATCGCAACCGACTCCACGTTCTCGGCGAGAAAATACCGACAGGCGGCGCGCACGTCGTCTTCGTTGATCGGGGTCTTGACCGACCCATCCGAAATCACCCGTTCCGAGATGCCTTTGCGCAGATGGCGCGGGACCAGCATGGTGGCGGGCGGATAATCCGGGTCATAGCGATACCCGTCTTCCTTGTGGCCCAGGCGGATTTCGATGGAATCTTCGTGGCCCCGCGTGGCGATCAACCCGGTCTTGGCCCCGGTGTGGGTGATCAGCGCGTTCAGACCCACGGTGGTGCCGTTGATGCACAGGTCGGAATTCGACACGATGTCCTGCGCCGTCAGGCCGGTTTCCTCGGTGATCAGCGCCAGACCGTTCCGGATGGCCTTGGTCGGTTCGGTCGGCGTGGACAGAACCTTGAAGATCTGGGTGCTGCCCTTTTTGTCGGCCAGAATGAAATCGGTGAATGTGCCGCCGGCATCAATGCCCAGGCGATATTGGGTACGCATGTGTTTTCCTTTCGGATCAATAGGATCAGGCGACAGAACGGGCGTGTTCAGTGGCGGTTTCGTCAATGGCGAGGGTTTCGGCGTCGGCAATGACCACCCCATAGTCCAGCCGGGCCCCTTCAACACTGACCAGCCCGTTTCGAACGTCTTCGACCACCTTCAACGGGTCGCGTTCGAACGGGTTGCCGAACCCGCCGCCACCGGGGTTGAGGTTGGCGGCAATCTCACCAGGTTTGATGGTCTCGATCACATTGTCGGTGATGATCTGGGTGTCGCCGTCGCGGGTGATTTCCAACCGGCCGACCTTTTTGTGAACCATGGCGGATTTTGCACCCGCGGCCCCCATCGCCGGAATGCGGCGACCTTCGCCAAAGGTGACAAGGGTCATGTCCGTATCCAACGGTTCGACCGCCCAGCGCGTGCCTGACCCACCGCGGAATTTGCCCGCGCCGCCGCTGTCCTCCATCAGCCCGTATTCGTGAATGATGATCGGATAGGAATGTTCGAGCATCTCGATATCCCCCGACGTCAGCGCCCCAAAACAGCATTCGGGCCCACAGGCGTGCCAGCCATCCTGGCTGTTGGTCGCCCCGGCCCCCGAAATGATCGAAGCCAGAACCATGGTGACGTATTCTTCGTCATGGCGATTGTCCCACCCGGCGATATTACAGCCGTTGGCGTGCCCCCAGCTGGCCGACACCTTGTCAGGGGCCGCCTGCTCAAAGGCCAGCCGCACCGCATCGGTCAACGTCTCCATCGGGGTGGTGGTACAATTCATATGCGGCGCAGGTGACTGGGCGTTGCACAACGTCCCCTTGCGGCCCATGTCCACCGTGACATTGCGATACAGCCCCTCGTTATAGGGTGGCGGCAATTGCGCAAACATCATCAGGCCCAGATAGACACCCGAATAGGAATTGCCTTCGTAGGAGTTGATGAAATACGGGATCTGCGGCGGGCTTTCGATTTCGATGTGGCAACTGTCGCCGGTGATCGTCACCGTCGCGGTGATGTCGAAATCGCCAAACCCGTGCCCGGCATCTTCCAACACCGCCGTGCCGGAATAGGTCCCATCCGGCACCTGCGCGATCAGCCCCTTCATATGGGCATTGGCCATGGTCAACAGCTTGGCAATGCAGGTCTGAACCGTCTCTTTGCCATATTTGTCCATCAGCGCAATCAGGTTGCGCGCGCCCACCTGACAGGCCCCGATCAAGGCGTTGAAATCACCTTCCTGATCCCGCCGGGCCCGCATGTTGACCAGCAACATGTTCATGATGTCGTCGCGCGGCACCCCCCTGTCCCACAGCTTGATCGGCGGGATGCGCAGCCCTTCGGCATAGATTTCCTTGGCCTCGGGGTTGTATCCCGCCGGAACCGGGCCGCCAATATCCGTCAGATGCCCCTTGCAGACGGTCCAGAACACCAGCTCGCCTTCATAGAACACCGGGTAATACATGCAGGTGTCGATGATGTGGCTGCCCCCATAGGCCGGGTCATTGTGCAGGATCAGGTCACCTTCGTTGATATCCCCGTCAAAGAACCCCGCGACCGATTTCATCGCCGGGATCAACGATCCCAGGTGAATCGGAATATCCTGCCCCTGCAGGATCATTTCGGGCGTGTGGTTGAACAGCGCCGTGGAATAATCATGCGCAAGGTTGAACACCGAACTGCGCGCCGTCTTTTCCAGCGCCAGCGTCATTTCGCGCTGGGTGGTTTCCAATACGCCGCGCACCACGGAAAGCGTGATCGGGTCTACGGGGTTATCAGCCATGTTTTCTGGTCCTCTGAATGGGGCAAAAGATCCACCGGACGGGGGCGCATGGGCCGCTCGATCCGGCATGGTTCTTTGCACGTCGTTCTCGGATTTCAGGATGACCGGGGTTGCCGGGGCGGTCTTGACGATCCGCGCAAAGCTGTTTGCACCCCCGCGCAGAACAATTTGTCACTCAGCGCAGAACCATTTGGCGCTCAGCGCAGGCGTCCCATTTTCTTTTGTTTTGCTGGGGATTTGGGATAAGGTTCAGCGTGGGAGGAAACGCATATGACCGCCGGGTTCACGTTCTCGACGGCCAAGACAGAGCCGCAGCACCGCTCCAGCAAATGGAATGCGGTGGTGAATGATGCGTATTTTCCACTGGAATTGCAGTTCCGCGACCCGATCCGTTTCAATGGTCAGCTGAGCCGTATGTCCATGGGCCACGTCGGCATGTCGCGGTTGACATCGGACCCTCTGAGCTATGAACGCCGCCGCGCCCATATCCGCGAGGCCCGCCAAGAGGAATATCTGATCACCCTGCCCCGCGTCAGCACGGTCGAGTTCCGTCAGCTGGGGCGCGAGGTGCGCTGTGATCCCGGCGGGTTCATCCTGGAACGCGGCGACGAACCTTACCGGTTCCTGTATGAAAACCCCAATGACCTGTTTGTGCTCAAGGTCAGCCGGAAGGCGCTGGAAGAACGCGTGCGCCAACCGGACCGGTTTTGCGCGCGCGTGTTCAACGCCACCTCTGGCACGGCGGGGCTGTTCGCCAGCATGGTGGATCAGGCGCAATCGAAATTCGCCGATCTTGGGCCGGCGGCCAGCGAAACCATCGGGCGTCAACTGCTCGAACTGTTGGGGCTGGCGCTGGAGGAAACCTCCGACGCCAATTCCAGCAACCTGTCGGCCGTGCGGTCGGCCCATATTACGCGGGTGGAAAAATTCATCCGCGCCAATCTGAAGAACCCGGATCTGTCCCCGGATCTGATCGCCGATGGCTGCGGCATCTCGAAACGGTACCTGCACGACCTGTTCAAGGACGTGAACGGCACCGTCAGCCAACAGATCCGCGACCACCGCCTGATCGCCGCACGGGATCGGCTGGCCGCAGCCCCCGGGTTGGCCATCGCCGAAGTGGCCTATCGCTTTGGGTTTTCGGATCAGGCCCAGTTTTCGCGGTTGTTCAAATCCAAATTCGGTGTCACCCCCTCGGAATTCAAGGCCGACACCAGCGCGTAAGGCTGGCCAGGATCGCGCCGTTGGGGGGCTTTGCCCCGAACACCGTCGCAACGCGGTCTGCGCCCCCAATCCCCTTTTGCCCTGTCTGCGCGCCCCACGCCGCGCGTCATCTCAGACGGCCCGACGAGACCGGGGATCATGCCCAGACCGGGCCCGTGGGTCGACCCGCCAGCCACCAAATTCATTGCGGGATGCCCCAGAATAAATTGCGTGTATCGGGAGGACCAACTGGTAACGTGACGCCAAATTCCGCGTTGTCCAACGCCTCACTCACGGAGCCCCCATGCCTCAGATCTCTCCCGAATTGCTGACCCAAATCCGAAGCCGATTTGCACAGGTCGATCACTGCCCACAGCAGGGGCCGCGCATCTTCTTTGAAAACGCAGGCGGGGCGCTGACCTTGAACGCTGCGGTCGAAACCTCCACCCGTTATGCTGCCATCCCCGACAATCAGGGGCGCGACAACCCGGGCAGCCATGAACTGGTCCGCGTCATCACCAAGGCCAAGACAGACATGGCCGAATTCATGAACGCGCCCGGTGGTCAGTTCTTTGTCGGCGAAAGCGGCACTGAACTGTTGTTCCGTCTGATCATGAATGCCTGCCTGGGCACGTCGCGGGGCGGCGTGGTTCTGGGCAGCACGCTGGAACACCCTGCCACCCGGTCGGCCTGTGATCGCTGGGCCCAGGTGGCCGGCCAGCGTCATGTTCTGATCCCGCATGACAACGCGACCGGCACCATAGAGGCGGCGGCCTATGCCGATGCCGTCACCGCGGACACCGTGGTCGCCACGATCGTGCATACGTCACCGGTGACCGGCATGGGCGTCGATGTCGCCGCCTGCAGCGCCGCAATCCGGGCGGTGGCTCCGGCCTGTGTCATCATCGTGGACGGTATTCAACATGCGGCACACGGGCGGATGGACCTGACCGCCTATGACGTGGACGGCTATGTGGTGTCCCCCTACAAGGTGTTCTCGCGTCATGGGTACGGGTTGGCCTGGATCTCTCCGCGTCTGAGCGCCCTGCCCCACAACAGCCTCATTGATGGCCCTGCGGAAAACTGGGAAATGGGAACCCGCGACACCGGATCCTATGCGACCCTGTCCGATGTTGTGGACTACTTCGACTGGCTGGGGGGGGCGGTTGGCGGCGCATCGGATCGCCGCGCCAGATTTGCCGCTGCTGCGGACGCCATTCACGCCCAGGAAAAGGCGCTGACCGATGCAATGATCAACGGAACCGGAAATCTGCCGGGGCTGCGCGAAATGGACAAGGTGACCATCATCGGCGGTGCCGACAACCCCGCACGCGAAGGCTTGGTGTCGCTGGTTGTCGATGGGGTGGCATCGGTCGATGTGGTCAAGATGTTGAACGACCACGGTATTCGCACCCATCTGCGCAAGGCCGACCATTACTCCGGCAATATCCTGACACCGCTGGAGATGGACAGCTGCGTGCGTGTCTCGATGTGCCATTACAACACCGTGGATGAGGTCGCCAAATTTCTCGCCACAATGAAACAGATCACCGAATAGGTCCCTGCGCTGCCCCCCCAATGACCGGTCAAACGACCGGGGGGGGGCGGCACCAGATTTGGCAACAGATGGCCCGCACCGTGGCCTGAAACCCGGCCGGAACGGCGACTCGACACACCTGTCATGAAAATTCCAAGGGCTTTGGGTCCGATTTCTTCTCGGGTGTTCGCAACGCGCACGGGCTATCTCTTTTGCAACTGTCACAACCGGGGCTCAGCCCTTTTCGTTTTCGAGGTAGATGAACGATGAAAACCCATGCACAGGTAGTGGTGATCGGCGGCGGGCTGGTCGGATGTTCGATCCTGTACCACCTGGCCAAACTGGGCTGGACCGATGTGGTCCTGCTGGAACGCGACGAGCTGACGTCGGGGTCGACCTGGCACGCGGCGGCCAACATCCACGGGCTGCACGACAACAACAACGTCACCCGGATCCAGCATTATACGATGAACCTGTATAAAGAGCTGGAAAAGGAAACCGATCAGGGCTGTGGTGTGTTCCAGCCCGGCTCGCTGTATCTGGCAAAAACCGAAGAGCGCGAACACCAGCTGCGCCTGCAAGAGGCCAAGGCCAAATTCTACGGTCTGAACTTTTACGAAGTCAGCCGCGAACAGGCCAAGGAACTGCACCCGCTGGCGCAATTCGATGACATCCGCTGTATCATGTATGAACCCGATGGCGGCAATGTGGATCCGTCGGGCGTCACCATGGCCTATGCCGCCGGGGCCCGCCAGATGGGGGCCCAGATCGAACGCTTCTGCCCGGTGATCGGCACGGAACAACAGCCCGATGGCTCCTGGATCGTGCGCACCGCCAAAGGTGACATTCACACCCAATGGGTGGTGAACGCGGGCGGTCTGTGGGGACGCGAAGTCGCCGCCATGGCCGGCCTGACCCTGCCCCTGCAGCCCACCGAGCACCAGTATTTCGTCACCGAAACCATCCCCGAAGTCGCGGCGATGGACCGTCGCCTGCCTTCGATTGCCGACCGCGACGGCGAATATTACTTCCGCCAGGAGGGCAACGGCTTCCTGATCGGTGCCTATGAAAAAGACATGCGCTTCTGGGCCGAAGACGGCACACCCCAGGATTTCGCCCACGAATTGTTCCCCGACGATCTGGACCGGATCATGGAAAACGTGATCCGCGCCACCGAACGCGTGCCCTGCGCCGAAACCGCCGGTGTCAAACGCGTCATCAACGGCCCGATGATCTGGTCGCCTGACAGCAACGCCATCTGGGGTCCGGTGCCCGAGCTCAAGAACTACTTCTGCTGCACCGGCATCATCCCCGGATTCTCGCAATCCGGTGGCCTGGGTCTGCTGGCCGCGCAATGGATCATCGAAGGCGAGCCGCAGTACGACATGTTCGCCTGGGATCTGGCGCGCTTTGGCGACTGGGCCGACAAGAAATTCACAAAAGCCCGCGTCGAAGACCAATACGCCCACCGCTTTGCCATCCACTTCCCCAACGAAGAACGCAGCGCCGGTCGCCCGGCCCGTGTGCGCCCCGCGTATGAGATGCAACAGCAGATGGGGGCCGTATTCGGCATGAACTGTGGTTGGGAACACCCGCTGTGGTTCTCGGGCGAGCCCGGCAAACAGGACACCAACTCCTTTACCCGCCAGAACTGGTGGGCACCGGTGGGCGAAGAGGTCAAGATGCTGCGCGAAAACGTCGGCGTCATCGACATCTCGAACTTTGCCAACTACGTGATCAAGGGCCCGGGCGCTTATACATGGCTCGACAAGCTGGTCGCCAACCGGGTGCCGACCGAAACCGGTCGTTCCTGCCTGACCCCGCTGATTTCTGTCCGCGGCGGCGTGGCTGGGGACTTCACCATCACCAAGGTCGCCGACGAAGAATACATGATGATCGGCTCGGGCATGGCGGAACGCTATCACCAGCGCTTCTTCAACATGATTGACCTGCCCGACGGCACCACATTCGAAGTCGCAACCGACCGTATTGCAGGCTTCAACATCGCAGGCCCCAAATCGCGCGACATGCTGCAACGCATGACCAATGCGGATCTCAGCAACGAAGCGTTCCGGTTCATGCGCTCGCGCAGCATCGAGGTCGCAGGTGTTGCCTGTCTGGCCGTGCGGGTGTCGTTCACCGGGGATCTGGGCTGGGAGCTGCATTGCGCCGAAGGTGATCAGGTTCAGCTTTATGCCGCGCTTCTGGAAGCCGCAAAAGAGTTCAACGGCGGCCCCGTCGGCGGCCGTGCGCTCGGCAGCTTGCGGATCGAAAAAGGCTATGGCTCCTGGGGACGCGAATACTCCCAGGAATACTGGCCCCAGGAAGTCGGGCTGTCCGGCCTCATCAAGCTCGACAAGGACTTCCTCAACAAGGACGCGTATCTGAAGGTCAAGGACAACCCCTGCCGCGAAATGCTGTCCGTGTTCGAGATCGACGCGGTCAACAACGCCGATGCCTCAGGGGGCGAACCGATCTTTACCCCGGACGGAAAATCGGTGGGTCGTGTGACATCCGGGGCCTATGGGTATTCGGTCGGAAAATCCCTGGCCATCGGCTATGCCAACCCCGAGATCGCCAAACCGGGTGATGCCGTAGAGGTGTTCATTCTGGGCAAACCCCACAGTGCCCGCATCCTCGAAGCCGCGCCTTTTGACCCTCAGGGCGCGCGCCTGCGCGGGTAACACACACCGCTGACCAAGGGGCTCAGAATTTTAGGTAAAATTCTGGGCCCGGCGGCACCGTCACCAAGAGGTTTCAAACCGGGCTCCCCTTGTGATGTCTTTTCAGCCGGTGCCAGGGGGCAAATTTTTTAGATAAAAAATTTTGCCGGGTCACACCCCATCAGCGCTTGCCGCCTTGAGCAGCCAGGCTTTGAACAGCTTGACCGACGGGGTTGCTGTGCGGTCCTTGAAATTTGCAAAATACGCCCAGGGGCACTCCAGATCAAAATCAAACGGTTGCTCCAGAAACCCGCGTTTTTCAAACCGCCGCACCAGCGATTTTGGCACCGCCACACAGCCCACCCCACTGGCGGCAAGCTCAAGTGCGGTGTTGGAGGAATTCGTGTGGAACCCGTTGTTCTGGGACGATATTTCGACGCCCAGCGCCTTTGACACCTTTTCCCAATAAATCGGGCGCCCCAGAATATGGATCAGCTTGGCCTCCAACAGCTGGGCCGGCTCGCGCAATGGTTTTCCGCCCACGCGATATTCGGGCGCACAGGCCAGGGCCAGCGTCTCTTCCCACAATTGCACCTGATCGCGCCCCACATCTTCGACATGGTTGATGGTAATCGAAATGTCAGACACGTTTTCCTCGACATCCGCCCACACGGTACTGTGCAGGGTCACTTCGACGTCCGGATGCGCCTTGTGAAACCCTGCGATCACCCCGGGCAGCCAGTTTTCGGCCAGGCTGATCGGACAGGAAATCACCACTTCGCGTTTGTGATTCTGCGACAACAGCGACCGCGTCGCCACATCAATCTCCTGCAGCGCATGGCGCACAGACGGCAGATAGGCCTCTCCCACATCTGTCAGCGACAGCGATCTGGGGTGGCGCACGAACAGCGGACGCCCGATATATTCCTCGAGCGATCGCACATGGTTGGACACCGCCGACTGGGTACAGTTCAGCTCGTCCGCGGCCGACGTAAAGCTGAGCGACCGGGCGGCCGCTTCGAAGGACCGCAAGAAGGTCAGATGCGGGAGATGTTTCATGGCCTATGTCCTAACCTGCCCAGTCCCTGCCGAAAAGGCCCCATCCGTCCCGCCCCGTCCGTCAAGTTCCCGTCGCGAACTATCCCAAAACCGACGTCTAACGCAGATTTCGCGAAATATCCGACCGCTATGACCCCGGTTAATTTGTGTGTCACCGGGACCAAGACCCCTTAGTCTGCACCATGACGAACCTGCCCAATGTTTCACAGCGCGAGCCCCAGATGACCAACACGTTTGAAAAAGTCGCCGATTTCACCTTTGACCTGAAACCTGATGACCTGCCAACCAGCACCCGCGACGCGGCGGCGCTGATGTTTCTGGACACATTGGGCATCACCATTGGCGCGGGCCCGATGCAGGCGGGAACGATCGCGCGCGACACCGCCGCCGCTCTCTATGGCAGCGCCGATCCCACCATGTCGGCACGGATGATGTTTGATGGCCGCCAGGTCTCGCTGGCCGGGTCGGCCTTTGCCTCGGCCACCGCCACCGACAATCTGGATGGTCACGACGGCTATTACCCGACCAAGGGCCATATCGGCGTGGTGGTGATCCCGACGCTGGCCGCATTGGCCGATTGCGCCCCCGATTTCTCCGGCCCCGAGGCCCTGACCCTGACCACCATCGGCTATGAGGTCGCCGGACGCGCCGCGATTTCGCTGCATGACACGGCCTGTGATTATCACACCTCCGGGGCCTGGAACGCATTGGGTGTGGTGGCCATGGCCGCCCGCGTGCGGGGTCACAGCCGCGACCAGCTGCGCCAGGGCATGGGCATTGCCGAATACCACGGCCCCCGCAGCCAGATGATGCGCGAAATCGCCAACCCGTCGATGCTGCATGACGGGTCCGGCTGGGGCGCCATGGTGGGGTTGTCCTCGGCCATTCTGGCGGAAAAGGGTTTCACTGGTGCGCCCGCCATCACCATCGAAGAGGACCGGGTCGCCAAACATTGGGACGATCTGGGCACCTTCTGGCAGATGGAGCACCAATATGTGAAACCCTATCCGATCTGCCGCTGGGCCCACGCCCCCATTGATGCGGTGCGTCAGGTGATGCTGGAGCACAAACTGACCCACGGCGATATCGCCTCGGTGCATATCAACACCTTCCACGAAAGCTCCTGCCTCTATCCCGGCATCCCCACCACCACCAGCCAGGCGCAGTATTCCCTGGCCTATGCGGTGGCAACCCAGATGGCCTATGGCCGGATCGGGCTGGAGCATATTTCGGGGGGTGGGCTGACCGACCCACTGGTGGCCGACATCCACAAACGCATCACCGTGTCCGAGGACAAACGCCATTCCGATCGCTTCCCGACCTGTCGGGTGGCCGATGTCACCGTGACGCTGAAAAACAACCAGGTTCTCACATCCGGCGATGTGCACGCCCGCGGCGGACCCGAAGCCCCGATGGACAAATCCGACGTCATCGCCAAATTCATGGAATTCGCCTCCCCCTCGCTGGGCGAGGCCCGCGCCAGCGACATCCGCGATGCGGTGTTGGGCTTTGTCAACGCAGACAGCAAGGTGTCCGACCTGACCTCGCTGATCTTTGACGCCCCTTGATCCCCCCAGAGCCCCAAAAGGAGCCCCAAAAGGAACCCCCATGAAAAACCCGACTGTCATCCTGCACACCAGCAATCCCGCCCCTGCCCGCGATCTGCTGGCGGCACGTCACCCGGATTTGGCGATCCATACCTGTGACAGCTATGATGCCCTGCCCGCCAAGATCGCCGAAACCGGGGCCGAGGTGGTCTATTCCGTGCGCTTTGCCGGCACGCCCGGGTATCCGCGTCAGGCGCTGATTGATGCGCCATCGGTGACATGGGTGTCGGTGGGCGGCTCGGGCATTGATCACATGAACCCCTGGGATCCACAGGCGCTGAACGTGACCAATTCCGCCGGGGTGGCCGCTGACATGATGGCGCAATACGCGCTGGGGGGGATGTTGCATTTCTCGCTTGGTCTGCCCGCATTTCGCGCCGCGCAGGAACGCCGCGAATGGATCGCCGCCGGACAGGTTGAACCGATTGACGACAAAACCGTGCTGATCGTGGGTCTGGGCAAAACCGGCGAAGCCGTCGCCGCGCGCTGCAAGGCGATGGGCATGACCACACTGGGCGTGCGCGCCCGGCCAAAACCGACCCCGAATGTGGACGATGTCCACGGCATTGACGATCTGCCCGCCCTGTGGGGCCGCGCCGATTTCATCGTCACCTGTGTGCCGCTGCTGGACAGCACCCGCGGCATCGTGGGCGCAGATGCCTTTGCCGCGATGAAGGACACCGCCGTGATCGTCGATGTCTCACGCGGGGGGGTGATCGACGAAGCGGCGCTGCTGGACGCGCTCGATCAGGGGCGCATCCGCGGTGCGGCACTGGATGTGTTCAGCATCGAACCCCTGCCCGCCGATCACGCGCTGTGGGGCTATGACAATGTCATCATCACCCCGCATTGTTCGTCCGTTTACGAGGGCTGGGATCTGAAATCGGTCGAGATGTTTTCCGACAACCTGACCCGCTACCGACAGGGTGACCCCCTGACCAATATCGTCAGCCCGGCACGCGGCTACTGACACGCGCAGGCTAGATACCAAAGGTTAGATACCAATGGGTCGCACGCGACCCAGACGATCACTGAATAACGCTCTGAAAAGGTCTTGGAGGACCAAACAAACATGGCACGTGAACGGCGCGGCGGCGGACGCCGCGGCAAATCCACCCGACAGGGTGGCGGTATCGAACAATTGCCCTGGCAACAGGTCAAAAACAGCTACCCCAAGTTTGAGCTGCTGAACCCCGACCAGATGGACCAGCTGCATGACACGTCGATGCGGATCCTGTCCGAAGCCGGCATCCGGGTGATGGGCGACAATGTGATGGACCTGTTCGAAGAGGCAGGCGCCATCGTGGATCGCGACACGCAAACCATCCGCATGGATGAAAGCATCGTGACAGAGGCCCTGAAAACGGTGCCATCCGAATTCACCCTGCGCGCCCGCAATGCCGCCAAACGCATCACCCTGGGCGGCGACAACATGACCTTCGGGCTGGTGGCTGGCCCGCCCAATGTGCACGACCGCATCAACGGGCGGCGTCAGGGCAATTACACCGATTATTGCAACTTCATCAAACTGGCGCATCATTTCAACGCCATCAACCTGATCGGCAATCAGGTGATGGCCCCGATGGAAATGCCCGCCAACAACCGGCATCTCGACACCTATCGGGCCAATCTGACCTATTCCGATCTGTCGTTCCACTGTACCGCCATTGGCCGGGGTCGGGCGATGGACGGGATCAACATGATGGCCATCACCCGCGGCCAAAGCGTCGATGAGATGCGCGATGATCCCGGTGTGATCACCATCATCTCGGTGAATTCGCCGCGTCTGTTTGATGATGCCATGGGCGACGGGCTGATCGCCATGGCCGAACATGGCCAGCCGGTGACGGTGACACCGTTCACCCTGATGGGGGCGATGACCCCGGTCACCCTGCCCGCCGCATTGGCGCAACAAAACGCCGAAGCCCTGTTTGGCGTGGTGCTGACCCAGCTGGTCAACCCCGGTGCCCCGGTGATGTACGGATCGTTCACGTCGAATGTGGACATGCGATCCGGCGCACCTGCGTTCGGCACGCCCGAAAATGCCAAGGCCAATATCGTCGGCGGTCAGCTGGCGCGCCGCTATGGCATCCCCTATCGCACCTCGAACACCAATGCCTCGAACGCGGTGGATTTGCAGGCGGCCTATGAGACCATGATGTCGACCTGGGGCGCGGTGCTGGGCGGCGCCAATATCGTCTATCACGCCGCCGGATGGCTCGAAGGCGGCCTGACCGCATCCTATGAAAAGTTCATCATGGATGTGGAAATCATCCAGAACATGATCGAATTCCTCAAACCGATGAAATTCGACACCAATGAATTGGGGTTGGACGCGATCAAATCGGTGCCCACTGGCGGTCACTTCTTTGGGGCCGAGCACACAATGGCCCGCTATGAAACCGCGTTCTACAAACCGATGCTGTCGGATTGGCAGAACTATGAGAACTGGGAAGCAGCCGGGGCCAAGGACGCGTTGGAGCGCGCCACCGAACTGTGGCAACAGGCCCTGCGCGATTACGAAGCCCCCCCGATGGACCCTGCCATCGTCGAAGAGCTGGACGCCTATGTGGCGCGGCGCAAGGAAGAGATCGGGTCGGACGAGCCCTGATCACGGGACGCGGGACTGAGGTCGCGCAGCGAGGGGCCAGCCCCTCGCGCTCCCCGGAGTTTTTTGGCGAGATGAAGGGGATCAGGCGCGCAGCGGGTAAATCGCCAGCGGATCATGGCGAGCGCCCTTGGGGTGCAGGGTGGATTCGAACAGGGTCACCTGCTGCACCTCCATGTCCGGTATCTGAAAATCGGCAAGCTCGGCCCGCAGCGGTGGCGGGGTTTGCCCCTTGCCCAGGCGGGCCACGGTGACATGTGGGCGGAACCGGCGGCGCGCCAGCGTTATTCCGGCTTTGCGGCAGGTGCCCAGAACCCTGCCATGCAGCGTCGTCAAGCTGGCACTGTCATTGGCCGGAACATGAACCGCAGATCCGAACACCCCCAACCCCGCGAATGAGAGCGAAAATGGCGCGCACCGCAGCCCGGCCAGATGCCCGTGCAACTCTTCCAGCAGATCCTCGGGCTGGTCATCCAAAAACGCCAGCGTCAGGTGCAGATTGTCCTCTGGCACTGCGCGGCCAAAACCCAGACGCCGTTGCAGGCGCACCATCGCGTCGCTGACCTCTGGGGACATGGAAATGGCGACAAACGCCCGCATCTAGCCCGCCAGGCTGGGCAGAAACAGCACAATCCCCGGAAAGGCCACCAACAGCGCGATGGTCACCCCATCCGCCAGAAAGAACGGCGTCACCCCCCGGAAAACATCCTGTACTGTCAGGTCATCACGCACCCCGGCCACCACGAAACAATTCAGGCCGATGGGCGGGGTGATCAGACAGAATTCGGCCATTTTCACCACCAGGATACCGAACCAGATGGCGCACATGGTGCCGCTCATGCCAAAGGCGCTATCCGCAGCGGCCACGCTTTCACCCCCGTTCAGAGCCATCACCGCCGGGTAGACCACCGGCAGGGTGAGCAGCAACATGCCAATGGCGTCCATGAACATCCCCAGCACCGCATAGGCCAGCAGAATGCACACCAGGATCAGCATGGGCGACGCATCGATCGACGTGATCCAGTCGGAAAACGCCCCCGGCAGATCGGCAAACCCCAGGAACCGCACGTAAATCAGCACGCCCCAGATGATGGTAAAGATCATCACCGTCAATTTGGCCGTATCCAACAACGCCGATTTCAGCTGGGCCCATTTCATGCCCTTGATCAGCGCCATGACGAACACCACAAATGCCCCCAGCGCGCCGCCTTCGGTCGGGGTGCCCCAGGCGTCACCGCCAAAGGGGTTGTAGACAAAACAGATGATGATCACGACGACAAAGACAATCGGCAGAGCCGCCGGCAAGGCCGCAAACCGTTGCTTCCAGGTGAACCCGCGCACCGGGGGGCCAACGGATTTGAACACCACCGCAATGCCGACAATCAACAACGCATAGATCACCGCCGAAAACGCGCCCGGGATGAACCCGGCGAGCAACAGCTTGCCCACGTCCTGTTCCACGATGATGGCATAGATCACCAGAATGGCCGACGGCGGGATCAGCGACGCCAAGGTGCCCCCGGCCGCCACCACGCCAGCGGCGAATTGTTTGTTATAGCCGATTTTCAGCATCTCGGGGATGGCGATCCGGGCAAACACCGCCGAGGTCGCCACCGAGGCACCTGATACGGCGGCAAAGCCCGCAGTGGCAAAAATGGTCGACACCGCCAACCCGCCGGGCAGCCAGGCGATCCAACGTTTGGCGGCTTCGAACAGGGCCTTGGTCAACCCCGCGTAATAGGCCAGATACCCGATCAGGATAAAGGTGGGGATCAGGCTGAGCGCCTGGGACGAGACCTTGGAATGGGGCACCTGGCCGGCGATCTTGACCGACACGGTCAGCGCCTTGGTGAATTTGTCCGGCGCATAGCCGAATTTGGCCCAAAAGATCCACACCAACCCCACCAGCCCGGCCATACCGGCGGCAAAGGCCACGCGCATCCCCAGCAAAACCATGGCCAACAACCCGCCCGTGACCCACAGGCCAATATCAATGGGTTCCATGTCCGCTTACTCCTGCTCGGCCTTGGGATCGGCCAATTGTTCGGCCTCGGCGGCGGCCTGGGCGGCAGCGCTCTGGATCATCGGCACCGCCACCGGTGCATCCAACCCCAGCACAAAGGCCCGCCCATAGCCCCAGGCCTGCACCATCAGCCGCAGACAGAGCACGCCAAAGGCCACCGGTGCCAGCAATTTCGCGGGCCAGATCGGCAGGCCGATGTCAATCGAACTGTCGCGGCTCCACAATGGGGCGGCGAAATCAAACGACCGCAGGAAATGCGACCAGCTTCCATAGACCAGCGCCATCATCAGGATCAGGATCAACAGCACCGAAATCAGCTCGAACAGCCACAGCGCACGGCCCTTCAGGCGCGAAATCACGATGTCCATGCGAATATGCGTGCCGTCGCGCTGGACATAGGCGATGCCCATGAACGCGATCAGCGGCATCGCCTGTTCGATCCAATCCACATAGCCCGGCAAGGGCGCGTTGAACGCATTGCGCCCGCCCACCGACACCACCGCCAGCACCATCAGCGAAAACACCGCGATGCCGCTGAGCAGGGCCAGGACCTGCTCCAGCTTCAGCAACTGCCGGTCCAACCGGCTGATCAGATGATCGCTCTCCAGAACCGCAGCGCCCGACGCCATTGCATTCCCCCTCGCCCATAGGAAAAGGCCGGGCCACTCTGGCCCGGCCTCGATTGCGATCAGTTGCTGGCGCGCACGTCCGACAGGGTTTTCATCACCAGATCATACAGCTCCTGGGCGGGAATGCCCTGGGCGGTCATGTCGGCAATCCATGCCTCGCGGATCGGATCGGCCGCCACGGTGCGGAAGGCATCCAGTTCGCTTTCGGCCAATTCGACCTTGGTCACGTTCTTTTCGGCCAGAACACTATCCCATTTGTCCAGCAGCGCACCGTAATTGGCCAGATAATGGTCAATCGCCTCACTGACCGAACTGTCCAGCGCGTCGCGTTCGCTGTCGGACAGCGCGTCATAGGCGTCGGTGTTCACCACCACCGGGCAGTTCACGGTGCCGGGGTTCAGGTTGGCGGTCCACCATTCGGCGCGATTGATCGTCCCAAAGGCCAGATGCGCGTGCTGGGCAAAGGCGACGGTATCGACCACGCCGGATTCCATCGCGTTATAGGCTTCGGTCGCGGTCACCGATGTGGGAACGGCCCCCACAGCGGAAAACGCCTTGCCGATACCGCCGGTGGCGCGCACCCGCATGTCCTTGAACTCGGCCAGCTCGTCACGCGGCTCGCCGGTGCCGACAATGTTGTATTGCGGCATCGGGCTGGTCATCAACAGTTTGGCGTTCCAGCGCGCCAGATCCTTTTGCACCGCCGGGTGGGCATAGACCGCGTGGGACACGGCGACTTCTTCTGCCAGGGTGTTCACCCCCAGGAAGGGCAGTTCCAGCACGGTGATGGTCGGGTTCTTGTCGCGGTGATAGCCGGCACAGAACTGGGCCATCTCAAAGGCCCCAATGGAAATCCCGTCCAGGTTTTCCTTGTTCTTGGACAGACCGCCATAGCTGATGTTCATGGTGAATTCACCGCCGGTCTTTTCGCTGACCAGCTCGGCCAGCTTTTCGACATGTTCGGTAAAGGCGCGGCGTTTGCCCCAGACGGATACATTCCATTCGGTTGCGGCGACTTCGCCTGCGACGGCAACGGATGCGGCGGCCATAACAGCCCCGGTCAACATCTTGTTCATGAAAAACTCCCATTTGTTGCGGCCTGTTTTGCGCCGCTTGGTCGCAAGGCTAGCGCCATTGCCCCCCCCTGCCAAGCCCTGCGGCCCAAGCGGGCAAAAGCGACGCTACGGCAGCCCGTTTTTTGATCGTTCGTCGAATGCCTGCTGACTCGCCTCTGGTGTCTCGAAAACAGGCGCACGCAGGAAAAATGCGCGATCCCACCGGCAAGCGACACAATATGTCACACCGGTTGAGTTCGATGACTCCTGCTTCTGCATACCATTGCACACCGTCAGGAAATCAAATGGGGCAACCCCCTTTGACATCCAACGCTTTGCCAAAACAGGAAATTTTCAGACATCATTTGATAAATTTACAAATTTACGCCGGATTGTGAAAAACATTTACAAGCAAATCGTTAAATTACGGGAAGTTATTCACTTATTTTCAACTCCGTATATGATCGCCTCCAACGGCAGCAATCCAATTTGAGGGTGGAATTGGTTGGATTTTTGCCACATCGGAATTTTGCGACCGAATATCAAGACGGTCATTAGGGAGGAACCTATTATGACAAGCGAAACGCGAACACCGACCCCGGTATTCCCACCATCAGCGGATGTGGTCGCACGGGCCCATGTGGACGCTGCCAAATATGACGAGATGTATGCCGCCTCGATCAACGACCCCGAAGCGTTCTGGGGCGAACAGGGCAAACGCGTCGATTGGATCAAGCCTTTTACCAAAGTAAAAGACGTCAACTACAGCTTTGGCGACGTGGCGATCAACTGGTATGCCGATGGCACGCTGAACGTCGCCGCCAATTGTATTGACCGTCACCTGGACACCCGGGGCGACCAGACCGCGATCATCTTTGAACCTGATGATCCGAATGAGACCGCCCAGCACATCACCTATAAACAGCTGCAGAACCGCGTCTGCCGCATGGCCAACATCCTCGAAACCATGGGGGTGCGCAAAGGCGACCGGGTCATCATCTACCTCCCGATGATCCCCGAAGCCGCCTATGCCATGCTGGCCTGTGCCCGCATCGGTGCGATCCATTCGATCGTCTTTGCCGGCTTCAGCCCGGATGCGCTGTCGGCCCGTGTGAACGGCTGTGACGCCAAAGTGGTGATCACCGCGGACGAAGCCCCCCGTGGCGGCCGCAAGACCCCGCTGAAATCCAACGCCGACGCCGCCCTGCTGCACTGCAAGGACAGCGTGAAATGTCTGGTCGTGAAACGCACCGGTGGTCAGACCACCTGGATCGACGGGCGCGACTATGACTATAACGAAATGGCGCTCGAGGCGAACGACTACTGCAAACCCGCCGAGATGAGCGCCGAAGATCCGCTGTTCATCCTCTATACCTCCGGCTCCACCGGTCAGCCCAAAGGCGTGGTGCACACCACCGGCGGCTATCTGGTCTATGCGGCGATGACCCAGGAAATCACCTTTGATTACCACGAAGGCGACATCTACTGGTGTACTGCGGATGTGGGTTGGGTCACCGGCCACAGCTATATCGTCTATGGTCCGCTGGCCAATGGCGCCACCACCGTGATGTTCGAAGGCGTGCCAACCTACCCGGACGCGTCGCGCTTCTGGCAGGTCTGCGAGAAACACAAGGTCAACCAGTTCTACACCGCCCCCACCGCGCTGCGCGCGCTGATGGGTCAGGGCAACGAATGGGTCGAAAAATGCGACCTGTCCTCCCTGCGCACCCTGGGCACCGTGGGCGAACCGATCAACCCCGAAGCCTGGAACTGGTACAACGAGGTCGTTGGCGGCGGGCGCTGCCCGATCGTGGACACCTGGTGGCAGACCGAAACCGGCGGCCATCTGATGACCCCGCTGCCCGGTGCCCACGCGATGAAACCCGGCTCGGCAATGAAACCGTTCTTTGGCATCGAACCGGTGGTTCTGGACCCGCAGTCGGGCGAAGAGATCGACGGCAATGGCGTCGAAGGCGTGCTGTGCATCAAGGACAGCTGGCCCGGTCAGATGCGCACCGTCTGGGGCGATCACGAACGGTTCCAGAAAACCTATTTCGCGGATTACAAAGGCTATTACTTCACCGGTGACGGCTGCCGTCGCGACGAAGATGGCGATTACTGGATCACCGGCCGCGTCGACGACGTGATCAACGTCTCGGGCCACCGCATGGGCACCGCCGAAGTTGAATCTGCACTGGTCGCCCACGCCGCCGTCGCCGAAGCCGCCGTGGTCGGCTACCCGCATGACATCAAGGGCCAGGGCATCTATTGCTATGTCACCCTGATGAACGACCGCGAACCCAGCGACGAGCTGCTCAAGGAGCTGCGCACCTGGGTGCGGACCGAAATCGGCCCCATCGCATCGCCCGACGTGATCCAATGGGCCCCCGGCCTGCCAAAGACCCGTTCGGGCAAGATCATGCGCCGCATCCTGCGCAAGATCGCCGAAAACGACTTTGGTGCCCTGGGGGATACGTCAACGCTCGCCGATCCGTCGGTGGTTGACGACCTGATCGCCAATCGTGCTGTGAAATAAGGGGATTGATCATGGACGCTGCCGTTTCAACCACCCCCGCTGTTTTGATCCTTCTCGGCCCTCCGGGTGCCGGGAAGGGCACACAGGCCCGGATGCTCGAAGACAAATTCGGGCTGGTTCAACTCTCGACCGGGGACCTGCTGCGCGCCGCCGTGGCCGCCGGGACCGACGCGGGCAAGGCCGCACAGGCCGTGATGGCGGCCGGTGATCTGGTCAGCGACGAGATCGTCATCGCCATCCTGCGTGACCGTCTGGGCGAAGCCGATTGTGCCCAGGGCGTGATCCTGGACGGCTTTCCGCGCACCACCGTTCAGGCCCAGGCGCTGGACACGCTGTTGTCGGAAACCGGCCAGCGGATCAACGCCGCTGTCAGCCTCGAAGTCGACGACGCGGCAATGGTCACCCGCATTTCGGGCCGCTACACCTGTGGCACCTGTGGCGAAGGCTATCACGACAGCTTCAAACAGCCCGCAACCGCAGGCACCTGTGACAAATGCGGCGGCACCGACATGAAGCGGCGCGCCGATGACAACGCCGAAACCGTTGCCAGCCGGCTCACAGCCTATCACGCACAGACCGCCCCGCTGATCGCCTATTACGACGGTCACGATGTGCTGAAAAAGATCGACGCAATGGGCCAGATCGACGACATCGCCGTCGGCCTGCACTCCATTGTTCAAGACGCGATGCGTTAATCATCCGTCTCTAGGGCTCCCTGCCCTGCCGGGGGCCCATTCACCGAGAAACATCCAAAGGACCCGCCTTGGCGGACCGATGGAGTGTTGCCTGACGCAAGGCCCCCCTCCCTGCGTCAGGCCCCAAAATTGGAGCTGCCCCATCCCGGGGAGACTTGAATGCAGGGATGGAACAGCTCTGGAGGAAGCGAAGGAGGACCCGCGATGGCGGACCAAACAAACACCTCCGCACAGACTGCCGAAGCCGACAAGGGCTATTGGCAGGCCAACGTGCGGATCATTCTTGTCAGCCTGGTGATCTGGGCTGTCGTCTCTTTCGGGTTCGGCATTCTGCTGCGTCCGTTGCTGTCTGGCATCAGCGTCGGCGGCACCGATCTTGGCTTCTGGTTCGCCCAGCAAGGCTCGATCCTGGTGTTCCTGGGCCTGATCTTTTTCTACGCGATCCGCATGAACAAGCTGGACCGCGAATACGGCGTCGAGGAGTAAACCCAGATGGATCAGTTTACCATCAACCTGCTGTTTGTGGGCGCGTCCTTTGCGCTTTACATCGGCATCGCGATCTGGGCCCGCGCGGGCTCCACATCGGAATTCTACGCCGCCGGTCGCGGCGTTCACCCGGTCACCAACGGTATGGCGACAGCGGCGGACTGGATGTCGGCGGCCTCGTTCATCTCGATGGCGGGCCTGATTGCCTTTACCGGCTATGACAACTCGTCCTTCCTGATGGGTTGGACCGGTGGTTACGTGCTGCTGGCCCTGCTGCTGGCGCCGTATCTGCGCAAGTTCGGCAAATACACCGTGTCGGAATTCATCGGCGACCGGTTCTACAGCCCGACCGCCCGCGTGGTGGCCGTGATCTGTCTGATCGTTGCCTCGACCACCTATGTGATCGGCCAGATGACCGGTGTGGGCGTGGCCTTTGGCCGCTTCCTCGAAGTGTCCAACACAACCGGTCTGCTGATCGGTGCCTGTGTGGTGTTCGCCTACGCCGTGTTCGGCGGCATGAAGGGTGTGACCTATACCCAGGTGGCGCAGTATTGCGTTCTGATCATGGCCTATACCATTCCGGCGATCTTCATCTCGCTGCAGCTGACCGGAAACCCGATCCCGGCCCTGGGCCTGTTCGGCGAACACACTGCTTCGGGTGAACCGCTGCTGGCGAAACTGGATGCCATCGTGACCGAACTCGGGTTCAAAGAGTACACGATGCACCACGCCGACACCTTCAACATGGTGCTGTTCACCCTGTCGCTGATGATCGGTACTGCGGGTCTGCCCCACGTCATCATGCGCTTCTTCACCGTTCCAAAAGTGGCTGACGCCCGTTGGTCGGCTGGCTGGACCCTGGTGTTCATCGCCCTGCTGTATCTGACCGCTCCGGCTGTGGGTGCCATGGCTCGTCTGAACATCACAGACATGATGTGGCCCAATGGCACCGATGGTGCCGCTGTTTCGGTCGAACAGATCGAAAACGACGCCCGCTATGACTGGATGGCCACCTGGCAGAAAACCGGTCTGCTGGCTTGGGAAGACAAGAACGGCGACGGCCATATCCAGTACTACAACGACAAATCCGAGGCCATGCAGGCCAAGGCTGCCGAAAACGGCTGGGAAGGCAACGAACTGACCAAATTCAACCGGGACATCCTGGTTCTGGCCAACCCCGAAATCGCCAACCTGCCGGGTTGGGTGATCGGTCTGGTCGCGGCTGGTGGTCTGGCGGCGGCTCTGTCGACCGCTGCGGGTCTGCTGCTGGCGATTTCGTCGGCTGTGTCCCACGACCTGATCAAAGGCTCGATCAACCCCGCCATCTCGGAAAAAGGCGAACTGCTGTCGGCCCGTGTGGCCATGGCTGTTGCCATTGCGGTCGCAACCTACCTGGGTCTCAACCCTCCCGGCTTTGCGGCGCAAACCGTGGCTCTGGCCTTTGGTCTGGCGGCGGCATCGATCTTCCCGGCTCTGATGATGGGCATCTTTACCAAGGTGAACAACAAAGGCGCCGTGGCAGGCATGCTGTCCGGTCTGATCGTGACCCTGATCTACATCTTCATGCACAAAGGCTGGCTGTTCATTCCGGACACCAACCAGTTCACAGATGCTGATCCGCTGCTGGGCACTGTCAAATCGACCTCCTTTGGGGCCATCGGCGCTCTGGTGAACTTCACCGTCGCCTATTTCGTGTCCAAATCCAGCGACCCGATCCCGACCGAGATCGAAGAACTGGTGGAAAGCGTGCGTATCCCCCGTGGGGCCGGCGCGGCCCAGGATCACTGATCCAACCGGTGACACCAACACGAACCAAGGCGTTTCAACACGCCTTGGTTCACGGACCTTGCCCAAGGTCCTGTTTCGCGGGGTTTGCCCTGCGTGGAAAAGCCGCCTCAACGCGGCTTTTTTGCGTTTCTCCAGACCCGCACCTGCGACCCCCCGCCCTCTTTATCTTGCGGGACTTTCAGCGCTATCTGGGCATAACTTTCCTTTTGATAACAGGCCTCTCAGATGCCCCTTTCCACGACTGACCTGACCCGTTTCCTGGCCTCTGTACATCCCTATGACAGCCTGTCGGCCGATGTTCTGGACACCCTCGCCCCCTGCTTTGATCTGGTCGAAGTCGCGCCCGGCGATCAGGTCTATGCATTGGGGGACGAGCTGGCCGGGCTCTATCTGGTGCACCACGGCGAAATCGAGGTCAGCGACGAAAACAACATGCCCGTGTCGATCCTGGGCGCGCGCAACTCCTTTGGCGAACGTGGCCTGACACGGGGCGGCATTGCCGTGACCTCGGCCGTGGCCACCCAGCCTTCTGTCCTGTTGCTGCTCCCCAAGGCGGATTTCCGCGCCCTGATGAAAAGCCAGCCCAAGGTCGCCAAATTCTTTGACCGCCGCCGCAGCGAACCGGCGCAGGGCGACGAATTGGCCACCACCCAAGTGGACAGCTTCATGGCCCGCCGCCCCGTGACCTGCGCCCCCGATACCACCGTCCGGGCCGCGGCCAAGCTGATGCGGGACTGGCGCATTTCCTCGCTCTGCATCACCGATGAGGACCGGCTGAAGGGCATCGTCACCACCCGCGACCTGACCGGCAAGATCCTGGCCGAAGGCCGTTCCATCGACACCCCGATCTCGGATGTCATGACAGCCGATCCGCTGACGCTGGCCCCCAATTCCATCGGCTCGGACGTGTTGCACGCCATGATGGAGCGCCACATCGGCCATATCCCGATCGTCGAAGGCGGCAAACTGGTCGGCATAGTCACCCAGACCGACCTGACCCGCTTTCAGGCGGTCAGCTCGGCCGAATTGGTCAGCGCGATATCCCGCGCCACCACCGCCGAAGAGATGGCCAAGGTCACCGCCGAAATCCCCCGCCTGCTGGTGCAGCTGGTGGCAGGCGGCAGCCGCCACGAAGTCGTCACCCGCCTGATCACCGACATCGCCGACACCGCCACCCGCCGCCTGCTCGCCCTGGCCGAGGCCCAATTCGGCCCGCCCCCGGTGCGCTATCTGTGGCTGGCCTGCGGATCCCAGGGGCGCCAGGAACAGACCGGCGTTTCCGATCAGGACAATTGCCTGTTTCTGGATGATGCCGTGACCGAAGACGACATGCCCTATTTCCGCAACCTGGCAAAATTCGTCTGTGACGGGCTGGACGTCTGCGGGTATTTCTATTGCCCCGGCGACATGATGGCGACCAACCCACAATGGTGTCAGCCGGTCCGCACCTGGAAGGACTATTTCCGCGGCTGGATCGCCAAACCCAGCCCCGAAGCCCAGATGCTGGCCAGCGTCATGTTTGACCTGCGTCCCATTGGCGGGGCCTTTTCGCTGTTCGAAGACATGCAGGCCGACACCCTCGCAGCAGCGTCCAAGAATTCGATCTTTGTGGCCCATATGGTGTCCAACTCGTTGAAACACACGCCGCCGCTGGGCCTGCTGCGCGGCTTTGCCACGATCCGCTCGGGCGAACACCGCAATACGCTGGATCTGAAACACAATGGCGTGGTGCCAGTGGTGGACCTGGGGCGGATCTATGCGCTGCAGGGCAAATTGCCCGAGGCCAATACCCGCGCCCGTCTGGTCGCCGCCGAAGCCGCCGGCGTGCTTAGCCCGTCGGGGGGGCGTGATCTGTTGGATGCCTATGACCTGATCGCCGAAACCCGGCTGGAACATCAGGCCGCCCAGGTCAAATCCGCTCAGGCCCCGGACAACTTTCTGCCGCCGTCGGATCTGTCGGATTTCGAACGCAGCCACTTGCGCGATGCCTTTGTGGTGGTCAAGACAATGCAATCGGCTGTGGGCCACGGCAAGGGTATGCTGGGCTGACACCAGCGCCGATGCCCCCTGAGGGAGCCTCCCCCAACGGGGCTGCAAGCAGCCCCTGTCGGACAGGGGACAAGAGTTTTTATAGCGAGATGAAGGCGGACGCCTTCTCTTGCAGCAACGGGAGAAAGCAGAGCAATGTTTCTGGAATTGATAGGCGTGATCTTTGCCGGCTTTGCCGTGGCGGGCGTGGTGATGTTGCTGAACAAACTGACCGGCGGCCGCCTGCCCCGCTGGGCCGCGCCGGTGGGCGCAGGTCTGGGCATGATCATCGCCACAGTCACCAGCGAATACGGCTGGTATGCGCGCACCGTCGACGGGTTGCCCGATGGCCTGGTGGTGGCCGAAACGGTCGAACACACCAGCTGGTACCGCCCCTGGACCCAGGTCGTGCCCTATGTGAACCGGTTTGCCGCGGTGGACATGGCCAGCATTCAGGACAACGCCGCCCTGCCCGGTCAACGCCTGGCGGAACTCTACTTCTTTGGCCGCTGGGCCCCGGTCAACAAACTCCCGGTGGTGATGGATTGCGACAGCCATCGCCGGGCGCTGTTGCCCCCAGATGCCGAATTTGATGCAGACGGGCGTGTCACCAACGCCGATTGGGTTCAGGCCGATGCCGATGACGCCATCCTGACCACCATCTGTGCGCGGGAGTAACCCATGACCCGGCTGAGTTTGCGTTTGAGAATTTTCCTGTTTTTCTGTTTGCTGGCTCTGGGCGGGGTGGCTGTTGTGACCGCTGCCCTGTGGATCGGCTATGCCCGCGCCGATCAGCCGGCGCTGCTGGATCCATTTGTGTTCAGCGGCTTGCTCAGCTGCTTTGCGATTTTGGCGCTTTGTGCCGGGATCTGGTTGCTGTTTGATGAAAATGTTGCAAAGCCGATCGAACGCCTGGCCTCGGAAATGCGCGCGCGCGCCCACGCCGGTGTCAGCAATGACATGGACCTCCAGGCCGCCCGGTATCTGGGCGATCTGGCCCCGGCGGCCGCCGGGCTGGCCGGACAGCTGAGCGAAACCACCCTGTCCACGGCGCAGACCGTGGCCCAGGAAACCGCCCGGCTGGCCCAGGACAAGGCCCGGTTGACCGCGCTGCTCACCGAAATCCCGGTGGCCATGGTTCTGGTCAGCCCCAGCCATCAGATCGTGCTGTATGACGGGCAATCCGCCGAAGTGCTGGCCCAGATCGCCCACCCCCGGCTGAATGCCTCGCTGTTTGACTATCTGGATCGGACCGGGCTCGAATCCGGCCATGCGCGCATGATGAAAACCGGGTTGGAGGTCAGCTGTCGTGTGACGGGGGCGACCGGACAACAAAGCTATGATCTGCGGCTCAAGCCTCTGGGCGAGGCCGGTGGGTACATGATGACCTTTGACAGCGCACATGCACAGATCGCGCCGGACGCGGCGCGCCCGCTGGTCTATGACTTTGATCTGCTCGACACCCCCGGCGACGCCGCCTTTGAGGATCGCGCCCTGGCCGATCTGTGCTTCGTGGTGTTTGATTCCGAAACAACCGGGTTGCTGCCGCACAAGGACGAAGTCGTTCAGCTGGGCGCCGTGCGGGTGCTCAAGGGCCGGATCATCGACGGTGAAATCATCAATACGCTGGTCGATCCCGGTATCGCGATTCCAGCGGCGTCAACCCGTGTGCATGGGGTGTCCGATCATATGGTGCAGGGTGCGCCCGACATCTTTGCCGTCGCGCGAACCTTTCACCAGTTTGCGACCGATGCGGTGATTGTTGCGCATAACGCCCCCTTTGACATGGCGTTCCTGCGTCGCCACGCGCAAAAAGCCGGCGTCACCTGGGACCATCCGATCCTGGACACCGTCCTGCTCAGCGCCGTGTTGTTCGGGGCCTCTGAAACCCACACGCTGGATGCGCTGTGTGACCGTCTGGACGTGACCATCCCCGACCATCTGCGCCATACGGCGCTGGGGGATGCGCAGGCCACAGCCGAAGTTCTGTGCAAGATGCTGCCCATGCTGCAGGCCCGTGGGTTGGCGACCTTTGGTGACGTGATCGAACAGACCCGCAAACATGGGCGTCTGCTCGAAGATCTGAACTGATCCGCGCCGGTCAAAGGGCAAAACAGACGGTGGACAAATCGCGGCTGGCGTGGCACCTCAACGCGGCAGATCCAGCAAGGGCACGCGCGCATGACCGAAACCAGCTTTGTTCCCGGCCCTGAAACGGCCCGCGCCTATCGCGATGCGTTGGGGTGTTTCGGCACCGGTGTCACCGTCGTCACCACGATGACCGACAACGGCCCGCTGGCGATGACCGTGAACAGCTTTGCGTCGGTGTCGATGTCCCCGCCGCTGATCCTGTGGTGCCCGGCGCGCGCGTCGCTGCGCCACGACGCCTTTGTCATGGCTCCGCATTTCGCCCTGCATGTCATGGCCGAGGATCAACAGGATCTGGCGGTGCATTTTTCCCGCAATGGTCATGATTTTTCATCGACCCCCTGGCAAAAGAACGCCCAGGGCCAACCGATCCTGCCCGGGTGTCTGGCCCGGTTCGACTGTCGCAAACACGCCCGCCACGACGCCGGTGATCATTCGATCCTGGTGGGAGAAGTGTTGTTGACCACATCCCGTCCCGGACAGGGGCTGATGTTCAAACGCGGGCAATACGGCGGGTTTCTGGGTCAGGGATAACCGGCCACCCGGACCGCGTCTGGCCCGGATCAGCGTCTGGCCCGGATCAGCCTCCGGACCCGATCAGCGTCTGGCCCAAATCCTCTTGGAACAGACCTGGGGCGCACCCAGGGCGCGCGGCGGCCTTGCCTGCGCGCGCACCCCGGATCCACCAATCTTTGCCGGTCAGGCCACGCCCTGTCCAACCAGCGCGCGGGCCACGTCATAAAACGCTTCGGCCTGTTTGCTGTCGGGTTGGCTGACCACGATCGGAACGCCCCCGTCCCCGGCCAGACGCACATCCAGATGCAGCGGGATTTCGGCCAACAATGGCGCACCCAGCTTTTCGGCCTCGGCGGCGACACCGCCATGACCAAAGATGTGTTCTTCGTGTCCGCAGTTCGAACAGACGTGGGTGGACATGTTTTCGATCATCCCAAGGATCGGCACCTTGGTCTGGCGGAACATGTCGATCCCCTTGCGCGCGTCCAACAGCGCCACATCCTGCGGCGTCGAGACAATGATCGCACCGTCGATCGCAAATTTCTGGGCCAGCGTCAGCTGCACGTCACCGGTGCCCGGCGGCAGGTCGATCACCAGCACATCCAGATCCCCCCATTGCACCTGCATCAGCATCTGCTGCAGCGCCCCCATCAGCATCGGACCCCGCCAGACGACCGCCTGGCCTTCCTCCATCATCAGACCCAGCGACATCACGGTGACCCCGTGATTGCGCAGCGGCAGGATGGTTTTGCCATCCGGGCTGGCCGGTCGCCCCGACACGCCCATCATGCGCGGCTGTGACGGGCCATAGATATCGGCATCCAACAGACCGACCTTGCGCCCCTGCGCCGCCAGCGCGGCCGCCAGATTTGACGCAACGGTGGATTTCCCCACCCCGCCCTTGCCCGACGCCACCAGGATGATCCGATCCACACCAGGCACCGCCTGGGGGCCCTGCGGCGCGGCCGGTTTTGCCTTGGGTTTCAGATCCGGCGGCGGGGCCTTTTGCGAATGCGCGGTCAACAGCGCCGACACTTTGGCCACGCCGGGCACCATTTCGGCGGCCTGTTGCGCGGTGGCCCGCACGGCTTCCATCTGATCCGCATGTTTCGGGTCGATTTCCAGAACAAAGCGCACCGTGTCGCCTTCGACATTCAGGGCCCGCACCACACCGGCGCTGACAATGTCCTTGCCCGAAATCGGGTCGGTGATCTTGCCCAGATTGGCAAGCACGGCCTCACGCACGCTCATTCTGTGTCATCCTTGATGGTCCCTGTCACCACATGTTCCAGCTCGAGCCCGTCGATGGTCAGAACCACTTTGGCCTCAAAGCTTTTGCCCCCCGTGTCCCCGGCATCGCGCAGCGCGTTTTCGATCGCCTGCTGGCTGGTTACCCCGACCTGTTTTAGAAATTTGCGCATCGACATGTTGTAACCGTCGCTCATCGGCTGGTCCTTTCGGTTTGCTGCTTCAGGTCGCAATGTGGGGGTCCGTTGGGGAAAGTCCACTTGCGGTTGGCGCTCTTTTTGCCCGACCCGACCAAAAGAACCCCCCGCAAAGGGCCGGATCACAGTTTGTGATCCAACCGGCCCCACAGATCAGATGCCAGGGCGGAAACCGGGTGTCCCGCCCTGGCTGCCGCCTATTTGGCGTTGGGAAAAAACAGCTGCTGCCCGTCCAGCTGATAGCCGGCAATCGCCGCCTGCCCATCGGGCCCGATCAGCCAGTCGATGAACGTCTGCCCGGCCTGGGCCTTGACGGATGGGTGTTTGTCCGGGTTCACCAGAATGACGCCATATTGGTTGAACAGGCGCGTATCGCCCTGAACCAGGATCTCCAGGTCGCCCTTGTTGGCAAAGGCAATCCAGGTGGCCGATCGGTCAGCGCATAGGCATCCATGCCCGACGCGATGTTCAGCGTGCGCCCCATGCCCGATCCGGTTTCGCGGTACCAGCTGCCCGAAGCCGCGGCCACATCAACGCCCGCCGCGCCCCAATGGCGCAGCTCGGCCTTGTGGGTGCCGCTGTCATCCCCGCGACGCAAATGGTGCCTGGGCGGTGGCCACAGCAGTCAGGGCCGTGACGATATCCGATCCGCCCTTGATCCCCGCCGGATCTGCGCCCGGCCCGACCAGCACAAAATCATTGTACATCACGTCAAACCGCTGCACGCCCCACCCCTCTGCCACAAATGTCTCTTCGGCGGGTTTGGCGTGCACCAACAGAACATCCCCGTCCCCCTGGGTCGCATTCTTGATCGCCTGGCCCGTGCCAACGGCAACCACACGCACCTCGATCCCGGTGTCATCCTGAAATCCGGGCAGAATCGCATCCAGAAGCCCCGAATTCTGCGTCGACGTGGTGGATTGCACCACAATGAACTCTTCGCCCGCCCAACTGGACGAACACATCGAAATGATCGCACCAGCCAGCGCAGCACATCCCCAGGTTTTCATCATTTTCCGTCTCCTCAAATGCTCGATACGTCAACAATCAGCCCAACTATCTCATGTCATTTCATACGATCAGGCGGCAAACACGACAAGCGCAGACCAGCTTCCGACTTGGGTCCCACAATTTGACGCGCACAGCCACCTTGGCCTGCCCCACCCGGTGCAAGATGTCTGTCCCCACCGCCCCAGACGACAACAGGATAGATCTGGCCCCCCTGTTCCGGCACACTCCTGCGACAGATCACCGAAAAGAAGGTGCCTATATGCTCAAACAACCAGGACCCGCCGCCCGATCCTTTCCGGCAATTTCACCGATGGCGCCAGATGGAACGCCTTTCAGCCCCGCATCGGGGATATCGTTGTCACGACTGCGCCCAAATCAGGAACAAACCTGGAACACAGAGGGCATTCTGGCCCTGCTGATTTCCGGAGATCCGCACGTGGATGCTGAGACCTCTATGAAATCACCCTGGATCGATTTCAGCATCCGCGACCTGGGACGAAGTCATGGGGCGCCTGAACGCCCAGACCCATCGCCGTCACGTCAAATCTCCATACTCGCTGGACGGCATTCCCATGTGGGACGACCTGCGATACATCACCGTCTACAGGCATCCGATCGATGTCTATTTCTCCTTTCGCAAACACGCCGCAAACCAGATCAAGGAATCAGCCAAGCCTTTTTCCAAAAGAATATTTTTCCAGGACCCCTCGAAGGATTCGGCGTTTTCCTGACCGGTGAATTTCGTCGAAGCCGCCAGCCTGTCGTCCATTGTCGATCACTACCGCACCACCCGTGCAATGGAACCTGCCGACAACCTGTTGCGCCTGCATTACGCCGACATGTTGCGGGACCTGCCGGCCACCTTTGCCCGGATCAGCGCGCATATTTCGATCACCCATCCGCCCGCCTTGATGCAACACCTGATCCAGGCCGCCACCTTTGACAACATGAAGGCAAACGCCCATCGGTTCACCCCATCTGCCGGACAAGGCATCTGGAGCAACGATGGCAGATTTCTTTGACAGCGCGTCGTCCAACAAATGGGAGGGCAAATTGTCAGAGGCCGAGTTGGCCGCCTATGACGCCCGCATGTCCGAACCTGTTGCCTGGCGACGATCGTCGCTGGCTGGAATGGGGCAGCATCTGAGATTGCAAAAAAGAAACCCGGCGGACCACAACGGCCCACCGGGTCTCCCCACTCCCCAGGTTTCTCCTGAGATTATGACCTTAGTTCAGCGCTTTGTCGGTGATCGCATGGGTCCAGGCACCTTCCGGCTTTTTGGTGATCACCGGGTCGGACCCGCCACCCAGCAGCGTGTTGACCGTGCGATCAAATCGGCCGGATCCAGCGTGCCGTTGCTGCCCGCGGTCAGCTTGGCAATTTCGCCCATCATGCGCTTTGATGCGCTTCGGTCTGGGCCCCTGAGGCATCATTGTCCAACACGATTTCGGCCGCTTCATCCGGGTTCGCCTCGGCGTATTTCCAGCCCTTCATCGACGCGCGCACAAACCGCACCATCTTGTCCTGGAAGGCCGGATCCTTCAGGTTTTCTTCCAGCGCATAGATGCCGTCTTCCAACGTGCCACGCCTGTTCTTCGTATTTAAAGGTCACCAGCTCGTCTTCGCTGACACCGGAATCCAGCACCTGACCAAATTCATTATAGGTCATGGTGGAAATACAATCGGCCTGACGCTGCAACAGCGGATCGACGTTTGAACCCCTGTTTCAACACGGTCACGCCATCGTCGCCCCCGTCGGTGGAAATGCCTTCCTGGCTCATCCAGCTCAGGAACGGATATTCATTGCCAAAGAACCACACCCCGATGGTCTTGCCTTTGAAATCCTGCGGGCTGGTGATGCCTGTGTCTTTCCAGCAGGTCAGCATCAACCCCGATGTCTTGAACGGCTGGGCGATATTCACCACCGGCAGCCCCTTTTCCCGCGCGGCCAACGCCGACGGCATCCAGTTCAACATGACATCCGCGCCGCCACCGGCCAGAACCTGCGGCGGGGCAATGTCCGGGCCACCTGGCAGGATCGTCACATCCAGATCTTCCTCGCCATAAAATCCCTTGTCCAGCGCCACATAATATCCGGCGAACTGTGCCTGGGTCACCCACTGCAACTGCAGTTTCACCTCATCAGCGGCCAATGCGGGGACCGGCTGCCAGGGCCAGCGCCAACGCTGCTCCGTTCAGTAGCTTTTTCATCTGTTTTCACTCCTTGTTGATTGGATTGTCCCGGGTGGTCCCGGGATCATTGGAAAATTACCTTTGCGACGGGTGCCAGAACGTCACCGATTTTTCGATCAATGCCACGATGCCATAGAACACCGATCCGGCCAGCGCTGCCACCACGATTTCGGCCCAAACCATATCCAGCGCCAATTGTCCGACGCTGGTGGAAATCCGGAACCCCATGCCAACCGTGGGCGAGCCAAAGAATTCGGCCACGATCGCGCCGATCAGCGCCAAGGTGGTCGAGATTTTCAACCCATTGAAAATGAACGGCATCGCCGCTGGCAGGCGCAGCTTGAAAAAGCTCTGCCAATAGGACGCGGCATAGGTCTGCATCAGATCCCTCTGCATGGCGCTGGTTTCGCGCAACCCCGCCACCGTGTTGACCAGCATGGGAAAGAACACCATGACCACCACCACGGCCGCCTTCGACTGCCAATCGAACCCGAACCACATCACCAGAATGGGCGCCGTGCCCACAATCGGCAGCGCGGCAACAAAATTCCCGACCGGCAACAGCCCGCGCCGCAGAAAATCGCTGCGGTCCACCGCAATCGCCATCAAGAACGCCGCACTGCATCCCATGACATAGCCGCTCAACGCGCCCTTGGCAAAGGTCTGCACGAAATCCGCCCATAGGATCGGCAGGCTGCCGACAAATCGCGCCGCAATCAACGTCGGAGCCGGCAGAATCACCAAAGGCACCTCCAGCCCGCGCACCAACAGCTCCCAGACGATCAACACGGTCACGCCAAAAATCACCGGCACCGCCAATTGCACCGCCCGCGTATCGGCCACCGGGCTATTGGCCAACCGACCATTGACCCACCAGCCCCCAATCCAGACCAGACCGGCCAGACCCACCATGATCATGCCACGCCCCCCTGCTTCATCTGGCCATAAATATCCCGGGGGAGCGCCTCTGGCGCGGGGGCAGAGCCCCCCAACAACAGATCCATCATGCGCCCATCCCCATCCGTTTCAGCATCACCCGTTCCACCAGGCCCAACAGCGCCACCAATGATGCCGCCAACAGCGCCGCCGCGAACAACGCAGACCAGATCTGCACCGTCTGACCATAATAGCTGCCCGCCAACAGACGCGCGCCCAGACCGGCCACCGCCCCCGTGGGCAATTCCCCAACAATGGCCCCGACCAATGACGCGGCGATGCCGATTTTCAGCGAGGCAAACAAATACGGCAAGGATGCCGGCAACCGCAGCTTCCAGAACCCCTGGGACGGGCTGGCATTATAGGTGCGCAACAGATCCAGCTGCATACTGTCCGGACTGCGCAGCCCCTTCACCATGCCGACGATCACCGGAAAAAAGCTCAGATAGGCCGAAATCACCGCCTTGGGGATGATCCCCTGCACGCCAATGGAATAGAGCACCACGATGATCATCGGAGCCAGCGCGATGATCGGAATGGTTTGGGACACGATCGCCCAAGGCATCACGCTCATGTCCATGACCTTGGAGTGCACAATCCCCACGGCCAACAGAATGCCCAGGCCCGTGCCAATGGCAAACCCCAGCAACGTGGCGCTCAGCGTCACCCAGCCGTGATAGACCAGCGACCGTTTCGACGTGATCTTTTTGCCCACCGTGGTCTGCCACAGCTCGATCGCCACCTGATGCGGCGCGGGCAGACGCGGACGATCCTGGGCCCATGTCGCGGGAATGGCGAATGTGTTGCCCACAATCAAACCGATCTCGCCCATGTTGCGGCGGTCCTTGGCGGTGGCGGGGGTCACCTCGACCCCGGCGCGTTCGGCTGCGACCAGCACGCCCTTGATGTTCATCGGCACACAGGCCGCATACCAGAACGCGACAATCGCCGCGATCACGGTCAGAACGGCGAACAGGGATTTCATGTTTCACCCCCAAAATTGCTGCGCCGCGGCGGTGTACGGGTGGTGCACGTGTGGTGCACGGATATCACCCCCCCGGTTTGGGCCAAATCACACATCATCGCCATGCCCCGCCCGCAGCCCTTCGCGCACCCGATGTGCGATCTCGATGAACTCCGGACTGTCGCGAATATCCAGCGGCCGTTCCTTGGGCAGCGGGCTTTCGATCACATCGGTGATCCGCCCCGGACGCGGGCTCATCACCACGATCTTGGTCGACAGATACACCGCCTCGGGGATCGAATGCGTGACAAAGCCGATGGTCTTGTTGGTCCGCGCCCACAGCTGCAACAGCTGCTCATTCAAATGGTCGCGCACGATCTCGTCCAAGGCCCCAAAAGGTTCATCCATCAACAGGATGTCCGCATCAAAGGCCAATGCCCGGGCAATGCTGGCCCGCTGCTGCATCCCGCCCGACAACTGCCAGGGAAATTTCTCACCAAACCCAGCAAGATCAACCAGTTCCATAACTTTATTGACGCGATTTTCCTGATCGGCTTTGGAATAGCCCATGATCTCCAGCGGCAATTTGATGTTTTTGGAGATGGTGCGCCACGGATACAGCCCCGCCGCCTGAAACACATAGCCATAGGCGCGGTTGCGGCGCGCGTCCTCTGCGCTCATACCATTGACGCTCAGCGTGCCACCGGTGGGGGTTTCCAGCGCCGCGATACAACGCAGGAACGTGGTCTTGCCACAGCCCGACGGGCCAATAAAGCTGACAAAATCCCCTTTGTTTATGACCAGATTTACATCCTTGAGCGCATGCACCGGACCGTCATTGGTCTGAAAGGTCAGATCCAGCCCCTGCGCCTCGATGACCGGCTGCTCCTGCGCGCGCTCAGTCATCGCTCTTCGCCCCGGGCACCCGCCGCATGGTGTGTTTCACCGGCGACATTCCGACTTCAGGTCTGCCTTGCAAAATATTGATTGCGCTCACGTTCTTTCCTTCCTTCAACAGCTCCAGGCAGGTGACAAGCCTCCATCCGGAACCGTTTTGATGCATCGCCCCCGCGCGCCAATCTCTGGGTCAGAGCAGCGGCGCGTAGGACCGGTCTTTTGATTATACGCCGGTCGCCGGAATGCCGGACCGCTCCACCGGACGCGGTGACGTCAGCTCCTTCCAGGTGCTCAGCGCCTTGTTCACTGTTGTGTTGGCCTCGCGCGCCACGAATTTGCCGTGCCCTTCCTGGCACCGCATGTCGCCGTCATGCACCGCCACATGGCCCCGCGTCAGGGTGAACCGGGGCAACCCTTTGACCTCATGCCCCTCAAAGACATTGTAGTCGATCGAAGATTGCTGGGTAGAGGCCTGAATTGTCTTACTCTTTTCAGGATCCCACACCACCAGATCCGCATCGGCCCCGACCAGAACCGCGCCCTTGCGGGGATAACAGTTCAGGATCTTGGCGATATTGGTCGAGGTCACCGCAACAAATTCATTGGGTGTCAGACGCCCCGTTGCGACCCCATGGGTCCACAGCATCGGCATCCGGTCTTCCAATCCACCGGTCCCGTTGGGGATCTTGGTGAAATCCCCCACACCATAGCGTTTCTGTTCCGTGGTAAAGGCACAATGGTCTGTCGCCACCACGCTCAGCGATCCGGCTTGCAGACCTGCCCACAGGCTGTCCTGATGTTGTTTATTGCGGAACGGCGGGCTCATCACCCGGCGCGCGGCGTGGTCCCAATCCTGGTTGAAATACTCGCTCTCATCCAGCGTCAGATGCTGGATCAACGGCTCGCCCCACACCCGTTTGCCCTGCATCCGGGCACGGCGGATGGCTTCGTGGCTGTCCTCGCAGGACGTATGAACAACGTACAGCGGCACGCCCGCCATATCGGCAATCATGATGGCGCGGTTTGTGGCCTCGCCTTCGACCTGTGGCGGGCGCGAATAGGCATGCGCTTCGGGGCCAGTGTTGCCCTCGGCCAACAGCTTGGCGCTCAACTCGGCGACCACATCACCGTTCTCCGCGTGCACCATTGCGATGCCACCCAATTCGGACAGGCGCTGAAAGCTGGAATACAGCTCATCATCGTTGACCATCAACGCGCCCTTATAGGCCATGAAGTGTTTAAACGTATTGATTCCACGGGTTTCGATGACGGTCTTCATGTCATTGAACACCTGTTCGCCCCACCATGTCACTGCCATGTGGAATGAATAGTCGCAATTGGCGCGGGTGGATTTGTTGTCCCAGCGTTTCAGCGCATCCAGCAACCCTTCACCCGGATTGGGCAACGCAAAATCCACCACCATCGTGGTGCCCCCGGCCAACGCCGCGCGGGTGCCGGATTCAAAATCATCCGTGGAATAGGTGCCCATGAACGGCATTTCCAGATGGGTATGCGGATCAATCCCACCCGGCATCACATAACACCCCGTCGCGTCCAGCTCCTCATCACCCTTCAGGTTCGGGCCGATTTCGGCAATCACCCCATTCTCGATCAGCACATCCGCCTTATAGGTCAGATCCGCCGTGACGATGGTTCCATTCCTGATCACTGTGCTCATCTTACACTCCCTTGGGACCATGCATTGGCCCTCATGCTTCTTTCTGGTTCAAAATACCTCGGGGGGAACATTGAAATCCCCGGATTTCAATGTGGGGGGCAGCGCCCCCTATTCCACGATCTCCGCCGTCTCCACCACCGCATGGAACAGCACATTGGTTCCGGCTGCGGCCCATTCGGGGCTGATCTCTTCGGCCTCATTGTGGCTCAGCCCATCCACACAGGGGCACATGACCATCGCCGTCGGGGCCACCCGGTTGATCCAACAGGCGTCATGACCCGCGCCGGAAATGATATCCAGATGTGAATATCCCAAACGTTCGGCGGCATTGCGCACAGCCGATACACACCCCTCGTCAAAGGTCACCGGATCGAATCCCCCAACCTTTTCGTATGCGATCTCGACCTCCATGGCCTCGGCCACCTTGTCGCCTTCAACGCGCAGACGGTCCTCCATGTCAGTGATCACATCCAATTCGGGTGAACGGAAATCGACCGTGAACACAACCTGCCCGGGGATCACATTGCGCGAATTCGGGAACACTTCGATATGCCCCGCAGCGCCGACCGCATGCGGCGCATGGGACCAGGCGATTTCATCCACCGCCTCGAGCACCCGCGCCATGGCGAGCCCGGCGTTGCGCCGCATCGGCATCGGCGTCGACCCAGTATGCGCGTCCTTGCCGGTGATCGTCACCTGCGTCCAGCTGAGCCCCTGCCCATGTGTGACCACACCGATATCAGTGTCTTCGTTTTCCAGAATCGGGCCCTGTTCGATGTGCAATTCAAAAAACGCATGCATCTTGCGCGCGCCGACCTCTTCGTCACCGCGCCAGCCGATGCGCGACAGCTCATCGCCGAATTTCTTGCCCTCGGAATCTTCGCGGTCATAGGCCCAATCCTGAGTATGAATTCCCGCAAACACGCCGGATGACAACATCGCGGGCGCATAGCGCGTGCCCTCTTCGTTGGTGAAATTCGTCACCACGATCGGATGTTTCGTCTTGATCCCCAAGTCATTGAGAGATCGCAGAATTTCCAGACCGCCCAGCACGCCCAGGACCCCATCATATTTGCCGCCCGTCGGCTGGGTGTCCAGGTGCGAGCCCACATAGACCGGCAGCGCATCCGGGTCGGTGCCTTCGCGCCGGGCAAACATGTTGCCCATCTGATCGAGCCCCATCGTACAGCCCGCGTCTTCGCACCATTTCTGGAACAACGCGCGCCCTTCGCCATCTTCATCTGTCAGCGTCTGGCGGTTATTGCCTCCGGCAACACCGGGTCCGATCTGAGCCATTTCCATCAGGCTGTCCCACAGGCGTTCGCCGTTGATTTTCAGATTTTGTCCAAGCGCGGTCATCGCCGTCGTCCTTCCCCGTCTGTCTCGCCATTTGCGGCGTTGTTTTTGCTGTTGGTCATCACGTCTGCGTGACATCTGCCACCACTGTGATTTGACCAACTGGTCAAACTCAGGCTATCACGGGTGGGACACCAGTCAAGAAATTGCAGCGCGACATCTGGAAAAAGCCCCACAAAATCGGGCATATCATCAAATTTCAGGCAAACCGCACGCACCAGGACAATACCGAGGATCAAACAGACGCCCATGGCCCAGGATCGAGCCCCGACCCGCATCCAGAAAAAGAATCGCGCCGCCATTCTCGAAGCTGCATTGGATGTGTTTTCTGCCAACGGATTTCGCGGGTCAACCGTGGATCAAATTGCCAATGCAGCCGGGCTGTCCAAGCCCAATCTGCTCTACTACTTCCCCTCCAAGGAGGCGATTTTCACCGAACTTTTGTCCCAGTTGCTGGACACCTGGCTGGATCCGCTGCGCGAATTGGATGCGGCGGGCGATCCGATGGAAGAGATCCTGGCCTATGTTCAGCGCAAGCTGCAACTGAGCCGGGATTTTCCACGGGAAAGCCGGCTGTATGCCAATGAAATCGTTCAGGGTGCACCGCGTATGATCGAGGTGCTATCGACCGACCTCAGAACATTGGTCGATGAAAAAGTCACCGTGCTGGAAACCTGGATGCGCGAGGGGAAAATTGCCCGAACCCATCCCAAACACCTGCTGTTTTCGGTGTGGTCGCTGACCCAGCATTACGCCGATTTCGATGTTCAGGTCCGCGCGTTGATGGCAGATGAAGACCCGTTTGACGGCGCTGCCGAATTCCTTGAGGGCCTTTATCGGCGCATGTTGACCCCGCCGTGATCTGTGAACTTCTACCACTAACGCATTGATACAACAGATTACGGGCGGCTCGTTTGAGCCGCCCGCTTCGTCTTGTTTGAATTTGCTCGCCGTTACTCGGCGGCGCAGGTCCCCGGATTGTTGGGGTGGGTTGTCCAGTTGGCGTATTCTTCCTCGACCACCTTGCCGGTGCGCGGGTCAACCGTTCCGGGTTCCATGACTTCCATGGTGATGCAATTCTCAACCGGGCAGACGTTGACGCACAGATTGCAGGCCACGCATTCTTCGTCCTTGACGCTGAACACCCGGTCTTCGCTCATCGCGATTGCCTGATGCGAGGTATCTTCGCAGGCAGCATAGCACCGACCGCATTTGATACAGGAATCTTCGTCAATCTTGGCCTTGGAGATGTGGTTCAGGTTCAGATACTGCCAGTCGGTGACATTCGGCACGGCCATACCCAGGAAGTCGGCAGTCGATTCATACCCCTTCTCATCCATCCACTGGCTCAGCCCGCTGATCATCTCTTCGACGATGCGGAAACCATAGGTCATCGCGGCGGTACAAACCTGCACATTGCCCGCGCCCATCGCTATGAATTCCGCCGCATCGCGCCATGTGGTGATGCCACCAATGGCCGAGATCGGCAGGTTTTGGGTTTGTGCATCGCGGGCGATTTCCGCGACCATGTTCAGCGCGATGGGTTTAACTGCGGGACCACAATAGCCACCATGGGTGCCCTTGTCGCCAATGGTCGGGTTCGGCGCCATCGCGTCCAGGTCGACCGAGACAATCGAGTTGATCGTGTTGATCAGGCTGACCGCATCCGCGCCCCCCGCCATGGCCGCGCGGGCCGGCAGGCGCACATCGGTGATGTTCGGGGTCAGCTTGACGATCACCGGTTTGTCATAGTTTTCCTTGCACCAGCGGGTGACCATTTCGACATATTCCGGCACCTGCCCAACGGCAGATCCCATGCCACGTTCGGCCATGCCATGCGGACAGCCAAAGTTCAGCTCGATCCCGTCGGCACCAGTGGCCGCGACCTTGGGCAGGATCGCCTTCCAGGCCTCCTCCTCGCACGGGACCATCAGCGATACGATGATCGCGCGATCCGGATAGTCTTTTTTGACCCGGGTGATTTCTTCGAGGTTGGTTTCCAGTGGGCGGTCAGTAATCAGCTCGATATTGTTGAGCCCCAACAGGCGACGGTCCGCCCCCCAGATCGCGCCATAACGCGGACCGTTCACATTGACGACGGGCGGTCCTTCGGACCCCAGCGTTTTCCACACCACACCGCCCCATCCGGCCTCGAATGCGCGGCGGACGTTATATTCCTTGTCCGTTGGCGGCGCCGAGGCCAGCCAGAACGGGTTCGGGGATTTGATCCCCAGAAAGTCTGTTGTCAGATCAGCCATTTGTCTGTTCCTTTAGAAAAAGGGGCGCGGGTCACCTGGGAGAATTGCGACCCGCCGCCCGCTCAGCCCATCAGGCTGCTGTGGATGTCCATTGCAGCGTCGCGGCCTTCGGCCACAGCGGTTACGGTCAGGTCTTCGCCGCCCGAGGCACAGTCGCCCCCGGCCCAAACCCCGGCAACCGATGTGCGACCTGCGTCATCAACCTTGATCTTGCGGCCTTCGATTTCCAGACCTTCGGGTGCGCCTTCCAGCGTCTGGCCGATGGCCTTGAAGATCTGATCCGCAGCGATCCGTACGGTTTCGCCGGTTCCGGTCAAAGACCCGCCGGTGCTGGAGGTGTATTCCAGCTCGATCTCGGCAGCTGCGCCATTGCCATGCACGGCGACTGGCTGAACATTGAACATCAGCTTGACGCCCTTGGAGGCCGCCAGATCCTGTTCAAACCCGCTGGCCCCCATTGCGCTGCGATCGCGACGATAGGCGATGGTGACGTTTTCCGCGCCCAACAGTTTCGACTGCACGGCGGCATCCACTGCGGTCATACCGCCGCCAATCACCACGACATCGCGGCCAACAGGCAAGGTGCGAAGATCGTCCGCCTGACGCAGTTCGGAAATGAAATCAACGGCATCGCGCACGCCGTCCTTGTCCTCGCCCGCGGCCCGCAGGGCATTGACCCCAGCCAGACCAATTGACAGGAACACCGCGTCATGATCAGCTTTGAGACCATCAAGCGTGAGACCTCGGCCCAACCCCTGGCCATGCTCAACGGTGATCCCACCGATCTGCATCAACCATTCGACTTCGCGTGCGGCGAAGTTTTCCGTCGACTTATACGACGCGATCCCGAATTCATTCAGGCCGCCGGATTTGGGTTTGGGCTCATAAATCACCACATCATGGCCCAACATCGCCAGACGGTGCGCCGCCGAAAGACCCGCAGGCCCTGCCCCGACGATGGCAATTTTCTTGCCAGTGCTGTCCGCCCGTGTGAACGGGTGCACGCCCGACGCCATCAACGTGTCGGTGGCATAGCGCTGCAGGCGGCCGATCTCGACCGGCTTGCCTTCGGCCGTTTCACGCACGCAAACCTCTTCGCACAGCGTTTCCGTGGGGCAGACCCGGGCGCACATGCCGCCCAGGATGTTCTGGCTCAGGATCGTGCGCGCCGCAGCCTCGGGGTGACCGGTCTGGATTTCGCGCAGGAACATGGGAATGTCGATGTCTGTGGGGCATGCGGTCGTGCAGGGTGCGTCATAGCAGAAATAGCACCGATCTGCGGCCACTGCCGCCTCGTGTGCGTCATAGGCTGGATGCAGATCCGAAAAGTTTTCGGTGATCTGTTCGGCGGACAAACGCCCTGCCTGAACTCCGGATGCCTGATGGCTGGTCGCCATTGGGTGTCTCCCTGATGTTTTGTTCTTGTCCTATCAGAGTGCCATATTTTATTTTTTTATCAACTGGTAAAATTTTGACCGGATGAAAAAAATATGGCCACCTGAAATCAGATGGCCAGCAAATCTTTGATATCAAACCGCTATCCGGGATTGCACAAAATTACAGCATTTGGGCCAAATGCCCCGTTTTGATCCAAACACGGGCCCCATCGGGCCCCGCGCAGCCTGAAAACCCCTGTCCCGGCGGCAGGCGCAGCCAGTCCCAGCGCGCAAATTCTTCGCCGTTTTCCGTGAAGCCACCGTCCACAACAAAAACCTCCATGCCCCCTTCGGGTTCCTTGCCGACCCTGGCTCCTGGTGCCCAGGTTTCGAGGCGCACCTCTTCGTGGGCGTCATGAAACAGCGGCAACACCGGATCGGCACCGATATTGGTGTTGATCTGAACCTGATGCCTGTCCTCGGGTTGGAATTGATGCAGTTTGACCAGAATAATAGCGCCGTCCATCGCGGCAGGCGTGTGGCGCGATGTGGGCGGGTTGCGCACATAGGATCCCACCGGGAAATCCCCCAGTTCGTCCTGAAACACCCCGTCCAGCACCAGGTATTCCTCGCCCCCGTCATGGGTATGGGCCTTGAAGGCGCTGCCCGGTGCGAACCTGACAATGGTTGTCGCCCGCGCGACCTCTTCGCCAATCCGGTCCAGCATTTTGCGTTCAACCCCTGGGGCCGGAGAGGCAACCCACGGGGTGTCATCAAAGTGAACTGCCACTCTTTCGGCAAAATCGGCATTGATCCGCATAAGGCCCTCCTGATGTCCGCGCTACGGGGCATATGGCCCCGACCATCGCCCCACAAAAGCATCTTCACGCACAGGTGACCAGAGAAACGCTGCGAAGAAAACCCATCAGGGGGCGATCAGCGGTCTCAGGATGGCAGAACCGCCGTGGCTTCGATTTCGATCTTGGCGTCATCTTCGACCAACCCGGCCACCACCACCATCGCCATGGCCGGGAAATGGTATCCCATCACATCGCGGTATGCCTTGCCGATTTCGCCCTGGCGCGCGACGTATTCCCGTTTGTCCGTCACATACCAGGTCAGGCGAATGATATCTTCGGCCTTGCCACCGGCCGCTTCGACCACGTCACGAATATTTTTCAGGGTCTGGACCATCTGACCGATAAAGTCATGGGTTTCGAACACCTGTTGCGCATTCCAGCCGATCTGCCCGCCCACACACAATACACGCCCCTCGGCCACCATGCCATTGGCATAGCCTTTTGCGGGTTTCCATCCTTCGGGATGTACAGAGATTGCGGGCATGACGGGCTCCTTGACTTGTGACCGGGACGCGGCGGGTTTTGGAGAGTGTGCGGAATTTCCGGATTTATTTCAAGTTTAAAGTTTCAAGCATAAAGAAATGACAAAACGCCCAAAAATGAAAAACCCGCCTCTTCAAACCAAAGAAACGGGTTCAATTCACATCAAACGACGCCACGTCAGGCGCGTTCAGAATATTCCATGGTTTCGGTGTTCACCACGATCATTTCGTCCTGACCGACAAAGGGCGGCACCATGACTTTGACCCCATTGTCCAGAATCGCGGGTTTGAACGAATTGGCCGCTGTCTGACCTTTGACGACCGGTTCGGTCTCGACGATCTGACAGGTGACTTTCTGCGGCACAGTGGCGTTCAACGCTTCGCTTTCGTGGAATTCCACAACGATGGTCATACCGTCCTGAAGGAACGGGCGGCGATCGCCCAACAATTCGGCAGGCAGTTCGATTTGCTCGTAGGTTTCGGTGTCCATGAACACCAGCATTCCGTCGCTTTCGTACAGGAATTGTTGGTCTTTTTGCTCCAGACGCACCCGTTCGACCTTGTCCGCGCTGCGGAAGCGTTCGTTCAATTTGGACCCGTTGCGCAGGTTGCGCAGTTCGACCTGTGCGAATGCCCCACCCTTGCCGGGTTTCACATGATCCACTTTGACCGCGGCCCAAAGCCCGCCGTTGTGTTCCAGAACATTGCCGGGACGGATCTCATTGCCGTTGATCTTAGCCATGCGTTAAATCCCTCTGGGGTAGTTGATGATTTGCTTGCCGACCCTATATCTGGCAGGCGCAAGACTGGCAAGACAACCTATCTCGTGCTGCACCTGCAGCAAGCCATGCACCAAATGCATAAAAGCTATGCAAAAACGGGGTACCCGAATCACTATTGTTCAGTCATAAGGAGCGCCACGCCGAAATTGCAAGAGCAAGAACAACAAGGAAGACGAGATGAGAGATTTCGTTGACGGCACTGCCTTTAACAACGAGCAGGGAAACCGGGCTCGTAAACTGTTTGCAGCAGTTGTGTTGGCTGCGCTGGATGACGCCATTGCCGATGATAAAAAATACGGGAATGGCCCAGAACAAATTGCCCGTTGGGCCCGCTCGCGCGATGGGCGCGAGGTGCTGAGCTGTGCCGGGATCGACCCCAATGAGCGGGTTGTGAACGGATTGATGGAGTTCGTGGGTCGCGGTGTGCGGACCTCGGTTGCTCTGTCACGCGAAGAAAGCGAGCGTCGCAATGCCGCTCAACAGGCCGAAGCGGCCTGATATCAAATGCATTGCGCAGATTGAAGGGCGCGCCTGGTCGGCGCGCCTTTCCAATTTCCCCCTGCTGTGAGTGGTCGCCCCAGAGTGATCTCTGTCCTGTGATCGTCCTTTGCTGTGATCGTACCGCTGTGACCCGCCTTTGGTGATCGTCCTGATGGGCTCCCGCCCGGTGTCGGTTTCCCTGGCGGGAAACCTCCGCCCGTTGGGCGTGGCCTCTTGCTGGGCACAGCCCAACAAGAGGCTGGGACAGCGCCTGCTGTCGTCTTTGAGCACAAACAGGACGGGTCCAAAGCTGCATTCAGGATGGGGTATTCCTAGTCTTCCACCAGACGGAAAAATCGGTCATGTCAGAGCCAGACGACAGGAGAGAGACCATGACACGCGCCATCATGATTCAAGGCACCGGCAGCAACGTCGGAAAATCGTTGGTGGTCGCAGGATTGGCGCGGGCCTTTGTCAACCGCGGGCTGCGGGTGGCCCCGTTCAAACCACAGAACATGTCCAACAATGCCGCCGTCACCCCCGAGGGCGGGGAAATCGGACGCGCACAGGCGCTGCAGGCCCGAGCCGCGCGCCGCACGCCGCATACCGACATGAACCCGGTGTTGTTGAAGCCCGAGACCGACACCGGTGCCCAGGTGATCGTTCATGGGCAACGCCGCGGCACCCGGTCTGCGGGCAGTTTCATGCGCGACAAGAGCGGTTTGCTGGATGCCGCGCTGGAGAGTTTTGCGCGGCTGGCAGCCGACGCGGACCTGGTGTTGATCGAAGGCGCAGGATCACCCGCAGAAACCAACCTGCGCCAGGGCGACATAGCCAATATGGGCTTTGCCTGTGCTGCAAACGTGCCAGTCCTATTGGTGGGGGACATCCATCGTGGCGGCGTGATTGCCCAGATCGTGGGCACCCAGGCCGTTCTGGACCCCGTGGATCTGAATCAAATCGTCGGATTTGCCGTCAACCGGTTCCGCGGCGATCTGAGCCTGTTTGACGGGGGGCGCGATGACATCGTGCAGCGCACCGGGTGGCCCTGTCTTGGGGTGGTTCCCTGGTTCAACGAAGCCTGGCGTCTGCCTGCCGAGGACATGATGGACATCGCCTCGCACGTGGGCGGGGCCTGCAAGATCGTGGTCCCGCAGCTGGAGCGTATGGCCAATTTCGACGACCTGGACCCGCTGTCGGCCGAACCTGGTGTGACGGTCGACATCGTTCCCGCCGGGCGCGCGCTGCCCGGTGACGCCGATCTGATCCTGATTCCGGGGAGCAAATCGACAATCGGAGACCTGGCCTATTTGAAGGCACAGGGGTGGGATGTGGACATCCATGCCCATGTTCGGCGCGGCGGTCACGTTCTGGGCGTGTGTGGCGGCTATCAAATGCTGGGCAAGACAATTGACGACCCCGATGGTGTCGATGGGCGCCCCGGCAAGGTTGATGGATTGGGGTTGCTGGATGTCGATACAGTCATGGGCGGCACCAAGACCGTTACCCTGACCCAGGCGCATGTGCTGGACAGCAATGAACCGGTCGACGGTTACGAAATTCATATGGGACGCAGCAGCGGTCCGGATTGTGATCGGGCCTGGCTGGGCATAGATGGGCGACGCGAAGGCGCCCGATCCCGGTCGGGTCTGGTCCGCGGCACCTATCTGCACGGTCTGTTTTCATCGGACCCCTTTCGCGCCAAATTCCTGGAGGAACTGGGGCACCAAAGCGACCTGCGCTATGAAGACGGCGTGGACGACGTTCTGGATCAGCTTGCCGTGCATCTGGAAGAACACCTCAACTTGGACCAGCTGTGGGATCTGGCAGGGCCAGTTTCGCAGACCACCCGCACAGCCAGTTGACCCCAGGCTTTGCCACTGGCACGGCCAGGCATGTCGAGTCAGATCAACGATTGGCCAGAGCGCCATCCAAGGCACTCGTGGCTGCGGTGATCCAGATAATCTGAGAGGGTCTCAGTCCAGTTCCTGCGCCACCAGCGCCCGATGGATTTCCCGCCGCACGAGTTTGCGCACATTGCGGGTGATCCGCTCCCCCAGAGCCCCTTGCAGCTCTTGACGGACAATGTCGGCAACCAATTCGCGCAGGCTTTCTTCATCCAGAAACGTGTCTTCGCCTGCCAGCACATCCAGATCCTCATCGACCTCGGTTGACTCGGTGTCGGCAATCGGGGCTGCCTCCGGATCTGGCACGATCGCGGCCATCGCGGCGGTGTCATCGGTTTCCAGCGGATCCGAAAGCTCCTCATCGACATGGTCCTGCCATTCGATGGTCACTGTCGGGGTGCCAGCATAATCATCTCCGAAATCGCCATCCGGCTCCCAGTGGTCATCGCTTTGATTGATGGCCGTCTCAAGAGCGGCAATCCGGGCGCTGAGCGGTTCGTCGGCGTCGGCTGTGTCATCGTGACCGGCGGCCTCCTGCAGGTGCGCGGCATCGTCCAGATGGCGCTCCACCTGGTCCTGCACGTCGTCTTGGTCATGGGGCGGGTGTTCCGGGACCAGAACCGGGTCTGTCAGGACTTCGACCTTGGCCGCTGAAAACAACGTATTTTCAGGGTCGGCCCACGGCACATCATCGGCATCATCTGCCGGTTTGGCCGCCTCTGTTTCCATTTGGGAATCGGGAAGGTCGTCAGAGACGATTTCTGCGACCAATTCTTCCGGGATCGTTTCGGGAGCGTCTGCCGCCTGGGTTTGGGTCAACTCCTGGGTTTGGGTCAACTCCTGGGTTTGGGTCAACTCCTGGTCCCCATCCTGAAGATCCCCGTCATTGACCGCGATGGACACCCGTTGGCTGTCCCCCAGCCGCATGGGGCCCGGGCTGCCCTGCGCAGAGGAGAGCGTGGATTCCGCTGCGGACTCTGCCACACGCAAAGATGGCGTCAGGACCAGCCGTGGCGGTTTTGGGACCTCTCGCGGTTCAGGAGCAAGTTCCTCACGGCGTGAATCTTCGCTCACCAAACGGCGAATTGACGACAGAACATCCTCTATCGCGGCATTTGATACAGGTTCAGACATCCGAAGCCACCACTCTTAACTCTGTCGCAAGTGTAGCTTGTGACAGAGTTTCAGACAACCGATAGAGTGAATTGTTATTTCTTTCCCAACGCTTCCAGAACACGGTCCAGATCACGCCCCTGTTTGCTGTACTTGGCGGGTGCGCCTTTGACCAGGTTGTAATACAGCAGCGGGTCATAGATTTCGACCGCCAGCCCCAACCGTTCAGCGGTCAACAACCCCTGCGCGGACAACAGCGAAAACGACGCGATGATCTGTTCAGCCTGGGCCTGGATATGGGCAGTGTTGGCGTTCAACAGTTCCTGTTCCGCCTGCAACACATCCAACGTGGTCCGTGCCCCCAATGTGGCCTCTTCGCGAATCCCGTCAAAGGCAACCTGGGCCGCCCGGATCTGTTCCCTGCGCGATGTAATGTTGGCCCGCGCGACATCCAGCGACACAAAGGCGTTATCGACCCCCTGAACCACATTGCGCTGAACCGTAATCAAGGCGCTGCGCTCTGCATCACGCACCGCTTTGACCCGGCGAATGCCCGCAGAGAGGCTGCCGCCCCGATACAACGGCTGGGACAGGTCGATACGCGCTGCCAGGTTGTCCGTTGTAATGCTCGAATTTGTGTCCTGGTTGGTCAAACCCAGATCGGCCTGAAAGCTGACAGAGGGGCCCAATGTCTTGTTCTGGGCCTGCACCGTGAGCTCGGCCGCCTTGACCCGGTGTTGCTGGTTCAGCAGATCCGGGTGGCCTTGCAAGGCGATGGAACGGGCTGTGGACACCGAAGCCACCCGTTTGGGCAACGTGGGATAAGCCGTCACCACGCCAGGATCATTGCCTACCGCGTTGGCGTATTCCGATTTGGCGTCGATCAGGGCTCCGCGGGCGTCCGTCAGGCTCGCCTCGGCCGCCGCGACGCGGCTCTGGGCCAGCGACACATCGGTCCGGGTCACTTCACCCACGTCGAAACGATCCTGTGCCGCGCGCAATTCTTCGCGCAGCAGCCGCAGGTTGTTCTGCCGCAGAGCCACATTTTCCTGCTGCAACAGAACGCTGGTATAGGCAACAACCGCCCGCAGCAGAATCTGCTGCTCGATCGACACCAATGCCTGACGGGTCGCCAAAACGGTTTCCTGTGCGGCAATAGCCGAAATCCGGGTGGCCCCACCATCATACAGCAGCTGGTTCAACCGCAACCCGGTAAAGAGCGTCGTAGAATGCCCCGTCCCATGTGCCACGCCGGCCGAATTGTACCGCAGGCTCCGTTCGGCGCTGCTGATCCAGTTGATCACCGGTCGCAGCCCCGAAACCGACAGGGCGACATCTTCGTCCGCGGCCCGCAGCAGGGCCCGGTTCTGTTCCAGAAGGCCGCTGGTCTTGTAAGCGCCAATCATGGCGTCGGTCATATTGTCGGCCTGCGCCCCTGAAACCAGAGCCCCGACAGCGACGCTGCCAGCCAGAACCAATTTTTGAAAAATGCCTGTTGTCCGTTTCGTGCCCATGGGTCGCCTCGCCTGTTAGACTCTGTCCGAATTGCCGGAGCTATTATTAAACAACGCCCTCACCCCGGATGACCCGGGGTGATCGCCTTAGAGCGCGAATTCATGCGCCTTTTCAAATCCATTTAGAACCGGTGCCGCCGCATTGAACGCCAGACGCCACGAGATGTCCCCGCCCGCCTTGTGACCAACGCGCAATTCGCCCAGATTGCCCGACATAAAGATGCAGGCGATGCGCCCGCCTTCCTTCAGCTGATCCGTCACGGCCGCTGGTAGGTCTTCGACACCACCCTGAAGCAAAATGACATCGTAGGGGCCATGTTCGGCGGCTCCTGCCGTCAGTGCGCCCTTGTGGACAACCGCATTGTCGGCTCCGGTTTGCGCCAAAAGCTCCTGTGCCTCATCGGCCAGTTCGTCTTCTTCGACCAGGATCACGGCCTGGGCCATTTGCGCCAGAACCGCACCGGAATATCCCAATCCACCGCCGATATCCAAAACCAGCTCGTCATTGGTGATATTCAAAACATCCAGCATCTTGGCCAGAGTACGCGCATCCAGCATCATACGCCCCCCACCAACCGGCAGGATTTCGTCGGCATAGGCGGCCTCGCGCTGTGCATCCGGCACGAAAATCTCGCGCGGGACGTCCAACATGGCGTCAATGATCGGAAATTTGGTTACATCTGAGGGGCGCACCTGGGTGTCGACCATCATGACGCGACGTGCGGCAAAGTCTGTCATTTGCTAAACTCTTCTGTTCAGTCGGTTGCAACAGGTTTTGCCACATCCCCGCCGGGGCGGCAACGGCAGAAGCCGCAAAAGCCTGTCAAACTCCGCGACAGAATGCACCGATTGGCGCAAATCGGCCAGCCTTGTGTTATTTCTTCTTCACAAATTTGGTCAGGATCACGATCCGCTGGCCTTCGACACGGCCTTCGATGTGGTCAGGATTGTCCTGAACCAATGAAATCCCCCGCACTGCGGTGCCCCGTTTGGCTGTGAACCCCGCGCCCTTGACCGGCAGATCCTTGATCAGCACGACATTGTCACCCTGCGCCAGCGGCGCTCCATTGCTGTCACGGTGTGCGGAGGCAACCGCCACCGCATCGACCCAGGCCTGGGTTTCTTCGTCCAGCCACAGCTGATCTGACAGATCCCGCGCCCAATCGTGATCCTCCAACCGTTTCAGCAGCCGCGCCGACAATACCTGAACCGCGACATCTTCGGACCACATGGACCCGGCCAGACACCGCCAGTGGTTGGCGTCCAGATCGCCGTCTATCTGGGTGCGGCAGGTGTCACAAATCTGGCACCCTGCCTCATCCGGCCCGCCCTCGACCGCAAAGAACCGCAAAGGGGCGTCAGAGGAACAAAGCGAACAGGACATGGGGGATCTCCAAGGTTGGTTTGGGGCGGGTATAAGAGGTGCAGATCAGGAAAGACAGAGGGGCCGGCGTCGGCATTCCCAATACCAGCCCGACAACCATCCATCAGTTGCCATCAGAGCATAAGCTGCAAGACCCGAGATGTCGTAAACCTTGGGCAAAACTTCTAATTTGGGGGCCGGATCGTGAAATTGGCCGAGATCAAGTCGGAAACATACCCCGTCAGATTTTCAAAGGTTACATCCCTAGGCATCATACCAAAGAAAGACCGGGCACCCGCTGCATACGCGCCGAGGAGATTTACGACCCAATGTCTGGACAAACCCACCGGCCGCATTTGGAACGATGACCCTCTTTGGCGTCTTGCTGCGGGCGATCCTCTACGTTGCCGTCACACCGCACGGTGCGCACAGTTGAGCGGCGAGCGTCCGCAGGTTTCTTTTGCATTCATCTCTATGTGAGTTTTTCGGGATGTGAGTTTTCGAGCTTTAGCCCGGTGTCAAAATTCTGCACCACCAACGGAAGAATCTGCACCGCCAACAGGAGAACACGCCAGGCTCCCAAAGCGATCCGTCTTTGATGTAAATCCTGTTGCTTGGCCATAAGCCATTTGCCCAAATCCCGCTGTTGCTGAAAAATCGGAAATTCCGTGAAAGTGGCCTTGAAAACATGAGATGGGCACAAACGCATGCGAACGCTTGACCAATCCGCGATTCCAAATCATATGCCTCTCCATGACAGACCTCGCTCATATCCGCAATTTCTCCATCGTCGCCCATATCGACCATGGCAAATCCACCCTTGCTGACCGGCTCATCCAAGAGACCGGCACGGTCAAGGACCGTGACATGAAGGAGCAGCTGCTCGACAGCATGGATATCGAGCGCGAACGCGGCATCACCATCAAGGCCAACACGGTGCGCATCGATTACATCGCCGATGACGGTCAGGAATACGTCCTGAACCTGATCGACACCCCCGGCCACGTCGATTTTGCCTATGAGGTCTCCCGCTCGATGCGCGCGGTCGAAGGCTCGCTGCTGGTGGTCGACAGCTCCCAAGGGGTCGAAGCCCAGACTCTGGCCAATGTCTATCACGCGCTGGATGCGGATCACGAAATCGTCCCGGTGCTGAACAAGATTGATTTGCCGGCTTCGGATTGTGACCGCGTGGCCGAACAGATCGAAGACGTGATCGGCATTGATGCCTCCGAAGCCATCCGCGTCAGCGCCAAAACCGGCCAGGGCATTCACGAAACGCTCGAGGCAATCGTGCGCGACCTGCCCGCCCCGTCCGGTACGCTTGACGCGCCGCTCAAGGCGATGCTGGTGGACAGCTGGTATGACGCCTATCTGGGCGTGATTGTTCTGGTCCGCATCATTGATGGCGTGATGAAAAAGGGCATGCGCGTCAAATTCATGTCCAACGACACGCTGCACCATGTGGACCGCGTTGGCGTCTTCCGCCCGGAAATGGCAATGGTCGACTCCCTGGGCCCCGGTGAAATCGGTTTTCTGACGGCCTCGATCAAACAGGTGCGCGACACCCGTGTCGGCGACACGATCACCAATGATCGGAATGGGACCGAAATCGCGCTGGACGGTTTCAAACCCGCCCAGCCCGTTGTGTTCTGTGGTCTGTTCCCGGTTGATTCCGCCGAATTCGAAGACCTGCGCGACGCCATCGACAAACTGGCCCTGAACGACGCCTCCTTCAGCTTTGAGATGGAGACCTCGGCGGCGCTGGGATTTGGCTTTCGCTGTGGGTTCCTGGGGCTGCTGCACCTGGAAGTGATCCGCGACCGGATCGAGCGCGAATACAACATTGAACTGATCACCACCGCCCCATCGGTGATCTACCACGTCTACATGAAGGGCAAAGACGGAGAAGCAGGCGAAAAAATCGACCTGCACAACCCTGCCGACATGCCCGACATGTCCAAGGTCGACCACATCCAGGAACCGCGGATCAAGGCAACCATCCTGGTCCCTGACGACTATCTGGGTGACGTGCTGAAGCTGTGCCAGGACCGGCGCGGCATTCAGGAGAACCTGACCTATGCGGGATCCCGCGCGATGGTTGTGTATGACCTGCCGCTGAACGAAGTGGTGTTCGACTTTTACGACCGGTTGAAATCGGTGACCAAAGGCTATGCTTCCTTTGATTATCAGCTGACCGGCTATCGCGAAGACAATCTGGTCAAGATGTCGGTGCTGGTGAATGACGAACCCGTAGACGCGCTGTCGATGATGGTCCACCGGGACCGCGCCGAAATGCGCGGCCGGGCCATGTGCGAAAAGCTCAAGGATCTGATCCCGCGTCACATGTTCAAGATCCCGATCCAGGCGGCCATCGGCGGCAAGGTCATCGCCCGCGAAACCCTGTCTGCCCTGCGCAAGGACGTGACCGCCAAATGCTACGGCGGCGACGCGACCCGGAAACGGAAATTGCTGGACAAACAGAAGGCCGGCAAGAAGAAGATGCGCCAGTTCGGGAAAGTGGACATCCCACAGGAAGCGTTTATTTCCGCCCTTAAAATGGATTCCTAAATCCATTTTAAGGGTGGGTGGGCGGCAGTGATTTTCAAAGAAAATCGCGTGCCCACACGGTTGTGTGGTGCGTGTCAGCTAGCCGATGGCGGACAATTTAGCTTACTGTTACACATAGAACTTCCTTGCATTTCTCCAAACAAATTAATTAAATCGCCTCAGAAACGATTTCATCTATCTCATTGATCGCACTTACAATAAGTCCACATACGCCATCGATGATGGCCTTGGTTCTTCGCTTCGCTCTATTTAACTCCGACACAGCTCGCGGGACAGACGCCAACGTCCGCGAAAGATCTTCAAATCCTTGAAGACCAGTCCTCATATTTTCTTGCAACGAAACAAACATTTCCAAAAATTCGCGACGCTCATTATTAGTACCGACGTTGTCGCTCGACACGATAATCAGCAAGTCACGAGAAAGTTGAATACCTTCAGAAAGATGGCCCCGAAAAAGAGGTAAGATCGCAGATGACGTCTCAACAAAGGCGTCCATACTGCGACTAGCGCCCTTCAACACCGACCTAATTTCTGAAGACGACTTGTTGGGGTCGGAACTCAATTGCTGTGCGTGCTCTTGAGTTTCCTGTCCAAGGCGAGTTACAGCACCGCTCAATGCTTCTAACTGCGTAGTCGCTGCTATCATTGCATCACTCGCTTGGTCAGCGAGTTCGATATATCCAATCTCATCTTCTTCTTCCAACTGATTCAAAATGGACAACGGATCTGAAAGGTTATTGCTATCTTTCTCTTTCTCGATTTTCAGTTCCGAAACCGCAGTGTCAACACGTCCGGTTTCTGCAGAATCCTTCTCGATAACTCGATCAAGTAACCTAGCTAAATATGACGTTACTTTTGTTTTAAAATCACCAACGGTCTTGTACTTTGCATACATCCCTTTGTCGGAAATGGAAGCCTTGAACTCTTCTACTTTCAAAAGTTCTTTGACTTCGAGTTCTCGCCCAGAATGACCCACCTCTTGGAAAAAAAACATGACTTCTAAAGAGTCAGGAGCTTCTGTTTTTCGTTTGTAGGCTCGGTCAAATTCATGCTGGGTACCAGAAGATGCATTTCCCGTGGGGGTTCCAAATTTCGCACTCATAATGCCCAAAAAAATATCGTAATCATCTCCAATTTCAGAATCAATTTTCTCTTGAGCTGGAATCCCAAATGTTGGTACGACATCACTCTCCCACGTCAGAGGAACAAGATTGTATCCGAGAGCGGTTCCCTTCAATTCATTGATCTGTTGAATAACCTCTTTTACGGCCGATCGTTCATCCTCAACTTCGCTGGGAGAGGAGATGAACACCGAAACTTGTTTGATTGACTTTCGCACTTCGGTTCACCTGTAATAATTTACACCTTATTGCCAGCACTAGCTCATTCAAAAATTGCGCGCAAGTGAAGGCGTTCTAACCAGGGTTGCATTTGAGATTTTTCACCCAAACATTGCCCCACCCCCAACTTTGCGCCATAGTGCCGCGAAACCCCAAGGTGACTGGGCACAAGACCCGGCACCGGTGCTATGAGGCAAGACCATGAAACATCTGACGATCGCCCTGCTGTGTGTGGGCGTTTCCATGACAACTGTTCCGACCCCGACCCTCGCCGGGGCGGGTGTGATTGAACGCGCGTGTCGCCAATCCAACCGCACCGCCGCCAACCCGTCGCTGTGTCGCTGTATCCAGAAGGTCGCGAACAAAAGCCTGAGCCATTCCGAACGCCGCAAAGTGTCAAAATGGTTCAGCGATCCCCACCGCGCCCAGGAAGTGCGCCAGTCCGACAACCGCTCGGACGAGCGGCTGTGGCTGAAGTACAAGGCATTTGGCCAGAAGGCCCAGAAAACCTGCGGCTGATCCTCTCCCGTCAGATGTAGGGTGCGTGCTGGCACGCACCGCACCGGCGGCGCGGTCACATGGCCGCGCGGGTGTCCTGTGCTTGCAGCTTCTCCAAACGGATGTCCGCCGTGCGGGCGTGGCCTTCCATGCCCTCGGCCCTTGAAATCGCCGCTGTCGCGCGCGCCAGATCACCCACTGCCTCAGGCTCCACCCGTTGCCAGGTCACTGTTTTCAGGAACTTTTGGGCACTCAGCCCCCCGGTATAGCGCGCCGCGCGTGATGTGGGCAGCACATGGTTTGGCCCTGCCGCCTTGTCGCCGAATGCCACCGTGGTGTGTTCGCCCAAAAACAGCGATCCATAGGCCGACAGATGTCCCCGCCACCACGCCAGATCCGCCGCCTGTACATGCAGATGTTCAGGGGCATATGTATTCGCCACGCGGGCCATTTCGCCGCGGTCAGCGCACAGGATCACCTCTCCCAACGCGTCCCATGCGGCGCGGGCCTGATCTCGGTTCAGTTCGGGGAGGCTGGCGATGCAGACAGGCACCAGGCGCAAAACCTCCTCCGCCAGCACCCGGTCATCCGTCACCAACCAGACTGGTGAATTATACCCGTGTTCGGCCTGCCCGGCCAGGTCCCAGGCCACGGTCCGCGGATCGGCTGTTGCATCAGCAATCACCAGCGAATCCGTCGGCCCGGCAAACATGTCGATGCCCACGGGACCAAACAGCTGGCGTTTCGCTTCGGCCACGAATTGGTTCCCTGGCCCCACGAGAATGTCGGCTGGCGGACAGCCAAACAATCCCTGTGCCATGGCCGCAACGCCCTGAACACCACCGAGATTCAGAATGCGGTCTGCCCCTGCCAGATCCATGGCAAAAAGGATCTCTGCCGGAATCCCCTGCCCCGGACGCGGCGGCGAGCAGGCAATCACGTTGGGCACCCCCGCCGCGCGCGCCGTTGTGATGGTCATCAAGGCAGACGCAATATGTGCATAGCGCCCCCCCGGCACATAACATCCCGCGGCGTTCACCGGGATCTGGCGCTGTCCGGCCACCAGACCGGGGCGGATTTCCACCTCGATATCCGTGGCGCTCGCCCGCTGGGCTTCGGCAAAGCATTTGATGTTTTCGTGGGCATAGCGAATGGCTTCCTTCAACGCCGGGGTCACGTGAGCCGCTGCCGCATCGATTTCTGTGCGACTGACGACGATATCGCCGCTCCACCTGTCCAACTGATCGGCATAATCACGCACTGCGCCCTCTCCATCAGCGGCAATGCGCTCTAACATCCCGCGCACGATGGTTTCAGTTGACCCTGCGGAACCCTCAGCGATACCAAGACTGGATTTTAGATAGGTAACACTTGGGATTTCGGCGAATTTTTCGAAGGACATGGGGAAAACCTGACTATGTTGCACCTTGACCCATTGGGGTCAGAGTTTCAGAAAAGACAAAACGTTGCGGAGACCAGACATGCTGATGAAGGGGGTTACATTGCGCGGGCTCGAAGTTTTCGAAGCCCTTGCAAAAACGGGATCGGTTGCACAAACCGCCGAAATAACCGGATTGAGCCAACCTGCCGTGTCCCAACAATTGCGCAACCTTGAAAAGGCGCTGGGGGCTGATCTGGTCGACCACAGTCGCCGCCCGATGCGGGTGACACCAGCAGGAAAATCGTTTTTGGCGCGCACTGAATCCGTGCTGTCGGAACTGCGTCTGGCACAAAGCGAGCTGACCGTGATGGACCTGACCCATCTGAGCACGCTGTCGATCGGGCTGATCGACGATTTTGACAATGACCTGACCCCGCGGCTGGCTACGATCCTGGCCGACAGTCTGACCAAATGCCGGTTCAAGATGATCACCGCGCCCAGCCATGAAATCACCAAGGCCATGGAAGAGCGCAGCCTGCAGGTTGCTGTTTCGGCCAGCACCGGTCAACTGATCGATGGCATCACCGAATACCCGGTGATCCGCGATCCGTTTATTCTGGTGGCACCGCGCGGCCATTTCACCAATCCCAAGGCGGAAATAAGTGGTTTGAGCGACTTGCCCCTGCTGCGGTACGCGCGCGAACAGTTGATCAGTCGACAAATCGAAGCACATTTGGCCCGACAAAAGCTGGACTTTGAAGAGCGGTTTGAAATCGGCAGCCATTTGGCGTTGATTGCAATGGTTGCGCGTCGTGTAGGATGGGCGGTGACAACGCCGCTTGGCTATATGCGGGCGGCCCGGTTCCACGATCAAATCGACGTATTTCCGTTGCCGTTCGGGGCGTTTTCGCGCACGATTTCGGTCTTTGCCGGGTCGGACTTCGCCGATGAAGTCCCCCGCGATATTGCCCAGACCCTGCGCCATCTGGTGCAAAGCCAGATGATTGATCCGGCGATCTCGCAGCAGCCCTGGCTGGCAGGACAGCTGCGCGTCATCGCAGGATGATACCCTCTGCCCATGACCGCGGCGGTGCCTAGCCACCGTCCGGATGCGGAGGGTCGTTCGCCGATTGAATTGCTGTGAAAGAGGCATCAAAGTCCAGTTGCAAAATCCAAGGTGACCTCAAATTTCACAGCTCATTCCCCGGCGGCAAGTCCCCGGGGTCAAGATTTGACAACAAGACCTATCAGTTTTCAATTTCCTTAATCTGATCAGAGAGTCAGACCGCTTTCGATCCGGGTCTTCAGCCCTTGGGCCGCGATTTCGATCAGATCCAGCGCGCCATCAAAATCGCGGGTGTAATAGGGGTCGGGCACGTGATCCGCCCCGGCTTGGGGCGCAAAGTCGGTGAACAGCCGAACAGGCACCGTATTTCCATCAGGGCGCAGCCGTTGGATGTCGCGCAGATTGGCGTCATCCATGGCGACGATCAGGTCAAACCGCATAAAATCACGACCTGTAAACTGGCGGGCCCGCAAATCAGACAGATCAACATTGCGCGCCCGCGCGGCCTGGAGCATCGGGTCATACGGCGGCTCTCCCACATGCCATCCGCCGGTGCCGGCACTGTCCGTCGTGATCGTCGGACAGAGGGCGCGGAACACGCCTTCGGCGGCAGGGGACCGGCAGATATTGCCGAGGCAGACAAACAGAATTTTCTGGGCCATGATGCTCCCGATTTACAGCGGCACTGGAGGGTCTTTGAACCACCAAGTATGAAACGGTTCACCGTGAAGATCAAAGCGAATGACCACCCCCGCCCCACCCAACCTGGTCATTTGCGCAAAGGGACAAAACAATGAACAACATCGTCATTCTGACTGGCGCGGGCATTTCAGCCGAAAGCGGATTGGGTACGTTTCGGGACGCCGGTGGCCTGTGGGCGCGACATCGGATCGAAGATGTGGCGACTCCCGAAGGGTTTGCCCGCGATCCAGACCTGGTTCATGCGTTCTACAATGCCCGGCGGGCCAATGCGGCCGGTGCCCGCCCAAATGCCGCGCATCACGCGTTGGCACGCTTACAGCAGGAATGGCGCAGCTCTGTCACGCTGATCACTCAGAATGTGGATGACCTGCACGAACAGGGCGGGTCCGGGGATGTCATGCACATGCATGGGACGCTGGCCGGGGCTGTGTGTGGCCAATGCCAGCACCGCTGGCCTGCGCCCCAGGAGATGGCCACTGATGACACCTGCCCGGCCTGCCACGCCCCCGCGACCCGCCCGGATGTGGTCTGGTTCGGCGAAATGCCCTATGATATGGATATCATCTCTGACCGGCTTGCCACGGTCGACATCTTTGCCGCCATTGGCACCTCTGGACAGGTCTATCCTGCCGCGGGTTTTGTCCAGGAGGCACGCCGCGCAGGCGCACATACGGTCGAACTGAACCTCGAATCCTCTGCGGTTGGCGGGCTGTTCGACGAAACACGCCTGGGCCCTGCCAGCCAAAGCGTCCCACTCTGGGTCACTGACCTTCTGTCTTCACAGAGCACCAAAAGGGCGGACTTCTGAAAGAAGTCCGCCCCGGTTCGGTCGACGGCCGCAGCGCGGCCCGAGGTCGGACCGCGCCCGTCACATCGCGATCAGTTGTTGTCCATCTCGCCGTGTTTCATGCCATGTTCGGCCTGACGTTCTGAATCCACGGGAATTTCGACAACCATGTCACCTGCCTTCTCAAAGGTCAGGGTGACGCTGATGGTTTCGCCCTGCACCAGCGATTTGGTCAGCCCCATGAACATCACATGATCGCCGCCCCGCTGCAGCATATGGGTTTCGCCCGCCGCAATCGGGAACCCGTCTTCGTCGTGGCGCATCTGCATCACGCCATTTCCAGCGTCGATATGGGTGTGCAGCTCGACCCGTTTGGCAATATCCGAACTGGCCCCGATCAGCACATCATCCTGGCCCGTCATGTTCATGACTCCCATGAACGCCGCCCCAGTGGGCGCATTTTCACGGGCGGACCGGGCATAGGGGTCCATGATCTTCATCATGCCTTCGGCGTAGGTTGCGCCGGCAATCGTGACAGCAGCAGCGGTAACACAGATAAGAGTTTTGAAAGACATCGTCGTTCTCCTCACAGAGGTTGGTCTGAATAGTTCGAAAAATCGGGTGGGAACAGATCAGACGCGGGCCGGAGGTGCCCGTGCAGTGGCTTCCAGGTGGAACGCGGTCAGAGACGGCAACACCACATCCGGCCCAAAAGCCTGCCCCGCAACGGATTGTGGCAGATCAAAAGGGACCGGAGGCTCTGCGGACACCATCAGGTTCTGCACACATTCCGGACAGATATGGGGCGGTGATGTCGGTTGCCCCTCCGCATCAACATAGACAATCTCGGGGCCGGTCCCGGTACAGATCACCATCTGACCGGTGGCGTCACTCATCGTCCGCATCGACGCCGCACTGTGTCCGGTCGCCACCAGACTCAGCGTGAGCGTCAGGGCAAGGATCTGTGCCAGATATGTGCAAAGCCTGTGCATGTCGCGCCAGATATGACTCTGTCAGGCAGCCTCTGCAACCCCAACGGCTGCGGCAGAGCGCCCCGCCGCCTCATGCGCGAAACGCCGCCACCCATCGCCCCCGCCACAACGCGAAACGCCGCGCAGCAGGTGCACGGCGTCAGCTATTCGGAATGGTAAAAGCGATCAAGCTTCGGCGGTTGCAGCCTTGGCGATCTCTTTTTTCACTTTCAGCGCGGCAGCCGACAGTTCGTCGTCTTTTGCCTTGGCCAGGAATGCGTCCAGACCACCACGGTGATCGACCGAGCGCAGAGCGGCGGCCGAGATGCGCAGCTTGACGCCACGACCCAGGGTTTCCGACTGCAGGGTCACATCGTTCAGGTTCGGCAGAAACCGACGACGAGTTCTGTTTTTCGCATGGCTGACATTGTTGCCAGTCATCGGGCCTTTTCCGGTCAATTCGCAACGGCGCGACATATTCATCTTCCTTCGTTCTAGAGGCACCGGCGCGGGGTCAGTCCGAATCGAATGCCAAATCACAAGGGGCGCTGCCATTGGCTGCGCCCGAAAACTGGTTGGATGCGTTTAGGAGGAATCGCGGTCAGGGTCAAGCCATATGCCACGGATTTGTCACGCATCCGTCACGCCGCAGCAAGAATTGGGTTTCACCACGACGAGTCGCCGCCCTTCATATAGAAATGGCCCCAGGGGGGCCATGCCTTTGGGAACAGTTTTTGAGACGAAATGACGCCGTCAGGACGCGCCCAGCTCTGCCAGCATCACCTGCGCCGCCGCTGACGGGCTTTGCTCGCCCGCTGCCACGTTTGCCGCCAATTCAGCCATCCGACCGCGCACGGCCGACGTATCCAGTTTGGCCAACAAAGCCTGGCGAACCTCCTGATCAAACCAATATTGCGCCTGATCGGCCCGGCGCTGGTCCCAATGGCCGTTTTCGCGCCGCCAGCTGGTCAGCGTCTGCATTTCGTCCCAGGCATCGCTCAGCCCCTGCTCTTCGATGGCCGAAACCATCATCGCCTTGGGGTAGCCTTCCGGGTCCTGCGGCCGTTTGCGCAGCAGCCGCAGCGCGCCTGCATAATCCGCACAGGTGCGGGTCGCGACGGGTTTCAGGGCACCATCGGCCTTGTTCACCAAAATCAGGTCAGCCATTTCCATGATGCCACGTTTGACGCCCTGCAATTCATCCCCACCCGCAGGGGCGAGCAGTAACAGGAACAGATCGGACATTTCCGCCACCACGGTTTCCGACTGCCCAACCCCCACGGTTTCGATCAGAACGACGTCGAATCCGGCAGCCTCGCACAGCGCCACCCCTTCGCGCGAACGGCGCGCAACGCCGCCCAGATGGCTTTGGCTCGGCGACGGCCGGATAAAGGCCGCACGTTCCCGTGTGAGCCGCTCCATCCGGGTCTTGTCACCCAGGATGGACCCACCAGACCGGGCCGAACTGGGATCGACCGCCAGAACAGCCACACGCAGGCCCTGGGCGATGAGAAACATGCCAAAGCTTTCGATAAAGGTGGATTTCCCAACGCCCGGCGTTCCCGACAACCCGATGCGCAGGGCCTGCCGGCGATGTGTTGCCAGGTCAGCCAACAGCGCGCTGGCCTGTTCGCGATGGTCGCTGCGTCCGCTTTCCACAAGAGTGATCGCCCGTGCCAATGCCCGGCGGTCTCCGTTCAAAATCTTCTGGCTCAGCTCTTCAATGTTCATCATGCGCGTCTTTCCGAAATTCTGGTCGCCATAGATGACGCAGGGGCGGGTCCAAAGTCCAGTCTCTTGATCCCCCTTTCGGTGCGGCCTGTGGTCTCCGCCCGCGCACAGAAACGGTGGCGCGATTGCTGGACCTCCTGCCCGCCATCCGCGATAAGATGAGCATGAAGAGCAATCTCCCCATCGCCGCCGTCCTGTCCGAACTGACCCAGACACTTCGGGACCACGGGCGCGCCGTTTTGCAAGCCCCCCCTGGCGCGGGCAAAACAACGGTCGTGCCGTTGGCCATGCTGGAGGCCAAAGTGACCACCGGTCGCATCGTGATGCTGGAACCCCGACGCCTGGCCGCCCGCAGCGCCGCCGAGCGCATGGCAGAAACGCTGGGGGAGCCGGTGGGGCAGACTGTGGGCTATCGGATCCGCGGCGAGGCCAAGGTTTCCAAAGCGACGAAGATCGAAGTGGTCACCGAAGGCATCCTGACCCGGATGCTGCAATCGGATCCCGAGTTGCCGGGTATTGGCGCTGTGATCTTTGACGAATTCCACGAACGGTCTTTGAACGCGGATCTGGGTCTGGCGCTGTGTCTGGAAGTGGCCGAGGCGCTGCGTGACGATCTGCTCCTGCTGGTGATGTCCGCCACGCTGGATGCCGGACCGGTCGGCACACTGATGGCCGCACCGCTGATCACCTCCCAGGGGCGGGCCTATCCGGTGGACATCCGTTGGCTTGATGCGCCGCTGGGCGCACGCGCGCGCAGGCTGGATGCGCTGGTCGATCTTGTGGTCCAGGCCGAGCGGGACACCCGCCAGAGTGGCGGCGGCCTGTTGGTGTTTCTCCCGGGCGAAGGTGAGATCAGGCGGGCAGAAAAGGCGTTGGCAGCGCGATTGCCCCAGCATTGCAGCCTGCATCCCCTGTTCGGTGCCCTGCCCTTTGCCAAACAACGCGCTGCAATCCAGCCCGCCAAATCAGGGCGCAAGGTGGTGCTTGCCACCGCGATTGCCGAAACCTCTCTCACCATCCAGGACGTGCGGGTGGTCATCGACATGGGACTGGCACGGCGCGCCAGATTTGATCCTGGCTCTGGGATGTCCCGACTGGTCACCGAACGGGTGACCCGGGCCGAATCCACCCAGCGCACAGGCCGGGCCGGGCGTGTGGCCGAAGGGATCTGTTACCGATTGTGGACCAAGGGAGAAGAAGGTGCCTTGGCCGCCTTTCCTCCGGCCGAGATCGAGGCGGCGGATTTGACCGGACTGGCGCTCGAGTTGGCACAATGGGGAGCGGCACCGGGCGATCTGCCGTTTTTGACACCTCCCCCTGTGGGCGCTTTGTCAGAGGCGGTCGAACTGCTGAAAATGCTTGGGGCCTTGGATCATGTCGGTCACATCACAAAACACGGGCGCGCGCTGGCACAGCTCCCGCTGCACCCGCGTCTGGCCCACATGTTGCACCACGCCGGGCCGCAGGCCGCCATGCTGGCAGCGCTTTTGGCGGATCGCGACCCGTTGCGTGGTGCCCCCAGTGATCTGACCCTGCGACTCGAAGCGCTGCGGGATCCGGGCCGATTTGCACGCGAACGCCCCTTTCAGGCAGATCGAGCGGCCATCGAGCGCATTCGGGCCGAGGCCAAGCGACTTCAATCCAGAACCCGGACATCTGCAGATCGGATGAGCTGGGCCGCGATGGCGGCGCTGGCCTACCCTGATCGGATCGCCCAGCGCCGCAAGGGCGCAGACGCCCGTTTCGTCCTATCTGGCGGCAAAGGTGCGATGCTTGAGAATGGCGACCCGTTGGCCGCCACCCCGTTCCTGGTGGCACTAGATACCGATGGCAATCCGCGCGAATCCCGCATTCGGCTGGCCACGCGCATTGATCTCGCAGAGATCCATGATCTGTTTGGCGATCACATCGCCTGGGTCAACGCCTGTAGCTGGTCCAAACGCGAGCGTCGGGTTTTGTCGCGCACTCAGGAACGTCTGGGAGCCATCGTGCTGGATGATCGGATCTGGAAGGATGTTCCTGCCGATCAGGTCGCGGTTGCCATGCTGGATGGTGTGCGCGATCTGGGGCTGCGGCTGGATGGGGCCGCGGCGCGGTTGGCGCGACGCGTCGAGTTGGTGCGTGCCGAGGGGCACGATCTGCCGGATTTCACCACAGATGGGTTGCTGGCCCGCCTGGAAGCGTGGCTGTTGCCCATGCTGACCGGTGTGCGGTCAGGTGAGGATTGGAAACGCTTTGACCTGCTCCCCGCCCTGCGCGCATCCCTCAGCTGGGAGCAGACCCAGCTGATCGACAGGGCCGCACCGGGCAGTTTCGTTACCCCCCTGGGGCGCAAGGTTCCAATTGATTACGGCGATGGCGGACCCGAGATTTCGGTGCGTTTGCAGGAGATGTTCGGCGTCACGCAACATCCAACCAGCGGTGGCGTTGCGCTCAAGGTGACATTGTTGTCGCCAGCCCGACGCCCGATCCAGATCACCCGGGACCTGCCGGGATTCTGGGTCGGTTCCTATGAAGATGTGCGCAAGGACATGCGCGCGCAGTATCCCAAACACCCCTGGCCCGACGATCCGACCCAGGCGGATCCTACCCTACGGGCCAAACCCCGCAAATAAAGCCGTCCCAACCGATCGGTGCGTGCAAGCACACACCCTACACTTCCTCCGCTCGATCATCTGCCACAGGCGCGACCACAGCGCGCCATGCGCGCTGCCAGGCCCAACTGGTCGCAGACGCATCGCAGATGCGGCAAGACCGGGCGGGAGCACTGCGGGGGTGTTAGCCGCGCAAGGACGGAAGGCCTATTCCGGCCGCCTCGAATCCGCCGTCGGCAGCCAGGATCTGACCGGTGACAAAACTGGCCTTGTCCCCCAGCAGAAACATCACGGCTGCAGCAATTTCATCTTCGGTGCCATATCGGTTCAGCGGGATCGCATCGTGGTAGGCGTCAATAATGTCCTGGCTGTGCACTGCCATCGCCAGCTTGGTCGCTACCGGCCCCGGTGCCACCGCGTTGACCCGAATTCCCAGGTCCCCCAACTCGACCGCCTGCTGCAAGGTCAGCTGTGCCAACCCGGCCTTGGACGTTCCATAGGCGACCCGCAACGTGCTGGCCCTGAGGCCCGAAATCGACGTAATGTTGACCACCGCTCCCCCGCCATTGTCGGCCAGCAGATCTGTGAACGCCTGTGTCATCAGGAATGGACCGTCCAGATTGGTTTCCATCACGCGACGCCAGCGTTCGAAACTGGTGTCGCGGATTGGCCCAAAATCGGCCACCCCTGCATTGTTGACCAATCCGTCCAGCCGCCCAAAGCCTGCGGTAATTTCCGTCACCACGCGCCTTACGTCTTCTGGGACGGACACATCCGCGTCGACCCGCACAGCGCCTTCAATCTGCGCGACGGCCTCGGTCAGCGCCTGGCTATCGCGATCCAGCATTGCCACTCGCCAGCCGTCACCGGCCAGCCCCTTGGCCGTGGCCAGGCCGATTCCACGCGCGGCTCCTGTAATCAATGCGGTTTTCATGATGCCATATTTCCCCGGGTTACAGACGCTTTAGCCCCATTCCCCATTGAACCGGCCAGTTTTGTCAATCCGTTCAAACCCATGCGACCCAAAGACGTCACGTTGCGCCTGGATCAGATTGGCGTTGCCTCTGGCCTGGCGCAGACTGTCATACCAGGCCAGCGCCGCCGACAAGGCCGGAACCGGCAAACCGGTCTGCACAGCTGCGCCGACGACCTGACGCAATGCGGGAACACTTTGATCCAACAGCCCCACCATTTCAGGTGCCAGAACCAATTGCCCCTGCGGCGGGTCCGCTGCCAGTGATTTTGCGATGTCGCTGAGCAGATCGGACCGCAAAATGCATCCCGCGCGCCATATTTCGGCAATCCGGGCCAGGTCCAAATCCCATGCGTGCTCCTGAGACGCTGCCCGAAGAATGTCGAACCCTTGAGCGTGCGACAGGATCCGCCCCGCGAGCAGGGCCCGCTCCAACACATGCGCCCCGGGCAATCCGCCGACCACCGAGGTTCCCGGCAACACATCGGCCGCTGTCCGACGCACGTCCAGGGCTGCCGACCACGCCCGCGCACCCACGGCACCTTCGATGGTCGAGGCCGACTGCCCCAGCTTGAGTGCTTCGATCACGCTCCAGCGCCCGGTTCCCTTTTGACCCGCCTTGTCCAGGATCACATCCACCAATGGCTGGTGTGTCTCCTCGTCCATTGCCGCCAGCGCGATTGCCGTCACATCCACCAAAAAGGACGCCAAAGGTCCACCGCTCCAGGCACGAAACAACTGGCCAATTGCGGGCGCATCCCAGCCGCCGCCATCCCGCAGCAGCCCATAGATTTCCGCAATCATCTGCATGTCGGCATATTCGATGCCATTGTGCACGGTCTTGACGAAATGCCCTGCCCCATCCGGGCCCATGTGCGCCACACACGGGTCCCCTTCGAACCGGGCCGCGATCGGGCACAACACGGGAGCCAGCCGGGTCCAGCTGTGATCATCCCCCCCGACCATCATCGACGGGCCATGGCGCGCGCCCCGCGCGCCGCCAGACACGCCCATGCCAACATAGTCGATACCCAGAGCCTGAACCCGGGCGCTGCGCCGCACCGTTTCATTGAAATCGGCATTACCCGCATCCACCACCATGTCGCCGGCGTCCAGCAACGGCAGCACGTGATCCAGCATCACATCCAGAGGGGGCCCCGACGGGATCATGAACAACACGGTACGCGGCGTGTCCAAACGTTTGACAAAACTCTCCAGATCATATGCTGGCAACAGGTTCTCGCCCAGATGGCTGGCCCCTTCGACAAACGGATCAATCCAATCCGTTTCGCGATTGGCCACGGCGGTCACAATCCCGTGCTCCGCCAGGTTCAGGGCAAGAGCCCGCCCCATGGTCCCTAGACCATAAATCCCGATCTGCGCCGTTTTCATTGTTGCTGCAATCCTCTCAAACGGCCAGATCGACCAATATGCGGCCTTCGCGTGCAGTTTTTCGGCCTTGGCCAAGACAATTCCAACCGCACATTTTCACGAAACACGTTAAAGAAACACCGTGAATTCACCAATACCCTTGGCAAATGCCCTCTCCGTATGTATATACATCTAGTTAATCAAAGTGACATAAGTTGCAAGGCGAACACAGGCGCAAACCATGGTCAAATTCATGACACATGCTTGGGAGGAGCTTCTCAAGCCGATGATCTCACGTCCCAAGGCGGTGCAGGTTGCTGCGCTGTGCTGTCGCGAGACCAAGAGTGGCGTGGATGTTCTGATGATCACCAGCCGGGGCACCGGTCGCTGGATCATCCCCAAGGGTTGGCCGATCAAAGGCAAGGACGGTGCCCAAAGCGCCCTTCAGGAAGCCTGGGAAGAGGCCGGTGTGAAATCCGCCGATCCGCAGACCGACCCGATCGGCACCTATGACTATGTCAAAAAGCGCGGCAATGGTACGGCCGAACCGGTACAAACCTATGTCTACCGGGTCGCGGTGAATACCATGTCACCGAACTATCCCGAAAGCCATCAACGCGAACGCCAATGGATGCCCGCAGAAGTGGCCGCCAATCTGGTGCATGAACCGCAACTGCGCGACCTGCTGTTACAGATCAACGCGTGAGTCTGTTCGGGTATTCCGCAAAAAATACGCCACCAGAACCCGACATCCTAGCGCATCCCGACTGTCACACAAACCTGGTAGAAAACGCCCACAGGCCGATGTCCGTTCCAACCGCGACACCTGCGCAGACTGTCATCCGACACGGCCAGTTTTCATGCTGTGTGAAACAGCCTGTGGTCGTCACCGTGCCTCTGGCCCCGTATGCGGCAAACACCGCCCGCCCCACAGTGTCGTCGCGCCCTGTCGCTGTGCCGCTCCTGATCCAGAATGGCCGTGTGAAGATGTGGCAAGCGCGTTGCGCCGATACCAGCCCCCGCGAGAAGGACCCAACAGAATGATTGCCTACGTGACCGTTGGCGTTGACGACATCGCCCTCGCAGAACAGTTTTATTCTGCGTTCCTGCCTGCGCTTGGATACCAGCTCGAGAAATATCACGGGGACCTGAGTTATATTCTGCCCAGGCACCCCGGGCAATCTGGTGCCCCAGTTGATTTCTACGTCAAATCACCCTTTGATGGGTGTCCTGCGTCCGCAGGCAATGGCACCATGATTGCCTTCGAGGCGTTCAATCAAGAGCAGGTTCGCACCCTTCACGCAGCCGCGCTTGCCGCAGGTGGGTCTGATGTGGGTCAACCGGGCTTTCGTGACGCCTATGGGCCGCAGTTCTATGTCGGCTATCTTCGCGACCCTCAGGGAAACAAGATTGCAGTGTTTTCCAGCAATCCAGACGAACCCGGTCGAGACGGATAGCTGTTTTTCGCAGGAGCCAGGCGCGCCTTGGGGCGCATCTGATCTGCATACCTGAACTGGCAATCATGCTGCGCTCGGCACAACTTCAGCACGGTTTCACCGCGGAGAGGCGGCACCGGTGCGCCCCCTGCGTTTTGGCAGCGATCAGACCCCCAGACACCACCGCATCACGGCCTTCTGCGCGTGCAGACGGTTTTCGGCTTCGTCAAAGATCACCGACTGTGGCCCGTCCATAACGGCCGAGGTTACTTCCTCTTCACGATGTGCCGGCAGGCAATGCATGAACAGCGCATCCGGTTTGGCAAACGACATAAGGTGTTCGTTGACCTGGTAGGGGCGCAGCATGTTGTGGCGACGTTCCTTGGAAGATTGGCTGTCATGCATCGAAACCCAGGTATCGGCGACAATCAGATCGGCCCCCTCAACGGCCTTGTAGGCATCCCGTTCAACCTGGATCTGCGATCCCTTTGACCGGGCAAACCCCATAAAGTCGGCTTCGGGATCCAATTGCGCCGGACCAGCAAAGGTCAGATCGAATTCAAACTGGCCAGCCGCGTGCAGAAACGAGGCACAGACGTTGTTGCCATCCCCCAACCAGACGACTTTCTTGCCTTTGATCGAACCGCGGTGTTCCTGATAGGTCATCACATCCGCCATGATCTGACAGGGGTGGGTGCGGTCGGTCAGCCCATTGATCACCGGTACATCGGCATATTCCGCCATTTCGGTCAAAACCGTTTCATCAAAGGTCCGGATCATGATCATATCGACATAGCGCGACAGCACCCGCGCCGTGTCGGCGATGGTTTCGCCATGGCCCAGCTGCATGTCCTTGCCGCTCAGCACCATCGACTGCCCCCCCATCTGGCGCACCCCCACATCAAAGGACACGCGCGTCCGGGTCGACGGTTTTTCAAAGATCAGAGCGACCATGCGCCCGTCCAGCGGCAGTTCGTCATCGGGGGCCACTTTTGGGCGACCCAGGCGCGCCTGTTTCATGGCGGTCGCCTGATCAACAATCGCGTGCAGTTCGTCCGCGTCGGTTTTGTGAATATCTAGAAAATGGTTCATATCGGTGCTTCTTCTTCTGACCGAGGGGGCGGGCGTCTCAGACCCGATCCTTCGGAGTAATGGTCGCAAAGGACGATCAGGCGTTTTCCACCTGGGTGGCCGCCTGATCCAGACGGGTGAAAGCTGCGCCGATGTCTTCATCCGTCAGCGTCAGCGGGGGCAAAAGACGGATGACGTTATCAGCGGCAGGCACGGTGATAACCATGTTTTCATAGCCCGCATTGACCACATCCATGTTCAATGCCTTGCATTTCAGCCCCAGCATCAGACCTGATCCACGCACCTCTTCGAACACATCGGGGTGATCGGCAATCAGCCCTTCCAGCTTTTGCCGCAGCAATCCGGATTTGCGGTTCACCTCGGCCAGAAATTCGGGGTCGGACACATGATCCATGACCGCACAGCCCACGGCGCAGCCCAACGGGTTGCCGCCATAGGTCGATCCATGCGTTCCTGCGGTCATGCCGCTGGCCGCGTCTTCGGTGGCCAGAACAGCCCCCAGCGGAAAGCCTCCGCCGATGCCCTTGGCCACCATCATGATGTCCGGGGTGATCCCGGCCCATTCATGAGCAAACAGCTTGCCTGTTCGACCAACGCCGCATTGGACTTCGTCCAGGATCAAAAGCAGACCGTGGGCGTCGCAGATCTGGCGCAGCGCCTTGAGTTCGGCATCTGGAACGGGGCGAATGCCACCTTCGCCCTGGATCGGTTCGATCAGGATCGCGGCGGTGGCGTCAGAGATCGCATTGCTCACGCCATCAAGATCGCCAAATGTCAGGTGAACAAACCCACCCAAAATGGGGCCGAACCCTTTGGTCATCTTTTCGGACCCAGCGGCGGCGATCCCGGCCGAGGAACGGCCATGGAACGAGCCGTCAAAGGTGATGATCTCTACCTTTTCGGGTTGCCCCTTGTCATAGAAATGCTTGCGCGCCATCTTGACCGCCAGCTCGCAGGCTTCGGTGCCCGAATTGGTGAAAAACACCGTATCGGCAAAGGTATGTTCAACCAGCTTGTCGGCCAGTGCCTGCTGCTGGGGGATCTGATACAGGTTGGACACATGCCACAGGGCATTTGCCTGATTGCTCAGCGCCTCGACCAATGCCGGATGCGCATGGCCCAGCGCGTTCACGGCAATCCCCGATCCCAGGTCCAGAAAACGTCGGCCATCTGCCTCGGTCAGCCAGGCGCCTTCGCCCTTCACGAATTGAAGCGCGGCACGATTATAGGTCGGCAGAACGGACGGGATCATCAGGATCATCCTTTTTGGCAAATGGAACTACTGTGACTGCAACACATGAAGGTCCGGGTCAACGATGGAGAGGTGGGAATGCGCCAATTTGACAGGCGCAGGGGATCAAACAGGCTGGAAAACGGCCTGGTGGGACATCAACGTCGGCGTCGCAACGCGGTGATATGCATCAGTTTGATCATGAAACGGGTCCATAACGAAGGAATCACGACCTGTGAACCCCTTTTGCGCACCCCTGCGCCACAATTCGACAGCTGGCACAGTTGCGGTGATGGCAGACAGCGCATGGCGAACCCGACATCGAACCGGTGTTTGACACTGCCGTCGTTCTGCGGATGAGTGGGCCGATGACATATATCTGGTCTCTGCGAAATTATCGCCTGCTGTTCTCGGCCTCTGCCATTTCCAATCTGGGCGATGGGGTGTCGGCCCTGGCGTTCCCCTGGCTCGCGACATTGATCACGCGGGATCCGGTGCTGATCTCGCTGGTGGCCTTTGCCACCCGCCTGCCCTGGTTGTTGTTCTCGATCCCGGCCGGTGTCTGGACCGACCGCGCCGATAGGCGCCGCCTGATGGTCCAGGCGGATGTGCTGCGTATGGTTCTGACCTGCGGTGTCATCGGAATCATCCTCCTGGCCCCCGACTTTCCGCCCGCGCAGGCGCATCTGTATATCCTTGCGATCTCGGCCTTGGCGTTTTTGCTGGGGTCCGCCGAGGTCGTGCGCGACAACGCTGCCCAGACAGTTCTGCCCGCCGTGGTGCCAAAAGACCGGTTGGAGCAGGCAAATGGCCAGATCTGGAGCATCGAACAGGTTATGGGCTCCTTTGTCGGCCCCCCTTTGGCGGGTGTGTTGATCGCATTTGCAGTGCCAGCCCCCTTTGTGCTGGATGCCATCACGTTTGCAGGGGCGGCCGCGCTGGTCTGGTGCATGGCCATCGCCCCCCGCATCACACCGGCACGCCGTTCAGTGTGGGAGGAGGCCCGCGAAGGCATCGCATGGCTGCGAGGTCATCGCACGGTGTTGCAGCTGGCGATCCTGTTGGGGCTGATGAATGCGCTATCGCTGATGACCGTGACGGTGTTGATCCTGTTCAGTCAGGAAATCCTGGGGTTGAACGCGGCCCAACATGGCCTGTTGCTGACAGCCGGGGCCGCTGGCGGTGTCGCCGGAGGTCTGATCTGCCCCCGCATCGCCGCACGCTGGGGTCAAAGACAATCATTGATGATTGCTCTGCCGGTGTTCGCCCTGTCCTTTGTCGTGATCGGGCTGGCCTCTTCGCCCTGGATTGTGGCGCTCGCATTGTTCACCGAAATGTTCGCGGCGTTGTTGTGGAACGTCGTTACAGTATCGTACCGACAAAGGCTGATCCCTGACGACCTGCTGGGGCGCGTCAACAGCCTGTATCGTTTCTTTGGCTGGGGCATGATGCCGTTTGGCGCATTACTGGGGGGATGGATCGTAGCCGCTGCCGCTCCTGATCTGGGGCGCGACGTGGCGCTGCGCCTGCCCTATCTTCTCGCGGCTATGGGTATGGGGGCCATCTGGCTGTATTCCATCCGCGCGCTCAGACTGTGATCTGCCCCATGCATCCAATGTTCGCCCCCAGAACCCGGGCAATCGGCCCACAGCCGGCCCTGTTCCAGATGCCAAAGCTGTCCTACGCCAGCTGACACAAAAGCACATTCGCAACTTGCCTTTTGGGCGTTTCTCGATCACCGCTGGGCCATGTTTGTTCCAAAGACCCAGAATCCGGCCCTGGCCGCGGCATTGATCACTGTCGCGACCGCGTTCATCGCGGCAACCACACTGTTTGCCAAGGCATTGGGAACAGACACGCTGGGACCGGCGCTCAATCCGCTGCAGATCAGCCATGGGCGTTTTCTATTCGCTCTGATGGGATTGGGCGCGGTTGCCGCGGTGATTCGGCCGCGGTTGCGCCACCCGAACTGGGGGCTGCACATCGGGCGGACCAGCTTTGGCTGGTTGGGAGTCACGCTGATGTTTGCCTCGGTCGCCTATATCCCGATGGCGGATGCCACAGCCATTTCCTTTCTCAATCCGGTGTTTGCCATGGTGCTGGCCATCCCATTGCTGGGCGAACGCATCGGCCCCTGGCGCTGGGGGGCGGCTGCGATTGCGTTGTTGGGGGCGCTGATCCTGTTGCGACCGACCCCGGCATCGTTTCAACCTGCTGCGCTGCTGGCTTTTGGCGCGGCCATGGTCATGGGAATGGAGCTGATTTTCATCAAGAAGCTCGCCGGGCGCGAGCCGCTGTTTCAGGTGCTGCTGGTCAACAATCTGTTGGGACTGGTGATCGCCAGCGTGGCGGTCATTCCGGTCTGGCAAGCGCCGACTTTGGAACAATGGGGCGCATTGGCGGCCATTGGGCTGTTAATGGCCTGCGCCCAGACCGCGTTTATCAACGGTATGGCGCGGGCGGATGCCAGTTTTGTTGCGCCGTTCAGCTATACGACTCTGATCTTTGCCGCTGCGTATGATTTCCTGGGTTTTGGCACATTGCCCGATGGCATTTCCGTTCTGGGGGCCGGAATCATCCTGACCGGCGCGGCAATCCTGGCCTGGCGCGAGGCCCGGCTGAGCTGAAACGAAAAAATTGCGCAACGGTCTGAAGACGACGCACAGGTCGGAAACATCCATTTCTGTCTCATCTTGACAGGCAGGGTGATCCTATTGACCTCGCAAGGATTTCCGCCATGCAAGAGCGCCGTATACCCGAATGGCTGCGCCACGCCCCCACCCCGACAGTTCGCAATTTCGGCATATTGTCCGGGATCGAAGCGATTGTCAGGGGCATTCTGATTTCCGTGTTCCCGCTGGTCATGTACCGGGCCCTGGGCGACGCGGGGCTGGTGTCACAGGCGTATTTTCTGGTGGGTCTGGGATCTCTGATCATCGGCTTGCTCATGCCCGGCATCATCCGCCTGATCCCGCGCCGCTGGGCCTATACCATCGGGGTTTTGCTGTTCGTAACCTCGGCGGGTTTTGCCATCGAAGGCAGCGCTCGGTCCACCGTGATTGCGCTTGCCCTGAATACGGTCGGGACCGTTATGGTGTTCATCTGCTTCAACGCCTATGTGCTGGATTACATCTCTCGGGTCGAGTTGGGCAAATGCGAAACCTCGCGGATGTTCTACAGCGCTGTCGGATGGACGGTGGGGCCCATGGCCGGAGTTCTGTCGTATCAATACTGGGCACCCGCGCCCTTTGTGATCTCGGGCACCGCGGCATTGGTGATGCTGGCCGTGTTCTGGTTCATGCGGCTGGGCAATGGCAAACTGATCACCCGCGCGCGCGGCCCGGCCTCGAATCCGTTGGTGTTTCTGCCCCGGTTTCTGGAGCAGCCGCGCCTGGTCACGGGCTATGTCTTTGCCCTGGTCCGGTCCTGCGGGTGGTGGGTCTATGTTGTCTATCTGCCAATCTTTGCCATTGAAAATGGACTGGGCGACCAACTGGGCGGCATTCTTCTGTCAATCACCAACGCCGCCCTGTTTGGCGCGCCCCTGTTGCAGCGATGGATTTCCCGCCGGTCAATCCGCCAGGCGGTGCAGGCCGGGTTTGGCGCGGTTGCGCTGTGTTTCTCGCTGGCGGCGGTTCTGTCGAACATGCCAGTGGTGGCCGTTGCCCTATTGGTTCTGGGCTCGTTTTGCATGATCGAGCTGGACATCTGTGCCGGTCTGCCGTTCCTGATGGCCGTCAAACCATCCGAACGGACCGAAATGTCAGCGATTTATTCGTCCTACCGTGATGTGTCGGGCATCTTGACCCCGGGTGCAGCCTGGCTGGTTCTGTTGGCGACGCCATTGGCCGGGATTTTTGCCGCCGGAGGGTTTGCCGCATTTGGAGCTGCGGTTCTGGCGCGCCGCCTGCATCCGCGATTGGGGCGCAATCGGATGCACCCTGTCGCCGTTTCCAAACCAGAGTCCATTCCTGCCCAGTGAGATCAGGCCTTGAGCCTGTATCCCCGGTGCAGCATCGACCAGGCCAGGACACAAATTGCGCCCGTCGCTGCCAGACAAATTACCAACCCCGTCACCGGGTCGCTGTCGGATGTGCCAATCATGCCAAAGCGCGCACCGTCGATCAGGTAGAATACCGGATTCAGATGCGAGATCACCCGCAGCACAGGCGGCAGGGCATCGACGGAATAAAACGTGCCCGACAGAAATGCCAACGGCGTGACGATGAAATTGGTGATCGCCGCCATCTGATCGAATTTTTCGGCAAACACCCCGGCAATGATGCCCAATCCTCCCAGGAACCCGGCCCCCAGGACAACAAAGACCAATGCGATCAACGGGTGCTGCGGCACCTGCCCCAGAACCAACGCCAACCCCGCTCCGATGCCCAGCGCCACAACGACACCGCGCACAACGGCCCCCGCAAGATACCCCAACAACAGCTCGCCCCCGGACAGGGGCGGCATCAGCGTATCAACGATATTGCCCTGCACCTTGGAAATGACAATCGACGAAGACGTATTGGCAAAGGCGTTCTGAATCACCGCCATCATCAGGATCCCCGGCGCCAGGAACTCAAGAAACGGAACCCCCATCACCTCACCGCGACGCGGTCCGATGGCCGTGTTGAAAATCAGCAGGAACAGACCCGCTGTCACCAAGGGCGCAAGCAAGGTTTGCGTCCAGACCACAACAAACCGCGAGATCTCGCGCCCGGCAAGCGTGCGCAACCCCAACCAGTTCACCCGGCCAAAACGGCGCTCTCCCAGTTCGACATGATACCCGCGCTCCGACATGCAACCCTCGCTTTTTTGTGTCTTGTCTGCATAGCGTCCCCACTCCGGGGCGCAAGGTGCCTTGTAACTCGGCCAGCAGTGTTTAGAATAGGTCGCTGATCGTGGAATTTTCGAAGCGGCCACTTTGAGAACAGGGGGCCGCTTTTAGCGTGGGAAGGCATAATATGTCCTGGACAGACGAGCGCGTCGAACTGCTCAAGAAAATGTGGGGCGAAGGCCAGTCGGCCAGCCAGATTGCCAAGGAACTGGGCGGTGTCACCCGCAATGCGGTGATCGGTAAGGTGCACAGGCTGGGCCTGTCCAACCGCACCACCAGCGCCAGCGCCGCCAAGGCCGCCGAGCCAAAGGAAAAGCCAGCCCCCGCCGCGCCCAAGGTCGAGGCCAAACCAAAGCCGCAGCCAAAGACCGAACCCGCCCGCCCGGTGACTCCGGTCGAAGCAGCACCTTCGGGCGACTCCCGCCCGACAACGCCTGCGCGCAAGCAGATCATTCCTGCGGGCCAACCGCTGCCTCCTCAGCCGTCAGCCAATGAAATCAGCCCCGAAGCATTGGCAAAGGTCAATGAAATCGAGAAAAAGGCCAAAAGGTTGACCTTGATGGAATTGACCGAGCGGACCTGCAAATGGCCCGTTGGCGACCCTGCGACCGAAGATTTCTGGTTCTGTGGCCTGCCGGTCCAGCAGGGCAAACCCTATTGCGAAGCCCATGTGGGCGTGGCGTTCCAACCGATGAGCGCCCGACGCGACCGCAAACGGTAACACGTCGGCTCTCTGCTTTGGCAGGTCGTCACAGACCGATGCCGCACAGAACAATACCCCGGAGCCGTCGGCTCCGGGGTATTTTACTTGCTTCACTCGTTAACGCACAATGACATGCCCTTGGGAGGTGCGCCGGGCATGTGTTCCGCTAGGTGGCTGGTTCAGCCCTGATCTGGTGCTGGCGATGTGAAATTCGGGATCGGATTCTCAGAGGCCGGTTTGGGATCGATTCCCGGCCAGTTGCCTTCGGCCAGATTGATATTGCCGGGAATGTCCTCTTCCCAGAACCCGACCACATTCTTGGTGATGTTCAGATACAGTTTGTCATCAACGATCCGCCACAGGTTCGGGTTGCCCGGAACCTTGCCGCCTTTGGACACGCCATAGGCACAATGTCCGTCATATTGGGGCACGTAAAACTCGGGCTTTTCCAGGAATTTGGCGCGGTTTTCTTCGCTTGAGAACGCAAATGTGGCCCCATTGTAGTCCACCGTGATATCGGCACGGCCCGGCACCGCCGGTGTCGCGGCCTGCCCAACAGGCACTTCGGCCAGGCTGCGATAGGCCACCACGTCGTAGCCGGACACCGCATAGCCGGTCGCGTCGACGAATTGTTCACCGGCAAACGCAGGCACTGCAAAGAAACCTGCGGCTGCAATAGCCATGATCATACGCTTCATCTTGATCTTCCTTATTAATCGGGCATTTACCAGTCACACACGCGGCGTCATTGCCGGGTTGGATTGACAATATGCAATTATTTCGGATTGCGTAGGGGGCCTAACAGCCCTGTGACCAGAGTGGAGAATGCGTGAGGGAATTGTTAAAATTGTTACAACGCAGACCTTCCAGTCATTGGAATTTCCTCAAAGCACCTTAAGTCTCTGACAGCCCCAGAGGCTCAGTATGGCCGGGACCGGCAATGAACACGAAAAAAGAAGGCGAACAGATGAGCGACACACCGACCTATACCCCGCCCAAAGTCTGGACGTGGGATACCGAAAGCGGCGGCCAGTTCGCCAGCATCAACCGCCCCATCGCAGGCGCGACCCACGACAAGGACCTGCCCGTGGGCGAACATCCATTCCAGTTGCATTCGCTGGCCACGCCCAATGGGGTCAAGGTCACCATCATGTTCGAAGAACTGCTGGAACTGGGCCACACCGGCGCAGAATATGACGCTTGGTTGATCAACATCGGCGAAGGGGAGCAATTCGGGTCCGGCTTTGTCGAGGCCAATCCCAATTCAAAGATCCCGGCCCTGTGGGACCGTTCGGGCCCGGAACCGGTACGGGTTTTCGAAAGCGCGTCGATCCTGATGCATTTGGCCGAGAAATTCGGGGAATTTCTGCCCGCGTCTGGCCCCGCACGCACCGAAACCCTGAACTGGTTGTTCTGGCAAATGGGCAGCGCACCGTATCTGGGCGGCGGGTTTGGACATTTCTATGCCTATGCGCCGGAAAAATGGCAGTACCCGATTGATCGTTTCGCCATGGAGGCAAAACGGCAACTGGATGTGTTGGATCGTGAGCTGGCCAACAAGACCTATATTGCAGGTGATGACTACACGGTTGCCGACATGGCGATCTGGCCCTGGTACGGTCAGCTGGTGCTGGGCCGCCTGTACAGCGCGGCCGAATTCCTGGACGTCGAGAGCTATACCAACGTCATGCGTTGGGCCAAAGCCATTGATGCCCGCCCCGCCGTCAGCCGTGGTCGTATGGTGAACCGGGGCTTTGGCGAATTGCACACCCAGTTGCGCGAACGCCATGCAGCGTCGGATTTCGAAACCCGGACCCAGGATAAACTGGAACCCGCTGAATCTGAAAGCTGACCCTGGCTGTTTGCGGGCGCATGACAGTGCTTGCACCAATCCAAGGGCATCACGCCCCAACAGTTTGCCCGGACGTCAAACGTCCGGGCATATCTGATTAGGCCCAGCCTAGCTGCTTGAGAGTGTGGCCATCATTCCAGATCTTGGTCATATGGCTGATCTTGTCGCCATCAAAATCCATGACATACACGTAATCGGCTGCCGCGGACTTCCCCGTGGGGGCTCCGTTCCCAGCGTCCACTGTATGGGTTCCGTGGAAGACAGCCGCCGCAGTTACGTTTCCGCGGTCTTCGTCAACGGCAAAGGATTTCAGTTCGTACCGTCCGTCCGGCAACGGCACCAGCAATCCCTGCATCCAATCCGCATATCCAGCCAGCGTGTTCACGTCACCAAGCGCATCGGCCTGGGCCGAAAACGTAGCCCCGTCCGTGCACCATTGCTTGCAAACATCCCAGCCCTTGCCTGTTTCACATGCCTCAAAGAAGTCACGCGCGTTCTGCTTCATTGACATCTTCGGTCCCTCCATGTTTGGGAAATCGACAACTTGCCGACACTGGAATGATACCCCAGAATGCCAGTTTTTACCAAAGAATTGGGCACCCGCGTTTGTGCTGCCCAGGCGAACATAGGTTTCTGCTATTTCAACTTTGGCGGATTATCCGGATCTCCACCCGGTTTTTGTGGGGCATAAACCTTTGGCTGCTGCGGTTCGGGCAAGTCATATCGCATTCCCACGGCCGCCAATTTGTCGGCAACCGGATCACCAGAGGCAAAGAACCCCACATCCATGACACCCGCCTCGATACCGGAAAACGTCAACGCTTCGCCCGCGGCCTTGGCCAGCGCGTCATGGGCGTTATCTTTGGCATCGACAAACCCCAACAAATACCCGGCCCCGCCATTGTCATAGCGCACCCCAACCAGATAGGCCGAAGTTGCCAGCCCGACCGCACCAGACAGCTTTGCGTCCAGCGCCTTGAGCAAATCATCAGGCAGCCCTTTTGGAGGGGTAAATTCGGTCAGCCCTGCTTCGACTTCGTCCGGGGCGTGACCCAGGGTCTGGCTCAGCCAGTCGATGGCCTCGGCCGGTATCAGCGTCTGGGATGGGGCAACATCCAGGTTCACCCCCAACCCGACGCCCTGTCCGGTCAGCATCTGTACGATCATGCGCCCTGACAGCGCCGCATAGGGCACCACCCGCCCCGCAAAGTCCGCCAACCGCTCTTCGCTGTCGAACACCAGGATGAACCGCCCATCCGCGAGGTCAAAAACTTCGGGTGTCATCTGGTCACCCTGTGCCTCTTGTGTCAGCAACACGCACAGCTGCGTATCAGCCAGGCGTTCATAGAACCGCAGCCGCGCGCTGTCCGCATCCCCGGCCTGCGCCATGGCGGTCTCCATCTCGGCATGTGCCCTGTCCAATCCGCTGATCTGGTCCATCTGGCCCTCTTATTCCATCAGTTGCCGCACCCGTGCGCGCAAGACCGGCAACAGCTCGCTCTCGAACCACGGGTTTTTCTTCAGCCATGCGGTATTGCGCCAGGACGGATGAGGCAAGGGGAACACCTGCGGCGCATGATCCCGCCACCCCTGCACCAATGCAGTAACCGGTCCCTTGTGGTTCAGGTGCCACCGCTGCGCATGGGCCCCGATCAGCACCTTGAGCTCGACGTTGGGCAGCTGTGCCATCACCCGCGTATGCCAGGTGTGGGCGCAGATCGGAGGCGGCGGCAAATCAGCCTTTTTGGCGTTATAGCCGGGAAAGCAGAACCCCATCGGCACAATGGCCAGCCGGGATCTGTCATAAAATTCCGTCGCGCTCAGCCCCAGCCACGCTCGCAACCGATCCCCTGACGGGTCGGTAAAGGGGCGGCCGCTGTCATGGACACGGGCACCAGGGGCCTGCCCCGCAATCAGGATGCGGGCGCTGTCGGAAAACCAGACAACAGGTCGTGGCTGATGGCGGGTTGTTGTTGCCGCAAAACGATCCGAACACAACCGACAGCCCCGGATCAGACCGGTCAATTCGTCAATGGTTTCCATCATTTTCCCAATTCGTTTCCCCGTCGGAAACAGTCGTATTGCGACCGGCGCTGACGCCCTGAGACAGTGTTTCTTGGGAAAGTACTTGGAATCAATGCCCCTGACCCTCACAATTACGCCAACAGCGTTGGTAATTTGTTTCACAATTCGACATAATGTGGCCAAATTCCAGACGTAACCTGTTAACTCTCTCCTGATAATGAGAGAGTATGAGGGCAATATCGATCCGTGAACAAGAACCTCTCTAAGGTGGTCAAAGCGGGCAGTACCGGAACAAGCGATGCTTGAGTTTAGAAATGTTAGCAAATCCTTTTGGACGGGATCACAACGCAAAGTGATCCTGGACAATGTGTCGTTCAATGTCGAACTGGGTCGGTCGTTGGGTGTTCTCGCCCCAAATGGCACCGGCAAGACCACATTGATCAACATGATGGCCGGACTGGAAAAACCCGACGAAGGTGAGATCTTTCGCCGGTGCAACATATCGTTCCCCATGGGGTTCTCCGGCGGCGTTGTCGGCAAACTGTCGGCCAAGGAAAACGCCCGCTATATTGCCAAGCTTTACGGGCTCGATGCGGACTATGTCGAAGCCTATTGCCGTTGGTTGTGTGGGCTCGGGGAATATTTCGACCAGCCCATGGGCACCTATTCGTCAGGTATGAAAGGTCGTTTTACCTTTTCGCTGATGCTGGCACTGGAGTTCGATATCTACCTGGTCGACGAAGGCATGCCAGCCAGCACCGACGTTGAGTTCAATAAGAAAGCAGGGGCAATCCTGCAGGAACGGCTGGCCACAACGACGATGGTCATCGTATCCCACAGCCCTGGAGTTCTGGAAAAATTCGCACAATCGGCGGCCGTCCTGCTGAACGGCCAGTTGTATATGTTCGACACCTTGGAAGAAGCGAAACAGCTGTATGACTACGAAACCCAAGGCTAAAAAGTTCCGGATCCGCCGGAACACCCCAACAGGCGAAACTGCGCCCGCGCAGGCTGTTGCTGCGTCCGAGCCGCGCGCCTCTGCGCTCTCCTCTGCGCGCCAGGCGGCCACTGCGGCCAAAGTGTCGGGGGCAGAACGTGTCCCCCCGGCCGCGTCGGGCACCACCGCGCCCGAGAACAAACAATCAACTGCCCAGACGCCCCCGTCGGACGCATCGCCCCCACCACAGGCGCAACCACCGCGTCGCCCCACGCCGACTGCCCGCAGCGGACAGGTCAGTTCGGCCCGGGAAACCAGCGCCGATGCGGATATTGACGCCATTCGCCGCGAAGGTCTGACCGGGCGCCAGCTGCGCATGGCGCGCCGCGTTGCCCAGAAACACAACCTGCCTGCCACCTCGGATTTTGATGCGGTCCGGCTGTTGCGCAAAAAGGGAATTGATCCGTTTCAGCGCTCCAACATGCTGGAACTGGTCGTGCCACAGGATGCGGCCAAGAAAAAAGCTGTCGAAAAGACAGACGAATCAAAAGTTCAGCTTCCACAGACGATCCAACCCGCCAAGCAGACATTGCCATCGACCGATGTGAGCCCCGCCGAGCGGCGCGCACTGGAAATCACCGAAATCCAACGCGATATTGCGCGACGTCGGCGGCGCAAACTGGCGCTGCTGCTGACACGGCTGCTGTTCTTTGTCGGGATTCCGACCATCATCGTCGGGTATTATTTCTATTTTGTCGCCACGCCGATGTATTCGACCAAATCCCAGTTCCTGATCATCAAGAATGAATCCGGGGGCTCATCCGGGTTTGGTGGATTGTTGTCAGGCACCCAATTTGCCACCAGTCAGGACTCGATCGCGACGCAGGCCTATCTGGAATCCAAGGACGCCATGCTGCGCCTGGACCGAGAGGCCGGTTTCCGGGACCATTTCACACAGGATTGGATCGATCCAATCCAACGGTTGAACCCGAATCCAACGAATGAAGAAACCTATGGGACGTATTCCAAACGTGTCAGGATTGGCTATGACCCGACCGAAGGTGTCATTCGCATGGAAGTGACCGCTGCAGATCCCGAAGTTGCAGCCACGTTTTCACGCAATCTGATCTCTTATGCCGAAGAGCGGGTAAACGCATTGAGCGAGGAAAAACGCGAAGACCAGATGCGCGAAGCCCGCAGCGCCTTTGAGGAAGCGGCCCAGGCCCGACGCGAGGCGCAACATGCTTTGGTCAACCTTCAACAGCGCGGATCCGTCCTGGACCCCGAAAGCGTCATCGCCAGTTTGCGCGGTCGCATCGATTCTGTCGAAGTTCAGCTCCAAGAAAAGGAGCTGCAACTGGCCGCCCTTCAGGACAATGCCCGCCCGAACCGGGCCAAAGTGGCCGGGGCCAAAGCAGATATTGCCCGCCTTCGATCGGTCCGCGCCCAATTGAACGCCCAGATGCTGGATGCGTCCAAGGGAGAGAACTCGCTGGCTCAGTTGACCATTGGGATACAAATGGCCCAGGCCGACCTGGCAACCCGTGACATGATGTTGCAATCGGCCCTGCAACAGGTCGAGACCACCAGGTTGGAAGCCAACAAGCAGGTGCGCTATCTCACCACCTCGGTGACACCGGTCGCAAGCCAGGATCCGTCCTATCCGCGCAAGTTCGAGAATACCCTTTTGGCTTTCCTGATCTTTTCGGGTATTTACCTGATGCTCTCGCTTACCGCGTCCATCCTTCGCGAACAGGTTACTCAATAAGCCATGAAACATATCCAAGTCGCCGACCTGACGATCGGCAATGATCGCCCTCTGACCATCATTGCCGGCCCCTGCCAGCTGGAATCCGCCGATCATGCCCAGATGATCGCAGGCACGCTCAAGGAAGCCTGCGACGCCGCGGGTGCGCAGTTCGTGTTCAAGGGCTCTTTTGACAAGGCCAACCGGACCTCGGTCAATGCAGCGCCCGCATTGGGGTTGGAAAACGGCCTTGCCGTGCTGCAATCGGTCAAGGACACCATCGGCGTGCCCGTCATCACCGATGTGCACGAAAAGGAACAATGCGCCCCGGTCGCCCAGGTCTGTGACATCCTGCAGATCCCGGCCTTTCTGTGTCGTCAGACCGCCCTGCTCAGGGCTGCCGGGGAAACCGGCATTGCAGTCAACGTGAAAAAGGGACAGTTCCTGGCACCCTGGGACATGGCCAACGTCGCGGCCAAGATCGAAAGCACCGGCAACGGCAACGTGATGCTGACCGAACGCGGCGTCAGCTTTGGGTATAACCGCCTGGTGGTCGACATGCAGTCGCTGCCCGAAATGGCGCGCGCCGGTCATCCCGTCATCATGGACGCCACCCACGCAGTAGCCCAACCCGGCGGGCTTGGCGGCTCTTCGGGCGGGCAGCGCGAATTCGCCCCCGTCATGGCGCGCGCCGCCGTGTCTGTCGGCGTCGCTGGCGTGTTCATGGAAACCCACCAGGATCCAGACAACGCCCCCTGTGACGGCCCCAATATGATCTACCTTGATCAAATGCCCAAACTGATCGATACGCTGATGGCATTCGATCGGCTGGCCAAGGCCAACCCAGTTCAGATTTGACCCTCAAGCCACGAGATTTCACATGACCAAACCTACTTCGCCGGTGACGCCGAACACCTGGAGCTTTCTGCGCGACCCGATGATCACCCCCACAGGGTTTCGCGAATATGATGCGCGCTGGAAATACCCCGATGAAATCAACCTGCCGGGCATGACTGCCCTGGGGTTGGGTCTGGGCACCCAGATGCAGCGGCGCGGGATCGCACCGGTGATCGCAGTGGGCAACGACTATCGCGACTATTCGCTGAGCATCAAACAAGCGTTGATCATTGGCTTGATGCAGGCCGGTATTCAGGTCAAGGACATTGGCCCGGCCCTGTCGCCCATGGCCTATTTCGCCCAGTTCCACCTGGATGTGCCTGCGGTGGCGATGGTTACGGCCAGCCACAATCCCAATGGTTGGACCGGGGTCAAAATGGGTTTTGAACGCCCACTGACCCACGGCCCCGACGAAATGAACGAGTTGCGCGATATCGTTCTGAACGGCGAAGGCGAAACCCGCCCGGGTGGGTCCTATGAATTTGTCGATGGCGTCAAAGAGGCCTATCTGGACGACCTGGTTGGCGATTTCAAAATGTCCCGCCCGCTCAAAGTGGTCTGCGCCACAGGTAATGGCACAGCCGCGGCCTTTGCGCCCGAACTCTTCGCGCGCATGGGCGTCGAAGTGGTCCCCAGCCATTGCGAACTGGACTACACCTTCCCGCATTACAACCCCAACCCCGAAGCGATGGAGATGCTGCACGACATGTCCGCCAGCGTCAAAGCATCCGGTGCTGATATGGCGTTGGGTTTTGATGGCGACGGGGATCGCTGTGGTGTGGTCGATGACGAAGGCGAAGAGATTTTTGCCGACAAGGTCGGCGTGATCATGGCCCGCGATCTGTCCAAGCTGTACCCGAATGCGACCTTTGTGGCCGATGTGAAATCCACCGGGTTGTTTGCTTCGGACCCCGAGCTGCAGAAAAACGGTGTGACGGCGGATTACTGGAAAACCGGCCACAGCCACATGAAGCGCCGGGTCAAACAGATCGGTGCGCTTGCCGGGTTTGAAAAATCTGGACACTACTTTCTGGCCGAGCCGATCGGGCGGGGATATGACTGTGGCATGCGGGTCGCGGTCGAAATCTGCAAGCTGATGGATCGCAATCCCGACATGTCCATGTCTGACCTGCGCAAGGCGCTTCCCAAAACCTGGTCGACTCCCACCATGTCCCCCTATTGCGCCGATACCGAAAAGTATCAGGTGTTGGAACGGCTGGTGCAAAAGCTGGTGGCCAAACATGAGGCCGGCGAACACGTCGCCGGACGTGCAATCAAGGACGTCGTGACCGTGAATGGTGCCCGGGTGATCCTGGACAATGGGTCCTGGGGCTTGGTTCGGGCCAGCTCGAACACGCCCAACCTGGTGGTCGTCTGCGAAAGCTCGGACAGTGATGCGGAAATGCGGGCCATTTTCAACGACATTGATGCCGTGATCCGGACCGAACCCCTGGTTGGCGATTACGATCAAACGATCTGAAAATAGCGCGCGTCCTCACAGACGCGCTGCAATGATCTGTGACGATTATCGAGCCGGGCAATACTATGCCCGGCTTTTTTGCCCCTAAGATCCCCGCTGTGCCACAGCCACCTCCCGGCGGTTTTCAAGGCGTTGGAAACCTGCTTTGGGGACAGGTGGATCAATCTGCTCCCAACAACTTCAACAGGCTCTTCTTGGCCTTGTCTTCCAACTGATCCTTGAGCAGCTCTTCCAGGTCCTGATCCTCGGTAATCGTCGTTTCCAGTTCCGCTTCCAGTTTCTCGATTGCCTTGGCCTTGGCTTTCGCCTCCAACTCATCCTTCTTGGCCTCGATATCGGCCTCCAGCGCTTCGCTCAAATCAGGCCGAATGGAGGGGTCCCACCAGGACCCCTTGATCCGGACCGGGATGCGAAGCCCCTTGCCCGCGTTGGCATTCACCGCAATGGGCGTGAACAGGTAATCCAGATCCTGATCGCCCAACCCGATCCGCCCAGTTCCTTCGGCGCGATATCCCTTGAGACGCAACAAAAGATCCTGATTGCTCAGATTGCCCCCTTGGATCGAAAAACTGGCCGTTAGCGTGTCAAACACGGTCGAACCACCATTGCCCTGGCCGCTCCGCATCAGCTCTTCGAGATCGAACCCGGTGAAAAACCCTTTGCCAACTTCGAACCATCCTTTGCCAGAGAGCGATTTCATGATGGCGTCGACAGACTCGCCCACCCCTAGAAACTCCAGCTGTGCCAGCGCCTGCCCATTGATGCTGTTCACGTCGGCCAACTGGGTCAGGGCCTGATTCAGCGCAATATCTGCGGCGTTCAATTTGCCGCCAACAGACAGCCCATTGCGATTGTTGACGATCAGTTGCCCCGTCACCGTTCCCCCAAAGATCGCCATCGGTGCCATCGTCAGAACCGCGCGCGCGCGATCCATGCCCAATGTCAGCTTGGATGCCCCCAATTGCGTGGTTCCCAAATCCAGCGAACCCACCGTCAAATCAATGGTCCCATTCATCAGTTCCAGCGCACTGGCATCCAATTTGTCCGTGGGCCAGCCCGTCGTCTGGGTCGGGGGCCCATCCGTCCCAATGGCCGCGCCCGCATCCGGGGCCGCCCAGGCGGACAGATCCAGATGCTGCGCCTTGAGTTGTGCGGTCACATTCGGCACACCGCTGGTCAGGATGTCGGCCGCCCCCGTCAGTTCATTTTCATCCAGCTTGGCCACCATGTCGCGCAAGGACAGCCGCCCGTCGGTGGTAAAGGTCATGTCAGTCCCCAGCACAAACCTTTGCCCGGCTCCTTGGGGAAATTCGGGGTCGCCCAGTCCCAGGGCCTGCATCGCTTGGGCCAGCTTCTGGGCTTCGACGGTCAGACGGCCGGCTGCATTCCCGGCTATGCTCGCCCGTCCGTCAAACCTCGCCCGCCCCCCCTCAGTCCGCACCGTCGCCCCAACGGACGCGACATCACCGCTCAGAAAGCCTGCAAAAGTTCCGACTTCGGCCTCGATCTGCACCGGAGCCCCGGCCGGGCGCAATGTCAGCTTCACATCGGCCGTCCCCTGGGGATCCGGCCACAGCAGATCAAGATCCACATCTGTCTGTACAATCGGGGCTGCGCCAAAAGCGGCATAGGTCAGGCTGGCGCTTCGCAACGTGATGTTCTCGACCGCCAGTGGCAATTCCGAGGGCTGCCCCTCGGCCGCTGTTTCCCCCGTCACGTCCCCGGCCACAGCCTGGGTGTCAAACACCCAATTGCCTTGCCCGTCCGCACGCGTCGACAAATGCAGGACCGGTTCCACCACATCGATCGTCTTGATCCGGATATTTCCGCTCAGCAGGTCTGGTGCCGAGACTCCGATATTCACCCGCTGGGCCGTCAGCATGCGCGGGGCCTCTACCCCTGCCCAATCGGCATTGGCAAAACGCACCGGCCCGGTCCTGACCCCCAGAACCGGCCACAGTGAAATCGCAACCTTGCCGTCAAACTCCAGCTTTCGTCCCGTCTGGGTTTCGACCTGATCAGCAGCAATGGCCGCAATCTTCTCTCCGGGGAGCACCAAAAGGGCGCCGATCACCACGGCGATGGCCGCCACAAGGGCGAAAACGATCCGAACCAGCAAACGCATGGGCTGTCTCCCTGCCTGTAATCCTGCCTGTTGTGCATCAGATTACCGCATGGTCCAGCGTGCGCAATGGCACATGGCCCTTTGCAGGCGTGTCCTGCCATACTATAGGGGCGGTCATGACCACGAACCCGCCCAACCTGCGCCCCGATATCGCCCCCAGCCTGCAACTGCGCGACGCCCCGCGCCCGGATCAGCCGACTCTGGGCATGGTCTCCCTGGGCTGTCCCAAAGCATTGGTGGATAGCGAACGCATCCTGACCCGGCTGCGCGCCGAAGGATATGGGATCTCGCCCGACTATGCCGGTGCCGATGCGGTGATCGTGAACACCTGCGGGTTTCTCGACAGCGCCAAGGCCGAAAGCCTCGATGCCATTGGCGAGGCGCTCAAGGAAAACGGCAAGGTTATTGTGACGGGATGTCTGGGGGCCGAACCGGATTACATCCGTGAACACCACCCGCGCATTCTGGCCGTCACCGGCCCGCATCAATACGAACAGGTGCTGGACGCGGTGCACGCCGCCGTGCCGCCCGATCCGGACCCGTTTGTCGATCTGCTGCCCGCAACTGGTGTCAGCCTGACACCGCGCCACTTCTCCTATCTAAAGATTTCAGAGGGTTGCAACCACAAGTGCAAGTTCTGCATCATCCCCGACATGCGTGGCCTGTTGGCATCGCGCCCCGCCCATGCGGTGCTGCGCGAGGCCGAAAAGCTGGTCGAAGCAGGCGTGCGTGAACTGTTGGTGATTTCCCAGGACACCTCTGCCTATGGGCTGGATCGCAGATACGATCTGAACCCGTGGAAAGACGGAGAGGTCCGTTCCCACATCACCGATCTGGCGCGCGAGCTGGGTAAATTGGGCCCAGCCAGCGACCTTTGGGTGCGGCTGCACTATGTCTATCCCTATCCCCATGTGCGCGAGCTGATCCCGCTGATGGCGGACCCGGACAATGCGGTGCTGCCCTATCTGGACATCCCGTTCCAGCATTCGCACCCGGATGTTCTGAAACGCATGGCCCGCCCTGCGGCCTCGGCCAAAACGCTGGACGAAATCGCCGCCTGGCGCGCCACCTGCCCCGATATCACCCTGCGTTCGACGTTTATTGTCGGCTATCCGGGCGAAACCGAATCTGAATTCCAGCACCTGTTGGATTGGATGGACGAGGCCCAATTGGATCGCGTTGGCTGTTTTCAATACGAAAACGTCGATGGTGCCCGCTCAAATGCCCTGCCCGACCATGTCCCGGCCGAGGTCAAACAAGAGCGTTGGGACCGGTTCATGGAAAAGGCCCAGGCCATCTCCGAAGCCAAGCTGGAAGCCAAAGTCGGTCAGACCATGGATGTGATTGTGGATGACATCGACGAAGATGGGGTAGCCACCTGCCGCACCAAAGCCGACGCGCCCGAGATCGACGGAAACCTGTTTATTGATGAGGGGGTTGAAGGGTTGAGCGTTGGAGATATTGTGACCGTTGAAGTTGACGAGGCCGGGGAGTATGATTTGTGGGGTCGCCAAAAGTAGATGAAATTGTAACCCAAATCAGAGTCAGGTTTTGGTTACTACAAAACGCTAGCTTCTGGATCCTGCTCGGCGTTTTTGTCGGGATTGGCTACTTTTTGTTGATCGAATCCAAAATTGGCGGCGAATATTCCAAATTTTGGGTTTATGGCGTTTCGGCGCTGATTACACTCTTTGCGTCAGGTGTCGCTCTTGTGGGCGTATTTTTCAACATCGAGAACCAAAACCGCCTTGCAGATTCGGCGACCGAAGCCAAAAAACGTGCAAGCTTGGCTATGCTTCCCGCAGTACTTGCTGAGATTGGGCGTCGCTGCGAGCACAATGTCTTCACAGTACTCATCAATTCAGAAAACAATCTCAGAACAAGCACCGATCTCGACACTCACTTCCAGAGATATCAGAACGCAGAAATTAAACCGTTTATAGATAACATTGAGTTTCAAACGCTCAAAGAATGCATCGAATACTCGGATAAGCAATCCGCGGAGATTCTTTCCCGCATTCCTTATCATTACCAAGTCTATTTTTCTCGATCATACGAAAAGGACTTCCCGAGCATTCGCAAGGACCGCCAAGGGCGGGTTACGGACAACCACAGCCTCCAAAGAGCTCAAGATTGGCTCTTACTTCATTCTTTGACATGTCACTGTCTCGAATATGCTCGCGGTTTTGAAGATCGAATTTCAGACCGTGTTAGTGTTGCGCGCCTTGCTCAAGACTTTTCCACCTCAAGACTTGACCGTCAGGTCGATGCCCCCTCAATCATCTATGACTTTGAAGAATTTCACGTTGAATTTGTAAAGAGTGCCAAGAATGATCTTGCTGCAGAAAAAGATGGAAAAGAAATGTTCGAACTTCCGGCACTCATTAGATTGGGAATTTACTAATCCCGAACGTCTCAATAACCAGCGCCTGACCCAGGGTGGGCGCAAAGCGCCCTCCCGTGGGGAGGGTCGGGCGCTGTCCGGCAAAGCCGGACTTGAGATTCACACCAACCCCACCAACACCACCACCCAAGCCACCCCTGCGGCAATCGCGGTAAGCATGACCGCTCCCGACCCGGCGTCCTTGGCGCGGCCTGCAAGCGGGTGATGTTCCTCGGAAATGTAATCCACCGCCCGCTCAATCGCGGTGTTGAACAGCTCGGCGGCCAGCACCAGTATCCCCAGCGCCAGGATCAGGGCACGCTCCCCGCTCTCTAATGGCAGCACGAATGCCAACCCGCCCGACACCAGATTGGCCCAGACCCAGCTGCGAAAAGAATGTTCATTGCGCCAGGCGTCCATGCATCCGGCCAAGCTCCAGATCACGCGGGAGCGCAGACGTTTGAGAAAATACAGCATGATACCTCCGGGATCGTTGAACAGGGGTCTGGGGTCTCCTGGTGGATCACATCACGGGCCATGCTGACAACGCAACGGTCGGGGCCGCTTGACGATGGCCGGGCGACGCGCCACGGTTGCCACAACCAACCACTCATGAGGAGAGCCAGCCATGTCCGACGCCCCCATCATCTGCCAAAAAGCCCCCTATCCGGTCGAAGTGACCGAAGGAAAATCCTATTTCTGGTGCGCCTGCGGCAAATCCTCGAAACAGCCGTTTTGCGATGGATCGCACAAAGGCTCAGACTTCGCCCCCGTCAAATTCACTGCCGAGGCAGACAAAAAGATGTTTTTCTGCGGGTGCAAACATTCCGGCAAAAGCCCGCTGTGCGACGGATCCCACTCCAAACTCTGACATCTGGATATAGGTAACGAGGCACTCCCGCGCCTGCGCGTCCCCGGCTCCGCCGGAGCCTCTGGCAGACTTGGGCGTGGCACCGCGCCTTTGGCGCGGTGCCACGCCCAACGGGAGGAGATCTTTCGCCAGAAAGGTCGACGACGGGCGGGAGCCGCCGCGGTCGTGTCAGTCCCGCAAGGCGTTCAACGCCTCACGATTGGCACAATGTTCAGGAGCCTCATCCACCGGCCCCGATTGCTGGGCCAACCAGATTTCACATTGTTCACAACAATCTGCAGCCCGGCATTTCGTCAACAGCGCTGCATAGCCCGGCGCATCCAAGCGCCCCTGAGCAATGGCTTCGGAAAAATTCACTCCCATGGTGCGAGCCACGGAACGGTTCAGCCAAAAGTGGCGGTCAATTGGCCCCAACTGGGAGCGCATCAGCATATGTAGAGGACGTGGTTCAAACATTGCTCGGACTTTCAAGTTTGGATTGCAGCTGAACAAAGCGGGATTGGTTTGGACAGACATCGGGGGCTTCGCCAGGATTTCGGGCCCGGTCCAGCCAGTCACCGCAATCGCTGCCCCAGGCACACCCACGACACGCGTGAACCATTTCGGCCCAATCGGCCTGGCTTAACCTGCCATCTGCATGAGCCTGTGCCAGATCAACACCCACATGTTGGCCCATCCGACACATCAGCCGCAAATGGGTCATCGGATCCCCGAGTTTATGCATCTAGCCGCCTCCCTTGCCCCGCTTAATGGCCTCGGCCGTATCGGCCCAGTTCAAACAATTCCTTGTTGCGGCAATATTGTGGGGTTCCAACCGGGCCATCCTGGTGTGTCGCCAACCAGGATTCACAGTGTCCGGGATTTGAACATTGCGCGCATCGAAGAACGGAATCGGCAATTTCGTCAAAGGGAATCTGGCCGGAAATCACAGCGTCCTGCAGGTCGAGTCCCTGAGCTTCTGCCATTCTGTCCAACAAACCAGCGTGGTGTTTCAGATCTGCGCGATCGGGCACAAGGGTGTTCCTTTGATAAACTGTCGTTGACGACAACTCTAACAAAGGCATGGCCCAGCAGCTTTGACACAGGTCAACCGTGGGTGGTCGGCTCTCTTTGATCCAGATAGGCCCGCACACAATCCTGCACGCGCCTGAACCGATCTCCTCCTAATTTTTTACCACCATACCATCGTGTTACGATGATAATGTGATCCTTCATGTCTTCACGTTCGAGCATCCGCAGGATCACCATCGACGCGCCACTTTCACCGTCATCCGCCTTGAGCGCACCATTGGGCAGGACTGCAGCCCAGGTATTATGCGTGGCCTTGGCATAGGCGCGGTCCGATTTCAGTTCGGCCAGAACCGCATCAATTTCTGCACGGCTTGTCACCCTGGCCCCGGTCACGGCATAGCGGGATCCCCGGTCTGTCAGGATGACTCCCAATCGGGTGAGAGAAGCCGGTTTACCCATCGGATCAATTCAACCCGTTGGCCTGGATGGTGCGCTGAACAACCGTGATCCGATCGCTATTGGGCGGGTGTGACCCCAGAAACCGATCACCCGGATCCGGAAGGCGATAGAAATATTCAACACCCTTGCGCGGGCTATAGCCGGAGCGGGCGGTGATGATTGTTCCCAACTCGTCAGCTTCCAGTTCGTAATTCTTGGAATAGCTGCGCGAGCCAACCACCGCCCCCAACTGCTGTGCATCCAGAATTGTTGACGTGCTGGCCCCAGCCGCAGCCGCAACACCGGCCAGAACCAATGCGCCGACGGTTGCGTCCCGTGCACCGCGCTGCAAATGACCACGAATGTGGTGCGCGGCTTCGTGGGACATCACAAATGCGATCTCGTCCGTGTTGCGAAAGCTGGACATCATCGCATGGGTAAAGGTGATGGTCGGGCGCCCCTGTTTGTCCAGGCTCTGATAGGCATTTGGCGGCAGCTTTGGGTCTCGGTCCAGCCGGATCTGAAAATCACAATTCATGCCGCTGGTGCGTTGTGCACACAGGCTTTCGGCCACGGGTTCCACCTGGCGCGACGCCGCTGAAAAGGCCGAAATCGCGGCCGATGTGGACAAGGTCGGGCCGCTGCTCTGGGCCCGCGCAGGCAAAGGTTGCGGTGCCGGGCCAGGTTCCACAGCAACGTCACATCCGGCCATAACCATCAGCATCATCAGAACTTTGCGCATCGCTAACCCCAAAAATCAGTTGGATTCGGTTAGACTTATCACACACACAGGCCCGAGTTCACCCCCAGCCTGATTTGGCCGCAACAGGGCTTGTGAAACCGCCGATGACATCGCAAGCTGGAGCCATGTTTACCATCGAACACGAATTTGACTCGACCGTGATCACTCTGGTGGATGAAGGGGCTACCCCCCTGCTGGAGGATGTTGTCATCAACTCTTTTGCGGAATGTGTGACGCTGGAGCAGTATGACCCACGCACCGACAAGGTGGTGACCGTCACCTTGTCACCAGAACAATTGCGGGATCTTGCCATGGCGCTGGACCTGCCCGAGGGCGTGTATCAGCTGCGTGAGGCCCCGACGTAGACAAACAGCTTGTCCCGCGCGGTCTGCCCGCGTTTCAGCTCGAGATCAGATCGGGCCACGCCCATGGCGGTGGCCAGCAGCGACTGCACTGCCTCATTGGCCTTGCCGTTCTCAGGCACAACAGTGACTGAGACCCGCAAAACCGACCCGTCACGCACGATGGCATTGCGCGCCGCCCGCGGCGTCACGCGCAGGTGAATTTCAGTGCCCTTGCAGGCCAGTTCCGACAGATCCGGCAGGTCTTTCTTCTTTGGCTTACCCATATGGTGATTGTGCGCCACTTCTGGCCAATGCACCAGCCGGGTTGATCCCACCCGGCCTGGTCAGGTACCACTGGTCCCACATGCGCCCGGTCCTGTCAGGCCATCCAGCAAAAGCGCCCTCATTATGCCCGATCGCTGACGACCCCCTTGAAATCCCACCATGATTGACCGACATAGGTCACACTTGATGTAAAAGAGTTTAACATATGCCTGATCGCAACCAAGCCGCTCTGGATTTTCTGTTGTCACGCCGGTCCCGCCCCGCCAAAACTCTGGTCGCCCCGGCACCAACCCGCGCGGATCTGGACCTTATATTGACCGCCGCAGCCCGCAGCCCGGACCATGGCAAGCTGGAACCCTGGCGATTCATTGTCATCCAACAGGGTGCAATGGCGCGCCTGTCGGATCTGACCCGCGCACGCGGCGCGGCTTTGGGCAAAACCGAAGAGGATATTGCCAAGGGCTGTTCGCAATTCGATCAGGGCCTGTTGGCAGTGGCCGTCATCGAAACCCAAATCCCGTCGCCCAAGATCCCAGCCATTGAACAGACCTATTCCGCCGGCGCGGTCTGTCTGGCGCTTTTGAATGCGGCTCTGGCCTCGGGGTGGGGCGCGAATTGGCTATCCGGTTGGATTTCACATGATCGCGCATTCTGTGAACAGGGGCTGGATCTGGCCGAACACGAACGCATCGCCGGTTTCGTCCACATCGCCACCGAAGGCACCCGCCCACCCGAACGTCCCCGCCCGAATCTCGAGGAGATCACCCAATGGGTTTCGGAATGATCCTTTCGTCCTTTCTCAAAGCTCTGGGCCAGATCGGTGACCCGCGATTCCGTAGGGTTCTGTTTTTGGGAATCGGACTGACATTTGCTTTGCTGATCGCAGCTTATGCCGGGTTTCTGATCCTGATAAATTGGTTTGTCGGCGCTGATGCGACGTTGCCGGTTTTGGGAGAAGTGCATTGGCTGGGCGATTTGCTGAGCATTTCCTCCTTTATCTTCATGATTATCCTGTCAGTTTTTCTGATGGTCCCGGTCGCGTCGGCAATTACGTCGATGTTTTTGGATGAGGTGGCGCAAGCGGTAGAAGACAAACATTATCCCAGCCTGCCCCAGGCGCAAAAGGTGCCCTTTGGCGACGCATTGCGCGATACGGTGAACTTTCTGGGGGTTCTGATCGGAGCCAATCTGTTGGCCTTTATCCTCTATGCCTTTCTTGCACCATTGGCGCTGTTCATCTTTTGGGGGCTGAACGGGTTTCTGTTGGGGCGGGAGTATTTCACACTTGCGGCCATGCGCAGACTGGGCCGTCCCGGTGCCCGCAAATTGCGCAGCCAGCACGCGGGCAAGATCTGGATCGCCGGCATCCTGATGGCGATCCCGCTGTCTGTGCCGCTGTTGAACCTGGTGATCCCGATCCTGGGCGCGGCCACATTCACCCATATTTTCCACGCTGTGAATGGAAGAAACTCGGAACGCTGAACCACATGTCCCTGACACGCAAATGCCCGGAATGTTTCTAACATTCCGGGCATTTTGTTTTTCTGGAAACCGTTTGGATTGCCGGCGTCAGTCCATCCGGCCCAGCCAGTCAAAATCCCGTATCGTAATCCATCCCGACAGGATGATCCCGACAATGACGATCCACAGAACAAAGGAAATGGCTGTGGTAATCCAGGCTTTCTTCTTCAGGTGGTGATGCTCGGGCGCACCCGCATGGGTTCCGGGCTCGATCTTGCCCAGGTCGCCCTGTGTCTGCAGGCGAATGGGTATCACGACCAGAAAGGTCAGGAACCAGATGACAGAGAACAGGACCAGACCTGATGTGATGGACATGACGCGTCTCCCAATTTTCCGGGCGGTCTGGCTGACCACCCGGGTCTATAGTTGTTTCAAACCTGTTCCAGTTCCACCAGACACCCGTTGAAATCCTTGGGGTGCAGGAACAGAACCGGTTTGCCGTGGGCCCCGATCTTGGGTTCGCCCGATCCCAGAACCCGGGCCCCGGTTTCCTTGAGGTGGTCGCGCGCGGCGATGATGTCATCGACCTCATAGCAGACATGGTGAATGCCGCCCGACGGGTTCTTTTCCAGGAACCCGTTGATCGGGCTGTTGTCGCCCAGCGGATAAAGCAGTTCGATCTTGGTGTTTGGCAGTTCAATAAAGATGACCGTCACGCCGTGGTCAGGTTCATCCTGAGGCGCGCCCACCTTGGCTCCCAATGCGGTGCTGTATTGGGCGGCTGCGGCCTCGAGGTCCGGAACGGCAATGGCGACGTGATTCAAACGACCAATCATACTCTCTCTCTCCTGATGTCTTGCGCTATGTCTTGCGCTATGTCTTGCGTTGGCCCGGTTATGGTCTGGATGCGCCATGGGAACAAGTGCGCCAATGCGCCCGGCCCCATGGTTTCGTGACCTGGTCAGAGAGGATGCTCCTGCTGTTAACCCGGTGTTAGCCATCTCGCTCTAGCCTCGTGCTCAGGAGGCATGACATGGACGAACTGGATCCCTTTGCAACGCCAAATCGGCACCCGACGCCCACCCGCCCACTATTGGGGCTGACCATTCTGGTTGTCGAGGACAGCCGATACGCATCCGAAGCGATGCGCCTTTTGTGTTTGCGTAGCGGGGCGCGCATCCGACGGGCTGATTGCCTGAAGTCCGCGTATCGGCATCTACAGGTCTATCGACCTGCCGTCATCGTGATTGATCTGGGGCTCCCGGACGGGTCGGGGTTGTCGCTGATCCGTGATCTGGCCGAATCGGTGCCCCGTGTCGGTGTCATTCTGGGCACATCTGGCGAAGACACGGGCGAAACGCTGGCCATGTCGGCCGGTGCTGATGGTTTTCTGGCCAAACCCGTCACCTCGCTGGCCGTTTTTCAACAGGCGGTCCTGACCCGGCTTCCCGCCGAAGACCGGCCTGCCGGGCTGCGTCTGTGTGACGACGAACAGATCGAACCGGACCCCTTGGCCTTTCAGGATGATATGGCCCATGTGGCCGATGTGCTGAATGAATCGCAGGATGACAAGGTCCTGGACTATGTCGCCCAATTTGTCGGTGGGATTGCCCGCAGCGCCGGGGATACGTCATTGGCGGATGCAGCGGCGGGTTTGGCCAGGACCCGGGCCAACGGGGGGCCTGTGGCCTCGGATACGGCCCGCATTGCCGGATTGGTTCAGGAACGTCTTTTGCACCGAAAGGCAATCTGATGTTCGAAATCTTTGTTCTGGCCATCTTTTCCCTGGTTGTCGTGCTCTATGCTCAGGCCAGGGCCGCCGCCCGTGAAATTCGACGCAATCGCAAACTGACCGGAGCGTCCGTGATCAAATGACACGTCGGGCGCAGCCTGCCCAATTGGTGTTACCGTCGAAATGCCCGCCTGTGATCCGGGGTGCTGCCGCGCCAAAGCCACGAGATGGGGCACCGGTTTGCCATAGGGTGTTCGCGGGCTGATGTTCAGCGCAACAGCTTTGGGTTCGCCCCCATGTCCACCCCGGGAAATATCGTGTTCTCCAGGGTGGTTTGGTCCAGACCGGCCACATCCCTCAGAATCCAGGCAACCTGCGCACGCACATCTGCTGTCGGCATCAAATCCCGCCGCGCATATAGATCTGCTTCCTTCAGCCCTGGCCAGTGTCCCTGCACCCTGCCGCCACGGATTGCACCTCCGGCCAGCACCATGGCCCCGCCGGTGCCATGATCGGTGCCGCCAGTGCCATTTTCGCGCACGGTACGGCCGAACTCGGTCAGCGCCACAATCGCCGTCTTGCTCCAAACATCTGGCCCCACCCCGGTCTGCACCTCCAGGATTGTTTCGGCCAACCGCCCCAACGCCGCTCTGAGCCCCGCCTTTTGACGGCTGTGCGTATCCCAACCGTTGATGGAAAAGGACGCCACCCGTGTATCCCCGCGTAGCTGGCGGGCGGCAAAAGCTGCTATTTGACGGTGCATCCTGCCCTTTTGGGGCTTTGGCATGGTCATTGGGGCCATCTTTTCATCTATGCCCTCGTCCATCTGATCCGCCAGACGGGTGCCCCCCATCTCCGCACGGGACAGATCCAGCGCTTCGTTCAGCGCGGTATGAAACAATGGATCCTCTTGCATGACCAACCCGGCCAAACGTTCGGCTTGTGGGCTCATCACCAGATTGGCTTCGGGGGACCAGTTGGACACCCCGGCAGGGCCACGCAGCAGCTTCATGTCGTCCCGACCCAACGCAAAGGCCGTCCGCGGTCCGGCACCGGGTACAGTCTGTAACAGCCGGTTCAGCCAGCCGTCCGTGCGACCATCCAATCCGGCCGTGCCCGCTTCGAGCAGATCCTGCCCGTCAAAATGGCTGCGTTTGTCCCGGTAAGGGGTCGATACCGCATGAACAAATCCCAGTTCGGCACGGTCCCAAAGCGGGCGCAACGGCATCAACGCCGGATGCAGCGCATAAAACCCGTCCAGATCGGCTGCGCCCGATTCAGGTCCACCCTTCAACGTCCGCCTCAGCGCCGCATAATCCGGATCACCGTAAGGCTGTATTACATCCAGGGCATCCATGCCCCCACGCAGGATGATCACCACCAGCCGTGTCTCCCAAGGGGCCGCTGCAAAGGTGACAGGGGTCAACACCGGGCTTGCGGCCAGCGTACACCCCAAACCAGCCGTTTGGCTCAGAAACCGGCGCCGGGACAACCTTTGGGGCATCATACCACTCCTTCGACTCAATCTAGCGGCGCTGAAACCCCGGGGACATCAGCGTCAGGCCAATAGCATCGGATCGGGTTTCCGCAGATCGCGCCGCAAATTTCACCTGGGCCGTGGCATAGCGGCCCAGAACATTTTGGTGAAACTGCCGTGGATCCGGCAAATCCATGTGCAACTCTTGCGGGGCGGCCATCGCCCAACGCATCCGGGCGGCCAGACCCTGTGGCGTGATCCAGGCACCATCTTCTTCAGGCCAGCCATTTGGCCCGGCCGGTTTCAACCAAGCCTGCCCCATCACCGCCAAAGATGCCATGATCCCACGCGTGATCCGCGTCGGCCTGCCCCCTTGCAACCGATCAGGAGACACCGCCAAAGCCCGGCAGGCTGATGCCACAAAGGGAAACGGGGGTTTGACGTTCATCAACGGGTCTGCCCAGCTGGATGGATGTTCCAAAAGGGCCGCATAAGTCTGCATCAGATCACCCTGCGTGTCCTGATAGCGACGGGTCAGGTGATCAATCAGCACAGGATCAGGTGTGTCTGACACGAAATGCACGGCCAATTTGGATGCGATGTGGCGCGCTGTCGCCGGATGCATGGCCAGATCGGTCAGCACATCATGGATCGTACCCAGCGCGGGAGTGGCGGCATAGGCTTTGCCCAGGACAGTCTCGGCCCCCGGTTCGGCCATATCCTTGCGGAATATGAAACCTGTCTTGGCGTTTTGTGTCAGGCCGGTGAACAATTCAGCCAATTGACGCACGTCCGATTGGTCATACGGCCCCTCAACGCCCAGCGTGTGCAGTTCCAGAACCTCTCGCGCCAGGTTTTCATTCACCCCTTTTAACCGTCTATTGGTCTGGGCGGCTAGACTGCTGGGACCCACCGATTTGTCCTGATCCAGATAATTCAGCATGATGGGATGCGTCGTTGCGGCAATCAAAAGATCGCTGAAGCGGCCCAGGATATGGGGTCGGATTGCGTCTTCGATATAAATGGGTGTCCCATACCGAAACAATCCCGCCTTGCCGATTGCGGTGAAATGGTCGGCCCAGAATGTCACCAGCCGTTCGCGAAATCCCTGTTCAGTCCATGTCCAGCGCAGTATCGACTGGCCAAGCCAGCCGATTTTTGCCTGCCGCGCCTTTTTGCGAAGCGTGCCCGCCTGGTGCTGAAACCGCGCGGCCTTGGCTGTGTTCTGGTTTTTCCGGGCTTTGCGCGCGGTTCGTGTGTTCCGCTCTAACAACAGCTGCCGATTGCGAAAAACGTCGAATGTTTCCAACGGAAACTGCGTCACCATCACGTCCGGGGCTGCCAATCTGTCCAGAATGTCCAACGCCGATCGTGGTGCCGCGAGGTCGGGCGAAAGACCACATCCAAAACGGATTTCCGCCAGTTCAGAAGAAAAACCCATCCGCAGCCCGCTCCGTCAACCCGAATCCAGCGATGCACCCAGACTAACGGGACTGCGCGCGCGCTGCACGCTTTTGACGCACTCTTTCGTCCCGCGCCGGTTTCCGCCCAAAATCGCTTGGGGCTTTGAAACAGAAAACGGCCCGGTCGCCAAACGCCGGGCCGTTTAAAAATAACGCCGTCTGATCCAGTCAGATCAATCCTGCGGGATCACCCGCAGGCCCAGCTCCATCAACTGGTCGGTCATCGGCTCCGAAGGGGCCGACATCATCAGGTCTTCGGCGCGCTGGTTCATCGGGAACATGATGACTTCGCGGATGTTGGCCGTGTCGGCCAACAGCATGACGATGCGGTCGATCCCGGCCGCACAGCCACCGTGGGGCGGAGCGCCGAATTGGAATGCGTTGACCATACCGCCAAAACGCTTTTCGACTTCGTCCTTGCCATAACCGGCGATTTCAAAGGCCTTGAACATGATTTCGGGACGGTGGTTCCGGATCGCACCGGATACCAGCTCGTACCCGTTACAGGCCAGGTCATACTGATAGCCCAGCACCTCGAGCGGGTTGCCCTGCAACGCCTCCATGCCGCCCTGGGGCATCGAGAACGGGTTGTGTTCGAAATCGATCTTGCCGGATTCTTCGTCTGCCTCGTAGATCGGGAAATCGACGATCCAGGCGAATGCAAACCGGTTGGTGTCGGTCAGACCCAGTTCGTCACCGATGACAGTCCGTGCACGTCCTGCAACGGATTCAAACGCCTTGGGCTTGCCGCCCAGGAAGAACGCCGCATCGCCCACGTCCAGACCCAGCTGCTGACGGATCGCTTCTGTGCGCTCGGGACCGATGTTCTTGGCCAGCGGTCCCGCCGCTTCGTTGCCCAGAACGATTTCGCCAGATTTGATCAGCGCATTGACGTCCTTGACCGAAATGCCACGTTCCTGCGCGATGGAATCTGCCGATTGCTTGCGCCAGAAGATATAGCCCATGCCGGGTAGACCTTCTGCCTGGGCAAATTTGTTCATCCGATCGCAGAATTTGCGCGACCCACCTGTTGGGGCCGGAATGGCACGCACTTCGGTGCCTTCGTTTTCCAGCAGGCTGGCAAAGATGGCAAAGCCGGAACCACGGAAATGTTCGGAACAATCCTGCATCTTGATCGGGTTGCGCAGGTCGGGTTTGTCGGTGCCATACCATTTGGCAGCGTCCTTGTAGGAGATCTGCTCCCAGTCGGTATCGACTTTGCGACCACCGCCGAACTCTTCGAACACGCCCTGCAGCACCGGCTGGATGGTGTCGAATACATCCTGTTGGGTGACAAACGACATTTCGAGGTCAAGCTGGTAGAAATCGGTGGGCGACCGGTCGGCGCGCGGGTCTTCGTCGCGGAAACACGGCGCGATCTGAAAGTATTTGTCAAAGCCCGACACCATCATCAGCTGTTTGAACTGCTGCGGGGCCTGCGGCAGCGCATAGAATTTTCCCGGGTGCAGACGCGAGGGCACCAGAAAGTCACGCGCGCCTTCGGGGCTGGAAGCGGTGATGATCGGGGTCTGGTATTCGCGGAATTCGCGGTCCCACATGCGTTTGCGCATCGAGGCAACCACATCCGAACGCAGGGTCATATTGGCCTGCATCTTTTCCCGGCGCAGATCGAGGTACCGATACCGCAGACGGGTTTCTTCGGGGTATTCCTGATCGCCAAACACCATCAGCGGCAGCTCTTCGGAAGCCCCCAAGACTTCCAGCTCACGCACGTATACTTCGATTTCGCCGGTGGGCAGTTTCGGGTTCACCAGATCAGCGGCGCGTGCCTTGACGGTACCGTCGATACGGATACACCATTCGGAGCGGACCTTTTCCAGATCGGCAAAGGCGGGGCTGTCGCCATCGCACAACACCTGGGTAATGCCGTAATGGTCGCGCAGGTCGATGAACAGAACGCCGCCGTGATCACGGACCCGATGGACCCAACCGGACAGGCGAACGGTTTCGCCGACATTGGCGGCGGTCAGAGCGGCGCAGGTATGGCTGCGATAAGCGTGCATGGATCAGATCCCTTCGGGCGTCAAAACGGTTCGCGCCGATACACCGTGCCGGGCCGGGGAAGTCAAGGGGAGAGAGCTCTGTGCCCTCTCTGGTCGTCGGGTTTTTTGGATTTCACCGGATTTGAGGGGGCCAGCCCCCTCTGCGCCTGCGGCGCATTCACCCCCGGGATATTTCCGGCCAGATGAAGGACGGATCTGTGCAATCAGCCAAGACCGCCCGCAAAGCGGGCCGGGATCAGGCCACGCAGCGAGTTTCCAACAGCGATGGATCGAGCTGTGCGCAAATCGTCCAGCGTGACCACCTGTTCCCGAAAGTCGCCGGAGTCCAACAAGGTTTCGCGCAGGATTCCCGGCAACACGCCGCAGGCCAGCGGCGGCGTCACCCGATCTGCATTCGCCAGCGTCACAAAGATATTGGTAATGGTGCCTTCGCAGACCTCTTCGCGTTCATTGACAAAGATCGCCTCGCCCACGCCCGCAGGCAGATTGGCGCGGGTGGACTCATACAACGCCCGGCGCGTGGTTTTGTGCCGCAGCCACGGGTCGCACGATTGGAGCCGCGTTTCAGCGACGACCAGACACCAGTCTTCTGGCGTCTTGCCCAGCGCGGCAGTGGTCAGGTCCATATGTCCCTGCCCATCCAGCGTCAGCCGACAGCGTTGCGCGTGCACGCCGCCGACAGTGTCCAGGACCTCTCGGACAGCATCGCCATCAAACGCGAGCCCCAAAGCCAGTGCCGACCGCTGCAGTCGCGCCAAATGGCGGTCCAGATGCCGGAACCCTATGCCATTCGGGTGCCAGCCCAGAGTTTCTATCAGGCGGAAATCCGGGTCTGAGGCAAAGTCGGGGTTTTGGCGAAACGGGTTTTCCATAAAGCTTCCTCGTATTCGGACGGTGCAGTGCTGTCCCAGACAACGCCACCGCCGACATTCAGCGTGACCTGCCCGTCCTCGACCATCAGTGTCCGGATCGCCACGTTGAATTCGGCGCTTCCATCCGGGGACGCCCAGCCGATCGTTCCGCAGTAGATATCGCGGGCCCAGGGTTCCAGGTCGTTCAGGATCTCCATGGCGCGGATCTTTGGCGCGCCCGTGATTGACCCACAGGGATAGAGCGCGCGCAGGATGTCGCCCAACCCGGCCTCTGCGCGCAATTGTGCCTGCACCAGCGATACCATCTGATGCACGGTGGCGTAGCTTTCGACGCTGAACAGTTCAGGTACTCTGACCGATCCGGTTTCGGCCACTCGGCTGATATCATTGCGCAGCAGGTCCACGATCATCAGGTTCTCGGCGCGGTTCTTTTCATCCGTCCTGAGAAAGTCGCGACGACGCGCGTCTTCGACCGGATCGGGGCTGCGGGGTTGTGTCCCCTTCATTGGGCGTGTTTCGATCATGCCGTCGGCCGTCGTGCGAAAGAACAGTTCGGGGCTGCGCGACAACAGATCGGGCAAGCCATCCTGCAACACCATGGCACCATGTCCAACCGGTTGCAGATCACAAAGGGCGGCATACAACGCTGGTGCGTCGCCAAAGATTTCGGTTTCGATCGGGAACGTCAGATTGGCCTGATAAATGTCACCAGCGCCAATACCTGCGTTCACGACATCAAAAGCCTGGGTATACCGGGCCTGATCCCACCGCGGGCGCAAAGCCCCCAGAGCGGCTTCGCCTGTCCCCAGGGGGCTGACACCTGGCGCGCCATAAACCCCGAAACACAACAACGGCAAGCGGCGTTGCCGTGGCAACCGATTCACCAGCCGGGGCTCCAAAACATAGCCAAGTTCGTAACTGGCATATCCCGCCAGCCACGCACCTTGGGACCGGGCGCGATCCATTGCGTCCAGCGCAGCGGGCACATCGCCCGCCGTATCCGCCCGGATCACCTGATCCGGTTGTTCAAAACACGTCCCCGGCCCGGCCGGTCCCTGGTCGAAACGAATATGCATCTGGCATCCCCATTTGCCGCTGGGCTTTGGTATAGTGTCTCTGACCGCATTCGGAAGGGGGGAAAGCGGCAAATTCACTTCCATTTCCGATCCCCCTTGCACCTTTCCGCGCGGTGCCTATAACGCAGGACAATTTGGGCGCACGGGCGGCGCCTGCTGACTCGCGCAAAATCGAAGGAATCTGGCCATGCCAAAGAGAACCGACATCCAATCGATCATGATCATTGGGGCGGGTCCCATCGTAATCGGGCAAGCTTGCGAATTCGACTACTCTGGCGCACAGGCGTGCAAGGCGCTGCGCGAAGAGGGATACCGGGTGATCCTGGTGAACTCGAACCCCGCAACGATCATGACCGACCCCGGTCTGGCCGATGCCACTTATATCGAACCCATCACCCCGGAAGTGGTCGCCAAGATCATCGAAAAGGAACGCCCCGACGCGCTGTTGCCGACCATGGGCGGACAGACCGGGCTGAACACCTCGCTGGCGCTCGAAGAGATGGGGGTGCTGGAAAAATTCGGCGTCGAAATGATCGGTGCCACCCGCGATGCCATTGAAATGGCCGAAGATCGTAAACTCTTTCGCGAAGCGATGGACCGGCTGGGCATCGAAAACCCCAAGGCCACAATCGTCACCGCCCCCAAGAAACCCGACGGCAGCGCCGATCTGGATGCCGGGGTGCAACTCGCACTGGAGGATCTCGAAGAGATCGGCCTGCCCGCCATCATCCGGCCTGCGTTTACCATGGGTGGCACCGGTGGTGGCGTGGCCTATAACCGCGAAGATTACATCCACTTCTGCCGCACCGGAATGGACGCCTCTCCGGTAAACCAGATCCTGGTGGATGAAAGCCTGCTGGGCTGGAAGGAATACGAGATGGAAGTGGTCCGCGACAAGGCGGACAACGCGATCATCGTCTGTTCCATCGAAAACGTCGACCCCATGGGTGTACACACCGGTGATTCGATCACCGTGGCCCCGGCCCTGACCCTGACCGACAAGGAATATCAGATCATGCGCAACGGCTCGATCGCCGTTCTGCGTGAAATCGGGGTGGAAACCGGTGGGTCGAACGTTCAATGGTCGATCAACCCCGAAGATGGCCGCATGGTCGTGATCGAAATGAACCCGCGGGTGTCGCGCTCTTCTGCCCTGGCGTCCAAGGCGACCGGCTTTCCGATTGCCAAAATCGCTGCGAAACTGGCCGTCGGCTATACGCTGGACGAGCTGGACAACGACATCACCAAGGTCACCCCGGCCTCGTTCGAGCCGACCATCGACTATGTCGTGACCAAGATCCCAAAATTCGCATTCGAGAAATTCCCGGGGTCCGAACCCTATCTGACGACCGCAATGAAATCGGTGGGTGAAACCATGGCCATTGGCCGGACCATTCACGAATCGTTGCAAAAGGCGTTGGCGTCGATGGAGTCGGGTCTGACCGGTTTTGATGAAGTCGACATCCCCGGCGCACCTGACAAGGCCGCGGTGATCAAGGCGATCAGCCAGACCACCCCGGACCGGATGCGCACCATTGCCCAGGCGATGCGCCACGGACTGAGCAACGACGAAATCTTTGCCGTCACGAAATTCGACCCCTGGTTCCTGGCCCGGATCCGCGAAATCATCGAGACCGAAGAAGACGTGCGTTCCAACGGCTTGCCGACGGATGCAGCGACTGTGCGTACGTTGAAAATGATGGGCTTTACCGATGCCCGTCTGGCCAAGTTGACCGATCAGAGCGAAAAATCAGTGCGCAAGGCACGTCGCACCCTGGGTGTGAACGCGGTGTTCAAACGTATCGACACCTGCGCCGCCGAATTCGAAGCCCAGACCCCTTATATGTATTCCACCTACGAGGCCCCGATGATGGGCGAAGTGGAATGCGAAGCCCGCCCCAGCGACCGAAACAAAGTTGTCATTCTGGGTGGTGGTCCGAACCGGATCGGCCAGGGGATCGAGTTTGATTACTGCTGTTGTCACGCCTGTTATGCGCTGACGGACGCGGGATATGAAACCATCATGATCAACTGCAACCCCGAAACCGTGTCGACCGACTATGACACATCGGACCGGTTGTATTTCGAACCGCTGACTTTTGAACATGTGATGGAAATCCTGTCCACCGAACTGGAAAACGGCACCCTGCATGGCGTCATTGTTCAATTCGGCGGTCAGACCCCGCTGAAGCTGGCCAATGCGTTGGAGGCCGAAGGTATTCCGATCCTGGGCACCACCCCGGACGCCATCGACCTGGCAGAAGACCGCGAACGTTTCCAGGCGCTGGTCAATGATCTGGGCCTGAAACAGCCGCACAACGGCATTGCCTCGACCGACGCGCAAGCAATGGAAATCGCAGAGGAAATCGGCTTCCCTCTGGTGATCCGCCCGTCTTATGTTCTGGGGGGACGCGCCATGGAAATCGTGCGCGACATGGCCCAGCTGGAACGCTATATCGCCGAGGCGGTTGTGGTGTCAGGCGACAGCCCCGTGCTGTTGGACAGCTATCTGGCCGGCGCAGTCGAGCTGGACGTGGATGCCATCTGTGACGGCACCGACGTGCATGTTGCAGGCATCATGCAGCACATCGAAGAGGCCGGCGTGCATTCGGGCGACAGTGCCTGTTCGCTGCCCCCCTATTCGCTGGACAAGGATGTGATCGAAGAGATCAAGGTTCAGACCCACGCATTAGCGCGTGCGCTGAATGTTGTCGGCCTGATGAACATCCAATTCGCAATCAAACCGGATGAGAATGGCAATAACGAAATCTTCCTGATCGAAGTAAACCCACGTGCCTCGCGCACCGTGCCCTTTGTTGCCAAAGCCACCGACAGCGCAATCGCGTCGATTGCCGCGCGTGTGATGGCCGGTGAAAAACTGTCGGCCTTCCCGATGCGCCCGCCTTATGAGGCCGACGCCGGTTATGACGTGGACACGCCGATGGCGGATCCCATGACCCTGGCCGACCCGGACATGCCCTGGTTCTCGGTCAAGGAAGCGGTGTTGCCCTTTGCCCGGTTCCCCGGTGTCGACACTATTCTGGGCCCGGAAATGCGCTCGACCGGCGAAGTCATGGGGTGGGATCGCTCCTTTGCCCGCGCCTTTCTCAAGGCGCAGATGGGGGCCGGGATGGTTTTGCCGTCTTCGGGCTGTGCCTTTGTGTCGATCAAGGATGCCGACAAGGGCAAGCTGATGGTCGAAGCGGCACAGACGCTGGTCGAACAGGGCTTTACCCTCGTCGCCACCCGCGGCACACAAGGGTGGCTGGCCGAACAAGGTGTTGCCTGTGACGTGGTCAACAAGGTCTACGAGGGGCGCCCCAACATTGTAGACATGTTGAAAGATGGAGCCGTTCAATTGGTGATGAACACCACCGAAGGTGCCCAGGCGGTCGAAGACAGCAAGGCGATCCGCTCGATCGCGTTGTATGACAAAATCCCCTATTTCACCACCGCAGCGGGCAGCAATGCAGCAGCTTTGGCGATCAAGGCTCAGGCCGAAGGCGAAGTCGAAGTAAAGAGCCTGCAAGGGTAACTTTGCATCCTCAGTGATCAATCCAACGAAAAACCCGGCCGTTGTGGCCGGGTTTTTTGTGTGCAGTGTGATGGGCAGAGCGGTCTCTGAGACCGTTGGATTATGTCGGCGTGTTCCCGGTCGATGCCCTCTTTGGCACAAATTGCCGTCTCCTCCCGATCAGCCTAGCGACCACCCGGAACAAGCCCTCAGGTCCCGACACAGATCAGACCTGCACAATGGTCACGAGCAACGGGACTGCTGCGCGTACGCACCAGCCGCATTCAGAACGCCAACGGGAGTGAAATCAACTCAGGCGCTTTCTTCTTCGAGATGCAGCTTCATGTCGATCAGAACCTGCTGAAGCAGCGATGTTTCCCGCAACAGGCGCTTTGCTTCGTTGACAGTAATGATCCCATCCTCGATCGCCTGCTGGTATTCGCTCATCAGCATGGCAAATCTCTGGCTCAGCGCGATCACATCCGAATTGACGCCCCCTGCGGCCTTGGGGGTGTTCGGCTTGCGATCATCATAAGACAGGCGAATGTTCTTCAGTTCGGCCAATGCACTGGTAACATGCGGGTACGAAGCCGATTTCTCAAGCTTGGCCACCGCATCAACCGGCATGAACCGATCTGCATGTTCGGCATTGTCCGAATAATACCTGCCCAATGTGGCTTTGGACTTGCCAGTAATCTGGCAGGCTGCCTCGATTCCCACGTCCTTGACCAATGCCTCGGTGTGTTTCTTCAAATACGACCCAATATCGGCCATTCATGCATCCCTGGTTCTGGTTCCGCGCTCCCCCCAGCCAAGATGGCAGGGGAATGGCCCGGTTATTTTCCCATTTCTACCACACACGGCAAATGTCACAATTCAAATATCCCGTGGGTAATCAAGGGATTTAAAGAGTTCTCTGGTGGTTTGTCCACCGTAGCATGAGTTTGGGGCCGGTACATAGTATTGTATGTGTCCGGCTCCATGGTCGCATTGGCGACCAAAGTCAGCTGTCGGCCAGTCCGTCTTCCATCCATCCCCAGGGCCGTTCCGTCCCGGATACAAGACGCAGCGCCGACAGCGGTTGACCTGCGGCAGATCGCACTTTTCGACATCAAAACCACGCCAAAAGTCCGATTTTTTGCAGATGATTGCCCGATTGAGGTTCCAACATCCGGGCAGGATCTTTAGACCGCAGACATGGCCAAGCTCTACTTTAATTATTCGACAATGAACGCCGGCAAATCCACGGTTTTGCTCCAGGCATCCCACAACTATCGCGAAAACGGCATGCAGACCTATCTGTTGACGGCGCAGATTGATGATCGCGCCGGAGTCGGCCGGATCGCGTCCCGCATCGGCATCGGGTCCGAAGCAGATCTGTTTACGCCCCAGGATGATCTGTTTGCCATGATCCAGGGCCGCATGTCACAGGGGGCCGTTGCCTGTGTCTTTGTCGATGAGGCCCAGTTTCTGAAACCGGATCAGGTCTGGCAACTGGCACGCGTGGTGGATGATTTGAATGTGCCGGTCTTGTGCTATGGGCTGCGCGTGGATTTCCGGGGTGAACTGTTTCCGGGATCAGCGACCCTTTTGGCTCTGGCCGACGAAATGCGCGAAGTCCGCACAATTTGCCATTGCGGTCGAAAAGCCACCATGGTGATCCGCCAGGACGAGACAGGCCGTGCGATCACCCAAGGGGAACAGGTGCAGATTGGTGGCAATGAAACCTATGTCTCGCTGTGTCGTCGTCACTGGCGCGCTGCAATAGCGGACGGCTCACAGATTTGACCAAAAGTGGCCAACGCAGTTGCAACCGCGTTGGCCAAGCCTCTTGAAAGAGGCTTTGGTACGGATCACCCAACCGGATTGGGAAGCTCCAGATCCGCCAGAAATGCGGCAACGTTGTCCAATGCCATATGCCCCATATCGCTGCGCACTTCTTCGGTGGCAGTGCCCAGATGCGGCAACAAGGTCACGTTTTCCCGATCCATCAGAGCCTGAGGCACTTTGGGTTCGAATTCATAGACATCCAGCCCTGCCCCGGCAATCGAGCCCGTTTCAAGCGCAGCGATCAAAGCTGATTCTTCGACCACTTCGCCACGTGCGATGTTGATCAGATGGCCGGTCGGCTTCATCGCGGCCAAGATTTGCGCATCGATCAGATGCGTGGTGTCCGCCCCACCGGGCACAGCCACGACCAGAAAATCGACCGCCCCCGCCAAAGCCGCCAGATCCTCAGCCCGCGTCGCCGGGAAATCCAGCGTCTTGGGGGATCGTGCGACGTACTGGACGTCCATGCCGAAACCAAAATGACAACGCCGTGCAATGGCCTGACCGATCCGGCCCATGCCGACGATCCCGACGGTCTTGCCAGTCGCATGCAAGCCAAGCATCTGCGTTGGATGCCATCCTTCCCAGGTTCCGGCCCGCACCAGGCGTTCACCTTCGCCAGCGCGCCGCGCGGACATCAGGATCAGCGTCATGGCAATATCTGCCGTGGCATCGGTCACGGCCCCGGGGGTATTGGTCACCTGCACGCCAGCAGCATGCGCTGCGGCAACATCTATGTGATTATACCCGACGCCAAAATTGGCCAGCAGCTTGCAGCGCGGCTGAGCCACTTTGGCAAAGATTTCGGCTGTGAATCGGTCGCCCAGCGTTGGCACCACGACATCAAATTCGCTCAGTGCCCGCAGCATCTCTGCTTCGCTCATCACTGCGTTGGTTTCACGGATTTCAAGATCCGCAAACGCTTCGCGCGCGCGGGCCTCGACCGAGGCCGTCATCGGCCGCGCAATCCAGACTTTCATAATTAGTGCATCCTCCCACCCCGTGGTACCGCTCCATCCGGCCCCACGAGAACGATTTCTCCGTTTTCATCCGGCAGACCAAGCACGAGTAACTCGGACATGAACTTGCCTATCTGCCGCGGAGGAAAGTTTACGACCGCCAGAACCTGCTTGCCCACCAGCGTTTCCGGCATGTAATGCGCCGTTATCTGCGCTGAGCTCTTTTTTACGCCGATTTCCGGCCCAAAATCGACCCAGAGCTTGATTGCTGGCTTGCGCGCTTCGGGATAGGGCTCGGCCCGGATGATTTCACCCACCCGAATGTCGACCTTCAGGAACTCGTCAAAACTCAGATCAGCCACGCGACAGCTCCTTGGATCGGTTTGTTGCGGCACCAACAGCCCGGTTCAACAGAACAGGAAAACCGTCCGTTTCATTCATCAGCACCTCCAGCGCCGCCTGGGTCGTGCCGTTCGGACTGGTCACATTGACACGCAGCTGCGACGGCGTTTCCTCTGCCGCTTCGGCCAACGCCCCTGCCCCGCCCACGGTTGCCTTGGCCAGCGTCATCGCCAAATCGGCTGACAACCCTTGGGCCTCGCCTGCGGCGGCAAGGGTTTCGATCAGGTGAAACACATAGGCCGGTCCCGAACCGCTGACCCCTGTGACCGCATCCATCTGCGCCTCATCCTCCAGACGCACAGTCTGGCCGACGGCCTGCAACAGCCCCTCGGCCATATCCAGATCTGCATCGGTGGATTGGGCATTGCCGATCAACGCGGTGATTCCCCGTCCAATCGCCGCCGGTGTGTTGGGCATGGCGCGAATGATCGGTGTGGCCGCGCCCAGGATCTCTTCATAGGTAGCAATCGAAGTGCCCGCCGCCACCGATACGAACAAGGTTGACCCGCCGCCCAGCGCCTGCATTGCGGGCAGTGCATCGCCCATCATCTGCGGTTTGACAGCCACCAGCACAATCGCCGGATTGCCGGGCAGATTGGTGTTGATATTCACACCCTGCGCCTGCACCCAGTCCGACGGGTAAGGATCCTGAACCCAGACCGATCCAGCCGGCAGACCTTGGTCGAGCCAGCCAGCCAACATGGCCGACCCCATCTTGCCACAGCCCAGAAGCACAAGCCCCCGGTCCGCAATAACCGACATATCCATGAATTGCCCCTTCCCTAGACCGTCACGCAAAAACCCCGAAACGGTGGCCTGTCGGCCGACCGTCACGGGGCAAGGTGACAAATGTCGGAAGCACGTCCCATCGACGCCCCCCGGTTCAGGGCATAGGTTTACGCGCGGCCATAGGCCTCTGCAATGGCGACTTCGAGCGCCTGTTTCGGGGTGCGATCCCCCCAGACCAGCAACTGAATCGCCGGGTAATACCGTTCTGCGCTCAGCACGGCGGCATTGATCAATGTGTCGATCTGATCAGGGCTGGCCATCTGACCGCCCGCCAACACCAATCCATAACGATAGACCATCAGCTTTTGCTCACCCCAATAGGTGAACGCCCCGGCCCAGCATTGGTCATTCATAAGGTTCAACAGCTCGTACAACCCGGTTAATTTGTCCTCGGGCGGATCCATTTCAAACGTGCACACCATGCGCAGGGTCTCGTCATAGGCGGACCACGCAAGAGTGATCGAATAGGTTCGCCATTGTCCTTCGACCGCCATTGCAATCTGATCATCACCGATCCGGTCGAAATCCCAATCATGGTGTTCGGCCAGATGTTCAACAATATCGATGGGGTGAAGGTCTTCTTCCAGAAACTGCTCGGAAAGGGCCATTTTTGCACCTCACTGCTTTTCTAGCGGGCCGGGGCGGCAGCGCCCCCAGCGCTAGATGCCTGCTCTACAAACCGGGGCGATCCCCCGTGCCTGTACCAGATATGGTGCGATTACAGGAACAATCTGGCAACCCCCTATTTTGGGGATAACTGCAATAAGTTGTGGACAGAGTGCTCAGAACCCCAAAATGCTGGGGGCAACTTGGTCATACAGGGAAATTTCCGTAAATGGAAGCCCGCCGCCCCCTTTGGCACATTTGAAGACAAGGCGGTCAATTGTGCAAACCCACCGACGTTTAAGTGACCTGGCACGCGGTTCAGGGTGCGCCCCAGGGCCGGCCTGAGGCAAGCAGACAACAGGAGCCCTCCAAGCAGATTGGGCGAACCCACCCCAAGTCCCGAAGCCTCCAGTACCAAGGACCCAAGTACTACGGCCTCTTGTTGGGCGAAAACACATCCGCGAACGTCGCGGTCCCAGTCCCCGGTCCATAGGCATGGAAATGGCTTGTCTGCCTTCGGCCCAGGCGCTTTGGATTGGCGGTACGGATGGCACCATGGCGGCGCACGCCAATGATGAACCGCGGCCTGCGCCGCAGTTCATTGTCTTGCAGGATTACAGGACTATTCAGCCGTTGATCTTGTCTTCCACCGCGGCAAGGCGGGTTTTCAACGCCTCGTTTTCTTCGCGGGCCTTTTGCGCCATGGCGCGCACGGCGTCGAATTCTTCGCGGGTGACAAAATCGCGGTCAGCCAACCAGCGGTCCATCAGGCTTTTCATCGCGGTTTCGGCTTCGTCCTTGGCACCCTGGGCCACGCCCATGGCGTTGGTCATCAGCTGCGACATGTCATCCATGAATTTGTTGCGGGTTTGCATGTTCGATCTCCGTTTCAGGCTTGCTCACTATATGGTGTGTCCGGACGCCATGGGCAAGGTTGACTTCCCCCTTTTGCCACGGGCATTCAGGGCGCATGCAAGCCGTCATCACTTTTCCCGACCTATCACCCGAATTGTTCTCCATCACTGCCTTTGGGATGGAGTTTGCGCTGCGCTGGTATGCGCTGGCCTATATCGTGGGCATTGTCATTGCCTGGCGTATGGCAGTCATGGCCACGCGGCGCGCGGGGCTGTGGCCAAACGACACCGCCCCGATGAAACCCGAACAGATCGAGGATCTTCTGACCTGGATCATCATCGGCGTCATTGTCGGTGGTCGATTGGGATTCGTGCTGTTTTATCAACCCGGCTATTACCTGGCCAATCCGGGGCAAATTCTGCAGGTCTGGCAGGGCGGCATGGCCTTTCACGGCGGGTTGCTGGGTGTGGTCCTGGCCAGTTGGTTTTACGCCATTCGCCATAATATTCCCCGGCTCAGCCTTGCCGACCTGGTGGCCTACACGGTGCCGCCGGGATTGCTGTTGGGGCGGCTGGCGAATTTCGTCAATGCAGAACTGTGGGGGCGCCCGACGGATGTACCCTGGGCCGTGGTGTTCCCCGGGGTCGCCGCACAGGATTGCCCCGATGTCCTGACGCTATGCGCCCGCCACCCGTCTCAGTTGTATGAAGCCTTGCTGGAAGGGGTACTGTTGGGCGCGGTGCTGCTCTGGTTGGTTTATCGGCGCGAGGCCTTGAAACGGCCCGGGATGGTCGTCGGGGTTTTTCTCGCCGGATATGGCGCGGCCCGCTTTGTGGTCGAGTTCTTTCGCCAACCGGATGCGCATTTCGTCTCTGAGGGCAATCCGCTGGGGCTGGCTTGGCAACTGGGCGGTTATGGGCTGACCATGGGACAGCTCCTGTCGCTTCCGATGATTGCGCTTGGGCTGTTCTTTGTATTGCGCGCGCGAAAGTCGGCCTGATGACTCTGAAACAGATCCTGATCGAGCGCATTCATCAAACCGGGCCGCTGACCATAGCGGAATACATGACTGAATGCCTGTTGCATCCGACCCATGGCTATTATTCGACCCGCGACCCGCTGGGCCAATCCGGCGACTTTACCACCGCACCGGAAATCAGCCAGATGTTTGGCGAACTGATCGGGCTGTCCCTGGCACAAAGCTGGTTGGATCAGGGATCGCCTACTCCCTTTACCCTGGCAGAACTCGGCCCTGGGCGCGGAACCTTGATGGCGGACCTGTTGCGGGCAACCCGAGCCGTCCCAGGGTTTCACGACGCGGCCCGAATCTGCCTGATCGAAGCATCACCGGTTTTGCGTAGCGCCCAGAAACAAACGTTAAAGGGATATGAGCCTGACTGGATGGCCGAGGTGGATATGCTTGCCGATCAGCCCCTGTTTCTGGTCGCCAACGAATTCTTTGACGCGCTGCCCGTGCGCCAATACCTGCGCGACGGCGATGGATGGCGCGAAAAGCAGGTCGGATTGCAAGACGGGACGTTGGCCTTTGGTCTGGGACCACATGGGGCGCAACCTGGATTGCAGCACCGGATGGATGACACACGGGATGGCGATCTGGTCGAACTCTGCGACGCGGCCCGTCTGATCGCCACCCGAATCGCGCATCAGATCGCGACCTTTGGGGGGGCAGCTTTGGTCATTGACTATGGGGATTGGCGCTCTCTTGGTGATACATTGCAGGCGTTGCGCGGACATGCGCCGACGGATGTCCTGGCAGATCCGGGACAGGCCGATCTGACCACTCATGTGGATTTCGAAGCGCTGACGGCGTCAATCCAGTCGGCGGGTGCGAAATTTTCGCGCCTCACCCCCCAAGGTGTGTTCCTGGAACGCCTCGGGATCACCGATCGCGCCCGCGCGTTGGCTGCGCGGTTACAGGGGCCGGCGTTCGAAGATCTGATCGCCGCACATCGACGGTTGACGCATCCCGAAGAAATGGGAAACCTGTTCAAAGTGCTGGGCCTCTACCCGGCCCAGAAAACACCTCCACCCGGATTGGACCCATGACGCTGGAAATTCTCACCTCAGATACCCTGTCCCCGATCCGACACGGGTTTTTCACCCGTCGCGGCGGTGCGTCCTCCGGCGTGTTTTCCGGGTTGAACTGCGGCAGCGGATCATCGGACCAAACCGAAGCGGTCGCGCTGAACCGCGCCCGGGTCGCGGACGCCATGCAGATTGCCCCACACGCGTTGGTCGGTGTGCATCAGGTGCATTCTGCCGATGTCGTGACGGTCTCGGCCCCGCTGGACAGCAAACCCAAGGCCGACGCGCTGGTCACGGATGTCCCCGGATTGGCGTTGTCGATCCTGACTGCCGATTGCCAGCCGGTTCTGTTTGCCGATGCCGAAGCCGGGGTGATTGGAGCCGCGCATGCCGGGTGGCGTGGTGCATTGGATGGGGTGCTTGAATCAACCATCGAGGCCATGTGTGCATTGGGTGCGCGGCGCGAGGACATACAGGCCGTGATCGGCCCGGCAATTTCGCAACGCGCTTATGAAGTCGGTCCGGAATTTCTGGATGAATTCCTGTCCAATGATCCGGACAACTCCCGTTTCTTTGCCAATGGCGAAGGCGACCGGATGATGTTCGATCTGCCCGCCTATGGGGTGTTTCGGTTGCGCGAGGCAGGTGTCGGGTCCGCCGAGTGGACGCGTTATTGTACCTATAGCGACCCGGACAGGTTCTATTCCTATCGCCGGTGTACCCACGCAGGAGAAGCGGATTACGGTCGCCTGATCTCGGCCATCTGCCTGTAAGTTGACGCCCGTTGGTAACGGACTGATCAGGATTGTGGCAAAAGCTGCACGGAATTTGCCACAATCAAGCAACCCTAGCGGGTTATTGCATCATCGAACTTGCCCCGGTCGATGCCACTCTCTCCAAAAAACAATCACTTAGAACAAAGTCACCTTTGAAATTGGTGTTATCTGGGCCGCGCGGTTTTTGTCGCAAATTCCACCAATCGGACATAACCGGGCCGCAATCCGCCACCATAAAGATCTCAATCGAGACACAGCAATCAAACTGGGACAACCCAGGCAGGAGAGCGACATGAAGGCACGTACCCGCTTTATCAAATCCGTCATCAAGACCGCCCGCGACACTGAAACCACGGCCATGCCTTGGACACGTGGCGTCGCGCGGTCGCAATCGGTTTTGCGTCGTCAGGCCGCTCCAGAACAGGGTGCGCGTAAAACCGCTTGATCCGTTCCCTCCTTGAAGGTGTGGCTGCCGCACATCTTCAGGACCCCCGCGCCGAATGCTGCCCGCTGTCGGCCGGGACTGCCGGTCCGCCCTGCCTATAGGTAGGGCGGATCGAGCCCCCCCAAAAAACCGGCAGATTGATCGCGCATAAGAAACAGTTTTGGGAAATCACCAGAACCATTAACCAAAACCTTTGTAAATCCGTGCTGAATTTTGACAGTTCCTGTTAATTCCTGTCATTATGGATCCAGTACAGACAGTGACACGTAACCATGTCCGTCTGACGTTGTCGGTGGGGGCCGACGCAGATGCGACCCGTTTAAGAGAGGGCCTATCCATGGCGATCCCCCACTCGTTGACGCGCGCAGCGCGCAATGCGGTGCAACATAGTCCTATCCTTCAGGATCCGGCTGCTCTGCGTGCACCCAATCGGCCACAGCTGCGCCGTTATGAGACAATGTCCCTGTTGCCCAATGGGGATATTGCAGAGAACCGCCACATTGCCCCAGCTCTTCCGCTGTTTGAGACCGCATTTTCGGCCTTTACGCGCGGATCTTTGATCGACACCGAATCCGGTCCCATTTCTATCGAAGACCTGTTGCCTGGTGACCGGGTCATGACACAGGACAGCTCGGCCGACACAATCATGTGGATTGGCAAGACAACCTTGGTGCCCGGACGTCCGGGACCCAATGGGCGCAATCACAAACTGACACGAATCATGGCGGACAGTTTTGGTATGCAAAAGCCTTTGGGTTGCGTTATTGCAGGTCCATCAGCCCGTTTACTTCGCACGCCCGGGCATCTACGCAGCCTAACCGGGGCGAAATCGATGCTGGTGCCTGTACAGGAATTCCAGGACGGGATGAACATCATCGAAACCGCCCCCCCCACACCGGTCGAATTGTTCCACCTCTGCCTCCAGCGTCATGCTGTCATTCGGGTCGGTGGTTTGCAATTTGAGACCTATCACCCAGGCATCAACGGGCTGCGTATGATCAGTCATGCAATGCGGTCGATCTATCTCAACTTGTTTTCCCACGTCAGTGAACTGCGTGACTTTGGCCCGCAGGCCTTTCCCCGCACCGGGGATGGCGAAATCGACGCGCTCAGAGCCTAGATTGAGTCGCCCGCCGAGTTTTTGGACACACTCAGTCAGAAACCGCCTTCTTGGGTCATGGCGGCTTTGCCCTCCCAGCCCTGAATACAGCGCGCCGAACCTATTTTTCACAAATTCACATAGGGCTCCCGCCCCATTTGCCCGCATCCCAGATGCCGGCAAATACGTTGGGCAGAGCAGCGCCGTGGGCGCTGTGACGGCGTTTGCAAACGCCCAGTTGCGCCAGCTCTCGACACCAGCCGCAGAAATCGAAGATCAGGCTTCCTTGGCCAATCTCTCCTCGAGCACCTCGAATGGCACTCCGGGGTCATCTTTGGCACCGCGGATCACGAGAGATGTCTTGACGCTGGCCACGTTGGGCGTGGTCAACAGATCCCCCGTCAGAAAGGTCTGAAACGTGCTGAGATCAGGCGCCACGCATTTCAGCATAAAATCCACTTCACCGTTCAGCATGTGGCATTCGCGAACCAACGGCCAGCCGCGGCATTTCTCTTCAAAAGCGCTGAGTTCGCTTTGGGCCTGGCTGTCCAGCCCGACCATGGCAAAAACCTGAACTTCAAATCCCAGTTCGCGCGCGTTTACATCCGCGTGATAGCCACGGATCAGCCCGGCCTCTTCGAGCGTTCGGACCCGACGCAAACACGGAGGCGCCGAAATGCCCACACGTTTGGCCAGTTCTACATTGGTCATCCGGCCATCAGCCTGCAATTCCGACAGGATCTTGCGATCAATCGGATCAAGTCGTGTTGCGACCATGAATAGCTCCCCTGAATTGCGTTTCTTATAGCAGCGCCCGCGGGGCGCGCAATAATATTTCGCGACAGCGCAATAATCTTTCCGGAGATGCGTCGCAAGGTCAAAACTGCAGTGTTACCGGTATCTGGAAAAATTTCGCGGTTCGATCGTCGCGCCCAATGGGGGTTTAAGCCACGTTCGTGCATCGCTATATGAACGCGACCGGCAATCCAACCGCCGCACTGCTGATTTGGGGAAAGTTCATGAGCGAGACACGCCACACCAAGGTTCTTATCATCGGGTCGGGGCCTGCGGGCTATACGGCGGGCGTCTATGCGTCGCGGGCCATGCTGGAGCCTATTCTGGTTCAGGGAATCGAACCGGGTGGCCAGTTGACCACCACGACAGACGTGGAAAACTATCCCGGCTTTACCGAGGTTCAGGGCCCGGACCTGATGATCAAGATGCAGGATCATGCCCAAGCCATGGGATGTGAAATCATCGGCGACATCATCACGGATCTGGATCTGTCCAAACGTCCGTTCACCGCAACCGGTGACAGTGGCACGATCTATACGGCCGATGCCGTGATTCTGGCCACCGGGGCACGTGCCAAATGGCTGGGCCTGCCGTCAGAAGAAAAGTTCAAAGGCTTTGGCGTCTCGGCCTGTGCCACCTGTGACGGGTTCTTTTACCGTGGTCAGGAGATTGTCGTGATCGGTGGCGGCAACACGGCAGTCGAAGAAGCCCTGTTCCTCACCAATTTTGCCTCCAAGGTCACGCTGATCCATCGCCGGGACGAACTGCGCGCGGAAAAGATCCTGCAGGACCGGCTGATGAAAAACGACAAGATCGTGCCTTTGTGGTTCCACCAACTGGACGAAGTGGTGGGCACCGATGCACCGTTGGGTGTCGAAGGGGTCAAGGTCAAAAACGTCCAGACCGGCGAGATCACAGAAATCCCCTGCAAGGGTGTCTTTGTTGCCATCGGCCATTCCCCGGCCAACGAACTGGTCAAGGACACGCTCGAGATGCACAATGGCGGCTATGTCAGCGTCAATCCGGGATCAACCGAAACCTCGGTTCCCGGCGTGTTCGCCGCAGGCGACCTGACCGATCACAAATACCGTCAGGCCGTTACCAGTGCTGGCATGGGCTGTATGGCCGCGCTGGATGCCGAACGTTTCCTGGCGGAACAGGAGTAAACGGCATGACCCACGATTTTGCAGCACAAAAGGCCGAAACCGTGGCGTTCTACACTGACTTGCAGGCTGAAAATGACCTGCCCGACGTGGCGGATGTGGATTACTTTCTCATCCCGACGTCGGATGAGGCCGATTGGCGCGCGCTGGCCGATCAGCTCAGCCGCGACGGATATGACTGTCAATACGACGATGGCACGGGCTCCGACGGCGGGCCCTGCCTAATGGCCACCCTGCCCGACCAGATCATTTCCGCCGGGGCCATCTGGATCGGCGAAGAAGTGGCCACGCGCGCAGCGCTGGACCACGGCTTTGCACCCGACGGCTGGGGCATGGAAAGCTGAACACCGATATGCGCCAACACGCCTTTACGGGCGTGGTCTGGCGCATTCTGTTCACTGCACGCAACGACGCCCCGCTTGCCCCGGTTTTGGCCCCAGAGGGGCGGTTTCATCATTCCGGCCAACCGGCTCTGTATGCATCGCTGAGCGCCGAAGGGGCCGGTGTTGCCATTCGTCGTTATGTGTCACCCTGCGATCCTGATCGCAGTTTGCTGGGCTTATCTGTCCAGGCCACCGCCCTCATAGATCTGCGGGAGTTACCGGATCCTGCTGTCGCTTCGCAGGTCTGGCAGGACGTCCGTGCAACCGGAGCCCCCGCGCCCACCTGGGCAATTTCGGATTGGGCGCGGCGCCTGGGCGCGCAGGGAATGTTGTATCCATCACGCTCTCGTTCGGACCTGACCCATCTTGTTCTGTTTCGCTGGAACGCGGTCAACGCCGCCCAAATCCGCCTGACACAGCCGCCGTGTCCTTGGAGGCCCGGTTCCGATCCCACCCGCGACCCTGCATGACTTTGGCCTTGAAATCGACCGCACGTGCGCAAGTCTGGAATTCCACAGGCCCTCGGTTTTGGGGGAATTTAGTGCGTTTCAGCGCCGTAACTGCGCCAAAACCTCCCGTTTGTCCAATTTTGGCACTGTGGGCACTATACAGTACGCCAGCAGGGGGATATGTCCCCGGCGAACGGGCTAATTTGGCCCTGCCGTCACCGCACAAGCGAGAGATTTGAAATGACGATGCCCAGCAATTTGGCTCCGATCCCGGAGCTTTATGTTTCCTACGACAGTGCCCAGAAATTGAAGGTTGAAGCTTCCGATCTGGTGAGCCACGATCTGACACCCCGCCAAATCTGTGACCTGGAGCTGCTGATGAACGGCGGGTTCAACCCGCTGAAGGGTTTCCTGTCCGAAGCAGATTATGACGGCGTTGTCGAAAACATGCGGATGACAGACGGCACCCTGTGGCCGATGCCGATCACATTGGATGTGTCCGAAGATTTCGCGGCCCAGCTGGACGTGGGCCAAGACATTGCCCTGCGCGATCAGGAAGGCGTCATTCTCGCCACCATGACCGTGACCGACCGCTGGGAACCAAACAAGGCACGCGAAGCCGAAAAGGTGTTTGGTGCCGATGACGATGCCCATCCAGCCGTGAATTACCTGCACAACCAGGCTGGCAAGATCTATCTGGGTGGTCCGATTACCGGTATCCAACAGCCCGTACACTATGATTTCCGCGGCAGCCGTGACACACCGAACGAACTGCGCGCCTATTTCCGCAAAGTCGGCTGGCGTCGCGTTGTGGCCTTCCAGACCCGCAACCCGCTGCACCGCGCGCACCAGGAACTGACCTTCCGCGCGGCCAAGGAAGCCCAGGCAAACCTGCTGATTCATCCGGTTGTCGGCCTGACCAAACCGGGCGATGTGGACCATTTCACCCGCGTGCGCTGCTATGAAGCCGTTTTGGACAAATACCCAGCCGCCACCACCAACATGAGCCTGCTGAACCTCGCCATGCGGATGGCGGGTCCGCGCGAAGCCGTCTGGCATGGCCTGATCCGCGCCAACCACGGCTGTACCCATTTCATCGTTGGTCGTGACCACGCCGGCCCGGGCAAGAACAGCCAGGGCGAAGATTTCTATGGCCCCTATGATGCACAGGAACTGTTCCGCGAGCATCAGGACGAAATGGGCATCGAAATGGTCGATTTCAAACACATGGTTTATGTGCAGGAACGCGCCCAGTACGAACCCAATGACGAGATCGAAGATCGTGACAATGTCACCATCCTGAACATCTCGGGCACCGAATTGCGCCGGCGCCTGTCCGAAGGTCTGGAAATCCCGGAATGGTTCTCCTTCCCCGAGGTCGTCAAGGAATTGCGCCGCACCAAACCGCCGCGGTCCCAGCAGGGCTTTACCGTCTTTTTCACCGGCTTCTCGGGCTCCGGAAAATCCACCATCGCCAATGCCTTGATGGTCAAGCTGATGGAAATGGGCGGGCGTCCCGTGACCCTTCTGGATGGCGACATTGTGCGTAAGAACCTGTCGAGCGAGCTGGGTTTCTCGAAAGAGCACCGCGACCTGAACATCCGTCGCATCGGCTATGTTGCATCGGAAATCACCAAGAACGGCGGTATCGCCATCTGTGCGCCAATCGCGCCTTATGCCACCACCCGTCGTGCGGTACGCGAAGACATCGAAGACTTTGGTGCCTTTGTCGAAGTCCATGTCGCGACGTCGATCGAAGAATGCGAACGCCGTGACCGCAAGGGTCTGTACAAGCTGGCCCGCGAAGGCAAGATCAAGGAATTCACCGGGATCTCGGATCCCTATGACGTTCCAGCTGATCCGGAATTGCGTGTGGAAACCGAAGGCACAGAAGTCGATAACTGCGCCCACCAGGTTCTGTTGAAACTGGAAAGCATGGGTCTGATCGGCATCCAGTAATACCTGATGCCCAGATTGCCAAAGGCCCCCGCTTCAGGGGGCCTTTTTTGTGTCCAGGAGGGGCCAACCAAATCAGTTGGCGCAGTCGGGGGAACAGGGCACGAGCCCCTTGGGAGATGCCGCCCCTGTCCCGGCCTTGCACCGCCTTGGGTTCCCCCCGCACAGCCAAGCGCGAGATGACATCTCGCCCACAGCAGTGCCCCCTTTGGATCCGCAGGGTAGCGATACGCCCCGGATACAGTTGGAATTGGCAGCAAAAGGGGACGATGACAATTTTGTCAGACTGTCCCGAACTCCAGGTATCCGGTTTGGGTGCTCTGATTTTCCTTACAGGCTGTCACGGATCGCGACGGCGGCGCGCAGATCCAGATCACAATATCGCTCTAGCACCGGATGAATGGCCTGCAATTTGGGCAGACGTGTCACAAAGTCATCCTCGGACATCGTTTCTACAGCGCGTTGAATATCCGCAGCGCTGTTACACTGAATGATCCCCGATGTGTCCATGAAGTGATCCAGATTGGGACACCCCCAGTAAATTGGGACCGTGTTGCACAACACTGCATCCACCAGCTTTTCCGAAAAATAGTTCTTCTCCTGAACGTTCTCGATCACGATGGAGTACCGATATGGGGCCAACCCGTCGGATTTCGCATCGAACGGTGTATAGCCCCGCCCCATGACCGCGACCGGGTGATCAGACCCACGGACCCATTCGACCATGTGATGCCGCAACTTGTGCCCCGAGGAATCCCGCTTGGCCGAGGCTATCAGCGAACACATCTCGGTTTTGCGCAGCGGCAGGTCGCGCCACTCTGGCACCCAGGTCGTACCCAGCGGAAAGAAATGCGCATTGGGCAGGTGGGTCAGCAGATAATCGCTAAAGGTCAGCACCTTGTAAAACCGCCGATGGGTCAACCGCAGCAGGCGCAGATGTTTGGCATGGATGACCGAAGGTTCTCCCAGGATCAGGGAAATTCGGGCCTGTGTGCCATATCGAATCTGAAAATGGGTATTGGTCCGGGGAAAGACGATCAGATGGTCGGTGGGCAGCAAATCCGCAATCTGGCGTCCTTGCAATCGTTCAGGACAGCCCAGTGGCCAATTCAGATCACTGACGGGCCGTTGCCCCAACCCAGGGCCCAATTTCATTCCATACGGCAAAACGGCAATGGCAGGTGTCATATCCATTACGCAGGCAGCTCCACAGTGCCGCGCATCAGAACAAAGCCTGCACCGCTGACCTTGACGCCGGTGATCGCATCCCCGGTTCCGATCCGCGTGACCCGAGCCTGTCCCGGACGTCCCAACCCATGACCCTGCTCTGCGATGAAACTGTCCTTGTGCATGAGCCCGTGATGCCACAAATAGGCGGCCATTGCCCCCGTGGCCGAGCCAGTAAATGGATCCTCTGGCGGGCTGGGCGGTGCCATCAACAGGCGAGAAAACGTATCCCCCGCCTCTGTCGCCCCTTGCAAGGTAACCAGAAAGGGTTCGGACATATCGACGCCTGGCGCGTCCAAAGCCCGAGACAGCGTATCGAGCGCCGCAACGTCCAGCCGGGCCGCCCGCAATGCCTCATGATTGCGCAACACGGTAATGCAGAATGGCAAGCCAGTTGAAACCACTTGTGGCGTTCCCAAAATGGCGTCACGCGGCAGCGAAACCGCCGCCGCTATCAGCGCCGGATCCGGCGTCGCGCCAAATACTGGCGCAATCTGTATCATTTCGATCTGATCGCCGGAGATGGAGACCTCTACCAATCCGGCCCCAGTTTCCAGCACAACCCGATCCCCGGAAAACATCCCGCGATCCCGCATTGCAGCAACGGTGGCGATCGTCGGATGCCCGGCAAACGGAATCTCGCGGCTGGCCAGAAAATATCGCACCCGCACATCGGCCATTTTGGACGGGCCTGTAAAAGTGCATTCAACCAATGATGTCTCGCGCACATAGTTCAAACAGACCTGGTCCGACAGAAGCGCTCCGCCATGCACCACGGCACAGCCATTGCCACCAAAGGGTTGATCCGAAAACGCATCCACCCAGTCGAAATCAAAACGGGTCATCGGGTTTCCCCCCCTGTTAGTGGCAAGTTAGTGTATGGCTGGCGCAACTCGCAGGCCCTTGTGACAGAGCCTGTGTCGACGGTCAAAGCCTGCGTGACCCGAGAATGCCGGGAGTGCCCGGGATGATTAGTGCACGGCCACCGGCGTGAAATCATTCTGGCGCGCCAGCACAAAGGCCAGACGACGATCCGCCACCAGCGCCAATTGCGCACCCTGAGCATCATGTACTGCATAGAGCTGTTTCTGGTCGCCGACGTTGGCACGTACCTCTTCGGGGAGATCTGCCGCATCCACGGTTTTTACATAAACAATGCGTTGACCTGCATCGTTGAAATCAAATGGCACATGCATGGCTTACCCTTTCTTGATGTTGATCTTTTGGACCACAGTTTCAGGCCGGGACCGGGTCAGGTCCACGTGCAGCAGACCGTTTTCCATGATTGCCTCGCCCACTTCGACACCATCGGCCAGCACAAACATGCGCTGGAACTGTCGTGCGGCAATGCCCCGGTGCAGGAACACCCGCCCGTCACTGTCGTCACGTTGGCGCCCACGGATGACCAGTTGCCGGTCCTCGATCGTGATCGCCAGATCCTCTTCGGCGAACCCGGCCACAGCCAGCGTAATCCGATAGGAATAATCCGAGGTCTGTTCGATATTATAAGGGGGATAGCCTTCGTTGCCCGACTTGGCCGAGCGTTCAAGAAGACGTTCCAGCTGTTCAAAGCCCAGCATATGCGGGTATGAGCCCAGAGTAAGTTTTGACACGAATTCGTCCTTCATTTTTCAAAGCGACGGGGCGCACGGTCCCGTTCTGGCAACCGCACATCTGCGAATATGGGAAGAAAACCGGGGATTAACAAGGGCTAGGCGAAAACAACGTGAACGCGTATCATGTCGGCAGAAGCAGTAATAACAACCCCGAGTCGCCCATGAACGCCCCGTCAGAACTATCGATGAAGAATGATGATGTTTTGCATGTGGAATTGGAGGTTTTCAGGCAGCAGCACCGCGATCTGGATGACGCCATTCACGCGCTGGAAGAACGCGGAACAGGCGACCAGCTGACGATCCGCCGCCTGAAAAAGCAGAAACTTCTGCTCAAGGACAAGATATCGTTGATTGAAGACCGCCTGACCCCGGATATCATTGCCTGATCTGACGCCTTTGATGGTTGTTGCGCGTCTTCTTTTCTATCGGAAAATCACATCCTGCGCAGCCGGTGACCCAACCGCGGTCTCGCAGCCCCCAAGCAACGGGAGTCGACCCGTAGCCATCTGTCTGACAAAGAGCTGCCCGGGCACGGTTTCGGCATTTTCCCTCCAACGTCCGAGCGCTGCCGCCCCCTCGGCCGGTCGGCTGACGCCAACAGTCCTGCGAGGTTGGGGCGGGAGCCGCGGGTCGTGCCCAAAAACACGGGCCAATCGGGCTTGTGCCGCATTGCCTCGCGCCATGGTTTGGCTATAGTGCGCGCTCCTTTCAACCGGCTCCGAGGGCAATCATCGGGGCAGATCACGCAAGGGCACAATATGGGTGACATCAAAGTGGGCATAATCATGGGCAGCCAGTCCGATTGGCCAACCATGAAAGAAGCAGCTGACATCCTGGACCAATTGGCCATCCCGTATGAGGCCAAGATCGTCTCGGCTCACCGTACGCCCGATCGTCTTTGGGAGTATGGCAAAACCGCAGTGGACAATGGGCTGCATGTGATCATTGCCGGTGCCGGCGGTGCGGCCCATCTGCCTGGCATGATGGCCTCCAAAACCCGAGTGCCGGTCATTGGTGTTCCGGTACAAACCCGGGCGCTCTCTGGCGTAGATTCACTCTATTCCATCCTGCAGATGCCCCGCGGCTTTCCCGTGGCGACAATGGCAATTGGTGCCGCTGGCGCAGCCAACGCAGGTTTGATGGCGGCCGGGATCCTCGCCCTGCAGGATACGGCCCTGGCCGAACGGCTGGACACGTGGCGCCAGTCCCTGTCTGATTCCATTCCGCAGGAGCCCAGCGATGACTGAATCCCCTTCTCCCCTGGCCACTGGTGCCGTCATCGGCATCCTGGGTGGTGGTCAACTGGGGCGCATGTTGTCCGTCGCGGCCTCGCGTCTTGGCTTTCTCACGCATATTTACGAACCCGGCACCAACCCGCCGGCAGGCCAGGTGGCCCACCGTGTTACCACCGCGGCCTATGATGACGAAGACGCATTGCGTGCCTTTGCCCAGTCCGTTGACGTCATCACCTATGAATTCGAAAACATACCGACCTCGGCGTTGGATCTGTTGGAAGCCCACCGTCCAATTCGTCCGGGCCGCGAAGCTCTGCGGGTCAGTCAGGATCGCCTGATCGAAAAGACCTTTCTGCGCGACCTGGGGCTGGCCACGGCCCCGTTTGCCGATGTCACCGATGCAGCATCTCTGGATGCCGGATTGGCCGAAATCGGCGCTCCGGCGATCCTCAAGACACGTCGATTCGGCTATGATGGCAAAGGCCAGGTCCGCATCAAATCTGACGCGGACGCGCCAGGGGCCATTGCCGATATGGCCGGTGCCCCGGCCCTGCTCGAAGGCTTTGTCGACTTCAGCCACGAAGTATCGGTCATCGCTGCCCGTGGGCTCGGTGGAGATGTCGCCTGTTTCGATCCCGGCGAAAACGTGCATCGCGATGGAATCCTGCACACCACAACAGTGCCCGCCAGATTATCCGCGTCTCAGCGGATGGACGCGGTTCTGATGGCTGCCAAGATCCTGAACGCATTGAATTATGTCGGAGTGATGGGCGTAGAATTGTTTGTCACTCCGCAAGGTCTGATCGTCAACGAAGTGGCCCCGCGCGTGCACAACTCTGGCCATTGGACCCAGAACGGTTGCAGCGTAGATCAGTTTGAACAGCATATTCGCGCCATCGTCGGCTGGCCGCTGGGCGATGGTCAACGCCATTCGGATGTGGTGATGGAAAACTTGATCGGTCATGATGTCGATCAGCTGCCGGACTTGGTACGCGAACGGGATTGCGCCCTGCATCTTTATGGCAAGACCGACACGAAACCCGGGCGCAAGATGGGCCACGTCAATCGCATCCAACGCCCGGAAACCAAAACCTGACCTCTGCACAACGCGCCAAGAAAATTATCAAATTTTCTTGGCAAAATTCTTTCCAAGAATTTTGGGTGACCCGGACGCCTTTGGGTGTCCGGGCAATATTATCTCCCCAATGTCAGGCAACAAAACGCCCGACAATGTCCCCTGACAGGTAACTGAACCGCCCTTCTGCCATGGTTGCGACCACGCGGTGGTTATTGGGATCCAAAACAACCAAATCAGCACGCAGCCCAGCGGCCAGCTTCCCTCGATCCTCTAGCCCCAAAACCCGAGCAGGCCCCTCCGAGACCAGCGCCCACGCCGCGCTCAGGTCGAGCACGCCGGATTGCGCCAACATAATCGCCGCGCGACGTGGGCTGGGATAGTGATAGTCCGACGCCAACCCATCGCACAGGCCCATGGCAATAAGATCAATCGCCGATGCATTGCCATTGTGCGATCCGCCCCGAACCACATTCGGTGCTCCCATGATCACATGATCTCCGGCACCACGCGCGGCTTCGGCAGCCTCCAATGTTTCGGGAAACTCCGAAATCCTCACGCCACGTTTGCGCCAGCGCGCCCGATCCTCTGCGCGTTGATCATCATGGGATCCCATTGTAACCCCATCACGTGCCAACGTGGCGCACAGCGTATCCAGCGCCGATGGAACTTGGCCGCTTTGGGCATGCAATGACTTCAAGAGTTCGAAATGAACCTCGGGGTTTCTCCGCGCTTTGAGCGCCTGCCCTGTCAGCCGTGGCGGTTTCTTGCCTGCGGCCAGCCTGTCATGCGGCAAGTGATCGTTAAAGACGATATACGTCACCTGCCATTTGGCCAGAAGATCCGGCAACCCGGCATAGCTGTCCAGCATATGGGTCTCAAACCGCAGCTGCGGTATCAGATCGGTAACCACCTGCGGTCTGACCTTGGCCATCGCCGTCATCACCTGTTCGGCGAATTCCGGACCACGGACCCCGCCCTCCCAGCTGTGGAACTGGGCCAAGACCGCGGTGGTAATCCCATTGGCGGCCAGTTCGGATTCGGCGGCGATCAATCCCTCTTCCATGACCTTCATCGCGCCCCGGCGCGGGGCCACATGGCGTTCGAAACCATCCCCATGCAGATCAATGATGCCGGGCATAACCAGGTACCCAGTCAAATCCACGGATCGGCCGACCGGCGCATCCACGATCACCCCATCAGCAATCGACACGGTGCCGCGATGCAGCCCTTCTTGCGGGCGCATGACCTGCGCTCCGATCAAATCCAATGCAAGACCTGTCACCTGTCCGTTCCCTCTCTGGATGGATCAACATCCTGGCACGCCTGCCCCTTGCAATCCCGCAATCCAAAATCAAAAACCGCATCGACCAGAGACAGATCCGGATCGAACCGTTCGGTCGCCAAAAATCGCAGGGTCTGCGCCATGACCAGCGGATTGTTCATCATGAACGTATGCGTTACCGGCAATTCGATATGGTCTCTCATACCCTGCACCCGGGTCGAAGCGGTCGATACTTTGCCATCGTCTGGCCCGTCGATCAGCGTGGAAAAGACCGGATTGAGCGATTGCGTCCCGGCAATGACCCCCACGGGATAGTCTACCGGCCCCAGGCGGCGCGGCACACTGGTCGGACCAGTGCCCAATTGCATCCCGGCAGGACCATTGATCAGGCCAAACACTTCCCAGTCGCCCAGTTCGTCCACCAATTTGCTGCCCTGATTTGGCGGCCCCAACATCACCACGCGGCCCAGGGTCTCAGGGCGGTTGCTGCGCAACCAGTATCGCAACAGGATCCCCCCCATGGAATGGGTTACAAAATGCACTGGTTTTGCCCCTCCACAGGATTCAATCGCCGCCGGAATCGTTTGGTCTGCCAATTCGGGAATGGGCAGATCCGTTGACGGATACCCGGGGCGGACGGTGTTGAAACCACGTTGCTTCAGAACCTGTTCCATCACTGCAAAAGATGTTTCTGTCCGCGCCAGCCCATGCAGCAACACCACGCATTCAGCCAGCGCCGCGACCGGAGAGACACAGAAAAGGAACGTTATCAAAACCCGCATGTGTTCCGAGATACGCCCAAAGCAGACCGGCGAAAACCCCGCTTAGCCGACCTTGCGCGAAATTCCCCCACGCAGGACCGTGGCGATCCCTGCGATCACGATACCTGACCCCAGAATGATCCGCAGATCCAGATGTTCGCCCAATGCCAGGGCACCGGCAGCGATCGCCAGTACCGGAACCGACAATTGAACCGTAGCAGCCAATGGTCCAGGAAGCCGGGGCAGCACCGTATACCACAGCGCATAACCCAATCCGGACGTCACCGCGCCCGAAAGGATGGCCAGACCAACTCCGACAGGCGTCATATTCCCCTGCCATCCCACCATCGACAGAACGGCCAACGTCAGAACAAAGGACAGAACGAAGTTTCCGGCAGTCGCGCCCAGCGGGCTTTGGGCCCCACGCCCAACCAGCGAATAGGCACCCCAACCCAGTCCCGCCAAAACCATGAATAACACGCCGCTCAGCGACACCGAAACAGCCCCCTGCGGCCACAACACCAACGCCAGCCCAGCCAGGGCCAGGACACCGCCGCCCAGCTGCAATCGGCCGAGCGGTGCCCCCATTGCCGTGTTCCAGGCCACCATCGTGAACTGGACCACCCCAAACAGGATCAATGCCCCCAACCCAGCGTCCAGAGATTTGTAAGCCAATGAAAAACCGATCATATAGACCGTCAGCGACACGCCTCCCGACATCAGCCGCCCAACCGGTTGGCGCAGGTTTTCGCGCAGATGCCATGCCAAACCGACCAGAACCACCATTCCCGCCCCCAGTCGCACAAGGGCAAAGCTTTCGGCGTCTATGTATCCAGGCCCCACCGCCAATCGGTTCAGAACCGAATTGGCGGCAAAGGCAATCATGGTAAGGGTGGTCAAAAGGGTCAGGCGCATAACATCCAGACTTAGCCTGTCACATCGTTTAGCACCATTCACAATTCGAACAGGGCCAGCTGCTCTGATCCCGGTCAATCATCGGAGGAAAAAGCTGCGGGATAGATCAATTCGGCCTTTGGTACATCCGCGCCCGGTGCGGCCAGCATCGTAAAGTCGCGTGGGTACGGCGACGTCAGCCGCGCAGCCCGCGTCCGGGAAAATCCACATTGTTCATAAAACTCTGGTTGCCCCAGAACGACGATCGCCGGACCTTTGTCAAATTCAGGGATCCGGGCCGCAGACGCCAGTTCAGAAACCAGACGTTTTCCAACTTGCCAGTGGCCTTTGGCCTGCCCAGCAGGGGTCAACGCGCCGCGCTGCGCCTCGGGTAGAACCGCCACCGGAGCCAGGCAAAGCCAACCAACGGGCGCGACCATGCGCGACAGCCCCGCATAGGCGATAATGCGTCCATCCCAATGGATCACGCTTTCGGATACCATGTCCTTGTCCCGCCGCAACGCATGAACCAAGGCGACCTCCTCAACACCGCCAAACGCCGCCTGCACAAGCGCGTCTACCTCTGCGAAGCCATCCGGTCTGATATCACGAACAAAATCGGGTCCATTGACCATCCCAATGCCTCCAAGCACAAAAAAAGGGGCCGCTCCTGCGAGCGACCCCAATTCTGTAGCACAAGGGTGCAGATGATTACATCATGCCGCCCATGCCGCCCATGCCGCCCATGTCGGGCATGCCGCCACCGGCGCCAGCGCCAGCTTTTTCAGGCTTGTCGGCAACCATGGCTTCGGTGGTGATCAGCAGACCGGCAACCGATGCTGCATCTTCCAGCGCGGTACGAACCACTTTGGCCGGGTCGATCACACCAAATGCGAACATGTCGCCATATTCTTCGGTCTGAGCGTTAAAGCCGAATGTGACGTCGTCGCTTTCGCGCACTTTGCCAGCAACCACGGCACCGTCAACACCTGCGTTTTCAGCGATCTGACGCAGCGGCGCTTCGATGGCTTTGCGCACAATCACGATACCTGCGGTCTGGTCAGAGTTGGCACCTTCCAGAGCAGCCAGGGCTTTGCCTGCCTGAACCAGAGCAACACCACCGCCGACGACGACACCTTCCTGCACAGCAGCGCGGGTCGCGTTCAGAGCATCGTCAACACGGTCTTTGCGCTCTTTCACTTCGACTTCGGTCATGCCGCCGACGCGGATGACTGCAACGCCGCCTGCCAGTTTGGCAACGCGTTCCTGCAGCTTTTCACGGTCGTAGTCAGACGTGGTTTCTTCGATCTGTGCGCGGATCTGACCAACACGGGCTTCGATCTCGGCTTTTTCGCCTGCACCGTCAACGATTGTGGTTTCGTCTTTGGTGATTTCGATTTTCTTGGCGCTGCCCAGCATGTCCATGGTGACGGACTCGAGCTTCATGCCCAGATCTTCGGAGATCACCTGACCGCCGGTCAGGATCGCGATGTCCTGCAGCATGGCTTTGCGGCGATCGCCGAAACCAGGTGCTTTGACAGCAGCAATTTTCAGACCACCGCGCAGCTTGTTGACAACCAGAGTTGCCAGCGCTTCGCCTTCGACGTCTTCAGCAATGATCAGCAGCGGCTTCTGCGACTGGATCACCTGCTCGAGCAGCGGAACCATCGACTGCAGCGACGACAGTTTCTTTTCGTGCAGCAGGATCATGCAGTCGTCCAGATCTGCAATCATCTTGTCAGCGTTGGTGACAAAGTAAGGCGACAGGTAACCGCGGTCGAACTGCATGCCTTCAACAACATCGGTCTCTGTTTCCAGGCCTTTGTTCTCTTCAACGGTGATGACGCCTTCGTTGCCAACTTTTTGCATCGCGTCTGCAATCTGCTGACCGATATCGGCTTCGCCGTTGGCCGAGATGGTGCCAACCTGGGCAACTTCGGCGCTGTCTTTGACTTCGCGCGATGCGTCTTTGATGCCCTGCACGACTTTGGCAGTTGCCAGGTCGATGCCGCGCTTCAGATCCATCGGGTTCAGACCGGCTGCAACCTGCTTCAGACCTTCGCGAACAATCGCCTGGGCCAGAACGGTGGCAGTGGTGGTGCCGTCACCGGCTTCGTCGTTGGTGCGGGAAGCAACTTCCTTCACCATCTGGGCGCCCATGTTTTCGAACTTGTCTTCCAGCTCGATCTCTTTGGCAACCGAAACACCGTCTTTGGTGATGCGCGGTGCGCCGAACGATTTGTCCAGAACCACGTTGCGGCCTTTGGGGCCCAGGGTCACTTTGACAGCATCGGCCAGGATGTTCACACCAGCCAGCATACGGTTACGGGCATCGGTGTCGAATTTGACGTCCTTAGCAGCCATGTTCATTTCTCCTTGAGAATGTCTTTAGAAATCATGTGGTGGGCACCTCTTATCGGGCCCACGTAGGGTGCGTGCTTGCACGCACCATCGAACAAGCCGTGGTGCTTATTCGATGATCCCCATGATGTCGCTTTCTTTCATCATCAGCAGCTCTTCGCCGTCGACTGTGACCTCGGTGCCCGACCATTTGCCGAACAGGATCTTGTCGCCAGCCGAAACAGCCATTGCGATCAGTTCGCCGCTGTCTTTGCGCGCGCCTTCACCGGTCGAGACGACAACGCCTTCGCTCGGCTTTTCTTTGGCGCTTTCGGGGATGATCAGTCCGCCAGCAGTTTTTTCTTCGCTTTCGGTGCGACGCACCAGTACGCGGTCATGAAGCGGTTTCAATGCCATCTTTGCAGCTCCTTGAGGCTCAAAGGTTGTTTTTCATATCCCTCCGCTCCCTGGCGAAGGCATTATCACTCGACCTTGGTGAGTGATAACGACGAATAGTTAGGAGCGGAAAATCCCCGAGTCAACAAGATACGCTGACTTTTTTCATTCATCAGCAAAGTGACCCACCGTTTGTCTGGTTTACAGGTCGTTCGGGACCGATACAGTGACCCGACAAAACAGCCAATTCAACGCAGGAACCCGGGACATGCAAATTCAGGCCAATGGCATTCACCTCGAAGTCGAAGACCATGGGAACAAGGACAACACGCCCCTGATCCTGATCCGGGGACAGGGCAGCCAATTGGCCCATTGGCCAGATGCTCTTGTTCAGGGTTTTGTTGACGCCGGGTATCGAACCATCATTTTTGACAACCGCGATACTGGTCTCTCTGCACGATGCCCACATCCGGACGCCCCGGGCGAGGCTGGTGCCGTGCTGGATCTGATCCGCGCTGGTGGCCCCCTGCCCCAGCCCTATGACATTCACGATATGGTCGGGGATGTGATCGGGGTGATGGATGCCCTGAACATCGAGCGCGCGCATGTGTTCGGCATTTCCATGGGCGGCGCTATCCTGCAACAGCTGTGCATCGACCATGCGGACCGGGTTCTGTCTGCCACCATCGTGATGACCGCCTGTCGCCCGTTCGTGGATCGCACATCGGGCAGCACCGAAGACCTGGTCGCCCTGGCCCAAAGCCTATTGGTTGCCCCCCGCACGCGCACAGAATACTTGGATGGCCAAGTCGAAGAACACGCCAATTGGGGCAGCCCCGGTTATCCCATGCCCGAGGCCGACATCCGCGCCATGGCCAACCGCGCCTATGACCGCGGCGTGGATGATGAGGGCATGAACCGTCAGGTTTTGGCCATCGCCTCCGCAGGCGACCGCCGTCCCGGGCTGACATCCCTCGCCCTGCCCTGTCTGGTAATCCACGGCACCGACGACACCCTGATCCCGCTGGAGTTGGGCCAGGAAATCGCCGACCACATCCCCGACAGCGAATACCATGCAATCAAAGGCATGGGCCACATCATCACGCCGGCCTTGTCGCCGGTGATCGTTGATTTGGTAACCGATTTCATCGGTCGGCGTGGTTGATGGTTAACAGCCGGCCGCGCAAAAGGTGATTGTCGGCTACGCAGATAAAGCGGGCTTTCGCTGCAGTTATGGCAACCTCCGCTGTCGGGGGCTCTGATTATTCAACATCAAGAGTTGAATTAGATCATCCTTCGCGTTCCAGCTTCTTGCGTGCCAGCTTGCGGGCACGACGGATCGCTTCTGCTTTCTGACGCGCGTTTTTCTCGGAAGGCTTCTCGAAATGTTGCTTGAGCTTCATTTCACGGAATACCCCCTCCTTTTGGAGCTTTTTCTTTAGAACTCGGAGGGCCTGATCGACATTGTTGTCGCGAACACTAACCTGCATGTGGTTACACCAACTTTCTTGTTTGGGGTTGTGGTGATCTGAATCTATTGGCCAAATAGCAACCCTGGACGATCTTGTACAGCAAGGTCCGCTATACGGATGAAACTATCATTGTCTGCAATAGCTCCCAGGTCCGCCTAATTTATCATAAAAACATCATATCGCGTTGTTTTACCGATAATTTGGTGAGTGCATTTCTTCACGCCCTCAATAGGAGCAGCCTTGGCGGGCCACTTTAGAACCACGCGTTTACGCGCATGTTTGATCGCCAATCGTACGAGATCAGCAGCGTCATCGTCGGTGCCGACGATCTCGCGGACTTGACGGAGCTCTTGTTTCACCAATGCCGACTTTTTCCGTTCAGGATGCATTGGATCAATCAGAATGGCTTCGCCAGCCAATTCTGGGATCAAATCCAGCGCGTCTCCCTTCAAAAGGGTCATGCGGCCAATAATTTCGCGAAACTGACCACCCTCTCTTGCTGCGCGCTCCATGCCTTGAACCAACAATGCGTGCATTTTCTCTGAGCGTTCGATTAAAGTGACTTGCGCACCTAAAGACGCCAAAAGAAATGAGTCCCGGCCCAATCCGGCAGTTGCATCAACAATCATGGGAGTTTTACCCCCCCGCAGCCCCATGGCCTTGGCTAAATCTTGACCACGACCGCCGCCGAACCGAAGACGGTGGGCGACTGAACCTTCGACAAAATCAATGCGAAGCTCTCCTGCAACCTGCGTCAAATTCTATACATTCTCTTTCCCCGAACAGCATCAATGCTCGTATTCTTCGATCTGTAGCGCATTTCTGTATTTCCCACAGCCCCAAAAAGCGGCCGTTGGTTCAGTGCGCGGCATTTGACATAATGGCTTCAGAGCTGTCCTTCAGGTGGCTCAACATCTGCGAGGTTCTCCCAGCTATAGGCCCAGTGTTTCAAACCTTCGCCTCCTGCCGCGGACAGCGCGTAGAGACCCTTGTCCACCTTGTCGAACCAGCCATAGTGATTGTCCCGCATCAGCCGTGTTGCGGCAGCGACTCCCGTGGCCTTGGCCACCGCTGCTCCTTTGGCCACTCCGTGTTCGGCCAGATGTGCGGCGCAGCGCAGGGCGTCCTGGCGATAGGCGGTGACGATACCGTGGCGGGTGGCCCCGCCCGCATTGGGATCACCCTGCAACCGATTGAATTCGCGCAGCAGCCGCGCGGTTTTCACCTTGGATTTGCGCGGTGCATACGGTCCCGGATCACAGTGCACTTCGGCCACCGCATCTGCACGCACGGTGATCAGCCCCAATCCCAACCGCCGACAGAGCGACAGGTTGTCCGTGAGCGCGCGGCGCGCGGTGCGCCCCGTGGGTTTTGGCACTGCCACATATACCAGATCACTCATCGCCTGGCGCGCCACGGCCTGATGAAACAAGCTGAGCGAAAACCGCATCTTCAGCTCGACAATCACCGGCGGCTCATCACCGCGACAGGCCACCACATCAGCGGCACCCACCTCTCCCTTGACCTCATACCCTTGGGTCATCAGCAGCTGTTTGATCGGCGGATACAGATCCTGTTCACGTTTCATATTGCCATGCTAAAGGGGAACGCCATCCGGGTTCAACACCTGTCCACCGCCAGACGACATGATCCTGCGCTTGTCGTAAGGGCCTGCCTGCCCTAGGTGTAAGGGGACGCAATTCCTGGGCTTCGAGTATGAAATTACTTGTTTTTTGTTTCTTGTTACTGGTCGGTGCCGGAACAGCCCAGGCCCGGTGCAGCGGAATTGATTATCGCACACAGCTGTCTCCAACTGAGCTGGCCAACCTGAAACGGGAAGCCGCCAAGGTGCCGTTTGCCTATGGCAATCACTGGATCGCGACGCGCGGGGGCCGACGCATTCACATCATTGGCACCCTGCATGACGGCGACCGACGGATGGTGCGGGTGATGCGAAATCTGCGCCCGGTGCTGGATCAGGCGGACGCCGCCCTGTTCGAAGTGACCGATCAGGATCTGGACGGTAATATCTTTGAACGGCAGCTGGGTCATTTCACGCTGCCCGCCCAGACCCGCCTTCAGGATCTGCTGACCGAAGACACATGGACGCTTTTGTCCCGTCTGGCCACCGCCCGTGGATTGAACCCGGCCAAAGTCGATACGCTTCAGCCCTGGGCTGCCTCTATGTTCCTGATCAGCGATACCTGCACAATGTTGGGGATCGGTCCAACCCGAGGGCTGGACAGCCGGATCGAACGCTATGCGATCCGCAAAAGGATCCCGATTGGTGCGTTGGAAACCGTTGGAGAATCCTTTGCTGCCTTTTCCCGCGTGCCGTTGCGGGATCAGGTGCGCAATGTCGAAATCGAATTGCAGATGATGCTTGCCGACAAACCTGACGATTCCTCGGTCGTCGAGGCCTATTTCGAAGAAGCCGTTTGGGAATCCATTCTCCTGCAACGCTGGATCATGCGCCGATACGCGCGCGCCTCAGATCAGGAGCTTCGGCGGTATTGGCAACGGTTTGACCAGAACCTGATCACTACGCGCAATCTGAAATGGACAAAGCGTATTCTGGCCACCCAAGGCGACACATTGGTGGTTGCCGTCGGTGCGGCCCATTTGCCGGGGCACTCCGGCCTGTTGAACCTGCTCAAGGCCCGCGGTTACAGGTTGGAACGCGCGCCCTGGTGAAGAATGGCGCCAACCTGCCCCGCCCAACCGGGGTGCGCCCGTCAGAGGAGATGCGATTCCCCCATGATCCATGCGCCCCTGCCCGATCACAGGTCGCCCCGGACCATGCGCCGCAGCGCAGCATCGGTGGGGTGACAAGCGCCTCTCGCCCGCATATAAGGCGCGCGAAACGCCCAGTTAACGCCCGTTATCGAGACAGGACATTCGCATGACTACCCAAGTTTTTGGCCACAAATCCCCCGACACCGATTCCACCGGCTCTCCCATCATCTGGTCCTGGTATCTGAACGAAGTGAAAGGTGTGCCCGCCGAACCCAAGCTTCTGGGTGAACCCAACACCGAAGCCGCCTTTATGCTCGAACGCTGGAACCTGGAAAAACCTGCAATCATCGACGATGTTGCCGATGATCAGGTGGTTGTCATTGTAGACACCAACAACCCCGCCGAGCTGCCTGCCAACATCAATGGTGCCGATATTCAGGCCATCATTGACCACCACAAGCTGGTCGGCGGCCTGGAAACCAAAGGTCCGATCGACATCACCATCCGCCCGTTGGCCTGCACCGCCACCATCATGTACGACCTGATGGGCGACGACGCCGCCAAGATGCCCGAAGCCGTCAAAGGCGCGGCGCTGACCTGTATCCTGTCCGACACTCTGGAATTCCGCTCGCCCACCACCACGGACCGCGACCGTGAAGTGGTCGCGGCGCTGGCCGCCGATCTTGGCATTGACGTTACTGCCTACGCCGCGGAAATGTTCGCTGCAAAATCGGACGTCTCGGCATTTTCGGATGCTGAACTGATCCGTATGGATTCCAAGGAATACGCCGTCGATGGCACCAAGTTCCGCGTTTCGGTGCTGGAGACAACCGCACCCGACATCCCGCTGAACCGCAAGGACAGCCTGATGGAAACCTTCAAGACTGTCGCCGCCGAAGATGGCGTGGACGAGGTTCTGCTGTTTGTCGTGGACATCCTGAAAGAAGAGGCCACGCTGCTGGTGCCCAACGACGTGGTCAAAGGTGTCGCCGAAAAGAGTTTTGGTGCCACGGTTGATGGCAACGCAGTTGTTCTGCCCGGCATCATGAGCCGCAAAAAGCAGATCATTCCGAATCTCAAGGTCTGATCCGACCCATCATTAATGGAAAAGGCGCCCCTCAGTGGGTGCCTTTTTGGTTTGGGGTACCGCCAGCGATCAATGCAACACCTTGCGCGTCGGATCTATGCCCGCTTGAATCTGCGCCAAGGTCGCCAGCACCATAGCAATACGTTCAACGTCCGGTGGGTGTGTCTCGAACAAGGCGGGGTGGGATTCGCCGCTGTTTTCAGCTTCTGCAGCCAGCCGGGCAAAGATCTGGGCCCCTTTGATGGGGTCATATCCAGCCGCATAGGCGATCCGCGTGCCAAATGCGTCACCTTCGAGCTCGTATTTTCCGGAATAGGCCTGGCTGGCAATCTGCGCCCCAATGTTGCCACCGCCCAGAAGGTTGCCCAAAACTGTCCCGCTCATGATCTGTTGATATTGCTTTTGAATATGCCCCCCCAGCAGATGACCATATTCATGGGCCAGAACAAAGGCGGCCTCGTCATCATTTCTGGTCAGTTTCAAAAGCGCCTGCGTCACGACGATGGCCGGATAGACCTGCTGTGTTTCTTCATCCAGAATTGGGAACAAGGCCGCATTTGGCACATCGGTTTCTGTGTCGATACCAAGCAGAACACCGCAAAAAATCTCGCCCTTGTCAGTTGCATCCAATTGACCCGCCAGTTCTTTGCAGCTGGCAATCGCCACCGGAGAAACCCGGGCTTCGACCCGGCGAAACCGGCTCTCGGCTTGTGCATCGGTTAACATCCGGGTCGGCGGAGCGGCCTGTGCCTGTGCATAAATTCTGGCTGCTCGGTCCAATTGGGCCGCATCAGGTCTGGGCAAGACATACGACGGGCCACAGGCAACCAGACCCAATGCCAGCGCCAACCCCGGCACGATGCCAAACAATCGCTTCATCAATTCGTCCTACGTTCAATTGCCCGAATGAGCAGGGATAATCGCACCATAGTCAACCGGCAAAGGCACCCATAACAGGTTGCATATGGTAGCGGCGGGAAAAACCCGCGACCACTGGCCAAAGCCGGTCGGGTTTGGCATAGCTGTGCACCACAAGTTCTCTTGCCCAAAGGCTCACCATGACCCAGATCATCACTTCCCTGTCCGAAGTTTCCACCCGCTACCGGGCATTGTTTGTCGATCTGTGGGGCTGTGTTCACAATGGGGTGCGCGCACATGAGGCAGCTGTGGCGGCACTCAAGGCATATCGGGCGCAGGGCGGCATCGTGGTGCTGGTGACCAATTCTCCGAAACCACGTGCAGGTGTGGCCACGCAATTGGCCAGCTTTGGTGTGCCCGAAGACGCCTATGACACCATTGCCACCAGCGGCGATTCCGCCCGGGCCGCAATGTACACCGGTGCAGTTGGCACCAAAGTGTTCTTCATGGGGGAATGGAAACGGGATGCAGGTTTCTTTGAGCCCTTGAACGTGATCGACACGCCCATCAACATTACGCGTGTGCCGCTGCAGGAAGCCGAAGGCATCGTCTGTTGTGGCCCATTTGATCCGATGGCAGACCCGGACGTGAATCGGGCCGATTTCCTTTATGCCAAACAGAAAGGCATGAAGCTGCTTTGTGCCAACCCGGATCTGGTCGTCGATCGCGGCGAAACCCGGGAATGGTGCGCCGGGGCGCTGGCACAGCTATACACCGACATGGGTGGCGAGAGCCTCTACTTTGGAAAACCCCACCCACCGATCTATGATCTGGCGCGTCGCCGGCTGATGGCCCTGGGTCAGGATGTGGCCGATGACGAGATCCTGGCCATCGGTGATGGCCCTTTGACGGACGTTGCTGGTGCCATTGGAGAGGGCATTGATTCCCTGTTTATCTCGGGGGGGCTTGCAGCCAGAGAGACAAAAACTTCGGTCCAGCCTGACGAAGATGCGCTAAACACCTACTTTGAAACAGAAAAATTCGATCCGACCTACACAATAGGTCATCTTCGTTGACATAATTAGAGCTTGATTTTCTGCACCTGCAAAGTAATAAAGTTGCCGAAGCGGGCGAAATGACGTCCGAAAATTTCAAGCCCGATCAGCCTGGAGGGTCGAATGTTGGATAACCTGCCGCGCGGAACCATCTGCATTGAAGACATCGAGATGGGAATGTCCCGCTATCTGCGCAAAATCGTCACCGATGAAGACATCGAAATGTTTGCCCAGGTTTCGACCGACCGCAATCCGGTGCATCTGGATGACGACTATGCGCGCGACACGATCTTTCAGGGACGGATTGCCCACGGGATGCTTACAGCTGGCCTGATCTCGGCGGTCATCGGTGAACAGCTGCCCGGACACGGCACGGTCTATATGGGCCAATCGCTGAAATTCCTGGCTCCTGTGCGCCCGGGCGATACGGTTTATGCCGAAGTCAAAGTCGTGGACATCGACATGGCAAAACGCCGGGTCAAGCTGGACTGCCATTGTTCCGTCGACGGCAAGAAGGTGCTCGCAGGCGAAGCCATGGTTCTGGCACCATCGCGCAAGTTCGACTGACGCACCTCCCCTCTCCAAGCCGCTTCAAGGCGGCTTGGCCACGCGGTTTGAAATCGCGCACCAAGGGCCTTGCAGGGCCCTTTTTTCATGACGTTTCGAACCGCCCTATACCGGGTTCACCCGTCCCGCATTTCGCGGTCGAGAAAGTGCCTGCTTGAACCGGCCGCGCTCTGGCGCTACGGATGCCACATGCGTACGATCCGAGATTACCAATTCGTCGAACCCCAGGACCGCGGTGCCACCGTGGCCATTGGCAATTTTGACGGTGTGCACCTGGGTCACCAATCGGTGATTGACCTGGCGCGCAAAGCCGCCCCGGATGCGCCTTTGGGTGTGATGACCTTTGAACCGCACCCGCGCGCCTTCTTTGCCCCAACTGCCCCGCCCTTTCGTCTGATGCATGCCGAAACACGCGCGAACCGGTTGGAAAAGCTGGGAGTGGAGCGGCTGTATGAGCTGAACTTCAACACGGCCCTGTCCAGCCTCACCCCCGAAGGATTCGCCCGCGACGTGATCGCAGACGGCCTGGGGCTGTCCCATGTGGTTGTTGGTGCCGATTTCTGTTTCGGCAAGGGGCGCAGTGGCAATGCCGAAGACCTGAAACGCTTTGGGAAAGAAATGGGGTTCGGTGTCACGATTGCTCCCCTGATGGAACAGTCGGAAAACACCGTTTCATCAACCGCAATCCGCACCGCGCTCAGCCAGGGCCACCCTCGGGACGCGGCCGCCATGCTGGGCCATTGGCACCGCATCGAAGGCGAAGTGATCGGCGGCGAACAGCGCGGACGCGAGCTCGGATTTCCGACAGCCAATATGTCCATCGACGGGCTGCACCAGCCCGCCTTTGGAGTCTATGCCGTGTTGGTTGACGTGCTGGATGGTCCGCATCAGGGCAGCTATCACGGGGCCGCCTCCATGGGGGTTCGCCCCATGTTTGACGGCGATCACCCCAATCTGGAAACCTTCCTGTTTGATTTCTCCGGCGACCTCTATGGATCGACCCTGTCCGTGGCCCTGGTCGACTTCCTTCGACCCGAGTTGCAATTCGACGGGTTGGATGCGCTGATCGCCCAGATGGATGCAGATTGTGCCAAGGCACGTGATATTTTGGGCACCTTATGAGCGATCCAATCGACCGTGGCGGGCTGACCCCGCATTTTTGGGAGCGCAAGCCGCTGAACAAGCTGAACCAGCAGGAATGGGAAGCTTTGTGCGATGGCTGCGGCAAGTGTTGCCTGAACAAGCTGGAGGACGAGGACAGCGGCGAAGTGGCCCTGACCCGCGTTGCCTGCCGCCTGCTGGACGATGACAGCTGTCGCTGCGTCCAATATGATATTCGTCATCAATTCGTACCCGAATGCATCGTGTTGAAGCCGGATAATCTGGACACCCACGCCTATTGGATGCCCCAGACCTGTGCCTACCGCCTGCTGTGGCAAGGCGAGCCGTTGCCCGGCTGGCACCCTCTGATCACCGGCACATCCGACAGCGTCCACGAGGCCGGTGTTTCGGTGCGCGGCCTGACGGTTTCGGAATTCGAAACCCCCGAGGACGAGTGGGAAGATCATATCATCGAGGAGCCGATCTGATGTTTTTTGCCTCTGACAATTCCGGCCCGGTTCACGGCCAGATTCTGGATCTTTTGACCCAGGCCAATCAAGGCTTTGCCATGGCTTACGGTGCCGATGATCTGATGGACGAAGTGCGCGCACGTCTTCGGGACCTGTTCGAGGCCCCCGAGGCCGCTGTCTACCTGGTTGCGACCGGCACGGCGGCCAATTCTCTGGCTTTGGCAACGCTGAGCCAACCCTGGCAAACGATCTTCTGCACACGGGTTGCCCACATCCACGAGGATGAATGCAATGCGCCCGAATTCTATTCCGGCGGTGCCAAGCTGACCCTGGTGGGCGACGGCGACAGGATGACACCGGCAGACCTGCGCAGTGCCATCGAGGCCGAAGAGACCAGAGGCGTGCACGGTCCGCAACGTGGACCTGTATCGATCACCCAGGTCACCGAACGTGGCACGATTTACTCGCTGGACCAACTGAATGCCGTCACCAAAGTTGCCCAGGACCACGGGCTGCCTGTCCACATGGATGGGGCGCGTTTTGCCAATGCGCTGGTGGCGCTAGGCTGCAGCCCGGCTGAGATGACCTGGAAGGCTGGCGTGGATGCAGTCTCCTTTGGTGGAACCAAAAATGGGTGTATGGGCGTCGAGGCGGTGATCTTCTTTGATCCCAAACACGCCTGGGAATTTGAACTGCGCCGCAAGCGTGGCGCGCATCTGTTTTCCAAGCACCGGTTCTTGTCCGCCCAAATGGCCGCCTACCTCAAAGACGACCTGTGGCTGACATGTGCCCAGGCGGCCAATGAAAAATGCGCCCGTCTGGTGGATGGTTTGCGCACGGCGGGTGCGGAATTCCTGCATGAACCGCAGGCCAACATGGTGTTTGCCGCGCTGCCCCGTTCGACCCACGAACGCCTGTTCGCAGCCGGGGCACAATACCATCTCTGGGGTTCAAACCTGGAGGGAGACAATTCCGAGGAGATGCTCACGGCCCGGTTTGTCTGCGATTGGTCGATCAGCGAAACCGATATCGACCGGTTTCTACGCTTGCTGTAATTCTGACTAAAAAGGCGACGCTGCCCCTCCCGCCGGTGCCATCTCCGTCGGGATATATCGGCGCGCGTCAGCCCCCAGCATGGACAGTCAGCTGATCACCTCGGACCCACAAGGCATCAAGCTGACCGCTTCAGCAGGTCATGGACAAAGCGCGCGGTTTCACGGGGATTGGTGATCGGCAACATGTGACCCGCCCCCTCGACAACGGCAGATCTGGCATTGGGCAGACGTCTGCACAGGCCCTCGTTGATGACGTCGATCACCGGATGGGTCAGGCTCCCCCTGAGCAGCTGGACTGGCGCTGTAACACGCTCCAACACGCCCGGTTTGAGCACCCCTGCCAAATCCAGATAGATTGAATCACGGCTGGCACCGACCACATGTATCCCGCGGATCATCGCGTCGCGTGTGCTCTGGGGCAAGTCGGGCCACCGCGGCGCATCCCCCGTGCTCCACATCCTGTTGAACAGGCGCGCCCCCAGCGCTTCGTCCCCATTGGTCAGAGCCGTGGTAAAGGGTTCCGCGTCCTTTTCGTGCTGTTGAACGCAGATCGGATCATCTGCGATCGCCACAGCAAAAAACACAGGTTCGATCAACGTCAGGCTGCGCACCCGCTCTGGATACAACACAGCCAGACACAACGCCACGGTTGCCCCAAAGGAATGACCGATCAAATCCATTTTCTGGTCAAAGAACGGCAGGCAGGCCGCAACCATGCGGTCCTGATAGGTCCCTTCACGATCCCAATCCGGACTGCGGCCGTGGGACAGGAAGTCGGGTGTGATCAACGTGAGCTCGTCACCGAGCTCGCTGGCCAGTCCCCGCCAGGTTCCGGAATGGGCAATGGTACAATGCAGCGCCAGCGCCTGCCGTGGCCCCTGCCCAAAGGAACGCACAAAAAGCGGTTGCGGGACCGCGGCGTCCCTATCTTTCATGCGCCAGTCCGGGCCAAATGCCACGCCAGATCATCCAATCTGTCCTGACCCCAGAAATGGGCCCCATCAGACGTTACGTAAAATGGTGCGCCGAACACGCCGCGTTCGACAGCCTCTTCGAGATTGGCGGCATAGGTTTCGGCTCCTGCCAGCAGGCCACTATCGGCCAGACCCGGATCAAACCCAGCACCACTCAGGCAGTCCTTGATCACATCATCCTGGGCGATATCCTTTTCCTCGGCCCAGCAAGCACGTGAAATCGCCTGCAACAACGCCCCCAGATTGCCCCCCCCGGTAGATTGAGCCGCAATCAGCGCATAGGATGACGGTGCGGCATTTGTCGGCCAGAACATAGGCTTCGCATTCAGCGGCATTTCGGCGCGGGCCGCCTGACGGATCAGATCTTCGGTGCGATAGGATTGACGATTCGGATGCCGATCTTTGGGCGCTGTGCCCCCGGTACGCGAGAACAACCCCATGATATCCAGAGGCTTATAGGTAACTCTGGCCCCGTGACGGGCGGCCATCTCCTCCAACCGGTTGCCAGCAAGGTAGGTATAGGGGGACAGGGTGGAAAAGTAGAAATCGACATCGGCCATGTGTGTTTTCCTCGGGTTGGAACTAGGCGAGACGGTAAGCCCATGCTAAGCGATGTCAACATCACGAATCTGTCACATAGTCATTGCTGCCGGGGATCTCAGCCTATGCCGACGCTCAACGAACCCAAGCTGATTGCTGGGAACGCCAACCTTCCACTTGCCGAAGCCATTGCCCGCCGCATGAGCCTTCATCGCGGCGTTGACCAAGGACTGGTCGACGCGCGTGTCGAACGCTTTAATGACGGCGAAATCTTTGTCGAAGTTTATGAAAATGTCCGAGGCGAGGACATGTTCATAATCCAGCCGACATCGAATCCGGCCAATGACAATCTCATGGAGCTGCTGATCATCGCCGATGCGCTGCGCCGGTCTTCAGCGTCGCGGATCACCGCAGTGATCCCCTATTTCGGCTATGCCCGTCAGGACCGCCGCACCAAGGCACGGACACCGATCTCGGCCAAGCTGGTCGCCAACATGCTGACCGGTGCTGGTATCGAACGGATCCTGACCATGGACCTGCATGCGGCCCAGATCCAGGGGTTCTTTGATATTCCGGTGGACAACCTTTATGCCAGCCCGATCTTTGCGCTGGACGTACAGGCCCAGTTCAAAGACCAGATGAGCGACATCATGGTTGTATCGCCTGACGTTGGCGGCGTGGCCCGTGCCCGCGAATTGGCCAAGCGGATCAATGCTCCGCTGTCGATCGTGGACAAACGTCGCGAAAAACCCGGCGAGATCGCGGAGATGACCGTGATCGGGGATGTCACCGACAAGATCTGTCTGATCGTTGATGACATGTGCGACACGGCGGGCACCCTGTGCAAGGCCGCCCAGGTGCTGTTGGACAATGGTGCCAAGGAAGTTCACGCCTATATTACCCACGGCGTCATGAGCGGTCCCGCAGTTGAACGGGTGTCCAATTCGGTGATGAAATCGCTGGTGCTGACGGATTCGATCCAACCCACTGACGAAGTGCGCAACTGTCCCAATATCCGGATCGTACCGACCGCACCGATCTTTACCCAGGCTATTCTGAACATCTGGCATGGGACTTCGGTATCCTCTTTGTTTGAAGACAAAACCCTGACGCCCATTTATGAGGCCCTGTACAACCGCTGAAGAGGCCGTTCAGGTGTATGATCATTGGCTCCGACCCAAACATGGTTCGGAGCCTTTTTTGTCCGCTCACTGCGCTGCATTGATTGCCCATCGGCAGCCGAGGGACCGATGGGCCCTGTTCAGCCTCTCACAGCGCCTGTCAGAGCCCCGAGAGGGACCACCAGCCATAAACCACCTGAACGCGGCGGTTGTCGCAGGTATCTGGCGATCTGCGGCACGGGGATTCTGGGGCTGGCGACACGCCACACGCCCAAGGCGGGCCCAAACAGGGATCATCTGATCCCGTTCAGCGCCCGACGCCCGGATCGCCGGGTCAGGCGCGCAACGCCGACCCTGCAAGGACAGCCCAACAGATCCCCCGCTTTGACTGAGCCAGCCATCCGTCAAAACGCACAACGTCCATTTGCTGAATTGTCATAGCGACCCCGGAAAGGACATACCTGCCAAAAATCTTGTCATGCGAACCGCCCACCGCTCCTGTAGGAGTTCGGGTCGTGGCAGAATTCGCAAAAGGCAGCGCGTCACCGGTAGATGTTCAATACACATCCCAATCATCGGAAAAGGGAAGTTCGCCAATAGCAATCCAAGAACAGCGCAGCCGTGCCACCCGACTGTCATGCCAGGTTCGGAACACGATTTCGAACCCGGTTTCAGTAATGTTCTGGGCCACCAATTCGGCCCGAATGGCTGCTTCCGTATCCATGTCCCATAGCGAAATTGCGACCTGCACCGCAGGCGGCGTGGCGAATTTTTCATCAAACTTAATTGATTTGACCCGCTCGCGTGGACCATCGCCGGTCCACATTGGACCATTGTCTACATAGTCGGCAAAAACTTCGACGTCGCCCTGGGCAATACCAGTACGCGGATTGCGCAATCTCTTCATACTCAGTCCTCTTATACCCAGCTATTGCGGAAAATCGCCAAAAATCAATGTACAAAACGCGAAAAGACCCCGCTGTTGCAGCGGGGTCCTGTCTTTTTTCAACACCGTCGGACGATCAGGTTTTGGCCTGAAGCCCCAACTCGGCGGCCATGGCCGCGATGTCGGTGACCTGTTTGGCCAACGCATCCAGCATTTCGGGCGTCGCGTTGTCGCGGGCGTTCACGGCGTCGGTGACAAAGCTGTCCAGGATATCCTGGGTCACTTCGGCAACCGGCAAAGCACGTTCGGCCAGAACCGACAGGCTTTCCCCGATTTCCGCAAATCCACCGGTAACGGCGTATTTTTCGGTTCCCTGGGCACCTTCCACAGTCAGAATACCTGGACGCAGAGTGGTGATCAGCGGCGCGTGATTGGGCATCGCTGTCAGGTCACCATCGGCACCCGGGATCTGGACCGCGGTCACCTGAAGCGAAGCAAGGCTCCGCTCCGGGCTGACCAGGTCGAATTGCATGGTATCAGCCATAAGGGCCCTCCTTAGGCCGCTTCAGCAGCCATTTTTTCGGCTTTTGCGATCACTTCGTCGATGCCGCCAACCATGTAGAAGGCTGCTTCGGGAAGGTGATCGTATTCGCCAGCCACAACGGCCTTGAACGACGCGATGGTGTCTTCCAGAGGAACCTGTTTGCCGTCTGCGCCGGTAAAGACCTTTGCAACGTCAAATGGCTGGCTCAGGAAGCGTTCGATCTTACGCGCACGGGCAACGGCCAGTTTGTCTTCTTCCGACAGTTCGTCCATGCCCAGAATGGCGATGATGTCCTGCAGGGATTTGTAACGCTGCAGGATCTGCTGAACGTCGGTTGCAACGGTATAGTGTTCGTCACCGATGACCAGCGGGTCCAGAAGACGCGATGTCGAACCCAGCGGATCCACGGCAGGGTAGATACCCTTTTCCGAAATCGCACGGTCCAGAACGGTTGTCGCATCGAGGTGCGCAAACGATGTCGCAGGTGCAGGGTCGGTCAAGTCATCCGCAGGAACATACACGGCCTGAACCGATGTAATCGAACCGTTTTTGGTCGACGAAATCCGTTCCTGCATGGCACCCATGTCGGTGGCCAGTGTCGGCTGATAGCCCACAGCCGAAGGAATACGACCCAGCAGAGCCGAAACTTCGGAACCGGCCTGAGTGAAGCGGAAGATGTTGTCCACAAAGAACAGAACGTCCGAACCGGTGTCATCGCGGAACTGTTCCGCCAGGGTCAGACCCGACAGAGCAACACGCATACGGGCACCTGGAGGTTCGTTCATCTGACCGTAAACCAGGGAAATTTTCGATTCCGACAGGTTATCGGGAACGATAACACCGGATTCGATCATCTCGTGGTACAGGTCGTTCCCTTCACGGGTCCGCTCACCAACACCCGCGAACACGGACACGCCCGAGTGCACTTTTGCGATGTTGTTGATCAGTTCCATGATCAGAACGGTTTTACCAACGCCGGCACCGCCGAACAGACCAATTTTACCACCCTTGGTGTAGGGGGCCAGCAGGTCGATGACCTTGATGCCGGTGGTCAGGATTTCGGTTGCGGTCGACTGGTCGGCAAACGAAGGTGCTTCGCCGTGGATGGCGCGGCTACCCGTGCTTTCGACTGGACCCTTTTCATCAACCGGTTCGCCGATGACGTTCAGGATGCGGCCCAGAGTACCGGTCCCGACAGGCACCGAGATCGGAGCGCCGGTGTCGGTCACAACGGCGCCACGCACCAGACCTTCGGTCGCATCCATCGCGATGGTACGGACTGTGTTTTCGCCCAGGTGCTGAGCAACTTCCAGCACCAGGTTCTTACCATTGTTGGTTGTGTTCAGAGCGTTCAGAATTTCCGGCAGGGAATCTTCGAACTGAACGTCTACAACGGCGCCAATCACCTGGGTGATTTTGCCTTTTGCATTAGCCATGTTTCGTCTCCGGTTGTCTTTTAGAGCGCCTCAGCGCCCGAAATGATTTCAATCAGCTCGTTGGTGATGACGGCCTGACGCGAACGGTTGTATTCGATTGTCAGCTTGTCGATCATCTCGCCCGCATTGCGGGTCGCATTGTCCATCGCGCTCATCCGGGCACCCTGTTCGGATGCGCCATTTTCCAGCAGGGCGGAAAAGATCTGGGTCGCGACACCACGAGGCAGCAGATCGGCCAGAATGGCCTCTTCGCTGGGCTCGTAATCGTAAACCGATCCGCCTTCCACGCCTTCCGAAGCGTCAAACGACGCCGGAATGATCTGCTTCGCTGTGGGCACCTGGGTCACAACGTTGACGAATTCCGCATAGAAAATCGTTGCAACGTCGAATTCACCAGCATCAAAGCGGTTCAGAACGTCCCGCGCGATGTCCTGCGCATTGGCATAACCCAAGCGCTTGACTTCGGAGAGATCCACGTGGCCGACATAGGCGTCACCCAAATCGCGTTTCAGACTGTCACGGCCTTTTTTACCGACAGTCAGAACTTTGACTGTCTTGCCCGCAGCGCGCAGCGCTTCGGCCTTTTGGCGTGCCAGTTTGGCGATGTTGGCGTTGAAGCCGCCGCAAAGGCCGCGCTCGGAGGTCATGACGACCAGCAGTTGAACCTGATCGCTCCCGGTGCCGCGAAGCAACAGGGGCGCAGAGTCGCTGCCGCCGACCGAAGCGGCCAGCCCCGCCATGACGGCATTGAACCGTTTGGCATAGGGGCGTGCCTCTTCTGCAGACTCTTGGGCGCGACGCAGTTTTGCGGCCGCGACCATCTGCATGGCCTTGGTGATCTTGCGGGTCGATTTGACCGACTCGATCCTGTTTTTAAGGTCCTTAAGACTCGGCATTGCCTAGTCCCCCCTTAAGCGAAATTAGCGGCGAATTCGTCCAGCGCAGCTTTGATCTTATCCTCGGCGTCGCCTTTGATCTTGGGATCTTCATTGGTGATGAAGTCCAGCAGATCCTGATGCTTGCCACGCAGATGCGCCAGCAGGCCAGCCTCGTAACGGCCAACTGCCTTGACGTCGATCTTGTCCAGATACCCTTTGGTACCGGCAAAGATCACGCAGACGATTTCAGCGTTGGTCAGCGGCGAATACTGAGGCTGTTTCATCAGTTCGGTCAGACGGGCGCCACGGTTCAGCAACTGCTGAGTGGAGGCATCCAGGTCGGAGCCGAACTGAGCAAAGGCCGCCATTTCGCGGTACTGAGCCAGTTCCAGTTTCACCGGACCGGCAACCGATTTCATCGCGTTTGTCTGAGCCGACGAGCCCACACGCGAAACCGACAGACCGGTGTTCACAGCAGGGCGGATACCCTGGTAGAACAATTCGGTTTCCAGGAAGATCTGACCGTCGGTGATCGAAATCACGTTGGTTGGAATAAACGCCGAAACGTCACCACCCTGGGTTTCAATGATCGGCAGAGCGGTCAACGAGCCATTGCCGCTGTCGTCACCCAGTTTTGCGGACCGTTCCAGCAGGCGGGAGTGGAGATAGAAAACGTCACCAGGATAGGCTTCACGTCCGGGCGGACGACGCAGCAACAAGGACATCTGACGATAGGACACGGCCTGTTTGGACAGGTCATCATAGATGATCAGCGCGTGGCGGCCATTGTCACGGAAGAATTCGGCCATCGCTGTTGCCGAATAGGGGGCCAGAAACTGCATCGGAGCCGGGTCGGACGCGGTCGCGGCCACAACGATGGAATACTCCATCGCACCGGTTTCTTCCAGCTTCTTCACCAGCTGAGCAACTGTCGAACGCTTCTGACCGATCGCGACATAAACGCAATACAGTTTCTTGCCTTCATCGTCGCCAGCGGCTTCGTTGTAGGATTTCTGGTTCAGGATCGCGTCCAGAGCAACGGCGGTCTTACCGGTCTGACGGTCCCCGATGATCAATTCCCGCTGGCCACGGCCGATTGGGATCATGGCGTCAACCGACTTCAGACCGGTTGCCATCGGTTCGTGAACCGATTTACGCGGGATAATGCCCGGCGCTTTGACGTCTGCAACGCCACGCTCCGAAGATTCGATGGGACCTTTGCCGTCCAGGGGGTTGCCCAGGCCGTCAACAACGCGACCCAGCAGACCGTTGCCGACTGGCACGTCCACGATCGAGTTGGTGCGCTTGACCGTGTCACCTTCTTTGATGTCGCGGTCAGATCCGAAGATAACCACACCGACGTTGTCGTTTTCCAGGTTCAGGGCCATGCCCATGATGCCACCCGGGAATTCGACCATTTCACCGGCCTGAACATTGTCGAGACCGTACACGCGGGCGATACCGTCGCCGACGCTCAGCACGCGACCGATTTCGGCCACTTCTGCTTCCTGACCAAAGTTCTTGATCTGGTCTTTCAGGATTGCAGAAATCTCTGCAGCTTGGATACCCATTTATCCGACCTCTTTCATTGCATTCTGGAGGGAGTTGAGCTTGGAGCGGATCGAGCTATCGATCATCTTCGAGCCCACCTTAACGACAAGACCGCCAATGATGGATTCATCGACGGTCGCATTGATGGTGACAGTCTTGCCAACACGCTCGGCCAGTGTTTTGGCCAGCTTGTCGGCTTGGGTCTTGGTCAGGGCCTTCGCCGACGTCACTTCGGCGACCACTTCACCACGTTCCTCGGCCAGCATGTCGCCAAGGACGGCAATAAGCTGAGGAACAACAAACAGACGGCGTTTTTGCGCCATCAGAGCCAGCGATTGCTGCATCACAGGTGCCAGGCTCATCTTATTGGCAATGGCCGAGATGGAGGCCTGCTGCTCGTCGCGCGAAATCAGCGGAGAGGTGATCAGGGACCGCAGGTCTGCGCTGTCAGCCAAAGCAGTGCCCAAGTCGGCAATGCTGGTTTCAAGACCATCAAGGTTCTTGTTCTCTTTGGCGATCTCAAAGATCGCAGTGGCATAGCGCTTGGCAATGCCTGCGGAAATCGAAGCTGGTTCGGACACGTCCACCCTTCCGATATTTGGCCCCGGTTGGCGCCAATACGGCGTGTCCGGGGGCGTGAGTCAGCCCCGCCATTGCGGCAGGGCGTTAAAATCAGCGTGGATGTAGCAGTTCGGGACCCCGCTATCAACTGTCTATAGCGTTAACAGGTAATCAATGAAATTGTTTTATTTCAATATCTTAACTCAACTGCGACCGTTTGCACCTGATTGGGCAGTTGAAAAATGTTACCAAATTGCAGGTTTTGGCGATTCCTCGCTCTGGATTCTGGGTGAAATTTGGTCTCGAATGTCGAAACCGACAGATTGGGGTCGGACTTCGTCACAGTTGGTATCGGACACCATTGGAACCCGGAAACTCGGGGCGCCACCCCGGTCTCTTTTCGCTTTGCGAAAGGCGTCAGGACACAGACCAGTCTGACCAAACGGCATTCCGTCGCCACGCCAGTTGTTTTCAATCTGCACCGACGACCGGCGGCGGAGGCCCTGGGAAAATGTTGAAACCTGGGTCAGAGAAAACAGGCGTCTCGCCCGGCCATCGTGCAAAACATCGGGGCGGCCTAACACTCTGGTTCTGGCAGCCTCCCTTCCGGCGGCAGTGTCCGGGTCAGATCGGCTTGGGAACGGGGTTGGACAACCCCTCGAGAATTCGGATCCGGGCGCGGGCCTTGTCCTTGGTGACCAGCCCACCTGTCGGGTTTACCCGTTTGGACACCTCGATCAGAAAGACGCCGCCCGCCAGCATAGCAGGCAGATACCGACCTGTTCTTTCAAACAGCGGTCCGGCCTTGAGCCAGCTGCGTCTGGCCGACGGCAGCTGATACAACGTTGCCGCATGGCGTTCGATAGTAAAGTGATGGTCACGCAGCTGAGCTTCGACCTGACCCAATGTATACGGTCGCCCATACCCAAACGGCGTCTTGTCCGACCGTGACCACAAACCGGCCCGGTTCGGCACCACGAATATCGCCCGTCCGCCCGGCCCCAGCGCCCGCCAGCATTCGTCCAGCAACCGGGCTGGCCGATCCGAGGTCTCCAGCCCATGCATGACCACCAGCCGATCCACATGTCCGGTTTCCACGGGCCACAGGGTCTCTTCGCACAGCACGGAAACATTGGGCATCCCCGCAGGCCATTGCATCACACCCTGTGGGGCAGGCATCAGCGCGATGACCCGACGTGCTTCCGCCAGATACGGGCGTAACAGTGGCGCGGCAAAGCCGAAACCCGCGACCGTCTGCCCCTGAGCCGTCGGCCACATCCGGAGCAGCCGACCCCGAATAGAAGCCTGCGCAGCGCGGCCCAGCGTGCTACGATAATAAAAATTCCTCAGGTCCTGCACATCAAGATGCATTGCGGGTGCCTGCTCCTTGGGCCAAGCTGGGGGCAGTTTAGCAATGATGAGCCGAATGACCATGCCCCTTGAGATCCTGACGATCCCCTGCCTGAGCGATAATTATGCATTTCTGGCCCATGATGCCAGTACTGGCGACACCGCTCTTATTGATGCGCCCGAAGCGGGACCAATCCTGACCGCCCTGGCCGACCGGGGTTGGACCCTCAGCCACGTGCTGTTGACCCACCACCACTGGGACCACATCGACGCATTGCCCGAGATCCTGGCGGCCCACCCCGCCCAAGTCGTTGGAGCGGATGCAGATGCACACCGCCTGCCACCTTTGGATCTGGCCGTGGTCGAAGGCGACAGCTTTTCCATCGGTGGAGAAACGGTGCAGGTTCTGGATGTTTCGGGCCATACCATTGGCCATCTCGCCTTTTACATGCCTGCCAGCAAAGCCGTGTTTACCGCCGACAGCCTGATGGCGCTGGGATGCGGGCGCCTGTTCGAAGGCACGCCGCGGCAAATGTGGCAGTCGCTGTCAAAGCTGGCCGCCCTGCCCGACGACACAATTGTCTATTCCGGGCATGAATACACCGAAGCCAACGCCCGGTTTGCCGAAACCATCGAACCCGGCAACCCTGACTTGCAGTCCCGTATCGTCGCTATCGCCCGGGCCCGCGCCGCAGGCGAGGCAACAGTGCCATCGACGCTGGCGCTGGAAAAAGCGACAAACCCGTTCTTGCGTGCGCAGTCACAAGAAATTCAACAGGTATTGAACCTGCAAGGTGCTGATTTGGAAGATGTTTTTACAGAAGTGCGTAAGCGCAAGGACATCTTTTGATCACCCTCGACGCTTGCAACATTGTTTCCCTCACAACAAATGTGTGGGAAAAATGAAAGAAAAGCCTTGAAGCCAGGCGTCGATCAACCAAACTCTAACACTATGAGGTCATGGTTGGTTCCGGGGGGAACCGACACGCGCGAATCCCCCGGCCGACCCAATACGGAAGGAGCATGCACGTGCCTTCATTCTCGAGCACACTGGAACAGGCCATTCACGCCGCGCTGGCGCTGGCGAATGAGCGACGCCATGAATTTGCAACGCTGGAACATCTGCTTTTGGCTCTGCTGGACGAACCCGATGCCGCGCGCGTCATGCGGGCCTGTTCGGTCGATTTGACCGAATTGCGATCGAACTTACTCGATTTCGTCAACGAAGAGCTGGCCAATCTGGTCACCGATATTGACGGATCCGAAGCCGTGCCCACCGCTGCCTTTCAGCGGGTGATCCAACGCGCTGCGATCCACGTCCAAAGTTCGGGTCGCACCGAGGTCACCGGAGCAAATGTATTGGTGGCGATCTTTGCCGAACGCGAAAGCGATGCCGCCTATTTGCTGCAGGATCAGGAAATGACGCGGTATGACGCGGTCAACTTTATTGCCCATGGCGTGGCCAAGGATCCCGCATTTGGCGAGGCGCGACCTGTGTCCGGTGCCGAAGATCAGGAAGATGAAATGCAGGCCACACCCGTACAGGAGGGCGAGGCCAAGGAAAGCGCGTTGTCGAAATATTGCGTCGACCTGAACGCCAAATCGCGCGAGGGCGATATTGACCCGCTGATCGGCCGGGACGAAGAGGTCGAACGCTGCATTCAGGTGCTGTGCCGTCGGCGCAAGAATAACCCGCTGCTGGTGGGCGACCCGGGTGTCGGCAAGACCGCTATCGCCGAAGGGCTGGCACGCAAGATCGTTGCCGGGGAAATTCCCACCGTTCTGTCGGAAACCACGATCTATTCGCTCGACATGGGGGCATTGCTGGCTGGCACCCGCTATCGCGGTGATTTCGAAGAGCGGCTGAAGGCGGTCGTCACCGAATTGGAAGACCACCCGGACGCAGTGCTGTTCATCGACGAAATTCACACCGTGATCGGAGCCGGGGCGACGTCGGGCGGTGCCATGGACGCGTCAAATCTGCTGAAGCCTGCTTTGCAGGGCGGCAAGCTGCGCACAATGGGGTCGACCACCTACAAGGAGTTCCGCCAGCACTTTGAAAAGGACCGCGCCCTGGCACGACGCTTCCAGAAGATCGACGTCAACGAACCCTCGGTCGAGGATAGCGTCAAGATCTTGCGCGGCCTGAAACCCTATTTCGAAGAGCATCACGGCATCAAATTCACCTCGGACGCGATCAAGACCGCGGTCGAACTGGCCGCACGCTATATCAATGACCGAAAACTGCCCGACAAGGCGATTGATGTCATCGACGAGGCCGGTGCTGCTCAGCATCTGGTCCCCGAAAGCAAGCGACGCAAGACCATCGGGGTCAAGGAAATCGAATCCGTCGTGGCCAAGATTGCCCGCATCCCGCCGAAAAACGTCTCCAAGGACGATGCTGAGGTGCTCAAGGACCTGGAGCGCTCGCTGAAACGTGTGGTATTTGGCCAGGATGACGCGATTGGTGCGCTTTCCAGTGCCATCAAGCTTGCCCGCGCGGGCCTGCGAGAACCGGAAAAACCCATTGGGAACTATCTGTTCGCCGGGCCGACAGGCGTGGGCAAAACAGAGGTCGCCAAACAGCTGGCAGACATTCTGGGCGTGGAAATGCTGCGCTTTGATATGTCGGAATACATGGAGAAACATGCCGTCTCCCGCCTGATCGGTGCCCCTCCTGGCTATGTCGGGTTTGACCAGGGCGGGATGCTGACCGATGGCGTCGATCAGCACCCCCATTGCGTGCTTTTGCTTGACGAGATCGAAAAGGCGCACCCGGATGTCTACAATATCCTGTTGCAGGTGATGGATCATGGGGAACTGACGGACCACAACGGCCGCACTGTCAGCTTCCGTAACGTGGTACTGATCATGACCTCGAATGCCGGGGCCAGCGAACAGGCCAAGGCCGCCATCGGGTTCGGGCGCGACCGACGCGAGGGCGAAGATACGGCAGCCATCGAACGCACCTTTACCCCTGAGTTCCGAAATCGTCTGGACGCCGTGATCAGCTTTGCGCCACTGCCCAAGGATGTGATCCTCCAGGTGGTCGAGAAGTTCGTTCTTCAGTTGGAGGCGCAGCTTCTGGATCGCAATGTGTCGATCGAACTGACCCGACCGGCTGCAGAATGGATTGCCGACAAAGGGTATGACGACAAGATGGGTGCGCGACCGCTCAGCCGTGTCATCCAGGAGCATATCAAAAAGCCGCTCGCCGAAGAGTTGCTGTTTGGCAAGCTGGCAAAAGGTGGGCTGGTCAAGGTCGCGGTCAAGGACGGCAAGCTGGATCTCAGCATCGAAGGTCCGGAAAGTCCTCGGATCTCGGGGGACAAGCCACCGCTTCTGACCGCTGATTGATGCGTCTGGTTGTATCACTGTGTAGTTTGCTTCTGTCGCTCGCAGCCCCCGTGGCCGCGAGCGATTTTCGTCTCGACCAACCGATAGAATGCACATTGGATGACGATTGCTATATCCAGCAATTCGTCGATCATGACCCCGGTCCCGGTGCCATGGACTTCCGCTGTGGCACACTCAGCTATGACGGTCATACAGGGACAGATTATGCCCTGCCCTATCTGACGGACATGACGCGCGGCGTGACCATAGTCGCCGCGGCACCCGGCGTCGTCCGTGCCCTGCGCGACGGTATGCCGGATCAAATCGTGAATGCCGCCAACCGCCATCTGGTCAAGGATAAAGGGTGCGGCAATGGAGTCGCCCTAGTGCATGCTGACGGCTGGGAAACCCAATACTGCCATCTCAAACGCGGCTCGATCTTGGTCGAACAGGGCCAGCAGGTTACCGCAGGCACGGCGCTGGGACAGGTCGGATTGTCCGGCAACACCCAGTTTCCGCACCTGGAACTTGTGGTGCGCCGTAATGGCAAGATTGTGGACCCCTTTGCCCCCGCATCCCCGTCGACCCGGTCAGACACCGGCTGTTCGCGGTCAGGTCCCCACCTGTGGAAGGACCTCCCCCACTATACACCAGGCGGCCTGATCGGCGCAGGGTTCGCCAATAAACTTCCCACCTATGACGACATCAAATCCGGACGCGCAAATCAGATCACTCTCACAGAAACCGATGACGCGCTGGTGCTGTGGGGATATGCTTATGGAGGTCAAGCCGGAGATATTTTACGACTGACCATCGATGGGCCAGACGGACCATTTGCCAGCCATGTGGCACAGCTGGAAAAATCAAAGGCTCAGTTCTTTCGCGCCACAGGCAAGCGCCGCAGGGTCGATGTCTGGCCCGCCGGGCGCTACCTCGGATCGGTCACCATGACACGCAACGGAACCCTGATTGACCGAACAGAGGTTACCCTGACCCTGCCCTAAAGGTCTTGCGCCCCACCCGAATCCAGGTTGGACGCACACCCCTCCCGATTTGCACAGACCCAACCACCTGCGCCCGCCGCGTTTGGCCAGACGTCAGGCTGGCCAAACGCGGCCCGGCCCAACGGGTTTGGATGCATGTCAATGCAGACCAACCTGGCGGGAGCCCCCCCAGCCAGCCTTCGCAGTTATTTTTCGGTCAGCTTCAATTCGATCCGGCGGTTCTGAGCCCGCGCCTGTGCGGTGTCCGACGGGTTGATCGGTTGATATTCCCCAAAACCGTTGGCCGACAGACGTTCGGGCGGAATGCCCAGCCATTCGACCATGAACCGGACCACCGAAAGCGCGCGACCCTGGCTCAGCTCCCAATTGTCCGCAAATTTTGCATGCCCCACCAGCGGCGTATTGTCTGTGTGCCCATCCACGCGGATCACCCAATCAATACCTTCTGGAATCTCATCAGCAACGCCGCGCAGAATTCCCGCGATTTTGGCAATCTCGACTTCGCCTTCCACGGACAGCTCGGCCCCGCCCGGTGGAAACAGCACTTCGGACGAGAACACAAACCGGTCCCCCTGAATGCGAACCCCTTCCTGGTTGCCCAACACCTCACGCAACCGTCCAAAAAACTCTGAACGATAGCGCTCCAGATCTTTCTTTTCTTCGGCCAATGCCTTGGCTTCGGCCTCCAGCGCCAATGCCTCCGCCTCCAGCCGTTTGCGATCCGCCTCTTCCAGGATCCTCCGCTTGCGTTCTTCGGATGCAGCCCGGGCCAAAGCGGTATTCAGATCCTGCCCCAATGTCTGCAACTGCACACGCGCCGAAACATCCCGTTCCTTGTAGTCATCCAGAAGGGCTTGCAAGCTGCCCAACTGAGATCTCAGCGCTGCGACCTGCTGGTTCAACAGCGCTGTTTGGCGCTGTGCCTCTGACGCGACTTCCTGTTCCTCAGCCAATGCCGCCCGCGCTTGGGCCAGCAAAACAGCCCGCTGTTCGGCCAGGCTCAAATTTCCGGTTGCCGCGGTTTCGGCTGTCTCCTGCGCCGCAAGCGCGGCGGCCAGCCGAGATTGCAACACGTCGTTTTCTGATGCTGCGGCCTGGGCACGTTCCAGCGAATCCAATGCGGCCAGCAACCGTTCTTCGACGCTGGCCCGATCTGCCGCCGTGGCGCTGGCCGAATTGCGCACATTTTCCAGCTCGGATTTTGTCGCAGCCAATTCCGCACCCAACCGTGACCGGGTGGCGTCGGCTTCGGCCTGAACAGCGGCCAACCGATCCCGCAACGCGCGTTCGGCGGCGTCAGCCTCGGCCAGGGCACCGGCCAGTTCGGCTTCCAACGACGCCCGCGCGGCGGCATGATCCACCTGAACCTGCGCCAACCGTTCTTCGTATTGGGATTGGGTCTGAACTGTTACGGCCTGTTGCCGTGCCAGCTCCGCCTCCAGCGCATCACGGGTTTGCGCTGCATCTGCACGCGCCGCGGTGAGTTGCGCTGACAGGTCATCGCGGGTTTGAGTGGCATCCCTGCGCACCCGATTAAGCTCGACCTCCAACGCTGAGATCTTCTGGGCGGTTTCCGACTGGCGGGTTTCCATCTGAGACAGAACCCGGGTCAGCCGTTCGGCCAACTCATCGCGGTCCGACAATTGTGCCTGCGCTGCGTCGATCTGAGACAACAGGTCGGACAGGCGCGCGTGCAACGCGTCTTCTGCCGCCTTGGACGCCGCCAGAAGGGTCAGCGTATCTTCGGCCTCTTGCCGTTGCGCTTCGAGCGCGAGAGTCATGGCTGTCAGCTCGGCATCCGCATTTGTCAGCTTGTCTCGCAACGCCTCGGCTGCGGCAGCTTCAGCCAGGCGCGCCGCCTGTTCGGCCGTCAGATCTTCCTGCAAGGCCTCCAGTCGGGCCTGGCGTTCGGACAATTGGCTTTCCTGTGTCTCGCTCTGGTTTTGCAGATCCGCAATCAACGCCTCCATTGCCTCTCGCTTGGCCGCTGCCAGGCGGGCCTGTTCAACCTGCACGTCGATTTCTGATCGGCTTTGTGCCAGAGCCAGATTCAGTGAATCGCGTTCACCTTCCAACGCGGAACGAGCGGTTTCGAGATCTTCGCGCTGTTGCTGCAATGCCGCGATGCTGTCGCGTGCGGTAGTTTGATCAGCCAAAAGCACCACCACCTGGGCTTCAAAATCGGTGATCTGGCTGCGCGCCGTTTCCAATGCCTCGGCCTGGCGATCCCGTTCTCCGGTCAAGGCCGCGATCAGTGTGCTCTGATCCTGCAATTGGCTCCGGGCCTGATCCAGGTCGCTTTGTGTCGTGTTCAACGTCGTGTTCAGCGCGCCCAGCCGGGCCTCCAGCTGATTGCTCTCGCGTTCTTCCAACCCCAGCGCGCTGGCCAATGCGCTGACCTCGGCGGACAGTTCGTCCAATTCGCTTTCCTGTCCGGTAATGGTCTCCTGCAGCACGAACTGAACCACCATAAAGATGGTCAGTACGAACATCAGGACCAGCAACAGACCGGTCATCGCATCCACGAACCCGGGCCAAATCGACCCCTGGAACCTTTGCCCGGTGCGTCGTGACAGCGCCATGGGTTACAATCCGCTGCTATCTGGATCGGGCGGTGTCTGGGATTGTCGTCCTCGGCCACGTGGCACCGACATCGCCTTGACCAAAAGATCTATATCCTTGCGCAATTCTGCCAGGCTCTCTTGGCGACCGGCCGAAATCTCTTCCAGAATGCGCAGCATCTGGACATCGATTGACCGCAGACGCATCCTGCTTTCGGCATCCAACCCTTCGTTCTGGGGCTGGTTGCGCAGCAATTCGATCAGCCGTTCCTGACCCACGGCAACCCGCTCCAGACCCAGCTGCACCCCTTCGTTCTGTTCCTGACGTTCATTCATACGTCCAATGGATTCGACCAGATCGGTCAACCGATGGTTCACGGCATCCCGCCCTTCGGCGGATTGGACGAACATGTGACGCAGGGCATCCATCTGTTCGGTCATGTGATCCAAAACTTCGGTCACGACTCCAGACTCGCCTGCGCCTTCCTCGCCTGAGGAAAATGACACCCGGGTAATCGAACTCAGCCATTCTTCAAGCTCGCGATAGAACCGGTTCTGACCATGTCCGGCAAACAGCTCGAGCAACCCCAGCAACAATGACCCGGCAAGCCCCAGCAACGACGATGCAAACGCAACGCCCATGCCGCCCAACTGGGCCTCCAACCCGGTCATCAGCCGGTTGAACACCGCCAACCCACCTTCGCCTTCCTGGGGGGCCAGGCTGCGAATGGTATCAACCACCGCCGGAACAGTGGTGGCCAAACCATAGAAGGTGCCCAGCAGACCCAGAAAGATGAGAAGGTTGACGATATACCGCGTGATTTCACGCTCTTCATCAATCCGGGTAGCAACGGAATCCAGGATCGAACGGGTCGAAGTGGAATTCAGCTGCATCCGCGCCCCGCGCGATCTGAGCAGCGACGCAAGAGGTGCCAGCAATTGCGGTGGCAGATTGGAGTGGTCGGTTTCCCCGCTGGCAAAGCGTTCGATCCACCGCACCGACACCATCAGTTGGCGAACCTGCCAGAAACAGGCCAGCAAGCCGATGACAAACACCAGGACGATGAACCCGTTCAACCACAGGTTGGCTTCAAAAACCGGAAGCACGCTCGGCAATGCGAGAAAGGCCCCGCCCCCGGCCAGCCCAAAGGAGATCGTCATCAGGACAACCTGACGGATCGGTTGCGTGAACTGGGGCCTGGTTTTTTGGTCTGGCTGCGCCATGCGCTCAGCTCCTGACGCTGTAACTGCTCATTGAGGCCAGAGGTTACCCGCATTAACCTCAAAGAGCCAAGAGTTTATGCCGTATTTACAGAGGTAAGCGCCCGGACCCGCGCCATCAGCCAATCCAGATCCGGATCGCTCAACCCGATCTCGGCCAGATGCTCGGCCGTGTTATACAGGTATTCCGTATTGGGTCCACGCCCGCCAACAGCCGTAGCAATGATATGCGCCTGTTCTTCCAATGGCATTCCGCCACAGTATTGTTCGTGATGCGGGTCAATCACATAGGTAACCGCAGTAACCACGTTGCCATTGTCCAGCTGAACGTCCAGATCGCGTTCAACATAGGCTGACGAAATCAGCTCCCGTTCGCGCAGGTCTGCGAGGGTCTGTTCCTCGTGCCCGGCGGCAACCGCCAAGGCCAATCCTTTGCAATGGGCATCGGCCACTTCGTCGAGCGCCAAAACCAGACCCGGGTCAGTTTCAGTACCGCGATGATGGATCGACGTCATGCAAAATGACCGCGCAAACCCATGCAGCCGCGCCACTTCGCGCCGCGCCACTGGAAAGCCGGGGTTCCACAAAAGCGACCCATATCCAAATACCCACATCGTCATCTTGCTGGTCCTTCTAGGTTTCGCCCTATAAACAGCAAAAAACCTTTGGGCAAAAGGGGCGCGAGCATGATCCGACTGGGAAAACTTTGTGTTGCGATGGCCATCCTGTGGTCACTCTATTGGGTTGCGGCCGGATATGGGCTGCGTGGCGGCCTTCAAGGTTGGTTCACAACCCAGGAAAACAAGGGATGGCAGGCTGAATATGCCGAGATGTCAGGCCATGGCTATCCGCTGCGCCATGTCACCCGGATCGAACATCCGGTGTTGGCGGACCCGGTGACCGGCGTTGCCTGGCGGGCGGATTGGCTCAGCCTGGACAGCCCGGCGATCTGGCCCGGACGCCAAACGATGCGATTTGCACAAACGCCCCAGCTGCTCAGCTATTTTGACCAGACGGTGACCATTTTGGCCCAGGACATGATGGCGCAATTGTCTCTGGCACCGGGGCTGGCCCTGGAGTTGGAAGATCTGGCTTTGACAGCAGATGACTGGTCCATTCGTCAGGGGCAATCCACGGTCACTGCGGCCCAGACGCTGCATTTGCAGATGCAACAACTGGCCCCCCCACAGGATTACGCCATTGACCTGACGGCCCAGGGGTTCCAGCCCGGAACCAAGATCCGAACTCTGATGGGGTCGGACGACCGACTGCCTGATCGGTTCGATGCGTTGACCTTGCAGGCGACGATCACGTTTGACCGCCCATGGGACCGTACCGCTCTGGAGACCGCACGCCCCCAACCCCGCGCGATTTCCCTGAAACAGATTGACGCCCATTGGGGTGTATTGCGCATCCGCGCGACCGGTGAACTGCAGGTGGATGATCAGGGTGTGCCAACCGGCGCGATCATGCTGAAGGCCGAAAATTGGCGGGATATGCTGCGGATGGCGGAAACCGCAGGTGCGCTGCCTGCGCGGGCCGTTGAACCCGCCGAACGCGTGCTGGGCATGATGGCCGGGCTGGGTGGCAACCCAAATACGCTGGATGTGCAGCTGAATTTTCGCGACGGATATGTCGCGCTGGGGCCACTGCCGTTGGGACCTGCACCACGTCTGATCCTGCGCTGATCTGATCTATCGGCAGTAAGGTCCACCGCGATGACGGGCCGTATCCAGATGAAAATGATCCTGATGGTATCGGTCGGCCTTGGGGCCCAGAACCGTGCCAAAGGGGCCGCAGGCCCGATCATGGATCTTGCTGAGCATCCGCCGGGTCGTGCCTTCGCGCCACCCTTTGAGAACGGTGATGACCTCGCCGTCCTTCATGGTAAAGGCCGAGATGTCGATGGCCTTGCCCTTGCCATGCTCTGAAATCTTGCCACCGGGTTGGTTGTTGCGGGTGCGGCAGGAATAATGCGCGGCAACACGCATCGACACCACAGGTCCGCGCCGTTTGAACGTCGGCTTGACCGCATTGTCGACCCAGGTTTTGACCGCTGCGGCGGTTTCGCAATCCATAATCGCCCCTTGGCTGAGCGCAACCCCGGACACAGATGTTACCCGAACTGCGTCCTTGACCCCGCACCCGTTCAGCTTACCGGGAACCCGTCCGACCGCTTCGCCCTTGATGTCAGGGTCCTTGCAGACGGATCCCTTCATCTTGCGCTTGCGCGTGAACAACCCGGCCTGCTCTACAGCCTCCGGGCGTAAATTGGGACGCGGCGACTGGCTAAGCCCGCTGCGCGGGTCCGCAATCAATGGTGTCGCTGCGGGTGTCCCGGCTGCGTGGCGGCTCACAACGGCCACGTCATCCGACACTGGGGCCGCAGCTACAGATGCTGCCAAAACCGGGTCCCGATCGCCGGGTCGCACCACCGGTCGGATCGGAACTGCCGCCGGGGCAAGCGGCGATCCACCGCTGGTGAAGATGGTCAGGACCGGACGATCCCCGCGGTCCTGAGGGCGCAGGGACGTTTCCGGTGCTGCCGCGGCCAAAGGCAGCGCCGCCAGAGCGACCGCAAGGGACACGGCGTATGCCCCAACGCGCGTCATGGTTTGGCGTGCTCCCGGCCAAAGTTCGGAGCGTCGGTGTCCTGGCCCGCCTCGATAATGCCACGTCGGATTGCCCGGGTGTGGGTGAAATAGTCGAACAGATGGTCGCCATCTCCGGTGCGGATCGCCCGCTGCAGGGCAAACAGTTCTTCGGTGAACCGCCCCAGGATCTCCAGGGTCGCGTCCTTGTTCGTCAGGAACACATCGCGCCACATGGTCGGGTCCGAGGCCGCAATCCGAGTGAAATCCCGAAAACCGGCGGCAGAGTATTTGATCACTTCGCTGTCGGTCACCCGACGCAGGTCATCGGCAACCCCCACCATCGTATAGGCAATCAGGTGCGGCGCATGGCTGGTCACGGCCAGAACCAGGTCATGGTGGTCGGCTTCCATTTCTTCGACATTGGCACCCATGCCTTCCCACAAGCCGCGCAACGCGGCAACGGCCTTGGGGTCAGAGTTTTCCACCGGCACCAGCAGACACCAACGATTGTCATACAACTCGGCAAAGCCTGCCTCGGGCCCGGAATGTTCGGTGCCTGCCAACGGGTGGGCTGGGACGAAATGCACGCCTTCTGGAATATGCGGCTGCACGGTTTCGATCACATGACGTTTGACCGACCCGACATCGGAAATCGTTGCGCCGGGTTTCAACACCGGAGCGATTTCTTTTATCACCGATTCCATGGCACCCACGGGAACACACAAGACCACCAGGTCGGCACCTTCCGCTGCCTCGGCGGCGCTGTTGCAGACACGGTCGCACAATCCGATCCGACGCGCCGTATCACGGGTTTCGGAACTGCGGGCATAGCCCGTGACTTCGCCGACCAGCCCTGCCCGTTTGATCGCCCAAAACATCGACGACGCAATCAGGCCCAACCCGATCAAAGCCACACGGTCGTAAATCTGCTTGCTCATGCCCCTGCCCCATTCTTGAAATCCCGGACTGCCTGCGCCACACGGCGGCAGGAGTCTGTGTCTCCGACGGTGATCCGCAACGCGGTCGGCAGATTGTATCCGGCCACGCGGCGCACGATCAGCCCCTGAGATTGAAGATAGAGATCACAGGCTTCGGCTTCGGCCTGGCTGGAGAACCGGGCGAGAATGAAATTGGTACAAGAGGTATCCGATGCCACCCCGACTTCGGCCAATGCATCGGCCAGCCATGTCCGCCATTTGGCGTTTTCGGCCCGGCAGTGATCCACGTAATCGGTGTCGCGAACCGAGGCTTCGGCCCCGGCCAACGCGGTTGCAGACACATTAAATGGTCCCCGCACCCGATTCAGCACATCAATGAGCGCGCGCGGCCCATAGCCCCAGCCGATCCGCGCTCCGCCCAATCCGTAGATTTTCGAAAACGTCCGGGTCATCACCACATTGTCACGTGCGTTGATCACGGCCGCGCCGGCATCAAACCCTTCGACATATTCGGCATAGGCCCCGTCCAGCACCAACAGTGCTCCTTTGGGTAGACCATCGGCCAGACGGGCCACTTCGGCCTCGCTGATCATCGTGCCGGTCGGGTTGTTGGGATTGGCGATGAAAACCAGTTTGGTGCGCTCGGTGCACCCAGCCAAAAGCGCGGTCACATCCGTTACACGTTCATTTTCGCGCACTTCGACAGGCGTCGCACCGGCGGCCAACGCGCTGATGCGGTACATTGCGAACCCATGTTCGGTATACAGCACCTCGTCTCCGGGACCGGCAAAACACTGGCACAGAAAAGCGATGATTTCGTCGCTGCCTGCGCCACAGATGATGCGGTCCGGGTCCAATCCGTGCACGTCGCCAATCGCCTGGCGCAGCGCCATATGATCAGAGCTGGGATAACGATGCATCTTGGCCGCCTCATCCTGCATCGCCGAAACGGCGCGCGGGCTGGGACCAATAGGGTTTTCGTTCGAGCTGAGCTTGACCACATTGGTCACGCCCGCCACATGCGCTGCCCCACCCTGATACAGGGCGATATCCATGATTCCGGGCTGCGGTACGATTTTCGTCATCTGTCTGGGCTCCTTCACGAAAGCCCTTCTAGGACGCAAATGCCACGGTGGGAACAGGTTTTACGCCAATGCGCTGCGTTTTGGCGCGGTACGCTGTGTCAGGCGGCCATCGCCGTGAACCGTGCAGTCGCCGGATCAACGGCGTATTGGGGAATGTAATCATGCACTTTGGCGGCCAAATCAGCGACGCTGTGCAAAATGAAGTCCACGGTTGAATCGTCCATCAGATACGAGAAATTCAGCCGCACCCACCCCGGCTTGCGCAGTTCCAGCCCCGCCAACAGATCTTGATGCAACGTCTGCGATTCCGCCTGATCAATCCCCAAAAGACGGTGTGCATAGGGCCCCGCACAGGCACAACCGCCACGCGCCTGGATGCCATAGATATCGCTCAGCATTCGGGTAAAGAGCTGTTGGTGCACCGGGTTGCCGTCCTGGTCTTGGACCTGAAAGGAAAAAATCGGCAATCGCAGTGCGGTCCGGTGGCCCAGAACCTGAATCTGTGGATTGTCGCCCCATACCGCCCAGGCCCTGGCCGCGAACCTGTGTTCACGCTCGGCTATCGTGTCCTGCCCCACGGCCTCCTTGACCAAAAAGGCCAATGCAGCGCGGATGTCACCGACCACATTCGGCGTACCCGCCTCTTCACGCGTGGCCAGATCGTCGGAATACGCATGATCCCAGGGCGAGACAAAACTGACAGTTCCACCTCCGGGCCAACTGGGCGAGGTGCGCCGCACGATATTGCGGTTCACCACCAAAACTCCCGAAGCCCCCGGCCCACCGGGGAATTTATGCGGCGACACCACAATGGCATCCTTTGGTTCGGCCCCATTGCCGCCCATGTCCATTGGCAGATACGGCCCGCCTCCGGCATAGTCCCAGACCGCCAGCGCGCCGTGATCATGCAACAATCGCGTCACCGGATCAGGATCAGTGATGATCCCGGTCACATTTGAAGCCGCTGAAAAGCTGCCGATTTTGAGGTCGCTGTGCGCGTGAGTCTTCAACGCCTGTTCCAGCGCGTCCAAGTCCACTCCGCCATCCTGCGCCTCAGGGATTTCGATCACCTGCGCCCCACTTTCGCGCCATGGCAGAATGTTGGAGTGATGTTCGTACGGGCCCAGAAACACCACCGGCTGGTCAGCCTTATCGATCCCCATCAAACTGACCAGCCGGTTCAAGCCCGCCGTGGCACCAGACCCGGCAAAAATCACCGCGTCCTCCTCCTGTGCGCCAACAAGGCGGGCGATCTCGGTCCGCGCCGACCGGCGCAACCGAGTGATGTAAGAGCCGCAAAACGACGCTTCGGTGTGACTGTTGGCATAGAACGGCAAAATCTGCTCCATGACGAATTCTTCAACCGGACGCATGGCGCGTCCAGATGCCACGTAATCGGCATAGACCATAGGCACATTCCCGTTCAGGCCGGGAATCATGCTACCTTCGCCAATAACACTGTGGCGCAGCTCATCCTTGGCAACCATGGTTTGGAGGCGGGTTTTAAAAGCGTTCAAAGGCATAGCGGGTCTCCGATTTGATGACCCAAATCTGACACCTTGTTTGTGCAATTTGTTAATCGATTTTTGGTGTTTTTCGCCATAATTTGTGTCATACGATCTGGTATGGGCGAATTTCCAGATCATATTGACAGATCCTTGTTGCGCGAATTGCAGCGGGATTCTTCTTTGTCCCAACGCGACCTGGCGGATCGTGTCGGCCTGTCTCAGAATGCCTGTTGGCGCCGGCTCAAGGCGTTGAACGAATCTGGCGTGTTGCAGGGTTCAGGAGCACGGGTTGATCGTCAGGCATTGGGATTGGATCTGGTGGTTTTTGTGATGTTGCGCACCCGGCACCATTCGACAGAATGGCTGCAACAGTTCCGCCGTCATGTCCTGACAATTCCCGAGGTCATCGATTTCCATCGGATCGGTGGGGATTATGACTATTTGCTCAAAGTGGTCACCCAGGACATGGCCAGCTATGACAGCGTGTATCAGCGGCTGATCGAAGCCGTCGAGCTGGACAGCGTGACCTCGTATTTCGCCATGGAAGCTATCGCCGAAGCCCGCCCCCTACCCGTCTGAAGACTATGCGTCGCCCAGGGTTTGCCCATCTGCTGCACACGAACCCCAAAGAGAAACGGAAAACGCCCCCAAAATTGGGGGCGTCGTAGATTAAGAGTGCAGATTGGGATTAATGGCCGAACGCCTTGTTGGGCATCCAGGTTATCCGCTTGCCTGCCGGTGCGGACCGCATATGCAGGCATGACGTCCCAAGACGTTGGAAATAAACAATATCTAGCGGATACCAACCAGCCACAGGGACTTCAACTTCGGACCCATAGGTGGGTTCACACGGCTGACGGCCGTCAAATCGGCTAACAAGTTGACCACCAATTTTGGCCCTCAGGCCGTCATTGCTGAGAAAATCGATATTATAAACGCCGGGGGCATCGAATTTCACATAGCCTTTGATCTTGGCCACGACATGCAAGGCCCGCTTGGATGTCAGCGTCTTGTCGCCTTCATTGGTATCGCGATAGTCCAATCCTTTGAGTGGACGTCCCGCCTGCGCCCCTTTTCTGAGCGCAGCATCCGCATCATTCAGGGACTTCACCTCGTCTGGGTAAGCATAGACGACGGACAAACCCGACCGTAATCCCGATGGCTGCGGGTTGGCAGGTTTCAGTTTTAACGGCGCTGCGGCCACAAGGGTCGCACAGCAAAAGGCAACAACGGCCAGCGTCCCGGTTAATAACGGTTTCATCCAATTCTCCCATTTGTGCCCGGCCTGGTGTTCAGATCTTGATCGAGGGCCTTGGTTGCAGGGTCAGTTTAACCAGCTGAGACGCGGAGGAAACTGTTTTTTGGATCTGTCGGCCATCAGAGGCCAGATGCAAAAAAGGCCACGCAAACTGCGCGGCCTTTCCAAATTCGTGATTGCTTCGGCGAAGATTAGTTCTTCGCGTAGAATTCAACAACCAGGTTCGGCTCCATCACAACCGGGTAAGGCACATCGCTCAGGCCCGGTGCGCGCACGAATGTGGCGGTCATTTTGGAGTGATCAACGTCCAGGTAATCCGGAACGTCACGCTCGGCCAGGGCAGCAGCTTCCAGAACGGAGGCCAGTTGCTTGGACTTGTCGCGAACCTCGATCACGTCGCCTTCCTTGACACGGTAGGACGGGATGTTGACGCGCTTGCCGTTCACTTTGACGTGACCATGGTTCACGAACTGACGGGCTGCAAAAACGGTAGGAACGAATTTGGCGCGATAGACAACGGCGTCCAGACGACGTTCCAGCAGACCGATCAGGTTTTCACCTGTATCACCTTTGACACGCTCTGCGTCGCCATAGATGCGACGGAACTGTTTCTCGGTCAGGTCGCCGTAGTAGCCTTTCAGCTTCTGCTTGGCGCGCAGCTGAATACCAAAGTCGGACAGTTTACCCTTGCGGCGCTGACCGTGCTGGCCGGGGCCGTATTCGCGGCGATTCACCGGGGATTTCGGACGGCCCCAGATGTTTTCGCCCATACGGCGGTCAATTTTATACTTGGCAGACGTGCGTTTGGTCACGGCTGATCTCCTTCGTTAAGGTCGCGGCCCGGTTTGGGCTGCTATGAAGGGCGTTGTCCTCTTGCCTTGCGACATGACAGGGATCTCCTTGCGGAGGCCACCAACACCAATGAAGCCGCGCTTATATGCGGCACGGCAGCAATGTCAACGCCAATTCGCACAGTTCCAACAGTCTCGTCGGACTCCGACCCTATAGAGGTTTCACCAAGTGATGTGTCAATCCATCAGAAGCCGGGCCATCAGAAGCCAAGAGAAATCAGGGACGCGCCCCGAGCGCTATGGAAACGCCCTGGCACCGCGCGCCCTGCTCAGGCTGCTTCGTGCAGGAACAATGCGGCCTCCGAAGCCGTCAAATTGCGCCGCGCAAAAGTCCCATAGGTATGGGGATCACGTTCGAGCCCTGGCATCAACCCAAACAGACGGGTTCGGTCCATATCATCCAGGCCAGACATCGCCGCATTGGCAGGATGGAAGCTTTCGGTTTCAACGCCATTGGCCCACAGGATCTGGTGATCTTCAAGAAGCAGGTGAATATAGGTCACTTCACGCACGGACGTATCCGTCACAATCGTGGATCCATTCACCAATTCTCGCGCCGCCACCAACACTTCGGGCGTATTGAACAACGCCAGCGCTGCATCACCGCGAACCAGCATGCGATGTTCAGGCGATACCAACAGCTCCTCTTCCGGTCGCCCAATCCCCAATGCACCCATTTTAATCCGTACCGGGCGTAGTTTCGGCATTACGAACAGGCGCGCGCCAGTCATACGCCGCGCTCCGATCCACTGGACTTCCTTTGGACCATTGTCCCGGGTCTGGACTTTGTCTCCTTCGCGCAGGTCCTGCACAAGGCAAGGTCCATCCGGGGTCATGATCCGGGTTCCAGGGGTAAAACAGATGACACCACCCTGGCGCGCCTCGGCGCGCCGGGTCATTCCTCCCAAAGAATGATGGACAACCCACAGATCTACATTCGCGGGTGGAATATCATCAACAAACATCAAAAGCGGGGTCTGTCCCGGCCCCACTTCGATGACTGTAATCGTGAAGCTTTGGGCACCATTGGTCACCACAAAGCTGCTGTCGAGAATGGGATCCTCGACTTCAATCGCCTCTACATCTGTACGATTCTGGACCGCAGCCCCAACAAGACGACGCACTTTTCGTGCCGCGCGCCTGCGAAGCTCATCCTCTCCGTTTGCACCATCCAGCCGCAACAAACCCGTCGGGCCATCAACGCGGACTACGTCCCCACGCCACGACCACGCCGCCCCCACTTCGAGAGCCTCAATTGGAGCGGCATTCAAGCCGTCCACATCCGTTTGCGACCAGGAAATGACAAACGTGCCACGAAAGCCCGTTTTCATCTGCCTATACGCCTGCCTCTGTCTTTTTTTATTACCTGGGACGTTAACAGAGCCGATTCGTCAGGGAAAGGCTTTTGTTATCATCAATTTGAAGCGTGTTCCTAACACCTCAGTTTGTCATCGCCCCCTTGCATCACATGACCGCACCATGATGTTTCCGCCCCCCCGACTTTGACGTTTCGGACATTTATATGAACAGATCGGTGCACTAATAAAGAAGTTTGAAAATAGCTTACCTCATTCAAAGACTTGAAATCATTGGACTCTCCAAAAGCATCATCTTTTGAAATCCTTTCCATCACAATTTTAGCCGTTGAACTGTGAGAAATACGGTCCATATTACCCGTAACGATACAGATCGGTACACCTTATGAATTGGATTACTCATGACCCGACCACCCCTGCCTCCCTTCACGTTCGAAACCGCCATTCAAAAAGTCCGTGCCGCCGAGGATGCCTGGAATTCTAGAACGCCTGAGATCGTAACCCCCGCCTATTCACCCGATAGCCAATGGCGCAATCGCGCGGACTTCCTGCAAGGTCACAGCGAAATATCCGCTTTTCTCACCCGAAAGTGGCAGCGCGAACACGAATACCGCCTGATCAAAGGGCTCTGGACCGTGGCCGGGAACCGGATTGCAGTACGTTTTGCCTATGAATGGCATGACGCGGACGTTCGGTGGTTCCGCTCCTACGGGAATGAAAACTGGGAATTTGCGTCCGACGGGCGGATGCAGCGACGTATCGCCAGCATCAATGACCTGCCCATCTCCGAGTCGGATCGCCTGTTTCACTGGCCGTTGGGGCCGCGCCCATCGGATCACCCCGGTCTTGACGCGTTAAACCTGTAAAGAAAGGACACCCCCATGCCCCGCGCATTTGCTGAGATCGCTTTTACCCCGTCTGTGCAGGCCGAACAGGCCCGAATGGGCAGCGCTGCTGGATATGCCAAATTCCTGTCGCCCGAGCGCAATGGCGGCGATGCCTTGGGCCCCGATGAGGCCCAGTTCATCCATATGCGCGACGGGTTCTATCAGGCAACCGTGTCGGAAACCGGCTGGCCCTATGTCCAGTTTCGGGGCGGGCCCCGCGGGTTCTTGCGGGTGCTGGACGCGCGCACCATCGGCTATGCCGACCTGCGCGGAAACCGCCAATACATCAGCCTTGGCAATCTGACAGACAATGCCCGGGTATCGCTGATCCTGATGGATTACCCCAATCAGGCCCGGCTCAAGCTCTGGGGTACCGTTCGCACGGTAGAGGCCGCGCAAGACCCGGATCTGATTGCCCGCCTGATGCCCGACGGACAGGACATGACGGCGGAACGGGCCGTGCTGATCGACATTGCCGCCTTTGATTGGAACTGCCCCCGCAATATTCCCCAGCGCCTCACACTCGAAGAGCTGGATCCGTTTCTGGAACCTCTACGGGAACGCATATCGCGACTGGAAACGGAAAATGCGGCGCTCAAGGCATCGACATCTTTGTAAAACCCTCCCTCATGAAAGGTAATCACATGCCCCCCAAGACACTCCAAACGTTACGTGCCGCCCTGCTGGGCAGCGCAATTCTGCTCGCAGCAGCGCTTTCCTCGGCGGTGGATGCCGGACAAGCGCCCCAAACCAAAGCCACATTCAAAACCCAACAGATTGACGGGCTGACCATCGCCTATCGCGAAGCCGGAGATCCGGCCAATCCAACCGTTCTGCTCCTGCACGGGTTTCCCACGTCCTCGCATATGTTCCGCAACCTGATCCCTGAATTGGCCGAACGTTATCACGTGATCGCGCCGGATTACCCCGGCTTTGGCGCGTCGGACATGCCGGATGCAGCCACGTACGATTATGGCTTTGAAAACAACGCCCGCATCGTCACTGAATTGCTGGATGCCAAAGGCGTCGATCAGTATGCGGTCTATCTGATGGATTACGGTGCGCCGGTTGGATATAGAATGTTCGCCAACGACCCCGAACGGGTCAGCGGGTTCATCATTCAGAACGGCAATGCCTATGACGAAGGGCTGCGTGAATTCTGGGATCCGATCAAAACCTATTGGGCCAATCCCAGCGCAGAGAACGGCGACACCTTGCGGGCATTTCTGACCATGGATGCCACAAAATGGCAGTTCACCCACGGGACTCAAAACCCAACAGCGATCAGCCCAGACAATTTCTGGCACGTTCAGTATCTGCTGGATCGCCCCGGCAATCAGGAAGTTCAGCTCGAGATGTTTCTGGATTATGGCACCAATGTTGCCGAATACCCGAAATGGCAGGCCTTGTTCCGGGAACATCAGCCGCCGACGCTGTTGATGTGGGGCAAGAACGACGTGATCTTTCCCGCTGATGGGGCATATCCGTACCAACGCGATCTGAAAGACGTAGAATTCCACCTGCTAGACACCGGACATTTCGCGCTCGAAGAATTCGGCGAGGAAATCGCATCGGAAATGATTGATTTTCTGGATCGCACGATGCGCTAGGCCAAACTGGGAGACAGACCAAAACGCCGCTCCATTGGGGCGGCGTTGATCGTTGGCGCGGCCAGGGCGTCGAATGCACCCGACTTGGTCTCTGACTTCGCCTCCACTGGTCGTGTCGTGCCTGACAACACCAACCCGACAAGTCACGCCCAGTTTCACCCCGCCAGGTCCCCCTTTATCGCTCTGGAGTCAGGCCATTTCCCTGGCTGCTCTGCCCGATTTTGCGTTGGGTCATGATGCCTGCGGATGCAAACAGGCGATGAGATCCCTCAGCGACGGCGCAGGCGTACCCCCGGACAGGATGCTGGCAATCTGTTGGCGGGCCTCAGTCGATAGCCGCGCGGTGCCGTAGTGGTCCAGTTTGGCCACAAGCTCGGCATCTGCCAACGGTGCATCAAAATTGCCCCGCGCCACGGCGGCCTTCGAAACCAATCGACGCCCGTCCCGCATGGACAGGGTCACATCGGCAAACCGTTCATCAGGAAAGGCCGCGTTGTAGTCGTCGGATTCCGCAAAGCAGACCCGATCGACAAGCTTCCAGATCTCGGGCTGGTCATAGCAGCCCGGCAAAAGATGGTCCGGCAGGATCGTCGCGTGCCGCAGGGCCAATGCCACCGCCAATGGCAAGCTGTATTGCGCCGTATCCCCATCCGCAGGGCGACGAGACGCCAGACGGGTTGCTTCGTGAAAGGTGGTCACTAGAATCTCTGTCACGTCTTCAAACGCGACCTCATGGTCCCGCATCAGGGTCAAAACGGCTTCGACCGGGGGCTGGCCCCATCGGCAAATCGGGTAGGCTTTGAAATTGCTTTCGAGGATCCGCCAGCGGTGCCCCAGATCGGCCCAGATTTCGGCCACCTCTGGTGCCTCGCAGGTGATGGCCGGTGCGCCCGTGAACCCGTCTTCGGCCAGATCGGCGGCCGACACCCCGGTCAATGCGCCCCAGGCGCTGCTGTCCTTGACCATGGATGGATGATCAATACAGCGCATCATCTGGGCCCGCGGACCATAGTATTCCGCAATGCCCAGTGCATGCCGGGTCCCGTCGTGGCCCAGTCCCCGCAACCGCGCAGCGATGGCCGCACAGCCCAGCGCGTTCCACGCCCCGGACGAATGGTAGTCCGGCACTGTAGCGTGCAACGAGAGCGCAGATCGGATCGCAATTTCGTGCCCCACCACCAGATGTGTCAAAAGATCATCCAAGTCCCCAGCCGGATCTGCCCCAAGTTCGGCCAGAACCGTCGGAACCAACGCGACGCTGGCGTGCCCCTTGCAGGATTGATGCCCATCATGCCCGTCGATGGCATCAATGGTCGCCGCCCCCGCAAAGGCAAAGCCGACGGGATTAACCAAACGCCCGTCAAACGGCATCGCCAACGCGCCGCCATAGCGGCGCACTGCGTGGTCGCGGGCAATCCGACTGGTGTCGGTCTCCATCCCTGCGACCCAGATCGCAATCGTATCCACCAGACAGCGGCGCGCCATATGCAGCACGGCAGGCGGCAGATCGGTTGATTTCAGGCCGTGAATGAACTCTACCGCTTTCAGCTGTGTTCCAGCCATCTGTGATTCCTCTCTCGTGTTTGGATCACAAAACCACCCACCCAATGGGTCGCCTGCCCGCCTGTGATTTCACTCCCTGTGATTTCACTCTGGGCATTCATGCCAAGCTTTACGGTTTGCGACAAACACAAGGACCGCACCGACAGTCAGCGTTTGACAAGAGTTTTCAGATACGCCCGAAACGCACGCCCATAGGGGGGGCGCAGAAACCTGAGCAGATCGGGCTGCATCTGGCGGAACACGGCCTTTTGGTGACTGAATTCGCGAAATCCGTCCTTACCATGATAGTGTCCCATCCCTGATGGACCCACTCCGCCAAACGGAAGATTGTCCTGGCTGATATGCATGATTGTGTCATTCACCGTCACCCCACCCGACACGGTCTGGGACAGGACGTCGTGTTCTTCGCGACGCGAACGGCCAAAGAAATACAAGGCAAGTGGACGGGGATGCGCATTCACATATTGGATTGCCGCGGCAGTATCTGGGCAATCGCGCACAGGCAAAAGCGGTCCGAATATCTCCTGTTGCATGACCGCCATATCATCGGTCGCTCCCAGGATCAGGGTTGGCGGCAATTTGTGATGAGGTTGCTGTGCAAAATCTTCGCTCTTGGGGTTCAGTTCGACAATGTTCGCCCCCTTGTCGCGGGCGTCACGCAAATAATCCTGCATTCGGTCATAATGCGCCTGGTTCAGGATCGAGGTATAGTCGGGGTTGTCCCTGAGCCCACTGGGGAACATCTGGTCGACGGCCTTTTCTGCCGCCGCTGCAAATTTCGCCTGTTGGTCCTTGGAAAGCAGCACGTAATCGGGGGCAATGCAGATCTGGCCCGCATTGAATATCTTGCCGTGCATAATGCGGGTTGCCGCCATTTGCAGATCGGCCGAAGCGCCAATGATCACCGGGGATTTCCCGCCCAGTTCCAGCGTCACGGGAACCAGGTTTTCAGCAGCCGCGCGCATGACATGGCGCCCGACAGCGGTCGACCCGGTAAACACGAGATGATCCAACGCCAACGCAGAAAACGCCGCCCCCGTCGCCGCGTCCCCGGTGATGACACTGACCTCTTGCGGGGCAAATGACTGAGCAATCAGTCGGGCGGTCAGCGCCGAGGTTTCGGGGGTAAACTCTGACGGTTTCATCAACACGCGATTGCCTGCCGCCAAAGCTCCGGCGAGCGGAACAAACATCAGATTCAGTGGAAAATTCCACGGGGCCATGATCCCCACAACACCCTTGGGCTGGTATTCGATCCGGCCACTTGCTCCGGTCAACCCCAGTGGAAACTCCAACGCCCGGCGACTGGGCCGCATCCAGGATTTCACGTGTTTGCGTGCATGTCGCAGCGCATTGATTGACGTGGCCACATCGGCAAAGGCGGTGAAATCGGGAGACCGATGGCCAAAATCCGCGCTCAGGGCCTGCTGGTAGTCGGATTTATGGGTGACCAGAAGGTCGATTGCCCGGCTCAACCGATCCATTCTCAGGCGCGCAGAAGGCGTGCCTTCGTGGTTCTGCGCCGCCCTTTGCGCGTGCAGCAACGCTACACCGGCAAAGACAGAGGAATGTGGGTCGTTTTGGGTCATGAACATATCCCTGTGATCGCGGACATGGGCTGTGCAACACACCCACTCAGGCCGGTTGCCAACCCTTGCTTGCAACCTAGGCGGTTCACCGGCCAGGAACCAGAAAACCGTTGCGGCACCTTAAACAGTAGAAACGCAAATGCCCCGGGCCAGACCAGCCCGGGGCATTTGACGATTGTTACGAAGGCCGGCGTCAATGGCGGCCGCGCGTCCGGATCAAAAGATCAGCGATCATCCTTTGGTGCGGCCGAGCCTGCGCCCTGATCGGCGGGTTCCGCCGCCTCGGCCACAGCCGCAGACAACGTTTTCTTCTGTTCTTCTGTCAATGGATGCTGGTCGTGCCCTTCGGGCATATTCACCCGAACTTCCTTGCGGGCAAATTCAATCCCGTTCTCTTCGAACGCTTTTTGAACCTTGTTGTAGATGTCCTTGCGCATCATGAATTGGGTGCCCGGTTTTGCGGTAAACTTACCGCGCAGCACAATACCCACGTCATTCACATCCGCGACCCCCTGGGATTTGAACGGTGCCAGCATGTTTTCTGCATGGGCCGGATCCGCCATCAATTCCTGACCGATCTTCTTGAACAGCTTGCGCACTTTCTCAAGGTCGGTGTCAAACGGCACGGTAAACTTGAGCTTCATGATCACATAGTCACGGCTGTGGTTGGTCAGCTTGGCAATTTCGCCATAGGGTACGATATGCACCGGGCCGGTGGCATCGCGCAGACGCAATGACCGCACAGAGATGCTTTCGATCGCGCCCAATGTCCCGCCGACATCGACGAATTCACCCAACCGGAACGCATCATCCAGCAGGAAGAACACGCCCGACACCACATCCTTGACCAGGGTCTGGGCCCCAAAACCAATGGCCAGCCCCAACACGCCCGCCCCAGCGAGCAACGGGGCAATATCAATCCCGAACTGCGAGATCGTCAGCAGGGCCGTGATGGTAATAATCGTCGCCTGAGCCGCCATATGGATCAGCGGCAAGACCGAAACCAGACGGCTTTTGCCTGCACCACCAGCTTCGGCATCTTCGCTGGTTTGTTCGGCTCCTCCGGTTTCTTCGGCCAGACGGTTGTTCACCCAGAGGTTCAGAATCTCCCAGATGATATAACCGACGGCAACCACCAACAGCGCCTCGATGCCGTTCAGAGCCACCTTCTGACCCATGCTGCCTTCTTGCAGGTTTCCGACACCCAGTCCCCAAAGTTTACCGATCATCAAAACCAAAGACGTAATCAACAGCACCCGGCCGATACGAACATAGCTAAAGCGGATTTTCTGGCTTGCCTCGATCGCGACCTGGCTGGTGGAGTCCGGTTTGGGAACAAAGTGATTGACGAAGCCGCGCAGGACCGTGTCCAGAAACGGTGCAGCAACCACCAGAACCAACCCCGATACGCTGGCCACTGGAGTGATTGAACGCACATCGTTTGCGATCAGGATCTGCATGGTCAACCAGTTGAGCGACACCAGGATCATGGTGACCTTGGGCCACCAGGCCGCCATCCGCGCCAACCCGGTTGTCTGGTTGTCATCATTGCCCAGCAGAATAGATGTCAACCCGGCCCGCGCACGCCAGGTCACATAGATGATCCAGGCATGAATGGCGAACCCGGCATAAAACCGCAGGCCATTTTTCCACTCCAGCGACGCATCCATCATCTGGCCGTTCACAAAAAATGCGGCCCCCCCAACGAACGCAATCCCGACAAAGCTGCGTGAAATGAACTGGGCTGTCCAATCATCAGTCGTGACCGTACGCAGGTCCGGCCGATGCGGTGCCAGCAGAAACCGGAAAATCGCCCGGGCGATCAGAGGGGTCAACAACAGTAGCGAAATCATCGACGCCGCCAATGTCGCGTCATTCGGCATGGTAAAAATAAGGCGCGCCACGGCGAGCGACGCAATCGCAAAGGCAATCAAACCGGCCCCATCCATAAAGAAGCGCAAGGTCAACGTTCTGACCTGATCGCCCAATTCATCCCCGATCTCATCATGAACATTCAAGTTGCGCCGCAGCTTGGAGACCACAAAGCTGGCCAACATGCTCGCGCCGAAACCGACCGCTACAGCCGCTGCCAGCTTGAGCGCAAACAAGCTGAGCCCACCGATGCCCATCGTGGCAATAAACCCGCCAAAAGCCGCCAACAATGTCGCGATGAAGCTGGGTAGAATTCCAAAGCTGGCTTTGACATAGGAAACAAAATTCACCGCCGCGGTTTTCAAGGCCCCTATCAAAGTCGGCTGTTCCCCGTCCGCGACGGGAACCGCCGACGTTTCCTGGGACATGGCTGTCAGGAACTGGCTCAGGGCATTGACCTGGTCCTGGTTCAGCGTCGATGACAGATCATCAACAGTCTGCTGCAACTGTGTCGTGTCCACGGCTTGTGCATTGGCGACCGGCGCCATCAGAAAAACCATGATCGCCGTCACTGCGACGCACATCAGTGACATCAACGTGTCTCTGGCTAAAGTTATTTCGGGTTTGAAACCGCGCGGCATGTTCTAACTCCAATGTCGCAGCGCGTCCTCTTCGCCAAGCCGTGGACAATTCTGGCCTGTCGAAAAATCGCGGTGCGCTCCTGTAAAATAGGCGAAGGTCATTAATCCCGAGGATAGTAGGATGTGGTTTTGCCCAACACAACCATACAGTTGGCTACGCTTTCACATCTCTGACCCGCTGTAACCCGCAGGTTTTGCGGCACCTGCAAACCCGCAACGGGCCTCCCGGAGCAACAGGTCTACGCCAAGGAAGATGGGCGGCGCGATCCTGGGACACTTGTTCCGCCGACGTTGCAAAGCCCGGTGTTGTTTATCTGCGCGCCAGGCGAAATGCCTGTGATCAACGCGAGAATACGATCAGGTGGATCCCAGAATATGGGCCAGATCGTCCTCTGGCTGGCGTCGTACATCCATATCCAAACCGTGTTGAATATGATTCAGATGCGAAATCAGCAGCTGTTCGGCCCGGTCCGGGTCCCGGGCCTCTATCGCTTCGAGTATTCTGATGTGTTCGTCATCCGGGCAAATGGCGTTTTCTGACGAACCGAACAGACCGACAATCAAAGACGTGCGCGTGACCAGCTCTCGCATCATGCGTGTGATAAAGTTGTTTCCGGTCGCTTGCGCGAGCTTTGTATGAAATTCACCGGACAGACGGATTATTTCGGTGCGTTCGTTTCCCTTGTGGGCATCATCCTCTAGCGCAATATGATCAGACAAAAGCGTCAAGCTGGCCTTGCTCGCCTGCTGTGCCAGTTGCCGAACCAGCGGCGGCTCGATCAGCATCCGGGCAGCAAAAACATCGTTGGCTTCGGATTTGTCCGGACAGGCGACGAACGCACCACGATTCGACTGTAGGTCGATGATTCCCTGACTGGACAGCAACAAAAGCGCCCGACGAACCCGCATACGCCCCACACCAAAAGTCTCGCACAGGCGCGCTTCGCTCAGCTTCGTGTTCGGCGCCAACCGCTGTTCCATCACGGCCTTATAGATTCGCTCGACGATCAGATTTTCGTCCGGTTCAAATGAAATATCCTTTTCACCTGGGCCGGTTGGCTGAGATTTGGTGCTCACTCTGAAACCTTTCAACTACGTCTGGTTGGACGGCACCGGGGGCACCCGATACATCTAAACTTTAAGTCAGCCTTGCACCAAGTGCGAGAGCTTTTTGTCGACCACTTGTGCAAATTGTGTTGACAAAAATTGTTAACAATCGTGAAGTCAAGGCGCGGCAGACGTGATGCGCCCATCAGATTTGCCGATCAATAACGGTGCCCAAGGCGCTGAAATCGAATTCAACGGGAGATGAAAATGCAACGTAGAACACTGATAAAGGCAGCGGTGACAGCTGTGGCACTCACAGCGGTCCAGGCCACGACAGTTGTTGCGGAAAATCCAGTCCTAAAAATCGGCTTTGTTGGCGTGACCAGCGGTCCGGCTGCGGCTTGGGGGATTTCAAACCAGCGTTCGATGGAGGCCCGCGCGGCCTGGTTGAACGAAACCGGTGGCTACACCATCGGCGGCACAACCTATGACATCGAAATCGTGTCATTTGACGATCAGAAAGACCCCAAACGCGCCATTGCCGGTATGGAAAAGATGGCCCAGGAAGGCATCCACTACGTGGTCGGCCCCAATGTCGATGACGGCGCGGCAGCCGTGCGCCCGGTGGCCGAGGCCAACGGCATCATGTATTTCCCCTATGCCTTCCCCAAATCGCTGTACACAGCGCCCGCATCCAACGCGGTTCTGGGCATGGTGGCGAATTACCAGTCTGGCCCCGCGATCTATAAACACCTGATGGAAAACGAAGGCGTCAAAACCGTCGCCTTCATCGCAGCAAATGAATCCGACCCGCTGAGCCAACGCGACGGCGGCGTTGCGGCGGCAAAGGCGCTGGGGTTGGAGGTGGTCTCTGACAATGTGACCTATCAGGTCGATACCACGGATTTCACCCCGGTTCTGACCCCGATCATGCGCACACGCCCCGATTTGTTGGTGCTGTCCGGGGTATCGCCTGCAAATGCGCCCCAGCTGATCCGCTCGGCGCGCGAGTTGGGTTTCCAAGGATTGATTTCCACTGAAACCGCGCAGGATGCCGGTGTTCTGGCCGAAGGGGCTGGGGATCTGGCCAATGGGTTCATTTCGGTCGGCGGTGCGTCCACGCCGGAACTGGCCTCGCCCATGATGAAAGAATTCGTCCAGCGTTACACAGATATGTTCGGCGAATATAACGATGAATCCAACACCAAGGTTTATGCCCTGGAATATATCCTGGAAACGCTCAAGGCGGATCCGGCGGCCATCAATGATGTGGGGTCGTTCCAGACCACCATGGACACATTCGAGGCTCCCAACCCCTATATGAATGGCGACGCCAAGCTGCGCTATGTGGGGATGTCGTCCTTTGGTCAGCGCCGTCAGGTGGCTGTGCCGCTGGTGGTGAATGTCTATCGCGACGGTGCGTTTGAAACGCTGTTCGTTGCCGAAGTCGACTAAGACCAACTCCCCTTGCCAGGTTTTTCCTGAGCAGACTTTCCCGGGCCGTTCTGGCCCGGGGCTTTTCCAAGAAAGAAAGCCGTCATGGAACAGATATTGGCTAATGGTGTCTATCTGGGGTCCCAATACGCAATGATCGCGTTAGGTCTGACCCTGATTTTCGCCCTGATGAATGTCCTCAATTTTGCTCATGGCCAAATGTATGTGATCGGCGGTTTCGTCACCTATACATTCTATGGCCAGTGGGGTGTGCCGTTTGTGCTCGCCCTGATCATGTCCTGCGTCACCCTGGCCATTCTGGGCGCGCTGATCGAAAAACTCCTGTTTGCCCCTGTGATCAAGGCATCCGCCCGCGAGGAAAGCACGATGCTGCTGGCCGCCGGGATCGCCTTTCTGCTCGACGCGGTGATCCTGTTGGTGTTCGGAGAGAAACAACGCGGTGTCCCAAAGATCGTCGATGGCGTGTTCAACTATGATTTCCGCCTGATCATGCCCTATGACCGGATATTGATCTGTGTTCTGGCGATCCTGTCGATTGTCGCATTCATCGGGTTGATGCAATACACCAAAACCGGTCGCGCCCTGCGTGCGCTGGCCCAGGACCGCACGGCTGCCCAGTTGATGGGGGTGAATGTGGACCGCTATTCGATGATCGGCTTTGCGCTCGGCGCGATGCTGGCCGGGCTGGTCGGTGGCCTGCTGGTGACCATCACCGGCGTGAATCTGGGCATGGGCGGACCAACATCAATCAAGGCATTCATGATGGTGATGATCGGTGGAGCCGGCGTGATCTCCGGAGCGATCTGGGGGGGCATTATTCTTGGCTTCATGGAGGCTATCGGCCTGGCGGTTCTCTCGCAATATGGCGACATCACCTATCTGCTGATTTTCGTGTCGCTGATGATCTTTCTTGCCATCCGGCCTCAGGGCCTGATGGGCAAGCCGTGGGGTTGATCTGATGATGAAATTCTCTGCAAAACAACTGATTGGCGTCGGAGTGTTCCTGTTTGCCATCTTTGTCGGCGTGCCGCTGATCATCGGGGCAACGGGGCGTTGGGACTTTTACTTTACGCTCACGTCGGTCGCGCTTCTGGCCATCGCAAGCGCCGGGGTCTGGCTGACCTTCTACATCGGCCGCATCAACATCGGTCAGGGTGCCTTTGCCCTGATCGGGGCCTATGTGTCGGCCATTCTGGTGGTCAAGGCCGGGTGGTCGTTCTGGATCTCGCTGCCCGCGGCTGGATTGTTCGCGGCCCTGGTCGCGGTGGTGATCGGCCTGCCGATCCTGCGGTTGCGCGGCGTCTATTTCGCGATGATCACCCTGGTTCTGACCCAGGTGGTGACGCTGACCGCTCTGGCCCTGCCCATCACCAATGGGGCCAAGGGGATTTCGTCGATCCCCCTGCCCGCGGGCATGTCAATCCTGGGTATCCCGCTGATCCCTGATTTCGCCGCCATGGCCAACACCAAACTTGCGTTCTACTACACGGCCTGCATTCTGATGATTGCCACCTATGCCGCCCTTTATCGTCTGGTGAACTCACGGTTGGGTCATCTGTGCCGGTCCATGCAGCAGAACGAGGAATTGGCCAGCTCGATCGGTGTCAACATCTCATATATCCGCATCGTCGTCTTTGCCATATCCAGCTTCTTTGGCGGCATCGGCGGAGCAATGTTCGGATCCATCGCCCAGTCGGTCTATCCTTCCAGCTTTCAGGTCGCGGACTCGGTAAACTTCATGCTCAACTGCTTTTTGGGTGGGCTGGGGTATGTCTTTGGTCCGATGCTGGGCACGCTGGTGCTCTACTTTGGCTGGGACCTTTTGTTCGAGCTCGGGAAGTACCAGATGCTGGTCTATTCGATCATCCTGATCGCGGTGATCCGTTTTCTCCCCAATGGGCTGCTGAGCCTGCGTATCGGCAAAGGGGGTGAAAAATGAGCGCTCTGCTACAGGTCAAAAACGTGACCAAAAAATACGGTGGCTTGACCGCAAACAACGACATCAACTTTGACGTTTCCGAAAACGAAATCCTGTCGGTGATCGGGCCCAATGGGGCCGGGAAATCGACCTTGTTCAAGATGATCTCCTCGTTTACCCCCACCACAACAGGCGAGGTGCTGTACCGCGGCGAAAGGATTTCCAACCTCAAACCGCACATCGTGGCGCGAAAAGGCATCGTTCGAACGTTCCAGGAAACCACGATCTTCAAAAGCATGACTGTGCGTGAAAGCGTGGTCGTGGCCCAGCATCTGCGCGCCAAGGCGTCGCTGGCCGGGTACTTCTGGGGGTCCAAAACCGCCAGGGAAGACGTTACTGCCTTTGGCCAATACGCCGACGAGCTGCTCGACTTTCTGGGCATGTCCGCGATCAGCAACGAACTGGCCAGCAACCTGCCCCAGGGCAATCTGCGCGCGTTGGGCATCGCCATCGGTCTGGCAACAGACCCCAAGGTTCTGCTTCTGGACGAACCTTTTGCAGGCATGAACCATGATGAAACCATGAACATGGTCGATCTGGTACGTTCGGTGCGTGACGAACGTGGCGTGACCATCATGCTGGTGGAACACGATATGCCCGCAGTCATGACGATTTCGGACCGGATCGTCGTGTTGAACTTTGGCGAAAAGATCGCCGAAGGCACACCGTCGGAAATCCAGAACAATGAAAAAGTCATCGAAGCCTATCTGGGCAGTGTCGATGATGAAATCGGGATGTAAGCCATGACAGCACTGTTGGATTTCAAAGACGTCGAGCTGTATTACGACCATGTCTATGCGCTGAAGGGGGTGTCGCTGACCGTCAACCAGGGCGAAACCGTTGCGTTGATCGGTGCCAATGGTGCCGGGAAATCGTCGATCCTGCGCGCCATTACCGGGCTGGCCAATCCGGTCAAAGGCTCTGTCACGTTCGAAGGCGACCGCGTGGATGGTGTCAATCCGTCCAGCATCGTCAAACGCGGCATTGCCATGGTGCCCGAAGGGCGGCGGGTGTTTCCATTCATGTCGGTCAAGGACAACCTGATGATGGGGGCCTTCACCCGCACCAACAAGGCCGACATCCAGACCACCTTGGACAGCATTCTGACCCGCTTTCCGCGGCTCAAGGAACGCTACACACAGGCGGCTGGCACATTGTCGGGCGGCGAACAGCAGATGATGGTGATCGGGCGCGCCCTGATGGCCAAACCCAAGCTGTTGCTGCTGGATGAACCCAGCCTGGGGATCGCGCCCAAGCTGGTTCAGGACATTGCCCGTTCAATCGTTGCTATCAACCGCGACGAAGGGGTGTCCGTGCTGCTGGTGGAACAGAATTCGCGCATGGCGCTCAGCATTTCGCACCGCGCCTATGCCATGGCCACCGGCAATGTGGTGATCGAAGGCAAGTCCAAGGAATTGCTGCACGATGACCGGATCAAGGCAGCGTATTTGGGCGGCGAGGTCTGATCGGACATGAAAATCCTAGTCATTAACCCCAATACCACTGTCTCGATGACACAGAAGATTGCAGCTGCCGCGCGCTCTGTGGCGCGCGATGACACCGAAATCGTTGCCGCAAACTCGCAAAGCGGACCGGCCAGCATTCAGGGCTTTCTGGACGTCGCAACATGCGTTCCAGGTCTTCTGGATGAAGTCGCAAGACATCCGGATGTGGATGCGATCGTCATTGCCTGCTTTGATGATACCGGGCTGGATGCCGTGCGCTCTCTGGTTTCGGTTCCTGTCTTGGGTATCGGCGAAGCCGCCTATCACGCGGCAGGTATGGTCGCGACCAAATTCAGCGTCATCACCACCCTGTCCCGCTCGGTTCCGGGGCTGGAAAACAATCTGATGCGTTATGGCCTGTCCCGGAAATGTGCGCGCGTCAGGGCCACGGACATACCTGTGCTCAAACTCGAGGACGGTGATCCTGAAACCCTGCTCAAAATTCGCTCTGAAATCCGCCAGGCAATCGAACAGGACAACGCCGAAGCGATTGTTCTGGGGTGCGCGGGAATGGCCGATCTGATGGCGCAACTCAGTGTGGATTTTGGTTTGCCGGTTATCGACGGTGTTTCGGCGGCGGTGACATTTGCCGAAGCGTTGGTCAACAACAGGCTGACGACGTCCAAAATCGGGGCTTATTCCGCTGGATGATTGACCTGCCCCGGTTGCCACGGTGGTGCGACCACTTCAGGGGCCTGGCGCTGTGCATGAATTTTGGGCTGTGCAGGGCGCGGATAACACTCGCAGTGCGACGTCGCGCATTGATCTGCATGGTCGGGAGTCCGTGAATTGGACCTGACCTTGCAGATCAATCCGCCCCAGCGTTCGAGGCGGAAGTGTTCCAAGTCTCGCAAAAATATCCATGCCGAGGGCTTGTGTTCCTATCGGGGCATCTCATCGGACTTTGGCAGGTTCGGATCCATCACGTCCCAAGGCTGCGCGCTCTTTACAAAGATGTCACGACTGGGCGCGTACCAACTCGGATCGTCCAGGCTGCCTGCATAAATCACGATCGCCCCTTCGCCCGCACCGTTAATCAGAAACAATGGCGAGCCGCATGTCGCACAAAAACCCCGGCGCATGGCATGTCCACGATCGGCTGGGCGTTCAAACCAGCTTGGCTCACCCTGCTCGATTTTGAAATCGGATTGCTTAACCAGAACCGCGGGGAAATAGGCACCCCCGGTGGCCTGCTGACAATGGCGGCAATGACAATTGCCCATGTATCGTGCAGGACCTGAAGAGGTATAGCGGATCGCACCGCAGGCACAGCCGCCTGAAAAACTATCTGTCATGTTTTCTCCTTGCTACAATTTTCATTTGTCTGCCGCACTATAGCGCTGCTGCCAGTGTCACTGTGACCAAAGATCCTATCGATGAATAAAGAATGGCACGGGCGATGGCGTCAACCCGCACGCCATAGTTCAGTGCCATCATGAAGGCCATGACCCCACAAGGCGCAGCTGCCACCATCATGGCCGGGTTGCGCTCCTCGGGTGCCAGTTGCAGAACACCGGCAAAAATCACCCAGGCGAGCAACGGGTGAACCACCAGCTTCACACCTGTGATGACCACCGGCAACATAGGTCGGGACCCGCTGGCCTTCCGGCTCAGAATGACGCCAAGCGCGAACAACAGCACCGGCGACGCCGTGCCGCCCAGAAAGTCCGTGAAGACGTCAAAGCCCCTGGGCACCGACAAGCCCAGCACGCCGACAACAAGCCCAAGTGCCATGGCAACCAAGGGAGGATTGCGCGCGATCTTGCCAATTGTGTGCCCAAGAGAAGCATCCTTGGTCGCCAAAACATCCATCAGGATCAAAGACCCGCTGAAAATCAGCATCCCGTCCATGGAGATGATGGCGACAATCGGCGTAACTGCGCCTTCGCCAAACAGGGTGATCGCAATCGGCAGAACGAACAGGATGTGGTTGGTCAGAGCGATGGCCGATCCCAGAAGAGCAGCCTCCATGACATCTGCTTTGAAGATCCGCCGGGCGATCAGGAAACCGGCGGTATATATCAGCAATTCGGTAACAAAATACCCGCCGAGCATGACCAGGTTGAAGTCTCCCAGCGGGGCATTGGCCAGCAATCGAAACCCCAGTGCCGGCATCGCGACGAACATCACGAATTTGTTCAGTGCCATGGCCATGTTGAAATCAAAAATGCCACGCAGACCAAAGACAAAGCCCAGCGCGCCAATCGCAAAGACTGGGAGCACCCCGTTCAGCAATTGGTCGAACATTGCGTCGCTTTCTGTGGGTTTGGGAGAGCGCTGGCGCGCGCGGGGTCACACCCCCCGCCGACGGTCACCATGTTTCAGCGTAGGGGCGGATATCCAGCTCGTGCGTCCAGCCATCGCGCTGTTGGTGATGCAGGGTCCAATAGGTTTCGGCAATGCTTTCGGGGTTCATCAGCGTGTCTGGTGGCAGGCTGTCAGGGTCCTTGCCCGCCTGCTGCATCCGATCACGCACGAATTCGGTATCGACGCCTGCATCAATGACAAGATGCGCCACATGGATGTTTTGCGGCCCCAATTCACGGGCCATCGATTGCGCCAGTCCCCGCAGCGCGAATTTACCCGAGGCAAAGGCGGCATATCCCGAACTGCCACGAACCGACGCGGTTGCCCCAGTGAAGAAGATCGAGCCGCGTCGCCGCGCGACCATGTATTTCGCGGCTTCGCGCCCAGTCAGAAACGCGCCGTACGCGCACATTTCCCAGACCTTGCGAAAGACGCGTTCCGTCGTTTCGAGAATGGGAAACCGAACATTGCCACCGACATTGAAGATGCAGATGTCTATCGGTCCGATCTCACCCTCGACATGCGCGAACATCTCTGTAGCGGTCTCTTCCTTGCGCGCGTCCCAAGTAAAGCCCTGGGCGCTGCCCCCTGCCGCTTCGATCTCGGCAATAAGCGGGGCGAATTTTTCCCCGCGGCGGCGGCCCATCACGACGTGATAGCCACCACTGGCAAAACGCTTGGCAATGGCTGCGCCGATATAGTCCCCGGCACCGATGATCAGACAGATGGGTTTTGCGCTCATACCGTTAGCCTATACCGTTTCTGCCGCCTGAAAGGCGGGCCTGGCCTCGAGCCGGTCCGCATAGGCCGTCAGGTTCGGCAGATGTGCAAAGTCTGCCCCCAAGCGCCGTGCCATGAGAACCGCGTGGCCCGTTATCGTGTCTGCAATCGTGAACTCTCCGGCCAGAAATTCCCGACCTTCCATGTGGCGTTCGACGGCCGCAAGTGTGCGGTTCAAAAGCTTGAGTGCGCGTGCCGCGATCTCATCATTGCGCCGTTCAGGCGGCAACAGGATGGTTTCGACCACATAGGTGTTGATCGGCGGCATGATCATGCCCTCGGCATAGTGCAGCCATTGCAGGTATTCGGCAAAGTTTTGGGCCTCAGGGCCGGGCCCAAGGTCAGGGGCATATTTGGCTGCCAGATACTGCGCGATCGCGGTGCTCTCGGTGATCGTGACGTCCCCATCAACCAGCGTGGGAACACGGCCATTGGGGTTTATCGCCGTGTAGTCGGGGCCACGCATTTCTTTCTGGCCCAGCGTAAATTTCTCCAGCTCATAGGGCTGCCCGATTTCTTCGAGCAGCCAGACAGTGCGCACGGCACGCGATTGGGGTGCAAAATAGACTTTCATGACGGACCTCTCCGAGACCTGCTGGCCAAGTGCCAGCTTCGGGCAAAGCACTTGCAGGGCAGCCCTTTGGGATTTGTTTGACAATCAGGAGACTTCAACTTTAGAAACTAGTCAATTCAAAAAATGAAGTGACCATTCATGAGCCGCTCTGACCTTCCGTCACACTCCTGCACCATCGCACGCGCTGTTGCGCAGGTGGGCGATGAATGGACGCTTCTGATTGTGCGGGAAATGTTCCTCGGCACCCGGCGATTTGACGATTTCCTGCGCCTCACGGGCATGTCGTCCCACCTGCTGTCGCAGCGTTTGAAAAAACTGGAAGCGCAAGAGATCATCCAGCGTGCGCCCTATTCAGTCCGCCCGCCACGCCATGAATACCGCCTGACCGAGAAAGGGCGCGACTTGTGGACGCTCATCATCGCGCTGAAACAATGGGGTGATCGCTGGTTGAACGCCGAGGTTTCACCCGTGCTGATCGTCCACAAAACCTGCGGTCAAGTCGTAAGGCCACAAATGACCTGCCCCGACTGCGGCGAACCGATGGATGCCCACGACGCCGAGGCCAGGCTTTCCCACCCGTTTGAACAGGAACGGCACACCGCAAGGCGTGTGCCGTGAAACCGGCCAGAGGTCACGCCCGGGGACGATGAAACACGTCGCCTCGAGATTGCCGACAGCATGGCAACAATCCCCCTGGCCCGGCGCCTACCTGATCAGGTCAGCCGTCAAGGCCAATGCGGAAGTGTTCGGCCATGGTTTCAGCCGCTCGGGCGACGTCCTCGGGGTTGTCGTAGAAATCGAACTGGGTCACGTCTTCCAGCCACTGTGCCGTCGCATCACCGGCAAAGCCTGCAAGGAAGGTCTGCACGCCCTGCGGAATAGCGGCGCTCTCGGAATGCACAATGGAGAGCGGTTTGTCCAAGCGTTCTGGATTGCCGGCAGGGTGATATGTCAGCCAACCTTCCCATCCTGCATTGTTCCACTTGTCGTCATATTCCGGGATCGCACCGCGGTCGGCTTCGTAGTAGTATCCACCGATTGGCATCAGAACGCCTTCGGCCCCCTCAGGACCAGCGGCAGGAATGATCTCACCACCTTTGGCTTCAGCACCGTGAGAGACTTCGATCAGGCCAGCAACGCCTTGCGCGCCACCATAGACCGCTTCGACGATCTCTTTGTTTTGCAGCCACGGCGCCACCAGACCAAGGCGCTGCACCAGCGGATTGCCGGAAACGGCATCGACCATGTAGCCAGCGGACGCACAGATCCCCAAACCGTTGATGTGATCGACGTCGACTTCGGGCAGGGTTGCGACAAACTCGAAGGCGGCCTTGATGTCCGAGGTTTTGGCTTCGGGGCTTTCTACAAAGCGCAAGCTGTTCGGCAGGTCGCCAGATTTGCCCCACCCCCGGAAATCGAAGGTGAAGGCAGCAAAGCCACGTTCGGCCATCTCGCGGGCATAGTTCGCGGGCATTTGCTCTTGAACGGACGTCCAGGCACCGGTCACGACGACGGTGGGTAGCGGCGCGTCGTTACGCTCTTCTGGCAGATATAAGGTGCCGGACAGGATGGCACCTTCGTTCTCGAAGGTGACGGTACGGGTCTCGACCTGAGCAATGGCGGCCGTGGACGCCATGAGAGCTGCGGCGGCTGTAACGGAAAGCTTTTTCATTGGGGTATCTCCTCGTGGTGATCTGGGTGGGCTCGAAGCCCGATAACCAATGAGATACGCGGTGGCCGGCAGGATTAATTGCACCTGCCCGCCTAAGTTTTGAAGGATTCTGCTTTAGGTCTTTTGAGTGGCCCGATGCGCGCGCGGGGTCCGTCCTGTAAGCTGTTTGAAGCTGCGCGTAAAATGCGCCTGATCCGAGAATCCGCAGGCCAGAGCGATATCCCCAAGCGGTCGCGTGGCGTCTTCCATCATCTTGATGGACTGCTCGATGCGATATGCCATGACGAACTGCATTGGAGTTGTTCCCAATGTTTCCTTAAAGACGCGAGCGAAATGGGAGGGGCTCATGCCCGTCTCCTTTGCCAGCTCTTCAACGGAAATCGTTTGATCCAGCCGACTTTGTACATGGGATAACACAGCCTGGTAGTGCTGCGATGTGAAGCGGGCCGAGAGCTCCACCTCTTCCGGGCGACGTTTGCCATAGCGCTGTAGCAGCTTGACGAGAAACACACGGCTCATTGCCTCGAACATCACGGCAGACGAAATGTCGTCATCTTCCAGTGCGTCGCGCAGGATGACCCCTGCTGCGCAGAGATCGGCGTCGGTGAATTGGGGCAGATCGCAGAGCTGTTGTGGATCGAGCAGTATCCCCAGTTGGGATTGCGCAAATCGTGCGATCTTGCTCGGATCAAGCGTGACGACAATCACATCCGATGGCGCAAACCAGCGCCAGCCTGACCGCATGCCAGCAGGAGTAACGACAATTTCATCTTGGTGGAACGTGAAATCACGCAGCTTTCCATCGCGCCAGTTTTGGACACGGTGCGGGGTGTCTTGAAGGTTCAAGAGCACGTGGTGCTCGGAAAAAACATCCTCCGGCATACTGTCGGGTTCGGCTCGAAAATACCGGACAGACATCAACGCCGCCGCCGACGGGTGATCCAACACATCGCTGTTCAGCAATGGCTCAGATGGATAGATATCTGCATATCTTCGGGGCAAACTGAACTCCAAGCCTCACAAATCGGAAGTCGCCATTGAGAAGTATATGTATCATTCCCTGACTGTGCAGCATTTTTGATTTCGGCTCGACGTAGACATGCGCGGCGTGGGGCACGAATGATCGTCAAGAGCCGTCCGCGTTGAGCAAGCTGGTTGCGACCCCAAATGATGGCATCATCCGGAAGTAGAGCAGATGCTTAATCTCCCGTGCCTACACTGCATTTTTCCATTTGGTCTGGGTCACGTACACGATGCTATCATCAACACTGACCATCACATCGCCATCCTGAATATTGACCTGCAGCTTCATCGAGCGACTTGCAAGGTTTCCCAAGTCACTGGTATCCGTCTCTGAAAAATTGACAACCTGAAGGTTATTAAACCGGGTGGTGCTGTTTTTGATTTTTTCCCACCACACCTCGGCCGTCCTGCCATAACTATAGACAATCACCTCTTTGGCTTTGCCACAAGATTGACGTACGATCTTCTCGCTTGGAAGCCCCAACGCCACCCACAATTCAAGCTCGCCACTCAGGCTTTTGAGCCAAATGTCAGGCTCATCATCAGTTGACAGGCCCTTCGTAAGTTCCAATTGTTCATGGGCATTCAGTGCAAAAGCGAGAAGACGCACCATCAGCCGTTCATCCGTCTCCGAAGGATGTTTGGCAACGGTCAGCTTGTGGGTTTCATAATAATGACGATCCATATCGGAAACGGAAAGCTCGACTTTATAAATAGTGGCTTTTTGCGCCATGATTTTTCCCGGAATAGCGAAGATGAGTGTGTTTAGAGTGCAGCGTGGCTTTGTGAAAGCGGAAAGCGATTGGCATCGCCCGGCGACGTTCACGCCCCTCCGACGACTTAGAGCCATCACAGTCTTGAGCTGGGCACGCATGGCTGGACAGGGGCAGCCGCAGCGCAGCGTTCAACAAGCCGGGTAACGGCAGATTTGGGCCGTCCGTATCGCTGGCGTTTTGCCCATGCTGCAACCGATCCAATGGCAGCAGAGAGCCCTGGTTGCCCTCAAAACCGGCGATAGCCTATCGCTGCTGCCGCGCCCCGTGGGAATACTTTGACACCGAGACCTGAGCGGCGTCTATTGAGGCAGCCAGTCGGCCCAATTTCAAGGCACCAACAGGTTTGGAGATTTTCATGACACTAAACGTTATTGGAACTGGATTTGGCAGGACTGGCACCGATTCAATGCGCACCGCTTTGAACATTCTTGGCGTCGGGCCTACGCACCATATGTTCGAGCTTGAAGAGGGGACGCCACTAAGGCAGCCATGGCTTGATCTTGCCAAAGGTGCCGAGCCGGACTGGGAATTGCTGTTTACCGGCTATCACGCCTGCGTCGACTGGCCTTCTGCTCACTACTGGCGGACTTTGATAGATGAATATCCCGATGCGAAAGTGCTGCTGACGCTGCGTTCGGCGGAAAGCTGGTGGACCAGTTTTGAGGCAACGCTTTTGAAACACTTCCAAAGTGGTGATGATCCGGACGGGCTAGGTGTATTGTTGGTCGCTGAGCAGGTTTTTGGCGGGCGTCCAGACGACCGGGGTCACGCCATTGCGACCTATAACCGGAACACGGAAGAGGTTATCGAGACTGTCGACCCAGAGCGGCTGTTGGTTCATAATCTTGGCGACGGGTGGGATCCGCTGTGCAACTGGTTGGGGATTTCTGTCCCCGAGATCAGTTATCCGATGGGAAACACCACCAAGGACTTGAATAAGCGCCTGACTGACAAACACATTGGCCGTTCATAGGTCTGCCTCCCGCGATTTAGCGAATTGACGGAACGTGTGACGACAGTCTTGGCCATTGGTTCCAATAATTCATGATTCCCCACGAGAGCACCTGTGACCTGAAACTCGACGCGCGGCCCACGGCCAGACTACGGGTAAATGCGCATTTGCACCAAAACCATTCAATGGCAGCTATTGTCTCGCGCTATGGCCCCTCACCCTTCGAAAATGCGGCACGATGCGTGAATGGCCAATCTCGGGAAGCCGCAACGCGGCACCGGCGCTACTGATGGACGGCGGGCGTGGGCCGAGCGCGTGACTTTGCAAAATCCGCTTCTACACACAGCAGCTATTGACGGCCAGAACAGCATCCAAGGCGTGGGTCGGTGCGGCTGCTCCCAACCCGAAACGGACACACGGCCCTAGATGCGGATTTGCGAAAGCGGACCTTCACCGCGCGCGTCGAAAATGGGTAGACGCTGGAAACATTTACCAAACGGAATATGGTCGACCTCACCTTTAGACTGCCATTTTTTGGAGTTTATTTGAAGTCTCCTATATGCCAGCTTTAGTCATGTCGGCGGTCAACTTTGTGCCCGTGTTCTTTTGCGATTTTTGAGGGAAGACATAATGAAACATGAACTCTATGGCTGTCCGTGTTGCAGTGGCACATTTGGGGGACTCTTTTCCGTTAACAACACTGTACGTAATCTGAAAGAGGAAGCCGCCAGTGAGAACGGATGGTCTTGCAACTGGGGGATCGACTGGGCGCGCTTTGGCCGACGGGACTTTCTCAAATCTGGCGCGGCCTTTGCCGGGCTGTCAACGCTGTTGCCAAACGGGGGCCAAGCGCAGTCCGCAACATCTACGCAGGCCACCACAGTATTCACCAACGGCAATATCCTCACGGTAGACGACGATTTTTCGGAAGCCGAAGCGATTGCTTTGCGTGGAAACCGGATTTTGGCTGTTGGGAGTGATGGCGAGGTCCGCGCCGTGGCCGGTGCAGATGCCAACATAATCGATCTGGGTGGCAAGACAGTGCTGCCAGGGTTTATCGACGCACATACTCACGTTGTGTCTGGTTCGGTGGTGGATGCCATTATGGAATACGTTGGCATGGCCCGCTATTCCACCGTCGCTGAAGTGCTCGATCATATTGCGCAGCGGGTGGCAGAAACACCGGCTGGCGACTGGCTGGTGTTCCGCAATTTTGACCCTGCCGTGCAGGAAGGGGCTGACGCTCTGACCTTCGCGGATCTTGACCCAATTTCAACCGAGCACCCGATTTTTGTCCTGAACGCCTCTGGCCATTTGGCCTATGCCAATTCCAAGGCCTTTGAAGTCTCTGGCGTGACCAATGATGTCGAAGATCCCCCAGGGGGAGAGTTCGTGCGGGACGCAGAGGGCAAGCTGACCGGTACGATGAAGAACAACGTCGCGTTTTTAAAGATCGCGGAAAACTACCCCGCGATGGCGGAGGTGAACCCGGTTGAGGGTCTGCTTGGGCTGTTGGACAAGTGGGCGAAATTTGGCCTGACAACAGTTTCTGAGCTCAGCCTTGGTGCATTGGCACAGTCCCCTGCAGACGCCCAGGTCATGGCCGCCGCGGCACAATCTGGGCGCATGAACGCGCGCATTCGGGCTTATCCGTTCTATACTATCGGGGCTGAGGCTTGGGACGAAGCCAAGGTCATGCAAGGCGATGGAAATGCGCTTGCGCGTATTGCAGGCTATAAGCTTGTCGCCGATGGCTCCAACCAAGGGTTTACCGGCCTGCAACGCGACCCCTATCTGGACAGCGACAATCGAGGCTTGGCCTATATGCAGCCCGACGAACTGACCGCCGCCGCGCTTGAGAGGGCCAGTAAGGGCTGGCACTTGGCGATCCATGGCAATGGCGATGCCGCTATCGACAATATCCTCGACACCTGCGAGGCGCTACGAGAGGCAGGGATCGACATGTCCCGCGTCCGCCCACGGATCGAACACTGTTCGATCCTTCATGATGAACAGATCGCGCGGATGAAGGATCTCGGTGTCTCTGCAAGCTTCCTGATCGGCCACGTTCATTTCTGGGGCATCGCCATGCGTGACGAGGTTTTTGGCGAAGAAAAAGTACAGCTTCTCGACCGCTGCCGCAGTGTCGACGAAGCAGGTGTTGGCTTCACATTGCACTCGGACTTTATGGTGACTGATCCGGACCCCTTGCACATGATCGAGATGGCAGTGACCCGGCGCACCTGGAAAGAACCAGACTATATTCTTGCGCCTCAAGAGACGATTTCAGTGGAGACTGCCATTCGCGCCATGACTTCGGAAGCCGCTTGGCAGCTTTTCTCTGATCACGAAGTTGGAAGTTTGGAACCCGGAAAACTGGCGGATATGGTAATCCTTGATCAGGATCCACGTGACGTTGACCCAAATGAGATCAAGGCGATCAATGTTCTTGAAACCTGGATGGACGGACGGCAAGTTTTTCAGGCTTGAGCTCTTCAATTTTGCGGTGCTTGGCAACGGTTTGACGCCTGCTCAAGGGGGTGCAACGGTGAAGTTTCTGTGGGGCTCCCAACCGGCTTTAACCGCACACGACATGAACGGCCGCTGTCGGCAAATGGCCTACACTTTGCAAACTCCGCTTTCTGCGCATTTCTGCCTTCAAGTCGACTTGCCGTGAACCACCGGAATCAGCACTCATTCCAGGCATCTTTTTCATGACGGCTATCCACCTTTTTACAGCGGCCTGATTATCGGTCATCCTGGTGATAGGACGACAGTATCCGCGATGATCTAAGTGCTGAAAGGGGAAAGGGGAAAGGGGAAAGGCAAGGTGGACGCGAAACACTACCACTCCATCAAGCACTTAAAGATATTAGAAATTTTTATTTTAGTTGGTGCGGTCGAGAAGACTCGAACTTCCACTCCGGTTAAGGAACAGCGACCTCAACGCTGCGCGTCTACCAATTCCGCCACGACCGCACTGTCTTAGGCTTGGTACGGGGCGATATAGACGAGCTGGATAAGGTTGTGAAGAGGCAAATCACTTCTTTTTCAAGCGGGTTGAAATAATGATCCCGGCCGTTATCTGCAACTGTGTTGCAGCGCTGCAATCCCCTTGTTGGAGAACCCCGCCAGATGACTACCACGACTGCCGCCACTGTTCAGGTCGATATTATTTCCGACGTTGTGTGCCCCTGGTGCATTGTCGGGTTCCGCCAGCTCAGTCAGGCACTGGAACGCGAAGGAATTCGTGCGGCGGTACGTTGGCATCCTTTCGAACTCAACCCTGACATGGGCATCGACGGGCAGAATCTGCGCGAACACCTGATGCAAAAATATGGGATCAGCGCTGAGGACAGCATCGCGGCACGGCAACGGTTGACGGATCTGGGTGCAGATCTGGGGATTGCCTTCAACTTTACTGATGAGATGCGCATGGTGAACACCTTTCGCGCCCATCAGCTGTTGGACTGGGCCGAAGACAGCGACAAACAGACTGACCTGAAACAGGCGCTGTTTGCAGCCTATTTCACCAAAGGGCTGGATGTATCCGACAGCGATGTCCTGGTGGGCATGGCGGAGTCGGTCGGGCTAGATCCGGACGAAGCCCGACGGCTTCTGAACAGTGGCGAGCGCGCACAACAGGTTCGCCAGAAACAACAATTCTGGACCTCGCGCGGGATTACGGGTGTTCCTGCCATGGTTTTTGCAGGCAAATATCTGGTCACGGGCGCGCAGGGCACTGACGCCTATGCCGATGTTCTGACGCGCTGCCAGGCAGAGGCGGCTTGAGCCTGTGGGCACGCTGGCATAAGCAGTGAGCATGGTTGAATGGATCACAACAGACGGGCTGACCGATTACGAAACGGCTGTCGCCTTTATGGAAACGCGCGCAGCAGACATTGCTGCGGGTGAAGCGGATGAATGTATCTGGCTGGTCGAGCACCCGCCGCTGTATACCGCTGGCACCAGCGCCAAACGCGAAGATCTGACAGATCCCGATCGGTTCCCTGTCTACGACAGCAAACGCGGCGGGCAATATACCTATCATGGGCCCGGACAGCGGGTGGTCTATGTTATGCTTGATGTCGGCAAACGCGGTCATGATGTGCGCCGCTTTGTCGCCCAGCTGGAACGCTGGGTGATTCTGGCACTGGAAGAATTCAATGTCACCGGCCATATCCGCGACGGGCGTGTCGGAGTATGGGTCGTGCGCGACGACAAACCTGTGACCGTCACCGGGCACCCCAGCGAAGACAAGATCGCCGCCATCGGCATCCGCCTACGTAAATGGGTCAGCTTTCATGGCATTTCGATCAATGTAGACCCGGACCTGGGCCATTTTGGCGGCATTGTCCCCTGTGGCATCACTGAACACGGTGTCACCAGCCTGGTAGACTTGGGTCTGCCTGTGGTGATGGACGATTTGGACGTCGCCCTTCGGCGCGGGTTCGACACTGTCTTTGGTGGCTCCGACTGATTCAGATCACCGATGCAAGGCCGCGATTTCGCCAAGCGCGGCAAACACGAGATCGGGACGTTCATAAAACAAAAGCTGCCCGGCATCTTGCAGAACACGCACTTGCACTTCGGGCCAGCGCGTCATTGCCTGGGTGACGCGATGCGCGCGGTTCACCATATCCTGCCCGCCATGCAGATAGATGCCCGGCACCATAGCGCCCCGAACCAACTCCCCCCAATCCCGCACCGCCCAATAGGAAGCACAGGCAAATCCCGCAACGCCTTGCTGAACGGACAGACGATAGCCACCCTGGATCAGGGACCCTGACGCCAACGGCTGGATCGTCCGTCGGTCCGTGCTCCCCTTGGGGAATTGCACATCCATAAAGCCATCCCCATCATGGCTGTCGATCATTGCAACCCCTGCCCGCAACACCGCAGGCAACAAAGAGGGGTATATCGCGCTGTATAGGCGATCGCCCGCACGCGGGCAGACATGGACGAAATATCACCCAGCCGGGTGACCGGAGCCCCGCTGGAAACAGCCACCAACCCGGCCACGCGATCCCGCGACCGATGCGCCAGGACATGCCCATAAATCCCGCCTGCCAGATGCCCCAGCAGGATCGGCTTTGCCAGCCTCTCGCTTTTGATCAGGCCAGCAATCTGTTCGGTCACACGATCCATCATCTCATTGGCATTCGTGACTGGATCACTCAGACCGAACCCCGGCCGCATCGGTGCCAAAACCTGATAGTTCTCATGTTGCACCCTGCCTTGCAGACATCGCAAAACCGCTGTCCCGTCCAACATACCATGCAAAAAGATCACCGGAATGCCTTTAGGGTTTCCTGCGTGAAACACCTGGACCTTGCAGCCAGCCCGCGAACCCCGCACTTCGCCGGGCAACAACCCCGGCGGCCCCTGATCATCTGCTGCATTCGAAACCTGATTGCTGAGACATGCAACCAGACGGATCTATTCGATCGGCCCCGGTGCCCCTGTCCTGGCCAGAACCATTGGATCTGGGTACGCACTGTATGTTCCGAATTGTCGGTTGCCGCCGAAATCTCGCTCGGCGTCAGGCCGTCCAAAAGATGCCCGGTAACCTCCGCCTCGCCGCGTGTCAGATCAAAGGCTTCTGCCAACACCTGCGCGACGTGCGCCGTCCACTGAAAATCCAAAGCCATGATCAACAAACAGGGCCGGTGCCCCCCTGCCCGTCCTGGCGTGCCGCCATTGTGCGACTGCCACGCTATCAGATGGCGCGGCTGGGTCCTGGCCCTCAGAACAGCCGGTGTCAGCATTTTGACCGACTGTTCGTGCAACTGGTCGACCATCCGGTCCAGCACCTGACAAGATTGACCGGTGATCTGTGCATGCAGGTCCGCCAGCGCCCCGGCTCCGGCCATCCAGATCTGCGCCGCCTCGCTGGCTGCCCGCAGCAGTCCGTCTTCGGATACCGCCAAATCAACCCATTGGACCGGCGAACGCTATCCAGAATGTCGGTTTGCGGCACCAGACATTCCATATTCTCAAACATTCTTTGGGCTTGGGTGAAATGCTGGTGCAGGTTGGCATCCGGCCCCGCCTGCTCCAGATCACCACTGGCCTCAAACCCGTCCGATAGGGCGTCGCCCAGATCCTACGCGACCGTATCGTGCAAATGGCGCGACCACAGGTCCAGGAATGTTTCGAACTGTGCCGGGTTGATCACAGATTCATAGATCGTCGACACCACCTGTGCGCGTGTGATCCGACGTGTCGCCATGGTTCCCGTGTGTCGGTTGCTGCACCTGAAGCCCATAGACCTGTCAAAAAACCTACATATTGATCCGTTATTAACGCCACAGGGTCAGAACGGATCTATCCCGTCGATCTTATCGCGGCCCGAACAAATGGGAACCGGTTAGGTTTCTCATCTCGAATTTTGATCGGTAACGCATAACACTGCAAGTTTTTCAGCACAGCCCGCCGCTCCGCACATTTGCGGGGCGGCAATTTTTGTTGCGCCCCGGATTCAGAGCGCGGATCTGATCTGATCGGCATGCCCGGCAATGACGTCAAAGTCGCCCATTTGACCCGGTGCCCGCAGGCTGACCCCGTCATGACGCGGCAGAACGTGGAAATGCAGGTGGAACACTTCCTGTCCGCCTGCCGCTTCGTTGAACTGCTGAATGGTAACCCCATCGGCCGAAAACGCCCGCAACACGGTCTGTGCCATTTTCTGAACCGTGGACATGACCGCCGCCAATTGTTCGGGGCTGGCGTCCAGAACATTCCGGCAGGGCGTTTTGGGGATCACCAGCAGATGCCCGTCGGCCCGCGGCATGATATCCATAAAGGCAAAGGTGTCGTCATCTTCATACACCTTGTTGGACGGAATTTCGCCGCGCAGGATCTTGGCAAAGATATTGTCGGGGTCGTAGGTCATGAAAACGTTTCCTTGGTCATATCTGTCATATGTTTTCTGCGGCCCAGGTGGGGCAAGGTCAAGCCATGCAACTCGAACGCTCTGGATCAGAATTGCCGATTTCCCCCCTTGAATCTCGCCGGACCGTCTCCACATCAAGCAGGCGCGGCAATTTATCTTGATCCAGATCAAACTCGGCCATTGAAGCGGGTCGCCTGAAACTCTAAAACTCATGTGAATCTAGGCGCATTGGGTCCTGCTGGGGTCCGATGTGCCTTTCGACATGCAACAGGAGGCACCTAAATGGCAGACGCAGCCATTCATGGTCACGGGCACGAGGACGAACGGAGTTTCTTTACCCGTTGGTTCATGAGCACCAACCACAAGGATATTGGTATCCTTTATTTGATCGTTTCGGCGATCGTCGGCCTGATCTCGGTCACTTTCACCGTCTACATGCGGTTGGAACTGATGGACCCGGGCGTACAGTACATGTGTATGGAAGGTGCGCGTCTGTTCGCATCTGCCGCTGAATGTACTCCCAATGGCCATCTGTGGAACGTGCTGATCACCGCGCACGGCATCCTGATGATGTTCTTTGTGGTCATCCCTGCCCTGTTTGGCGGTTTTGGCAACTATTTCATGCCGTTGCAGATCGGTGCGCCGGACATGGCGTTCCCGCGGATGAACAACCTCAGCTTCTGGCTGTATGTTGCGGGCACCTCGCTGGCCGTGGCTTCGGTCCTGGCTCCGGGTGGCAATGACCAGTTGGGTTCGGGTGTCGGCTGGGTTCTGTACCCGCCGCTATCGACCAACGAAGGCGGTTTCTCGATGGACCTGGCGATTTTCGCGGTTCACGTCTCGGGTGCCTCTTCGATCCTGGGCGCGATCAACATGATCACCACCTTCCTGAACATGCGTGCCCCGGGCATGACCCTGTTCAAGGTGCCGCTGTTCAGCTGGTCGATCTTTGTCACTTCGTGGCTGATTCTGCTGTCGTTGCCGGTTCTGGCGGGTGCAATCACCATGTTGCTGATGGACCGCAACTTTGGTTTCACTTTCTTTGATCCTGCCGGTGGCGGTGATCCGATCCTGTATCAGCACATCCTGTGGTTCTTTGGTCACCCCGAAGTTTACATCGTGATCCTGCCCGGGTTCGGCATCATTTCGCACGTCATTGCGACCTTCTCGCGCAAGCCGGTCTTTGGCTATTTGCCAATGGTCTGGGCGATCATCGCGATTGGTGCGTTGGGCTTTGTCGTGTGGGCACACCACATGTACACCGTCGGCATGTCGCTGAACCAACAGGCCTACTTTATGCTGGCCACGATGGTCATCGCGGTTCCGACAGGGGTCAAGATCTTTAGCTGGATTGCCACCATGTGGGGCGGGTCGGTCGAGTTCAAAACCCCAATGCTGTTCGCCTTTGGCTTCCTGGTTGTTTTCACCGCAGGTGGTGTGACCGGTGTGGTTCTGAGCCAGGCTGGCGTCGACCGCGCCTATCATGACACTTACTATGTGGTTGCGCACTTCCACTATGTAATGTCGTTGGGTGCTGTCTTTGCGATCTTTGCCGGGATGTACTTTTACTTTGGCAAGATGACCGGTCGTCAGTATTCGGAATTCTGGGGCAAAATCCACTTCTGGCTGTTCTTTATCGGTGCCAACCTGACCTTCTTCCCACAGCACTTCCTGGGTCGTCAGGGCATGCCGCGCCGTTATATCGACTATCCCGAAGCCTTTGCTCAGTGGAACTATGTGTCTTCGATCGGTGCATTCATTGCCTTTGCTTCGTTCATTCTTTTCTTTGGTATCGTCATCCACGCCTTGCTGCGCGGTGCCCGTATCACCGAAAACAACTATTGGAATGAATACGCAGATACGCTGGAATGGACCCTGCCATCGCCGCCGCCCGAACACACGTTCGAGCAGCTGCCAAAGCAGGAAGATTGGGACAAGAGCCCCGCACACTGATCCGGCTCTGACCAATGAAATACAAAAGGCCCCGCAATGCGGGGCCTTTTTTGTTGGTCACGATCCGTTTCGAGAAAAGGGACCTTATCAGAATTGACACAGCCCCAATTTCATTTTTCACAAACTGTGTATTTTGGGGCCATTTAGGGGTATTCAAATAACTATTTAGTGATGGATGAGGGCGCGGAAACAATGAAAACGTCGAGCCGATTAACAGTCTTAGCCAGCTCCCTTTTTTTGACATTCGAACCTGGTGCCGTGCTGGGACAGGACAGCTCTCCGCTCACCCTGGATCTGGGACATGGCGTGACGATCACACCCTATGGATACATCAAGGCTGACGCCATATGGGACGACGGCTTTGATCTTGGCGGCACGACGAGCGGGCTCAAGAACATCGGGCTACCCGCCGGCGGGCCTCCGGGCAGTTATAACCGGCAACAGCTGAATGACACCCGCATCGGGTTTGACGTTCGCGGACCCGACAATCTTTTTGCGCGGTTCGAAGGCGACTTTTTCGGAGCCAATGATTCACTGCGCCTGAGACATGCCTATATTGATTGGTACGGCTTCATGGTCGGCCAGAACTGGACCAATTTCATGTCGGTCGAGAACATTGCCGATACCGTCGATCTGCAAACCTCTCTGGGCTATCCGTTGGCCCGATTGCCACAAGTGCGGTACACATTCCAGGGCTGGGGCAACACGAGCCTTTCTGCCTCGGTCGAACAGGACAAGAGCAATTCAAGCGATCTCGCCTATACGCTGGCACTGCGGCACGGGTTGAACAACGGCATGGTCCGGGTGTCCGGCCTGTGGCGCGACACGACCATCAGCGGCGCTGTGGTCGAAGGCTGGGGGCTGAATTTTTCGACTGTGCTGGGTCTCTGGCAAGGTGGCAAGCTCAAGGCCAACTTTACCACTGGCGAAGGCATTGCGGATATCATCAATGCTGGGCTGACTGGAAATGCGCTGACAATCGGCGGAAATGCCGTGGGCGTCAATTCGGCAGCATTGACCGTAACCCAACAGGTCAACCCCAAGCTCAAACTGGCTGCAACGGTTGACTGGATGAACGTCAATCAGGCCTTTGGAACAGATACGGATCGGTTGACTTCGATGCACCTGTCGGCGTTTTTCACGCTGCGCAAGAACACCACGCTGATGGCCGAATACTTTACGGTCAACCGCACACAGGGAAACGGGGCATCCTTTGATTCGGATCGTCTGCAGTTGGCTGTGAAATACGCCTTCTGATCCCGGCCTCGACCAACGCCCCCTCGTTTGCAGTCGCCTCAAATGGTCCCTGGGTGCACAATCGCCAGCCTGGCTTGGGACATCCCCCGACCATCAGAAGGCTCGACACCCGTACATCACGTGCTAGAACCACCCCAAGATGCCCTATCAATGGAACACGACCTCATCCACCGAACCGCTTCAGGTGTTGCAGCTGTGGCCCCACCAATCACTGCCGCCCAAGGCGCACAAGTGGTTCATTCTGGGGACTGCGGTGTTGATTGCTCTCCCCCTCCTGCCCTTTCTGGGAACTGTCGTTCTGTGGGGGTTATTGCCCTTTCTGACGCTGGCGGTCTTGGGAATGTGGTACGCTCTGGATCGCAATCGCCACGACCAAAAAATCCTCGAAATCCTGGAACTCGGCCCGCAAGAAGCGCGGCTGGAGCGCCACAATCCACACGGAGCGATGCAGGATTGGTCCTGCAACCGCTATTGGACCACAGTTGAAATGCATGAACAGGGCGGCCCGGTGCCCTATTACATCACACTACGCGGCAATGGTCGTGAGGTCGAAATCGGTGCCTTTTTGTCCGAGGACGAGCGCAAGGCCCTGTATCACGAACTCTCACACCGCATTCGAAGCTGAGAGGCCGCCTGTGCGGACCCAAACCGTCGAATCGAATCGCACGGTCGGACAGTTGGTCCCGACATCGGAAAGCCCGCGAAACCAATGGTCCCGGACTTCCTTTGGTTCATGCCGTGATGCATGGGAAAATCGGGCCGGTTAACAGCCCTGACCGCCACCGGCACACAGCTGGTCCTTGACCATCGGGCCGACTTTGCCAAAGTCCATCTGACCCGTATAGCGGCTTTTCAGCTCTCCCATGACCTTGCCCATGTCGCGGATAGATCCGGCACCGGTCTTGGCCACGGCTGCCCGTACGGCGTCCTCGACTTCGTCGTCATCCAATTGCTTGGGCAGAAATTCTTCAATTACCCCAATCTCTTGAAGCTCGCGTTCGGCCAAATCCAGGCGACCGCCCTCTTCATAGGCGCGCGCGCTTTCGCGGCGCTGTTTGGTCATCTTGTCCAGAATGGCAAGAACTTCGTCGTCACCAACTCCGGTGCCTTCATCGTTGCCACCACGAGATGCAATGTCCTTGTCCTTGATTGCTGCATTGATCAGCCGCAAGGTCGACAACCGCTGAGCGGCCTTGTCTTTCATTGCCTGTTTCAGGGCCGTGTTGACCCGCGTGCGCATGTCCATTTTCAGTTGTCCATCCCCATGGATATTCGAACTGCCAACAATACCGGAACAAATTGGCTGACACAACCATGCACCATTTCCCCTAAGTCATTGTTTTCAAACAACCTAGCAAAAAAACCATGGCCTTGACCCGCGCGCCCCTGCCCCGTACAAGCCCATGAATTTAGCCCACATGGAGAGTCGTGCAATGGCCCTGACCGCACCGCCCAAGCCCACCGCATGTCTGGCACTCGCCGACGGTACCGTGTTCTATGGCATCGGGTTCGGCGCCACAGGACAGACCGTGGCCGAACTATGCTTCAACACGGCAATGACCGGCTATCAGGAAATCATGACCGACCCCTCCTATGCCGGGCAGATCGTCACCTTTACCTTTCCGCACATCGGCAATGTGGGTGTGAACCCCGATGACGATGAAACCGCGGACCCGGTTGCCGCCGGCATGGTTGTGAAATGGGATCCCACGCTGGCTTCGAACTGGCGTACCACCGAAGAGCTCAAGTCCTGGCTGGAGCGCACCGGACGTATCGCCATTGGGGGCGTGGATACGCGCCGCCTGACCCGTGCGATCCGCCAACAGGGTGCTCCGCATGTGGCATTGGCCCACGATCCAGACGGCAATTTTGATGTCGAGGCGCTGGTCGCCGCGGCCCGTGCCTGGCCCGGCCTCGAAGGGATGGATCTGGCCAAGGACGTCACCTGTGCCCAATCCTATCGCTGGAATGAAATGCGGTGGGCATGGCCCGATGGTTACGCCAGCCAACAGACACCGGCACACAAGGTCGTCGCCGTGGATTATGGTGCCAAGCGCAACATTCTGCGCTGTCTTGCCTCGGCAGGTTGCGATGTAACCGTATTGCCTGCCACGGCAACTGCGGCAGAGGTAATGGCCCACAACCCCGATGGCGTGTTTCTGTCCAACGGCCCCGGCGATCCGGCTGCAACAGGCGAATACGCCGTGCCGATGATCAAGGAAATCCTGAACGACACCGACATTCCGGTCTTTGGCATCTGCCTGGGTCATCAGATGCTGGCGTTGGCGTTGGGTGCCAAAACGATCAAAATGAACCACGGCCATCACGGTGCCAACCACCCGGTCAAGGACCACGACACCGGCAAGGTCGAGATCACCTCGATGAACCACGGGTTTGCGGTCGATGCTCAGACCCTGCCCGATGGTGTGATCGAAACGCATACGTCGCTGTTTGATGGGTCAAACTGCGGCATCCGCATGGCTGATCGCCCGGTGTATTCGGTCCAGCACCATCCCGAAGCCAGCCCGGGCCCACAGGACAGCTTTTATCTGTTCGAACGTTTTGCCGAAGCGATGGCCGCCCGCAAATCTGCCTGACCCCCGTAAATCTGCGTGGGCAAAGACAAACAACTATGAATGAACTCAAACACCCGCTCCGGCGGGTGTTTTGCGTACCCCTCCCGTCAATCCCGCCCCGAAACTGGGAAAGACCTTATGCTTTAACCCGCTGTTAACCCTGATTCGGCCACTCTCGGGCAAAGGGCTTGGGTTGACGGCATGAGTGAACAAAATCTGCGGCTTTTACGGCCTACTCCGATGGAGCTGGCCGATCAGCCCCGGTTGCCACTGGGGCGATATCTGGTCGACAATGGCGTCATCAGCCAGGACCAGCTGATCCGCGCTTTGGAAATGCAATTGCGGCTTGGGGCACCGATAGGGGAACTGTTGGTTGCCGAAGGATGGGCTGACCCGCGCGATATCCAGTTCGCGCTGGCGCAGCAACACGGGCTTCAACAGGTGACCTTGCATCCGCGCACTGGCGACGATCGTCTGCTGTCCACAAAATCCGCGCAATTCTGGCTGCATCACGGTGTTGTGCCCTGGATGCGACTGGGATCAACGGTGTTGATCGCAACCTCCAGGCCCGACCGGTTTGACGCTCTGCTGCCCGAATTTGAAACGGTTTTCCCTGATGTGGCCCCGGTTCTCGCCACCGAGACGGAAATTGCCGCCTTTGTTGCCTCGCATTTCACGCCCGATCTGGCCCGGGCGGCCAGTGCACGGGTTGCGGGAAAATACAGCTGCCGCACCTGGGATAGCCGGGTGCATCGCTATGTCGGTCTGTGCCTGCCGCTGTTGATGGGTGTTTTGTTCTGGGCCTTTCCTCTGACGCTGTTCACCATAGGGTGCATCCTGGCGCTTTTTACGCTGTGTCTGTTCACCTCGCTGAAAGCCGCCGGGTTCGCCATGCATCTTGCGACGCATGGGTTCATTGCTGCCCCTGTGTCGCCGCCCCCTGTGTCAAACGCACGATTGCCCAAGATTTCGGTGCTGGTGCCGCTCTACAAGGAGAAGGCCATTGCCCGCGCACTGGTCAAACGCCTCAGCCGGCTGACCTATCCCAAATCGCTTTTGGACGTGATCCTGGTTCTGGAAGAGCACGACCACGTGACCCGGGACACATTGGCCCAAACCGATCTTCCAGCATGGATGCGGGTCATCGAAGTCCCCACCCACAATGGGTTGACCACCAAACCCCGTGCCATGAACTATGCGCTGGATTTCTGCCGCGGCGACATCGTGGGTGTTTGGGATGCCGAGGATGCCCCGACCCCGGACCAATTGGAAATGGTCGCCGACCGATTTGCCCATGCGGACGATGACGTCGTTTGCCTGCAAGGGGTTCTGGACTATTACAATCCGCGCTCCAACTGGCTCAGCCGCTGTTTCACCATCGAATACTCCAGCTGGTTCCGCATTGTCCTTCCTGGCATTGCGCACCTGGGTCTCGTGGTTCCGCTGGGCGGCACCACACTGTTTTTCAAACGCGAGATCCTGGAGCAACTGGGGGGGTGGGATGCCCATAATGTCACCGAGGACGCCGATCTGGGCGTGCGTCTGTGCCGCGCCGGGTACCGGACCGAGCTGATCGAAACCGCCACCTATGAAGAGGCCAATTGCCGCCCCTGGCCGTGGGTCAAACAGCGTTCACGTTGGCTCAAGGGATTCATGGTCACCTATCTGGTGCACATGCGAAACCCGATCGAGCTGTGGCAAGATCTGGGGCTGAAACGGTTTCTGGGATTTCAGGCGTTTTTTCTTGGCACATTGGGACAATTCCTGCTCGCCCCGCTGTTGTGGTCCTTCTGGCTGATCCTGCTGGGCCTGCCCCATCCTGCCGCCGACATGTTGCCCCCGCATGTTCTGAACTTTGGCACCGGCGTTTTGATGCTGTTCGAAGTGCTGGCGATCGGGATCGGCATGACAGCCGTTTCATCGTCAAATCGCCGCTATCTGATCCCTTGGGTTTTGACCATCATGGCCTATTTTCCGCTGGGGGTCTTTGCGGCGTACAAGGCGCTATACGAACTGATCTGGTGCCCGTTCTTCTGGGACAAAACCGAACACGGTCATGCAGGATCCGAATGCGAAACGATCTGATCAGCTTTTGATCCGCTTTTTCGCATCCTGTTTCAACCGAGTCATGAAGGCGACAGAGATATGTTCCTTGAGCGCCTCGGCCGCCGCGTCTTCATCGCGCGCGGCAATGGCCGCTACGATCCCGTCGTGTTCATTCTGGGCAATTTCGCCCCGCCCCTCGGCCGCCAATGACGTGGTTGCCATCAACGCCATGGTGCGGTGCACAAGATCCAGTTGCTGCACCAGATACCGGTTGTGCGACGCCAGGTGGATCTGCTCGTGGAACCGACGGTTTGCCTTGGCCAATTCGGTCGGATTGCCGACCAGTGCATTGTCGGTCTCCACCATCTCCCTGAGCACCTTGACCTCTTCTTCGGTCGCATGTCGGGCGGCAAGCCGCGCGGCCAGCCCCTCCAATTCCCGTCGCACCATATACAGTTCGGCCATCTGGTTGTGGTCCAGCGAGGCCACGATCAGCGATCGGCCATCCCGTTCCAACAGTGACTGGGTTTCCAGACGCTGCAGCGCCTCGCGGATCGGAGTGCGAGACACGCCAAACCGCTCGGCCAGATCGCTTTCCACCAGCCGATCACCGGGCTTGTAGACCCCGACGTCGATCGCTTCGAGGATCAGGGCATAGGCATCTTTCTGGGTCGGGCGGCTGCTGTTCATGGCGTCCTCGTGTCATCGGTTGGACATGTCTACAGGTCGGGTCCGTCGGCAATCAAGCCTTGGGTTGCAGATTGACACAATTCCCTTGCGCGATTTGGTGGCACTTTGATTGCCAAGCCCCCGGCCCTGCCCTACATCTCGGGGCATGGTAAAAACATCTTTTTCACATGTCGGGGAATGGGTCTTTGACCTTGACCACACATTGTACCCACCGCATATGCAGCTGTTTGATCAGATCGAAGTCAAGATGACCGGCTATGTGATGGAGCAGTTGAACGTGGGGCGGCCCGAAGCCGATCGCCTGCGCCATCATTATTGGCGCACCTATGGCACAACTTTGGCGGGGTTGATGCGCGAACATGGCGTCGATCCCGACCCCTATCTGATCGAAGTCCACGACGTGTCCATGGAGCATATGGAGCCTGACCCGGATCTGGCCGCCTATATCCGTGACCTTCCAGGGACCAAGATTGTGTATACCAACGGATCGGCCCCCTATGCGGAACGCGTGTTGCAAGCCCGTGGCTTGAGCGGGCTGTTTGATGGCATCTATGGCGTCGAACACGCCGACTATCACCCCAAACCGGAACGTCAGGCGTTTGACACCGTGTTTGCCCAGGCGGGCATCACCCCGACGCGGGCCGCCATGTTCGAAGACGATCAACGCAATCTGGCCGCGCCCCATGCCATGGGAATGCGCACCGTACATGTGGCCCCGGCCCGCCATGATGGCGACCACATCCACCACCACACAGACGACCTGACTGGATTCCTGCGCAAGATCGTGACCTGAGCCCCCGTGACCGGATGTCACTTGCCATTCCCCGGTTCAGAGGCCTAGATCAATCACAAGGGCAAAAAGGGCACAGATCATGGCCGACACAACATGTGACATACTGGTTTCCGGCGGCGGAATTGCCGGGCTGACAGCGGCAGCGGCCTTTGGCGCGGCCGGCTTTACCGTGGTCTGTGTGGATCCCACAGCGCCCGTCACCGAACGCGACGTGGCCGGATCGGACATGCGAACCACTGCGTTTTTGCAGCCAGCCAAGGCATTGCTGGAAGACTGCGGCCTGTGGGCCCGGCTGAAGGACCACGCAGCCCCGCTCCAGGTCATGCGGATTGTGGATGCGGGTGGCGATACACCCGCCCCCCGCGTGATCAAGGATTTCAACGCCGCCGACATTTCGGACCAGCCATTTGGATGGAACCTGCCCAACTGGCTGTTGCGACGCGAGATGGTCGCACGTCTGGCAGACCTGCCCAATGTCGAATTTCGCCCCGGCATCGGCACTCGTTCGCTGTTTACCCGCACCGCGCAGGCCCGCGTCGGGCTGAGCGACGGCAACCGAGTCACCTGCAAGCTTGTGGTGGCCTGTGACGGGCGCGGCTCTCCCATGCGGGAGGCGGCCGGGATCACTGTCAAAACCACCCGTTATGGGCAAAAGGCACTGGCCTTTGCCAGCACGCACCCGATTGCGCATCAGAATGTATCGACCGAAATTCACCGCTCGGGCGGGCCCTTCACTTTGGTTCCGCTCCCCGATTATCAGGGTCAGCCGTCTTCGGCGATTGTCTGGATGGAGCGGGGACCGCGTGCTCAGGAGCTGTTTGATCTGGAGGTCGCAGACTTTGAGGCCGCGATGACCGAACGCAGCTGTGGCCTGTTCGGCGATCTGAAGCTGGCATCCCGTCGGACCATCTGGCCGATCATCAGTCAGTCGGCGGACCGGTTAAACGGCGAGCGACTGGCCCTGATGGCGGAGGCTGCACATGTGGTGCCTCCGATCGGGGCGCAGGGGTTGAACATGTCGCTGGGCGATCTGCGAACACTCTTGAAGCTGGCACAAGACCGCCCCGAAGGTTTGGGGGACGTGCAGATGTTAGAGGCGTATCACAAAGCCAGACACAATGAGATCCAGTTGCGGGTCAAGGGGATCGACCTTCTGAACCGCACATCCATGCTGGAAGCGCAGCCCTTGCGGGATGCCCGTGCCATGGGATTGAACGCGCTGTATTCATTGGCCCCGGTGCGCAAGACATTGATGCAGATGGGTCTGGGCGTGACGTAAGAAAACCGGCTTTCCCGATGGGAAAGCCGGTGCCTCCGGCGGAGGTATTTTTCACCAGAAAGAAGCCGCAGATCAGAGAACCTGATCAATCGCCCACTGCAGACGCGCGATCGTGGCATCGACATCATAGAGTTTGTCGAGCCCGAACAGCCCGAGGCGGAAGGTACGAAAATCCGCAGGTTCGTCGCATTGCAGCGGCACGCCCGCAGCGATCTGCATACCCAAAGCACCAAATTTCTTGCCGTTCTGGATTTCGGGATCGCCGGTATAGCTGACCACCACACCCGGCGCGCCAAACCCATCGGCCGCGACCGAGGTCACGCCCTTGTCCGCCAACATCGCCCGCACGCCATTGCCCAAGGCCCATTGCGCATCACGCAGTTTAGTGAACCCATATTCGCGAGTTTCCAACATGGTATCGCGGAAGTCGCGCAGCGCATCCGTCGGCATGGTGGCATGATAGGCGTGGCCACCGTCCTCATAGGCCTTCATGATCGTGCGCCACTGTTTCAGGTTGATCGCGAAGCTGTCCGAGGTGGTTTCCTCGAGCCGCGCAAGCGCGCGATCGGAGAACATCACCAAACCCGCGCAGGGCGATGCGCTCCAGCCTTTTTGCGGGGCCGAGATCAAGATATCGACACCAGTGGCTTCCATGTCGATCCAGGCACACCCGCTGGCGATACAGTCCAGCACCATCAACGCGCCAACGTCGTGGGCGGCCGACGCCATCGCGGTCACATAGTCGTCGGGCAGGATCACGCCGGCAGCGGTTTCCACATGCGGCGCAAACACCACGTCTGGTTTCTGCTCACGGATCGCCGCAACGACTTCGTCAATCGGTGCAGGCGTGAACGGTGATGGGGTCGAATTGCCGGTCTGGCGCGCCTTCATCACCGTGGCCGAGGCCGTTAGCCCACCGGATTCGAAAATCTGGCTCCAGCGATAGGAAAACCACCCGTTGCGCACCACCAGCGCATTGGCACCGCGCGCGAATTGACGGGCGACGGCCTCCATCGCGTAGGTCCCACCACCGGGGATCACGGCTGTGGCCTTGGCGTTATACACCTCTTTCAGCATGGCATCAATGTCCAGCATAACCTGTTGAAAGGTCTTGGACATGTGGTTCAGTGACCGGTCAGTGAAAACCACCGAGAATTCATCCAACCCTGTCGGGTCCACCGTGTTCAAAAGTGCCATCTGGCTCTCCCTGTTTTTCTTCTGCCAAACGGCTAGCGCTCCGCGACCATATTGGCAAAGTCTACTTTTGCATGTAGGCCGTACCCGGGCCTGTTCAATTCGGGATACTGGCGAGGCACCCTATCAAAAGACAGCCCATAGACGACAAGGTTATGCGTCTTTTGCGCCAAATCGTTTCGCATCGGCGCAAAAGGTTTCCGCCGGTGCCTGACAGAGGTTATCCCAAAGGGCCTGGGCGACGTTCTTCGGAGAGCAGCACATTCGCCTCCACATCCCCGACCCCGGGCAATGTCATGACCCTGCGCCGCAGAACCCGTTCGAAATCGGCGATATCGCGGGCAGTGACGCGCAGGCGGTAGTCGTACATGCCCAACACATGTTCCACCGTCTGCACCTCGGGGATGGCAGACACCGCGCGTTCAAAATCTTCGAGACTCACCCGACCCTTGGTGGCGAGCTTGATCCCCAGAAAGACGGTCACGCCAAACCCCAGCTTCTCCCGGTCCAGATCCAGCCTGCGTCCGGCAATAATCCCGGCCTCGGTCAACCTGCGAATCCGTCGCCAGGTTGCGGGCTGGCTGAGCCCATACCGACGCCCCAAAGCGCCTGCAGATTGCTTGGCATCCTGTGCCAAGGCCCGCAACAGGGCGTGGTCGATGTCGTCCAGGTCCATCATAGAGGCAGGCTTTCGTCGGATTTCACACGGCTGACCAACATCAACGCTTCGATATCCGCAATATGGGGCAGCGTCAGGATGCGGGTACGATAGACCTGTTGGTAATGTGCCATATCGCGCGCGATCACCGACAGCCGCACATCGACACGCCCCAGAAAGGTCTGGATCTCTATCACTTCGGCAATATCACGCGCTGCTATGATAAAGTCGTCAAAGGCCCGGGTCTGGGTCTTGTCCAGCGTCACCCGCAACGATACCTCGACCGCATATCCCAGCGCCTGCCAGTTGATCACCGCGCGCTGCCCCCGCAAGACACCTGTTTCGGACAGCTTGTCCAATCGGCGGGACAGGCGGGAAACCGTCAGCCCCAGACGGTCCGCCATGTCAGGCGACGAGAGTGTCGGGTCCGCCTGCATGTGGCGCAGAATTCGTCTGTCGAGATCATCCAGCATGAAATTCACGCTATATTAAATTTTAGCGAATGAAAATGTCACAAAATTCAGAATATTCATGCGGAATTCAGGTCGATTTCCCCGAAACACACCCTATGATCGCCGCCAGACACAAACAAAGGGACGTGAAACATGCGCGTTTATTACGATCGCGATTGCGATATCAACCTGATCAAAGACAAGAAAGTCGCCATCCTGGGTTATGGCTCGCAGGGTCACGCCCACGCGCTGAACCTGCGCGACAGCGGTGCCAAGAACCTTGTCGTCGCCCTACGCGAAGGCTCGGCCTCGGCCAAGAAAGCTGAAGGCGAAGGCCTGACCGTCATGGGTATCGCCGAAGCGGCAGCCTGGTGTGACGTGATCATGTTCACCATGCCCGACGAACTGCAGGCTGAAACTTACAAAAAATACGTCCACGACAACATCAAGCCAGGCTCTGCCATCGCATTCGCCCACGGCCTGAACGTGCACTTTGGCCTGATCGAGCCCAAAGAAGGCATCGACGTCATCATGATGGCCCCCAAAGGCCCCGGCCACACCGTGCGCGGCGAATACACCAAAGGCGGCGGCGTGCCCTGCCTGGTGGCTGTGGACCACGATGCATCCGGCAAAGCGCTGGAAATCGGCTTGTCCTATTGCTCGGCCATCGGTGGCGGTCGTTCCGGCATCATTGAAACCAACTTCCGCGAAGAATGCGAAACCGACCTGTTCGGCGAACAGGCTGTTCTGTGCGGCGGTTTGGTCGAACTGATCCGTTGCGGGTTCGAAACTCTGGTCGAAGCTGGTTACGCACCGGAAATGGCCTATTTCGAATGTCTGCACGAAGTGAAGCTGATCGTTGACCTGATCTATGAAGGCGGCATCGCCAACATGGATTACTCGATCTCGAACACTGCCGAATACGGCCAGTACGTGACCGGCCCGCGCATCCTGAAGTACGACGAAACAAAGGCCCGCATGAAGGAAGTCCTGAACGACATCCAGCAGGGTAAATTCGTCCGTGACTTCATGTTGGAAAATGCCGTTGGTCAGCCGACCATCAAAGCATCGCGTCGTGCCAATGACGAACACATGATCGAAGAAACCGGTGCGAAACTGCGCGGCATGATGCCGTGGATTTCTGCTGGCAAAATGGTTGACAAAGAAAAGAACTAAGCCTCACACAGGACTAGTTCGCCTATCTCGGAGCGCCCCGTCTGGGGCGCTCTTTTTTGTTCGGCGTCAATACCGCCCCAGTTCGATCTGGGCCCTCTCCAGTACCTTTCCCTGGGCTGATATCGCTTTGACGTCTGCAAAATATCGGTTGCCCTTGCCCCCGGAACAGGGTGCCAAATATCCTTTGGATGCGTATTTGCCACTGGACCGTGCGGGTTTGATCACCTTGGCTCCGCCGGGCAGATTCTCGCTTTTTTCAGGCACGGACACCACATTGGCCTTGGATCCTTTGGCGGGGTAACCGATCACCCCATGCCCGCCCTTGCGCGACAATGGGCGGTAATCCCGATCGTTGAATTCAATATAGACCCAGACCGTTCCTCCGGGCAGGTTGCTGACGCTCATCGGCGGGCTCATTCCCTTGCCGCCCTGAAATCCACAATGCTGACCCGCAGGAATCGTCTTGCCATTCCAGCCGCCTTTCAGCGCGACCTGCATCTCTGCCAGACACGCGCCAGCCGAAACACCCAACGTGCACATTGTGGCCAAAACCAGTTTTGAAATTTTCATCTATCAAACCTTTTCCATTCAATCCGGTTCTGAAAACTATCCAGCCCAACCAGATGCCGCAAGGTTTTCCCGCTCGTCGCCAGACAGCAACGTGATCTCCATTGACCACCCCCAAAAGGTCAGCCAAGCAGTAGGCCCCGAACAGGTTGGAAACCCGATGTCCCAAACGCCCGAAATCACATCCAAAAGCTGGATCATGTTGTTGATCCTGGGTGTGACCTGGGGAGGAACATTTTTGGTCATCGAAATCGCGCTGAGGGGGCTGCCTCCATTCTGGGTTGCTGCCTGCCGGATTGTTTTTGCTGCGGTGCTGACCTGTGCATTCTGGCAATGGCGCGGAGGGCGGCTGTTTGCGGAACCCTTGCGTACATCGCAAAAGATTTCGCTATGGGTCATCGGATTGCTCAGCTCGGCTCTTCCGTTCATCTTGCTCAGCTGGGGGCAACAGTATGTAACGTCCGGATTTGCAGGCGTTTCGATGGCGTCCGTGGCCTTGATGGTGCTGCCGCTTTCCCATTTCCTGATTCCGGGTGAACGGCTGACCCTGCGCCGAACCATCGGATCCGCCATCGGGTTTGGGGGCGTTTCCCTGTTGATCGGGGGACAGGCCTTCCACTCCAGCGGTGCAGACATGGAGCTCGCCGGACGCCTGGCCTGTGTTTCCGCAGCCGGATGCTATGCGCTCAGTTCGGTTATGATGCGGCGGTTACCGGCCGTTGACTCCGTCGGTTTGACCGCCGTGCTTTTGTTGATCGGGGCGGTTGTCGTTCTGCCTGCGGCACTGATCCAGGAAGGAGTTCCGCCAATGCCTTCGTCTGAAACTCTGTGGGCTGTCCTATTTTTGGGCCTTGTGCCCACAGCGGGCGCGAACCTGATACGGGTCACACTGGTGCGCACAGCCGGACCGGTTTTTATGAGCCTGGTAAATTATCAGGTCCCCATGTGGTCGATCCTGCTGGGCGCTTTGATCCTGAACGAACCCCTGCCCGGCAGTTTGATCTGGGCCTTGGGGCTGATCTTGATCGGTTTGGCGCTCAGCCAATTTGGTGCCTTGGCCCGCCTGTTCCGGCGCGCATAACGCCGAACCGCGGTACCTGCGCCAGATCCGACCCAACAGCGACACGCGCCATTCGATCTCAGCCCGAAACGGCGTCAGCCACAGCGTTCACCACGCTGTCCACGGTTTGGTTCAGCAATGACGCATCTTCACATTCCGCCATCACCCGGATCAAAGGTTCGGTTCCCGACTTACGGATCAACAGGCGCCCTTTCCCAGTCAGCGCAATCTCTGCCTGATGGATGGCGCTTTGCACCACATCCAGTTCCAATGGTGCCTGGCCATTGGAGAACCTCACGTTCTTCAACAACTGTGGTACCGGAGTGAATTGCTGGGCCAGTTCACTGGCCTTATTGCCCGACTGCACCATCGCAGCGAGGAAATGCAACCCCGCCATCAGTCCATCCCCGGTGGTGGCATGATCGGTCATAACGATGTGCCCGGATTGCTCGCCCCCCAGGTTAAAACCGCCCTCGCGCATCCGTTCGACCACATAACGGTCCCCAACAGACGTACGTTCCAGGTTCAGCCCCTTGTCGTTCAAGAACCGCTCGAGCCCAAGATTGGACATCACCGTCGCCACCAGAGAGTTTCCGGCCAACCGATCATCTTCCGCCCATTGCGACGCCAGCAACGCCATCAGCTGATCCCCGTCCGCAACAGTGCCAGTTTCATCAATCACGATAACCCGATCCGCATCGCCATCCAGACAGATCCCGACATGCGCCCCATGGGCCACAACCGTTTCCGTTGCCAAACGCGGTTTGGTCGATCCGCATTTGGCGTTGATGTTCAACCCGTCCGGCGACACCCCGATCGGAATCACTTCGGCACCCAGTTCCCACAGGATTTCCGGCGCGGTGCGGTGAGCGGCCCCGTTGGCACAGTCAATCACAACCTTTAACCCGTCCAGGCGAATGCCGCGCGGCAACGAACTTTTGACCCGTTCACCATAGCGGAAACGCGCATCGTCAATCCGTTTGGCGCGCCCAATATGTCCAGCACGTGCCAGATCGACCCCGCTGTCGATCAGCTTTTCCAGCTCAATTTCGTCCTGGTCCGACAATTTGAACCCGTCGGGACCAAAAAATTTAATCCCATTGTCTTCGGCCGGATTGTGGCTGGCAGAGATCATTACGCCCAGATCGGCCCGCATCGATCGGGTCATCAACCCCACCGCAGGGGTCGGAACCGGCCCCAGCAACAGCACGTTCATGCCGGTCGACGTCAACCCGGCCGTCAGCGCGCTTTCGAACATATAGCCGGACAGCCGTGTGTCCTTGCCAATCACCACCCGATGCACGCCCGATGCATCGCGGCGGAAATACCGCCCGACCGCGGCACCGATCCGCAAAGCCATATCCGCCGTCATGGGGTGGGTATTCGCAGTTCCACGGACCCCATCGGTTCCAAACAATTTTCTCATGAATACCCCTTATCGCGCGGCCTGCCACAGGCGCACTGCCTGTGCTGTCTCGCCAACGTCGTGTACTCTCAGAATTTGCACCCCCTGCGCCAAGGCTGCAAGCCCTACGGCGATGGACCCAGGTGCCCGGTCATCTGCAAGCGGAGCCTTGCCGATGGTTCCGATGAACCGCTTGCGCGAAGCCCCTAGCAAAATGGGACAGCCAAGCGCATGAAACAACGAAATATTTCTCAGAATGCTCAGATTGTGCTCCAGCGTTTTGCCAAACCCGATCCCCGGATCCGTCACGATCTGGGTCCGGGCAACCCCCAGGGATTCCAGATACGCGATCCGCTCCTGGAGAAAATCATAAACATCCAAGACCACATGATCGTATTGCGGGTCGTTCTGCATGGTCTTGGGATCACCCTGCGCATGCATGACGCAAACCGGCACCCCCGCCCTGGCCGCTACCGATCCCAATTCAGGGTCAAAGGTAAACCCGGCCACATCATTGATCAGGTTCGCGCCCACATTCAACGCAGCCTGCCCCACCGCAGCCTTGCGGGTGTCGATCGAGATCTGCACCGTGCTTTTGGCGCGGATCGCCCCGATCACCGGGGCTGTGCGCTCAATCTCGTCGGGGATTTCAATAAAATCGGCTCCAGGACGCGTGGATTCGCCGCCAATGTCGATGATCGACGCCCCGTCCTGTGCCATTTGCAAGGCCGCAGCAGTGGCATCAGTCAGGTCATTGTGGCGCCCACCATCCGAAAAACTGTCGGGAGTCACATTGAGGATCCCCATGATCTGGGCCTGTCCCATATCCAGCCCGGCAATGGGTTCCCGTGGTGCAGACAGGCGGGCCAGGACATCGCCAGGAACGGCCTCAACAGTCACAATCTCGGAGCCAGCGTTTCGCTGCATGATCTCGACATGAGTGAACCACAAATGAGGCATCCCGGCCAGTGTCACGGCGGTGTCGGGGCGGATCTCTCCCGATTGGACGAGAGGGCGGAAATAGCTCACAGTGTCACCTGCTCCAGCCCTATGGCGCGCAATGGCACGCCCGGATTTTCGGGCAGCGCCTGATCGACAACCAACATTTCGTCCCCCGCGAATGTCGCAGCAAACCAGGCCGCCAGGGCCACCGGTTCGGAGGGGGCAGCCGAGGGCCCTTCGACGGCATCCAACACGATCTTGGACGGGGCCCAGACACAGATTTGACCGTTTTTCATCGCCCAATCCAGCTCGGTCCGGGTGGCAACCACAACGCACCGCGGATCCCGCGCTGCCAGCCGCCAGGCATTCTGTTCGATGGCCAGCAGGTCGATCCGCTGTTGGGTCATCTTGTGTCCGGTATGGGGCACCGCCAATGGATGCGCCCCGACACACAGGATCAACGGGTGGTCACGTGATGCCATCTGGTCAATCCAACCACCCAGAAGCGGGCTGTCGATCCCTGCATTGGACAGAAACATCAACCGGGGATGCGGCACGTCGGTGTGGTTCACCCCTTTGCCCATTGGATCGCCGGAACGCACGATCTCGACCCCCAGATCACCATTGCCCCGGTCCAGCTTTTCGATCCGCACAAAGACGCGGATGGCCTGCGGTTCCAACAGGATCCGATCGGCAACCCGTTCGGCCAGGGTCTCCAGCAGATTCAGGCGTTCGGCGGCCAACTCATGGGCGATCGCCTCGGTGACACGATCATAGGACAGGATGCGATCCACATCGTCATCGACATCATCCGGCAGCGGGGTAACCTCGACCACCACATTGAAACTGATCCGCTGGGTGGTGCCGCGTTCGGCCTGAAATGCGCCGATCTCGACTTCGACCAGGTGATCACGCAAAGAGATCCGGTCCAACGGGCCATCGCCTGCTGTCGCAACAGAACGGTCAGCGGGATGCCCAAACGCGTGGGAGATTTCAGAGTTCATGGGCGCGCACCTTTGGCAGCAACAATGGAAGAAGCAACAGCCTAGGCTGTGCGCGCAGCTTTAACACTCTCGCAAACGCCATGCCAGTCTCTGAAAACGTCGAACATCCACGCCGCAATTCGGCGGATCAAGTCATTCGGAGGATGCGGTGCGATAGTTGGGGCGATAGAACAGGTGAACCCCGATCTGGGCGGTCCTTTTGAACGTTTTGGACCACCGGGGGCGAACCGCCGTGGTGTGGTAATATGTGGCACCATCAACCAGGTCGCTGCCGACACCATCAATCACCGCACGGGCGACTTTGGAGACGCGCATATACGCCTGTTTCTCCGCGATGACTTCCTTGTGCCCATCACAGGTATAGGTGAATTGGCACTGATATTTACGCCCTGTTCCCTGCCGGATTACACTGCACAAGGAATTGGGAAACTTGTCGCTTTTGACCCGGTTCATGATCACTTCGGCCACAGCGAATTGGCCTTTGACGGTTTCGCCGCGGGCTTCGAAATACAGCGCCTCGGCCAGACAGGCATAATTCGCGTCACCTTCGGGTGCCGGCTGTGCATCCACCCAGGTTCGCGTATATTGCAGCGGAATTTCGGGTGCCTTGGGTTTCCCATTGAACGTCAACAGTTTGCGCAATTTCCCGCCCGGTACATTTTGCAGATTCTTGCGTTCCTGTTTCACCAGGGTATCCAGCCCCGCCTCTGCGCTCACAGAGGCTGGAAGCGCGGCAAAAGCCAGCGCCAGGGTGGCAGCACATAGTCGTTTCATTCCGGTCAACCCCACAACAAGACGGTCACGCCCGGTCTTCCCCAGAAACGAACGCTGCGGGCCATCTATAGCAACGGTGGGAAAAAGTCCAGTTTAGCGCAAATTCTAGCCGTTACATGGATCACCCAGGCTTCCGCCTGGGCTGTTGCACCCGAGAATAACCTAGGCTGGATCACTATATCTGGCGGAATTCGGTGGTCAGGCGTCGCCGATCTTGTGGGAGATTGCCAGCTGTGCGGCAGCAAGTCGCGCCACGGGCACCCGGAAGGGAGAACAGGATACATAGTCGAATTGGGTCTGTCGACAAAAGGCGATTGATTCGGGGTTGCCGCCATGTTCGCCACAGATTGACAGCGTCAGATCCGGGTTGGCTTCGCGCGCCCGTTCGGCCCCCAATTGCAACAGCTCGCCCACACCTTCTGTATCCAGCACATGAAACGGGTCCTCGGGGAAAACCCCCTGGTTGACGTAATCCGACATAAAGCGTCCCGCATCATCGCGTGACAGACCATAAGTCATCTGCGTCAAGTCATTGGTTCCAAAGCTGAGAAACGCCGTGTGAGGTGCGATTTCTGCCGCGCGCAAGGCGGCCCGTGGCGTTTCCACCATCACGCCCAGACGATAATCGAAATCCAGCCCCCGTTCGCTTTTGACCGCCGCTGCGACCGCGTCAATCCGGGTCTTGACCAATTCGACCTCGCGCCGCGCCGACACCAATGGGATCATCACTTCGGGCACCACCGGGTCACCGTCATGGGAGGCTTCCAATGTGGCTTCGAAAATGGCGCGCGCCTGCATGTCATAGATTTCGGGCACCGTAACACCGAGCCGCACACCGCGCAGACCCAGCATCGGATTATACTCCTTCATTTCCTCCACCCGGCGGGTGACATCCGAAACCGGAATATCCAGGGCCTCGGCCAATTCACGCTGGCCTCCGCGGGTGCCTGGCAGGAATTCGTGCAACGGCGGATCAAACAGGCGGATACACACCGGCTGACCTTGCATGATGCGGAAAAGTTGAACAAAATCATCGCGTTGCATGGGCAGGAGACGCGCCAGCACAGCCTGGCGGCCATTGCTGGTCTGGGCAAAGATCATTTCCCGCATCACGGTCAAACGGCCGGGATCAAAGAACATATGTTCGGTTCGGCACAGCCCGATGCCCTGTGCATTGAAATTCCGGGCAGTTTGGGCGTCAGCTGGCGTATCTGCGTTGGCCCGAATGCCAATGTCGCGTTCGGCATCGGCCCATCCCATCAAAGTCTGAAACGCGTCATCCAGCGCCGCCTCGAGCATCGGCGGCTCCCCGGCGAGCACCTGACCAGAACTGCCATCAATCGTTACCACATCTCCAGCCGCAAACACTCGGCCATCCGGCGCAGTAACCTTTTTCGTCTTGCTATTGAAGACCATCGAAGAGGCCCCGACAATACAGGGCAGCCCCAGACCGCGCCCGATCACCGCAGCGTGACTGGTCATACCGCCCCGTTCTGTCAGCACCCCGGCAGCGGCATGCATACCGCGAATGTCTTCGGGAGAGGTTTCACGCCGCACCAGAATGCAGGGTTCGCGTCGGGATGCGCTGGCCTGTGCCTCGGCCGACGTGAAGACCAATCGCCCCGTCGCCGCGCCCGGGCTGGCGGCGATTCCTGTGCCAATCACATCCCGAGGTGCCTCCGGATCGACCTGACGGTGCAGCAATTCGCTGACCGCGTGCGGGTCGATGCGCATGACGGCTTCCTGGGGGCTGATAATGCCGTCCTGCGCCAGGCTGACGGCGATCCGCAGTGCCGCCCGCGACGCGCGCGCGACACGAACCCCGTCCAGAATATGGACCCGGCCGCTTTCTATGACAAATTCGACCTGCATTTCCTCGCGCAGCTTGGTCCGCATCAGGGCGGCGTGGGCCTTGAGGTCGTCAAAAGCCTTGGGTGCAAGATCCTGGAGCGCCGGTCCGCGGTCGTCGGTTTCGAGATATAGCGCACTGGCCCCGGCCCCCAGAGCGTCACGCCCCTGTGACTGGCTCAGGTAGCGTCCAACAATCTTGGGCACCCCAGTGGTCGGATCGACCAGTTGCAAGACGCCCGATCCGCATTCGCCCTGTCCAACTCCAGGAATCATCTCCTGTACGACCAACCCCAAACCGGCATCCGCCGGAGCCCCCTTGGCCTGGCGCAGCAAACGCGCCGAGGTGCCTTCCCACGCACGGGCCATCGATCGCAACACCGCTGCCAGATGTTCCGCAGGATCCTGTGGAAAGGCTTCATCCGTTTCCATTTCATAGGCATGCAGGATTTCGGACAATGCTTCGGGTCCGTCATCGGCCACATGTTCGAATTCATCCGGATCCAGGCGCGCCACATGCACGGCATACGATTGGACGAACCGCAGATACAGGGCCGCTGCGGCCTCGGCCCCCAGCGCCTCGCAGAAATCAACGTAGCGGGCGTCGTTCATGCCAATGTTCAAAATGGCACCGGGACCGCCCCAATCGGGGTCTTCCGAAGACGGGCGCACGCACAGCAAGGCGTTTTCGGGAAACTGCGAGAGGATTTCTGCGATATCGGGCATCTCGCCCTCGGCAATCTGGTGCACCGTTTCAAATGACAAAGCAACAGTGCGCGGCACCGGCAGATCCAGCCGGACCAGCCGTTGCAGACATTTTGCCCGGCCCCCATGGGTATTGGCTGCGACAGGCGCTGTCGCAGTGATCAGCGTCGTATGCGGGTCTTTGGACAATTCGGCTTGCGCTCGTTTCTGCACTGCAGCACCTTTCATTTGCCCTGCAGCATAAGCCGGTTGCGCCCATGCGCAAGGAAAAGCTTTTGCGCCTTGCGGTGCAACTTTGACACCTCGGCGGGCTCCCGCGCCCTGCCCCTGCATCACAGATGCAAGGGCACAGGCCTTGGGCCTTGGGCCTGGCACCGCGCGCCCATAGGGCACGCGGTGCCAGCGCTCCACATCAGTCTGGGCGCATACCATCGGTTTCATTTCCCACAGCGCGCAGGCCTGCCTGCGCGCTGCCTGGCCCAACGGCTGTCCGGTGATCGCAGATCATTGGACAGCGGGCGGGAGCGCTTGTGGTTTGGGTTTGGCCCTGCTCAACCCTCGATGCGCGTCAGATCAGCAACCTGACCACAAACCTGACGGATCTGGTTGAGCAGGTTCAGCCGGTTGCGGCGTACCACCTGATTGTCGGAATTCACCTGCACCGCCTCGAAAAACGCATCCACAGGCCCACGCAGCGCCGCCATGCCGCCCATCGCGGCCGCGAAATCTTCGGCTTCGATGGCCGAAGAGATCGCCCCCTGACTGGTTTCCAGCGCGTTGAACAGCGCGATTTCGCTGGCGTCTTCGGCGAATTTCACATCCGCGCCATAGGAGTATTCGACCCCATCCTTTTCTTCGGCCTGGGCCAGGATGTTATTGGCGCGTTTGAAGCCCTGGAGCAGGTTTTCACCATCCTCGGTCTTCAGGAAATCTTCCAGCGCCCGGGCGCGTTTGACCAGCAGGGTGAGATCGTCATTGCCTTCCATCGCAATGCAGGCGTCGATCACATCGTGGCGAATGCCCTGATCGCGCAGGAACACCTTGAGGCGGTCGTGGAAAAAGGTGAGGAGATCACGCGACACATCCGGCAGACGTTGTTTGAGCTCTTCCATACGTCTGGGCAGATCGCCGTCAAAAGCGTCCAACACCGTGCGCACTGCGGAACCAAAGACGCCATGATCGGCAATTTCTCCAAGCATGTCGGCAAGCAGCCCACGAGACACATCATCTTCGCCATTTTGAGCGAGTTCATGGCGCAGCAGCTGTTCATCAATGAACCGGTCGAGCCCAGAACGCGCGTCATTCTCCAACACCAACCGGATCACCCCCAGCGCGGCGCGGCGCAGGGCAAAGGGGTCTTTCGAACCAGTGGGCTTTTCGTCAATCGCCCAGAACCCGGTCAGCGTGTCCAGCTTGTCAGCCAGCGCCACGGCGACTGACACCGGTTCGGTCGGAACGTCGTCCGACGGACCCAACGGCGAATAATGCATATCACAGGCGTTGGCGACCGACTGCGGCAGGCCTGCGGCCTCGGCGTAATAGCGGCCCATCAGGCCCTGAAGCTCGGGGAACTCATAAACCATTTCGGACGACAGATCAGCCTTGGCCACCCGGGCGGCCTGTTCGGCCAAATCGGCGTCAGCGCCCACAACCGGGGCGATCTCGCGGGCCAGCGCGGCGATGCGGTCAATGCGCTCGGCTTGGGTGCCCAATTTGTTGTGGAAGGTCACATTGGACAGCGCGTCGACCCACGTGCCCATACCGGCCTCGGATTTCACCGTGCGCAGGTCGTTCTCCCAAAAGAACTTGGCATCTGCAAGACGGGCGCTCAGCACCTTTTGGTTGCCGGCCAGAATGGTCGCACCATTGTCGGCGGTTTCGCGGTTGGCGACGGTCACAAATTTTTCGATCCGTCCGGACTTGGGATTTTTCACCGAAAAGAACTTCTGGTGCTCCTTCATCGAGGTTTGCAGCACCTCGGGTGGCAGGTCCAGGAATTCGTCGTCGATGGCCCCCATCAGCACCACCGGCCATTCGACCAGACCGGCTACCTCGGCCAACAGGCCCTTGTCGTCGACCAACTCCAACCCGCTGGCGAACGCCTGATTGGTGGCATCCTGCCAGATCGCATCGGCGCGTTCGCCTGCGTCCAGAACCACAAAGGCCCGCTTTAGTTTGGCAGCGTAATCATCGAACCCGGTGACAGCAAAGCGTGCCGGGGCCATGAACCGATGACCCCAGGTTGTGTCGCCCGATTTGATCCCGTCAATGTCCAGATCGACCACAGTATTGCCGGATTCTTCGCTGAGCAGGCATAGGATCGAATGCAGCGGGCGCACCCAGCGCAGCGTCCCTGTGCCCCAGCGCATGGATGTCGGCCAAGGAAAATTTCGAATGGTATCTTCCAGAACCTCGGCAACGATTTCTGCCGCAGGGCGGCCCGGTTTTTCGATGGTGGCGAAATAGACCGCGCCTTTGGGGGTATCGCGCTCTTCGAGCTGTTCGCGGGTCACGCCCGCGCCGCGCAGGAACCCGTCGACCGCCTTGTCCGGGGCACCGACCTTTGGACCCTTGCGCTCTTCGCGGATGGTGGGGCTTTCGCCCAACACCCCCTCCAGCGCCAGCGTCAACCGGCGCGGAGTCGAAAACGCTGCCGCGCCTGCATAGGTCAGACCGGCCTCGACCAGCCCATCGGTCACCCGCTTTTTCAGATCACCCGCAGCGCGCGCCTGCATGCGGGCGGGGATTTCTTCGGAAAAGAATTCAATCAGCAGATCGGGCATCTGGGGTCCTCAGAGGTTCACGATTATCTGGATGACAATCGCATTGGCGATATCGACAAAGAAAGCGGATACAAGGGGGAGCACGACAAAGGCAATAGGCGACGGCCCATAGCGTTTTGTCACAGCGGTCATATTGGCAATCGCCGTGGGGGTCGCCCCCAGGGCAAACCCACCAAAGCCAGCCGCCAGAACGGCCGCGCGATAGCCCCGCCCCAACAGCGGAAACAGCACATAGAGCACGAACAGAACCGCGAATAGCGTCTGGGCCAGCATGATCATTGCAATGGTCATGCCCAGCCCGGCAATGGTCCACAGCTGCAGGCTCATCAACGACATGGCCAGAAACGCACCCAGCGCAAATTCCGACACAAGAGCGAGCGCCGGCGTGCGGGCCACAGGGTTGGCATTGGGCAACAACAGGGCGCGCAGATTGGCGATGACGATAGCGGCGATCAGACAGGGCACGAACAGCGGCAGCTTCAACCCGAATTGGGCAATCAGCGCGTGCAGGGCATAGCCCAGAATGATGGCGAGGTTCAGATACAGCATCACCCGCATCAGGCCCAGATGGTCGATCCCCTGCCCCTCGGCGGCGGCGTCATGGGACAAGCCTATCGTGTTTTCCTCGTCCGGGCGCGATGGGCTCAGGTCGTGGCGATTGATCAGATACCCAGCAATGGGACCGCCAACCAGCGCGGCCAGCACCAGCCCCAAGGTCGCCACGGCCACGCCCAGCTCGGTCGCACCCTCCAGACCCGTTGCGGTTGCCACATCAGGGGCCCAGGCAATTGCGGTGCCATGCCCGCCGATCAATGCAGCCGATCCGAACAATACCCCGGCCTGCGCCGGATAGCCGAATACCACCGCACCAATGACACCGATCAGGTTCTGCGCGACAATCGTGGCCAGCGTCAGCCCCAGAAGGATTGCCAGCGGTTTTCCCCCGGCAATCAGATCCGACAGGCGGGCGTTCAATCCAATCCCTGCAAAGAACAGCACCAAAAAGTAATCCCGGGCGTCCATCTGAAATTCAATGGCCGTGCCGCCCCATTGATACAGGCCCCAACCGACCAATGCCGCCAACAGGCCTCCGGTCACCGGTTCGGGGATGTTGAGATGACGCAACAGGGATATCCGTGCATTCAGCCCCGCGCCCAACAGAAACACCGCAAACCCGAGGGTCACGGAGATGAAATTGGGAATGAGGATCGGATCATCCATTGGACAGCCTGGTTTTCCGTGTTTGCAATTAATTCAGCGTTGCGGCAGCGGTGGGCATTCCTCGCCCACAACCGTGCCATCATATGCTTTTTCACCGCAATTGTTCAGCTCATGCCAGGCATAGCCGCGTCCGTCGCTGGTCAGCGCCACAATGCGATCCACGCCATATTCAATATTCTTGTGCGACAGGAACGTGGTTGCGGTTCCGGCTTCCAATTCGCCGCCCAATGCTTCGGCGTCAAAGCAATCAAACCACCCCGGAGCGGTCCGGGGTGACTGATCTGGCATTTCGATAAATGTCGCACGGGCAGCCTCGATCGTCAGATCGGTTTGGAAACAGGCCCGATAGCGGATAGGAGAGCTATCGGCATCGATGGCCTGAAACCCCGAATAGGGGATCGCCTGAGGTGCCCCCCCATCGGCAGGTACCAGAATGACATCCTGCCCCGGTGTCGGCGTGACTTCGGTATAAAAGGCATAGACCTGCAGATAATACATCGCGGCACCGCCGATCACAGCGGTCAGAATAAGAACGATTGTCAGAATTTTACCGGTCATTGTTTACTTGCCTTTCGGGGGAGTTCCCCAATTGCCCGGGACATCCATGTCCCGGTACCGGTCGATCAGGCGACGTGGCCGCCTGCATCGGTCAACACAAATGCATCGGCGCATTGTTTGGCCAGGGCCCGCACGCGCCCGATATAGGCCTGACGTTCCGTGACCGAAATCACGCCGCGAGCGTCCAGAAGGTTGAACATATGCGACGCCTTGATGCATTGGTCATAGGCCGGGTGAGCCATGATGATACGCTTGCCCGTCTTGGGGTCGATGTGCTCCTGCGACAGAATCGCGGCGCATTCGGCTTCAGCTTCCTCAAAATGACGCAGCAGCACTTCGGTATTGGCAACGTCAAAGTTCCAGCGCGCGTATTCTTCTTCGGTCTGTTTGAAGATGTCACCGTATTTCAACGGGATTGGCGACTGTGGGTCGTTGAATGGCATGTCCATCACGTGATCCACACCCAGGACATACATCGCCAGACGTTCCAGACCATACGTCAGCTCGCCCGAAACCGGTTTGCAGTCATGCCCGCCAACCTGCTGGAAATAGGTGAACTGGCTGACTTCCATGCCGTCACACCAAACCTCCCAGCCCAACCCCCAGGCACCCAGTGTCGGGCTTTCCCAATCGTCTTCGACAAAGCGGATATCGTGCAGCTCCATGTCGATGCCGATGGCTTCGAGGCTGCCCAGATACAGCTCCTGCAGGTTGGGCGGGCTGGGTTTGATCAGCACCTGATACTGGTAATAATGCTGCAGACGATTGGGGTTTTCGCCATACCGCCCATCGGTGGGACGTCGCGACGGCTGAACATAGGCGGCAGCCCAGGATTTTGACCCCAGCGCCCGCAATGTGGTGGCCGGGTGAAAGGTGCCAGCACCGACTTCCATGTCATAGGGTTGCAACATCGCACAGCCCTGCCCGGCCCAATATGTCTGAAGCCGCAGGATGATCTCCTGAAACGAACGCGGGGCACCGGTGGATTGGATCATGGAACTCTCATCTGTAAACGGACTGCAAATGCGCGTCTTACCTATGCAAGCGCCCCGACGGGGTCAACGGCTCATATGGTCCTGAACTCCTGTCGACACTGACGTGCCCATTTATTCCTGCGCATGAAAACCTGCGCCACACGGCCATGATCGGGCCCTGCTGTTACGTGTTCGGAAATTCCCCCTGTCCAGAGACCGTCATGGGCATTCCCATTTTGGATGGAAAATGTTTATCTTCCCCGCAGATTATGAATTAAAAGGGCACGAGACCTGATATGACAAGATTGATCGCGGCGTTCCTGTTTGTGATAGCAAGCTGGACAGGGCCGACCATGGCGCAACAGAGCAGCCAGGATATTGTCTGGATCCAAATTGAAGCACACCCCAGCCTGCGCGACGCACAGGCCCGGGCACAAATTTACTCGCAGGCGTTGGCCGACGTGACCGGGTTTTCGCTGGGGGGCAACTGGTACGGAATTCTGTTGGGCCCCTATACCCGCGAAGACGCGCAGCGTGTTCTGCAGGTGTATCGTCTCGAACGGCAGATTCCCCGCGACAGTTTCATCTCCCAGTCATCGAACCTGCGTCAGCAATTCTGGCCGGTTGGCGAAAACCTGTTGTCCAGCAACCCGATTGCGGCCCCCTCTTCGGGAGCCGGAACAATTGCAACATTACAGCCCGATCCGGAACCTTCGGATGAAACCCCGTCCCAGGCCCGGCGCAGTGAACAGGGCCTGAACGGAAACGAACGCAAGGCCTTGCAGATCGCGTTGCAGGCAGGTGGGTTTTATACAGCGGCAATCGACGGTTCGTTCGGCCGCGGGACCCGCGCCTCTATGGCGGATTGGCAGGCGGCAAACGGGTTTGAACAGACCGGAATCCTGACCACTAAGCAACGTCAGATATTGATGGACCAGTATAATGCACCTCTGATTTCGGTTGGCATGGCCCGCATCAGGGATGACAAGGCCGGAATTGAAATGCAACTCCCGACCAAAGAGGTCGGCTTTTCTCATTACGAACCACCCTTCGCCCATTACCCGACGTCTGGGTCATTGGGTGCCCGGGTGCTGATGATCAGCCAGCCCGGTGATCAGACCACCCTGTTTGGCCTCTATGATATCCTGCAAACGCTGGAGATCATTCCTCTGGAAGGCCAGCGGGAACGCAAGTCCGACAGCTTTGTCATCGAAGGGCGCGGCAACGGTATCGTTTCTTATACCCAAGCCGCCCTGAACGGAGGCGAGATCAAAGGCTTTACCCTGATCTGGCCCGCCGGAGACGAAGAACGCCGCAGCCGGGTTCTGACCGAAATGAAGACCAGCTTTACCCGTCTCGATGGTGTGCTGGATCCCGCGGCAGGTGCTGACGCTGAACAACGTATCGACCTTGTGTCGGGACTTCAGGTGCGCAAACCGCGCCTGTCGCGCTCTGGTACATTTGTGGATGGCCAAGGCACAGTGGTGACAACAGTCGATGCGGTTCAAAACTGCACCCGTATTACACTGAACAGCGACTTCCAGGCGGAACTGGTGGCCAGCGATGCCTCGACTGGTCTGGCACTGGTACGCCCGGTCGAGCGTCTGGCCCCGATGGAAGTGGCCCAGTTGCGGGCCAGTTCCCCGCTGCTGCAATCCGAAGTGGCCGTGGCCGGATTTTCCTACGAAGGGATTCTCGGCGCGCCGACACTGACCTATGGTACCCTGTCGGACCTGCGGGGATTGCGTGGCGAAACCGGAGTGACCCGGTTGGCGCTGGCCGCACAACCGGGAGATGCCGGTGGTCCGGTTCTGGATGCGAATGGCGCGGTGCTGGGCATCCTTGCCGCCGCTCCGGCCGGCACCCAGCAGTTGCCCCAAGGTGTCAGCTTTGCGGCCAACGCCGATACGTTGCGGGCTTTGCTCCAGCAGGCAGGGATCGCAGCCCAGGACAGCCGCGAGGCCAACACACTGTCGCCGGATGCCATGACCCGGTTGGCGACCGGCATGACCGTATTGGTCAGTTGCTGGGATTGAACCGCCACAGGTCATCCGAGGTGAAATGAGACCGCGCACAGATTATGTCTGTGCGCGTTTTTCATTCCCCCAAGCGTCCACGATTGCCCCAGTCCTCCAAACGCTCCCGCGCCCTGCCCCCGCATCCAAGATGCGCTGGCAAAGGCCTTGGGCCACGCAGGCCGCCGATGGCGGCCTGCGTGCGACGGTGGCGGCGCCGCGCATTCATGCGCGGCGCCCGGCCCAACGCTTTGGGGGCTTTCGTCAGAAAGGCGTCAAAGGGGCGGGAGCGCCCCAGTCAACTTGCGATGTTGGGCGTCACATAAATCAGCGTGGGACCGCTGGCACCAAAGGCATCCAGCACCGCCCCCTGCAGCTCATTGATCGAAGACGGAGCCACGGAGATCGCGCCAAAGGCCTCGGCCAATTTGCAGAAGTCCGGGTTGTGCGCCATGACAGCATTGGGGGCAATCTGGGCCCGGGTCATGCTGTCTTCGATCTCCTTGAGCTTGCCATTGTCCCACAGGATGATCGGCAACGGCAGCCCCAGTTCCACCGCGACACCCAGTTCTTGCATCGTATAGTGGAACCCATAGTCGCCGGCGATCGCAACCGTCGGCTTGCCGCGACGCGCCACCGCCCCGCCAATGGCGGCGGGCAGCGCATACCCCAATGTTCCGAACCCGGTCGGATGGTGCCATTGCCCCGGGCGCGGCATGTCCCAGACTTCTTTGGCCACATAGGCAAATTGGGTCATGTCCGAATAGATCATCGCATCTGCGGGCATCACGGCGCGCAGCGCGTCGCAGATCGGCACAATCCCGGGTCGCTCGGCGTCTACTTCGCTGCGCCAACGGGTTCGGATGGCGGCCACTTCATCTGCGGTCCAGTCGGTCTGGCGCGCCTGCCCCTTGGTTGCATCCCAGAACGCCCGGGCAAAGCTGTCGGCGTCGGCCTGTATCTTGACCGCGGCACGTTGCGCATCGCTCAACACCTCCGGATCCAGATCAACCCGCACCAAAGTCGCCGTGTGCCCCAAGTCAGGTCGCCACATGTCCACCTCGGCCAGTTCGCACCCGACAACAACAACCAAGTCCGCCTGGGCCACCACTTCGGCACTGCCAGGGCGGGCCAGACAGGCTCCAAAGTCCAACGGCGCATTCAACCCCATGGCACCGCGCCCGGCATAAGAGGTCATGGTGGCGATCCCCAGCGGCTCAAGCAGATCGCGCCAATAGACCGACGCCGCCCCTCCGCCCAGAATGAACAAAGGCCGCTTGGCAACATTCACCAGCGACACCACCGGAGCCACATCTGGGGCGGCGACCTTGACCCGCTCGGCGGCCATGTTAGGGAACGGGGCCTCGGCGGTCACGCTTTCCAATTGAGCAATGGGCACCTGAATATGCTTGGATCGCGGGCGATTGGTTTCGAATTCATCAAAGGCGCGTTCCACCAGACCATAGGCCGCGCGCGGTGTACGCGCCTCTTCGGACCATTCACAAACGGTTGCAGCGGCCCCGCGTTGGTCTTTCATCTGGTGCAACTGACCGCGCCGGTCGGCCACTTCATCCAGACAGGACGACAGCACCAACATCGGCACGCTGTCGGAATAGGCCTGCCCCATCGGCGTCATGATGTTGCACAGCCCCGGCCCGGTGATCACATAGGCCACTCCCGGTTGGCCGGATGCACGCGCATAGCCGTCGGCCATGAACCCCGCGCCCTGTTCGTGACGGGCCAACACATGGGTGATCCCGGCCTCTTCAATACCGCGATACATTTCCTGATTGTGTACGCCGGGAATGCCAAAAATCACCTCGACTCCGCGATCCTTGAGCATATGCGAGATCTGCGCACCCAGTTTTCTTTCCATCACGCCCTCCAGAAGCGAATTGTCAGAATGGCGTAAACCGCCAACAGTTCCAGTCGGCCAATCAGCATTGCTGCGCTGAGCAGCCATTTCGCTGTGTCGTTCAGCCCAGAGAAATTACCTGATGGTCCAATCTGTTCCCCCAGGCCCGGGCCAATGTTGGCCAGCGCCGCTGCCGCGCCTGACACGGCGGTGGTGAATTCCAACCCCGTCAGCCCCAACGCCCAGGACAATGCGCCCAGCGTCACTGTAAAGAACACAAAGAATGACATCACCGAGCTGAGCACGTCCGGCCCCACCGCACGTCCAGCATAACGCGGCACAAACACCCCATGCGGTGACCGAATACGCTGCAGCTGTACCTTGATCGAGGCAAACAACAGCTGGTAGCGAAAGATCTTGATCGAACAGGCCGTAGACCCCGCGCATCCGCCGATCAGACCGGCAAAAAACAGAACTGTCACCGGGAAACCGCCCCAGATCATGTAGTCGGTCGAGGCATAGCCAGTGCCCGTCAGAAGGGAAACAGTGTTGAACAACGTCTTGCGGAACACTGTCTCGCTTTGTTCAGGGCCCTGGGTCATGTTCCACAACGACAACGCCAGCACCAGCACGACGGCAGTGGCAAAAAACACGCGAATTTGACTGTCGCGAAACAGCGGCTGCACATGGCCAGAGGTCATCTGTACAAAGCGAACAAACGGCAGGGCCGCCAGCATCATGAACACGACGGCCACATATTCGGACATCCCGCCAAACGCCCCGAATGAAGCGTCATAATTGGCGAAACCGCCAGTCGCCACCGTGGTCATCGCATGAGCCGTCGCGTCAAAGGCCCCCATCCCGGTGGCAGCATAGGCCAACGCGCAGGCTCCGGTGAGCCCGATATAGATCACCGAAATACGCGACGAAATCTCGGTCGCGCGGGGCAGGATCTTGCCAAAGGTGTCAAACCCTTCAGAACGGAAAATCTGCATGCCCCCAACCCGCAGTTCAGGCAGGAACACCATGGCGACCACAATGATACCGATGCCCCCCAACCATTGCAGCAGCGCCCGCCACAGCAGGATCCCACGTGGCAGGTCGTCAAGCCCGGACAGCACCGTTGATCCGGTGGTGGTCAATCCCGACATCGATTCAAAAAACGCATCGACAAACCGCAGGTCGGTATCGCCTAACATGAACGGAATCGCCCCAAACACAGGCAGCGCCACCCAAACACCGGTGGTCAAAAGGAAGGTCTGCTGGATTGTCAGCCCCTGTTTGACCCCATTGGAACAGCTGAGCGCCATCAAGACACCCACCAGAATGGTCACGGCAGCGCTTTGCAGAAACACAGGCCATTCGCCCTGCCCCTGAGCCAGGTCGGCCAGCATAGGCAGGAACATGGTTGCGCCCAGAATGGCAACCAGCAATCCAATGACATATCCGACGGGTCGCAGATCCAACATGACGCGCAGGGTTGGCCCGCAGCACGGGGAGTGTCAACCCACAGCAGGCCGGGAAACGCCGGGGGGTTAACCCCGGTGAATCAGGGTTCCGAACAGTTGCGGATCCAGGCTGGTGGCCTTGAACAGATCGCCATGTGTCAGGATCGACACCGCATCATGGCTGTGCAGGCTCTCCTGATGGCTGGCGACAACCCGGAAATCGCGCACCCGGTGGTCGCTTTGCAACGCTTCGCAGAACAGGCGCGCTGCGTCTTCGACAAAGATCGGATTGGCGGCGTTCAACTCGGCAAAGGCCTGTTCGTCTTCGCGTTTGACCATGACCTGAGTTTCCGTCGGCACAGCGCGGCGACAGTGGTCAATCAGATCTTCGAACCAGACCCGGTTGCCGGCGTCATCCACCTGCACCGAAATCCGCGCCACGGACCGCTGGGAATGCGGCGTGGCCAGTTGCCCGCGCGACGCGCGTGCATGTTCGCTCAGCTCCAGCGAACAGGGACAGGTTGACGAATAGACATAGTCCAGATGCATGATCTTTTCACGCACACCGTCATGATCAACCAATTCCAACGCAATGTCGTAGTACTGATAACCGCTGAGCCCCGAACGCAGGCTGTCCACCCGCGCCGGAAAGGAAAACCGCATCTGTATCCGCGCATCCGGGCTGTCCAGGTCGGCCAGATAGTCGTCCAGCGCATTTGCCATCACCGCAAAGCTGAAGGTGCGTTCCGCGTGTTTGTAAAATGACCGCATGATCCGGGACATGTTGATGCCCTTTTTCTCGGCATCCAGCGACACGGTTCCGGTCACGCTGGTCTCCAGCGTCATTTCGCCCCCATCCCGGGTCCGGAAACGGATCGGCAGGCGGAAATTCGAAATCCCCACGTGCTGAATGTTCTGTTTGGCACCACGGATCAGGCTGGACGGGCCATTTTGCAGATCAGGCATTGTGGCCCTGTAGTCTGCATCGGCCGTGAACTCTTCGGGATAATTGCGCGACAGGTCAGGATAATTCGACACTTCGCGCCCGGGCAACAGACGCGCCACGGCAGGGTCCAGTTGTGCAATTTCAGTCGGTGTCGCCGACACCGCCCATGCGCGCAACACATCCAACGCAGCCTCAGCTTCGTCGCGGTTCGGCAAATCGTCGATATCGCGGGAATGAATGTTCATCGGCGCGCTTCCTTCCAGTGATGCCACATCAATTATCAATGCAGACAGCAGATCCCCTTCATAGACTGATACGTCATAAAACACAAAATGGATTAGCCAAATGCGGCAGCTTTGGCCGCTTAAAGGACGCCCAGCGCTCCCGCAAGGTCCTGAAGACGCCGGGACCGCGTTTTATAGTTCGCCATGACCATGACATAGGGTCGCGGCATCGGCAGGGACAAATCCGTGACCGGGAACACGGATTTCGATTTGATCTGCTGCGCCAACACGGTTTGCGGCAACAGCGCGACCCCCATCCCGGCCCGCACCATCGACACGGCCACAGGCACCGATGGTGCCACCAGGGCAATCGGGTCCGTTCTGTTCAAACCGTGTGTTGTCACGAACTGTGCCCAGCGCGGGACCGACCGCACCGACATTCCCCAATCCACATCAATCAGCGGAGCGTTAGCCAGGTCAATGTCAGGCGTGGCAGCCACCGGGATCAATCTGTCAGAGAACAGGGTCCGAATGCGATAATCCGGATGCTCCCCGCCATAGGTCAGCAACACATCCACTCCGGCCGGGTCCAGATCGACAAGGTCGGTTTCGGTACGGATGTGCACCGGTACATCAGGGCGCATCCCTCGAAAGACTTGCAACCGGTCCGGCAACCAGAATTGTGCCAGTGCCGGCGTGGCGGCAATCACCAATGGTTGGCGCGCCTCGCCTTCGGTCAGCGCCTGGGTAAACCCGGCGATGTCGGTCAGCGCGCTGGCCGCATTCATATAGTATTCCCGCCCCGCATCCGTCAGACGAATCTGATTGGCCCGCCGGGCAAACAGCTTGAGCCCCAGCCAGTCTTCGAGATTGCGTACCTGCATGGACACAGCGGCAGACGTGACACCCAGTTCAGCCCCGGCAGCGGAAAAGCTCCCTGTGCGGGCCGCGCTTTCAAAAGCGCGCAAAGCGTTGAGAGGAGGAAGCTTCATGGCGACACAGTGCAAGAAATTCTTATGGTCGCCAAGAATAATTATGGTGGTGAGCTGCAAGTGCTGTGGGCACAGTCCATCTCGGCACACCTCAGGTTTCACCCCAAGGAGAAAGACATGCGCGACATACTGGATCTGGATCAATTCCCGCTGGACCGTCCCGGCAGCCCCGAGTGGCAGGATTTGGTCGATCGCTGCCGAACCGATCTGGAGCGAGACGGAATGTTCAATCTGCACGAACTGATGCACCCAAATGTGGCCCAGAAAACCGCCAAATCCCTGTCTCCCAGTTTCGCAACCCAAAGCTTTCGCCACGAACGCGACCACAATATCTATTTTCAGGACAAGATCGACGGCCTGGCAGACGACCATCCGGCCCTGACCCGGTTCAAGACCTCGAATTTGACGCTCTGCGCCGATCAACTGGGCGGTTCTGCGCTGTTGCGCCTGTACGACTGGCCCGAGTTTGCCACCTTCATGGCCGCGACCATGGGCAAGGAAGATTTGTTCACCATGTCCGACCCTTTGGCGCGGGTGAATGTGATGTCGTATTGCGAAGGCCAGGAGTTGAACTGGCATTTTGATCGCTCTGAATTCACCACCACCATGTTGATGCAAGCCCCGGATCAGGGCGGTGAATTCATCTATCGCACCGGCCTTCGCAGCGACGATGACCCCAACTACGACGGCGTGGCCCGGATGTTGCGCGGTGATGATCCCGACGTGCAATCCATCACACTCAGCCCGGGAACTCTGAATATTTTTCGCGGCAAGAACACCCCCCACCGCGTCGGCACCGTCAAGGGTGAGACGCCCCGTGTGATTGCGGTCTTTTCCTTTTTTGATCGCCCCGGCGTGACGTTCACCCCCAAGGACCAGATCGGCTTTTATGGACGCGCAGCATGACGGAACTGAGTATTTTCAAGGACGAGCGTAAACGTGTTTTTCTGAACGCCGATGGTGCCGATAAACCGTTGAAATCGCCGCTGTCGCTGGATGTTCTGGACCGCGCGCGCGATTATCGGCTGGGACGTCTGCGCGCAGAAATGGCGCGTCAGGATGTGGCGGGGTTGCTGCTGTATGATCCCGTCAACATTCGCTATGCGTTTGATTGCTCCAACATGTCGATCTGGACTGCGCATAATCCGATCCGTTACGCGCTGATCCTGGCCAACGGGCCGGGCATCATGTTCGAGTTCAAGGACTGCGAACATCTGAACGACGGCTTGCCCGGCATTGATGAAATCCGCACCGCCATCGGATGGATGTTCATGTGTGCAGGCGATCAGGCGGGGGCACGGCTTGCCCCTTGGGCCGATGAAATCAGCGATCTTCTGCGCCAATACGGCGGCGGAAATATGCGGTTGGGCGTGGACCGGATGGAGCCCGAAGGGGTTCACGCGCTGACCCAGCGCGGTGTTCAGATCCTGGATGGTGGACAGATTACCGAAACCGCCCGTGCGATCAAATCCGCTGACGAAATCGCGCTGATGCGCTGGACCATCCGGGTGTGCGAGGCTGGAATGGCGCGCATTTACGAACATTCGGTGCCCGGCGTCACTGAACGCGAACTCTGGGCGCATCTGCATTTCGAAAACGCACGCTCCGGCGGTGAGTGGCTGGAGACCAAGCTGTTGACTTGCGGCCCCAATACCAACCCCTGGTACAAGGAATGTTCGGACCGGGAATGCCAGCCGGGTGAAATGATCAGCTTTGACACCGACATGATCGGCCCCTACGGCTATTGCGCGGATCTGTCACGCAGTTGGACGTGCGGGTATACGCCGATGAATGACACGCAAAAACGGCTGTACAGCGCGGCCCGCGACCAGATCGACCATAACCTGGCACTGTTGCAACCGGGGCTGAGCTTTGCCGAATTCAACGCCAAGAGCTGGCAGATCCCGGACGCCTATGTGCCCTATCGCTATTCGTTGGCTGCCCATGGTGTGGGCATGGCGGACGAATGGCCGGTGATTCCGTTGCACCCGGACTTTGACGGGGCGCACGGGGGGCACATCGAAGAAAATATGGTGATCTGCATCGAAAGCTTGATCGGCGAGGCGGGATCAGAATCGATAAAGCTGGAAACTCAGGTTCTGGTGACACCTGAAGGTCCTCAGCGTCTGGACCAGTTCCCCTGGGAGTTCTAAATCGCGCCAAAAACAAAAAAGGGCACCGTCGGGGTGCCCTTTGACGTGGAATCGTGAACTGGGTCAGTCCATACCCAGCGCTTCCTTGTACATTTCCAGAACGGCCTCTTCTTCGGCAATGTCGTCCTTGTCGCGCTTGCGCAGTGCAATCACCTTGCGCAGGACCTTGGTGTCATACCCGCGCCCCTTGGCTTCGGCCATAACCTCTTTTTGCTGGTCGGCAATGTCCTTCTTTTCCACCTCCAACCGTTCCATCCGCTCGACAAACTGGCGCAATTCGCCTGCGGTCACGCGATAGCTGTCGCTTTTGGTATCTTCGGTCACGTCCATGAAGGTCTCCAGGGTCACAAATGAATTTCGGCTGGTTTTGCGGGATACAAGGCCGCGCGTCGCGCCGCAAGCAGGGAATGCGGGACTGCGCGCCATCTTGCACGCAGTGACCCAATCGGCTAGGCGCACTGCGGGTATCTGCCACCGTTAGGAGATCAATATGTTCGATATTCTCGTTTGGGCCGGCGCAGGCCTGTCGGTCACCGGGCTGGCCGGGTTGGTCTGGTGCATCTTGCGTGTGGCATCTGCCCGCCGCCAAAATCTGTCGGATGACGAATTGCGGGCGGCTGTTCAGGCCGTTCTGCCCTATAACCTTGGGGCGCTGGCGCTGTCTGTTCTGGGTTTGATGATGGTAATTCTGGGAATTTCTCTGGGGTAACAGCCGTCCCGCCCCCAGAAAAACCCCCTGTCACAAAACCACCCTGTCCCTGCAGTCCGGCCACAAATCAGACCGGGCACAGATCAGTCCGGGCACCGATTAGACGGGCATGTTATCGAAACTGTCTTCGACGGCTTCTTCACACAGGATTTCGTCCAACCGCTTCAACCGCAAAGGGATCTTGACCCCGGCATCACGCATCCGGTCCAATGTTCTTGTGAATTCCGGCTGCAACGCCAAACGCATTGCGCTGGTCGCCCCGTCGATCCGTTGTTCCAGATGTTCAGCAACTTTGATTAGTTCCTGATTGGACATGTCTCAATCCTCCCCTGAATTGCCCTTGGTAAGATCACATGCTAACGCGTCCATGTGACAGAAGTTAAATGATCACCTACCGTTTACCCATGCCTCACCAATTTTTGTTAATTTCCTGTTAACGTAGGTGTTGGAGAGGCTTCCTGCATGATTTTGAAGCATCCCTCCGAGTCTTGCCTTGATTTGCGTCAACAGATTAAATCCAGGCTTGATATATTGTGTTTTTTGCATGTAAATTTCTGGGATAGTTAAGGAGCCCTCAATGACACCCAAGGTCCACGCATTCTTTGACGACGCCACCAACACCGTTTCCTATGTCGCGAGCGAACCAAACGGCAGCACCTGTGCGATCATTGATTCCGTTCTGGATTTCGATCAGGCGTCAGGGCGGACTGACACCAAGTCGGCCGACCGGATCATCGCCTATGTCCGGGAACAAGGGTTCAAGGTCGCGTGGATCCTGGAGAGCCATGTGCACGCCGACCATCTGTCTGCCGCCCCCTATATACAAGAAGAGATCGGCGGCAAGATCGGGATCGGCAAGAACATCACCGTTGTCCAGGATACATTCGGCAAGGTGTTCAACGAAGGCACCCGGTTTCAACGCGATGGCAGCCAGTTCGATGCATTGTTCGTGGATGGCGACAGCCTGCATATCGGACAGATGCGCGCCGAAGTGCTGCACACTCCCGGCCACACCCCCGCCTGCCTGACCTATGTGATCGGCGACGCAGCCTTTGTTGGCGATACGCTTTTCATGCCTGATTTTGGTACCGCACGGTGCGATTTCCCAGGTGGATCGTCGGAAATGTTGTATGAATCGATCCAGAAAATCCTGAGCCTTCCCGACGACACCCGAATTTTTGTCGGTCACGACTACAAGGCACCCGGGCGCAATGAATTCGCCTGGGAAACCACAGTGGGCGAGCAAAAGGCGCTGAACATTCACATTGGCCAAGGCCGTCCCATCGCCGAATTCGTGGCCATGCGCGATGCCCGCGACGCAACGCTGGGAATGCCGCGTCTGATTCTGCCATCCCTGCAAGTGAACATGCGAGCAGGCCAGATGCCCGAGCCGGATGAGCAGGGGGATGTGTTTCTGAAGCTTCCGGTAAACAAGATCTGAATTCAAACATAACGCGCGAACATCCGGGGGGATAAATATATGGAAATGGACTGGATTTGGGGGCTGGTCGGCGGAATGCTGATTGGCTGTGGCGGCGCGGTCTATTTGTTGGGCAACGGTCGCATCATGGGGGCCAGCGGTATTTTGGGCGGCCTGATAGACGGAACCGGACGTAACTCGTGGTTGGAACGGATGGCGTTTCTGGCTGGTGTCATGATCCTCCCCTTGGTTCTCTGGCCGCTCTATGCGGTTGAGATTGACACCCATATAACCTCAAACGTGACCGTGATCATTGCAGCCGGGTTGCTGGTGGGCATCGGGACACGGATTGCCAATGGCTGTACGTCGGGACACGGAGTTTGTGGGATTTCGCGGCTGTCGCTGCGCGGGGTTGTGGCCACGGTATTCTATATTCTGGCCGGTGGATTGACTCTGGCGCTGTTGCGTCACGTGTGGGGGCTGATCTGATGCGGGCAATGATATCGTTTCTCGCCGGTGGCCTGTTCGGTGCCGGGTTGTTCGTGTCAGGCATGACAGACACCACCAAGGTTCAGGGTTGGTTGGATGTTTTTGGAGACTGGGACCCGACGTTGGCCTTTGTCATGGGGGGGGCAATCATTCCGATGTTCGTCGCCTGGCGGCTGGTCCCTGGGCGCGCGCCGCTGGTTGGAGGTGAATTCCCCGACCTGCCCCGTCCCGAATTGGACCACCGGTTGATCACTGGGTCGGTGATGTTTGGCATGGGGTGGGGATTGGCCGGGCTGTGCCCTGGGCCAGCGATCGCATCGCTTTCCTATGGCGGTTGGCAGGGCGCGCTGTTCATGGTGGCAATGCTGGCCGGAATGCTGGCAGCCCCCCGGGTTGCAACGGCACTGGACCAAATGGCAGCAAAAGCCTAATAAACGATCATGGACGCACGCTCGATCACACCCCGCTATTTTGTATCTCCTCAGATCTCGGCCGAGGACATACCCGCCATCATTGACGCCGGGTTTACCCGGATCATCTGCAACCGACCCGATGCAGAAGTGCCGCCTTCGCATCAGGCCAGCGCCATTCGCGCCGCGGCCGAGGCGGCAGGGTTGGAGTTTCTGGACCTGCCGCTTACTCATCAGACAATGACGCCGGAAAATGTCGCCAAGCAACTGGACCTGATCCAATCCTGCGAAGGACAGGTTTTGGCCTATTGCGCGTCGGGAACCCGGTGTTCGGTGATCTGGGCGCTGGGCCATGCAGCCGAATTGGGCGCGGACACCGTGCTGGAAAAAACGCATGGCGCTGGCTTCCAGCTCGATGGGTTGCGCCCCGCGTTGGAACATATCGCGCAGTCCAAACGCCGATAACCGCAACACCCCCGTCACCGGCCCGTCCTGCCGCCGTCGCGGATCCAGCGTGGAACCGGACGATGTGCAGGTGATGAACTGCCGCCCTCGGGGTAGGCTCGCAGCAGCCATTGGTCCAGGTGGCTATCCACTTTGATCAACAGATCGGCATGGTCCTCCTATTGTTCTTTGGACTTTTTAGAGGGGGCCATTCTTGCGTATTCTGAGATCCTGGGCGTTGCGCCGCGGTAGCACGGCACTATCCGTTCGGGCTCACCCCCTCCAAGCCCGCCAGTTCTGAAATTTCCGCGGCCACCTGTTCCGGTGTCAGGACTGAAAAATCCTCTGCGGTGTCCATGGGTGCGTTCAGGGTGTCTCCGATTGTACCTTCTACTTCGGAATGAACGCTCGCCTCCTGTGCGGTTTCGATCGTCACCACCTTGTTTGCAGAGTGCTGTTGCGGTGCCTCCGCCCCATCCGCAGAGGTGCCGGAATGCCCTGGAAGGTCAACGGGGCCGATATGGGCGGCAAACTCGCCTGGATCTGCATCCCGAACAATGCGGCGTCGCCCGGTGGCATGCAGGCGCACAGCCCGAGCGCCCGCCGCCTGCCCAAGCCGTCCAAACGCCACCGTGCTCCCGTCAATTCCAGTGATTTCAGTACCATTCAACGTCGCGGCCGCCAGCGGCAGAACCTTCCCGGGTTTCAACGCCATCAGATCTTCGAGCGACAATTGCATACGGGTCAGAACCGCCGACAATTCAGCCCGGACCACACCAGCGCTGCCGCTCAGATCGGCCACGTCCTGCTGGGCATCAGAAGCGGTTTCTTCCTCTGGAAGATCCGGCATGTCAGGCAGGATCAAACACATGTGCCCCTGTGTGCGACCAACAGCCAGATCCAGTGTCAGTTCAAAAACAAGGTATCTTTCTGCCTCGAGCATCAAGGACAGGCTTCGCACATCGTCAACCCGCGCCCCGAACCGAAACCCCCGGATCTGATGCAGATCGGGCGATTCGCCCAGATTGCGTTCAGCCCGGGTCAACATGGCGTCGATCAGGGGCGCAATCATGGCCGCATCCGTCCCGGTATAATTTCGTGCGACGGATGACGGGCCAGACACCTGCCCCATGGTTTGTTGCTGAATAGCCGCTGTTACAGCCGCACCATCCATCGCAATCGCTCCTGGACACCCATCCGGCCCATCCAGGAGGAGCAACAGCTGACCATCGGCCAGGCAACCGCTCAGCCCATCCGGGGCGCACAGCGCCTGTTTGGCACCGATCACCGCCAGGGGCAGGTCGTACAAGTCTTCGGCCGCACGGGCCAAGGCCCGCCGCACAGCCCGCAAAATCGCCCGCGAGTCCCCCGAAGGTTCTTCCGCGGGCCTGCCCGCAGACAGTTTCCTGCGCAAAACCGTTTCGGTTGCGTCGTGACCTGTATCATTGTCCGCGGTGTCGGTCATATTCTGGTCCAGCCTACCATCCAGCCCTCCTGGATCAGATCTAACCCGCGGTTGGTTACGAATGTCTTTAAATTCAGAGGATTTTCAGGCCCATCACCGGAATAGAAAACGCGGTGATCCTAGGGCGTCCCGAGCGGCAAGCTGACGCGAAATGCGCCGCCGCCCTGCCCGTTCAGATATTGCACATCTCCGTTCAGACGCTGCATGATCTCGCGGCAAATCGCCAACCCCAACCCTGCACCACCAGCCTTTTCCGAACTGACACGGGCGAATTTTTCAAACACCATCTTTTGCGCATCCGCCGGAATGCCACTGCCGTTGTCGACAAAATCCACGTAAACCATGGCCCCAACCCGACGCACTTCGATCCTGAGTTCAGGTGCCTGCGCATCACAATATTTCTGAGCATTGGCAATGACGTTGATAAACACCTGGGCCAGCCGGTCCAGATCCGAGCTCAACGTCACGGATTCGCCGATGGGGTCGCGCCTCACCGTCAACGGTCGATCCGACCCGGCCAGGGCCGCAGACACCGAATGATCCAGCACATCGCCCAGTTCGCCCTGTCGTATGTTCAGGCTAACCTGACCGCTTTCCAACACACTGAGATCCAACAAGTCATCCAGCAGCCGGGTCAGCCGCACGGCCTCGCTGTGGATGATGGTGGAATATCGGATCTGGTCATCTATCTCCAACCCGTCTGCGTCGCGTAGAATTTCAGAAAACGCCCGGATCGACGTCATCGGTGTGCGCAATTCGTGGCTGACCTGACTGAGAAACGCATCCTTTTGCAACGAAATCTGGGTCAGCTTTTCATTGGCTTCGCGCAGTTGTCCGGCCGTACGGGACAATTCGGCCGATTTCTGTTCCAGCTGGTTGGAATATTCCAGCATCTGCTGGGTTTCATCCGCCACGGCCAACAGATCTTCGACCGACACGGACGATCCGCCAACAATCTGACCAATCATCGCATGCGCCGCGGCCGCACCGACCGAGCCGCTGAGTTCGCGCTCCAGATTTTCCAGAAACCCGGGCGTGGGCTCTGGCAGATGGCCCGGCCCGCCTTGACGTTGGGCCTCCTTGGCAAAAAAGGCCTGAGCCTCGTCCGCGCCCAGAATACGCTGGGACATGATCATCAGATCTTCGGATTGGGCAACCGATCCTGTCCAGCCACGCGGACCCGTGGAGTGTTCAAACACATTCACGAATTGCGCCCCCTGCAGGCGTTCCAATGGGCTGGGAAAGCTGAGCAACGACCCAATACAGAACGTGGCGGTGTTCAGCCCCATGCTCCAGATCACCGCATGAATGGTCGGGTCCAGCCCCTCGATCCAGAACAGCGCCTGGGGGCGCAGACCGCTGAGTCCGAACAACCCGTCGCGCAAGATTGTTTCCGGCATCAATGCCCCACCAAGGTTGGGCAACAACATGGTGAACAACCAAAGACCAAACCCGGTGCTCAACCCCGCCAGCGCCCCTATGCGGGTGGCTCCTCGCCAAAACAGCCCCCCCACCAACGCGGGTAGAATCTGGGCAATACCGGCAAAGGAAATCAACCCGATGGCGGCCAATGCCGCGCCGCCACCCGACAGAGTGTAATAGACATACCCCAACGCCATCACACCGGCGATCGAAATTCGCCGCGCCATCAGGACTACATTGCGGACATCACCTGACACAGACACCCCTGTCCCGCGCGAGCGCAGCCAGATCGGCATCACGATATGGTTCGACACCATGGTCGACAGTGCCATGGCTGCGACGATCACCATCGAAGTCGCAGAACTGAAACCGCCGAGAAACGACAGCATCGCCAGCTTTTCCTGCCCCTGGCTGAGCGGGATGGTCAGAACGAACAAGTCCGGGTTGGCCGAGGCTGGCATAATATCCAGACCAATTGCGGCAATGGGCAGAACGAACAGGCTGATCAGCAGCAAGTACAACGGAAAGGCCCATGACGCGATGCGCAGATGGCGTTCATCGACGTTCTCGACCACCATGACCTGGAACATACGCGGCAGGCACAAAAAGGCGGCAGCCGACAAAAAGGTGATGCCGACCCACCGGGTGCCATCAACCTCCCAGCGACCAATCTTGGAGGCGTCGATCGCCGCCAAAGTTTCCGTAACCCCACCGGCCAGCCCCCAAACCACAAAAATCCCCACGGCCAGCAGCGCCACCAGCTTCACCACCGCTTCGAGAGCGACGGCCGTGACAACGCCGTGGTGGCGTTCGTTTGCGTCCAGATTGCGGGTCCCGAACAGGATGGCAAACACGGCCAGCCCCGCCGCAACCCAGAACACCGAGGACCCCGGCATATAGCTTGTTCCGGGGTCGGCCTCGGCAAAAATTTCAAAGGACAGGGTGATCGACTGCAATTGCAGCGCGATATAGGGCGTCACCCCAACTACGGCCAGAATGGTGACACCAATCGCCAGCAGGTTGGATTTCCCATAGCGCGACGAAATCAGGTCGGCAATCGACGTGACCCGCTGACTGCGTCCCACCCGGATCAGCTTGCGCAGCCCCCACCACCAGGCCGCCATGACCAAAGTGGGCCCAAGATAGATGGTGACAAATTCCAGCCCAGACCGCGCCGCATACCCGACGGCCCCGTAAAAGGTCCAAGCCGTACAGTAGATCGACAGCGACAGCGTATAAATCAGCGGCGAGCGCAACCAGCGCGCCGCCGCGCCGCGCACGGCATAACGGTCGGCAGCAAACGCCACGAGGAACAAAAGGACCACATACCCCAAACACACCCCGACAAGCAGATTGAGCGACGCCATCACCCGTGCTCCTCGTCCGCCGTATTCTTAGGCGATTGTGGCGTCGTCACCCAGCTTTCGGCCCAGCGGCGCACCGCGACGCCAAACAAAGCGTTCACACAGATGAGCAAGGCCCAGACCACAAAGATATAGATAACCGCCCGCGATGTCGGAACCGGGTCGGCCGACGCCCCGCCCAGCAGCCAGAACAGTGGTACCAGAAACAGGACCGACCCCAGGATCGGCAACAGCTTGGCCACATCCATCAACCGGCGCCGCCGATACGAACGATGTTCCAGAAACAGCGCCTTGCTGGGTTGCGCCGCAGATTGCACGCGCGGCTGTCCGACACGCGGTTCGCCGTCTCGATCCGGCACAGTCATGGGCGGGGCGCTTGGGCATACAGATCCCGAACGGCGTCCATGACCTCGGCATTGGAAAAGGGTTTGGTCATGAACCGGTTAACCCCGGCCTTTTCCGCCATTTCCCGGTCCCGTGCCTGGCCCCGCGCCGTCAGCATCAGCACCGGCAGGGTTTTAAAGCTGTCTTCCTCGCGCAGGTCGCGCAGGATCTCCATGCCATTCTTGCCCGGCAGCATCACATCCAGGATCACCAGATCCGGCTGTGCAGCCCGGATCACATCCATTGCATCACTGCCGTTGGAATGGGTATCGACCTGCCACCCGTCCCGGGTCAGAAGAAAACGGATCGCCTCTATGATATTCGGCTCATCTTCGATCAGCACAACACGTCGGCTCATCCCTGGTCATCCTCCCCCGGCGGACCCTTGTTGTGTCAGGTCCTGATATTTGATTGTCCCGTCCCGCAGATTAGCCGTGTGGTTGACGACCTGTCAAAACTCTTCGCTCAGAATGGACGGCTCACGTCGTGCGCCGCACTCCTTGCGCGGACACACCCGGCATGAACTGCCCACGGGCAGGCCAGGCTGGTCCCCCGCTTGGGCCGCCGGCACCGGCAGGATCAACATCGCCGCGTGATACAGCGGATCACGATCAAAATCGAGCGCCTCGCGCGGCCAGCAGATTGCCAGACAGTCAAAGCTGGCCGTGGTCTGACCGGCCTGGGACACCCGTCGCCGAATGGGCAGGTTCGGGCGGGTAAAGGCAGTAAACACAGGCCACAATGGACAAGAGGCCCCAAATTTGGGCAGGGCAAAATCCGTTACAGGTTTACGAAACAGGATAGACCCCGACCCATCAGAAATCACCAGCCCGACTTCGCCCCCGGTGACGCTGGCCGGCATGACGGCGAGCCTGCGAAAGACTGTTTGCAGGCTACAGGCAAAGATATCCGCCAATTTGACCGGGTCCACCCCGACCTGTTCCAGGGCCTTTTGGAACCGGTCCAACGGCAGTTCTTGCGCATCCGCGACATATTGCGCCAACGCTGCGCGCGCGATGATCTGGGCCGACGAAGACCCCAATTCAACCGCACCCGAGACCAGAGCGTCAATGTCACCGCCAGCCCCCTCCAATTCGGGAAAATGAAAATCATGGGCTTGGAAAAAGGCTTCGACTTCTTCCTGCGGCACGCCACGGCGATCTTCACCTGTGTCGCTTTCATCCAGAAAATTCACCAGCGCGCGGGAGCTTTCGGCCAGGCGCAGGCTGTCCTCATTCAGGTTCTTGTGAAACCGGTCCCGCCATTCCGGTTCGATCTCGCCGGTTTCGGCCAGGATCGATGCGGTTGAACGGATCGCGGCCGCCGTGGACAGCACCTCGTGCAGCGAGGCGGCCAGATGCGGATCATGGGTCAACCGGTCCGAAAGCGTCTGAACCGTTCGCTCCAACGAAGCGACCCGGCGGTGTTCCCCGGCGAGCACCTCGGCCCAGCCGGGAAAACGGCCTGCAAATTCATCAGCACGGTCGGTTTCGGCCACTTGGGACACCGCATCTGCGGCGGCTTCGCGCAGGGTGGCAATCAGCGCTGCCTCAGCCCCTTCGGTCAGCATCGAAGGCTCGACCCCCAGAACCTGGGCAATATCCACCAAAAGTTTGCCACCGATTCTGCGCCGATTGTGTTCGATGAGATTGAGGTAGGAGGCAGAAATTTCCACCTGCCGCGCCAAATCGGCCTGGCGCAACCCTGCGATCAGACGGCGTTCGCGAATTCGGCTTCCGGTCAGAGTTTCACGCACCATGGTATTCACTCATTCAATTATACGTGTTTTCAACGGCTTTCTGCGCTGCAACATAAGTTTATTTACAAAAACCATCCAACACCTGTGCAGTTATTTACAAAATTATCGTGTTTTTCAAGGGCCTTATTGCGCAATTTTACATCCCGCGCCCATAATGCATTTGCACAGACATGTGTCTGCGCCGTGTTGGTTGAGGAGCCTCATGGCGCGTTTTTCGAAATGGGAGGAATTCATGACAAAATCCGATGTCACCCGTCGTGGTGTGCTGAAAACCGGTGCTCTTGCTGGCGCTGGTGTTGCACTGCCGACGATCTTTACCGCATCTTCTGCGGCTGCTTATACCAATGAACCCACCGGCGGCACGGTTACCCTGGGCTTTAACGTGCCCCAGACCGGCCCCTATGCGGACGAAGGTGCCGACGAACTGCGCGCTTACGAACTCGCAGTCGAACATCTGAATGGTGGCGGCGACGGCGGCATGATGAACACCTTTAGCTCCAAGGCGTTGCAGGGCAACGGCATCCTGGGCAAAAAGGTCGAATTCGTCACCGGCGACACCCAGACCAAATCCGACGCAGCCCGTGCATCGGCCAAATCGATGATCGAAAAAGACGGTGCGGTGATGATCACCGGCGGTTCTTCTTCGGGTGTTGCGATTGCTGTTCAGGGCCTGTGCCAGGAAGCTGGCGTGATCTTTATGGCCGGCCTGACACACTCGAATGACACCACCGGAAAAGACAAGAAAGCCAATGGTTTCCGTCACTTCTTTAACGGTTACATGTCAGGCGCAGCTCTGGCACCGGTTCTCAAGAACCTCTATGGCACCGACCGGAACGCCTATCACCTGACGGCAGATTACACATGGGGCTGGACCCAGGAAGAATCGATCGCAGCCGCGACCGAAGCCCTGGGCTGGAACACCGTGAACAAGGTCCGCACACCTCTGGCGGCGACCGACTTCTCGTCCTATATCGCACCGGTCCTGAACTCGGGCGCGGATGTTCTGGTTCTGAACCACTATGGCGGCAACATGGTGAACTCGCTGACCAACGCGGTTCAGTTTGGCCTGCGCGAAAAGATCGTCAACGGCAAACAGTTCGAAATCGTTGTTCCGCTGTATTCGCGCCTGATGGCCAAAGGTGCCGGTGAAAACGTGAAGGGCATTCACGGATCCACCAACTGGCACTGGTCGCTGCAGGACGATGCCTCCAAGGCGTTCGTCAAATCCTTTGGCACCAAATACGGCTTCCCGCCGTCACAGGCCGCCCACACCGTGTACTGCCAGACTCTGCTTTATGCAGATGCAGCCGAACGCGCGGGCACCTTTAACCCCTGTGGCATCGTCGAAGCGCTGGAAGGCTATGAATTCGACGGTCTGGGCAACGGCAAGACGCTGTATCGCGCCGAAGACCACCAGTGCTTCAAGGACGTTCTGGTTGTGCGCGGGAAAGAGAACCCGACGTCCGAGTTCGACCTTCTGGAAGTTGTCGAAGTTACACCCGCCTCGCAGGTCACCTATGCACCGGATCATCCGATGTTCGCAGGTGGCGCGCTGGGTACCTGTAACTCGGGCGCATAATGCGAAACGGTGCCGGAATTATTCAATAATTCCGGTCCGAATTCCGACCCGGAATTCGGAACTGCCAATTGTCAAAGCGCCCTCCCGGCCGATCGGTCAGGAGGGCGCATGTGACCCTCAACCAAGGTGGGGACCATGGACGCAATCCTCCTGCAAATTCTAAACGGGCTCGACAAGGGCTCTGCCTATGCGCTGATCGCGCTCGGGCTCACTCTCATTTTCGGTACGCTGGGCGTGGTGAACTTTGCCCACGGGGCCCTGTTCATGATCGGTGCCTTCTGCGCGGTCACCGTTCAACGCATTCTGAACCTGTCGTTTGAAACAATCGACGAAACCAAAACTGACTTTCTTGGCAACCCGGCCAAGGTCAAGACGGCCTACGTCGAATCCTGGTTCGGCCCGGAAACCGGGGCCGCCATAATCGACTGGTCTGTGCCATTGGCGATCCTGTTCGCCATCCCGGTCATGCTGTTCATCGGCTATGTGATGGAGCGTGGCCTGATCAAACATTTCTACAAGCGTCCCCATGCGGATCAGATTCTCGTGACATTTGGCCTGGCCATCGTGTTGCAGGAAGTGGTCAAGTATTTCTATGGTGCCAACCCGATCCCTACCGGCGCGCCGGACGTGTTCAAAGGGTCGTTCGATTTCGGTGTCATGCTGGGATTTGACCCCAACGCGATCATCTATCCCTACTGGCGCCTGGTGTATTTCGCCTTTTCGGCCCTGATCATTGGCGGCGTGTTTGCCTTTTTGCAGTTCACGACATTTGGCATGGTCGTACGGGCTGGCATGGCAGACCGCGAAACCGTTGGGCTGCTGGGCATCAACATCGATCGCCGGTTCACCATCATGTTCGGGGTCGCGGCAGCCGTCGCAGGGCTGGCCGGGGTGATGTATGCGCCTATCAATTCACCCAATTATCACATGGGCATGGACTTCCTGGTTCTCAGCTTTGTTGTGGTGGTTGTCGGCGGTATGGGCTCGTTGCCCGGAGCGGTTCTGGCGGGCTTCCTGCTGGGCGTCCTGGAGAGTTTTGCCTCGATGAACGAAGTCAAATCGATCATCCCCGGCATCGACCAGATCATCATCTATGTGGTCGCAATCATCATTCTGCTCACCCGTCCACGGGGTCTGATGGGCCGCAAAGGCGTGATGGAGGATTAAGCAATGTTCGGACTGGACAAAAAAGACACCACCCTGCTGATCATCGTCGCCTGTCTGGCGCTGTTCGCACCCTTCATCCTGAACCCATTCCCCACGGGCAGCGCCATGGCGCAGTTCAACGCGGGCTATCCCGACCTGATGCAACGGTTCGTGATCTTTGGCATCTTTGCCATCGGCTTCAACATTCTTTTCGGCCTGACCGGATACCTGTCCTTTGGTCATGCGGCCTTTCTGGGTGTCGGGTCCTATTCGGCGGTCTGGATGTTCAAGCTGGTTGGTATGAACGTGATCCCGGCCATCGTGCTGAGCGTCATCGTTGCCGGCCTGTTTGCCGTCGTCATCGGCTTTGTCAGCCTGCGCCGCTCGGGGATCTACTTCTCGATCCTGACGCTGGCCTTTGCACAGATGTCGTTCAACCTAGCCTATTCGGTTCTGACACCGATCACCAACGGCGAAACCGGCCTGCAGCTGACATTGGATGACCCGCGGGTTCTGGGTGTATCCCAGACCGCAGATGGGTCGATCCCGGTCACCAGCCTGTTTGGTCTGGAGATGCGGTCGACCTATGAAATGGTCGTCGGTCCCTGGGCGTTCCAGTTCAATGTCGGTTACTACCTGTGTGCCCTCATCATGCTTGTGTCTTTCTATCTGGCGGTACGCATCTTCCGTTCGCCATTTGGCATGATGCTGCGGGCAGTCAAATCGAACCAGCAGCGGATGAACTATACCGGTTTGAACACCCGTCCGTATACGCTGGCCGCCTTTGTCATCTCGGGCATGTATGCCGGTCTGGCCGGTGGTCTGATGGCGTCGATGGATCCGCTGGCCGGTGCCGAGCGCATGCAGTGGACCGCATCGGGCGAAGTTGTTCTGATGACTATCCTGGGCGGTGCGGGCACTCTGATCGGTCCCGTCGTGGGCGCTGGCTTTATCAAATACTTCGAAAACATCTTCTCCAAGATCAACGACACCGTGCTGCATCAGTGGTTCGCCTTCATGCCTGACGGAGTTGAAGATTTCATGGTCTTTGTCGTGCATCCGTTTATCGGCAAGGGCTGGCATCTGACCTTGGGCATCCTGTTCATGCTGGTGGTGATCTTCCTGCCAGGTGGCCTGGTTGAAGGTGGTCAAAAGGTCAAAAACTGGATCAAGGGTCGCGGGAAATCCGAAGACAGCAAATCCGGCAAAACCGAACCTGCGGAATAAGGAGCGAGAGCGATGGGAATTCTCGAAGTCAAGAACGTGGGCAAACGGTTTGGTGGCCTTCAGGCGCTGGGTGACGTGAACCTGAGCGTCAAGGAAAACACCGTTCATGCCATCATCGGCCCCAATGGGGCCGGTAAATCCACCCTGCTGAATTGCCTGGTGGGCAAGCTGATCCCAGACACCGGGTCGGTCATGTTCGATGGTCAATCCGTTCTGGGGCGTGCGCCCTATGAAATCAATCAGATGGGCATTTCGCGCGTGTTCCAGACGCCCGAGATCTTTGGCGATCTGACAGTGATGGAAAACATGCTGATCCCCTGCTTTGCCAAACGGGACGGCGCGTTCGAACTGAACGCCATCGGGTCAGTGTCCGGACAAAAGGACGTGTTGGAAAAGGCCGAAGCCATGCTGGTGGACATGAACATGGCAGACAAACGGCATATGCACGCCGCCGCCATGTCGCGCGGTGACAAACGGCGTCTGGAAATCGGCATGTGCCTGTCTCAGGAGCCACGCCTGTTGCTGTTGGACGAACCCACTGCCGGAATGGCACGTGCCGACACCAACAACACCATTGATCTGCTCAAACAGATCAAGGAAGAGCGCGACATCACCATCGCCATCATCGAACACGACATGCATGTGGTGTTCAGCCTCGCGGATCGGATCACGGTTCTGGCCCAGGGCACGCCGCTGGTCGAAGACGATCCGCAGAACATCAAGGGCAACCCCAAGGTGCGCGAAGCGTATCTGGGCGAGTCGGCGTAAGGAGAGAAACAGATGAACGTAAAACCCGATTTCTCCAAGAACGCCAATCAGGCGACAACCGCACCGGCCTTTCTGTCGGTGTGGGACCTGCATGCCTATTATGGCGAAAGCTATATCGTCCAAGGCATCAGCTTTAACGTCCACGAAGGCGAAATCCTCGCCCTGCTGGGCCGCAACGGCGCGGGCAAAACATCAACCCTGCGCTCCATCGCCCGTCTGGGCGACCCACAGGTCAAACACGGCGAGATCTGGTTGGATCACCAACCGCTGCACAATATGGCCAGCCACGAAGCCGCCACCGTCGGGCTGGGCCTCGTGCCCGAAGATCGCCGGATTATCCCCGGTCTCACGGTCGAAGAGAACCTGCAACTGGCCCAAATCGCCCCGCCCATCGGTTGGTCGATCGAACGCCTGTATGATCTGTTTCCCCGTCTGGGGGAGCGGCGCAAGCAGGAAGGCATCACTCTGTCCGGGGGCGAACAGCAGATGCTGGCCATCGCCAGGGCTCTGGCCCGTGACATCAAGGTGCTGTTGCTGGATGAACCCTATGAAGGTCTCGCACCTGTCATCGTGGACGAGATTGAAAAAACCCTCATCCACATCAAGGAACAGGGCATGACCACTGTCATCGTTGAACAGAACGCGGTTCGTGCGCTGGAGCTGGCCGACCGGGCCGTGATCCTGGACACGGGTGGCATCGTTTTCGACGGCGCGGCCGCCGAAGTTCTGGAGAACGAAGAGCTGCGCGCTGAATATCTTGCGATCTAAGTTTTACTCCCCGTCTCACCGGTAGTCCCCCTGCCGGTGTTGACCGACTAAAAGGCCGGTGCTGCGCGCAGCCCGGCCTTCTTTTTTTGCAAAACTCAAGGTGATCAGTTCACCCGTTTCCAGGTCTGCCCCCGACAGATCAACCCACCTGCGACACAGCCCTTGACGGTTAGCGCATTGCCACTGAGCGACATTTTGGACGAATAGGTCTTGCCCGAATCCGCAGCCCAGATCTGACCGTCTGAATAGGACCCGCCCCCGTCGGCCTGCATGTCCCAGATCATCTTCTTTCCCTTGTGTTCATAGTCGGTCTGTTCCACCCCATTCTTGTCAAAGGCGGTTTTGATCGTGCCACAAATGGCAGAGCCACAGGGCCCCACGTCCACATGCAGATAGCCCCCCGTATCCCCGGGTTCCGTCTTCCATGTGCCGGCCGCCGGATCGGCCAATGCCGCCCCCGCCAGACCGATTATCACCCCTGCGCTTGCAATCAGTCGTTTCATCGCGTTGTCTCCCTGGCTGTCTTATCACTCGGACCCACTGTGACCCTCCCATGAAAACCGGGCAAGACTGACTTTGGGTCGCGTTGCATTTCGGCAGGGACCGGTGCATAGCACCCGCGACAGACAGCAAAAGGATGCCGAACCATGATCCTCTACCCCGCCATCGACCTCAAAGACGGTCAGGCCGTTCGCCTTGTGCATGGCGACATGGAGCAGACCACCGTGTTCAACGACAATCCCGCGGCCCAGGCGCTGGAGTTTGTCAACGCCGGGTGTGAATGGCTGCATCTGGTGGATCTGAACGGTGCCTTTGCAGGTGAACCCGTCAACGCCGCCCCGGTGGAAGAGATCCTGAAACAGACCCAGGTCCCGGCTCAGCTGGGTGGTGGCATCCGCGACATGGCCACCATCGAACGCTGGATCGACCGAGGCTTGGCCCGTGTGATCCTTGGCACCGTCGCCGTTGAAAATCCCGATCTGGTACGCGAGGCCGCCCGCGCGTTCCCCGGCAAGGTCGCGGTGGGCATTGATGCGCGCAATGGCAAGGTCGCAACCAAGGGCTGGGCCACAGAGACCGACGTCATGGTCACCGATCTGGCGAAATCGTTCGAAGATGCTGGTGTGGCCGCGATTATCTACACCGACATCATGCGTGATGGTGCCATGAAAGGTCCCAATGTCGAGGCCACAGCCGCGCTCGCAAATGCGGTGTCGATCCCGGTCATTGCCTCGGGCGGCGTCTCGTCGATTGCCGACCTTCAGGCGCTGAAATCCTGCGGCGCGCCGTTGAATGGTGCCATTTCAGGTCGCGCGCTGTATGACGGTGCCATCGACCTGAAAGAGGCGCTGACGGTCTTTCGCGCCTGAGTTCTTTTCTGGTTAAACTACCCCCAGGGTGAATGGTGCAGGACTGGGCCATCGGCCCACCGGGGGCAACACCCCCTGCCCTTTTTTACGTTGCTGTTTCCGGTCGACTGTCAGGCCGACCGGATGCCCGGCATCACACCGACCGGGTGATGCCGCCATCAACCCGCAGGTTCTGCCCGGTGATATAGCCGCCGCCCTCTGACGCAAGAAAACCAACGGTCGCCGCAACTTCTGCATAGGATTTTCCGTACCGGCCCATCGGGATTCTGGCCTTGAAGTCCGCATTCTCCGGCAGGCTGTCAATAAAACCGGGCAGCACGTTGTTCATGCGCAGATTGTCGCCCGCATATGCGTCGGAAAACAGCTTGGCAAAGGCAGCCAGCCCGGCCCGCATCACACCAGAGGTCGGAAACACCGGATCCGGCTCAAAGGCGGCAAAGGTCGAGATGTTGATGATGCTCCCGGATTTCTGCTGTACCATGATTGGCGCAACCAGCCGCGTGGGGCGCACCACATTCAGAAAATAGACATCCATCCCCAGGTGCCACTCCTCGTCGCTCAGCTCCAAAACCGGAGCCCGGGGCCCGTGGCCGGCTGAATTCACCAGCACATCGACACGCCCCCAGGCATCCATGGTCGTGTCGACCAACCGCCCAAGATCTGCATTCGACTGGTTGGACCCGGTAATGCCGATTCCCCCCAATTCTGCGGCCAATGCCTCACCCTTGCCCGACGACGACAGGATCGACACCTTGAACCCATCCGCCGCCAACCGCCGGGCCGCATCCGCGCCCATGCCACTGCCCCCTGCGGTAATGATTGCAACTTTTTGATCGGTCATTTTTCTCTCTCCAGATACGTTAACTGCGGCTTTCGTCTCAGCTTGGGCCATGCGGCCAGATTTGACCAACCAGAACTTCTGCGTTAAGACAGTAGAAATTCTATACTCTGTGCGGACGCCCACATGCGCCGAATGCCCCCCCTCAACGCGTTAAAGGCCTTTGAAGCCTCTGGCCGTCACTTGACCTTCAAACGGGCAGCCCAGGAGCTGGGCGTCACCCAGGGTGCCGTGTCTCAACAGGTGCGGTCTTTAGAAAAAATATTGAAAATCAAATTGTTCAATAGAAATGCAAGAGGCTTGTCTCTCACCGACGAAGGACGGCGGTACCTGCCGTCGATCCACCGCGCGTTCGACATGATTGCCGAAGCCACCGATACGATCACGCCCGGAGAGGTCGTTGTGACGATCAGTACGTCGCCCTCTCTGGCAACAAGATGGCTAGTGCCACGACTGGGAGAGTTTTCCGCGCGGAACCCCGATATCCGTATCCGCCTGGATGCCTCGAACACTCTGGTGAACTTTCAATCCGACGGTGTCGACATAGCAATTCGCCTGGGCACACCGCCCTTTGGCCCCGGGCTGCTGGCGGATCCTCTATTTTCCTCAGACGTGATCGCCGTTTGTCACCCCGACCTGGCACAAGGACCCCAGCCAATCCGTGTCCCACAGGATCTGCGCCATCATGTGCTGCTGGAAGATTCCCATGGTCGCTGGCCGCTGTTTCTTGAAACCATGTGCACGGGGCAGCCGCTGCCGGATATCAGAACCATGACCTTCAGCCACACCTCTCTGGCCATCGACGCCGCGCTCGCCCGGCAGGGGGTGGCGTTGACGCCCAAAGCACTGGTTGACCGGGACCTGAGCAGCAACCGCCTGTGTCAGGCATTTGAAGCAGCGCTGACAACCGGCGACGGGTACTACATCGTCAGCCCCCGCAAGCCACGTGACCCGGCGCTGATTGCGACCGTCCGCGATTGGCTGCGCAACGAGAGCCAATACCAAGGGGCGGAAAGCCGTTGATCCCATGGATGCCAAACACGCCCTGATGCCAAAGCGAGAATTCATCGCGTCGCCTGTGATGGGGTGGCGTGACGTGATAGGAAATCAGGCGTCGCGGCGAGCAAAACAACTGATCCAAAAGCGGAATGGCTGCTTGAGAACACCAAATTGTGGATTGAAGCCCGTTCCGGTGTGTTGAACGGGCACCATCAAACCCGTTGGCGGCGGCCAAAAGGCGGCGACCAACAACCCGGCCTCCAGAGTTGAAACTGTCGCTATGGGTATTGGGCAGATGATTGATGGTCGACGTCACGCGGCCACCTTGCCATCAGCTGCTTGGTTTCATCTCATCAAAAACCATCCCCTCATCGCAACAATCGATAAAGAAGGCCGCCAACGCTCTCAAACCCAATGAAACCAATCCTGCTAACCCGTTGACTTTATTGACCTTCACCGCGCCCGACTGTCAAACCAAGCGCAAGCAGCCGCCCAGATGTATCTCCTCTGCCCGCCCCCCTTTGGACCCAAAAAAATCAAGAGCGAAATGACCAATCGGCGCGGGTCGAACCGGAAAACCCCTTCCCCCTCGGATCAAACCGGTCCATAACGCCCCCATGCTGAAAACCCGCATCATTCCCTGTCTCGATGTCGCCGACGGCCGTGTGGTCAAGGGCGTCAATTTTGTCGGCCTGCGCGACGCAGGCGATCCGGTTGAATCCGCCAAGGCCTATGACGCGGCGGGCGCGGACGAGATCTGTTTTCTCGACATTCACGCCACCCATGAAAACCGCGGCACCATGTTCGATGTGGTGCGTCGCACCGCCGAACAATGTTTTGTGCCCCTGACCGTGGGCGGCGGGGTCCGCACCAAAGAAGACGTGCGCGCCCTGTTGCTGGCCGGAGCTGACAAGGTCAGCTTCAACTCGGCTGCCGTGGCCAACCCGGATGTGATCGCCCAAGCCGCTGATCAGTTCGGCAGCCAGTGCATTGTCTGCGCCATTGACGCCAAAACCGTTTCTCCGGGCAAATGGGAGATCTTCACCCACGGCGGGCGCAAACCCACCGGGATAGATGCGGTCGAGTTTGCCAAGCTGGTGGTCGCCAAGGGGGCGGGCGAAATCCTCCTGACCTCAATGGATCGCGATGGCACCAAATCCGGGTTCAACCTGCCCCTTACCCGCGCGATCAGTGATTCTGTGGATGTGCCCGTGATCGCCTCGGGCGGTGTCGGGACCCTGGACCACCTGGTGGATGGGGTGACCGAGGGCGGTGCCAGCGCTGTGCTGGCTGCATCCATCTTCCATTTCGGCGAATACACCATCCGTGAAGCCAAGGAACACATGATTTCCGCCGGCATCCCGATGCGTTCGAACTGAGGGCTCCACTATGTCCATCCTGCACGAATTGGCCGCCACCATCGACGCCCGAAAGTCCGCTGATCCCGACAGCAGCTGGACCGCCAAATTGTTGGCAAAGGGCCCCGAGAAATGCGCCGAAAAATTCGGAGAAGAGGCCATCGAGGCCATCATCGAAGCTGTTAAAGGTGACCGAAGCAAGCTCACCACCGAAGGTGCCGACGTCCTCTATCATTTCCTGGTCATGTTGGCAGCCAGGGACATCCCCCTGGACGATGTGCTGAACGAATTGGCCCGACGCCAGGGATTAAGTGGACTGGTTGAAAAAGCAGCGCGTCCGACGTCCTGAGAGTTTCACCCCACTCCGCAGGCCCACATCAGGCGTGCGGAGTCGCCGTATCTGGCCGCCCAGTCATCCCGCCGCCCCCCTGACTGACAGCGACCTTGCCTGACCGCAACACCCTTGCAACAGGCCAATTCCACATGTCACCGTCCCACGCGCACGGAGGCGACGCCCCAAGGGCGGCGATGACATAACCTGCGCGCCGCAGGCGCTCATTTGGGTCAGGATATCGCCCTACAGCTTCGAAGAAATGATTCCGGTGGCAAATCCACCCATGCGCAACTCGCCGAACAGTCGTTGGTATTCGATCTTTGGGCAGCGGTTTTGGATAACTGTAACGCCCCGCGCTTCGGCTTTGGCTGCCGCTTCGGCGTGCTCGACCCCGATCTGCATCCAGATCGTCTGTAGATTGGGGAATTGCGCTAACGCCTGATCGACGATCCCCGGCACCGCTTCGGACCGGCGAAAGATATCAACCATATCGACCGGCCCTTGGATATCACTCAGATCACCGCGCACGACTTCGCCAAACAACCGTTTACCCGCGTGCCCGGGGTTCACCGGGATGACCTTGTAACCCTTGAGCCCAAGATAGCGCGCCACGTAATAACTGGGGCGGACAGAATTCATCGACACCCCCACCACCGCTATGGTTTTGGTTCTTTTTAGTACCGATTTGAGCAGTGAATCACTGTAATCCGCCATGTTCTTCTCCTGTGGCCCGCACACAACCATTGACGCTCAGGCAATGCAAGTCGGCATTCGACACCACACGGGATACAAACGCCATGTCTCCCCGCGACTCCAATTGAGAAATGCCATAAAAAATGCGCCCGGGTCTTGGGGGCCGGGCGCACAGTGTGGAACGAGGGACAGTGAAAAAGACCTCCGGGTGTTCCCGTCCGGGGTCTGTTATTAAATTGGGGTCACACAGGATGGATTTAAACCCTGCTCTCCAACTTGTGACTTTCTGGGGTCCTAATTCCGCAGCACGACAGGCCAATTACCCTGGCCCTTGGCGATATGTCCGTCACGATCCTTACGCCAAATCTGGTGCACCGGCGGGCTAAACGTCAGATACAGGCGGTTGTCCACAATCTCCCACGCCATGGGATCCCCATTCATCAGATACCCATTGGAAACTGCATAAGCACAATATCCGCCGAATTGAGGAGCATACGCGCGCGGGTTGGATTCAAAGGCTTGTCGATTTCCATCCGAGACAAACAACCAGGTAACGCCCTTCCACATCACGGCAAAATCGCGCTGACCCGGCATCGGATGGCCCGCTTTGAAATAGGCGACGGTATCATACCCGCCGATTGCGACCCCAGAGGATTCGCTAAAAATCGATGTGTCCGCCCGGGCCGCAGTCAATGGCAGGAACACGAGCATGATCAGGAGGATGATAAATCGGCGCATGGTGTATCGGGTCAGTCATCTTTGATGTTGTATTTCCAATAAAATGACGTCCCGGCCCCCGTCTGGAAACCTTTCATACGCTTTTGTGATCGAAATTGCAGCGCAACGTCCGTCTCAATCAAAAATGTCTTCGATTGCGTCGAATGCCTCGTCCAACACCCGCGACCACATCCCCTTGCGCTTGCGCGTTTTGTATTTGGCTTTTTTGGACTTGGAAGACTTGTGTGATTTTGCGATTTTGACACCGGTCGCGCCACATCCGGCCGCGGTATGGGCCACAGCGGCGACCACAGTCGATTTCCGTGCCTTCTGCGCAGCCAATGGTGCACCGCAAGAGCTGCACACCAGGGTCGTATGACCCTGGCGGCGCAGAGCGGCCATGATGGTGCGGGTTCCACAATAACAGCAGGTCAGAATCTTGTCAGTCTGGGGAATGGTCGCCTCCTATCGCTCTACCGAAGCATATAGGGCGATTGCCGCGGCGTTTGAGACGTTCAAAGACCCAAATCCACCCGCCGCGTCAATTCTGACCAACTGATCGACCACCTGTTTGGTCTTTTCGCGCAGCCCGGGCCCTTCGGCTCCCAGCACCAGCGCCACGGGCCTGTCCTTGCGTCCCTCCAGGGTGGCTTCGATGGTGACCTCGGCCTCGCCATCCAGACCCAGAACCAGGAACCCCATATTCTGAAGCTCGGCAATAGTGTCAGCCAAATTGCGCATCCGCAAATAGGGTTGACGCTCCAACGCACCACTGGCCGTTTTGGCCAATGCACCCGTTTCGGGCGCAGAATGGTGACGGGTCCCAATGACAGCACTGGCACCCAGCACTTCGGCCGATCGCAAAATAGCGCCCACATTATGCGGATCGGTCACCCGATCGAGCAGCAGAACACGCGGAGCTTCGCGACCGATACAATTGTCGGCCAATCCCCCCCAGTTCAGTGGCTTCACCTCCATCGCGGCCCCCTGATGGACCGAGTTGGCATCAATCGGTACATTGAATTTTCTGGGGTCGACCACTTCGGGTTCGATCCCACCGGCGGTAATGGCATCTTCCAGCTTGGCCCGCGCGTTCAATGTCACAACCAGACGCAATTTCTCGCGCTTGGGGTTCATCAGCGCATCCCGAACCGCATGCAGGCCAAACAGCCAGACCGTTTCGGATCCAGCGGCCTTGCGGGCCTGTTCTTTTTCGACGATCCATTTGGGTTTTTTGGCCATTTTCTTCTCCAGCAGGCTTTTTTCAACGCCACGTGAAAATCTTGGGATTTTCCTGTTGACGCTGCTTTTGTCCGCTAGTAATCACGCCCTCACGTCAGGTGCAACAACCACCTGACAGTGGGCGACAGGCCGCAAGGTGTGGCAGGGGACTGTAACTCCCTCGCGGAGACGCACGCCTGGTTCGATTCCAGGGTCGCCCACCATTTCATCCTTTTGGTTGAAGAAATCCACGGCCTCCCTGAAGGCAAGAGTGGTTCCTGAGGTTCGAAAATCAATTCTCAGACTGTCTTCCAAAGGCTCGGCAAAGACCAGCTTCGGCACAGAATGCTTGAGCGCGGTTTTTCAATTTCACTTATTTTACAACATCTTGCCAAGATAACTCTTGGTCGCTCTAGAAAGCCGCCAAACCGATCCTTGGTTGGTCTCACATATTCAGCCTGATCTGCGAGCCGCTTGTTTGGTTTGGGCTTCTCAGCCTTGGCGTCACGAGCTTTGATCAATGAGGTGCGATTGGATTTGGCCACGCGATCCAGCACGATTACGATCTGACTTTTGGTATCATCAAATTGACCAGGGCGTGTCTTGTTCGCAGATTGTGATTTGCAATGATCAGGATGCGTTGGTTTTTTGCGCTTCGTGATTCACACATCGGACGCCGACGGTCCGACCAAGATGCCCCAAAGCCGCTGAAAGCGCCCCGTCGCACGTCTTCCGCGAATGTGTTGCCGGTCACAGGGAGTGAGAAAGATATCTTCGCGTCAAATCATGGTCGGCTTGGTTGCCGAACACGGCACCAAGAAGATCGTGATCAGAGACGCGACCTAAGCCAGCGGTTGAACGCAACAGAGTGCGCAAGCAGCCACCCAAACCACGATCTGATCAGGGTTTGGCCCGAACCCCATCCAACCAGCTCTCCAACGCCTCGACCGTGGGGTCGAGCGCCACAGCCATTCCCTCGCAGTAATCCTCAAAGCGTTCGCGATTCAGGCGGTTGACCCCGGTCAGGACCGGGATCCCGCGGGCCATGGCCTCGCCGATGACTGGTCGCATACCGCGCCCGTCGGCCTCGTGTTTGCCGAATTTGTTGACGATCAGAAGATCCGGCGCTGGCACCCCGGCCAGCGATTGCGTGACCAGCCCGACCGCCTCTTCCAGCGCGGCAGGGTCCAGCCGGCATCCCTTGGACCCGGGGCCCAAGGTTTGAGAAATACGAAACACCTTGCCATCCGGCAGCACCTGCACATCCATATCACACAGCCGGTCATCTGCGCATTCGGTGTTGGTCTGCACGATGCCAACACAGCGCACCCCCTGCTGTGTCAGTTGTGCGGCAAATCCGCTGAGCAACCGGTCGGTGGCACCGCGTTCGGTGGTCATAACATAGGCCAGGTTCATCTCAGGGTCTCTCGTGTGTTGTTGGATGGGCTCGGAGTATCACAGCAGAACATAAGCAGGATTTGAACAAAGCAAAGCCCCCCTTCTCAGGGTAAGGGTGAAAACCCGATGATTGGCAGGTGCAGGTGAAACAACACGACAAAGATGGCGATGGCCGCCGCCACCTGCCACAGACGCGGCCGCAGCGCCGCAGGATTGAACAGCGATGTGTTGCAGGCCAAGTCCTGCCAGGCCCCGACCCCCATCAAACGCTGTTTGCGCAGATCCAGCATTTTCATCGCCATCACCGCAAACCCCGCAAAAACCCCAAACAGGATCACATGGGCCAGGTCGCCCTTGGCCAACAGATGCGCGCCGGACCATAGGGCCAGCGCCATTGGCAACGGGTGCCGGGTAAACCCAAGAACTCCGGGATTTTCACGGTCGAATTCGCCGCGCTTCATGCCACCAAAACTAAGCGGGTTGGATGTGCCGAGACCAGCCACCGCCAACCAGCAAACCAGCGGCATGATCAGCACCGGAGCCCAACGCCAGCCCTCCCAATCAGGTAGCACCTGAATATAGGGCGCATAGCGCGCGGCCAATACCAACCAAATCAACACACCGATGGACAGGATCGAATAACAGACCAGATAGGGCACCAACCCCATTCGGGCCACCAACCAGGGCCGCACAGGCGGGCGCACCGGGATCGCGTGACTCAGCAAAAAGACGACCATGGCCGCCCCGAATTCACCCCAACCGCCCATCTCTGCCTCTTTGATCGCCGTGTGTTGGCGCACATCATCTGTTGGATTGCGAGGGTTGGCAAGGTGGCCCGGTACACACCACAGGCGGCGCATACCGGGGTTGTTTCAGGCGGGTTTCACAGACCCAATGCGCGGCGGCGTTCTTCGGCAAACCCCTGTACCATCCGATCCGCAATCAGTGCCAGAATAGCCATCGCCGCCCCAGCAGAGATGCCCAACCCAACGTCGGCCTTGCCCAGCGCCAGATAGATCGACTGGCCCAATCCGGTGGTCCCGATCAACGCCGCAATCACCAGCATTGCAAAGGCATAGAGAATGGTCTGGTTCAGCCCCAACAGGATGGTCGGGGCCGCATAAGGCGCGCGCACATCACGCAGGATCTGCCATTCGGTCGCCCCGCTGGCGGTGGCAGCCTCCAGCATTTCAGCCGGAGTTTCAGTCAGCCCGTGGCGCGTATATCGGATCATCGGCACGATGGCATAAGCGATGATCGCCAGAAAGGCAGAAAACTCGCCAATCTGGAACACCATCAGAACCGGAATCAGGAACACAAACAACGGGATGGTCTGCAACATGTCACAGATCGGCTGCACCACCCGCCACACCATGGGGCTGAGCGCGCTCATCAACCCGATACCACCGCCCAGAACCGCGCAGGCAAACACTGCCGCGCCGCTCAGGTACAAGGACAACAGCGCCCGTTCCCACAGCCCCGACAACAGGATGGTGCCCAGCAACAGAACCGAAACAATGGCCAACTTGCGCCCGCCCGACACCCAGCCCAACAACCCGGTGCCCACCAGGACAAAGGGCCAGGGCAGATTGGCAATCCCGGTTTCCAGAACAATGGCACCGATACACAGCAGCGCCCCTTGGGTCATGCGCCCGCGCAGCCCCAGCACGATCCCACCAGCAGCCGCAGCCGCAAACAGCATCAGGCTCATCTGTGTGGTCCACTGAAATCCCCAGGTAAAGGGCAACACCGCCTGGTCCAGACCGATCCTCAGCGGCAGCAACCCATAGAACAGGAAATTGTTCTTGAAGCTGGCCAACCAATCGCCGTTGGCCCGGGTAAAGGCAGTCAGCCCATAATCCACGCCATCCGCCACCGGCTGTAACAGGGTAAAGCCTGCCGGATCCGGCAAGCGCGCCCAAAAGATCAGCGAGACAGCGACGCCCAGCGCCAGCACACCAATCGCAACCCGCTTGTCATAGCTCTGACGCCGATCCTTGGCCAAGGTCGCGCTCATCCGGTCGATGACCACGGCGAAAACGACGACGACCATCCCGGCCAACAGGCTTTGCCCGAATTGGGCCTTGCGCATGGTCAACAAAACTTCCCAGCCGATGTCATTAAACCCACCGATAACAGCAGCGATGATCACCATCGACAACGCCGCCATCAGACATTGGTTGACGCCCACCATGATCTGGGTCGAAGCGGACGGTATTTCGACCTGAAACAGCTGCTGCAACCGGGTCCCTCCGGCCATGATCGCAGCTTCCTTGATCTCGGGTTCGACCCGCTCCAATCCCAACAATACATTGCGCGCCATCGGGGGCGCGGCATAGATCGCCGAAGCGATCAGCCCAACCACCGGGCCAAAGCCGAACAACAGCAACAACGGTGTGAGATAGGCAAATGTCGGCACGGTCTGCATGATGTCCAACAACGCCTGCACGGCGTTCTTGATCCGTGGATATTCATTGGCCAGCACACCGATCGCACCGCCGATTGTCAACGCCAAAGGCACCGAAACCGCGACCAGCGCCAGCGTATTCATGCTCTCGATCCAATACCCCGAAGCGAGAACAAAACTCAGCCCTACCAGACCCAGCGCCGCCATAGCGGTGCCCCCCAGGATCCAGCCCAAGGCGGTCGTGGCCCCGATGACCAGCGGCCAGGGCGCTGCTGTCAGCACCCAGTTGGCCCAGTCCATCGGATAGAACATTACTGCGGAAAAGGCGCGCGCCGCCGGCTTCACGGCCTCCAGAAACCAGGTCAGCCCCGCCCCCACCCATTCGGTCGCAGGCAGAACCCAGGCCTGGGGCCAGGTCACCACCCAGGGCGCTGCGTTTTCCAGCACCAGACACAGGACGGCAACAGCCAAGGTGATCAATGCCGCCAGCGCACCTTTGGTCAAACCACCTGTCATGGTGTTTCGACCTGCAACGCGGCGGCGAGATCGGCGGGGTTCACCACCCCGACCACCTGTCCGCCGGCATCGCGCACCGGCACTGGTTCATACAGATCCATACACCGGGCAAGCGCTGCATCCAGAGTCATACCCTGAAGCAGGCCCGGATCATCCGGCCCGTGGCTCAGGTCCCCTTCGGTCCGCATGACCGAAACCACATGGGCATGTTGGCCCTTGGCCACATCTTTGGAGAACTCGCGCACATAGTCATCCACCGGATTCAGCACGATATCGGCAGGCGTACCAATTTGTACAATCTTGCCGTCGCGCATGATGGCAATGCGGTCTGCCAATTTCAGCGCTTCGTTGATGTCATGCGTGATGAAAACAATGGTGGTTTTTAGCTTGTCCTGAATTTGCAGGAATTCATCCTGCAATTGTCGCCGGATCAGCGGATCCAGCGCCGAAAACGGTTCGTCCAGAAACCAAACCGAACAATCCGCCACCAGCGACCGGGCAATCCCGACCCGCTGCCGCTGTCCACCGGACAATTCACGCGGGTAATGGTGTTCGCGCCCCTCAAGGCCCACCAATTCAATCACCTCCCGCGCCTTGGCGTGACGGTCGGCTTTCTTCTTTCCTTGCACCCGCAGCGGATAGGCGACGTTGTCCAATACGGTCATATGCGGGAACAGGCCAAAATGCTGAAATACCATACCCAGCTTTTTGCGCCTCAGTTCGATCAGCCGGGCCTTGCTGGCCTCGACGATGTTTTCGCCGTCAATGCGGATTTCCCCACCCGTGGCATGCAGCAGATGCGAGATACAGCGGATCAACGTTGATTTTCCCGACCCGCTGAGGCCCATGATCACGAACAGCTCGCCTTCGTGGACTTCGAAATTTGCGTCCTGAACTGCAGGGATCAATCCCTTGTCGCGCAATTCCTGTTCCGCCGCTCCCGGGTCATCCCCTGACCGAGCCAATGCATCGGTCAGGGCCGTTTCAGCGCCCGGCCCGAAAACCTGCCAGACATTCTGGCAGGAAATCGCGGGCGTGTTGGCAGGCCTGTTACCTGTGCTCACGTGTCAGCTCAGTTGGTGGCTGCGTCGACGACGGGGCGCCATTTACCTTCGTTGTCAGCCATCCATTTGGCGACAACCTCCTCGACCGAACCGCCGTCCACGTCGATTGCGCCCATCATGGGCTGCTGATCGGCCACGTCCAGCTGATAGTTGGTCAGGATTTCATGGGCCGCGGGCCAGGTGTCGGCCATCCCGGACCATCCCGCCTTGAAGATACGGCTTGGGGCGAAATCGCAGTCATTGACCGCATTGGGGTTCGGTCCCCAGGCCGGATCATTAAAGCAGGCGTCTTCGCCAACGGGCAGATCAACAAATTGCACATCATAGGCCGACATCGCCCAATGCGGCTGCCAGAAGGTGATCAACAGCGGCGTCTTGCGTTCGGTCGACGCCCGCAATTCGGCAATCAGCGCCCCTTCGGACCCAGCCGGGATCGCCTTGATCGGCAGGTCCAGACCGGTCATACGGTCCGCGCCCGGTGTACCCCAGTCCGCCGGGTAATCCACCAAACGCCCCATCGGGATGGTTTCAGCCGAGGCAAACACCTGGGCACAGTCTTTCAACGCTTCCCACGCGGGCAAACCCGGACACATTTCGCCAACATGGGCCGGGTACGCGATGCCTTCCTTGGCATCCAGCCCCAGATCTCCCAGCTCGGCCACACCACCACCTTCGACCTTTTTGGCATAATCATCAGACACGTTCGAAGACCAGATCTCCATCGCGCCGTGCAATTCGCCATCGGCCATCGCCTGATACATATTCATGTAACCGGCGGTCACATATTCCACCTGATATCCAGCAGCCTTGAGCATCTCGCCCGCCACATGGGTCGAAACATGCTGACCGGTCCATTCGTTGATGGCCAGCTTGATCGGCTTGTCCACGGCTCCCATCTCAGCTGCCTGAGCCGCGCCTGCAATCATGCCCAACGCACCCAGTGCGACGCCAAAACCCTTCATTTTCATTTCATCTTCTCCCAGATTGGTATTCATTATTTTTTGGAACTCGGCACAGTATCAGCCGGGGATCGGGTCCAATTTGGCCCCCTGTCCACGCCCCAGGCCGCGCAACGCATTCAACATCGCAAGTTCTGCCTTATGCTGCGCGCAGCAGCCGCAACGGTCAACCCCCTGATGTGAAAGTCTGATTTATGTTGACTGTACAATCGTTTAAGTTTTTGACTGACCATTTCACCTTGGGCCGTTCCTTCCGATCCTACGAGAATCCATTCTGATTTTATCCATCAGAAGCACCCCGAACCGGCGCGCGCCCCTCTGTGTTATGCCCGCCCAACGTAAAACCCCCGTAATGGTTCCATGACACATTGCGGGGGCATAGATGCCAAAAGGCACTGGAGACACTGGCGTCAGACCTGGGAGTCCCCTGATCAGAGAGAGGAGAAAGCCCGATCCAGGCCGTCATGGACCTGATCCACGTCCAGAAGCGACAGGCACATCGGTGGCACCATCCGCAAACAGGACTGGAAAGCGCCGGATTTGGACAGGATCAGGCCGCTGTCGCGACAGGCTTCGAACACGGCGGCCGTGGTTTGCGGGTCTGGTTCCTTGGTCTTGCGGTCCTTGACCATTTCAATGGCCAGCATCAACCCTCTGCCCCGAACATCACCAATGGCCTCGTGCTTGTGTTTCAAAGCCCTGAGCCGCTCCAACAGCGCCGCCCCAACCGTGCGGGCGTTTTCCTGCACGTTATCCTCCTTAATCACCTGCAACACGGCCCGCCCTGCCGCGCAGGAGGTCGGATTGGCTCCATAGGTGTGGAACATGAACTTCTCTGCCATGGGTGCTGCGATATGTTTGCGTGCCACGACGGCCCCCAAAGGGAAGCCGTTCCCGATACCTTTGGCCATGACCACGATGTCCGGGATCACCCCGTCGCGCTCAAACCCCCACATGTGATCACCGGTACGGCCAAAGCCTGCCTGAACCTCGTCCGCGATCAGTAGGCCACCCGCCGCGCGCACCCGTTCGGCGGCGCCGGACATATAACCATGTGGCATCTCGATGATACCGCCATAGCCTTGGACGCTTTCGATGAACATGCCAGCAATCCGGCCAGTGGTGGCGGTGTTGATCGTACGTTCAACTTCGTCCAGATAGGGATCAACTCCCTCGCCAAAGATACCGCGATACTGGTTCGGCTCGGCGACAAAGGCGACGTTGCCGGGCATGCCCGGATGACGCCAGCCGGAAATCCCGGTGATCGACTGCGCAGCCGCCGTCGGTCCGTGATAGGCAGTGCGCAGCGCCAGCAGATCCAGGTTACCAGTGTAGGACCGCGCCATCGTCATCGCCAGGTCAATCGCTTCGGACCCGGAATTGGTGAAATGCACCACCCATTCGATATCGCCATCGGGATTGGGCATGGTCGCGGCCAGTTCCTCGGCAAAATGGGCCGGGACCGGATGATAGAACATGGTGGTGCAATGGGTCAGCTCCTGCGCCTGCGCCATCGCCGCGGCGACCACTTTGGGGTGGGAGTGCCCGACAGAAATGCAGACGTTCATGCCCAACAGGTCGGTGTATTTACGCCCCTCCACGTCCCACAGGTATTGCATCGACCCTTTTTTGAACACCATCGGGTCCTTGAAAGGGATAAACTTGCTTTGGCTGGCGGCATAGAAATTATCGCGCCGCGCTGCGGTTTCGTTCAGTGTCCAATCGGTGTGCAGGGTCATGCGGTTTCTCCCTCGATCTCATGAGTTCTGCGGGCGACAAAGTCGTCCAATGCGTCGCGTGTGCCCGCCTCCATTGGCGGGGCCTGATAGTCATCCAAAAGCTGCTTCACCCGGGCACTGGCCCGGTCGTGCTGCCACAACGCGCCTTCGGCGTTCCATTGTTCATAGGTGCCGTTGTCGGACATATCGCCCATCCAGAAGGCCGTTTCAAAATTCTCCTGCGTGTGGGTCGCCCCCAGAAAATGCCCTCCGGGTTCGACTTCGAAAAACGCGTCCATCGCCTGGGCGGCCTCGGAAAAATCCACCCCTTGGGTGAACCGTTGCATGGCCGAACACCGGTCCGCGTCCATGACGATTTTCTCATACCCTGTGGTCAGCAACCCTTCGAGACACCCGGTGGCGTGGATGATAAAGTTCACCCCGGCCATGGTGGCCCCCATCAATTGCGCCTGGGATTCATAACCAGCCTGCGCATCGGGCACCTTGGCCGCGGTCAGCCCGCCCACTGAATGGAACGGAAGCCCCAACCGGTCGGCCAGTGTTTTAGCACACATCTGAAATTGCGTGCCTTCGGGTGTGCCAAAGGTCGGCGCGCCGGTTTTCAGACTGATCGGAGAGAAGAACGTGCCAAAGGCGGCCGGGGCTCCGGGGCGGATCAGCTGGATTAACGCGACCGAGGCCATGACCTCGGCCAGCACCTGCGCCAACGTGGCCGCGACCGACACCGGCGACATTGCGCCTCCCAGAACAAAGGGCGACACCACTGTACATTGCCCCGCCTGGGCATATTCCTTGAGCGCCCACAGCATGGTCTCATCCATCACCAGCGGTGCATTGGTATTGACCACGGAATAGAGCACACAGTTCTGATCAACAAAGTCACGCCCCATGGCGATGCGGCACATTTCGATCGTGTCGCGCGCCCGTTCCGGGGCTGTCACCGCGCCCATGAACGGCTTGTCATTCATCGTCAGATGCGTGTGCGCCATATGCAAATGGCGTAACCCAACGGGCACATCCACAGGTTCAACGACAACCCCACCGGAGTGATTCACTGCACCCAGCTGATGATGCATCCTGGTGATATTCTGGAAATCTTCCAGCGTCGCATAGCGCCGCCCTCTCTCCATGTCATGCACAAAGGGCGAACCAAAGCTGGGCGCGTAGACCTGCGCGTTGCCACCGATCTGCACAGAACGCGCCGGGTTGCGGGCGTGTTGGGTGAACATCTGTGGTGCGGTCTTGATCTTGTCGCGGCACCAACCCGGGTCAAACCGCACACGTTCCCCATCGACCCGCGCGCCGTGTTTGGCAAACAGCTCCAGCGTCTCCGGGTCCCCCCGGAACTCCATGCCAATCTCGTCCAGGATCCGGTCGGCATTGCGTTCAATAATCGTAATCGCCTCGTCATCAATCAGGCTGACCAGCCCGATCCTGCGCAGCGTATAAGGCACCGACAGGGATTGCGCCGCCTTGCGGGCCGCCATCCGTTCACGTCGCCCGGATCGTTTGTTTGTATCCCGAGCCATCCGGCCCTCCCAAAATCACAGATCTGACAGGATCATTGGCAGGGAAAACCGGGGCTGCACAGGAAAACCCGGTAAGTTCACAATTACTAATACAAAGGATTAGCAGTGATAGGTGATCTGTTCCGGCAGGTCCGGAAACCGGGTTTCAAATTGGTGGCGCAACATCGCGGCACAGGATGCGGCCACCCGCTCGGGGATATCGCCCAATTCTCCGGACCGGGCAATCACCAGGACCGAGCGTTTGAAGCCGGCGAACGGCAGGCTTCGGATCTTTAGCGCCATGCCTTCGGCAACCGCATCAATCAGCAATGTGGGCGTCAGAATGGCAAAACATTTTCCAGTGATGACGCCCGCCACCACCATCGACGCCCGGTCCGCTTCCATGGATCGACTCAGATCCACACGACAGCGTTGCAGGTGCTGGTCGGTGCGACGCCCCGCGGGCGCATCGGTGCTGAATCGGACCAGTTTCAGCCGTTTGGCAATTTCTCCTATATCGTCCTCAGGCCCCTCGTAACTCTCTGGCAACACGAGGAGAAAGGGCTCGTCCAACACGGGAACGACCTGATAGTCACTGACATCGAACTGGGGGTCTGATGTTACAGCAATGTCAATCTTGCGCCCATTCAGTGCGGTTTGATGATCTGTGGCCAACCCGGCGGATAAGGTCAGTTCCGGCACCTGGAATTCCTGTTCGACCAGGTCATACAACCCTGGTGTCAGCGACGTCGCAATGGACGCCAACAGCCCGATCCGCAGCACTGGCAAGGTCGAAGATTGCAACCGCCGCAAGTCCAGCTTCAGGTCTTCGACCTCATTCAGAATGCGAAAGGCGCGCCGTTGCAGCACCTCGCCCGCATGGGTCAACTCCAGCGGCCGTGAGGCGCGGCTGAACAGCGCAACGCCCAACCCCTGTTCCAGCTTCTTCAGATGTTGCGAGGCCGCCGACTGTGTCATCCCCAACGTCTGCGCCGCCACAGTAACCTGGCGGGTTTCGCTCACCGCCATAAAAACTTCGAGCGCGCGCAGCATGTTGAAGTCGGGGGTCGGGCTGGAATTCTTCATTATCTGCTACCCCGGATTAGATTTCCTAATGAAGTTCTATGACCGCTTGCGTCGCAATTGCAATCCTCTCATCGTCTGCGCACATCCCAAGGGAGGGCGAAGGTGACAAAATCTGTTCTGATCATTGGCGGCGGGGCCATTGGGCTTGGGCTAGCCTATCATCTGGCGGATCGTGCCCGGGTGACGGTGCTGGACCGCAATCAGCTGACCAGCGGAACAAGCTGGCACGCAGCCGGGATCGTCGGACCGCTGCGCGCGACGCCCAACATGACCCGGCTCGCCATGTACGCCGGAGAGCTGTTCCCGAAACTGGAGGAGGAAACCGGCCTGTCGACTGGGTATCGCCAAACCGGCGGCTATTGGCTGGCGCGGGACGCGGCACGGATGGATGAATTGCACCGAATCTGTGCGCTGGGGCGGCATTTCGGACTGACGCCTTCGATTGTCTCGCCTGATGGCGTGGACGTACCGGGGCTGGACCCCGCAGGCCTTGTGGGCGCGCTGCGGGTTGAGGAAGACGCCAACGTCAACCCGGTCGATCTGTGCATGGCCTATGCCAAAGGGGCGCGTGCGAAAGGGGCCGAGATCCGCGAAGGTCTTCGGGTTGAACGACTGCTGGTCGAACAGGGCCGTTGCAAGGGCGTGGCCCTGGCGGATGGAACCGAGATCCTGGCTGATCAGGTCGCGCTGTGCGCCGGGGCCTGGTCGAAACGGCTGGCCGACGCCGCCGGGGTCGCCCTCCCCTTGCAGGCGGTCGAACATATGTATGTGGTCACCGAGCCCATGCCCGGCCTGCCCGCGCCCTATCCGGTATTGCGCGATCTGGACCGGGGGTTCTACGTCAAGGGCGACGCGGGCAAGCTGGTCATTGGCGGGTTTGAACCCGACGCCAAGGTCTGGAACGCGTTTGGCCCCGAGGGCGACCGCCCGTTTCTGGCGATGCCCGAGGATTGGGACCAGTTCATGCCCTTTATGGAAGGCGCGTTGCAACTGATCCCGGCGCTGGCCGACACCGGCATCCAGCATTTTATGAACGGCCCTGAAAGTTTCACCAATGACACCCGCCCGCTGGTTGGTCAGGTTCCAAACGTGGACGGGCTGTTTGTGGCGGCGGGCATGAATTCTGTCGGGGTGATGTCGTCGGCGGGGATCGGCCGGGTGCTGGCCGACTGGATGCACGACGAACAGCCTCCCATGGACCTGTGGGAGGTCGACGTGGCGCGCGTCGACCCGCTGACCGCAGCTGCTGACCATATCGAAACCCGCATGAAAGAGGCCGTCAGCGACGCCTTTGCTCTGCATTGGCCGTTCAAACAGCCCAAGGCCGGACGGGGTCTGCGCAAATCTGTGCTGCATGACCATTGGGCGGCGGCGGGTGCGCAGTTTGGCCTGACAGCAGGCTGGGAGCGGGGCCTGTGGTATGCGCAATGCGACGCAGAAAGGAATTTGCCCTATTCGACAGGCGACCAGCCCTGGTACCCGGTTGCACAGCGCGAGGCTGCAGCGATGGAAACCGGTTGCGCGCTGATCGATCTGACGCCCTTTACCAAGATTGACGTGACTGGCCCCGGTGCCCTGCCCCTGTTGCAACATCTGGCGGCGGCGAACGTGGACGTCGATCTGGGCCGCGCCGTTTACACACCGCTCCTGAATGACCGGGGCGGGATCGAGGCGGATGTGACGATAACCCGGCTCGGCGCAGATCAGTTCCGCATCACCTCGGGCGCGGCGACCCGGCAGAAGGACATGGCCTGGCTGCGTCGCCATGCGGGTAACCAGGTTTCCCTCAAAGACGTCACCGAAGACGAGGCTGTCATCGGCGTCATGGGCGCTGGTGCGCGGGCGGTGTTGCAGGGGTTGAGTTCAGATGATTGGCAGAACTTCCCCTTCTCCACCGCCCGCAATGTGACGGTTGCCCAGCGCCCAGCACGTGCGACCCGCGTGAGTTTCGTAGGTGAGCTGGGTTGGGAGCTGAACATCGCCAGCCCCCTTGCAGGGCCTGTGTTCGATGCATTGAAGTCAGCGGGCGCGACGCCGCTGGGCCATTTCGCGCTGGATGGCTGCCGCATCGAAAAAGGGTTCAAACATTGGGGCCATGATCTGGGGCCAGACATCACACCGCTGGAGGCTGGTCTGGGGTTCACCATCGCCTGGTCCCAGGATTTCAAGGGCAAGGCCGCGATGACCGCACAACGCGAAACCGGCCTGACCCGACGCATGGTGTTGTTCACCCTCCCAAGCCACCCTCTGGTTCTGCACGACGAACCGATCTGGGAAAACGGTCGTGTGGTTGGTTTGACCACATCCGGGGCACGCGGAGCCCGTACCAACATGACCTTGGCGCTGGGGGTGATCGACATCGCTCCGGGTGAAACGCTGACCGCCACCACAGAACGCAATTTTGAAATCGAGATCGCAGGCACGCGACACACAGCAACAGCGCTGAAACGCCCCCCCTTCGATCCCTCAAGCGAACGGATGAAAGCATGACCGACGCAAATGTTTTGATCATCGGCGGCGGAGCCATGGGCGTGTCGCTGATGTACCACCTGACCAAAGCCGGGTGGAGTGATGTGGTTCTGACCGAAAAGAACGACCTGACCCATGGGTCGACCTGGCACGCCGCCGGTCTGTGCACCCATTTTGCCCACAACCCCACCATCCAGGAACTGCGCGCCACATCTGTGCGGCTTTACCGCGATATCCTGCCCGATGAGACCGGGGATACCTGCGGTTTTCACCGTTCTGGCGCGATGCGGATCACCACGAATCCCGATCGGATGGATGAATTTGCCCATGTGGCGGGCCTGTCGCGGTTTACAGGCTACGACTTGCAGATGCTCACCCCGGATGACGTGGAACGCCTGCACCCGTTGGCCCGCACGGACGGGTTGCTGGGCGGGATCTATGAACCCGATGATGGCCATGTGGATCCCTCGCTGGCCACCAATGCCATGGCCAAGATGGCACGCCGGAACGGCGCGACGATCCTGCGCTATAACCCTGTGACATCGGTGCGACGCGAAGACGGTCTCTGGATCGTTGAAACAGAAAAAGCCACCATCCGCGCCAAACATCTAGTCAATGCTGCCGGCACCTGGGGGTGGGAGATCGGCCACATGATGGGGCTGAACATCCCGTCGGTCCCGGTGCTGCATCAATATCTGGTGACCGACACTGTGCCTGTGGTCGCGGACCGGATCAAACAGGGCCTGCCGGAACTGCCTATGATCCGCGATCCCGAAGAAAGCTGGTACGTGCGTCAGGAACGCGATGGGCTGATCCTGGGACCCTATGAAAAGGACGCCCAACCCTGGTCGATCGACGGCTGCCCGCCCGAATTCGGCGCGGACCTGATGCCGCCGGATTTGGACCGGGTGGAACATATCATCATGGCCGCGATGGAGCGCATTCCCGCTCTGGAAACCGGTGGGGTGAAATCCGTGGTCAACGGCCCGATCACCTTTACGCCGGATGCCAACCCGCTGATCGGCCCGGCACATGGGCTGGACAATGCCTGGCTGCTGACCGGATCGTCCATGGGTGTGATGGAGGGGGGGGGCGCAGGCTGGTTCCTGGCGCATTGGATGACCCATGGTGCCCCGCCCATGGACGCGCTGGCGGTGGACAGCCGCCGGTTCGGCCGCTGGGCGGATCGCGATTATCGTGTGACCAAGGCTGTTGAGTGTTTCGGCCTGCAGTTCGGTGTGCATTACCCGCACGAAGAACGCCCCGCCGCGCGCGGCAAACGTCTGTCACCCATTCACGACCTGATGGTCGAACGCGGCGCGGTGATGGGCGCAGCCTATGGCTGGGAACGTCCCAATTGGTTCAGCGACCACCTGGGAGACGAAGCGGTGCCAAGCTTTCGCCGGTCCAATTGGTTCACCCCCGTTGCGCAGGAATGCGAAAGAGTCAGCACGGCTGTAGGCCTGGCCGATATGTCGGTGTTTTCCAAGTTCGAGGTAACCGGCCCTGACGCGCGCGCCTTTATCGACGCGCTGGGAACCAACCGTTGCCCCCGGGTGGGTCGCATCGGTCTGACCCACGCGCTCAGCCCCGCGGGCGGCACGGAATCCGAGTTCACCGTCACCGTATTGGGCGAACAGCACATCTATTTGACATCGGCCGCCGCTGCTGAAGAACGCGACGCCGACCTGCTGCGCAGACGCGCAAACGGGTTCGACGTGATCCTCACCAACGTGACCGAAACCTGGGGGGTGCTAGGCCTGATGGGGCCGAACTCTCGCGCCGTCCTGGAAAGCCTGACCAACGACGATCTGGGCCCCTGGCTGTCACTGCGCGAGATCACGGTGGCCGATATCCCAGTGCGGGCCCTTCGGGTGTCCTATGTCGGCGAACTGGGCTGGGAGTTGCATGTGAAAGCGGAACAGATGAAGGATCTGTTCCAAGTAATTGAAAAGGCGGGAACCCCTCATGGCCTGGGCTATTTTGGAGCCTATGCGATGAACGCCATGCGGCTGGAAAAGGGCTATGCAGCCTGGGGGGCTGACTTCACCACTGAACGCACCCCAGCGGAAACCGGTGCCGGGCATCTGATCAAACCCGAAGGGCGGGAGTTCATCGGCAAACCGGCGCTGCTCGACCGCATGGCGTCGCCCGATCGCTGGGAGCTGGTGCTGCTGGAGGTCGAACCCGGCGATGTGGACCCCTATTATGCCCACGGGCTGTATCAGGGCGATTCTTGTGTCGGTATTGTAACCTCAGCCGCCCACGGACATCGCACCGGCAAAACACTGGCCTTGGCTTATCTGCGCAATCGCGATGCCGTAGACGGTTTGCAGGTCGAGATTTTGGGGCACAGACGTGAGGCCAGCGTTCTCTCCCACCCCCCTTATGATCCGGAAAACGCCCGTATGCGGAATGGCTGAGGATCGCCCGCATATCGCGGCTATTTGCTTGGGGTGCGGGCGATCAATGCGTTGGGGTCGGTGATGCGAGGGCCTGGTCAATCAGGGCTTTGGCCGCCGCTTTCGATTGGACCACGGCATCACACCCGACATTCAGAATGGCCGATACAATCGCGCCTTCCTTGAGGATCATCAACTGACAGGCCAGCTGCTCGGGGTCCCGAGCCCCGGCCTGTGCTGCAATCCCGGACAAATAATCGTACACCAGCCGTTTATGTTCGGTCGATTGTACATGAATCGGGTGAGATCTATCCTGAAATTCGGCACTGGCCTTGATGAACATGCACCCTTTGAACTCATCCAGGTTGATCCATTCTCCCAGAACGTCGAACACCGCCAACAGCCGGTCACGCGGTGCCACGGCCAGTTCTTCGACCCGGCGCATGAACCAGTTGCGAAACCGCTCGTCACGCAGGCGCAGCGCCGCCAGAATCAATTCGTCCTTGGTGCGGAAATGCTTGTACATCGACGTTTTTGATATACCGGTTTCAGCCACCAACCGGTCCATTCCGGTGGCGTGAAACCCGTTCTGGTAGAAGACGGTCAACGCCTTGCTGACCAGCTCTTCACGTTTGTTCGGTCGCATGTACCGCTCCATTGGTTACTGATCAGTACATAAGACACCAGATCGACCATTACAATTTCCTCTGCGAGAATGAGGGCTTTATTGCACAGCCCACCGCTGAGCAGATGTCCGAGAAAAGATCGGGACGGATCCGCCGTTTGTCTTGTTCAAGACGCAGGTTCCATGGGCGACAGCATCGATCAGAAATTTGGTCAGATCGACATATGTGCTCATCGTGTTCCTTACGATCTCTTACTGGCTCTCGGGTGGTATGTTCACTTGAAGAAACGGCAGAAAGCTTGTTTGCAATGCCGGTTGGGTGAGGTGATCCCTGAAAATCGGACAGTCAGCCACCTCCCCTCCCAACCAGAGGCATTGTGCGGCTGGTGAGCTTGGGTGAGATGTTTGGAGCTATCGCTGTCTGGTTCTCGGGTGACCGGCTCGACTGTGATGACATCCGCGGTTCCGTAGCAAAACACCTCTCAAAAGGCACTGTTGGTTGGATCCGGATTGTCACGGAATGCCTCGAAGGGACTAAACTGCATGGTAACAGGGAAGAAAAAACCACCCCTCAGTTTGCCATATCAAACAAAAATACGGCGCGCTTAGAATTCACCTGGGCGGCGTAACAGATGCCCCGTTCATCCAGTCGAGCCTGGAGGAAGCCGAACAGAAAGCTGAAAGAAGTTGTGAGCACTGTGGAAACGTTTCGAGAATTCAATGTATCGGATTCCGGTATGGCAACCTGTTCTGTTAGCACGCATGAGGCAGCAGTCGCGCGCTCGGGGAAGTTCCCCACGGTTGGGCTGAACCTGCCGTCAAAAGGCGCGATGCTTCAGTACCGGAGTTGCGGCTATCTCGGTCAGATTGCCTGGGGCGTGTCTGGCCACAGATGCCCTGCCTGCGTTTCGAAACGTTGGTCAGATGAGAAGCAAGACAACATGATCAGACGGGGAGGTCCTCGCTCAAGGCCCAAAGCAAACCAATTTTCTGAGCGAACGGCCTCGTCAATATCAGTTGAGTGGCATCACCTCATATTGGACGCGCGGCCGACCAGGCTATCGCTGCAAGGTAGCAGCAACTTTACGCGCGCAAAATAATATCTTTACATAGATATTTGTTTCTGAGCACTCTTGGACAGCACATATATCGCAGAGCTATGGAAGGTCTCGCCTATGAGCGATCCCAAAATCAGGAATATGGAGGATTTTGCAGCCGTTAGCGGAATTTCCCGTCCAACAGTTTCGAAATACTTCAATGATCCACACAGCGTTCGACAGTCAACACGCGAAAAAATTGAGGCTGCGCTCAAGGAGCACAACTATCGACCCAACATTTATGCGGTCAATCAGAACCGACGCCAGACCAAGAACATCGGGCTTGTGGTTCCAAATTTAACCGATCCGTTTTTTGCCGGTATTGCGCGAACAATCGAGGGGCTTATCGTCAAGGCTGGCTTCAATCCATTATTGCTCAGTTCGCATGGCGGGCCGGAACAAGAGATTTCCAACCTTGATAGCCTTCGGTCTATCAAGCCTGCGGCTGTGCTGTTGGCCCCTCTCGGCCGGGCATCGCTTGATGCGCAGGTTGCAGAGTTCGCACGCGAAGTTCCGACGGTGCTTTTTGACGCCAACCTCGACAACATCGGCGAAGCATTTTTTGGCTCGGACAACGACCAAAGTGTCGGCTTGATCGTCGAGTATCTGTGCCGATCCGGTGAGCCCCCCGCGTTCTTTGAAGTCAGGACACCGATAAACCCAAATGCCTACAAACGTCGCTCGGCCTATCAGGCAGCGATGGAACGTCTGGGGCATGAACCACATCTGATCCAGGTCGACGGAGAGGGCTGGAATTTCGAAGAGATCGGGTTTCGCGAGGGCGCACGGGTTCTCACAAGCCGTCGACTTTTGACGAACACAATTCTTTGCTCCAATGACAGGCTCGCCATTGGACTGCTCTCGGCAGCATATGAAAACGGTATCAAGGTTGGGTTGGCTGAGGGCGACTCTCTTAGGATCGCAGGGCACGACGATCACCCATTTTCCCGTTTTACATGTCCAAGTTTGACCACCGTTTCGCAAAACTATGATGCCATTGCCGCCAGAAGTGTTGAGACGGCTCTGTTGCTGATCGAATCTAACGAGCGTCTGAAAACGCGAGAGGAAACCTTGTTTGAAGGCAAGTTGGAGATGCGAGGTTCAGCGTAAGGGACTGAAAGGGAACCCATAATTACATAAATTTACGCGCGTAAAAGTTTTAATTGACGCGAAGCAATGAGACTTGCTACCGTTCGTGCATCACATCCAACCTAGGGAGGAACCCGGATGTCCTTTGGAAAAGCACTTTGCGCGGCCAGCGCTATTGCTCTCATGTCGGGCTCTGCTGCGACCGCTGAAAGCCTGACAATCGCAATCGTAAACAACGGCCATATGATCAACATGCAGAAGGTGGCCGAAGCTTACACCGCCGAAACTGGTGTCGAGCTGAACTGGGTCTCCCTCGAAGAAGGCGTTCTGCGCGAACAGGTCACGTCCGATACGGCAACCGGCGGCGGTCAATACGACATCATCAACATCGGCATGCAGGAGGCACCGATCTGGGGCGCGGCCGGTTGGATTGAACCCCTGACTTTTGGAACGGACTATGACGTAGACGACATCCTGCCCGCCATGCGCAATGGTTTGTCGCATGACGGGACGCTTTACGCGGCCCCGTTCTACGGTGAATCGTCGATGGTCATGTACCGCAAGGATTTGACGGACGCGGCTGGCGTTTCCATCGCTGACAATGACAGCTGGGAAAATGTCAAAGCAGCGGCCGCCGCGATCCACGACCCGGACAACGGTGTCTATGGTGCCTGTCTTCGCGGCAAGCCGGGTTGGGGCGACAACATGGCGTTTATCACGACAGTCGTGAACTCCTTTGGTGGTGCATGGTTCGACAAAGACATGAAGCCAACGCTGGACTCCGCTGAATGGAACGCTGCAATCAACTTTTACGTTGACCTGCTCGGCAACTACGGCCCTCCGGGTTCAGAAGGCAATTCGTTCAACGAGATCCTTGCGCTTTATAACGAAGGCAAGTGCGGCATGTGGATTGACGCAACGATCGCGGCCTCGTTCCTGGAAGTTGACGGTGTCGCATACGCTCAATCGCCGAACGCGGGCAACCCGGTTGGTGCAAACTGGTTGTGGGCGTGGGCAATGGCAATTCCTGCAGGGTCACCAAATGCCGAAGCGGCGGGTGCTTTCATCGAATGGGCAACCTCAAAAGACTATGTCCAGGCTGTTGGCAACCACCCGGACTTTGGTTGGGGGGCAGTTCCGACAGGCCAACGGGCATCGACCTATGCGATCCCCGAATTTCAGGCCGCTGCTGGCTTTGCAGCGGCTGAACTGGCCGCGATCGACAGCGCAGCACCTGCCGCAACCGACCTGAAGCCTTATGTCGGAGTTCAATTCGCGGCCATCCCGGAATTCCCCGAAGTGGGTTCAGCCGTTGCACAGGAAATGGCAGCCGCTTTGTCTGGTGCCAAATCCGTCGAAGACGCCCTGGCCGCATCGCAGGACGCAGCAGATTCGATTATGCGCGAAGCTGGTTACTACGACTGATCACACCAAAGAGGGCCCAGGTTCACCGGGCCCTCTCATAACCCTGCAGCTTTTGTTGATAAAACGATCAAGCCGCAGATACAGTCCAAGCATTCGCAACGCTCTCATCACAAGCTGAACGAAATCACCGTTCCGCTCGAAGGATAGATTCATGTCTGACAGAAAGCTTCCTCGGCTTCTTCAAACACCTGCGGTTTTGCTGCTTTTGATTTGGATGCTGGTCCCGCTTGGGATGACCCTTTATTTCTCTTTCATTCGGTACGTGCTGAACAACCTGCGCCGACCCGAATGGACATCACCAAGCCTGAGCAACTGGCGTGGTTTCGGCAACTACGAATTTGTTCTGAATTCCAAGGACTTCGTGCTCGCCATTCAGAACAGCCTGTTCATCGTGTGCAGCATTCTGTTCCTGACGGTCATACTGGGTATTTTGATTGCCGTACTGATCAACAAGACTTTTCCCGGACAGGGGATTGTACGGGTATTGCTGATCTCGCCGTTCTTTGTGATGCCTGCGGTCAATGCCGTTCTCTGGATCAACATGATCCTTGATCCGGTTCTTGGCCTGCAAGGCATCGCAGTTGCCGGCGTGAACGACATGCTGGACGGCCTGAGGCAAATGCCCGTGTTGGGCAGCTTCTTTTCGCTTTGGCCTGAATTCGAACCGATATCCTTTCGCGCAACACAGACATCGGCCATCGCAGTTATCATGATGGTCACGTGGCAGTGGACGCCGTTTGCTGTCCTGATCTTTATGACCTCGCTTCAATCCGAGGATCAGCAGCAAAAAGAAGCGGCGGTTCTGGATGGCGCGGGCACCTGGTCTCAATTCCGCTTTCTGACGTTGCCGCATCTGGGCCGACCGATCGCAATCGTGGTGATGATCCAGGCCATTTTTCACCTGTCGCTGTATGCGGAAATCGAAATCGTCAGCCGGGGCAATGGCAACAAGAACCTGCCGTACCTGATTGGCGAGTTTGCCAACAACAACATTGGCGCCGCCAGCGCAACCGGCATCTTTGCCGTCATCCTAGCCAACATCGTAGCCATTTTCCTGCTGCGGATGGTTGGCAAGACCCTGATGGAATAGGAGCGCCAGATCATGCCAATCGTTGCACAAACTTCGAAATTCAGCACCTATGGGCGGCCTGTTCTGGCCTGGGGTGTCGGACTGCTCTTTTTCTTCCCGATTTTCTGGATGGTATTGACCAGCTTTAAGACAGATGCCGACGCGGTAAAGCCAGAGAACCTGGTCTTCTTTACACCAACGCTTGAGAACTATTTCAACATGGTGGAAAATTACGACTACTGGCGCTTTGCACGCAACTCGATCATCACGGCTGTGTCGGCCACGATATTTACACTTTTTGTCAGTATCCCCGCAGCATACGCGATGGCGTTCAATCCAAGCCGCGCCACCAAAGACATCTTGATGTGGATGTTGTCGACCAAAATGCTTCCGGCAGCGGCCGTGCTCTATCCGATGATATTTCTTGCCAAAGGCATCGGGCTTTATGACACGCATATCTTGATCATTACCGTGCTGAGCCTGATCAACCTGCCAATCGCAATCTGGATGCTGTTCACCTACTTCAAGGAAATCCCAAGGGACATCATCGAAGCGGGCAAGATGGACGGCGTCAATACCTGGGGTGAGATCAAAGAGATCCTCATTCCCCTTGCCTGGGGTGGCATCGCCTCTACTGCGCTTCTGGTTTTCATTTTTTGCTGGAACGAAGCCTATTGGACGGTCCGTCTGACTACGATCGACGCCGCCACGCTCTCCAAGCTCATCGAAGGCAACCGTGCACCAGAAGGCTTGTTCTTCGGGCGCCTGTCCGCCGTCTCAACCGCCGCAGTTGGGCCCATCGTTGTCCTTGGATGGTTCTGCCAGAAACAACTTGTCCAAGGCTTGACCTTTGGCGCCGTGAAATAAGGAAAGACCATGGGACGTATTGTACTCGATCAAGTATCCAAGCGGTTCGGTGATGTCGAAGTCATCCCTCCGCTGGACCTGACCATCGAAGACGGCGAATTTGCAGTTTTTGTCGGCCCGTCCGGTTGTGGTAAATCCACGCTGTTGCGCATGATTGCCGGGCTCGAAAACCTGACCTCTGGCGGCATCGCGATTGACGGTATGGATATGACCGACGTGCCCCCGTCAAAACGGGGCCTGGCCATGGTGTTCCAGTCCTATGCGCTTTATCCGCATATGACGGTGCGCAAGAACATTGGCTTTCCACTTCGTATGGAAAAGATGGATCAGGCGGAAATCGACAAACGTGTTGAAACTGCGGCCCGATCTTTGAACCTAATAGATTATCTGGATCGCAAGCCGGGGCAACTGTCCGGTGGGCAGCGGCAGCGGGTCGCCATTGGCCGTGCCATTGTCCGTGACCCTTCGGCCTTCCTGTTTGACGAACCGCTATCGAACCTCGACGCAGCGTTGCGCGTGGGAATGCGGCTTGAAATCAGCGAGATGCATGAGCGCATGCAGACCACCATGATCTACGTGACGCACGATCAGGTGGAGGCAATGACCATGGCCGACAAGATTGTTGTTCTTCAGGCAGGTGTGATTGAGCAGGTCGGCTCACCGCTGGATCTGTACCACAAGCCACAGAATGTCTTTGTTGCCGGCTTTATCGGCTCGCCAAAGATGAACCTTTTCTCGGGGCCAGAGGCCGAGAAACATGGCGCACATACAATTGGCATCCGCCCGGAGCATACCGAAGTCAGCATGACTGCAGGCCAATGGGAAGGGCGCGTTGGCGTCGCCGAACATCTGGGGTCTGACACGTTTATCCACGTTCATGACACCGGGCTTGCCGACATGGTCACCGTCCGCATTACCGGGGATATTTCGGTGAAACACGGCGATACGATTTACCTGACACCCCAAGCCAACCAGATCCATAAATTCGATGCGCAGGGGCTGCGGATCGAATGAAACGACTGGACGGTAAATCGGCGCTGATAACTGGGGCTGCCCGGGGGATCGGGCTGGCCTTTGCCAAGGCCTATGTCACCGAAGGCGCCCGTGTTGCCGTCGCGGACATCGACTGTGATCGCGCGCGGGTCGCCGCTGCCGAAATCGGTGAGGGTGCAATGGCCGTTGAAATGGATGTCACCCGGCAAGACAGCATTGATGCCGCCGTTGCCCAAACCGTCAAAAGCCTGGGTCAGATCGACATTTTGATCAACAACGCGGCGGTGTTCACCGCAGCCCCGATTGTGGAAATCACACGCGAAGAATACGCACGGGTTTTTGATGCCAATGTCGCCGGGCCCTTGTTCACGCTGCAAGCCGTTGCGCGACATATGATTATACACGGCATCAAGGGCAAGATCATCAACATGGCCAGCCAGGCCGGTCGACGCGGTGAACCCTTGGTTGCCGTCTACTGCGCCAGCAAATCCGCCGTCATCAGCTTGACCCAATCGGCGGGTCTCGACCTGATCAAACATGGGATCAACGTGAATGCCATCGCACCGGGTGTGGTGGATGGTGAACACTGGGACGGCGTAGACGCCTATTTTGCAAAATACGAAAGCAAAGCCCCCGGACAAAAGAAAAAAGAAGTTGGCGAAGCTGTTCCTGTTGGGCGCATGGCGCAGGCCGAAGATCTGACTGGAATGGCGGTTTTTCTCGCCTCGCAAGACGCCGATTACATTGTTGCACAAACCTACAATGTGGACGGTGGAAACTGGATGAGCTGATGGAAAAGCAACCGCAGGGAACCGATCTGGTAAAACTGAGCAATGCAACTCTGAACGAGCTTCCAGAGGCTGTTTTGCGCCCGTCCTATAATCGTGCCAAGCTGAAACCGGGTATTGTCCACATTGGCCTTGGTAACTTTCACCGTGCCCATCAGGCATGGTATCTGCATCGCTTGATGCAAAGGGGGGCGGCGCTGGATTGGGCGATCATTGGCGCCGGTGTTCGCCCCTACGACGCCATCATGCGGGACAAGCTGGTGGTGCAGGATTGCCTGACAACCTTGATTGAGCTGGATCCATCATCGTCATTTGCCGAAGTCGTCGGCTCGATGATCGATTACCTGCCGATTGAGCAAGGTAACGGGCGACTGATCGAACGGATGGCCCACCCGGAGATTCGCATCGTTTCGATGACTGTGACCGAGGGCGGTTACTTTATTGACCCTGCCAACAAGGGGTTTGACCCGACGCACCCCGATATTGTCCATGACAGCCGCAAACCCGACCAGCCCAAAACCGCATTCGGTGCAGTTGTTGCAGCGCTTCGCTTGCGTCGCGAAAATGGGTCCGGTCCGTTTACCTGCCTGTGTTGCGACAACTTGCAGGGCAACGGAGATGTATTGCGGCAAACGGTGGTGTCATTGGCGCGCATGTCCGACCCCGAGCTGGCAGATTGGATTGATCTCAGCTGTACGTTCCCGAATTCAATGGTCGATTGCATCGTCCCGGCAACCGGTCCGAATGAGCTGGCCTTGGTCCATCAGCTGGGCATCGACGATCAGGCCCCGGTGACTCATGAAAATTTCCGCCAATGGGTTATCGAAGATAACTTTTGTGCCGGGCGGCCCGATCTGGATGATGTCGGCGTGACATTCACGGATGATGTTCACGGCTATGAGGCGATGAAAATAAGGATACTGAACGGCGGCCATCAGGTGATCTCGGTGCCAGGAGAGATTCTTTCGGTCCAAACGATTGCGGATTGTATGAAGCATGATCTGATCAGCCGACTGTTCACCAAGGTTGCGACGGAAGAAATCGCACCATCGGTAAAACCTGTCTTGGGTACGACACCCAAAGACTATGTCGCACTGATCCATGGCCGGTTCTCGAACCCGCAGATTGTCGATACAACCCGGCGGGTGGCATTTGACGGATCGTCTCGCCATGCTGGTTTTGTGATCCCCTCAATCCGTGATGGTCTGACGAATGGCACGCCAATCAAGGGGCTTGCCCTGATCGAAGCGGCCTGGGCACGGATGTGCCAAGGCACCCGCGAGGATGGCAGCACAATTGAACCCAATGACCCATTCTGGGACGAATTGAGAACGAAAGCCAATCAAGCACGCGAAAACCCGGTCACATGGCTTGAGATGCGCCAGATTTACGGAGACCTGGCAGATCAGCCTCAATTTTCGGACAGCTTTACCAAGTGGCTAAACGTGATCTGGGACGAAGGGCTCGAAAAAGCGATGGCAACTTACCTCGCCCAGTGAGAACTGCCAAAATTTGGAATACCATGTGTGCAACACGATTCAGTATCTTAGCATTTGTTGAGGGAAGCCCATGATCCTTTGCTGCGGTGAAGCTCTCATCGACATGATCCCCGAGCCAACGCTTGGGGGCTCGAATGGATATGTGCCGCGATCGGGTGGCGCGATATTCAACACGGCAATTGGATTGGGGCGGCTTGGCTGCCGAACCGGCCTATTGAGCGGCATTTCAACAGATATGTTTGGTCATCAGCTTATGGCCGACTTGCGGGCCAGCAACGTCGAAACGCACAGGATCATACGATCAGATCGCCCTACGACTTTGGCCTTTGTCAAACTGTCTGAAGGTCACGCATCGTATTCGTTCTTTGACGAGAACTCGGCCGGGCGGATGATCGCAACCGATGATTTACCTGGCAATCTGGGCGACGTTTCCGCTCTTTACTTTGGCGGCATCAGTTTAGCCTGCGATCCGGGGGCCGAAACATACATGCAGTTTGCGCAAATGCACGCAGGCAACTGTGTTGTGATGGTCGATCCCAACATTCGGCCCAGTTTTATCACTGATGAGCCGAACTTCAGAAACCGTATCGAACGGATGCTCAAGCTGGCGGACATCGTAAAAGTATCTGATGAAGACCTGAACTGGATCATTCCAACAACCGATGCGCTCGAAATGAAAATCGCCCACCTACGGTCGTTTGGACCCTCTGTCGTGATATTGACACATGGCAGGTCGGGTGCCCAGGCATGGCTGCCGGACGGGCAATCTGTTTTTGTGGCCGGTCAAAAAGTCGATGTCGTCGACACCGTTGGCGCAGGCGACACGTTCAATGCCGGTGTACTTGCAGGACTGTCCGAGGCCGGCGTGCTCACAAAATCCGCTCTGCAAACGGTTTCAGAGTGCGCTATTCAACGGGCCATTGAATTTGGCACGCAGGTTGCAGCAATCAATGTTGGCCGAGCCGGTTCAAACCCGCCATGGCGTGATGAGCTTTGACACCGCCAAGAGCCTGTGTCGTTTCGAAGCCGCCAATCCGCAGTGCCGCGTACAACCAAAACGCTGTGCTAGGTCGCCGTCCGTCGCCAAGATTTCAGAATGACAGTTCCGCTCGGGCACCCGCCGTGAAAGCCTGCTTTGTCCGGTTTTGCCTTCCAAGGCTCCAATTTCATATGCCTGCGACGAAAGTCCGACCTGACGGACCGCACAGCATCGAGTGTTGAGATGCGTGATCGGCAAGCAACTAAGGGCCGCTCACATCATAAACCTGGCTGCCTTAACAGTGACTTTTCAAAGATCGCTTTCTGCCTACTGCAACCGCAGGCGGTCGGAACAGCATCCACGGCTTGGGTCGATACGGCTGGCTCCAGCCCAGAATGCTACTGACAGCCCCGAAGCGGATATTAGTGTCACTTGTAAGATGCGACCGCACCGCGGGATAGAGTGTGAACTCGCTGCACTCGTACCAATGACCGCTTGACTTCGCTTGCGTAGTTCGGGTCGAGGAAGAGCTCGCCCCCAACGCTCCTGGTGACCAGGGAATTGTCGTGTTTGAGGGACATGAACTCCGGGCAAGCCGCGGCTATTTTCGGGATCTTAAAAATCGTCAAATTCGGGAACATTGCCTAGCCTTACGAGGAAGCTTGGCTCGCCAACTTCTCCACTGTTCGGGTCTTCACTCACCATGTATGCGTCGGCACCCGCGCAATCCTCTGATAGAGCTTCTCGTTCGGCTCTGTTTTGTGCTTCCGACGCTGTGGAATATTCAAATTGCTTGGCAATTTTCAGGCTGGTCTGCCCGTTTCGCCCAGCCTTCGTTTCAACATAAGTCTGGCAGATATCGTGTGTTTTTTCTGGGGAACGCTCTGCGTTTGTCATGGATGGATCCTTGTGCTCGGCTGGGACGATTGGAAGTTCTGGGACCAGCCCTGGCCGATTTCAGCCTGATTGAAGTGCCTGCTGCCCTGCGGAACACATCACGCAAACAAAGTCGCCGAAGTTCGGCTACCGCGTCGAAGTGGCTTTGGTGCGACGCGGTTTGGGCGCTGCTGAAGCTTTGGTTTCAGGTGGCGTGTTCGCCTCTCTTTCAAGGCGAGCATTGCGCAGTCGGGAATTTTTGGCGTCACGTTGCTCCGTTTCTTCGTCGACCATTTGTCTGACGACACGCGTCGTCTTGTCCATCGGGGTTTCCGGTTTTGAAACATATTCTTTGAACACATTGGTTTTTGTGAGCTTCTTCAATTTTCAGTTTCCTTTGTGGTTTAAGGTCGGCTGAACCAAGCGAAGTCTTTCAAACCAGCGCCAAGTGGTCGACCTTGCTTTGGGTATGCTGTGATAGCCATGTGGGTGGGCTGCCCAAGAGTTTCACCTTGATATCGGGCGTGGCCATGGCATGCATCAACGCATTGTAATTCATCTGAAATCTCACCTCGGAACCCACCGTCGGCCGGGGTCGAGGTGCTCCAAGGACAAGATGATCGCTGGTTGCACCAATCAATGTGCTTCCAATAGGCATTGAAAGCCCCAGAATGTCGGTGTCCTGATGCCCTATCGCGAGGATCACGCGTGTACTGGCACCACTGGTTGTCACAATGCGAAGTCGGTCCGTCGTTGGATCGATCAGGGCAATAGGGGAAGGCGAGGGTTTTGCATCGGTTTCGATAACTTCGGCAACAAGAGTGAAGGCGTCCGTGTGCATCCCGCCGATCTGGTCCCCAGAAACTGGCTCAACACCCAGAAGAATCGCCTCGCCCAGACGGAGGTCGTTGACGCGACCCGTCGTGCGTTCGCCAAGCGCCCAGGGCAAATTGGCTGAGTTGCCACCAGACACGATTCTGAGGAATAGACCGCATCCGCCCTCAATCTCATTCGCGAGGTCGCAAAGAGACATCATCTGAGCGGCCGTGGGAGCGCCCCCGTTCAAACACGCAAAATTCGCCCCAATCCCTTTCAACGCAACCCCAGACGTTTGTATGACCATCTGAGCAATATCTGCCAAATTCTCGGGTAATATCCCATCGCGCCGGTCACCCATCTCGACCATTAGGACGATACCGTGGACAGAACCATTGCGGATCGCGGCGGCAGCCAAGGCCGAAATGACTAAAACCTCTGTGTTGTAGCTTGTTTCACAGGATTGCACGACTTGATCGGCTTGGCTTAGCATCGGCGTACGGATCAGAGTAATGGGCCCTGTCAGACCTGCCGCACGTAGCCTTTGAACATTGCCGATTCGTGCTTCGGCCAACCCCTTAGCCCCCCCATCGAGCATCGCCTGTGCAATCGCAGGATGCCCACAGACAGCCTTGGTCACGCCCGTGACTCCGATTCCACGTGGGCCCAGGCGCGCGACAAGTGTCTGCGTGTTGCGCCGTATCTTGCCCAGATCCACTTCGATGCGCGGGCAACTCATATCGCGGCCACAGAGGGCCTTTGCATCAAGCCGGGGTACGCAGCGACCACCATTGAAAGTAAATGTGACACCGGTCGGGCCAAGGCATCGGTGACAGGCAACCCGAGTTTGTGTGATTGCGCGGCGATGGTGGTTGTGATTTCTGCCTCAGACATCCCCTCGTGATTGAGCGTGACACCGATGACCTTTGTGTCAGCAAAGGCTTCGATCAAAGCAATCTCACTTAAAGGCGCGGGCATCGGCATATCGGGAAAGTCGCAGCGATGTGCACGTTTGGGTGCGTGCTGAAGGATGACAGCATCTGGCTGGCTCCCACGCAGAATAAAGGCAGATGTGCAAAATGCGGGATGGCTGAGTGCGCCCTGACCTTCGATCAAAATAACATCGGGTTGTTCGGCTTCAGAAGCCGCAACAATCGCGCCTTCAAGCTCGCCACAACAGAACTGGGGCGGCACGGCATCCATTGCGACACCATACTTCGCGCCCTGCATCAGGCCGGTCTGGCCCGTGCCGACAAGCACTGTCTTGATGCCCTTCGCATTCAAAGCCCGGGCCAAGACGGTCGCCGTAGTCCGCTTTCCAATGGCGCAATCGGTGCCGAGAACGGCAATGCGCAGCGCCTTGACACCGGCAACACTGCCGTCGAACAGGCGCATATCCTTGCTGGGTTTCGGCTTGCGGATGTCGCGGATCGTGACATTCCGCATCGATGCAGCGTTGGCTATTTCGCTGTCGTCGCTCAGATATTCATGCAACCCACTCACGATGTTCATGCCTAGCTCGATCGCTTGCAGAACAACACCCCGGTCCACCGTCGAGAGACGCCCTGTTGACGGAGCCATCCCATAGATCAGCGTGTCGGGAAGGGTGGCTTCATGGGAAGCTGCCGCCTCCAGATGACCAAAGATCGGTATGTTGTTGCTGACAGCATCCAGAACGGTCCCGCTGTCTTGTCCGCTACAGGTGCTGTCGATAACAGAAAGGATGCGATACGCTTGAGAATGGCGCACAAGGCCATTTGCCGTCTTGCCATCGATTTGCGCGAAGTTCCCCTCGCAATAGACGACGGCCGTCGGTGAGGCTGTTATTTGCCTGCCTGACGTCATGCCTGCGGGTTTGATCTGTGTCATTGGCGGCGCTTGCGGACCCCTGATAGGGCGACGGATGGTATCAACAGTTTCAGATTTGGTTTCCATGTTAGTTCCCTATTGAAATTCGGTACGAAAGGCGGACCCGCCCTCACTTGCGTATTTCGGTGAAAGCGTTTCCGTGTAGTGCGTCTAGTTGTTCAGCACGCACTGCCCCTTGGAATTTTGGAAATTTTTATTGCATTTCCATCGGTTGCCCGTCCTGTCCAGATGCGCGTTTTCGGGAACGTTTATAAATTGACATGTCTCCCCAGAGGCGACGTATCCACGATCACACTTCCACCCTGTTCCGTAGGTTGCGTCGTCGAAATATGCATTGGCAGGGATCGCGACGGCTTCGCACCGACCAGCTTTCTCAAAGAAGCCACGCTCACATGTCCAGGGCTGACCGTATCCTGATCCGTTCAGAAAGGCATTGGCCGGAACCTCAATGGCAAGACACTGGCCGTCAGTTTCTTCAAAGCCGCGCTCGCACGACCAACTAGAGCTATGTGAGGCACCTACCAGGTATGCATTCGCTGGCAGCACGATTTCCTGACATGTATCATCGAACTTGATGTAGCCCCGCAAACACCGCCACCGTTCGCCTGACGGGTCCAAAAACCCACCCTCGGGCACCTCTACTGCAACGCATTCAGCTTCGTCAGTTTTGCGAAACCCATGCAGGCATTCCCATCCTGACCCATAGGACCGGTTCGTGTCGTATGCGTTTTGCGGCACAACAACAGCGACACAGGCATTTTCGTCTAGTCGGAAACCAATATTACATTTCCATCCATCACCGTAACTCTTGGCACTGGCGTTCTCAGGTATTGGTTGTGCGTCGGTTTGGGCAAAGGCTGGGAGTACAAGCAGTATGGCTGCAATAATTGAACCCATAAAGAGGGCCATGACTGTTGATGTGTTTGCGGGGATTTGGGCTTTGACGGAGTGCGGAGCCTGTGGTTCCGTTGTTCCTGATTTACGATCCATCTAAAGCAAGCTCTGCGAGACAGGCGTCTGCCAGATCTCGGCTCGGGGCATCAGTGCCCGGCAATGTGGCCCAGCCGGTTTCCATCATCGCTTTGCGCCGCTGAAAGTTGGAAGCTTCTCGAAGCGTTGCCAGTATTTCGACCCGTTCCGCATCAGCTTCTGAAAGGCCGAGACAGACCGGCACCATGGCCAAGGTGACTTGCTCTGCGGCAAAGCTATCGGCCATATCCTGCGCGGTACCTGAAGTTGTCCAGCCACCCCAGCTGAAGCCAACAATTGAGACAGCGACAGCGCCAACCAAGGTTCCGTAAACACCGGGTTTCGTCCATTCGGGAAATGTCATTTTTGATCCTCTGACGGAGAAAGCGCCGCCGCACTATTTTGATTACGTATGTCCTTGCGTTGGCCTGATATTGCGCCAGAGCCAACTCTAGGTCTCGATGATCCACTGCGCGCAGCTCTGACTTTCCTGCGTACCAATTGATCAATAGAACCGTCGCTGTCCGTCGTTAGGCCGCAAAGCTGTGGCTCAGCATCACGTCATCGTTTGCCAACACGTCCTATTCACCAACGGCCAGCTCATTTGCGTATCCCGCGACCACAAACGGATGAAGAAATGTCACAACTGACGTGGTCGTGCGCGATGACATCGGCACCCTTCCCAAACATCAGATCCCTGCTACAGGACGTGACAGCTGAATTTTCATGATGGAGGGTTGTGGTCCGCTCTTGCAGGCTGATACGCCAATGCCTCAGAGAACCCCAACTTTCGTATCTCTCACATAGTCTCTTGGCATCGAAAATGCAACGTCGGTGACTCCGGCTCAATTTTCTCAGGCCACCCATACCCCAAAAGAGGTCAAGGTTGGCAAGCCTCCACCCCGCGCATTTGAAGATCACCCTCCAGCCATCTTTCTTGGTTCGCCGGCCCAGGAGCAGACCTTCGCCGCGTCACAGAAAATTGGCAAAGAGGGCTCGGTGCCGTCATTCTCCGCACCTGGCACAGACGACCGCTCCCAGCCCAAAGCGGACTCGCCCAACTGACACGTAGGGACGAAATGCGGATCATTGCTGCGAACGCAAACTGTCAGGCTGGATTTTCCAAATGCCGCCGTTCGAGCCGCCAATGCAGAAAACTATAGGTCAATGGCCGGTCTGAGCCCACTTTGCCGAATGCTGCAAACTGTACCAATGGCCGAAATGGGAGGCATAGGGCCTTCGCTACTTTGTACGCTTAGGACAGGATCGTGGGCTAAGTTATTACCAAGCATGACGATCCAGAGTTTTACGTTCTATCGACATGTTTAATCAACTTCGCATACAAACTGGGCATGTGTCCCCTTGTGAAAGCCATGACACAATCAATTTGAGTTTGCGAAGAGGTGCGACCAATTTTGGGCAAGGGATTTCAACAGGGCATAACGCTTCGGCACTTACGTGCTCTTGTGGCGCTTTCCGATCTCAAGCTCGTCGCACGAGTGTCCGAGGCGCTTGGAGTCACGCAGCCAGCCGTGTCAAAACAGATTGCCGAGTTGGAAAAGATTGTTGGCGTGCCTGTTGTTACCCGGGACCGCAACAGGCTTTACCTGACGCCTATCGGCACGCGTCTTGCAGATCATGCACGCCAAGCACTTGGCCAACTTGATCGCGCAGCATTTGACATTGAAGCGATGACCAGTGGAGTTTCAGGGTCTGTCTCTATCGGCGTTGTCAGTTCGGTTGCACCTACCTTGCTGCCCGGCACGATTGCATTGTTCAAGCGCAGCACGCCGCAAGCAAACGTATCCGTTTCCGAAGGGCATTTTGTTGAATTGTTACCGCAGCTCGAGGCGGGGGCGCTGGATCTGGTGATCGCAAGGATTTGGCAGCCTCAGGAATTGGCTGGAATTGACCAAATGGCCTTGTTTTCCGAACCGGTTGTCGTCGTTGCTGGGCGAAACCATCCGCTAGCGCAAGCCGGTGATGTAACATGGGCGGAAGTCGCAAGTTATCCGTGGATATTGCCGCAGCCCAACTCAGTGGCGCGCCAGGCCGTAGACGCACTTTTTGCCGCAAATGGGCTGTCGCCCCCGACCAATACAATTGCATCTTTGTCACTTGCCCTGAACCTTGAACTTTTACGGACAATGCCTGCGCTCGGCTTGCTTCCGCAACGACTTGCACAGGCACAGGCAGCGCGGGGTGAAACCATGATCCTACCGCTTGATACGCGCGACTTATTGTCAGAGGCACGCTGCTTTTGGCGCAAAGACCAAGTTTCGCAGAATGCGACGTTATCGTTGTTCCTCAAATGCCTGCAGCAAACCACTGAAGACATTAATACCATTCCATTTGGTTAATGTTGTTGGTGTGTATTTCACTATTTTCCGCATTACTCATACCTTATCTTAACCAAACACACAGTTTGGGAGGGCTCGGGTGTCTGTTCGGACAATTACGATAATTGGAACGAGCCTTTGACTAGGGAGGCTCTGCTCGCACTATCGGCCTGTGAAGTCCTTGCGGCCTTCAAGGCCCGAACTTTGACGCCAAGTGAGTATTTGGCGGCCTGTCTTGAACAAATCTCCCGCTTCAATCCCAAGATTAACGCTTTATCCGCTATGGATATCGAAGGGGCCATCGCCAGCGCCGCGGCCGCGACACAGCGTTGGAAGGACGGTGATCCAAAGGGCGCACTTGACGGTTTGCCGATTGGCGTCAAAGACTTGCAGAACACCAAAGGCTTGCTGACAACGCACGGCAGCGTCCGGACGCGTGGTTTTGTGCCCGACGAAGATTTGCTGATGGTTGGACGGCTGCGTGCAGCGGGCGCAATCATACTTGCCAAAACAAATGTCCCTGAAATGGGTGCCGGAGGAAACAGCCGCAATCCGGTTTGGGGTGCGACGGGCAATCCGTTTGACGCAAATTTGATCGCTGGTGGATCGTCTGGTGGCTCCGCTGCCGCTTTGGCAGCAAACCTACTGCCCCTTTGCACTGGGTCCGACACTGGCGGGTCCCTTCGGATGCCAGCAGCACTTTGCGGAGTTGTCGGGTATCGTCCCTCTGTTGATGTGATTGCACATCCCACGCGACCCTTGGGGTGGTCGGGCATTTCGGTGCTTGGCCCGATGGCGCGTACGATGGATGATCTGACGCTAATGTTGTCGGTTTGTCAGGGCTATGATCCTGATGATCCGCTTTCTGCTCCCTCTGTCACAGGCCGTTTCACAGAGCTGCCATCCACAGACTTGAAAGAATTGCGCGTTGGCTTCAGCGAAGATTTTGGTGGCGCTCCGGTCGAGCAAAGCATCCGTGAGACGTTTCGCGCCCGTCTTGAGGTGCTTCGTCCGCAGGTCAAGGAATGCCGCGCGGCGAATCTCGATCTGGGTGATATGGACCACTGCTTCGATATTCTACGGGCCGAGAGTTTTGGCGTAGCCTTCGGCGAGGCCGTGGCCCAAGAACCCAACAACTTTGGCGCGCATATCAGAGATAATGTTGCCCTTGGGCAAACTATGTCACTGGCCGATCGTGGTTGGGCCCATGCCGAGCAAACGCACATCTTGCGCAAATTCAACGCGCTGATCGCTGAGTTTGATGTGATCGTGCTGCCAACATCGCCTGTATCGCCGTTTGCGTGGACACAGTCCTATGCCGGTGAAATCGACGGGCAGAAGATGGACATCTACTACCGCTGGCTCGCGCTGTGCTATCGTGGGTCTTTGACGGGCGCGCCTTCTATCACTCTGCCTTGTGGACGCGATTCGGCTGGCATGCCCTTTGGCCTTCAAGTGTTAGGGCCTATGCGGGGCGACGACCGGTTGCTAAGCGCAGCAAAGGCTATGGAAAATCTCTTTGAGCACTCGGAGCAGACGGCTCGACCTTTGGCAAATATGGCTAGCCTTCCACACTCGAAAGTGGAGTTGACCTCTATTGTGACGCATCCACCTGACGTGCGCGCAGAACCCTCACCCAACGGCGGCGTTATGCGGACGGCGGTGTGACATGTGGCTGATCCCTTTCGTCTTCATCTTACTGCTGATCAGCGGCACGGCCTTTGCCTATCTCATGGGCGCTGTCTCCGTCCTGACCTTTGTCGCCGTCGACAAGACACAGTTTCTCTCGATCCTGCCACAGCGTATTTTCGCCCAGCTTGATGTTTTTGCTTTCATGGCGATGCCACTGTTTATCCTGACCGCCGAGATCATGAGCCGCGCAGGGGTGACCCGCAGCCTGATCGATTTTGCTATGTCCATCGTGGGCCGCTTTCGCGGTGGCTTGGGGCATGTGAATATCCTGACAAGCGTGTTCTTTGCGGGGATTTCAGGTTCGGCAATAGCCGACAGTGCTGCCTTGTCGCGCACATTCGTGCCGGAAATGAAGGCGCGTGGCTATGATCCCTATTACGCAGGGGCCATCACGGCGGCGTCCTCGATGATCGGGCCGATCATCCCCCCATCGATCATCATGATCATCTATGGCGGTTTGACCGGGGCCTCTGTCGCAGCCCTGTTCATCGCAGGCGTTGTGCCCGGTCTGATGCTTGCGGCAGCCCTGATGATCCTGAACGCGGTCATCGCGCAGATCAAAGGGCATCCGGGCGGGGCATCTGACGACCTGCCGCGTTTTTTGCCCAGCTTGCTGAACGCAGCACCTGCACTGTGCCTGCCTGTGGCGATCCTTGGCTCGCTTGTGTTCGGGCTGGCGACTCCAACCGAGGGCTCTGCAATTGCGGTGTTTTTTGCGTTGATGGCAGGCCAGTTCTACAAAGGGTTGAACTGGCGCATGATTTTTGACGCGGTTGAGGCCACTGCAAAGATGACCGGCACGATCTTTATCATTCTCGCTGCGATTTCGGTGCTAGGCTATTTAGCGGGGCAATTGGGCTGGTCACAGGCCTTGGCGACATGGGTAGAATCCTTTGGGCTGACAGGCACAAAGTACCTCTTCTTCCTCATCGGTATTTTTCTGATCGCGGGCATGTTCATGGACACGCCCGTGGCCCTGACCCTGCTAATCCCGCTGTTCGCCCCCCAAGCGCTAGAGCAAGGCATTAGCCCGATCCACCTTGGCATCGTGCTGTGCTTCAACCTGTGTGTTGGTCTGATTACGCCACCGCTGGGTAAATGCCTTGTGGTTGTATCAGCCCTGACAAATCTCAATTACTGGCGGCTGGCTTATGCTGTCCTGCCCTTCATTTTCGTTCAGGTGCTGTTGTTGCTGGCGCTGGTCTATTGGCCCGCGATCAGTCTCACGTTGCCACGCCTGTTCGGATTTTCCGTGAACTAACCAATCCAAAAGGGAGGACGACCAATGAAACTCAAGGCACTTACACTAGCGGCATTGCTCGCGATGGCCACATCTGCGTCAGCAGAGGTCAAAATTGCGCTGGACAGCAAACCGGATCTGGAAACATCAGGCTCGTACAACTGGGCATTCGCCTTTGGCAATGCGCTCAAAGAGGCAGGTATGGACGTGCGCGAAATGCCGCGCGGTTCTGTCGGCAATGAGGCCGAAAAATTCGATCAGGTTTCAACCGGCCTGCTCGAAGTATCACTCTCGGATGTACGTGCCGTCGCACAGGTTGATCCCTTTATCTACGGGGTCCGTCTGCCATATATCTTCAGCGACATCGGGCACATGGACCGCGCCTTGGCCGCCGGAGATGTCTACACGCGCATCAACGAAAACCTTGCCAAACAAGACGCGATCCTTTTGGCCTTGGCCCCGCTTGGCCCCGCCTCTGGCGTGATTACTACAACGCAAGCCGTGCGCTCACCCGCGGATATGGCCAGCCTGCGGATGCGGGCTTTGGATGACGCGCAAATCGCGATGTATCAGGCGTGGGGGTCTAGCGGCACGATCGTGCCTTGGGGCGAAGTCCCAGCGGGCCTGCAAACTGGGGTGATTGATGGCTACCTGAACTCTCCCTTCGTGCCGGTGATGTTCGGCCAAACCGACTTCGTGAAGAACTTTGCCACTGCCGATGTGATTTGGCCGCTGCGTGCCGTGATTGTCTCAAAAGCCTGGTATGACGGATTGTCTGACGCGGACCGTGCCGCAGTGGATGGGGCGGTTATCACAGCGGATGCTGCTGCACGGGCGTGGCTTGCAGAAGCGTCGGAAAATGGGCTGAGCGCGCTTGAGGAAAAAGGCGTAACAGTTCAGCGCCTGACGCCTGAGGAACGCGCCGTCTTCCGCGAAGCATCATTGCCAGTCTACGATTCAGACCTGATGTCGGCAGAAGATACCGCGCTTTGGAAAAAGCTCTCTGACGAGAACCGCTAATCCAATTGGCGGGCTGCTCCCTGCGGCCCGCCCTCCATTACCGGAGAGACACATGCGCCACCTCATCCTCAGCACCAGCGACAGCTTGCACCTGCTCATGCGCCGCATCGCTGTCTTTGCGGTTTGTGTGATGTTCGTGACAGTCGTGGTGCAGATCATCGCGCGCTATGTCTTCTCCTCGCCCCCCGTCTGGACCGAAGATGTCGCCCGCTACGCGATGGTGTGGACCGGATTGCTGGGCGCGACGCTATCGTTCAAGACACAGTCAGATGCGGTGTTGATGCAAAGTGTTTTCCCTGAACCACCTCACATTCTGGCGGCCTTTGCGAAAGCCATCCAAAGCCTTGCAGTGCTGACTTTCATCCTGCCCGTAATCTATTTCTGCTTTATCGGACTGCGAGGCGGGTTTGCAAAAGGATATCTGGCGCGGCAATCTGGCCTGACAGCAGATACGCTTGGGATTCCAATGGTCTGGATTTCTGTGGCGGTCCCTGTGTCAATGATCATAATTCTAATTCACCTGTTCGCCAGATGGGCAGGTGATGACGTGGCGAAAGATACCGCCACGCAACTTGACTAAATAAACTGTTTTCAATCAATCTTCCACACTGCCACAACCTGTCAATCGGACCAAAATTCTTTCAGGCGCTAAAAGCGCTCTTACGCGCTTCTGGCGTTGTTTTATGTGTGAATTATACAGGAGAGGGTTCAGGTGCAAAACCACGGAAGCGGCCATTGATCCGAAAGCGTCGAAGGTCTGAAAAGTCCGCTTGCTGATCTCGGGCCATCTATAATGCTGCGCAATGTTTCGAACGGCTGCTTCGGGGTAGCTGCAACGCAGCAACCGGTGTGCTGGTCAAGCGCGGCAAAGGGCTGTTCGATTGACTTTGCAAAGGTCACTATCTGCGCAAAGCAGACAAAGCTTGCTAAGATCGTCGCCAGAGTGACTAACCCTGACACTTCCACATGTGGCACTTTGACCAGCACCAGAAAGTCCATCTACGGCCGTTGGGACCTATGCGGCCGAAGGCCTAAACACTAGGCATGCGGAAGTTCTTTTTGGCGCAGGTGTACTAAGATGCGGATCATCTCTCGAAGGCGGCGCAGGTCCCGATAGTCCCTGAAGTCTCGCTCCAGTAATTCGATATCTCCCAAGCATAAGGGGATCAATCTTGGGTCCACTGCGCGTTCAATCGCATATGAGGAATGCATGGATCTGATGATTGGGGGTAATTGATCATCAGTGGGTCGTTCCATTTTGTAGATGGTGCACCTGTTTTTTTAGCGGGGGCGGAATACTTGTCAGGTCATTCGCAGTGAAAAGCCAGGACATTCGAGAGCAATCGGTAGCAGCGCTCAGGAACTTGTCCCTGTATGCCTTTGCATCCGAGGGTTCGGTGAGAAGCAACAGTTCCGCATATATATCCCCATTATGGCTCGGACGTACCTTGTCAATTTCATCGAGCACCAAGACAGGGTTAAGGATTTTCTGTCTCAATACGGCGTTCGTCATCACACTCGGCATCGCACTCGACCAACCAGCCGACACCCCGAACACCTGAGAGTCAGTGTGACCAGCCACCGAGACGATCTCTGGCCGCATCTCGAGGGAACCAAGCAAACTGCGTACGACGGTGGTCTTGCCGATGCCTGGTTCGCCCAGAATGATCGTCGGTCGAAATTTAATGGTATCATTGCCGAACTCGAAACCTCGAAGCATCTCAGCCAAGAGCCCATCGATCACCTGACTTGCGTTCGGGAAGCAAGATTTGACCTCCTCAGCAGCGACCAACGCCTTGTCATCGAACCGGGCAAGGTCACGAACGGCAAACAGGCGCTCCGGCTTGTCAATGTTGTTTCTGACAGTTCGGGACAACTCCGTCTTGTCATCCATACCAATCAGGTACTCTGGCACCCCCCTTCCTTCAGGCAGCTCCAAGGGCAACCGAAACGCTTCCCTAATCAGCTCGAATTCCGACTGTTGGGTAATGAGCAGCAATCGACGAAGTACAGTGGCAGCCCTTCTCATGTCCGAAAACCCTGAGAATTCCCAGGCCTCGAGGAGGCGTTTTTCCCAGCTTTGCATCCAATCCTCGTGGCGATCACGAGGGATAGTATCCAATGACTGTTGCCATTCTGCTGGATCACTCGCTTGACGAATGGCCGCCTCGACCATCATGAAATCCACAATGTCCCAGCCTTCAAAAAGGTCTTTCAGGCCAGCGGGTGAGTAGTTTGCAGACGCGGCTAATTTCTTTAACTTGTCGTCCAGTTCGTGAGACATCTCGCACCTCAAAACCATCTTTTCCAAAAATTCTTATGGGTTGGATACAGAGTGACCATGACCAAAGTCTGAGCAGTCTCAGCAACGGCTCTGTTGCCCCGCACTCTCCAACGTGACGTCTTCAAGTCAGCGCCGTATTCGACCTTTGAAATGGATGCGTGTGGAGGCCATCAACTGAAGAGATTCCCGAGAGGTGGATCCGTCATTCTCGTCATGACAGTATTCCATTTGATGGGAAACGATCCGAGCAATTGTCCGCTCGGGAGAAGGTCGCTGCTTGGTCAGCAGGTGTAGTTGGCGTGTATGAGCTTGTTCAATTCCATGCTCATCATGATCTGGATTTCACGCAGTGCGTCAATAGCCGCCAGCAAACCGACGGCTGCATTCTATCCTCGAATCGCCAGATTTCGAGATTTAACTATAATGATTTATTTCAATAGGTTACGCAAACTTGGGCGACAATCACTTGGCATATGGGCGACGAAATCGCCCATATGGGTTCTTTATGCACCCTGAAACAACAACGAGTCCCGGTGCTCCGTTAGCCACACTTGGAGTGACCACAGCTGCGACAGGTCATGCAGCCTTCTACCATCTGCATGTCGAACTGGCCGCAGCTCGGACAGGCTTTGCCGCGGGGTTGGTCCAAGTTGACGACTTGCGCCTGAGGGTCGGCTTTGAGCCCCATGCCTTCGCCTTCGAGGAACCCGGTTTTGACCATATGGGTTTCGATCACGCCCCCGATGGCGGCCAAGATCGACGGGATGTATTTGCCCTGCACCCAGGCCCCACCGCGCGGATCGAACACGGCCTTGAGCTCTTCCACCACAAAGGACACATCACCCCCACGCCGGAACACGGCCGAAATCATCCGTGTCAATGCCAGGGTCCAGGCATAATGCTCCATGTTCTTGGAGTTGATGAAGACCTCGAACGGGCGGCGATGGTTGTTTATCACAATATCGTTGATGGTCAGATAGATCGCGTGTTCGCTGTCGGGCCATTTCAGTTTATATGTATGCCCTTCGAGCGACTGCGGACGGTCCAGCGGTTCAGACATGTAAATGACATCGCCACCTTCAACCTCATGCGGGGCTCCGGCGCTTTCACCCGGTGCCTGCTCGGAACTTTCCGAAACGGTCAAAACCGACCCGGTCACATCATTGGGACGATAGGTCGTGCAGCCCTTGCAGCCCTGATCCCATGCCTGCATGTAAACGTCCTTGAAGTCATCAAAGCTGATGTCTTCGGGGCAATTGATGGTTTTCGAGATTGAGCTGTCGATCCATTTCTGAGCTGCAGCCTGCATCTTGACGTGGGCCGTCGGGGCCAGGGTCTGGGCATTGACGAAATAATCGGGCAATTCCTTGTCACCGAATTTGTCACGCCACATCTGCACGGCGTAATCAACCACTTCCTCTTCGGTGCGCGAACCGTCCTTCTGCAGAACCTTGCGAGTATAGGCATAGGCGAACACAGGCTCGATCCCCGAGCTGACATTCCCCGCATACAGGCTGATGGTGCCGGTCGGTGCAATTGATGTCAGCAGTGCATTGCGAATGCCGTTTTCACGGATTGCATCACGCACATCGCTGTCCATTGCCTGCATCGTCCCGGAATTCAGATAAGGCTCGGCGTCGAACAGCGGGAACGCGCCTTTTTCCTTGGCCAAATCCACCGACGCCAGATATGCGGCGCGGGCGATGGCTTTCAACCAGCCTTCGGTCTGACGCGCCGCCGCGTCCGAACCATAGCGCAGCCCCATCATCAGCAGCGCGTCGGCCAGACCGGTGACACCGAGACCGATCCGCCGTTTGTTATGTGCTTCCAGCGCCTGCGCCTCGAGCGGGAATTTGGATGCATCGACAACGTTGTCCATCATCCGCACGGCCGTAGCGACCAGCTCCTGCATGGCTGTCTCATCCAGAGCGGCACCGGTTTCGAACGGGTTCGACACCAACCGCGCCATGTTGATCGACCCCAGCAGACAGGCACCATATGGCGGCAGCGGCTGTTCACCACAGGGGTTTGTCGCAGCGATGGTTTCGCAATAGCTAAGATTGTTTGCGGTGTTGATCCGGTCGATAAAAATCACGCCCGGCTCGGCATAATCAAACGTCGCCTGCATGATCTTGTTCCACAGGTCGCGCGCCTGAACCGTGTGGTAGACTTTGCCGCCAAAAGACAGCTCCCACGACCCGTCTGCCTTGACCGCTTCCATGAAATCATCGGTTACCAGCACTGACATGTTGAACATGCGCAAACGGGCGGGATCGGATTTGGCGGTGATGAAATGTTCGATATCGGGATGGTCACACCGCATGGTGGCCATCATCGCACCCCGGCGCGAACCGGCGGACATGATCGTGCGGCACATGGCGTCCCACACATCCATAAAGCTCAAGGGGCCCGAGGCATCGGCCGCCACGCCTTTTACGTCGGCACCACGCGGGCGAATGGTCGAGAAATCATATCCGATACCACCCCCCTGCTGCATGGTCAGCGCAGCCTCTTTGAGCATGTCAAAGATACCGCCCATGCTGTCTGGCACGGTGCCCATGACAAAACAGTTGAACAAAGTAACCTGACGCGCGGTACCTGCGCCTGCGGTAATGCGGCCTGCTGGCAGGAATTTGAAATCCTCCAGCGCCCCATAGAATTTGTCTTCCCAAACCGCCGCATCGTCTTCGACCTTGGCCAGATCCCGGGCAATCCGCCGCCAGCTGTCTTCGACCGTTTGATCGATTGGGGTGCCATCGGCACCTTTGAAACGGTATTTCATATCCCAAATCTGTTCGGCGATCGGGGCGGCAAAGCGGCTCATGGGGCGAATCCTTCCTGGGTAGGCTGGCGGCTTCGATACTACAGGATTCCAGAAACCCTCAACGCCGAATTCACGGTTTAGAGAGGTTTTTTCCTGAGACACACACAATACCTTGAAGCCCGCGACCAGTAAACTACAATATCATGATGAAGCTCGGGACGACTCTGGGGATGACCTGTGGATAAGCATATCAATCTGATCAAACTGTCCGTTGGCTCGGAGAGCGTCGAATCCCTGATTGACTGGCAAGAGATGCGTCGGGCAGAACTGCCCGATGGGTTGCCGCGCCATGTCACCCGGATGTGGCCCAAGCGCGAAGCCGAGATCCTGAACGGCGGGTCGATCTATTGGGTCATCAAAGGCGTCGTTCAATGCCGTCAACGGGTGCTGCGTCTGGATGAGGTGATCGGCGAAGACGGGATTCGTCGCTGTGCCATCATTCTGGATCCTGAATTGCACCGCACACAGACCGCCCAGAAACGTCCATTTCAGGGCTGGCGCTATCTCAAACCCGAAGACAGCCCGCCAGACCTGCCCATGGGACGACACAGCGAAGACACCCTGCCCCCAGAGCTGAACCAGGCGCTGGCCGAAATCGGGGTCATCTGATCGGGGCACCCGAGGGGGTCGCAAACACCACAGGCGCTATCCCAGCGCAGCGTCCATCGCCGCCCACAGCTCCTCTATGGGTTCGCATCCCACAGACAGGCGTACAAACCCGGGTGCCACGTCATCTCCCCAGCGTGCGCGGCGCTCGGCCGAACTGTGAACCCCGCCAAAGGAAGTTGCCGGCCGCAAGAGCGGGCAGGAATTGATAAAGCTGTCGGCCTTTTCCGCGCTTGCCAATGTCAGCGATATCAGAAACCCGAACCGATGTGTCTGCTGCACCGCCAACATATGAGCCGGATCCCCCTGCAACCCCGGATAGCGAACCTTTTGCACCTCTGGGTGATCGACCAACCGTTCAGCAACGATCTGTGCCGAACTGCACATGCGGTCGAACCTGACGTCCAGCGTTTCAAGCCCCCGGTGCAGCAACCAGGCCTCCTGCGGGCCGGGAATACACCCCGAAAACGTGCGCCACTCTTTCACGGCCTCAAGGATTTTTTCATTCCGCGTCGCCACATGCCCCATCAGGGCATCCGAGTGGCCGCCCATGGATTTGGTATCCGACGACACCACGACGTCAATGCCCAGATCCAACGGTCTCTGCCCCAGCGGGGTCAGCGTGGTATTGTCAGCAATGGTCACCCCACCTGCGGCCCGCACCTGTTTCGCCACATCTGCCAGATCAACCATGTCGAGCCCCGGATTGGACGGGCTTTCCAGAAACACCACGTCAAACCCGTCAAACCCGCCACGATCAAAAGCGGTCGTCGGTCGCTCTACGACCTCGACCCCCAGATTGGCCAGAAACCGATCCGACAGGCGGCGGGTGACATAATATCCGTCCGACGGGATCAACAACCGTGCCCCGGCCCGCACCGTGGCAAACAACGCCGCTGAAATCGCTGCCATCCCCGAAGGGAAGCTCAGACAAGGTGCCTGTTCCAGATGCGACAGCACATGTTCCAGCTGTTCCCATGTCGGGTTGTCGACCCGCCCATAAGACCGCTCACCTTGCCAGGTGCCCGGCAGATGATACATCGAACTTTGGACCAGTGGCAAAGCCACGGGATCGCCTTTTTCAAGCGCATTCCCTCGCAGATGCAACATTTCACCGGCGCGGGGCAACATGGGGTTTGTCATCGTGAATGTCCTGTCCTTCGAGCCCGCACAGGAGGTATGCGGGCCGGATCATGGATACTGGTCGCTCCGCCCAATGCAAGAGGCTTTGCCCAAAGGTTTGGGACAATACGTGCACGGCAGCGCGTCAGATGCGGCACCACGTTCAACAGTCCCCACCAACAAGGCCCGCACCACCAAATCGGCTGTCCTGCGGTGTTGGTTCTTCTAGTGGGCTTTCATCCGTCCCCTATCGGGTTCACATGTTCCCTGGAACAGTCGTCAAAACCAGTGCGCCGAGACAAGAAACCCAGCCGGAGACACGCCCCGGCTGAGAGCCTTTAATGATGTGGCCATTGACCAAACAGGGCGGACCGTTTGGTCAGACGAGCCGATCCAGCAACTGGTTCAAGGCCTGCTTGTCATCCTTGTCATAGCGCGCCACACGGCTGCGCCACAAAGTGGCCTGTGATTTCAAAACCAACCCGTCAGACAACAGCTTCAGGTGATTGGCACGCAGGGTTTCACCGGTCGATGTGATATCGGCGACCATTTCAGCGGTTTCGTTCTTGACTGTGCCTTCGGTTGCGCCCTGGCTATCGACCAACTGATAGTCAGCCACGCCTGCGTCATTCAGGAATTCCCGCACCAGGCGGTGGTATTTGGTTGCAATCCTCAGACGGAACCCGTGGGTTTTGCGAAAAACTGCGGCCGCTGCGTCCAGATCATCCAGTGCATCAACGTCGATCCAGAACTGCGGCACCGCCAGAATAAGATCCGCATGGCCAAAACCCAAAGCTGCGATCTCTTCGACCTGCTGTTCCCAGCGTGGCAGTTTTTCCTGAACCAGATCGGTGCCCGTCACGCCCAGGTGGATACGCCCTGCGGCCAGTTCCCGCGGGATTTCGCCAGCGCTCAGCAGAACCAGATCCACCCCATCAACGCCATCTACACGTCCTGCGTATTCACGGTCAGATCCCGTCCGTGACAGGGAAATGTCCCGTTTGGCGAACCAGTCGAATGTCTTCTCCATCAGCCGCCCCTTGGACGGCACGCCCAGCTTGATGGTCATATCCGGGACTCCTCAATCTCAAGGATCAGATCCGGGCGGATCACACCGCCCACGGCCGGAATTTCTGCCCCCTGCCCCAGATGCCAGGTCAAGGCATCATACCGACCACCGCTGGCAATCGACGGCAGATCAGGGCGGGTTTCCGCGTAGAAGCCAAAGACAAAACCGTCGTAATACTCCATCGACGTACGCCCATAGGAGGCCTCGAAATCGAGATTGTCCACATCGACACCTCGTGCTTTCATCGCGGCGGTACGCGCATCCAATCGGTCCAAAGCCGGGATGATCGCGGGCAGATCAACAGCAATATCACGCATCTGTTCGATGGCATAAGGCACGGTTTCCCGCACCGCCATCAGGGCTTCAAGCGCCAGGATTTCCTTTTCGGCAATCGGTGGTGCGGCGGCGTCAGCGCGCAAGACCTCGATGCGTTCGGCAATTTCGGCGGCGCTGCGCTTGCCGATTGCAACGGCCCCCCGCAACAGATCGCCTTTGGTCGACAACAACGCCTTGCGGCCCTCTGGTATCGGCGCACGCCCGGCATACCGATCCAGCAGCGCCCGGAAACGACGCGGACGCCAGATATGACGCATCAGCGCGGATTTGCGCTTGTCGCTGGTGTTCAGCCCTTCGACAGCGGCCATCAGAATTCCGATGTCCCCGGTCGCAGCACGCAGCGACACCCCACGCAATTGCAAGGCAAACAATGAAAACACTTCGGCATCGGCGGCAGCCGGATCTTCGCGGTCAAACACCTCGTATCCGACTTGGACATATTCGTTGGCGCGATCGGGGTCGTGTTCCTGACGCCGGAACACTTCGCCCGAATAGGTATAACGCGCCGGTTCGGCCCCTTCGCTCATATGCATCTGAACCACCGGCACGGTGAAATCGGGGCGCAACATCTGTTCGCCGCGCAATGCGTCGCTGGTCACATAGGCGCGCGCACGGATATCTTCGCCATAAAGGTCCAACAAGGTACCTGCGGGTTGCAACAGCGGCGGGTCCACCACCAACCCGCCGGCCGCTTCGAACCGCACGCGCAACTGTGCCGCGCGGGCGGCGATCTGGGAACGATCTGGCATGATTATTCCTGCCCTTCCAGGATCTCGCGCACCTTGGCGACCAACTGGTCACGCGGCACTTCGAATTGGCTGGGGCGCTCTTTCCACTCTTCCAGGGTCGCGCTCTGTGCGATCTGTGCGCCCAGGATCAGATCCTTGATCTGGATGATGCCGTTGGCCTTTTCATCCCCGCCTTCGATCACGGCCACTGGCGAATTGCGTTTGTCCGCGTATTTCAGCTGGTTGCCAAAATTCTTGGGGTTGCCCAGATAGACCTCTGCGCGGATGCCTGAATTGCGCAGCTCGGACACCATGGCCTGATAATCCGCCATCCGGTCGCGATCCATCACGGTGACGACAACCGGCCCCTTGGGTTGGGCGGCGATCCGGCCTTTTTCGCGCAAAGCCGCCAACAGGCGGTCTACGCCGATGGAAACCCCTGTCGCGGGGACTTCCTGTCCGGTGAACCGTTTGACCAGATCGTCATAGCGCCCGCCACCAGACACAGATCCGAACTGACGCTTGCGCCCCTTTTCATCCAGAATATCAAAGGTCAGCTCGGCCTCATAAACCGGTCCAGTGTAGTACCCAAGACCACGCACGACCGACGGGTCAATCTCGATCCGGTCCGATCCATATCCGCCTGCGGCCAACAGCTCACCAATCTGTTCCAGCTCGGCCACGCCTTTGGCACCGATGTCGCTGGACCCAATGGCCGCGCGCAGGTTGGCAATGGTGCCCGCCGCATCTGCCGCCTTGGATGTCAGAAACGCCAACACGGGGGCCGCTTGATCGTCGCTGAGGCCAACACCGTCGATGAACGCGCCAGAGGCATCCAGACGTCCCTTGGTCAGCAATTCGCGCACGCCCTGCTCGCCCACCTTGTCGAACTTGTCGATGGTGCGCAGCACATTGTCGCGTGCGCCCTGATCGTCGCCCAGACCCATCGCCTCGAGCACGCCGTTCAGAACCTTGCGGTTATTCACCCGCACCAGATAGTCGCCGCGCGGAATGCCCACGGTTTCCAGCGTGTCGCTCAGCATCGCACAGATTTCGGCATCTGCCGCCATCGACGCGGTGCCCACGGTGTCGGCGTCGCATTGATAGAACTGGCGATACCTCCCTGGGCCGGGCTTTTCATTGCGCCACACGGGCCCCATTGCAAACCGGCGATAGGGTGTCGGCAGGTCATTGCGGTGCTGCGCATAGACACGGGCCAGAGGCGCGGTCAGATCATAGCGCAGCGCCATCCAATCCCCGCGATCGTTTTCGTCAAACTCCTGCCAGGCAAACACACCCTCGTTCGGGCGATCCACATCGGGCAAGAACTTGCCCAGCGCTTCGACTGTTTCAACCGCCGAAGATTCCAGCGCCTCGAACCCGTAATGATGATAGACACCCGCAATCGCACGCAGCATCTCGGTGCGCTGCGTCACCTCGGCACCAAAATAGTCACGGAACCCCTTGGGCGTCTCGGCCCTGGGGCGGGGGGTCTTCTTGGGTTTGGCCATCTCGGCCTCCTCGCGTCAGTACGGGTTTGTCGTCGCCGCGCGGTCTAGCCCATGCGTGTAACAACAGCAAGGCGCGAGAGCCCAGCTGAGCGGTCCATAACCGCGCGCCCAGCCAGGTCCAGTGCAAAAAATCCCCGCCAGAGGTCTGCGGGTTTTCCCCAGAAAACCGCATCCCGGCGCAGCTTCGTCGCTTCAGATATCGGAAAAACTCCCGGACCGCCCCTTGCCTGCCGCGAACCGCGCCGCGCCCGAACGCCCCTCAGAAACAAAAGCCGTCGCCGACACCCATTCCCGACGCAGGGCGGCAGCCAACTGTGCCGGGGTCTGGCGTGCGGACAGGTGGTCGGCCCGCATACAGTCCTGCGGGAACCGGGTCAGGTCACGCGCCAGATCCATTGCCACGGACAACGCCTGCCCCGGTGCGCACAACCGATCCGAAAACCCGATCTGATGCGCTTCTACGCCGGTGACGGGCCGTCCGGTCAGGATAATGTCATTTGCCCGACCCTGTCCCAGGATCTGCGGCAATCGCACAGTACCACCGTCCAGCAGCGGCACTCCCCAGCGACGACAGAACACGCCCGTTGCGGCATCCTCGGCCATGACCCGCATGTCGCACCAGGCCGCCAGTTCCATGCCTCCAGCAACCGCGAACCCTTCGATCGCCCCGATCACCGGTTTGGACAGCATCAACCGGGATGGCCCCATGGGCCCAGGGCGCGGAACATTTATCGGATCATTCCAGGTTTCGGGAATATCCAGGCTGTCAATCCAATCATCCGCGTCGCCGCTGCCTGCTTCCTTCAGGTCAAAGCCCGCGCAGAAATAGCCGCCGGTTCCGGTAAAGACTGCGACCTGCGCATCCGGGTCGGCCTCAAACGCCAGAAACGCATCATAAAGCAACCGCGCCGTGGCCGGGTTCACACAATTGCGCACCTCTGGTCGTTGGATGGTGATGGTGGTGATCCCACCTTGGGTTTCACTGCTGACTGTCATGATAAATTCCTCCCTCACGGCCAAGCCTGCGCAACACGCCATGGACCGGCAAGAGGTTTGCCCCTATGACGTTGCGATCAACGCCATGAGGATTCCATGCAGCATCTCGAAGAGAAAATCGCCCATCTGATCCGCACCGTGGATGATCTGAACGACGTGGTTGCCAAACAGCAGGGCGAAATCGACGTGCTGACGCGCCGGGTTCACATGCTGATGGAACGCGAAGCCATGCGCGAACAGGATGGCGGTGGCGGCGTGGTCATCGGCGACGAACGCCCGCCACACTATTGATCACGTCAGGATCTTGAACCGATCGCGGATTGCCTGATCCTGCGCGCCGCTCAGGTATTCGGGATGATGCGTCGTCAGGATCTCGCGCGCCTTGTCTTTGGCCACGCTCCAGGCATCGCGCGCGCCTGAGATCGCCCAGCTGCGTGGCTCGTCTCGATCCGCGAGCGGTGGGTAAAAGTAATCCCGCTCCATCGCCTGCAATGTGTGCGCCCCGCCCAGAAAATGCCCCTCGCCCAGAACCGACTGGCAAATGGCGTCAAAACCCAGCGTATCGTCGCTGACCTCGACCCCGCGCAGAACGCGATAAGTATGGGCGTGCATTTCGTCATCCAGAACAAACGCCTCAAAACTGACCCCCAGCAATGCCGCCGTCATGCCTGAGCTTTCGTAGATCAGATTGCCCCCGGCCAGTGCCGCCGCCAGCGAGGTCAGCCCCTTTTCCACGCCATATTGGGCATCAATCGCCTTGGCGTCGCTCATCGATGCGGCGACACCCGATGGCAGGCCCAACCAGTTGGACAGCTGCGCCGAGGCGGCATTGAGCAGCGCGGTCTCTCCACCGCCCCCTGAAAAGGCACCGGTGCGCAGATCGATCACCAACGGCCAATTTGAGAACACCATCGGATAGCCCGGACTAATGGCGTGAACCATCACCAGACTGGCCAGCGTTTCCGCCAGCGATTGCGCCAGAAACCCGGCCATGGTCGCAGGCGCTGTCGCCCCCGCCTGGGCCGCGGTGATACAGGACATCGGGATATTGTGGCGGATGCATTCATAAACGACATCCACCGCGTCCTCGCCATAACGCATGGGTGAAATCACCGGGCTGATGTGCGCCTTGAGAAAGGGGCGGCGCGCAAACGCGCCTTCGCCCCCGGCCGCGATATCCAGCATTTTGACAATGGGATCAACGTTTTCGGCAATGGTAAACGACGTCGCCACAGGTTTGGTCGTGTTCCGCATCAGCGCATAGGCGGTGTTCACGTCCAGATCCAACACATCCGGCACATCGGTCGCCACGCAACAGCGGGTGAACCAGGCCACATTGGTCAGCCGATCCTGCAATCGGGTGAAATCATGCAGATCCAACAGGGTTGACGGGCGATACAGCCCGCTATCCAGATCCAAGGTCTGGACCGCCGCGCCGCCCGTGCCGAAATACACCTTGTCGCCGCCCACTTCGATGGATCGATCCGGGTCGCGCCCATGCAACACGAATATCTTAGCCGCCGCCGCAATCGCGTCTTCGATCAACGCGCGGGGAAACAGAACCCGCCCGTTGCCCGCATCACTGGCCCCTGCCGCCAACAGATCCCGGTGCAATCGGTCGGGGACTTCGCCCATGCCCAGTTCCGCCAACAGGCGCAGAGCCGTGTCATAAATGCTGTGCAGATCCGTTTCGGACAGCGGGCGATAGGCCCCGCCGGATTGTCCTGGTGGGCAGGGGTTCACCTGCGGAGGTGCTGCGCGCAGCGCCAATCTCTCTTTGCGCCCACCGCGTTTACGTGCTTGCTGCATTGCAACCTCCCCTGCCTTGGGTGCCATAAGGCCGGGGCCAGGATGATTTGGGCAAGTGGCAATCCCTAAATCCAAGATTATCGAATTATACTTTCGTTTTTTTCGTAACTCAGATCAAACCCGTTGACCCTTACCCGCAAAACCCGTCCTTCCATGGTCCCAGTTACATTCTTGCTCGGAGACATCAGGCACATGAAATCGCGCACCAAAGTAGTGGTCATCGGCGGCGGCATCGCCGGGTGTTCAACGCTCTATCACCTCACGCAAGAGGGATGGACCGATGTGGTTCTGGTCGAACGCAACGAATTGACCAGCGGAACCACCTGGCATTCGGCTGCTCAGGTGACGAATTTCGGCATGAACCAGACCATGGTCGGGCTCAAAACCCATTCCATCAACCTGTATCAGGAACTCGCCAACGATCCTGAGTATCCGATCAATTACCACCACGGTGACGGCGGCATCCGCATGGCCAACACCGAAGCCCATATGCAGGGCTATCGCCATTTCGCCTCGATGGCGCGGGGCATGGATGTGCATTTCGAAGTCATCGACGCCCAGGAATGCGCCCGCCGACACCCGCTGATTTCGACTGACAACCTGATTGGCGGTCTGTGGGATCCGCTGGATGGGGACATCGACCCGGCGCAGCTGTGTCAGGCATTGGCCCGGCGCGCCCGCAAGGCCGGGGCCGAGGTTTACCGCAACACTCCCGTCACCTCGCTGACCCAGCGCAAGGACGACACCTGGACCGTGCACACGGAACATGGGGACATTGACTGTGATATCGTGGTCAACGCCTGCGGCTATCGCGTGAACGAGGTCGGCGCCATGATGGGCGTGCATCACCCGGTCATGTCGATGGAGCATCAGTATTTCCTGACCGAAGAAATCCCCGCGATCAAGGACGCCGGGCACCGGATGCCGCTGATCCGCTGCCCGATCAGCGATTATTACTGCCGGCAGGAGAAAAACGGGTTGCTGGTCGGATTCTATGAACAGGACTGCAAGACCTGGGGCATGGACGGGATCGACCCCAATTTTGTCAACGCGCTGTGCCCCGATGATCTGGAACGCATCATGGATGTGTTGGACGGCGCATTTGCGCGGATGCCCGCCCTGCAAGAGGTCGGCATTCACACCGTGGTCAACGGGCCAATCACCTATACCATCGACGGCGCACCGCTGGTCGGGCCGATTCCGGGCAAACGCAACGCTTTTTGCATTATCGGCCTGCGCGCGGGATTGGGCGAAGGCGGCGGTCACGGCTGGCTGCTGGCACAACAGATCGTGCACGGTGAGGCGTGTTATGACACCTGGTGCCTGGATCCGCGTCGTTATACCGGCCACACCAATGTGGAACTCTGCGCGCAATACGCCATTCAGGACTATCAGAACGAATTCCGTTTCCACTTCCCCAACGAACACCGCCCTGCCGGGCGGTATGCCAAGACCACACCGCTGACCCCGGTGCTGGAGGTCGAAGGTGCCGAATTCACGCCCGTCAACGGCTGGGAGCGGGCGGAGTATTTCAAACCCACATCCGATTTCCACCCCACTCTGGGTTTCGATTTCGACGAGGCGCACGATCTTGTCGCCGCAGAGGTCAAAGCCGTGCAGGAGACCGTTGGTCTGGCCGAAGTTAACGGCTTTAACAGGTTCGAGATCACCGGGACGGACCGGCACAGTTTCCTTGACCGGATGTTCTGCGGCACCGTCACCAAACGCGTGGGCCGGGTGGGCCTCGGTTATCTGTTGAACCATCATGGCATGGTCAAAGGCGAGGCCACAGTCGCCAACCTGCCCGCCACGGATCGAGGCCCCGACCGGGTCTGGTACGGGTCGGCCGCCGCATCTGAATTCCACGACATGGATTGGCTGCAACAGCACCTGCGCGACGACGAAGATGTACAAGTCCGCAGTCTCACCAACAACCAGACCATTCTGGTTCTGGCCGGTCCCCGGGCGCGCGATGTGCTCTCCTCCGTGTCCCGGGGCGACTGGTCTGCGGCGGGTTTTCCCTGGTTGAGCGTGCGGGAATGTTTCATCGGCTTTGCGCCTGCCACGGTGATGGCAGTCAGCTTCTCGGGCGAACTGGCTTATGAGATCCACGTGCCCAACGCTTCGCTTTATGCCGCGTACAAGGCGCTGCGTCAGGCGGGTGAGATCCATGGCATGAAGCTGTTCGGTGCCCGCGCGGTGGAGTCGATGCGGATGGAAAAGGGCTTCCTGCATTGGAAGGCCGATCTGATTACCGAATTCGACCCCTTCGAAACCGGGCTGGATCGTTTCGTGAAACTCAACAAGGGTGATTTTGTTGGGCGCGAAGCGTTACTGAAACGGCAGGCGCATGGGCCAAACCGCAAGCTGGTGAGCCTCCAGATAGACAGCACCACCACTCCCGCCCATGGCGGTGCCTCGCTGATGCACGGCGATGAGGTGGTCGGCACTGTGACCTCGGGGGATTGGGGGTATCGGGTTGGGATGAACCTGGCCTATGCCTTTGTCCTGCCGGACCTGGGCAAGGTTGGTCAGACCCTGGATCTGGATCTGTGCGGCACGATTGTTGGTGCGACTGTGATCCCACCCTGCCCCTATGATCCCGACCACACCCGCATGCGCGGCTGAGACAGGACCACACGCCAAATTTCCGCAACCTTGGAACGGTCGATCCAAGGCTGCGGACTTGACCGGCTGGGATACCGGGCCGTTCGACCGGATGACTCGACAGGAGTCTCGTTTAACACGGTGCAAATCTCCTTCCCACAGCGAAACCTGACCTTGCGGCAGCTTCCCCAAGGTTCGCATTGCCCCCGGCTTTTGGAATAATATTTTCACTTTCAAATCAAAGCCGTGACAGCTTCCCGTTTCTGATTTCATTCCCGTAACAAATTCGCATTGACTCCCGATTGGCGTAATTGGATACAATATGAAATATGTCACGGCCCTGACCTGAGGTCGCATTGCGACAAAGAGCCGGGAAACGGGGAGTGTTTCGGGTCGGGGCCGTGATCAAAAAACAATCATTGGGAGAACATCATGAAGTCTCGTTTTTTAGCGGCGACTGCCGCGCTTGGCCTGATGGCGGCGCCGGCATTGTCCAGCACATTGGTTTACTGTTCCGAAGGATCGCCCGAAGGGTTTGACCCGGCGCTGTTCACTGCGGGCACCACTTTCGACGCCTCGGCCCAGCCGATCTATAGCCGTTTGATGGAATTCGAAACCGGCACCACCAACGTCATCCCCGGGCTGGCGGAAAGCGTCGAAGCCAGCGATGATGGCCTGGTCTATACCTTCAAGCTGCGTCAGGGCGTCGCGTTCCATTCGAACGCCGATTTCACCCCGACCCGCGATTTCAACGCCGATGACGTTGTGTTCACCTTTGAACGCCAGCGTCTGGACGATCACCCGTTCAACAAGGTCAATGGCGGCACCTGGGAATATTTCAACGGCATGGGGATGCCGGACCTGGTGAAATCGGTTGAAAAGATTGACGACTATACCGTCAAATTCACCCTGAACACACCCGAAGCGCCATTCGTTGCCAATATGGCAATGGATTTTGCATCGGTTCTGTCGGCTGAATACGCCGATGCGATGATGGCCGCTGGGACCCCCGAAAAGCTGAACACAGCCCCCATTGGCACTGGCCCGTTCAAGATGGTCGCCTATCAAAAGGACGCCGTGATCCGCTATCAGGCCAACGAAGGCTATTGGCGCGGCAAGGCCGACGTGGACAACCTGATCTTTGCGATCACTCCGGATGCGTCCGTGCGGTATCAGAAGCTGAAAGCCGGCGAATGCCACATCATGCCGTACCCGAACCCGGCTGATATCGCAGCGATGAAAGAAGACGGCGACATCACCATGATGGAGCAGGAAGGTCTGAACGTCGGCTATCTGGCCTATAACACCACCATGGCCCCCTACGACAACCCAAAGGTGCGCAAGGCGCTGAACATGGCCATCGACAAACAGGCCATCATTGACGTCGTGTTCCAGGGGTCGGGCCAGATCGCCAAAAACCCGATCCCGCCCACCATGTGGAGCTATAGCGACGCCATTCAGGACGACAATTATGATCCCGAGGCCGCCAAGGCCGCGCTGGAAGCCGAAGGCGTGTCCGGTCTGGAGATGAAGATCTGGGCGATGCCGGTTCAGCGTCCCTATAACCCCAATGCGCGTCGTATGGCCGAACTGATGCAGGCCGATTTCGCCAAGGTTGGGGTAAACGTGGAAATCGTTTCCTACGAATGGGGTGAATACCTGGCCCGTTCCAAGGAACTGAACCGCGATGGTGCCGTTCTGCTGGGCTGGACCGGGGACAATGGGGATCCGGACAACTTCCTGGCCGTTCTGCTGGGCTGCGACGGGGTCGAAGCATCGAACCGGGCACAGTGGTGCCACGAGCCGTTTGATGCGTTGATCAAAAAGGCCAAGGTGACCACCGACACCGCCGAACGTACCAAACTGTACGAAGAGGCACAGGCCGTGTTCAAGGATCAGGCCCCCTGGGCGACCATCGCGCATTCGGTTGTCTATATGCCGATGAGCACCAAGGTCTCGGGCTACAAGGTCCACCCGCTGGGCAGCCACATCTTCTACGGCGTTAGCGTCGAATAAGACCAAACATTTGAACCGGGGCTGTCACGCACAGCCCCGGTTTCCTCTTTTGTCGGAGACCCCAAAATGACCGATCGCTTGGCCGAATATCGTCAGGTCGCCCGTGACCTGTCGGTGGATGCCGTGGCCCTGGTGCCGGGGCCCAATTTCACCCGCGCCCTTGGCCACAGCTTCATGAGCCACGAACGCCCGTTTCTGGTGGTCATCCCCGCCGATGGTGCCCCGGCGGCCATTGTTCCCAATCTCGAACTCTCCAGCTGGGCCCTTGTGGGACTGGACGGGGCCACATTCGATTGGCGCGACCAGACCGGATACATGGATGCCTTTGCCGCGCTGGCAGCACATATGCCGATGAAGCGACTGGCCGTCGAAGGTCAGGTCATGCGGGTGTTTGTGCATCACGCCCTGGCGCAGGCCTATGGCGACCTGGACATCGTTGATGCCGAACGCGAAATCTCGGCCCTGCGAATGATCAAAACCCCCGACGACATCGCCGCATTGCAGGCCGCCATCGACATTTCCGAACGCGCCCTGACACGGGTGCTGGACGGGGTGCGCATCGGGCAGACCGAAAAACAGATCGAAGGCGCGCTGATTGCGGCGCTGTTTGCCGAAGGGGCCGATGATCTGGCCTTTGCCCCCATTGTCGCGGCGGGTGCGAACTCCGCCCTGCCTCATGCCCATGCGCGCGATGACTATCCCGTGCAATCCGGCGACGCGCTGCTGTTTGACTTTGGCGCGCGCAAACACGGGTTTGCCGCCGATATCACCCGCACCGTGTTTGTTGGCGAGGTGTCCGACGAAGGGCGCGCCGTCTATAACACCGTGCTCGCCGCCAATATGAAAGGGCTGGAAGCCACCTGCGCCGGTGTCACCGCCCATGACATTGATGACGCGGTGACCGGCGTGCTCGAAGCGTCGCCCTACGCAGACCGGATCCGCACCAAAACCGGGCATGGATTGGGCCGTGATGTACACGAAGCCCCCTATATCATGCGCGGCAATCCGATGGTTCTGCCTGCGGGCACGGTTTATACCAACGAACCGGGGCTCTATGGCGAAGGCAAATTCGGCGTCCGGATCGAAGACGACGTGTTGATCACCGAAGACGGCTGTCGCACCCTCACAACATTCACCAAAGATCTGCTGATCATAGGCCGCTGATGCTACGCTACCTGCTCACCAAACTGGGGACTTTCATTCCGACGTTTATCGGGGTGACGCTGATCTCCTTCATGTTCATCCGGGTGCTGCCCGGGGATCCCATCATTGTCATGGCCGGCGAACGCGGCATGACCGAAGAACGCTATCAGGAGATGGTGGTCAAACTGGGGTTTGATAAACCCGTCTGGCAGCAATACACCGACTATCTGGTTGGCGTGGTTCAGGGCGATCTGGGCGAAAGCTTTGTCACCAAAAAACCGGTCTGGGACGAATTTTTTGCCCTGTTTCCTGCAACGTTCGAGCTGGCCTTCTGCGCCATGATCTTTGCGGTGTTGCTGGGGCTGCCTGCGGGGGTGATTGCCGCCGTCAACCGGGGCAAATTCTTTGACCGGGCGCTGATGTCATCGGCGTTGATCGGGTATTCGATGCCGATTTTCTGGTGGGCGTTGCTGCTGATCATCGTGTTTTCCGGCAATCTGGGCTGGACCCCGGTGTCCGGGCGCATCGACCTGCTTTATTGGTTTGACGATGTGACGGGGCTGATGCTGGTCGACAGCCTGCTGTCTGGCCAGGAGGGCGCGTTCAAATCTGCGGTGCGCCACTTGATCCTGCCGACCATCGTCTTGGGCACTATCCCGCTGGCCGTGATTGCCCGCCAAACCCGATCCGCCATGTTGGAGGTATTGGGCGAAGATTATATCCGCACCGCCCGCGCCAAGGGCCTGAGCCCGACACGTATCAACGGTGTACACGCACTGCGCAATGCGCTGATCCCCGTGGTCACCGTGATCGGCCTGTCGGTTGGTACGCTGCTGGCCGGGGCCATCCTGACAGAAACCATCTTTAGCTGGCCTGGCATCGGCAAGTGGATGGTCGACAGCATTTCGCGCCGCGACTATCCGGTTGTGCAGGGCGGATTGCTGATGATTGCCGTGATCGTGATGATCGTGAACCTAACCGTTGATCTGCTGTATGGCGTGATCAACCCCAAGATCAGGAAGCGGTAATGGCGGATCAGACCATGACACCCAACAGCCCCGCCCGCCCCAGCGCCCTGCGCGAATTCTGGTATTACTTCCGCGAAAACCGTGGTGCGGTCATTGGCTTCTACTTCTTTGCCGCTTTTGCCTTTTGCGCGGCGTTTGCGCCGTTCATCGCACCCTATGACCCCACAGAACAGTTCCGCGATCATATCCTGCAACCCCCGGTCTGGAGCGAGGGTGGCAGTTGGGAGTTCATTCTGGGCACCGATCCGTTGGGTCGGGATATGCTGTCGCGCCTGATTGCGGGGTCACGCTATTCGTTCTTTGTCGGCATCGTGGTGGTAACGATCGCGGCGTCGGGCGGGATCCTGATCGGGCTGCTGTCGGGCTTTGCCCCAAAGATGGTCGACAATATCATCATGCGGATCATGGACATCATTCTGGCCTTTCCGTCGCTGTTGCTGGCGCTGGTGCTGGTGGCCATTCTGGGGCCGTCACTGACCAATGCGATGATCGCCATCGCCATCGTGTTCCAGCCCCATTATGTGCGCCTGACCCGCGCACAGGTTCTGGCCGAGCGGCAAAAGGACTATGTGACATCTGCCCGCGTGGCCGGTGCCGGGTTGTGGCGGTTGATGTTCATCACCGTGCTGCCCAATTGTCTGGCACCGCTGATCGTGCAGGGGGCGCTGTCGTTTTCGACTGCGATCCTGGATGCTGCCGCGTTGGGGTTCCTGGGAATGGGGGCGCAACCGCCGACCCCGGAATGGGGCACCATGCTGGCCGAGGCCCGCGAATTCATCCTGCGCGCCTGGTGGGTTGTCACCTTTCCCGGTCTGGCCATTCTGGTCACCGTGCTGGCCATCAACCTGATGGGCGACGGGCTGCGCGACGCGCTCGACCCGAAACTCAAGCGGAGCTGATACCATGACACTGCTGCGCATACGCAACCTCTCTGTCGATTTTGCCACCTCGTCGGGATCTTTTCGGGCGGTGGACGGCGTCGACCTGACGCTGGACGAGGGCGAAATCCTCGCCATTGTTGGCGAAAGCGGATCCGGAAAATCCGTGTCCATGCTGGCGCTGATGGGGCTGCTGCCCTGGACCGCCACGATCACGGCGGATGAAATGTCGTTTCAGGGACAGGACCTGCGCGGTCTCAGCCCACGGGATCGACGCAAGATCATCGGCAAGGATATGGCGATGATCTTTCAGGAGCCGATGTCGTCGCTGAACCCCTGTTTCACCGTCGGTTTTCAGATCAAGGAAGCCCTGCGCATCCATCTGGGACTGGACCGGGCCGCACGCAACAAACGCGCCATCGAACTTTTTGAAAAAGTCGGCATCCCGGCTCCGGAAACCCGCCTGAATACATTCCCGCACCAGATGTCTGGCGGGATGAACCAGCGGGTCATGATCGCCATGGCCATCGCCTGCAGCCCCAAGCTGTTGATCGCGGACGAACCCACCACCGCGCTGGATGTGACCATTCAGGCGCAGATCCTGGATCTGCTGGTTTCCTTGCGCAAAGACACCGGCACAGGGTTGGTGTTGATCACCCATGACATGGGGGTTGTTGCTGAAACCGCCGAACGGGTTCAGGTGCAATACGCCGGTCAAAAGGTCGAAGAACAATCCGTCCGAAACCTGTTCCGTCACCCATACCATCCCTACACCACGGCGCTTTTGGCCGCTCTGCCGGAACGCGCCACATCCAGGCTGTTGCCCTCGATCCCCGGTGTCGTGCCGGGGCAATTCGACCGACCGGCTGGGTGCCTGTTTGCGCCGCGCTGCACCCACGCCACAGACCTGTGCCAGACAACGCCCCCGCGCCCCGAAGCCCCCGAATTGGGCCGGGCCCTGTGTCACCATGCGCGGACATTGCAAGAGAAAGAGCTGACATGAGCGCCCCAATCGTAAAAGCCGAAGGGCTGGCCCGCTTCTATGATGTCAAAGAGGGCTTCCTGTCCAAGACCCAGACCGTGCGCGCGCTTGCCGGAGTCGATTTCGAATTGTCACCGGGTAAAACGCTGGCGATCGTCGGAGAGTCCGGCTGTGGAAAGTCCACTCTGGCCCGCCTGATAACGATGATCGAAGAGCCCAGCGCAGGACGGTTGACCCTGGACGGCACCGAAGTTCGGCCCGACACATGGGCATCGCTGCGCGAAACCGTGCAGATCGTGTTCCAGGATCCTTATGGCTCGCTCAACCCACGCCAGAAAATCGGCACCATCCTGATGGAACCGCTGGTGATCAATCGCCCGCAGATGCCCGCAAGCGAGCGTGAAGCCAGGGCGCGCGAGATGATGGACCTGGTGGGATTGCGTTCGGAACATTTTGATCGCTATCCGCATATGTTTTCCGGCGGTCAGCGACAGCGCATTTCCATCGCACGCGCTCTGATGCTGAACCCCAAAATCCTGGTGCTGGATGAACCGGTGTCAGCGCTGGATGTGTCAATCCAAAGCCAGATTCTGAACCTGTTGGTCGAACTGCAGGACCGGTTGGGGCTGGCCTATTTGTTCATTTCGCATGACTTGTCGGTGGTCAAACATTTCGCCGATGACGTGATCGTCATGTACCTGGGCCGTGCCGTGGAAAAGGCCAGCAAACAGACGTTGTTTGCCGCGCCTCGCCACCCCTATTCCAAGGCCTTGTTGTCGACCACACCACGTGCGGACCCCGAAGCCAAAAAGGATCGGATCAAGCTGGAAGGCGAGTTGCCATCGCCCCTGAACGTACCGCCCGGGTGTGCTTTTGCACCGCGCTGTTGGCTGGCAACAGACACGTGCCGCGCAGCAATGCCACCGATGGAGGGTGAGACCGGACATCAGGTCGCCTGCTACCATCCATTGTAAGCCCATTGTAAGCCCATTGTAAGCCGGTCGAAATATTGTCGCAGGCGGGCACCGGGATAGGCGTTTTGAAACGCCTGTCGACAGGGCCGGGCAAGGGCGTTGAACCCGAGCTCTAACCGCGTGGTCAATCCCGCCCGAAGCGGCTTTTCAGGTTTGCGGCTTGGCGTGGATATGTTCTTCCAACGAAGCCTTTGCCCCCAGGATATGGTCGGCCGTCAGTTGCGCGGCTTTGTCCGCGTCGCCCTTGCGGCAAGCGTCCAGAATGGCCTGATGTTCGCGATCCGCACGTGACATCCCCCCGCTCAGAACCAATTGCGCCCTCAGGTAACGGTCGATCCGGTCCATCGAATTCTCGATCACGCTCAGGTGATAGGGCCGTCCGCTGGCACGGTACAGGGTCGCATGGAACCCACGGTTCAGATCACCATACTCCATGGGCTCGCTCGCAGCTGCAAACTTCTCCAGAAACTGCTGGGCCTGATCCAAGACCCCCGAACTCATGACCGGCACAGCCTGCCGGATCACTTCTGCCTCGAGAAAGGCCCGGAAATCAAAGATTTCGCTGGCCTCCTGCATCGAAAGCGCCGCCACGACAGCGCCCTTGTACCGTACGGTTTTGACCAGCCCTTGCTGCTCCAGCATGGTCAAAGCTTCACGCACCGGTATGCGGCTGGTGTTGAACATACGGGCAATCTCGTCCTGGCGGAGCGGGTCTCCATCCGATAGATCCCCTTCAACGATGGCTTTGCGCAATGCGTTAAAAATGATCGTCGCCGCCGATGCGGTTTTGCCGATATCAACAGCCTGAAACTTACCTGCCATGTCACTCCCCCATGAACGATCCCCGGATTTTTGGCCTCGTCACATGCGATATTGGCAATGATTTTGGGAAAAGGGAATAATGTATCCATTATCCAATCTGGATTTGCACCATAAAACAACGATGATCGCAAACCAGAGCCGTCGACCATCGCTGCGCCACCTCTAATTAGCTCATCTTTGATCCCATGGCGACCCGATGGGTATATCCCCGGACAGCGCCACGACCTGGGCCAAATTCACGCGAGAAACAGAACCCCTCCTGACGGAGCGGTTGCAAACAGAACATAGGCCTCCCTCCCGATGACCCGCCCCATGAACATTTGGTTCGACGCTGTGCACCCTCAAAGTGTGTCTGGGACAAATACTGACGTGGACGTAAGCCGCAGATGCGTCAACTGTCTTGTTTCCGCACAAAGAATCACATTCGCATATGTGCGAAATCCTGGCCCGCCTCCCTTCACAAAATCGCGACAGCCGCCCGGATTTTGGCCCGAAAGGTCCGTCTGGAACGCAGAAAATTCATCGAAAAACCAAGTTTGAAGCGCTGGATGTTTCAGTTTTGTGATCGCCTGTACGCCCCTGTGCCCCCCTGTGCCCCCCTGTGCGCGCCGATGACCTGATGTGTGTTTTCATGTAGGAAATGTTGGCTGATCGGATGCCTGGGCCATCGAAAACCCGGCCTCGCCCAGGATCATCTGGTACGTGCCGAGCCGCTCAGGCCAGTGCCATGATCACGGTCTCTCCAACAGTCTTTGAAGGTTGTTAACCAAATTGGGATAGAAAAATCCAAGGAATTGATGTAACATGAACCCAATCGCCAAATAAAATGTTGAATAGATTCAACACTCTGGATTGCGCGCGCTGTGCCAAACCAGGGAATGGCAGCCCGTGAGCGGGTTTGGGCAGGCTCAGAAAACGTTGTGGACAAAGTTTCCTCACGTGCGGACAGCACTATGTTTTCGCACAGGGAGGACCGTGGAGGATATTGGCAACCAGGAGGTACGTGTCGATGAAGGACATTGTCGAGCTTTTTGCGGAGCAGTACGCAGAAACAAAAGAGCAGGAGATGTCGCTGCATGACTATCTGAATGCATGTCGCGAAAATCCCCAGACCTATGCCACCGTGGCAGAACGCATGTTGGCCGCCATCGGAGAGGAAGAATTGGTGGATACCTCCAAGGATCCACGCTTGGGCCCTCTCTTTCAAAACCGCACCATCAAACGATATGCCGCCTTCAAGGATTTTTACGGCATGGAGGATACGATCGAACGGATCGTTGGCTATTTCCGCTATGCAGCGCAGGGGTTGGAGGAGCGCAAGCAGATCCTGTACCTGCTGGGCCCCGTCGGTGGCGGTAAATCCTCGCTCGCCGAGCGGCTGAAACGACTTGTCGAAGAACAACCCATTTATGTGCTCAAGGCCGGGGACCAGATCAGCCCGATCTTTGAATCTCCGCTGGGGCTGTTTGACCCAACCCGCATGGGCGACATGCTGGAGACCGAATATGGCATCGCAAAACACCGCCTGCCCGGCCTGATGTCACCCTGGGCCGTAAAACGGCTGGACGAATTCGACGGTGATATTTCAAAGTTCACGGTCGTCAAGCTGCACCCCTCCCGCCTAAGACGCATCTGTGTGGCAAAGGTGGAACCGGGCGATGAGAACAACCAGGATATTTCGACCCTGGTAGGCAAGGTCGATATCCGGCAGCTGGAACATTACAGTCAGGATCACCCGGATGCCTATTCGTTTTCCGGCGGATTGAACCGGGCCACCCAAGGCATCATGGAATTCGTCGAGATGTTCAAGGCTCCGATCAAGATGTTGCACCCGTTGCTGACCGCAACGCAGGAAGGCAATTATATGGGCACCGAAAGCTTTGGGGCCATCCCGTTCACCGGCCTTATTCTGGCCCATTCAAACGAAAGCGAATGGCAGGCGTTCAAGAACAACAAGAACAACGAAGCCTTTATCGACCGGGTCAGCATCGTCAAAGTCCCCTATTGCCTGCGCGTGACCGAAGAGGCGATGATCTATCATAAACTGTTGGAAAACAGTGAACTGAACAATGCATCCTGCGCACCGGAGACGTTGCGGATTCTGGCCCGCTTCAGTGTTTTGTCACGCCTGAAACCACATGAGAACTCGAACCTCTATTCGAAAATGCGCGTCTATGATGGCGAAACACTGAAAGATACCGACCCCAAGGCCAAGACGGTTCAAGAATATCAGGACCATGCCGGTGTCGACGAAGGCATGAGCGGCGTGTCGACACGGTTCGCGTTCAAGGTTTTGTCCAATGTGTTCAACTATGACACCAAAGAAGTTGCCGCCGACCCGGTGCATCTGATGTATCTGTTGGAGCAGATGATCAAACGCGAACAGTTTCCGCCCGAGACCGAAGCCACCTATCTGGAGTTCATAAAGACCGAACTGGCCCCCCGGTACGAAGATTTCATCGGCAATGAGATCCAGAAAGCCTATCTGGAGAGTTATTCGGAATACGGGCAAAACGTGTTTGACCGCTATATTTCCTATGCGGATGCCTGGATCGAAGAACAGGATTACAAGGATCCTGACACCGGACAGCTTTATGACCGGGAGATCCTGGACAAGGAACTGTCCAAGGTCGAAAAACCGGCCGGGATTTCAAACCCCAAGGATTTCCGCAACGAGGTGGTCAAATTCGCCCTGCGCCACCGCGCCAACACCGGATCGAACCCGGCGTGGAATTCCTATGAAAAGCTGCGCGACGTCATCGAAAAGCACATGTTCAGCCAGGTCGAAGAGCTGCTGCCCGTGATCAGTTTCGGGTCCAAGAAAGACAGCGACACCGAAGGCAAGCACATGGAGTTTGTCGAACGCATGCAAAGCCATGGGTATACCACTCGCCAGGTCCGGCGACTGGTCGAATGGTACATGCGTGTGAACAAGGCAGGGTAATCATCGAGGAGGTGCACGTACGATGCATCACTTTATCGACCGCCGTCGCAATCCCAAAGGCAAGAGTCTGGGCAACAGGCAACGGTTTCTGCGCCGCACCCGTCACCATATCAAGGACATGGTCGACAAATCGGTGCAGAAACGATCGGTCAAAGGCGACGGGACCGACGATCACAGTGTCGGCGAACGGGTCACAATCCCGGTCAAAGGCATTCGCGAACCTCGGCTGACGCAATCCAATACCGGCGGGTTTCGTCAACGGGTGTTTCCGGGCAACAAGGACTTTGTGGTGGGGGACAGTTTTCCCCGCCCCAAAGGTGGTGCTGGTCAGGGCGGGCGCGAAGGGGCCGATAGTGGCGAGGGCGAAGATGGGTTTTCCTTCAACCTCACCCGCGAGGAATATCTCCAGATCCTGTTTGACGGGCTGGAACTGCCGGACCTGATCAAAAAGGCATCAGTGGAAACCGAAACCATCGCGACCCGACGGGCGGGCATCACCACATCCGGCACTCCCAACAACCTCAACCTGGTGCGCACCATGCGCAACTCTTTGGGGCGACGGATTGCGTTGAAACGCCCGTCGGCGGATGACTTTGCCAAACTGGAGCAAGAGATCGTCGATCTTGAGGCCTTGAGCGATCCAAATGCTGCACAGATACGTCTGTTGGCAGACCTGCGCCATCAGTTTGAGGCATTGGAACGCAAACGCCGGGTCGTCGGCTATATCGACCCGCTGGATCTGCGGTTTGATACGTTCACGACGGAAAAAGTGCGCAATTCCAAGGCTGTGATTTTTTGCCTAATGGATGTGTCGGGATCCATGCAAGAGCGCGAAAAGGATCTGGCAAAAAGGTTCTTCATCCTGTTGAACCTGTTTCTGGAACGCGCATACGAGCATTCGGAGATCGTGTTTGTTCGTCACACACACCACGCACAAGAGGTCGATGAAGAGACGTTTTTCTATGCCCGCGAAACCGGCGGCACCATTGTCAGCACCGCGTTACAGGAGATGCGCGACATCATCGACGACAGATACCCGAGCGACGAATGGAACATCTATGGGGCCCAGGCGTCGGACGGAGAAAACTTTGGCAACGACTCGGTCAAATGCGAGAGCCTGCTCACGGAACAGCTTTTGCCGTTTTGCCAATATTTCGCCTATGTCGAAATCGTCCCCGAAAGCGAAGACCGCCTGTTGAACGACCCAGGTGCCGGGGGCGATCTGTGGCATTCCTATCGTCGGGTCAAACAGAATTTCCCCAACTTTGAAATGCTGCGCGTGTCGGAACCGGCCCATATCTATCCGATGTTCCGCAAATTGTTTGCCAAGAAAGTCGCGGGAGACACCTCATGATCGATTCCACCACACATGCGCGTCCGCTGTTTGACGGCCCGGACTGGAGCTTTGATCTGATGAGCACGGTCCATGATGCGATCCAGGAAATCGCGCTGAACGATCTGGGACTGAATATCTATCCCAACCAGATTGAAATCATTTCGGCGGAACAAATGCTGGATGCCTATTCCTGTGTCGGAATGCCGTTGATGTATCAGCATTGGTCCTTTGGCAAACATTTCGTGCGCGACGAAACCTATTACCGAAAGGGGATGATGGGGCTGGCCTATGAAATCGTGATCAATTCAAACCCCTGCATCAGCTACAACATGGAAGAAAACACCATGGCAATGCAAACGCTGGTCATGGCACATGCGGCCTTTGGGCATAACCATTTTTTCAAGAACAATTATCTGTTTCGCGACTGGACCGATGCGTCAGGCATCCACGATTATCTGGCCTTTGCCAAAAACTTCATCGCCGATTGCGAAGAACGCCATGGGTTGGATGCGGTTGAACAGGTGCTGGATGCGGCCCATGCATTGCGCGATCAGGGGGTGTTTCGGTACGGGCGCCCCCCCAAGCCGACAGCACAGGAACAGGCGGCGATGTTACAACAGCGCGAGGGTGCCAAAAGCGGTCGCAGTGTTCTGGATCTGTGGACCGACACGATATTGGGTTCTCCAGAACAGGCCCAATCCGAGGGCGAGGCCGCGCTCAGTTCGCGCCAGGGGGAGCTAAGTCTCCCACAGGAAAATCTGCTGTACTTCCTGGAAAAACACAGCCCCAATTTAGCGCCCTGGCAACGTGAAATCGTGCGGATCGTGCGGTATCTGGCGCAATACATGTACCCGCAGAAACAGACCAAGGTGATGAACGAAGGCTGTGCGACCTTCACCCATTACTACATCATCATCCGGTTGTATGAGAAAGGGCTGATCACCCAAGGCGCATTCATGGAGATGATGCACAGCCATACCAATGTGATCATGCAGCCGGAATTCGACGACCCGCGGTTCAACGGGCTCAACCCTTATGCCATCGGTTTTGCCATGATGCAGGACATTCGGCGGATCTGCGAAAACCCTACGAATGAGGACCGTGAATGGTTCCCCGAATTTGCAGGCGATCCTGATTGGAAATCGGTGATGCGCAATGCCTGGGCCAATTACCGGGATGAATCCTTTATCCTGCAATTCCTGTCACCGCATCTGATCCGACAACTCAAGCTGTTTGTCATCACCGACGACGAAAAACAGGCCAATCTGGTGGTCAGCCAGATCCACAACAAACGCGGATACCGCGAGGTGCGTCAAATTCTGGCCCGGTCCTATGATCTGGCGTTTCTGGAACCGGATATTCAGGTGGTGGACGCAGACCTGAAAGGCGACCGTGAATTGCAACTGGTGCACCGGGTACAAAACGGCATTGATCTGGTCGACGAGGACCGCACCGAAGTCCTGAAGCACATCAAGCGTTTGTGGGGCTATGAGGTGAAACTAACTGGGATTGACCGCGATTCAGGCGAGACACTGTACAGCCGCACCACGCGGGTTGCTGCGGCGGACGCCGCCTGACACCGGGATCTCGGGGCGCGCCATACCAGCCCGCCCCGGTACTGTCTTACATGCCGGGGTCTACCGGCTCCTGTTTGGGGCCGGCCCAATCCCCTAGCCCACCCAGATTGAACACCTGATCATACCCCATGTCCCGCAGAAGCTTTCCCGCGAGGGCCGCACGTCCACCGCTGGCACAATGCAGCACAATCACGCGCTCCGGGCGCATTTCGGGATCGTGAAACGGGCTGGCCGGGTCAGCGCGAAACTCCAACATCCCACGAGGGATATGGTGCGAACCGACGGCACGCCCGGATTTCTCCAACTCGGGTGCATCGCGGATGTCCAGCAACAGCGCCCCCTGCCCCATCAATTCCTGCGCGCGACTGCTGTCAATGCGTTCAACTACGGCATTCGCCTCTTGCATCATGGCTTGTAATGTCACCGGCATTCGAGATCTCCATTTCAATATGTCGGGCGTACGGTATTGCAAGGTACGCGCGCTGACCAGACACCTGCGTCACCCCGACGCTCGGGAAATTGCGCAATAAGCTTGACCCCGCCCCTTGCATGGCGAAAAATCCAAATGTTGCCGAATGGTTGAGACCTCTTGCGACGTGGCCCGATGCGGCCCGATGCGACCAGTGGATATCGGCGACACTGTGGATATCCATGGCCGTTTTCCTGCGCGGACCCGCCGCACGATCCCCGCTGTCGTGCAGCGCAGGAATTGAGATATGCATGAGAGAGGTACTGACGATGAGGGTATTCACGATATTGGGGCCGTCGCATTCGGGCAAGTCAACTCTGGCGGCAACATTGGCGGGGTTGGATGACACTCCGCATCAGACCCTCGACATCTCTGGTACTGCCAGCGTGCACACGTTCAGCTATATGGGCGAAGATTGGGGCGCGATCGACATTGCTGGCGGCGCTGAAAACCTATGTCAGGCGGGGCCTGCGCTCGCTGCCAGCGACGCGGCGGTGCTGTGTGTGCCTGCCGACGCCGAGGCCGCAGTGCTCAGCGCCCCATTCATCCGCCTGATCGAAGAGGCCGGTATTCCGGCCTTTCTGTTCATCAACAAGGTGGATGTTGCCACTGACCGGCTGAGCGATATCGTCATGGCGCTGCAGTCCTATTGCGGCCACAATATCGTGTTGCGTCAGGTTCCGATGCGTGACGGGGACCATATTGTCGGCGCTGTAGATCTGATATCCGAACGGGCCTGGGAATATCACGATGGGGAACCTTCCACCCTGATCGAAATCCCCAGCGACGTACTGAACCGCGAACAGGAGGCCCGGACCGAGCTGCTGGAGGCTTACTCCGATTTTGACGACACGCTCCTGGAACAGTTGATCGAAGACAAACAACCCATGGCTGACGACGTTTTTGACGTGGCCACCCAAGTTCTGCAACACAACGATCTGGTCCCCGCGCTTATTGGATCTGCGCTGCATCGCAACGGCATGACCCGGATCATGAAATCCCTTCGTCACGAAGCCCCAGGGATTGAAGCCACCTGTGAACGCCTGACAACCGGCAAACCCCCACAGGCGGTGGGATGTGCCGCCGATCTGGTCAAACATCTGGGCAAAACCATCGTGGTGCGCGCCTTGGGCGGGCCTGTTAACAGCAACACAGCCCTGGCTGGCGGGTCGATCGGCAATTTGACGGCCGTCGGATCCGGGCAACAGATTCAGGAATTGGCCCCCGGGCAGTTGGGCGTTGCGGCCAAATCCGATCAGCTCTCTCTCGGATGGTCGTATGACGCGGATGGCGCATCGGCGTTGCCTGGTTGGGCCAGCGGTCACCCGTCAACCTATCGCCGCCTGATCACACCGCTGAGCGAACGCGACGAAACCCGGCTGACGACAGCGCTGGACAAGCTGTCCGAAATCGACCCAGCCGCCCAGGTCAGCCAGGATGAACAGACGGGACACGCAGTTCTATCCTGCCAGGGACCGCAGCATTTGCGCCGTCTCATTGCCATGCTTGAACACAGCTTTGGCATTAAAACCACACAGGAACAGCTGCCACCGACGTTACGCGAGACCATCACCAAATCCGTGGAACACCGCCACCGTCACCGCAAGCAATCCGGGGGTGCCGGACAATTTGCCGATGTGGTGATCGAATTGGCCCCTCAGACCCGCGGGGCCGGGTTCCGGTTCGACGAGATCGTCAAAGGTGGTGCTGTGCCGCGCAACTATATTCCTTCTGTGGAATCCGGTGCACGCGACGCGCTGGCCAAGGGGCCAGTCGGGTTTCCGGTTGTCGATGTGAGCGTGACGCTGAAAGACGGTAAACACCATTCGGTCGACAGTTCGGACTATGCCTTTCGAACGGCTGGGCGCAACGCCGTGAATGACGCGATGGCAACGGCGGCACCGGTTCTGTTGCAACCCATCATGAAGATCGACATCCACGTTCCATCGTCCTTCACCGGGGCACTCGTTCCGGTGATCAGTGGCATGAAAGGTCAGGTTTTGGGGTTCGAGGCACATCCGACGGCCGCCGGATGGGACGTGTTCAACACGCTGTTGCCGATGTCGGCCCTGGATGATCTGGCCAATGCGTTGGCGTCAAATACCCGTGGGACAGCCTGGTACACGTCCGACTTTGACCATTATCAGGAAACCCGCAAAGAAGATTTCGGCCTTTAGGCGCGGGTGACGAGGCTGGGGGACGCTGTCCCCCAGACCCCCTGAGGTATTTTTGACCAGAAAGAAGCAGAGAGCTGTGCCCTTCCACGATCCTGAGGCTGTATAGTCCACAGGCAAAATGCGTCCTTGGGCGTTTCGCGAGACACCTGAACCGCCTGACATCAGTGATTTCAACGTGTTAATCGAAACAGTCTCTCTCAAGCTTTTCACGACACGTTTTAAAGCAGATCAAAAAGCCGTCCCGGTGCATCATCATGACGGGGCAGATCAAGCGCACGCATCAGGCAGAACATCATCGCCTGGTTCGAGCTAACCACCGGTTTGCCCAGCGCCGCTTCGACCCGGGTGATGCATTCGACCGACCGCATATCCGTGCAGCTGAGCACGATGGCTTGCGCATCGGGGTGATCCGCTTGCAGCGCCAGCTCAAAGACTTCATCCGGCGTCAACTCTCCCTGTCCATAATTGCCCAAGGGGCGGCCAACATCGTGGCATTTGACGGTTTCGATGCCCTGCCCGGACAAAAATCGCATGGCCTGGTCGTTGATTTCCCCCAGATAGGGCGAAGCAAAGCCCACCCGCGCCGCGCCGAGCGCCTGAATGGCAGCCACCAAGGAACCCGCAGCTGTCAGAGACAGCGCACCAGACCCGGATTTGATCCGCTCGGACAGATCCGCGTCAAAGGCTGGCCCGTGGGTCAGCGTCGCCGAGGTGCATCCATACAGAATGGCATGGGGCCTGACCCCGGACAACAGCATCAGCGGATCGGATATATCCGAAGACCCAAGACCCGCCATCTGATCAGAGCCGGGGATTTCATCAACGTCATAGCCGCCCATACGGGCACAATGTATGGTCGCGCCGGGCGGGCACAACAGTTGCATATCCGGTTCGATATTGCAGTTGGTATAGGGCACCAGAACCCCGATCCGGGGGCCGTTCCGGGTGATCGTTGTCATGTCAGCACTCCTTTGAGAACAGCAACCGCACGGTCCATCACCGTTTGGTCGCAGATTGTGGCCCGCAGGCAGTCCGACAGCCCATAGCCCCCCATGCCCCGCATCATCAGGCCATGTCGCCGCAGCGCCTGATCCGCGCGTCGGGCATCTTCGGCAGAGCCAAATTGCATCAAGGCGAAATTCGTCTGAGACGGCGGGACATGCAGACCCAAGGCCCGGCACTGTGTTGAAAACGCAGTGCGCAGTGCGCCGGTCCTGGCGACGATACCGGATAGATGCGCCTGATCCTCTATCGCGCCCCGCGCCATCTGTTGTGAAATGATCGAAACGTTGTTGGGATTCAGAACCTTGCGGATTTCGGAACCGATCCGGTCAGGGGCATAGGCCCAGCCCACCCGCACGCCGGCCAGCGCATAAGCTTTGGAAAAGCTGCGGGTGATGATCGTATTGCCCAAATCGACAAGCGCGAACAAACACGCCGGATCGTCCAGCGGGTCAGCGAATTCACCATAAGCCTGGTCAATGACCAAGAGTACATCATCCGGCAGATCCCGGCGCAACGCCACCAGATCTGCGTTGGCGATTGTTGTGCCGGTCGGGTTGCCCGGATTGCAGACAAACACGATACGCGTCGCTGGCGTAACCCGGGCCAGGATTTCGGTTGGAGACACCACCAGATCCAGTTCTGGTGCGGTTACATATCGGGATTGGCTCAGCTGACAGGCGGTCGCAACATAGGCATAGCCAAATTGGCTGCCCAGAACTTCGTCACCGGGTCCCGAAAAGGCCGAAATCAAAGCGCCAATCAGCTCCATCGACCCGGCCCCGCACAGGATACGGCCAGCGTCCAGCTGATGCACCCGGGCGATTGCTGCACGCAGGTCAATCCAGTCAGGATCGGGGTAAAGCGCCGCCTGCGCCAGCGCCGCCTGCCCCGCGGCCAGAGCCAATGGGCTGGGGGCAAAGGCGCTTTCATTCTGGGCCATTGAAACGGCACCTTCGGGCCCCAGGTCGGCCAGAGCATAGGGGGCCATGGCCCCGATGTGTGGAGTGGGATTGATCATGTGGCACCTCCGTATTTCTTGGCCCCGGTCGGCGTGACCAGATCACGGGCCAGATCCTGCGCGAGCGCCTGCGGATCGCGCAGGAGCGGATCACCAAAACCACCCCCGCCTGGGGTTTCAAAAATCAACCGCTGACCGGGTTCGACCCGCAATTCGCCCTTGCCCGGAATATCCGTGTCCGCGCCGTCGAACCGGATGCGGCCCGGTGCGCCGGACAGCCCCCCGGCCCGGCCCTGTGCTGGAAATTTCAACCGTTCAACCGACAGGAACACCATGAACGCCGCATCATTGGTCGCGCTCAATTCAATGCGCTGCCCCAATCCACCGCGATACTGCCCGGCACCACCGCTGTCCGGGCGCAATTCGCGCCGCCAGATTGTGACAGGTGCCACAGCCTCAGTGATCTCGATCTGGCTCCCCCAGACGCCGGACGGATAGGCCGTCGCCGACAATCCGTCTGCATGGGGTCGCGCGCCGGTGCCGCCATTATGGACGGGTTCGATGGCGAATTCGCGCCCCCCGTCGCGGGCCACCTCGGGCGCGTGGCGCATTGGCAGATCAAACATGCACGAGGCCCCTTCGGCGGGCACCCGTTCAGGCAGCGCCTGGTGCAGGCACCCGAACACCAGATCCGGCGTCATTTGCCCCAAGGTGTGCCGCATTGCCACCGGCACCGGCCGCTGCGCGTTCAGGATACATCCCGCAGGTCCCGTGACCTCAAACGGCTCGAGCGACCCGGCGTTGTTGGGAATGTCCGATCCAACGATACAGCGCAGCGCAAACACCGTATACGCCGTCGCATAATTCAGCGGCACATTTATGCCCTTGTTGGAACACCCCGAGGTGCCATCGAAATCCACCACCATTCGGTTGTCGCTGATGGTGAGTGTCGCGTGCAGCTCGATTTCGCGATCATAACCATCCGTGCGCATGGCATTGCGATAAACGCCATTGGGAACTTCTGCGATAGCCTCCAATGTGCCCCGCCGGGAGGTGTTGATGATGTAGGCGGACAATTCCTCGAGATCGTCGAGCTTGTATTCCTCCATCATGCCCAGCAGCCGGTTCACACCAGCTTCGCAACAGGCAATCAGAGCATAGATGTCGCCTTCGTTGGCAATGGGTTCGCGAGAATTTGCCCGGATGATGTCCATCAACAGCGGGTTGGGCACACCACCTTCGACCAGCTTGCAGGGGGGGATCAACAGGCCTTCGTCATAGATATCCGACCCCTCGGGCCCCATGCCCAGACCACCCAGATCCACCAAATGCGAGGTGCAGGAGGTAAAGCCAACGACCTTGCCGTCCTTGAACGCGGGCATCATCAACAGGAAATCGTTCAGATGCCCCGAAGCCAGCCAGGGATCATTGGTCATATAGATGTCGCCGGGCTGCATCTGTTGTGACGGAAACCGGGCGCGCAGGTGTTGCACCGCTTCGGCCATGGTATTGATATGGCCAGGCGTTCCGGTCACGGCCTGGGCCAACATCTGTCCCTGGGCGTCAAAGATCCCGGCCGAAATATCGCCGCATTCGCGCACGATCGGGGAAAAGGCGGCACGGATCAGGGTTTGCCCCTGCTCCTCGACCAGCGCCAACAAACGGTTCCACATCACTTGCAGGCGGGCATTGCTAATTTGGGTCATCTTGGTCTCTCCTCAGCCCTGCCGTGTCAGGATCAGGTTGCCCAGAGCATCGGCCCGAGCGGTGAAATCAGCACTGACCAATGTGGTGGTCTGCGGTTCAAATATCAGCGCGGGCCCGTGCACCACATCCCCTGCACTCAGATCGCAACGGGCGATCAGATGCGCCTGTTTCAGGGTACCATCAATGTCACAGCTGATTTCGGATGTATCGTGTCGGGGCAAAACCCGTTCGGGTGGCGCGGCAACCGCATCCTGAACCCTGCGGGCCGGGGTCGACGCATAGACCGCCCAGTTCAGGATCTCGATCACCATACCCGGCACCGGACGCGAAAACTGGCGGCGATATTCCGCCTCGAACGATTGGGTCAGCAACGGGAGATCGCCCGCAGCAAGATCATGGTTCGGCAGCGAAATTTCGATCTCATGCCCCTGTCCTGCATAGCGCATGAAGGCCGTGCGGCGCAGCTCGATCTTTTGACCATCAGCCCCCAATTCTACAACCGCGCGGGCTTCATTTCCCATGTCGGTCAACAGCGTGTTGACACCCGATCCGATGTCATCAAGCAAGGTATAACGGCTACGCACGATTTCAAACGACACCGGCGCAAACAGGAAACCGACGGCGGAACCGACCCCGGGGTTTGGCGGAACCAACACACGCGACACACCACAGGCCCGGGCCACGCGTGTTGCGTGCAATGGGCCATTTCCACCATAGGCAATCATTGTGCGATTCCCCAGATCCTTGCCCGATTCCACAGCATGCATGCGCCCCGCGCTGGCCATGGATTCATCGACGATGCGGCTAACCCCATCGGCGGCCCCGGTGGCATCGGTCCCCATCTTGTCCCCTATGTCGCGGGCCAACACCCGGCGGGCGGCCTCGGGTTCGATCTTCAGGTGGCCCTCTGCAAATGTTTCGGGTCGGATATAGCCCAGTGCTATGTCACTGTCGCTGACTGTCGGGTCATCGCCGCCGCGACCAAAGGCGGCTGGACCAGGCTCTGATCCGGCACTGCGCGGACCGACGTTCAGCCGGCCCAGACGGTCCACCGCCGCGATTGATCCACCGCCGGCCCCGATCTCGATCATCTCGATCACGGGAATGCGAACAGGCATACCTGATCCCTTGATGAACCGCGCGGCGCGGGCAATTTCAAACTGTCGCGCGGTCTGGGGGCGGGCATTGTCGATCAAACACAGCTTGGCCGTGGTGCCGCCCATGTCAAAGCTCAGAACCTCATCCAACCCCGCCTGCGCGGCAATCCGTGCGGCCAGAATGGCCCCTCCCGCAGGACCGGATTCAACCAGCCGGATCGGCAGGCGCGCCGCGGTTCCCAACGTGCACATACCGCCGCCCGCAGTCATCATCAGGATCGGACAGGTCAGCCCCTGATCGGAAAAAGCTGCCTGGAAACGTTCCAGGTAATGGCGCATCAGGGGCTGGATATAAACATTGGCCACGGTGGTGCATAGCCGGTCAAATTCGCGGGCTTCGGGGCTGACCTCGGAGGAAATTGACACCTCCAGATGCGGGCGCGCGATCTGTATCAATTCCCGCAGATGCCGTTCATGGGCGTCATTGGCATAGGAATGCATCAGGCAGATGGCGACAGCCTGTGCACCCGAACCATCAAGCGCTGTCAACAGATCCGAAATGTCTTCATCCAAAGGGATCAGAACCTGCCCATCGGCAGACATCCGTTCACATACGGTAAAGGCCCGCTCCCGCGTCACCAGCAAATCAGGTTTTTCCAGATCTATGTCATATTGCGAATAACGTCGCTCATAGGCGATTTCGAGGATGTCGCGAAAACCCTGGGTGGTGATGGTCGCAACCTGTGCGCCACGCCGTTCGATCAGCGCATTGGTTGCCAGGGTTGTCCCATGAATAAACCCAGTCACCTGGTGCAGCGCGCGTCCGCTGTCCTGCATCACCCGCGTCGCGCCCAAAAGAGCCCCCTCGGCCGGATTGTCATGGGTTGTCAGGGTCTTGGTCGAAGCGAGGATCTGATCCTCACCGGCCATAAGAACGGTATCTGTAAAGGTGCCACCGATATCGATCGCCAGACGCAGCGCGTCATGAGTCATGTTGCAGGTTCCGAGAATTGAAAACAAAGGACAAACAGCGTGAGCGGGTGTCACACACCCCAAGCGACCGTTCAGGTCACCAGATCACAGCCGGTCGCACGGCGCAGCAGAGATGGCACAGTTTTCATATCACAATGGTTGATCCACAACCGACAGTCTCGCAACCAAAAAAAACGGGGTCATGGCAACAAAAATCCGGGGCCATAAAAAACGCGCTGCCCCAACCAAGGGCAGCGCGCAGTTGCAAAATCAGGCCCAAGCCCGATCAGTTGTTAGAGGATGAAAACACCGGGATCGTGGTCGCGGCCTGTCCACCTCCCGAGAGCGCAGCCCGCAGAACGGCAATGCGATCAGGTGTTTGACCGGTGAACGGCGCAGCACCTGCATCCAAGGAGGCCAGCGTCATCTGCATCCAGCTGGCCGCCGCCAAAGACGAACTTTGGGTGCCGAAACCGCCGCGCAGGTGGTGGCTGACCAATTCGGCATAAGCAGGCTCGCCGCCAGCGCTCAGAACCAGAGCCGAGGCCAGGGCCATTTCGGAATTGTCATTGCGATACCCAACCCCCAGGCACACTTTACCGCCCGAGATCAACTGTGCGATCGGATGGCCGGAATTCTGCAGAACCACACCGATCTGACGGGTGACCTGTTGCGGATCAGTTGTGCTGAGCGCGCCCATATGCGGTTGGATCACCTGGGTCAGCCCATCGCATTGCTGTTCGATCTGCGCCGGTGTCATGTTGGGAATGGTGGATTCGACCCGGGCTGCGTCAACCTGAACCTGCGTGCGGGCCAGACAGAATTGTTCAGACAGCGCAAATTCGGCATCGCCAATACGGACGGCTGACGTGAGCCCACCATTGGTCGTGGTCATGACATTGATTTGGTTGCAATGCGTCGCGGCGGATTGTTCCGTAGGTGTAAAATTGAATGTCGGCAGCGCCGCCGTCTGATTTCGGGCCAGAATACCCTGGGGCTGCGCGGCGGTTGGAGCAGGCGCGGTCACCGGCACGCTCGCTGGCGCCTGGGATGCCGCTGTATAGGGCTGCTGATACTGACCCTGCGGTGTGGCAATGCCCAGCTGTTCATTGCGATATGTCCGCAAAACCCCGATCGTCCCCTGGCTTGCCAGGATCTGGTTATAAGGCGCGACATGAATGCTTGCCTGCGCGCGATGGTGACTGTTGATCAGAAATTCGCGTTCATAGTCGTCCAGATACCCGTCTGATGTGTACCCCATGTCAGCCTGATACCGCGAAATCCCAGCGCGGCTGCGCCGCCCCAGGGAACCATCCACCGCCCCTACGTTATATCCAAAGTAATTCAGGGATTCCTGAACCTGCCGGTTCTGCGCCCTTTGGGCCGAGGACACTGTAGACTTGCGACGGGTTGTGGTCTTGCGGCGCTTGCTTTTGTTGACTTCGTTCACGATTGCGCCGCCGATGATCATTCCGCCCAGCAACGCGGCCGCATCATTGGCTTGTGCGCGTTGCACGGGACCCAGAACCAAGCTGGCCGCGACGGCTGACATACAGAGTTTACGAGCAAACATTTTTCCACCCTCATGAATTGGCCGCCTCATGGGAGCCCCTGGTCGACGGCGTGGTATTAAACTTATGAAAAACCTGCTCTCAGCCGACCAAATACAATCATCTGTGTCAAGGTTTCGATACAGATGATCATCCCCCTGTCCCTATTCACAAGGCGAGATCGGGTCCAATAACCTCGGTTCCCTCCATTTTGCATGGGTGTCACATAGGGTCGGACATTCTGGCAGCATATGCACCGCGTACTAATTCGCCACCGTCTTCTGCTCTTCGGTTTCCTCCAGCGACGGGTCATAAAAGAAATGCTGCGCCCGCCCTGCATTCTTGGCCGCGTATAATGCGACATCCGCCTGGTGCAAGAGAACGGCCGCTTCGGTCTTTTGGTCCGGAACCGACAGCGCAGTGCCGATGCTGGCCGAGATCCGACAGACCTGACCATTAAAGAAAATCGGCTCTTCCAGTTGATTGATCAGACGGCTTGCAATCCTGTCCAGGATGTCCCGGTCCTGCAAACCGTCGAACAACAGAACGAATTCATCACCGCCCACCCGTGCAACAGTATCCGATTGGCGCGTTTCCGCGATCATGACCTGCGCCACATGTTCCAGCACATGATCCCCAGCAGCATGACCCAGCGTATCATTGACCGTCTTGAAATAGTCCAGATCCAGGTTCATTACGGCAAAGCAATTTGATTTGGAAATCGTGCGATCCAGAATGTGGTCCATGGCGCGGCGGTTCTTCAACCCGGTCAGCGTATCCGTAAAGGCCTGTTCCTCTGCCGCAATCATGGCGTCCTGCAAACGCAGGTTCAACGTTCGCGATGCTTCCATTGCCGCCGACTTTGCCTCGACCAGATACAACAGTTCAATGGTCAGATCCGTTGCCGAAAAATCGGCGCTGGTCAGCGCATAGTCACGCACCGCGTCCAGCACCGAAATACCAAAAGACAGATTGACCAAAGCTCCCTTTTCCTCTGGCAAGGGAACCAACACCCCTTTCAGGCTTGTTCTGGGTTGATCTCTGAAACACAGGTGTAGCTTGGCCCCGGCCGTGGACATCAAGGTTTCCATACGGTCAATCGACCGGGGACGGTTCAATTCGAACACTTCCAGGAACCGCTGGCCTGGCATCAGGCTTTGTGGTCTCAGCTTTTGCAAGGTGGGCCCTACGCGCAGCATATGGCCCGTCTCGTCCAGCATGACATACATTGGACAGATACAATCAAGGATCTTGGCGAATTCCGGCGACGAAATCATCCTGCCCGGGCCCCCAGTTCAAAGCTGCGGCCTTCTGCAAACGCGGTTTCAATCAAAGTTATGGAAATCACATCGGTTTGCCCGCCCGATGGGTTCAGGTCCAGCATGGCCAACGCACCATAGTCATCGGCCATGGCACGCAGAACGCCCACCATGACGCTGCAAAACCCCGGCAATCCGGGGTGGCAGGTCAACGTGAATTGATCTGATGCATATTCCCTCAGTTCCATGGCGGGAAGATGCAAATCCGACACTGCCAACCGTGCGCGATCAGGCAGATCATCCAGCGAATGCAGGAATTCGACATAAGTCACCCCTCCAAACCGCAATAGACGACGCAGCGCTTCAAGCTGGGGATGGGATACCAGAAAGGTTCCCATATCCTCCAGGATTTCATCCAACGGTCGACCCAATTCGCGCCCCAGTTCAGCGAGCACTTTTTGTGACTGCTCATCTTCATAGATCAGCATCGCCTCAAAATCGGTGAATCCCAGGCCGGCACGGTCCATCACCGTGTGCCATCGTTCCTGCCCATATGTGTTGCATACAAAAGATTGTATGGCCTTGTTGATCAGACCGTGCATGTCTGGCCTCTCTAGTCGCGTTGCCCAGATTTCACCGGACAACCCTTAAGAAAAACCCAACAAATAAAACTGGAGGTACTTTTGACCTCCCTGTTTCAGGGGATGGCCTCGAGCGTCTGGCCACCGATATGCAAGGCAACGCCGCCGCGCGGGCGCAGGTCAAAGTCGCCGTTCAACGCATCGGCCACTGCGTTTGCAGGCAGTTCAGGCCAACCACGGGTTGCCATGTCATACGCATCCTGAACCTGGACGCCGTCCGCGCGAACAATCAGATGGTTGACCCTGGTTCGATTGAATTCATCCACAAACAGGACCATCGCCTGTTCTTCTGACCCCGGCAAAAACTGTCCCCGGATCATAACACAGCCTGGTGTGCCTTCGGGCCTGATCTGTGTACAGGCCGTCAGCCATTGCGTCCGGCGGAACTCTGGCAACCCGGACAGATCCGCAACACTCAGGGGGCTATTTTCAGGGCGGACAGGCATTGCAGCGACGAGTTGGGCCAGTTCTTCGGGTGCACGCTGGTCAATCAATGTCTGTTCAAACCGATATTTGTCGGGCTGCGTCTGCACGACCTCGATGCTTTGGACCAATTGGGCGTGTTCCGGATGATCAACCAACGCCTCGAGTCGGGCCAAACCCGCCTGCCCGGCAGTGCCCCAATCATGTTGCATTGCCCACAGGGCCAGTTGTTGCGTCGTCAACTCACCGGCAGAAAACCTGGTGATCTGGCTGTTCGTGCTGATCCGGTTGGCATCCAGTACCGGCGTCAGCCACGCCGCCGATACTGTCATGACACCAAAGGCCATGATCACATTCCATCCACGAATGAGTCCGGTCCAGCGACGGTTGATCAGTGAGGCCCCGGCATAGCCGGCCCCATACAGCCCCAGGACGATGGAAAACACCGCTGCCAAAACGCGATCCGGCGTCCATCCATATTGGGCCACCCGGATCGCAATCGCCCAGATCGCCAGCCCCGCCAACCCGGGCAGCAGAATTGCCAGCCCCCGTGTTGCAAGGTTGAGCCCCGCCGACGACACCCGGGCATCGTCATCCCGATCCACGGCAATCGAAATCAGACATATTGCCGAGATGCACACCGACATCAGCGTTCCAGCCGAGGACACCGCGCCAAACAATTGCGAAAGCCCCCGAAACGGCAAGGCAGCGAGAAAGAGCGCGACGATCACCAACACAAAGGGCACAAGCATGCGGAACATCCGCAGCACGACAAAAGGAGACAGGGTTTGGCGCAGCTCGTACACAACCGCGAGCCCGAGCCCCAAAACACCTCCGCTGAGACCGAACACCACCCATTCAGAGTCCAAGAGCCGTTCAATCAGATCAATGCCGATCAGATTCATCAGCGCATCCGACAAAAACACCAGCAACCAGAACACCGACACCAGGATCCAGGCCAACAGATAGCGCGTGCTAAAGGACCAGGCTGTATCAAACAGCAGTGCGTAATCCCGCCAGGCGCTGCGATTGCGCAGGATCACCGAGAGGAAGGGGGTTGCGAGATAGACAAGAAGCACCGTGACTGTCAGGGCCGGTGCCCGATCAAGCAGCTGCATCGGATCGACATATCGTTGCCCCCCCAAGGACACCAGAACCGTCGCCGGTACAGCAATCAGCCCGGCACCGATTAGCGCCCGCCCCATGGACACCGGGCCAATCAGCGCAAGAACCACCGCCGCATAGACCGATACAAATGTGAATGCCGCCAGAAATGCACCCCGGGGCCAGGCCGAATGGTTCCAGTTCTCGCCCAACCCCCACAGCGCCAACGCCAGTCCGCTCCCCAAGACGCTGAACAACAGGCGATCCTTCATCAAGGATGCGGAGGATGGTGCAGGGACAGAAGCGGGCATGAGCGATCCTTGATGCGACGCAGGGGCCTGACTGTTCTAGCCCAGCGTGGATCACAACTGCAACGCGGCGCAGGCCCGCATCGGCGCGCGCCCGCCCGTTCCCGCCCGTTGGGCCTGGCATTGCGGCAAACGACACCAGACAAACGCAGCGAAACATGAGAGCCAAGAGGGGGCTCTGCCCCCGCAGCCAAAGGCTGCTCCCCCGAGGTATTTCCGACCAGAAAGAAGCCGCTTTTTCGGGGAGAGATAAAGATACGCGGACGCCGGTTGCGGGCGTCCTGCGCTGTTTTTCAGGGCCGTGCCGGATTAGAAATCGGTCGGGGCACCGCCTTCGGATTTGCGCCGCGCCACAAAGTCGGCAAGCTCATCGCGGATAGCGACCTCCATCGGGGGCTCTTCAAAGTTGGCAATGATGTCCTTGAACATGTGATGGGCCCGTTCCGGGGTCCATACCGCACCGGCGGCTTCCCAGCCTTCGTAGTTTTTCCAATCGCTGAGGAAGGGTTGGTAAAAGGCAGTGGAGTAACGGTCCTGGGTGTGCTGAATGCCAAAGAAGTGGCCTTCGTTGCCGACCTCTTGGATCGCATCAAAGGCAATGTCATCGGTGTCAGTGCGCCAGATCTCGGGCTGGTTGTAGCGCTGGATCTGTTGCAGGATTTCGCAGTCCATGATGAATTTTTCGGGGCTGGCGATCAGCCCGCCCTCGAGCCAGCCAGCCGCGTGATAGACCATATGGGTGCCCGATTGCACGGCCGCCCAGAGCGAATTCGAGGTTTCCCACATGGCCTGACCGTCCGGCACATTGGCCGCGCAAACACCGGAAGACCGCATTGGCAGGTTGTAAAACCGCGCCATCTGGCCGGTCATCTGGGTCGAACGCATGTATTCCGGTGTACCAAAGGCGGGCGCGCCGGTCTTCATGTCCACATTCGAGGTGAATGTGCCGATGACACAGGGTGTTCCGGGGGCCACATATTGGAACAGCGCAATGGCACAGAGGCTTTCGGCAATCGACTGTGCAACCGCTCCGGCCATGGTTACCGGTGCCATGGCACCCGCCAGGGTAAAGGGCGATACAACGATGGCCTGGCCACGCCGCGCCAGCCGCAGACACCCGTCGATCATCGGGTAGTCGTGTTTCAACGGCGAGGTCGAGTTGATGTTGGTGTACATATGCGGTTTTGCGTCGAATTCTTCGTGGCTGAGTCCACCCGCGATACGCACCATCTCCATCACGTCCTCGACCCGCTCCTTGCCCAGGCTATAGGCGTGCATGGCCTTGTCGGTGATAGTCAGCTTGTCAAACAGCACATCCAGGTGACGCACCGACGCATGAATATCCACCGGTTCCACCGGATAGCCACCGGCAAAGTGGATGCAGTTGAAATACTGGGTCAGTTTGAGAAGGTTCTGGCACATCTCTCGATTGCCGGGCACCTTGCGGCCGATTTCCATGTCCCAATAGTTTGGCGGCGATGAGACATTGCCAAACAGCATGTGGTTGCCACCGATGGGAATGGTCCGATCCGGGTTGCGCGGGGTGATGGTGAATTCGCTGGGGGCCTTGGCGATCATCTCCATGATGAAATCGCGATCAAAACGGACCAGTTCACCATCGACCTTGCAGCCAGCCTGTTTGAAGATCGCCAGCGCTTCGGGGTTCAGGAACACCACACCGATCTCTTCGAGGATCCGCATGGCGCCCTCGTGGATGGCTTCAACCCCTTCGGGCGGCATGGGTTCGACCGGATTGTCCCTGTTGATCGGGATCGACCAGGGCATTTGTTCAATCACCGAGGTTCCGCGCCGTGCCGATGCCCCTGCCCGACCGCCACCGCGCCGTTTGCGTCCCGCCGAATCTGCCATGCCATGTCTCCCTTGCGTCATGATGTGTCGAATTTGTGCCGTTGACCCGCAAAAGCCGCACAAACAAACACGACAAGTTTTGTCGTTTTTGGATTTCCAAATAAATTCGAGAGAGATTGCACAGGATCGCCACGGGATCACGCCACCCGCAAAAAGCAAAAACCCGCTGGCCGGGGGGCCAACGGGATCTGTCAGTGGTGCCAATCGAAAAAGGGTTACTGGGTCAGCCAGGCCGGGATATGGCCCACATCGGGCAGCACCGCATCGGCATGTGGGCTCAGTTCATCCGCGCCAGCCATCCCTGTCAGCACCGCAAGGGTGCGCATACCAGCGGCGCGACCTGCAACAAGATCATGTTCGCTGTCGCCGACCATGGCGGCGCGGGCAGGATCCACGCCGACGGCTTTGCAAAATGCAAGCAGGGGATCAGGGTCCGGCTTTGCGCCATGCCCGCTATCATACCCGGCGACAAAGGCAAATTGTTCCAGAATTCCCGCCGACGTCAGATGCGCGCGGGCCGAATGTTCTGCGTCATTGGTCATCACACCCAGCGTCACACCGTGATCTGTCAACGCCTTGCACATCTGTGCAAGGTCCGTGGCAGGCACCAGCGGCGCAGTTGCTGCACTGTGGGCCAGATAATCGGCGATTTCCTCGGCTGTTTTTCCGGGCAGCGGTTCGGCCAATGCCTTTGAAATCACTGCGTTCGAAGCGGCGATGACAATGCTGTCGGGACGGATGCTGCCGGTTTCCAGATCATAGCTGACAACATCTGCCAGGGCCTGGATCAGATCTTCGTCTCCGTCGGACAGGTCGCGAATCATCTGACCTGTCCAACCGTTCCACGTAGCCGCGAAATCGAACAGGGTTCCGTCCTTGTCAAAGAGAATGGCGTCAACGGGCATGGTGGGATCCTTTTGGGTCGCGACGTTCAGTTGCGGGCCTTGTATCAGGTCCAATGCACCTGTGCACCACCCGGCAGCGACATCCGCGCCCGCATTGGCATCTCGTAAGCGACACCATGGGCGTCGCAAAACGCCATGACCCAGGCATCATCCATCATCAGGAAGTCCAGCACAGAGCTCAGAAATTCCGGTTGATCCGCCCGGGCACGCAGATCCTTGGCGTCCGCTCCGGTGGCCCCCAGAAACACGGGCAGAAGTTCATCATTACCCACCAGCCAGGTCAGCGCCTGCAGGGCAAGTGTTTCGGCAGTATCGGCGTTCACGCGCGCACCTCACCATTTTTAGCGATGGAAGAAAGGGTTTGTTAACCACATTCAATAACACTTCAACCATCGTGTATAGCAAGTATGGAAAAGGTGTTAATGTGCAGGGCACCATTTTGATCATAGATGGCGTGGCCACCAATCGGATCATGCTCAAGGTTCAGCTCACTGCTGCGTACTATCATGTGGTACAGGCTGAACGGCTGGAAGGGTTGGGTGCGACCATCCAACGAACCCGCCCCGACCTGATCCTGTCGGCCATGTCCCTGCCCGATGGCAAAGTCACAGATATCAAGGCCATGCTGGCCCGCAGCGATGGATTTGCAGGCGTACCCATAATTGCTGTTACGGAACAGAATGACCGCCAAAACCGGCTGGCCGCGCTGTCGGCTGGAATTGACGACGTGCTGAGTTACCCGTTGGATGATGTTATTCTTCAGGCTCGGATCCGCAGCCTGATCCGCAATCGCACCAACACCGCTGAGATCACCCACCAAAGCAACAGCACGCCTGCGATGGGCTTCGCTGAAAGCATGGAGCCCTTTGCTCCGGCGCAATCGACAATTTCAGTTGCACTTGTGGCGCAGAACGCCGCCACTGCCGCGCTGTGGCGCGCCCGGCTGAAACCCGAGGTGCCGTACCAACTGCGCACCCATCAACTGAACGACATCCAGGCGCTGATGACAGATCCGGTGCCGGATGCGGTCATTCTGGAGCTGGACCAAAGCGCCGAAAGCGCCGGACTGCGACTGCTCGCCGATTTGCGCGCCCGCGCTGCCACGCGCCAGACGGTTGTCATTGCCGTGCCCAACCCGGCCAGCCCGAAACTGGCGGCCGAAGCGCTGGACCGGGGGGCCCATGACGCAATGCAGACCGGGTTCTGTGTCGACGAGCTGGCGCTGCGATTACGAACCCAACTGCGCCTCAAGGCACAAAGCGACAGGGTCCGCGACCAGGTGCGCAGCGGATTACGCGCGGCGGTTCTGGACCCGATGACCGGGTTATACAATCGCCGCTATGCCCTGCCCTATCTGGCCCGGTTGTCACAGCATGCAGAGCTGCATAACCAGAGTTTTGCGGTGATCCTCGCAGATCTGGATCATTTCAAATCGATCAACGACCGCTACGGCCACCCGGCCGGGGATGCGGTTCTGGTCGAAACCGCCAAACGATTGCGGTCGGTTCTGCGTCCGGGTGATCTGGCTGCAAGGGTCGGCGGCGAGGAATTCCTGATCGTCATGCCCGGGACAACGGCCAACGAATTGCAGAAAACTGCCAGTGAACTGTGCCGGGTCGTAAACCACAGCCCGTTTCAGGTCGCCAAAGTCGACCACCCTGTCCCCGTCACCATCAGCATCGGTGGCACCTTGGGACCGTCACTTTCAGACACCGGCCGCAACCAGGTTGAACAGTTGATTGGCAAGGCTGATCAGGCGCTATATGCGGCCAAACATGCCGGGCGCAATCGGGTGACCCTGTCGCCCCAAGCCGCGTGACGGGACCGGTCCTTTGCCAGGACGCTGTAGGTGGGAAACTGCCGCCAGGCAAAAAGCCCCCGTCGTTGCCCGGGCTGATGTTTGGACCACGCCAGGATTTCGTGGAATGTTCAGGGGCACCGCATCCGAATGCTCTGGGCCCGGCTACTGACATTCGTGATCAGACAGACCTACAGCGGTCTATGCTGGATCAATTTCCAGGGCATCAGTGGCGTTTGTGTCCGCCTTTTTTCATGCGGGTTTCGAGACGATCAGCATAGTCCTGACGCTCTCCATCGCTCATTTTCGCAACCCGATTGATCCATTTCTCTTGAATGCCAGCTTGAAACGTCTCGCGTCGATGCACCTGGGCCCTCAACAATTCTGACAATGCGTCAGGATCAAAAGGCACCTGCCGCAGCACCTGGGTCACGGCCAGCCCGTCTTCCAGCCGCTTTTGTTTGAACTTGCCGCGATCTCCCCAGGCATGTTGGCGCAGTTCATTGCGATCCGCGCGGGACAACTCCCGGTACATCATCGCCCCAACGGACGGTGTGGGGCGCATTCCGTCATGATCCCGGAACCGCCAGGCTGCTCCGATGACCAGGCCGACCACCAACAGGTTGGCCGTCAGGGATCCAATCAACACGACCCGCAGCCACGGGCGCATCGGGGTCTTTTGCGGTTTGTCCTGTTCGGTGCTCATGATCCGTCCTCTGCAAACACGATAGCCATATCGAAACTGTCAAAAACATCGACGTCTTGGGCAGTCTGCCCCAGGGTCTGTGTCGCATCCGGCAGGAACGCCGGAGGTGCTGCGCCGATCCAGACACCCAACAGCGATGCAACCACCATGCCGCCCAGCGCAGGCCATCCGCCCAGCGTTGCCCTCAGCTGAGCCCACAGCCCAGGTCCGGCTTCGGGAGGCCCCATCTCGACACTGGCCTGTGATCGGCTGATTTGAATCTGTTGGGCATCCATCACGATCCGATTGCTCAATCCCACCGGCATCTCGGGCGGAATGGCCCGCGCCTTTGCAAACAACGCCTCAAGTGTTGCATCCGCGTCGCCCGGCTCTTCGGAATCTTTGCTTTGGTCAACCATCGCTATACCCCAACTCCTTGCGCTGACCAGCCAATGCGGCTGCCAGGGCCCGTTTCCCCCGAGCGGTCAGACTTTCAACCGCCTCGATTGTGATGTCCATAATTCCGGCGATCTCCGGATTGGATAATTCTTCGATGTGGCGCAGAACCACGGCCTGACGCTGTCGGTCAGACAATTGCATTAATCCCTGCTGCAGCGCATCCCAACGGGCGTTGTCCTGCATCCGATCTGCCGCGCTTTGGGCGGGGTCTGCGGGTTCCGGGATGGCATCCAACCCAACCGCCCCACCGCGCGCACGCCTCTTGCGGTCCAGACACAAATTCATAACCACACGATACAGCCAGGTCGACACTTTGGCCTGGCCGGTTTGCCAGTCCGGTGCCATTCGCCACAGACGCATCATGGCTTCCTGGGTAACGTCTTCGGCCTCGGCCCGGTCGCCCAGCACCCGTTGTGCAACAGCAAAAGCACGTGGTGCCAACCGATCCGTCAGATCCCGCGCAGCCCGAGGGTCCCCGTTGGCAAACAACACCAACAGCGCATCTTCTGACGGAATCTGTTCCGGCTTTGTCATGTATTCAGGCCTGTCAGCGTTGCGTCCGGAGCAAGGCAGCGCGGTCCATGGGCCCGCCTCTGGCCGCCTTGCTCCTGTTGTTATCACCTAGGCCGGATCAGTTGCTGCTGCAATCCTTGCCCTTGCCTTTCATCCAGCCACGTTTCTGGCCCATGCGAGATTTGGCCTCGGCGAATTCTTCGGCCGAGATCCCGCCACTTCCATCCGCATCCATATGCGTGAACATTTTGCCTGCGCGACGGGGTTTGGGCATCTCATCCTGGCTCAGTGCATTGTCACCATTCTTGTCAAACTCCTTGAGCATATTGGCGCTGCGCGCTTCGGCCTTTTTCCGGGCCTGGGCTTGCATTTCGTCCAGGGTCAGCTTGCCGTCACCATTGGTGTCTGCCTTGGCAAACCGGGCGTCACGATGAGCTTCCATTTCCGTTTTGGTCACTTCACCATTGCCGTCCGTATCCAGTTCTTCAAAGCTCACCTTAGGACCGTGTTTGCCAAAACCACCTGGTTGCGCATGTGCCGTTCCAGCCACGATCACACCTGCGGTGGCAAGAATGGCAGCGATGAAAGCAGTGTTTTTCATGGTCTATGTTCCTGTGATAATGGGCGACCCGGTGCCGCCAACCATGCTTCTCTAACGAAACGCTCCACGGGTTCCGTCGCAGAAAAATGCATTTTCTTCTGGCTCCCTCGCTTTCGCGGCATCCTGCCGCAGAGATAGGCTCGCCTCTTTCCCTGACCCGACCCACCCCCCAAATATGGATCAAAGACACAGGAATTTCTCATGACCCAATCCCAGATTTTGGAGTCGCTTCCGGATCAGACCGAGGCGCAGACCGATCGCCCGCTGAAACCGGCCCTGCTGAAAGGGTGGCGGCGCAAATGTCCCAATTGTGGAAGCGGCAATCTGTTGCACGCCTACCTGAAGGTGAATGACGCCTGTTCGATCTGCGAACAGCCGTTACACCATCACCGCGCGGATGATGCCCCTGCCTATTTGACGATCCTGATTGTCGGACATCTGATGGCACCATTGTTGCATGTGGTATTTACCACCTGGAGGCCGGAGCCGTTGACACTGTTTACCATCTTTGCGGTTGGCTGCACCGGATTGTCTCTGTACCTTCTGCCCAGAATTAAGGGCGCGGTCATCGGGTTCCAATGGGCACGGCGTATGCACGGGTTCGGGGACAGCGATTGATCGACAGCGGATCATCGGGGAAAAGGGCACGCAGTATGAGCACGGACAAGACCGCCATTCGCAATGCGGCAACAGTAATTGTTTTGCGGAACCGGATGGATGATCCGGCAATCCTGATGGGGCAGCGGGGTGCCAAAGCCGCATTCATGCCCAACAAGTTCGTGTTTCCCGGCGGCGCAGTGGACGCGGCGGATGCCGATGTGCCCTTGGGTACTGCGTTGCCAGATCTGTGCCGCGACCGCCTGGCCGATCAGGCTCCGGAGGGTCTGCATCATGCGCTGGCTGTGGCCGCGGTGCGCGAGCTGTGGGAAGAAACCGGTCTGGTGCTGGGAACCCCCGGGTCCTGGCAGGGCGACGCCCCGGAGGATTGGACCAGCTTTGCCGCCACTGGCCACGTCCCGGCCGCCCATCCGTTGCAGTTCGTGTTTCGGGCCCTGACCCCTCCCGGTCGACCACGCCGATTTGACGCCCGGTTCTTCTTGGTGGATGCGGGCGAAATTCAGGGCGATCTGGATGATTTCACCCATGCGTCTGACGAACTGTCGCATCTGCAGTGGATCAAACTGAGCGAAGCCCGTCAGTTCGATCTGCCGTTTATCACCGAGGTGGTGCTGGCCGAAGTTGCCGGTCGTGCCCGGGACCGAACGCCCCCCAAATCGGTCCCCTATTTTCACAACAACGACGAGGCCAGCCTGTTCCTGCGCCTGCGCGGTCACGCGATGCCTGACACGGATTGATCCATCCGTGAAAAATCGACGGGATACTCCCGCCCCCGCGCCTTGCATCCTCTGGATGCCAGGCTTGGCGTTGGGCCGCGCAGCGCCCGTCGGGCGCTGCGTCACAGCATCTGGACACTGGAATCAGATGGTCAAAACCAACGCCAGGATCGACCCCCCCAACAGCGCCATACCCAACATTTCGCGGGCGGAAATCTTTTCGCGAAAAAACAGCACCGAAGCCAGCAGGCTCAGGATCAATTCGACCTGGCCCAGCGCTTTGACGTAGGCGGCATTCTGCAGGGTAAAGGCCAGAAACCAACAGAAAGACCCTCCCATGCTGGTCAGCCCCACCCACAGGCCCACACGGCGGCTGGCCCAGACTGCGCGCAATTGCGGCCGATCCCGCCACGCCAGCCACAATGCCATGCTGCCCGCCTGTAGCGACACAACGGCCGCCAATGTCACAGCTGCACGGAACGCCGGTTCCAGCATGCCCAGCTCCAAAGACGCCCCCCGATAGCTGACCGCTGAAAAGGCAAACAACACCCCAGAGCCCAGACCCAGCTGCGCCGCCCGGTTGGTCAGATGCCGCCACCAGGCCCCGGTGCTGTCGGGCGCTTTGGACAGGACCAGAACTGCCACCAGGCCAATGAGAATTGCAACCGTGCCCCACAGCGATACCTGGTCCCCCAGCACCAGCAGTCCAACGATTGCGGTCTGGATCACTTCGGTCTTCTTGAAAGTGATCCCCACCGCGAAATTACGCTGTTTGAATAGCGCCACCACACAAACTGTGGCCAGGATCTGTGCCGTTCCGCCAATCGCGGCAAACATCCAGAACGTCGCGTTCAACGTCGGCAGTTCACGCCCTGAAACAACCAGATAGCCCGCCAACCCCAACAGGATCAGCGGCATCGAATAGGCAAACCGCGAAAACGTCGCTCCGACGGGCGACAGGGTGGCGGTGCTGAGCACCTTTTGCAGCATGAACCGCACCGTTTGAAACGATGCGGCGGCGATTGCGACCGGAATCCATAAGCTCATGTTCCCGTCTATGACGGCAATTCAGCCCTGAGGCCAGAGCGGATGCGGAACCGGATCTTTGGCACGAAGAAAATACTGCCGAAACACCTGGCCGTAAGAACGGAACACATAGGCCTCGTTGCAGGCCAGGTAACGCTCCTTGCCTTCCCGATAGAGCCGCGGCAGCTCGTACCAGGCAGCACCTGGGTGCATGTGATGCACCACATGCAACGAGTTGAACAGAAACAGCCAGGCCAACGGCCCGCGGTCTTCGACGATCACGGTTCGTGCCCGGGATTTTTCGTGGGCGCGATGTTCCAGAAAGGTCCGGATCTTGAGAAGCCCCAGCCCGATATAGGCCGCCAGCACATAGGCCCAGACCGGCATGGGAGATGCCACAACCGCCCAGATCACCAGTGCCACTCCGGGCACATGCAACATCCAGGCCCAAAGAACAGCCCCGTCGCCCCGGCCCATGGCGCGCAGATCGTCCAGCGTAAAACAGGTCTGGCCAATGGCGGGCCCCACCAGGATCCGCCCCAACAGCGTATTGTTCACCCGATACAGCGCCCGTTTCCAAACCGGCATGGCGTGCCATACCGCAGGATCCAGAAAATTGGATTCCGGATCGTCATAGGGATCGGTCAACAACGCATCCCGGTGATGCGCCAGATGCGTGTCTCGGAACCGATTATACGGGATGAACAGGTTCAGCGGCAGGAACATGGTCATCTCGTTGACGCATTTCGACTTGAACGGGTGACCATGCAGAACCTCATGGGTCAGCGAGGCATGGAACGCGATCACAACTCCCAACACGAGCACCGCCAACACCATGTTCAACCCGGGCAGCCACCACAGCGCACCCAACCAGATCGCATAACAGGCCAGAATCAATCCAAGGGTAATCCACTCCACTCCGGCCCAGTGGACCCGACGCTCAGACATGACGCCGCCCCCATCCGATCCGGGCCCAGACCCGTTCGTAAAACAGGTACATGCCAAAACCGATGGCAGTATTAACCACCGCCATGACACCGCCTGCCGCAACCGACCCGGTGGCCAGAAATCCGACAATGGTCATGGTCAGCAATCCCATCACATTCCAGATCACCGCTTTGACCATTGATCTTAAACCCGATTCCATTTTTGCCCCTGCTCGTTGATTTCACAAAACTGTTACTGCAAGAGCATGGGTTTTCGAATTCCGAATATGATTAACAAAACTCACAGAACGTGATATTAGTCACCATATGAGCATAAATATCGACAAACGTTTGCGCGCCGAACAATTTCGCCTGCGCCTGGTCCGGGCACTGCAGGACAGCGGTCTCAGCCAAAGCGCCCTGGCGCGTCAGACCGGGGTGGACCGCTCGACAATATCCCAGCTTTTGACAGATGATGGCGCGCGTCTCCCCAACGCCCATGTGGTCGGGGCCTGCGCTGCCGTGCTGGGGGTTTCGGCGGATTGGTTGCTCTCGCTCTCCGAACGCCCCGAAAGCGCAGCAGAGTTGCTGGCGGGGTCGCTGTCACTGACCGAAGCCCCCCGGGCGCTGGTTGACGAGCGTATTTTTGAATGGCACCGCGAAGCCGCCGGTTACAAGATCCGCCACGTTCCTGCCGCCCTGCCCGACATGCTCAAGACCCGCGCCCTGCTGGAATGGGAATACGCCCCGCATCTGGGGCGCACTGCCGATCAGGCGATCGGCGCCTCGCAGGACCGGCTGGCCTGGATGCAACAGGCTCCGTCAGATTATGAAATCGCCATGCCGCTCTACGAGCTGGACAATTTCGCCACCGGGACCGGTTATTACAATGGGCTACCGCTCGAAATCCGGCGGGAGCAGCTCGGACACATGAAAACGGTCTGTGACCAGCTTTACCCGCGTTTACGGATCTATCTGTTTGACGCCAAACGCCTCTATTCGGCCCCGGTCACCCTCTTTGGTCCACTTCTGTGCGTCTTTTATGCCGGATCGCACTATCTGGCATTTCGTGACAGCGACCGGATTCAAACCTTCACCACACATTTCGACCGGCTGGTGCGCGAAGCTGACCTGACCGCCCGCCAGATCCCAGATCACATTGATCACCTTCTCGCCAGGCTGACCTGCTGATCCGTCCTTCGCCTGGCTAAAAATATCCCGGGGTGAATGCACCGCAGGTGCATGAGGGGCAGCGCCCCTAACGCACCCTTTGGGTGCCACCAAGAATGGGCTCGCCCGCAGGCCACCACCGGACCTGCGCCCGCAGGGCGCCAGCGACATCGCCGCGCCCCGCCAGGGGCGCGGCCATAAACACATACATCCTACACCTTGGGGTCGGGGTTTTCCGTATGCCCATCCACTGCGATCACCTGACCCGATACCATCCGCGCCGCATCAGACCCCAGGAACACCGCCATGTTGGCAATGTCGCTGGCTTCGACAAAGGACCGCATCGAGGTGCCCGACGCATAGCCATCATAAACCTGATCCCGGGTCATGCCCTTGGCCGCGGCTTCGCGTTCCAGCACGCCTTCCATACGCGGGCCCTCTACCGCTCCGGGGCAGACGACATTGGCCCGGATCCCATGCGGGCCCAGCTCCATGGCCAGGGTCTTCATCAATCCAATCACCGCCCATTTCGCCGCCGCATAGGGCGCACGGTTTGGATAGCCAAACTGTCCAGCGGTCGACGACGTCACCACAATGGATCCCCGCCCGGCGGCCTTCATGATCGGCGCCGCGTATTTCGCAGCCAGAAATGCACCTTCAAGATTGACGCTGACACAGCGTCGCCACTCTGCCAGTGCCACGTCTTCGATCAACGCCGTCGGCCCTGCCACTCCGGCATTGGCACACAGGACATCCAAGCCTCCGGCTGCGTCGACCTCGGCAAACACCGCCTGCATGGCTGGTTCGTCGGTCACATCCACTGCAAAGCTACGCCAATTGGCAGGGACCTGTTCCAACGCGCCGGTGTCCACATCGGTGATCCAAACGTCGTATCCGGCTGCGGCAAAACCTTCGCCCATGGCGCGCCCAATTCCGGACGCGCCTGCGGTGATCAAAACCCGACCCGTCATCACCGGGGGGCCCCCACGCCGCGGCCCAACCCTTCAGGAGCGTCCAGCGCCGCGTGTGCCTCGGCAATCTTGACCAGATTGGACTCGATGTGCGGGGCCGGAGCCGATGTCTTGCGGGTCTTCAGATCCACATGCAGCAACATTGTTTCCCCGGTGGACACCAAACGGTCGCCCACGAACATCTCGTGCCACAGGTGCATTTTCTTACCGCCGCCCTGGATCACGGTCGTTTTCACCTCGATCGCATCCCCGGCGTGGGCCTCGTCCAGATACCGCACATGCGATTCCGCCGTGAAATAGCTGCCGCCATTGGCGATGTAATCCGCATCACAGCCAATGATGATCATCAGCCGATCCGTCGCCTGGGAATACGCCTCGAGATAGCGCGCTTCGTTCATGTGCCCGTTGTAATCGGTCCAATCCAGCGGCACCACGCGGGACTGGGTCAGGATCGGCTGCGTAACATCGACACCGTCCATCCCGCGGGACAGCCCGGCTTCGGTCTCCAGCGTCAGGTCGTGGGCGTTCTGCAATGCACCCGCGCCAAAGTCATTGGCCCCCAGCGCCCGCATCATGCCCACCAGGTTGTCATCGCGCGCGCGTTCCAGTTCACGGATCGACATATGGCCGGATTGATCGTCAGACTGCCCGGCAATCAGATCCACCAGTTCATCGGTGAACTCGGGCACGTCCATCAGCTTGGTCCAGGGCCATTTCAGCGCCGGGCCGAATTGCGCCATGAAATGCTTCATCCCGGCTTCGCCACCCGCGACGCGATACGTCTCGAACAGGCCCATCTGCGCCCAACGGATCCCAAAACCATAGCGGATTGCGTTGTCGATCTCTTCGGTGGTGGCGATGCCGTCCTTGACCAGCCACAGCGCCTCGCGCCAGACCGCTTCCAGAAAACGGTCCGCCACATGTGCGTCGATCTCTTTCTTCAGGTGCAGTGGATACATCCCAACCGACGAAATGATCTCCTTGGCCCGGTCGATCACGCCCTGCGTGTTGGCCGGGGTGGTAACCAGTTCAATCAGCGGCAACAGATACACCGGGTTGAACGGGTGGGTCACCACGATCTGGCCCGGGTTGTCGCGCCCGGCCTGCAATTCCGACGGCTTGAACCCGCTGGTCGACGACCCGATCACCGCATCCGGCGCGCAATGCGCCTGCAGTTCGCCGTAAACCCGCTGTTTCATATCCAACCGCTCGGGCACGCTTTCCTGGATCCATTCGGCTCCGGTCACGGCTTCGGCCACGGTGCCATGAAATGTCAGGGTGCCTTCGGGCGGCAATGCCACATTGCCCAGACCGGGCAGCGAGCGACGCGCATTGCCCAGTACTTCGCCAATCTTGCGTTCGGCTTCGGGGTCCGGGTCAAACACCCGAACGTCCCATCCATTGAGCAAAAAGCGCGCGGCCCAGCCGCCGCCGATCACACCACCACCAATGATTGCTGCGGTTTTCATGTGTCTCTATTGTCCTTTGACACAGCGTACCAGGTTGTCGGTCACGCCAGTTTCGTCGATGATCAGCAGCCGGTCCTGAACGGTCAGCAGGAAGAGCTGCGACTGCTTGTATTCAAATCCTGCATCCAGACAGGTCGTGTCGATGGTCCAGCTGTTGGGCAGGCCTGTTGGGCGTGCACGGGTGATGTCACAGCTCCATTCGATGCCAAAAAACCCGTCGCGCCCGAACCAGGTCGGCGTTTCGTCTCCGACCTCGCCCGCCCGGACGCACCAACTTGCATTGCCGCTCCAATGACCTTCCCAACCGGGGGCCTGCTCTGCCAGAGCGGAACAGGCCATCAGGCCAAAAACAGCGGCAAGCCGGATCACTTGGCCACCGGGGCCCGTTTGGTCAGACCCAGCTTCTCACGCACCTCTTGCGCTCCGATCACGCGGGCACCCATGTTGGACACCACGGTATTGGCACGCTCAACCAACTGCCAGTTCTCGGCCAGCACGCCCTTGTCCAGCCACAGGTTGTCTTCGAGACCGACCCGTACATTTCCACCAGCCAGAACAGCGGCCGCCGCATAGGCCATTTGGTTCCGCCCCAGCGAAAAGGCCGAAAAGGTCCAGTCGTCCGGCACATTGTTGACCATCGCCATGAACGTGTTCAGGTCATCCGGAGCCCCCCACGGCACGCCCATGCACAGCTGCACCAGCGCAGGGCTGCTCAGAATGCCTTCCTTGACCAGCTGTTTGGCAAACCACAGGTGGCCGGTGTCAAAGGCTTCGATTTCCGGCTGCACGCCCAGATCGGTCATCATCTGCCCCATGGCGCGCAACGCACCGGGGGTGTTGGTCATGACGTAATCGGCCTCGGCAAAGTTCATCGTGCCGCAGTCCAGCGTACAGATTTCCGGCAGGCATTCCGCGATATGGGCCACGCGCTCGGTGGCACCAATCATGTCGGTGGCGGCCGCATTGACCGGGAACGGGCTTTCGACCCCGCCGAACACGATGTCGCCGCCCATGCCCGCGGTCAGGTTCAGCACCACATCGACCTCGGCGTCGCGAATGCGGTCGGTGACTTCGCGATACATTGCCAGATCACGTGACGGTGTGCCGGTTTCGGGATCACGCACGTGGCAATGCACAATGGCGGCCCCCGCCTTGGCCGCGGCGATGGCGCTGTCGGCGATCTGTTTGGGCGAACGCGGCACATGCGGGCTGCGATCCTGGGTACCGCCCGATCCGGTCACAGCACAGGTGATAAAGACTTCGCGGTTCATTTCGAGAGGCATATTTTCTTTCCCCAAGTTTTACCGGGTTTCCCCGAGGGATATCCCCAGGCTTGTCCCCCGATTCCGATTTGATTTCGCAATCAGAGTGCCGCAGCCTTGGGCTCCAAACTTTACAACATGCGAATCGTACTTGATGAAATCCGCAAAAAACATCCTTCAACCCGAACATCGGGCCCTGAAAACCGCCGTCCTGGTGCTGGACGATTGCAACACGCTCAGCTTTGCGGCGACCGTAGATCCGATGCGGGCGGCCAACCGTTTGGCGGGTCGCGCGGCGTTTGACTGGGACTATGTCACCGCCACCGGTGCACCCGCAACGCTGACCAGCGGGGTGCAGGTACCCGGCATCCCGTTGTCGCGATTGGACAGCTGCGAGCTGTTGATTGTGGTCGCCGGATTTCAGCTCGCGCGCCATGCGACGCCCTCGCTTCTGGCCGGATTGCGCCGGATCGCGGGCACCGGTGCCACCATCGCCGGGATCGACGGTGGTCCGTGGTTGCTGGCCGAAGCTGGGCTGCTGAACGGCCATGCCGCGACGAACCACTGGGAAGATCTGGAGAACTTTGCCACCCGCTTTCCCGATGTCGACGTCAGGCAGGATCGTTTCGTGGTTTCAGAGTCGCGCCTGACCAGCGGTGGGGCCACTCCGGCGATCGAAATGATGTTGCACATCATTGGGGCCCGCCATGGCGCAGGCTTTGCCTCGCGCGTGGCTGGGTTGTTTTTGTACGACGGCCCTACGGCCCCTGCTCAGCGTCCACAAAGCCGCCTGGGTTCGCACAAACACAATGCCCTGACGGCCAAGGCCCACGCCATGATGGAGGCGGCGCTGGACGACCCGATCCCGCTGGCTGAAATTGCCAAATCGCTTGGCAGCTCACCGCGCAGCTTGCAGCAACAGTTCCGCCTGCGGTTGGACACCACGCCGCAGGACCATTACCTGCAACTGCGTCTTGCCGAAGCCCGCCGTCTGGTCACTGATACGGAAACACCGCTGATGGATGTGGCGATTGCCACCGGTTTCACATCTCAATCCAGCTTTGCCCGCGCCTTTCGTACCGCTCATGGGACCTCGGCGCGTGACCTGCGGTTGGAAAACCAGCGCACGACCTTACACTAATCTCCTCTCTGTGCCGGGTCGGAAAGCCCCTGGGCAGAGGGAACATCAGAAACGGGCGGGAACGACGGGCCCCGCTCTCATCCCAATTTGCGCTCGAATAATCCGCCCGTCCAAAATGCCGCCATGTGAAGCAAGCGGGCACTCTATGCGGGCACCGCTCATGTGATCCTCTCGGACCGATAAACAACGCTGGCGTTTTTCCGCCTTGTGGATGGCCAAGCGACGTATTGCGTTTTCGACGAAAACTCGGCGGGTCGGATGATGAAACAAGCCGATATTGTCAACGTGCCCGACCAAGACCTGAACTGGATTCTGCCCGCCCCTATGCCGGTGGAGAAAAAGGTTGGAACTTGGCCAACTGAAAAGGCCCAAGCTGAAAACTCTGTCGCCTGAGGTTTTGGAAGCGGCCTTGTCGCATGGTGCCAGGGTTGCGGCCGTCCCTGTTTTGCGTGCCGGTGCCAATCCCCCGTGGGCAGGAGAGCGTTGAACAAAACCGAGACCCAAGAGAGGCCCAACAAGAGACTCGCTTTTCTTTTCCATCCATGTTAGCGCTATCATCAATAGATGCGGCCGCTCTCTGGCCCTATCCCGCGCGGAGGATGAATCAATGACAGTCAAGATTGCAATCAACGGATTTGGGCGAATTGGTCGGGGTGTGCTGCGTGCGCTCATCGAGGGGAACACCCATGATATCGAGGTCATCGCCATCAACGATCTGGCCCCGGCACAGACCATTGCCCACCTTTTGAAATACGACAGCGTTCACGGGCGGCTGAACGAACGCGTTCTTGTGGACGGTGACCGGCTGGTGGTTGGAAAAAACAGAATTCGCCTGACCGCCATCCGCAACCCCCAGGACCTGCCCTGGGGAGACGTCGATATCGCCTATGAGTGCACCGGCCTGTTCACGACGCGTGAAAAGGCTGCGCTGCACCTCGACAATGGATCCAAACGGGTACTGATTTCCGCACCGGGCACGGATGTTGATCGAACCGTTGTTTACGGAGTCAACCATGCGGATCTGACACCTGATGACGTGATCATTTCCAATGCATCCTGCACCACCAATTGTCTGGCCCCGATTGCAATGGTCCTGGATCAGGCGTTTGGCATCACAACCGGTTATATGACCACGGTCCATTCGTTCACCGGCGACCAGCCCAGTCACGACACCAGCCACAGCGACCTTTACCGCGCGCGGGCCGCGTCACTGTCGATGGTACCCACGTCAACTGGCGCGGCGCGGGCAATCTCGCTGGTCCTGCCACAGCTCAAGGGCAAACTGGAAGGCTCGGCCATACGCGTACCGACACCCAATGTCTCTTTGGTGGATCTCTCCTTTGTGCCGCGGTCTTTGGCAACGCGGGATGACATCAATTCGGTGATCCAAAAGGCGGCGCAGGGTCCGCTTGCCGGTATCCTCTCCTATGAAGAAGATCCGCTTGTCTCGATTGATTTCAACCACGATTCACATTCGTCCTGCTTTGCCGCAGCGCAAACCTCGGTGACAGATGATGGCCTGATCCGTATCGTCAGCTGGTATGACAACGAATGGGGATTCTCCAATCGAATGATCGACACCGGCCGCCGGATCGGAGCCCTGCTCCGAACTGGCAACGCTTTCAGCTTGGCGAGTTGAATCAATGGTGTCTCGTGTTATACCAGTTGATCCTTTTGACCTGGTTATCTTTGGTGCAACAGGCGACCTGGCGCGCCGTAAAATCCTGCCGGGTTTGTTCCATCGCTTTGCCGTGGGGCAAATGCCTGCGGATGCCCGGATCATCGGGGCGGCCCGTTCAGCGATGGCCGAAGACGCCTTCCGCGAACAGATGCGCGCGACCTTGACCGAATTCGCGCCCGACCTGAGCGCACAGACCGATGTGCTGGACGGTTTTCTTGCCAAGATCAGCTATGTCTGCGTCGATGCAACTGGGGAACAGGGTTGGACCGAACTGGGTGAAAAGCTGCGCAATGGCGTGACCCGGGCGTTCTATCTGTCGGTGTCCCCGGCTTTGTTTGGTGCGCTTGCCGCCAATTTGAATGCCCATGGCATTGCGACACCCGACAGCCGCCTCGTGGTGGAAAAACCCTTTGGCCACGATCTGGCTTCGGCCAGGGCCCTGAACGCCGATTTGCGCCACAGCTTCGAAGAACATCAGATCTATCGGATCGACCATTACCTGGGCAAGGAGACTGTCCAGAACCTGATGGCATTGCGGTTCGCCAATTCCCTGTGGGAACCGTTGTGGAATTCCACACATGTGGACCACGTTCAGATTACCGTAGCCGAACGCCTCGGCGTCGAGGGGCGCGGCGAATACTATGACCGCTCGGGCGCGATGCGGGACATGGTGCAGAACCACCTGATGCAGCTCTTGTGCCTTACCGCGATGGAGCCACCGTCCAGACTGCACCCAAACGCGGTGCGGGACGAAAAAGTCAAGGTGATAGAGGCCCTGGAGCCTGTTCCCCAAGCCGATATCATACGCGGTCAGTATCGGGATCGCGATGGCTCTGGCAGCTACCGTGATCACGCCGGCGACGCCAAAAGCAACACCGAAAGCTTTGTCGCGTTAAAGGTCAACATCGGCAACTGGCGGTGGGCAGGCACACCTTTCTATTTGCGCACTGGCAAGAAACTGCGCGCGCGCACATCAGAGATTGTCGTGATGTTCCGGGATCCACCACACATGATTTTTCCGAAAATGGAGGGACGGCGCGGAAACGCCCTGATCATTCGCCTGCAACCCGACGAAGGCATCACCCTGCGTACCACGATCAAGGAACCCGGCCCCGGCGGAATGCGGCTGGCCGAGGTTACGCTGGACATGACCTTTGCCGATGCCCTCGGCGAACAGGCCCAAGCCCAAGACGCCTATGAGCGGTTGATCATGGACGTGATCCGGGGCGATCAGACGTTGTTCATGCGCGGTGACGAAGTCGAAGCCGCCTGGGCCTGGGCCGATCCGATCATTTCGGGCTGGGAAGAGGCCCGCCTGGCCCCCGCCCCCTATGATCCCGGCAGCTCGGGACCCGAAGACGCATTGATGCTATTACATCGGGATGGCCGGCGCTGGCGCGAGATTGATTGAAAGGCAACAGAACATGACCCTGAACCCAACGCTCCTCCGCGTCACCGAACGCATCGTTGCCCGCAGCCAAGCAACCCGGAAACCCTATCTGGAGCGCATGGCTCAGGCCACATCCAAAGGTCCGGCCCGGGCGCATCTGTCCTGTAGTGGGCAGGCCCATGCCTATGCGGCAAGCGGTTCGGACAAAGAAGGACTGTGTGATGGGCAATCTGGCAATCTCGGCATTGTTACGACCTACAATGACATGCTGTCTGCGCATCAGCCCTTTGAACGCTATCCCGATTTGATCCGGCAGGCGGCCCGTGATGTGGGGGGAACGGCACAGGTCGCGGGCGGTGTGCCTGCCATGTGCGATGGTGTCACCCAGGGCGAAGCCGGGATGGAATTGAGCCTGTTTTCTCGGGATGTGATCGCGTTGGCGGCTTCGGTGGCGTTGAGCCACAATACTTTTGACGCGGCTGTTTTTCTTGGGGTCTGCGACAAGATCGTGCCCGGACTGGTGATTGCAGCCCAGACCTTTGGCCATCTGCCAGCCGTTTTCCTGCCAGCAGGTCCGATGACCAGCGGGTTGGCAAATGATGAAAAAGCCAAGGTCCGTCAGGACTTTGCGACCGGAAAAGTTGGCCGTGATGCGTTGATGGCTGCCGAAATGGCCGCCTACCATGGCCCCGGCACCTGTACCTTTTATGGCACCGCCAACACCAACCAGATGCTGATGGAATTCATGGGGCTGCATCTGCCCGGATCCAGTTTTGTGCCGCCAAACACCGAATTGCGCGATGCGCTGACGATCGAAGGCAGTCGGCAGGCCCTGCGCCTCAGCGCCCTGGGCGACAAGTATACGCCAGTCTGCAACATTCTGGACGAAAAGGCTTTTGTGAACGGAATCGTCGGGTTGAATGCCACGGGTGGTTCGACAAATCTGCTGATCCACCTTGTCGCGATGGCGCGGGCGGGCGGAATTGTGCTGGACTGGCAGGATTTTGCAGATCTGTCGGCGGTGACGCCTTTGATGGCGCGGGTCTATCCCAACGGATTGGCAGACGTGAACCATTTCCACGCGGCGGGCGGTCTGGGCTATTTGATCGGCGATTTGCTGAACGCTGGCCTGCTGCACCCCGACACGCAAACGGTGGTTGGGACCGGGCTGGAACACTACGCCAGGGATCCGGTGCTTGCCGACGGTACGCTGGGCTGGCGCGACGGCGCGGGTCACAGCCTGAACGACAAGATCCTGCGCCCGGCCAGCGACCCGTTCCAACCGACCGGGGGTCTTAGCCTATTGACCGGATCGCTGGGCAGCGCTGTGATGAAAGTCTCGGCTGTGGCTCCCCAACATCAGGTGGTCGAAGCACCCGTACGGGTGTTTGCTGACCAGCAGGCCGTCAAGGCAGCGTTCAAGGCCGGAGACTTCACCGACGATCTGATCGTAGTAGTGCGCTTTCAGGGACCAAAAGCAAACGGCATGCCTGAACTGCATAGCCTGACGCCGCTGCTTTCGATCCTGCAGGGACGGGGCCAGAAAGTTGCGCTGGTCACGGATGGGCGCATGTCTGGTGCATCCGGCAAGGTGCCAGCCGCCATTCATGTCTGCCCCGAAGCTGTCGATGGCGGTCCCATCGCAAAACTTCGGGACGGTGACGTGCTGCGCGTGGATGCCGTGGCCGGAACGCTGGACATCCTGACCACAGGTGTCCTTGATCGCCCGGCCGAGGTGGCGGATCTGTCCGCCAACCAAGCAGGCACGGGCCGCGAGCTGTTTTCCATGTTCCGCAACACCGTCAGTGCCGCCAACACAGGCGCAACCATATTCGGAGGCTGATCGCCATGACACTTACGCCATCTGATGCAAGCCAGCTGACCCGAGGGATTTGTGCGCTCGCCCCTATTGTTCCAGTTCTGGTGATCGACGACATCACCAGCGCCCGCCCCCTGGCCGAGGCCCTGGTCGCAGGTGGATTGCCAGCGCTGGAAGTCACGCTGCGCACGCCAGCAGCCTTGGATGCCATCGCCATCATGGCCCAGGTGCCGGGTGGGCATGTCGGCGCCGGCACCTTGGTCACCCCCGAAGATGTGCGCGCAGCAAAACAGGCTGGCGCAACCTTTGGCGTCTCCCCCGGCGCAACGGATGAATTGCTGAAGGCCTGCGAAGAGGCGGATCTGCCACTTTTGCCTGGCGCTGCAACTGCAAGCGAAGCGATGCGTCTGTTGGCGTGCGGCTATGACATGCTCAAATTCTTTCCCGCCGAGACCTCGGGCGGTGCACCAGCGCTGAAAGCTATCGGTGCCCCCCTTCCCCAAATCACTTTCTGTCCCACAGGCGGTATCAGCCCAGCGAACGCCAAAAGCTATCTAGACCTCCCAAACGTCATCTGCGCAGGCGGAAGCTGGGTCGCGGCAAAGGACAAGATTGCGGCTGGGGACTGGAGCGGAATCGAAACCCTCGCCCGTGACGCCTCCAAGCTGGGAACCTCATCATGAACGGGATCCGGCAAAAGTTTGATTGGCACCGCAGTCGAAGGAAACCACCACCCGGTCGTTGACGCAGAGGGGGCGTGCCCTGGCACGCCTCTCACCCCCTGTGAAATCGAAGCCTTTGCCGATAGCGTCCGGTCGGGCCGCATCCGGTCAATAGGGCATCGGGTGCGCCCGGTGCGCGACATTGATTTCGTCCAGAACCTCCTGGCTCAACTCCAGATCGGTCGATCCGAGGATGTGATCCAACTGTGCCAACCGTGTCGCCCCAAAGATTGCCGAAGCCATGAAGGGCCGCGTCCGACACCAGGCCAGCGCCATGTGCACAGGGTCCAGCCCATGACGCGCCGCGATCTCCAGATAGGCGTCCACCGCGTCATAAACCCGGTCCGAATGGCGCCCGCCCAACTCGGGGTTAATCGTCTTGCGTGACCCTTCGGGTAGTGCGCCGCCCTGATACTTGCCGGTCAACAATCCGGTCCCCAGCGGCGAAAACGCCAATAGCCCAACATCTTCGTTTACGCTCAGCTCGGCCAGATCGGTGTCATACATCCGGCAGACCAGAGAATATTCGTTCTGGATCGACGCCACCCGTGGCCCGCCCTGCGCATCGGCAATCCGCAGCCATTGTGCCGTGCCCCAGGCGCTTTCGTTCGACAGACCAAAGGCGCGGATATTGCCCTTGTCCACCTGTTCCTGCAGCGCCTCCAGGCATTCAGCCATGTTCGCCAGGGTTTCTTCGCGGTTCTGGCTGGATGGGTCAAAGGTCCAGTTCTGGCGGAACATATAGCTGCCCCGGTTGGGCCAGTGAAACTGATAGAGGTCGATGTAGTCGGTTTTGAGCCGGCGCAACGAGGCCTCGATCGTGGGGGCAATGGTCGCCGCGCTGATCGGTGCCCCGTCGCGCACGTGCTTCATGCCTTCACCCGAGTGTTTGGTGGCCAGAATGTAATCGCCACGCCGCCCCGTACGTGCGTTCCAATTGCCGATGATTGCCTCGCTGCCCCCAATATTTTCGGGGCTGATCGGGTTTACCGGATACATTTCGGCGGTGTCGATGAAATTCACCCCACCCGCCAGCGCCTGGTCAATCTGGGCATGGGCTTCGTCTTCGGGGGTTTGCGTGCCAAAGGTCATGGTACCCAAACACAGCTCAGAGACCATCATCCCTGTCCGGCCCAGCGGATTCATTTTCATCGGGACATTCCTTCTTTGTTCGCGGTTGCTGTGAAGGTAACGCTCTGGGGCGCGACCACAAGCCCCCCGTTTTGGCATTGAGCCTTCGCCCTGTTTGCGCCAGCCTGCAACACAACAGCCAAGGAGAACGCCATGCCCCAAACCATCACCACAGGAATCAAAACCCTGGTGGACGACGCCAACAAGGTCGTGACAACCCTGTCTGTGGCCGAGGCCAAAACCCTGTATGACAACGAGGATTACGTGTTTGTCGACCTGCGTGACATCCGAGAACTGCAACGCAGCGGCATGATCCCCGGTGCCTTTTCCTGCCCGCGCGGGATGCTGGAGTTCTGGATCGACCCCGACAGCCCCTATCACAAGGAGGTCTTTAATCAGGACAAGACCTATGTGTTTTATTGCGCCAGCGCCTGGCGCTCGGCGCTGAGCGCGCGCACCGCCCAGGACATGGGATTGAAGCCCGTGATGCACCTGGAAGGCGGGTTCAGCGCATGGGTCAAACAGGACGGCCCCACGGTTGAAAAGGGCTGAACCGGGACCCAGGTTGGTCGTCGGTGTCGGTGTCGGTGCACCGGGCTTTGGGGCCGAAATCTCTGGGGGCAAAATCTTTGAGGGAGATCGGACAGCGCTGTCTGGCTTCAAATGTGAAACATCACGACAATCGACAAGATCGCACGCAGCATCGGCCAGTTTCGCGCCGCTGATGTCGATGAAGATTGTGGTGTAGATGGCGGTGGCGACCGTCCGGTCCCCCAGGCATCAGATTTCGACGCTGCCCGCTTCGTTATGGCCACCAGCCGCCCAGCCCTTTTAGTAAGGGAAACGGTCGATTTGGTTGCGTTGCGACGATGCGCGAGGGACGGGGCTCCTCCTGTGGTCTGAGAGGTCGTGAAAGAATATTGAGAACATAACGGGAACATAGTAAAGTGCTCTCATGTCGACTCATCTGCTCAGACGCGCGCCAGAGCGGGCGCGCCCGCATCTTACCCTGCTGCCCGGAATCACCCTGTCGCAAGCGCGGGTGCATGAGGCGTGCGGCGCGGCGCGGCGCAGTTTTGCGCTGTGGCTGGCGTCTGTCTGTAGCGGGCCGGTGCTGTGGATTTCTCCGACCTGGGAACCCGGACAGCTGAACCCGGACGGGATGCGGGATTTTGTCGACCCGGGGCGGTTCATCTTTGTCAGCGCGGCGCGGGCCAACGATCTGCTGTGGACGATGGAAGAGGCCCTGCGCGCAGGAGCGGTGCCCCTGGTTGTGGCCGACCTGCCTGCACCGCCCGCACTGACCCCGGTGCGCCGCCTGCATCTGGCCGCCGAACAGGGCGGCACCCTGGGGCCTGCACCGCTGGGGCTGCTGCTGACCCCCGGCGAGGGCGGGGCGCAGGGCATCGAAAGCCGCTGGCGGATGACCCCGTGTCATCAGGCCCGGTTGCGGATCTGGCATCTGGAGCGGCTGCGCGCCCGGACCCTGCCACCGCGCGGCTGGCAATTGCAGCAGCGGGCCCCCGGAGCCGGGATGAACCTGGTGGAGCCGGAAACGGTCTGACCCGCTGACTGGCAGAACGCCAACCTGTTGGGGGCGCTGCCCCCACCGCAGCTCTGCTGCGGCTCCCCCGAGGTATTTCCAACCAGAAAGAAGCAGGAAGGCGGCTCTCTGGATCTGACAAAACAGTGACCCCCGGCTGACAGCGAGCGGAAAGATGTTACGGTCACACACAAAGGGGCGCATCACGTGACATTTCCAAATCGACGCCAAGCGATCGCAGCACTGGCCGGGCTGATCGCCCTACCCCGCACGGCCCTGGCGCAAATGCGGCAGTATCAGTTGGTACAAGGGGAGTCGCAGGTCGGGTTCCTATTTGACCTGCAGGGAAGCAAACAGCGCGGCACCATCCCTGTTCACAAGGCAGATATCCGGATCGATCCCAAGGCCCTGCACAGGGCGGTCGTGGCCGTTGATCTGAATGTAGCCAAAGCCCGTACCGGGATATTTCTGGCAACACAGGCGTTAACCGGACCAGAGGTTCTGAATGTGGCGCACTATCCGATGATCCGTTTTCGATCCACGCAAATCCGATTGGCACCCAGTGGGCGATTGTCAGACGGGGCCGCGGTTATCGGAGACCTGACCATCCGCGACGTGACCCGTCAAATCACCCTGAGCGCTGATATCTACCGCCCCGCAGGCAGCGCGCCCGACGCCCTGGACCGGTTGAGCATTCAATTGAAAGGCAGTATCAGCAGGCAGGCATTCGGAGCGGTCGGATTTCCCAAGCTGGTTGCCGATCAGGTACAGATCGACATCCGCGCCGTGATCCATGTTACGGAATAAGGCGACGAAGTGATGACAATACCCCATTCGCGACATCAATACGTCGAAAAATCCCAAGCGGCCCGCCCACCTTGCGCCATGGTGTGACGTCATGCGCCTGATCATTTCCTTTGCCGCCCTGTTTTTGTCCGTCATTCTGCTGCAGCTCTCGACCGGAGGCGTCGGGCCGCTAGATGCAATTTCCGGCCTGTCGCTGAACTTTAACAAGGGACAGATCGGTCTGTTGGGGTCGGCGCATTTCCTGGGCTTTTTCATTGGCTGCTGGTGGGCCCCGCGGTTGATGGGGTCGGTCGGGCATTCGCGTGCTTTTGCCGTCTGTACTGCGTTGGGTGCCATGGGGTTGATCGGCCACACGTTGACCGAAGACCCTTATGTCTGGGCGATGCTGCGGATTGCGTCGGGCACCTGCGTGGCCGGCTGTTACACCGTGATCGAAGCCTGGTTGAATTCAAAGGTCACCAATGAAAACCGCGGCCGTGCAACCGGGGTTTACCGCATCGTCGACATGAGCGCATCGCTGGGAGCCCAGTTGATCATCGCCGTGCTGCCGCCGGCCAGCTATGTGTCCTATAACCTGTTGGCAATCCTGTGCTGTGCTGCCTTGTTGCCATTGACCCTGACCAAGGCGAGCCAGCCCGAAACACCCGATGCGCCCCGTCTGCGGCCCAAATTGGCCTGGCGCTGTTCGCCTCTGGCCGTGGCCGGTGTGATCGTCGCGGCGCTCAGCTCGGCATCCTTTCGGATGGTCGGTCCGATTTACGGCCAGGAAGTCGGGTTAGAGATCGGGCAGATCGCGTTTTTCCTGGCGGCTTTTGTTCTGGGTGGTGCGTTGGCGCAATATCCGATGGGCTGGTTAGCGGATAAATACGACCGCCGCTGGGTGCTGATCTGGTTGTCTGTCGTCGCCATTGTGTCCTGCGGCATCACCATGATGGCCAGTTCGTCAGGCATCACTGGCGTCATGCTGTCGGCGGTCTTTTTTGGCTTTACCACCTTTCCGATCTTTTCTGTCTCGGCTGCCCACGCCAATGACTTTGCCACATCAGAGCAGCGAATCGAGCTCGCCGCCGCGCTGATGTTCTTTTTTGCGTTGGGGGCCATTGCCGCCCCCTATGTCGCCTCCAGCCTGATCGAGGCCTATGGCCCCGGAGCCCTGTTCGGATTCATCGCGTTGGGCCATGTGGTGCTGATCATCTTTGGCCTGACCCGGATGCGGGCCCGCCCAACCCCCGAAGACCGGACCAAATATGTCTATTCGCCGCGAACGTCCTTTGTGGTCGGCCGGTTGTTGCGACGTCAGCGCGAGCGTCGCTAGCCCAGGCAGTCCAGCCTGACACAGTGAGAAAGACGTGACTTTCCCCCGCGGTGTACAAATGGGCTTCGTTTCGGGGGTGACGCATACCCATAGCTGCGGTAAACACGCCCGCACCACATCAGACGGCGGATAAAAATGGCGCGGATTCTCATTACCTCGGCAATTCCCTATATCAATGGGATCAAACACCTGGGCAACCTTGTGGGCAGCCAGCTGCCGGCGGACCTGTATGCCCGGTATCAGCGGTGCCGGAACAATGAAGTCATGTTCCTGTGCGCCACCGATGAACACGGCACCCCGGCCGAGCTGGCCGCCGCAAAGGCCGGCAAGCCGGTCGCCGAATATTGTGCCGAGATGCACGCTGTCCAGGCCGAGATCGCCAAGGGATTCTGCCTGAGCTTTGATCACTTTGGCCGGTCCTCCAGCCCGCAGAACCACGTGCTGACCCAGCATTTTGCAGGCAAGCTGGCAGAGGCAGGGTTGATCCGCGAAGTCTCGGAAAAACAGGTGTATTCCAACGCTGATGGCCGGTTCCTGCCCGATCGCTATATCGAAGGGACCTGTCCCAACTGCGGCTATGACAAGGCGCGCGGCGACCAGTGTGAAAACTGTACCAAACAATTGGACCCGACCGATCTGATCGAACCGCGCAGCGCGGTGTCGGGGTCCACCGATCTGGAAGTGCGCGAGACCAAACACCTGTATCTGTGCCAGTCCTCTCTGAAGGAGGATCTGGACGCCTGGATCGACAGCAAGGCCGACTGGCCTATTCTAACAACCTCGATCGCCAAAAAGTGGCTGCACGACGGTGACGGATTGCAGGACCGTGGCATCACCCGCGATCTGGATTGGGGCATCCCGGTGAAAAAGGGTGGCCATGATTGGCCCGGCATGGAAGGCAAAGTGTTCTATGTCTGGTTCGATGCCCCCATCGAATACATCGCCTGCGCCGGTGAATGGGCCGAGGCCAATGGCAAGACAGACGCCGATTGGGAACGGTGGTGGCGCACCGACAAAGGGGCCGATGACGTGCGCTATGTCCAGTTCATGGGCAAGGACAATGTGCCCTTCCACACGCTCAGCTTCCCGGCGACCATTCTGGGTTCGGGCGAGCCATGGAAGATGGTCGATCACCTGAAATCCTTCAACTACCTGAATTATGATGGCGGTCAGTTTTCGACCTCGCAAGGGCGCGGCGTGTTCATGGATCAGGCGCTGGAGATCCTGCCCGCCGATTATTGGCGCTGGTGGCTGTTGAGCCATGCACCGGAAAACAGCGACAGCGAATTCACCTGGGAAAACTTCCAGCAGTCGGTGAACAAAGATCTCGCGGATGTGCTGGGCAATTTTGTCAGCCGCATCACCAAATTCTGTCGCTCGAAATTTGGCGAAGCGGTGCCTGAGGGTGCCGAATATGGGCCGCAGGAACAGGCCTTGATCGACGAGGTCACTGCACGGGTCCGCACTTATGAAGCCCATATGGAAGCTATGGAAGTTCGCAAGTCCGCCCAAGAGCTGCGTGCAATCTGGGTTGCGGGCAATGAATATCTGCAAAATACCGCGCCATGGTCCGTGTTCAAAACCGACCCAGAACAGGCCGCTGCGCAGGTCCGGCTGGGCCTGAACCTGGTTCGGCTTTATGCCGTGCTGAGCGCGCCGTTCATTCCACAGGCCTCGGCCAGTATGCTCGAGTCGATGAAATGCACCGACGACAGCTGGCCCGATGATGTGCCGGCCGCGTTGTCCGCGCTGACACCGGGACATGAATTTGTCGTCCCCGAAGTCCTGTTTGCCAAGATCACCGACGATCAACGCGAAGATTGGCAAACTCGGTTCTCGGGCACCCGGGACTGACCGATCCCGGCGGTCGACATCTGATCCTTGCACAAACACAAAAGCACCCCGCATCGCTGCGAGGTGCTTTTTCTTCAATCCGTCGTCGGAAAACCCGACACCACAAGAGACTGGCGTCTTATTCCACCACCTGCCCGTTCATCTCTTCGCGGGCCAGATGCCCGATTTCAGCACAGGCGTCATAGTCACCGGCAACGCAGCGTTCTTTGGTCGCGCGCCGCTCTTCTGTCGGTTGCTTCCAGCCGCCACAAGCCGTCAAAATCAACGGCAAGAGCAGCACGAGTGAAATACGTTTCATGTCTCCAATCCCCAAAAGCTTTGCCCCATAATGCGTAAAATTCTCTCTGAAACCAAAGGGAGATTTGAAAAAACCTGATATTTCAGGCCGGTCGCCCCCTGGATTGTTTCAGTTGAAGCACAAATACAGCGCCTTGGCGAACACTGATCACCAAGTGTTTGTCAAAAAATAATACCTTAGTAAAAAAGTCAGATTGACAAAGCTGACTATATCAATCAGGTATTATACATCAGCCACCCGATCTGGAATCGGGAAGCCACGACCATCAACGCAACCCCATAGGGGCCCCGCACCCGTTCCAGCGGATGCCAAGGGCCCCATGTGATCCGCAACGAGGCTGATGCCATGAATCAAATCGTCCGAGACACCGTGTCCACCGCAACCGAAGTATTCCCCACATTTCACGCCGAAGAACTGACCAAGGGCGGAAATCAGGCGCGGATTCTGCTGAACGGTCAAATTTATTCCCTGCGCATCACTCGGGCGGGGAAGTTGATCCTGACAAAATAGATCCAATTTAGGTCAAATTGATCGAAATCGGTCGCATGCAAGCGACTCAGTTTTCGCCTTTTTGATCTTTGGATCGGAGGGACGGTCGCCCGGCACTTACCCAAGTTCTGCCGAATACCCGTCCTGCCCACAATATCGCAGCTCAGCGCAGATTCGCCTTGATGCTTTTCAAGGCGGCCAGTAGGCATGTTACGTTATATCATAACTTAACACTGCAACCCTCTCCAAACTCAAGAAGAAGACAAGATGAAAAAGCCCACTACCCTGGCCATCCTGGCCAGCGCCCCAGCTCTTTTGCTGGCACAGCCCGTTGTTGCCCAAAGTTTCGAATGGGAAGGAGAAATCGAGATCGGAAACGAACAAATCGTGTCCTCTCCTGTCGCGGCCAATGAAATCCGCGACACCTATGCCATTATGACGTTCAGCGGTGCCTATACGTTTGGCAATGGGATCGGCGTATTCTCTACCCTCACAGCCGAGTCCCTGACCGACGCCACAGCCGATCGCAGCTTTGACGACTTTGGCGCCTATATCGAAGAGCTGGGCCTGTTCTTTGCCGTTGGTCAATCCGCCACCGTTTCGTTGGGCAAACTGCATCCGGTCTTTGGGTCAGCCTGGGACAATACCGCCGGTTTCTTTGGGGGTACGCTGGCCGAAGATTATGAGTTGATCGAACAGATTGGGATCCTGGCCGACGTTCAGTTTGACGGGGCTGGCACGCTGTCCTTTGGGGTCTTTTATGCCGACGACACCGGACTCAGCCGGTCTGTCGGGTTTGATCGGGGCCGCAATACCGTCGCCGCTGGTGGCGCAGGCAATACCGGCAAGCTCGATAATTTTGCCATTCAATGGGATGGCGAAGTCGGAGACACCTATTACCAGATCGGTGCCCGCCATCTGAGCGCCGGCGTCGGTGATGTGGACGATGAACAGGGCCTCGTGGTTGGGATCGGCCACAGCTTTGACTCCGGGCTGGACATGTTCGGTGAGGTGGCTCGGTTTTCGAACTTTGGTGGCACCGTCGATGATGCGACTTATGTGACGTTGAACGCGGCTTACGCGATTGGCGAAGTCACCCTGTCCGGCACCCTGGCCCAGGCGGATCTGGACACGTCGGGAGAGACCAAGCTGGCGTCACTGGCTGCGGAATACGAACTGCAAAATGGCTGGACCGTTGGCGGCGCACTGGCGCGTGTCGATAATTCAGGCGTCAAGGACACAGTGATCGGTATCAACCTGATCCTGCCGTTTGGCGGGTAACAGCCGGCGCACCTGCAACCCGGCAACGGCGTGCCCGGACCAGCTCCGGGCCGCTTTCGTTTTGGCAAGGGGCTTTGCGTCCTGTAAGCCTGTTTCTACATCCAAACCGGACAATATCATGATTATGGTGCAACACGCGGTTACCCTCTTTGCGACGCTCTGTGTTGCCTGTTCCAGTATTGCGCTGGCCAGCGAAAACACCGCAGACCAGGATCGAACCCCGGCGGTCAGTCAGGAGTTTGACCCGGGCTGGTCGCATCTGGCTGTTGCGCCCTGGACCCAGCAGGAACAGAACCGAGCCCGGATTGCAGTTGAGCGACCTGTCACCGCGCAGGAGCCCGAAGCTTTTGAAGCCTACCCGGGTGGCGCGGCCACAGGTGGTGACGTCTTTGGGCAGGACGCATTTTCACAACCCTCTGGCAACATGGAGTTTGAGCAAAAGCTCGAGTTTCAACTGGGCAATGCATTGTTCGAAAAACTTTGGGTGTCCTCGCCCTCATCGACCAAAGCCTCCGATGGGTTGGGACCGCTGTACAACGCCCGCGCCTGCCAATCCTGTCACATCCGGGACGGTCGCGGCGCGGCCCCTGATGAGACGGGCGACAGCGGATCGCTGCTGTTCAAAATCTCGGTGCCAGAGAGCGGACCAAGGGACAGGTCCACAACCGCCTCTGCCCCAGATCCTGTTTATGGAGGTCAGATTCAGGATCACAGCCTGCCCGGACTGCGTGCCGAAGGTCGCATCACTGTCCAATGGAAAGAACATCCTGTCGTATTGGCCGATGGGGTGACGGTGCATCTGCGCGTGCCCGACCACCAGGTTGTCGACCTTGGTTGGGGGCCTTTTGCCAAAGGGGCCCGTCTTTCCCCCCGGGTCGCACCCCAGATGATTGGTCTGGGGTTGCTCGAAGCCATTCCCGCTACCGAAATCCTGGCCGGAGCAGACCCCGACGATCACGACGCGGACGGCATCTCGGGACGCGCCAATCTGGTCTGGTCCGATCGATACCAAAGGACAGTGCTGGGCCGTTTTGGCCTCAAGGCAGCAAGCCCTACGGTTCGGGACCAGTCTGCAGCGGCGTTTTCGTTCGACATCGGCATCTCATCGTCCATGCACCCTGATCCATGGGGCGATTGTACCGCCGCCCAACCCGCCTGTCAGGCCGCCCCGCATGGCGACGATGATGCACGCTTCACAGAGATCGACGACATCGGGCTGGACTTGATCACGTTCTACAGCCGCAATCTGGCAGTGCCAGCCAGACGAAATGCCAATGCCCCCCAAGTTCTGAGGGGTAAGGCCGTGTTTCACCAAAGCGGCTGCGCCGACTGCCACCGCCCCAAATTCGTAACTCACAAGCTGCCGGATCAACCGGAACAGAGCTTTCAGTTGATATGGCCATACACCGATATGCTGCTTCACGACATGGGTGACGGATTGGCCGATGACATGCCCGAAGGGCTGGCCAGCGGACGGGAATGGCGTACCCCGCCCTTGTGGGGGCTCGGTCTGACCACCCAGGTTTCACCCGACGCGGGCTTCTTGCACGACGGACGTGCCCGTACAATGTTGGAGGCGGTTCTGTGGCATGGCGGCGAAGCGCGCGCATCCCGGGATGCGGTGATTTCCCTGTCTGCCGAAGATCGCGACGCCTTGTTGCGCTTTCTCGCCAGTCTTTGACAGCCCATCCGAACCGGAGTTCTCCCGCCCGTCCCTCCCAACATCCAAGGATGCTGGGGGCCCGTTGGGCCGCGCGGCGCAGGGCCGTGGCCCTGCGCTGCAGGTACCCGGATACACGCGGGGGACACAAACCAAAGCAAAACGAAAATAAATGCGTGACAACGAAAGGAAATGAAAGTACCTGACGGTCTCAAAACCATGCGAGCCCCAGACATGAACGCCCCGAACCGTCATAGTGACATCATTGCGCTCCTGACCAAAAACGGGCAGGTCGAAGTCGATGATCTGGCCCAGCGTCTGTCAGTGTCCAGCCAGACCATTCGATCGGACCTGCGCGACCTGAGCAACCGGGGCCTGTTGTCCCGTGTCCATGGCGGCGCGGTTCCGCTGGGAGCGGCGGCCGGGCGCGGGTATGATGAGAGACGCCAATTCAACGCCGCCGGAAAACACGCCATGGCCGCGCTGGTCGCCGAACACATCCCCGAACATTGTTCGATTTCCCTGAACATCGGCACCTCGACGGAACAGGTCGCCCGCGCGCTGTCAGATCATCAGGGGCTCACGGTTCTATCCAATAATATCAACATTATAAATCTCATGATGTCTGCCCGGCTCAGAGAGCTGATCCTGGTGGGCGGTGCTGTCCGGCAAAGCGATGGTGCGGTTGTCGGAGAAGATGCAGCGGCCTTCATCTCCCGATATAAAACCGATTTCGCAATCATCGGGGCTTCGGCCCTGGACACCGATGGGGCAATTTTGGATCACGATGCACGCGAAGTCACGGTTGCACGCGCGCTGTTGCAAAATGCCCGCACACGCATTTTGGTCTGTGACGGGTCAAAGTTTTCGCGCACCGCAGCGGTACGAATCTGCGCGATTTCCGAATTGGACATGGTGATTACCGACCGCCCCGTCCCGTCCGATTTCGCCGAAGCCGCCAGCGCTGCTGGCACCAAGATCCTTGTCGCCTCCCAAGCCGAAAGGACCGAAAATGTCTGAAAGTGAAATCAAGGACCTGTTCATTATCGGCGGTGGCATCAACGGCTGCGGCATCGCCCGCGATGCGGCGGGCCGTGGATTGAGCGTGACACTGGCCGAAATGAATGACCTGGCCTCGGCCACTTCGTCGGCCTCGACCAAGCTGTTTCATGGGGGACTCAGATACCTGGAGTACTTTGAATTCCGCCTGGTGCGCGAAGCATTGGTCGAGCGGGAAACTCTGCTGCGCGCCATGCCCCACATCTCATGGCCGATGCGATTTGTGTTGCCGTATCATCGCGACATGCGGTTTGAAAGCGACACCCCGACCTCGCGCTTGTTGACGTGGGTCATGCCCTGGATGAAGGGGCGCAGACCGGCCTGGTTGATCCGATTGGGTCTCTTTCTGTATGATCACCTGGGTAAGCGCGGCATCTTGCCAGGCACCCGCAAGATCGACCTGACACAAGACCCTGCCGGGCAGGTGTTGAAACCCGAATTCAGCACGGCTTTTGAATATTCTGATTGCTGGGTCGAGGACGCCCGCCTGGTCGTGTTGAACGCGCGGGACGCACAGGCCCGCGGGGCCGACATTCTGACACGGTCCAAGGTGGTGTCCGCCAGCCGGGAGCAGGATCTCTGGGTGATCAAAGTCCAGAACAAAACCACCGGCACCATCCAGACGCACCGCGCCCGCATGCTGGTCAATGCCACCGGCCCCTGGGTTGCGGATGTCCTGAAGGATCCGTTGGGGATCAAAAGCCGTGAAACCGTACGGCTGGTGCGCGGCAGCCATATTGTGACCCACAGGCTGTTTGATCACGACCGGTGCTATTTCTTTCAGGGTACGGACGGGCGGATCATCTTTGCGATCCCCTATGAAGAAGATTTCACATTGATTGGAACCACCGATGCCGATCATGATACCCCCGACACGGCCCCAACCTGCAGCGAGGCCGAACAGGAGTATCTGGTGAAATTTGCGTCAGAGTACTTTGAACACCCCATCAGCCGGGATGACATCACGTGGACCTATTCAGGGGTACGCCCCCTGTATGACGACGGTGCCAGTTCTGCGACCGCCGCGACCCGGGAATATGTGCTCAATCTGGATCAGGCCGCCGCGCCTTTGCTGACCGTATTCGGAGGCAAGATCACAACCTATCGCAAACTGGCCGAAGCCGCGATGGCACAGGCCCAGGCGGTATTTCCGGATCTCGCGTCGAACTGGACGGCAGGCGTGGCAATGCCAGGTGGCGATTTTGGCGTGGACGAGGTTGGGGCGCAGGTGCAAGCGCTTGAGCAGAGCTATCCGTTTCTAACCCCCTATTGGGCGCGCCGACTCATACGGACCTATGGAACCGAAGCCCGGATCGTTCTGGGCGATGCCAAATCCGAAAGCGATCTGGGACAGTCCTTTGGGGCCACGATCACGGCCCGGGAACTCGAATGGGCCATGGATCAGGAATGGGTGCGCACGGCCGAAGACTTCTTGTGGCGGCGAAGCAAGCTGGGGCTGCGGGTCTCTCCACAGCAGGTCTCTGAGATCGACGCCTTCATCGCTGCCAGTTGCACCGGTCGCAAAGTATAGGTCACACAAACCGGGCGCTCGACGGACGGCGGGCATCGGGTGGGCTTGCCCGCGCGATGCCTGGCCCAACGGGAGGAGGCGCATCTGCGATGCGCTGAGCTCCGGGCGGGAGCACACCGCCGGCATCGAACGCGTCGGTCTGACCACTGGCGTCGCTTTGTCTGTCACGGGCAGCGACCAGGTATTTTCAACCAGAAAGAAGCAGCAGCCCTGTGCCCGGCTTCGAGCGGACGCGCGGACCGGTCATCGGTGCGGGGGTCCTGGCCCTGACCTGAATAGCTGACTACTGGACGGTCTAACGCTGGAGTTTTCCAGTGCTTTTCCCCGCGCGGCAGACAGAGAGGTGCAACAAGCGGGCAAGGTCACACATGCACAGATGGCGTTTTTGCCCAAGCAGGTGGAGGATTGCACGCTGATGGCGCGCGCAATGCCGAGCGGTGCCGCCGAGCGGAATTGCCGAGGTGACACTCCACAACTGGTGCAAAAAATATTCGGACCAGATGCCGCCCGAGATAAAACATTTGAAGATGTCGGATGAGGCGATCACCAGGATGACACACCGGGCCGCTGATCTGCCGTTGGAATGAGCCGCGTCACGCCATTGGTCCGTGTGACCCTGCCGAATGCCGCAATCGCAGGGTTTACCGGAAAGTTCCGAGCGAAAGACCTGAGCACACACTGGGTCCCGAGCCTGGACGATGCAGGTTCAAAACCCAGGAGTGGTGTAGCGACGACAGCGAAGGTCGCCTCCTCAGCGCAATCGGAAACACCCCGCCGACCGCGTTGATGAATGGCTCAGACATGCAACAAGCGCCCTGAGACTGCCCCCCCCGAGAACTTTCAGTCCGGTGGCCCACACACCGGGAGCTGCACAAACCCTTTGCTTTGCCAAAGCTATGGCAGAGCAGTTCAGTGGGAAACATCACCCGCCTGTCGGCCCTGACACTGAGCGTCAAGGAAACGACGGCGTAATCTGCCCCGATCGGCGCGCCGAAGGAACCGCCGACCGGACCTCACCCAAAGATCAGAATTCCACGCCCTTTTGCGCCCTCACACCCGCCCGGAAGGGATGTTTGACCAGCGCCATTTCAGTGACCAGATCCGCGATTTCGATCAGCTCTTCCTTGGCATTACGACCGGTCAACACCACATGGGTCATCTCGGGCTTTTCAGTGGCCAGAAATTCCACCACTTCGTTGATATCCAGATACTCATAGCGCAGCGCGATATTGATTTCGTCCAGCAACACCATCTGTATCTCGGGGTTACGAATCATTTCCTTGGCTTTTTCCCAGCCCCGTTGCGCGGCGGCAATATCGCGGGACTTGTCCTGGGTTTCCCAGGTGAACCCTTCGCCCATGGCATAGAATTGGCACAGGTCGGAAAAATGCGTTTCGATCAGGGTGCGCTCCCCGGTCTGCCAACCACCTTTGATGAATTGCACCACAGCCGAAGGCATTTCATGGGCGATGCAGCGCATGATCATGCCAAATCCAGAGCTGGATTTGCCCTTGCCCGGGCCGGTATGCACGATGATCAGCCCTTTTTCACCGTCTTTGGTGGCCATCATCCTGTCGCGGGCGGCTTTTTTCTTGGCCATTTTCGCCGCGTGGCGGGCATCGTCATCACTTGGTGTTTCTGGCGTGTCGGTCACGGGGGACATCCTTCTCTTGACAAGGGGCAGGCCTTTGCCGCAAGGGGGCAAGGCTGGTGCCTGTTCTAGGACAGGCGAAGAGGGAATGCGATAGGCTGCGCGACATGTAAATGTCCAAAGCCGAAGCGCAGCCGCCCCCGCGACCGTGACCGGAGAGGTTGCCTGGCCACTGACCGCAAGGTTGGGAAGGCAGGCCAGCCGCAGAGAGCCCCACGTGGGTTTCTCGAAATCCGCAAGCCGGGAGACCTGCCAGCGCTGGAACTGTAACGGGCGAACGGGGTGTTTCGCGTCCGGCTGTTGGGCATGCCGCTCATGGCGCCCTTGCTGGCCATCTCTCCCTTGTCGTCGAAACGCGCGAAAGAGGTCTGCCATGATGGCTAAAAAGGGCCAGGTAACACTGACGATCTGCACGACCTGCCGTCGTGGAGAGATGAGCGACCCGGAAGCCAAACGCCCGGGCACCGAAATGTACGAAGCCTTGCAGGCCTTCGACCTGCCGGACAATATCAGCTTGCGCCCGGCGGAATGCCTGTCGGCCTGTACCCGGGGCTGTTCCATGGCGCTGACCGGTGGGCCGGCGCGCTGGTCCTATGTGTACGGCGATATGGACCCGGCGCAACACGCCGAAGACATCATTGCCGGCGTCACCGCCTATGCCAATACCGACAACGGGCTGGTGCCCTGGCGCGAACGCCCCGTTGTCTTTCGCAAACAATCCATCGCACGTATCCCCCCGGCTGAAATGCCGACAGAGGAGTAAGTCATGTCCGACCTCAACAAGATCCCCGTCACCGTCATCACCGGTTTTCTTGGCGCTGGCAAAACCACGCTGATCCGGCATTTGATGCAGAACCCTCAGGGCAAACGTCTGGCCGTGCTGGTCAATGAATTTGGCACCGCCGGTGTGGATGGTGACATCCTGAAATCCTGCGCCGATGAAAACTGTCCGGAAAACAGCATTGTCGAGCTGGCCAACGGCTGTATCTGCTGCACCGTGGCGGATGACTTTATCCCGACCATCGAACAGCTGATGGCCCTGCCGGAGCAGCCCGAGCATATCCTGATCGAAACATCCGGTTTGGCGCTGCCCAAACCGTTGCTCAAGGCGTTTGATTGGCCCGCGATCCGATCGCGCATCACCGTGGACGGGGTGATTGCTCTGGCCGATGCCGAAGCTGTCGCCAAAGGCCAGTTCGCTCCCGATCTGGACGCGGTTCAGGCCCAGCGCGAAGCCGATGAGTCGCTGGATCACGAAACGCCCCTGTCCGAGGTGTTCGAGGACCAGATTTCCTGCGCTGACATCGTGCTGCTCTCCAAGGCGGATCTGGCTGGCGAAGAGGGTATTGCCAAGGCACGCGCCGTGATTGATGCGGAAACCCCGCGCAAGCTGCCGGTGCTGCCCATGAGCGAAGGCGTGATTGACCCGCGGGTGATTCTGGGCCTGAACGCCGCCGCCGAAGACGACCTGGATGCCCGCCCCAGCCACCATGATGGCCATCATGACCACGAACATGACGATTTCGAATCCATAGTGGTCGAAATGGGCGAAGTAGATGACCCCCAAGTGCTGCAGGATGCAATCATCCGTCTTGCGCGCGAACGCAACATCCTGCGGGTCAAAGGGTACGTCGCTGTTACTGGCAAGCCGATGCGCATGCTGGTTCAGGCCGTCGGTGAACGGCTGCGGGCGCAGTACGATCAGCCCTGGGGCAGTCAGCCCCGCAAGACCCAATTGGTTGTGATCGCCGAGCATGACGACATCAACGAAACGGCGATCCGCGCCGAATTGGGAGCCTGACGCACGATGCATGTCGTCTTTCGCGAAAGCCATGGGTTGGACCAGACCGACACCCCACAGGATCTGGGGCAAAACCCTGCGGACCTGGTGGTGTTGTCGTTCTCGGACAGTGACCTGGGTGCTTTTGCGGCGGGCTGGCATCGCGCGAATGGCAAACTGCCCACGTGCCGATTGGCCAACCTGGTGGCACTGAAACATCCGCTGTCGGTGGATGTGTATGCCGAACAGACGCTGGAGGGGGCCAAGGGCATTCTGGTGCGTCTGATCGGCGGCGAAAGCTATTGGTCCTATGGTCTGGCCACGCTTCAGGATTTGGCACGGCGCAAGGGCATTGCCTTGGCCATCTTGCCTGCGGACGGGCGCGAAGATGCACGCCTGGACGAACTGTCCACCCTGCCCGTTTCCACATTACGCCGATTGCAGGCGTTGTGCGATGCGGGCGGTGCTGTGGCTGCACAGGCGGCGCTGGCACAGTTGGCGCTGGCTGCTGGTCTCTATGCCGGGCCGGTACTGGGGCTCAAATCCATGCCGCAATTCGGGTTTTATGATCCGGATCGGGGCGTCGTGCCGGACGTTGATCCGGACGGCAAACCGCTGGCTCTGGTCAGCTTTTACCGCTCTTATCTAACTTCTGCCGATACCGAACCAGTGGATGCGCTGATCGCCGAGTTGCGCAGTCGCGGCTATGCCGCCTTGGGCGTCTTTGCCGCCTCGCTCAAAGCCCCTGCCGCGGCGGGATGGCTGCGCGAGACATTGCCCGCGCTGGACCCGGTTGCGATCATCAACGCCACAGCCTTTTCAGCCCAAGCGGCGGATGGTTCTGGATCCCCCTTGTCGGTTGTCGGCTGCCCGGTGTTTCAGGTCGCTCTGTCAACCGCCCGGCGCAAGGATTGGGCCGAGGCCGAACGCGGGCTATCCCCTGCCGATCTGGCGATGCATGTGGTGCTGCCCGAAGTCGACGGTCGGATCTTTGCCGGGGTTGCCAGCTTCAAGGCCCCCGGACGCCAGGACCTCGATCTGCAATACTCTCGCTTTGCCCACCGCGCTGATGCGGACCGCATTCGCGCCGTGGTGGATCGTGTTGATGGCTGGCGCAAACTGGCCACCCTGTCCAACGCGGACAAACGCCTCGGCATCATCCTGTCCACCTATCCCGGTAAGGCACACCAGTTGGCTCATGCCGTGGGAATGGACGCGCTGGCCTCCTGCACCGAAATTTTGACGGATCTGGCCACACATAGCTATGCAGTCGCTGCGCCCTCAGATCTGGGTCAGGCGCTGATGCGCGACTCGTTGAGCTGGCCGGTAAAGGACTACCTCGCCGCGCGCGACGCCCTGCCTACAACGCTGCGCGACGATCTGAATGCGGCCTGGGGCGCACCGGACAGTGATCCCGATTGTATCGACGGTCAGTTCGTGTTCAAGGCGCTGCGCGCCGGTCAGGCGCTGATCGCGCTGCAACCTGAACGCGGCGATGTTCAGACACGCAGCGATGATTACCACGATCTCGAACGCACGCCGCGCCATGCCTATGTGGCGTTTTATCTATGGATGCAGGGCCAGATCGACGCGCTGGTACATATCGGTGCCCATGGCACGCTGGAATGGCTGCCGGGCAAATCCGTGGCGCTTGGCAGCGACTGCTGGCCCGAGGCACTGACGGGCGCCCTGCCCGTCACCTATCCGTTCATCGTCAATGACCCCGGCGAGGCCGCCCAGGCCAAACGCCGTATCGGCGGCGTGACCATCGGGCATCTGCCGCCGCCGCTGGCACAGACCGCCCTGCCCGAAGGCATGGGACGGCTGGAAAGCCTGCTGGATGAATATTCCACTGCCGATGGGCTGGACCCGGCCCGGCGTGACCGGCTGATCTCGGACATCCGCGCCGAAGCCCAGGGCACCGGGGTCGAAGCCGACCTGGGACTGACACCTGACAGCTCGCCTGCCGAAGCGATCACACGCATCGACCGCTTTGTCTGTGACATCAAAGAAAGCCAATACGGCGAAGGTCTGCACATCTTTGGCACCGGTGACTGCGGTGACAGTGAACGCCAGGGCCTGCGCGATGCGTTGGCCGGTCGTCTGGTCGCCCCCGGCCCCTCCGGTTCTCCATTTCGCGGGCGCTCGGATGTATTGCCGACCGGGCGCAACCTGTTTACCACCGACCCACGCGCGGTCCCGTCGCGGGCGGCGCAGGCGCAGGGCGTGAAACTGGCCGAAGAGTTGTTGCGCCGCCACCTTCAGGACCATGGCGACTGGCCCAAAGGGTTGGTCATCGACCTGTGGGGGTCCGCCACCATGCGCACCGCAGGTGAAGAATTTGCCATGGCCTTGCATCTGGCGGGACTGGCACCGAAATGGGACGAGAATTCGGAACGTGTGTCCGGATTCGAAGTGATCCCGCTGGCGCTCCTGAACCGTCCCCGGATCGACGTGACTTTGCGCGTGTCGGGGCTCTTCCGCGATGTGTTCCCCGGGCTGGCGCAGATGTTCGAATCCGCCGCCGCAGTGTTGCACACCCGTGACGAAAGCGCCGACGACAACCCTTATCTGACCGAGACACCCCGCGTCTTTGGCCCCCGCCCCGGGCAATACGGCCTGAACATGACCGCGTCCCTGGACGATTATACCCACGAGGCCCGCGAAGCCGCAGGCGAGGCCTGGCTCAACGCCTCGTCCCACGCCATCGACGCCAAGGGCGACATCACCAACGCCCGCGCCGCTCTCGAAAACCGGCTGAAGGGTGCCGACAGCTTTGTCCACTTGCAGGATCTGCCGGAAACCGACCTGTTGATGGCCTCGGATTATGCCGCGCATGAGGCCGGATTTGCCGCCGCCATGGCCCGCGTCGGCCACAAGGCCCCGGCGCTCTATCACATGGACGCCACCCGCCCCGATCAGCCACAGGCGCGATCTTTGGGCGAAGAAATTGCCCGCGTCACCCGCGCGCGCGCCGCCAACCCCGATTGGGCGACCGCGATGATGGAGCATGGGTTCCGGGGCGCAGCCGAAATTTCTGCAACCTTGGACCATATGGCGGCCTTTGCCCATCTGGCGCAGGTGGTACAGCCGCATCTGTTCGATCTCTATTTCGAAGCCACGCTGGGGCGCGACGATCTGGTCGATTTCATGGAACGTGAAAACCCACAGGCGCTCCAGGCCATGCGCGACCGGTTCCGGGCGCTGCATGACGCGGGCCTGTGGATCACACGGCGCAATTCGATCATGGCCGAACTGGAGGGCGCAGCATGAGCGCAGCCTCCGCCCACAGCCCCAAGGTTTACGGCTGGTGCCCCGGTGCCCTGCGTCCGATGATGTCGGGCGACGGTCTGGTGGTACGCGTCCGCGCGCCTCTGGGACATCTGACCCGCGAACAGGGCATCGGCATTGCCGAGCTGTCGCGCCGCTTTGGCAATGGGTTGCTGGACCTGTCCGCCCGCGCCAACCTTCAGATGCGCGGCATTCGTCAGGAGTCTCATCCTGAATTGATCGCCGGGCTGCGCAAACTGGGGCTGGTGGACGACGACGCCGAAGCCGAAGCACGCCGTAACGTGCTGCTGACCCCATTCTGGCGCGACGGGGATGACACGCACCGGATCGCCAAGGCACTCAGCACGGCACTGACAGCTGCCACCGATTTGAAACTGCCCGGAAAATTCGGTTTCGCGGTGGATTGTGGCCCAGCCCCGGTGTTGCAGAATGTGGCCGCCGACATTCGCATTGAACGGACATCTGACGGGGTGATCCTGCGCGCTGATGGTGCCGAAACCGGGCTTTTGGTCACAGTAGAAACCGCGGCTAACGCGGCCTTGGATCTGGCCCGCTGGTTTCTGGCCTCTGGTGGCGCGCCCTCGGGTCGCGGACGGATGAAGACGCTGATCGCAAACGGCGCCACACTACCGCAGGGCCATACCACCGGTGCAATGCGCCCCCAACAAACTCAGCCCCTGCCCGGCCCCTGCCCCTCGGGCACGCTCGCGGCATTGGCGTTTGGTCAGATCGAGGCCGACAGCTTTGCCACCCTTGCGGATCTGGCCCCGATCCGGCTCACACCCTGGCGGATGCTGCTGCTCGAAGGGCTTGCCACCTGTGCCCCCTGCGACGGTGCCATCTTTGACGCCGCTGACCCGCGCCTGCGTGTGACCGCTTGCACAGGCGCGCCCGGGTGCCCGCAGGCGCTTGGCGCCACCCGTCAGCTGGCGTTGGATCTGGCTCCCACATTGCCGGCCAACCAAACCCTGCACGTGTCAGGCTGCGCCAAAGGATGCGCGCATCCGGGCCCGGCCCCGCTGACGCTGACCGCGACTGGCCCTGATACTTTTGACTTGATCCGGGGTGGCACCGCCGCGGATCGACCCGCCCAAACCGATTTGACCGCCGACGCCCTGCGCCGCGCACCCGACATTCTGACCCAGGGGACCTGAGATGCTCCACACCTATGAAACCGATGGCGCCAAGATCTATAAAGAGAGCTTTGCCACCATCCGCTCCGAAGCCGATCTGGCCCGCTTTAACAAGGATGAGGAATCCGTTGTTGTCCGCATGATCCATGCCGCTGGTATGGTGGGGCTGGAAGAACACGTGCGCTTCACCCCCGGCATGGCCGAAATCGCCCGCGCCGCATTGGCCAATGGCGCGCCGATCCTGTGCGACGCCTATATGGTGTCCGAAGGCGTCACCCGTCCGCGCATGCCCGCCGACAACGAAGTGATCTGCACCCTGCGCGACCCCAAAGTGCCCGAGATGGCCAAGGAGATGGGCAACACCCGCTCTGCGGCTGCCGTAGAGTTGTGGCGGCCCAAGCTCGAAGGCGCGCTGGTTGCCATTGGCAACGCCCCCACGGCGCTGTTTCACCTGCTGAACATCCTGCAGGATCCCAATTGCCCCCGCCCTGCCGCCATCATCGGCTGCCCCGTGGGGTTTGTCGGCGCCATGGAATCCAAGGACGCATTGATGCAAGATCCGCCGGTGCCGTCGATGATCGTCAAAGGCCGCTTGGGTGGATCGGCCATCACCGTGGCCGCGATCAACGCGCTGGCCAGCTGGAAAGAGTGACATGGGTAAAGTGATCTGTGCCGGGCTGGGTCCCGGCGATCCCGAATTGATGAGCGTCCGATCGTACCGCGCGATCCAATCGGCGCGTCATGTGGCCTATTTCCGCAAGGCCGGCCATGTGGGCCAGGCCCGGACCATCGTCAACGGGTTGATGCCCGATACGGCCGTGGAACATGCGATGGAATACCCGGTCACCACGGAAATCCATTTCTCCGATCCCGAATACAACCGGCAGCTTTCGGCGTTTTATGACGATTGGGCCGACCGTCTGGCCGAGTTGTCTCAATCCGAAGACGTCGTGGTCCTGTGCGAAGGTGACCCGTTCCTTTATGGGTCGTTCATGCATCTCTATACCCGCCTGCGCGACCGGACACAGGTCGACGTGATCCCCGGCATTACCGGCATGTCCGGCTGCTGGACCGCCACCGGCCACCCGATCACCTGGGGCGACGATGTGCTGACCGTGGCAATGGCGACGCTCTCCGAAGACGAGCTGACCGAACGTGCCGCTGGAACCGACGCGCTGGTGGTGATGAAAATTGGCCGCAATCTGCCAAAACTGCGCCGCGCATTGGAACGGGCTGGCCGTTTGAACGACGCCTGGATCGTGGTCAAAGGCACCATGGCCGAGCAACAAGTACACAAGCTGTCCGAGTTGGACGGTCCTGTGCCCTATTTCTCCATCGCGATGGTTCATGGACAGGGGCGCAGACCATGAGTGTTTCGGAAAACGGCTGGGTCGTTATCGCGGGGCTTGGCCCCGGAGACGAGGCATTGGTCACCCAGGAAGTGCGCGATGCGCTGGCCCAGGCCACCGACATTGTCGGCTATATCCCTTATGTCAAACGGATCGAACCGCGTGACGGGCTGACCCTGCACGCCAGCGACAACCGGGTCGAAGTCGATCGCGCCGCCCATGCGCTGGAAATGGCGACCGAGGGCAAACGGGTTGTTGTGGTTTCCTCCGGTGATCCCGGTGTGTTTGCCATGGCTTCGGCCGTGTTCGAAGCGCTGGAAGACGGCAAGCCCGAGTGGCTGGACATCGACATCAAGGTCCTGCCCGGCATCACAGCCATGTTGGCAGCGGCGGCCCAGATCGGCGCGCCCTTGGGTCATGATTTCGCGGCAATCAACCTGTCCGACAATCTGAAACCCTGGTCCCTGATCGAAACCCGCCTGCGCGCGGCTGGCGAGGCCGGATTTGCCATGGCGTTTTACAATCCGCGTTCAAAATCGCGCCCGCATCAGTTCGCCCGCGCGCTGGAGATCCTACGCGAAGCTTGTGGCGGTGACACGCTGATCAGCTTTGCCCGCGACGTGACCAAACCGGGGCAGACGATCACCACCGTTCCGCTGAAGGACGCGACGCCCGAAATGGCGGATATGCGCACCGTGGTTATTGTCGGCAACAGCGACACACGGGTCGTCGGGCGGTATGTCTATACGCCCCGTTTTGCCCCCGATCAGGCCCCAGATCAGGAAGGGTCGGCGACGTGATCCAACCAGGCCAGAACCTGATCAACGGATCGCAGGATCCGGCGCTGCGGCACCTGGGGGCGGTCGATCATGATGATCGTCGCGCCCAAAGCCCGTGCGGCGATCAGCTTGGCCTCGGCCCCCGCGCCACCGGCATTCTTGGCAACCACATGGGTGATGGCGTGTTCCCGCATCAGGGCTGTGTCAGTGTCGGCGTCAAACGGACCGCGGGCAATGACCAGGGACGTATCAGGCAAGGGCAGCGCCGCCTCTGGCGCGTCGACCAGACGCAGCAGATAATGGTGCTGGGGTTTGGCGGCAAACACGTCGAGGTTCTGTTTTCCGATGGCCAGAAAAACGTTGGCCTTGTCTTCGGGCAACGCATCAACCGCGCATTGCATATCGCTGACATGCAACCACGAATCTCCTTCCACCGCCTGCCATGGTGCACGTTCCAGCGCGGCCAATTTCACACCCGCTTGCGCACAGGCCGCAACCGCATTGGTGCTCATCTGTGCGGCAAAAGGATGGGTGGAATCGATCACATGGGTGATGTTTTCGGCCCGCAGGTATTGGACCAGACCGCCCGCGCCGCCATAGCCGCCGATGCGCATGGGCAACGGTTGCGCCACCGGGCTGGCCGTGCGTCCGGCATAGGAAAACACCGCATCCGCACCGCGTTCTGCGAGAACGCGGGCCAGGCGCGACGCTTCGGTTGTGCCGCCAAGCAAAAGGATGCGTGTCATGAGTAACCCGTGGTTGTCGATTATTGGTTTGGGCGAAGATGGCCTGAGCGGGCTGTCGGATGCAAGCCAGTCCGCGCTGGACGCGGCAGAAATCATCTTTGGTGGTCCGCGCCATCTGGATCTGGTGAATGCCGGTGACCGCGGTCAGCCCTGGCAAATACCGTTTTCCATCACGCCTGTGCTGGCTGCACGAGGCCGCAAAGTGGCGGTTCTGGCGTCGGGTGACCCATTCTGGCATGGGGCGGGCGGGTCATTGTCACGTCATCTGGCGGATGGGGAATGGCAATCGTTTCCCAGCTTATCCACATTTGCCTTGGCCGCCAACCGGCTGGGTTGGAAGCTGGAAGAGGTGTTATGCACAGGGCTGCATGCGGCCCCGTTTGAGCAATTGCTTCCGATTCTGGCACCCGGTGTTCAGATCATTGCTACGGTGCGCGACGCGGCGGCCCCGGCCGAGCTGGCCACATGGCTGGAGACACAGGGGTTTGGCGCATCGACGCTCACCGTTCTGGAATGTGTTGGTGGCCCGCGTGAGAGGATCCGCACCGCCACGGCAGAGATCTTTGATCTCAAAGAGATAGACACGCTTGTTACCGTGGCGATTCAGGCGGCCGGTGCTGCTGGGCTACCCCAGGCGTCGGGGTTGGCGGATGATCTGTTCCACAGTGATGGCCAAATCACCAAACGTCCAATCCGTGCCCTGACGCTATCGGCCCTGTCCCCGCGTCCGGGTCAGCTGTTGTGGGACATCGGCGGCGGGTCCGGGTCGATTTCGGTCGAATGGTGTCTGGCCGCACGTGGCGCGCGCGCAATCACTTTCGAACCACGCGAAGATCGTCTGACAAATATTCGTGCAAACGCGGAAAAATTCGGAATAGCCCACCGGATGACGCCGGTCATTGGCAAGGCCCCCGCCGTGCTGGACGGAGTTGAGCTGCCCAACACCGTGTTTATCGGCGGTGGTGGCTCGCGGATGTTGTTGGATCACCTTTGGAATATCCTGCCCGCAGGCACACGCATCGTTGCCAATGGTGTGACGCTGGAAACCGAGACGCTGCTGATGACCGCCCACAAGACCCGCGGCGGTCATCTGTTAAAAGCGGAAATCGCCGAAGCCGCCCCCTTGGGCAGTATGCATGGCTGGGACCGGGCCCGCCCGGTGATCCAGTGGAGCGTGACCCGATGAAGGTGGCGGGGTTCGGCTTTCGCTCAGGCGCAACTGTTGCTGATCTACGCGACGTTCTGGCGCTGACCGGGCAGACACCGGATGCGGTGGCGTCGATCTCAACCAAGGCACAGACACCCGTGCTGCAACAACTGGCCAAAGAGCTGGATGTGCCCCTGATCGCGTTGGACGAAAATGAAATTGCCGGAGAACAGACATTGACCTGTTCCCCCCGGATCAAGGCCCGGTTTGGAACCGGGTCGCTGGCCGAAGCCGCTGCACAAGCAGGCGCACGGACCAGCGTCAAAGGGGCAACTGTACGTTTACTAAGCCCCCGCGTAATAACCGCCAACGGCAACGCCACAGTGGCGATTGCGCAGGCGACTGCAAAAGGACGAACCTGATGACCGTTCACTTTATCGGCGCCGGACCGGGTGCTGCTGACCTGATCACCCTGCGCGGGCGCGACCTGATCGCCGCCTGCCCCGTATGTCTGTATGCCGGATCGCTGGTCCCGACCGAATTGCTGCAACATTGCCCCGAGGGCGCGCATATCGTGAACACCGCGTCCATGTCGCTGGACGAGATCGTTGCCGAGATCAAAACCGCCCATGCCGCCGGTCACGATGTGGCCCGTTTGCATTCTGGTGATCTGTCTGTCTGGTCGGCGATGGGCGAACAGCTGCGCCGCCTGCGTGCCGAAGATATTCCCTATGACGTCACTCCAGGTGTACCCGCCTTTGCCGCCGCGGCGGCCACTTTGGGCGCTGAACTGACCCTGCCGGGTGTTGCACAATCGCTGATCCTGACCCGGACTTCGGGGCGTGCCTCGTCGATGCCCGAAGGCGAAACGCTGGAGAATTTTGCCCGCACAGGTGCCACGTTGGCCATTCACCTGTCGGTGCATGTGCTGGACGATGTCGTTGACCGGCTGACCCCCCATTATGGTGCCGATTGCCCGGTGGCGGTGATCTGGCGGGCAACCTGGCCGGATCAGCGGGTGGTCAAGGCGACACTGGACACGTTGATCGAGGCCACCGATGGTGAACGCGGTCGCACTGCGCTGATCTTGGTCGGCCGCGCCATCGGGGCCGAGGAGTTCGACGAAAGTTGCCTGTATGCTGGCGATTATGACCGCCGCTATCGCCCCGTCGGCACCAATCCACGGTTCCCGGAAGGAGTAGAATAATGCCAGCAGGTCTGATGATTTCAGCGCCTGCATCGGGCACCGGCAAGACCACGGTCATGCTGGGTCTATTGCGCGCTTTGGCCGACGACGGGCTGGCCGTTCAGCCGTTCAAAAGCGGCCCGGACTATATCGACCCGGCGTTTCATCTGGCTGCCGCCGGACGGGCGTCGTTCAATCTGGATACCTGGGCGATGGCGCCGGACCTGTTGAACGCAATTTCGGCGCAAGCTGAGGGCGCAGAAATCTGCATCGGCGAAGGGTCCATGGGTCTGTATGACGGGGTCGCCACGCGGGGCCAGACTGCGTTCGGCACCAGTGCGGAAACCGCCAAGCGCATGGGGTGGCCCGTTATTCTGGTGGTCGATGTCGGCGGGCAGGCCCAATCGGCCGCCGCTACAGCGTTGGGTTTCAAAAATTACGACCCGGAATTGCCCTTTGCAGGGGTGATCCTGAACCGCGTCGCCAGCCCCCGGCACGAACGCCTGACCCGTTTGGGAATGGAGCGCGCCGGGATCAAGTTTCTGGGATCTCTGCCCCGGCGCGGTGATCTGACTTTACCAGAACGGCATTTGGGGCTGATCCAGGCCGTTGAACATCCCGATCTGGACGCCGCGATTGCAGGCTATGCCACTTTCCTGCGGTACAACGTCGATCTCGACGCGATCAAGGCCGCCGCCATGGCTGGGCCGGTCGAGCCCGCAACAAACGGTCTGCCAAAGCCCCCTGCCCAGCGCATTGCATTGGCACGGGATGCGGCGTTTTCCTTTACCTATCCGCACCTTCTGAAAGGCTGGCGTGATGCGGGGGCAGAAATCCTGCCGTTTTCACCGCTGGCCGATGAGGCCCCGGCGGCGGACGCAGATTTGGTCTGGTTGCCCGGCGGATACCCCGAATTGCACGGCGGCACCTTGGCCGCTGCCGAGAATTTCCGTGCTGGTCTGTGCAAACATGCGCAGACCAAACCGGTGCATGGCGAATGCGGTGGATACATGGCCTTGGGCGAGGCGCTGATCGACAAACAGGGTGTGCGCCATCAGATGGCCGGTCTGCTGGGCCTGGTCACATCCTATGAAAAACGCAAGTTCCATCTCGGGTATCGCCGGGCGGTTCTGGGCGCGGGCATGCCCGGGTTTGACGCAGGTCGCGCCCTGCGTGGGCATGAATTCCATTACTCCACAATCCTGGACGAACCCGACGCCCCGCTGGCACAGGTATTTGACGCCGATGGCAACCCGGTGCCAGAAACCGGGTCGATCAAAGGCAATGTCACGGGCACTTTCTTTCACCTCATCACTGGAGAAGCGTGACGATGAGCGGCTTTGTCAGTTTTGTCTCCTCTGGGCCGGGCGATCCCGACCTGTTGACCGTCAAGGCGGTCAAATCGCTGCAACAGGCCGATGCGGTTCTGTTTGACGATCTGAGTTCCGGCCCGATCCTGAGCCATGCGCGCGAGGACGCCGATCTGGTCGGCGTTGGCAAACGCGCGGGCCGCCCGTCCCCCAAGCAGGACCACGTCAGCCAGCTTTTGGTGGACTATGCGTCCACCGGCGCGCGGGTTGTGCGGTTGAAATCCGGGGATTGCGGAATTTTCGGACGGCTCGAAGAAGAGTTGACCGCCCTGCGCGCAGCCGGGATCGAATACGAAATCATCCCTGGTGTCACAGCCGCATCGGCCGCAGCAGCGGCGGCGGGCATCCCGCTGACCCGACGGTTGACGGCACGGCGCCTGCAATATGTCACCGGCCACGATGTTACTGGCGAATTGCCCGAAAAACTGAACTGGGCGGCGCTGGCCGATGGCGAAGCAACAACCGTGGTCTATATGGGCAAACGCACCTTTGCCGCCCTTGCCGAACAGCTGCTGGAGCGTGGGTTGTCCGCCGACACTGCCTGTTTGTTGGCCACCGGTGTTTCGACGCCGGACCAGGCCCTGTCGCATCACACATTGGGTGATCTGCCCGCTCATTTGGCGCAGCTGGATACCAAGGCGCCGGTTTTGATCCTGTATGGAGCCTTGGCTGTTGCGGACGCGTAAGTGACGCTTGACAGACTGCGATTCCTTATGAAAACAAAGGCCATTGACGGTTCCCAGCGGTCCAAGACCAAGGGATTAAAAGGGAACACGGTGTGGTGTAGCCAAAAGGCGCCAAATCCGTGACTGCCCCCGCAACTGTGAGCGGAGAGTGTGCCCCGCCAAAGACCACTGATCGCCCCAAAGGGCGTCGGGAAGGTCGGGGCAAACTATGACCCGCGAGTCAGGAGACCTGCCGTCAGCGGTCCGGGATGGTCCCGGACTGGTCCTGAACTTTTCGGCCGTCGGGTGAGACGGCAGGGAGACACATTATGCATATCGAACCCGGCATCGTAAACGGTGCCAAAATCACGCTGTCCTACGCAACTGCAGCCGGTGCCGCCACCTATATGGTCAAGGAAGCCGCGTCTGCCTTTGGCGTATCCGGTGCCATATCGCTGGCGGTGCGCTCGGTCATGGCGACCGCTGCGGCCTTCACCTTCTTTCAGGTGCTGCCACATTTCCCCGTCGGCGTGTCCGAAGTCCACTTTATCCTCGGCTCGACCTTGTTCCTGATCCTGGGCGCAGCCCCTGCTGCGGTGGGTCTGGCGATGGCGCTGCTGTTGCAGGGCATGTTCTTTGCGCCTACCGACCTGCCCCAGTATTTCATCAACGTCACCACCCTGTTGGTGCCGCTGTTCGCGCTGAAAGCCGTGGCAAACCGCATGATCGCGCCCGGTACCGCCTATGTTGATCTGAAATACACGCAGGCGCTGGCGCTGAGCACCGCCTATCAGGGCGGCGTTGTGGCCTGGGTTGGTTTCTGGGCCTTTTACGGTCAGGGCTTTGGCGCTGAAACCGTGACATCCGTGCTGACCTTTGGTGGGGCCTATATGTTGGTCGTTTTGATTGAACCCGTCGCCGATCTGGCCGTGCTGGCCGCGGCCAAGACCATGCGTGGCCTGAATGGATCCGGTCTGGTGACGCCGCGCCTCTATAACGCGGCGTAATTCAGCTTGCACACACACGGACGCGGCCCCATTACGGGGCCGTGTTTGTTTTTGGCACATGATTGTTTTGGCAAGGGCTCTGACAGATGATCGAACTCACCCTGATCGGAATCGGCACCGGCAACCCCCAGCATCTGACGTTGCAGGCGGTGGACGCGCTGAACGCGCAGGATCTGATCCTGATCCCCAACAAGGGCGCGGGCAAGGATGATCTGGCTGGGTTGCGGCGTCAGATCTGTGACCGGGCGATCCGGGGCGCTGGTCCGCAGATCATCGAATTCGACCTGCCCATCCGGGACGAGGCCACCACCGATTATCGCCGGCGGGTCGATGATTGGCATGATGCCATTGCCGAAATCTGGTGGCAGAACATCACCGCCAACCTGCCGGATACCGGTGGCAAGGTGGGGTTTCTGGTCTGGGGCGACCCGTCGCTCTATGACAGCACCATGCGGATCGCCGACCGGTTGCTGACCCGGGCCGCGTTCACCATATCGGTCATCCCTGGTATCACGTCGATCCAGGCGCTGACCGCCGGGCACGCGATCCCGCTGAACGAAATCAATGGACCTGTTGTGATCACCACAGGCCGTCAATTGCGCGATCACGGCTGGCCTGAGGGGGCGGATACCGTTGTGGTGATGCTGGACGGGGCCTGTTCCTTCCAGACCCTTGATCAGGACGGCGTTCAGATCTGGTGGTCAGGTTTTGCCGGAATGCCCGAAGAGATCACCCTGTCTGGCCCCTTGTCCGAGGTCTGTCAGACGATCATCGACACCCGCGCACAGGCGCGCGCCGATCACGGCTGGATCATGGATATCTATCTGTTGCGCCGGTGAAATGTCGCGGGGGCCGTGCGCACCCTTGTGCATGAATACCCGGTTGGCCTAAACCAACGGCCATGAAGCCATTTCTGATCCTGCAATTGCGCCCCGAAACCGACGCCGCCGATGCGGAGTTTGCCTCTATCCTGAACCGATCCGGCCTGACGGCTGAACGCTGTCACCGGGTGCGATTGGATTGCGAGGAGTTGCCCGCTGGGCTGGATGTGCGCGATTACGCCGGTGTGATTGTCGGCGGCGGCCCGGGCTGTGTCAGCGACGATCCCGAGAAAAAATCCCCGATGGATGCGCGGATCGAAGAGACCGTGCTGGGGCTGATGCCGCAGATCACCGCATTGGATCACCCATTCATGGGCTGCTGTTACGGTCTGGGCATTCTGGCCGCGCATCTGGGTGGCGACGTGTCCAAGGCACAATACGGCGAACCGGTCGGCCCATCCGATTGCACCCTGACCAAGGACGCGCAAAACGATCCGCTCACGACGGGGTTACCCGTCGCGTTCGAAGCCTTTGTCGGCCACAAGGAAGCGGTGCAGGCGCTGCCACCGGGCTGTGTGCATCTGGTGGCCTCGGCCCCCTGCCCGTTCCAGATGGTGCGGTTTGGCGAAAACGTCTATGCCACCCAGTTCCACCCCGAAGCCGATGCCGCCGATTTTGAACAGCGCATCCGAATCTATTCTGGTCACGGCTATTTCCCGCCCGAACAGGCGGATGAACTGATCACCCAATGCCACGCCGCCGAGGTGACGGTGCCGGGCGAAATCCTGCGCCGATTTGCCCAGCGTTATGGGTGATGCCGCCGGGTGACCACACGGCACGAACCGCCCGCACAGGTTGCCTGAGTGGCCGCGACACGGCTAGGCTGATCCGGCAGATATGCCAAAGGAGCAGCGCGTGCCCCATCAAAACGGTCAAATCAACAGCGCCGATGTCATCATAGTTGGCGCGGGATTGGCCGGATTGGCCGCCGCGGTCGAATTGGGTGACCTCGGCAAAACCGTCATTTTGCTGGATCAGGAACCGGCACATTTCATGGGAGGTCAGGCCCATTGGAGCCTGGGCGGGTTGTTCATGATCGATACCCCGGAACAACGTCGCATGGGCATTCGCGACTGTCCCGATCTGGCGCGGCGCGACTGGCTGGGCAGCGCACAGTTCGACCGCCCCGAGGATGCCTGGCCGCGCGCATGGGCCGATGCGTATCTGGACTTTGCGGCTGGTGAAATGCGCAGCTGGCTGCATGACGTTGGGCTGCGCTGGTTCCCGGTTGTGGGCTGGGCCGAACGCGGTGGAGACACGGCCGAAGGACATGGGAATTCTGTCCCACGGTTTCATGTCACCTGGGGCACCGGACCGGGGGTTGTTGCCCCTTTTGCAGCCCGTGTGCGCAATCATATGGCCACCGGGCGCATTCATTTTCGGGACCGCCATCAGGTCAGCTACATCATCATGCAAAACGGCGCGGCCAAAGGCGTCTCCGGCGAAATCCTGGCTGAAGATGCCAGCCCCCGGGGCCAAAAGACCAGCCGGCATGAGATCGGTGAATTCGAATGTTACGCGCCATCCATCATCGTCGCCTCGGGTGGGATTGGCGGCAATCTGGAACTGGTGCGCAAGGCCTGGCCCGCTGACCGTCTGGGACCCGCGCCCAAAACCATGGTGTCAGGCGTACCGTTTCACGTCGACGGCCGCATGATCGCAATATCCGAAACCGCCGGTGGCCATGTGATCAACCCCGACCGCATGTGGCATTACACCGAAGGGGTACAGAACTGGGACCCGATTTGGCCCAATCATGGCATCCGGATTCTGCCTGGGCCGTCTTCCATATGGTTTGACGCATCAGGCAATCGGCTCACCGCACCCTGTCTGCCAGGTTTCGATACATTGGGTACGCTGCGCGAGATTCTGAAGACCGGTCAAGATTACAGCTGGTTCGTGCTGAGCCAGAAGATCATCGAAAAGGAATTTGCCCTGTCCGGGTCGGAACAGAACCCGGATCTGACTTCGGGCAGCTGGTTTCAAGTGCTCAAGGCGCGACTGTTGTCACGCGGCAGCGCTCCCGGGCCTGTGGAAGCGTTCAAGAAACACGGAGTCGATTTTGTCGTGTCCACAACCCTGAGCGACTTGGTCAAAGGCATGAACCGTATCGCCGAAGTGCCCGTCGACGAGGCACGGTTGCGGTCCCAGATCGAGGCTCGGGACGCCCAGGTTGACAACCCCTTTGCCAAGGATGCGCAGATCATCGCCATCAATGCCGCCCGTAACTATCGCGGAGACAAGCTGATCCGCACGGCCAAACCCCACCGCATTCTGGATCGCGACAATGGTCCATTGATCGCAGTCAAGCTGCATATCCTGACACGCAAAACGCTGGGCGGGTTGCAAACCGACCTGGACAGCCGGATGGTTGGCGCTGATGGGACCCCGGTGCCGGGGTTGTTTGCCGTGGGCGAGGCCGCCGGGTTCGGCGGTGGTGGCTATCACGGGTACAACGCGTTGGAAGGGACGTTTTTGGGCGGATGCCTGTTTTCCGGGCGTCGCGCCGGGCAGTCACGACATATCGCTTGACGCCACTTACCAACTGCCGCTGGCACCGCCCCCGGATGAGCTGCCACCGCCAAAGGAGCTGCTGCCCGAACTGGAGGATTTGGTTTTGCGCGGGATCGTTCGGAACACCTGATTGTGGTACTCACAGTGGTTGCAATCATAGTCGATCCGCTTGCGTCCCGTGCTGGAGGTGGTGGCCGACACCAGCACCGTGGTCTGGGTTGCCATCGTCCGGTACGAGCAGCGTGGACAATCACCATAGCCCGAGAACCAGCTGCGGTAATGTTCGATGTCCATGTGCCCACATTGGCCACAGCTCCAGACGTCGTAATCAACTGATTTCAGGAATTCTTCGGTCTGCTGCCCATCATCCAGAAATTGATCATCCGCCTGTTCATCCAGCCGCCCCATGATCGTGCCACATTCCCGACAGGGACGCGGACGGTTGCGCAAATAACGGCGAATGCCACAGAATGCTGCGCCCGCTGGCACAGCCAGCAACGCCCAGACCCATTCTCCGAACTGACGCAATTTATACCCGATCCAATTCCAGCCGCGCTGAACGGTCGAAACGTCCTGTTGTCCTGGCAGGGCACCCGTGATGGCAAAGATCGTGGCATCCACGCCATCTTCTATTCCCTGCTGATAGGCATCCTGCCTGAACTGAGGCAGGAACGCGGTGTCAATCACCCGCTGCATCGTAGCGTTCCAGCTGTCGCTATACCCGCTGCCGATTTCGATCCGCATCCGGCGATCAAAGCGTGATACCAGGATCAGCACCCCGTCATTGCGCGTCGCATCGCCAATGCCCCAGGTGTTGAACAGCCCGGTGGCAAAGGGTTCGATTGCTCCGGCGTGACCAAAATCGCTCATTCCGGGGATCGTCAGAACCGTCATCTCCACATCGGTATGACGGTAGAGATCAATCAACTTTTGCCGCACCCGCGTTTCGGCTGCGGCATCCAGCAAGTCGGCGTAATCGTTGACGTATAACTCTTGATAGCCGGGGTATTTGCCACCGCCCGTTCGGGGAACATCAGGGTTGGCCCAATCGGGTTCACCCTGCTCTGCCTGAGACGTCACCACATGCCGGGGCTGTGTCATCATCCCGACACCATATCCAATGGCCCAGCCAAAAACCAACACGACACCCGCGATGATCAGGGCCCACTGAAGATCGCGTTTGGTCATGGCAATGCGTCCTTTTCAGATCAAAGTGGCCAGAACACCGGAATCAATGCCGACGCCAGAAGACCAACCGACAGGTTCAACGGGATACCGACGCGCATGAAATCCGTGAATTTGTAACCGCCCGGCCCATAGACCATCATATTGGTCTGATAGCTGATCGGCGTGGCAAAGGTTGCGCTGGCTGCGATCATGACCGCCACCACCAACGGGCGCGGGTCCACCCCCAGCGACACTGCCAGACCAATGGCAACCGGGGTCAGAACCACCGCCACCGCGTGGTTGATCAGCTCCGACAAAAGCGAGGTGAGCAGATACAGCCCCCAGACGATCAGGAAAGGCGGCAGGCCGCTCAGATAGGGGGCGAATTTATGCACAATCAGGTCGATTGCGCCCGAAGTTTCCAATGCTGTTGCCACCGCCAGCATGGCAAAAATCAGGGCCAACAGCCGCCCATCAATAAATGAGAACGCTTCGTCCGAGTCGATACACCGGGTCAGGAAGACCGTGGCCATGGCCAACACTGCCAACAACAGTATCGGTGCCACACCCAATGCAGCCAGGGCGACAATCCCCGCAATCGAGGCGAGCGCGATCGGCGCGTGGCTGCGGCGATAGGCGCGCGCCGTTGGTTTGGTCACATCGACCATCTGCATGTCCTGGGCCAGTCGCTGGATATCTTCCGGAGCCCCTTCGAGCAGCAATGTATCGCCCACGCGCACCACCAACTGATCCAGTTGCTGACCGATGTTCTGATTGCTGCGGTGCATGGCCAGAACATAGACACCATATCGACGACGCAGACGCAATTCGCCCAGTGTGCGCCCGACCATCTTGCAGCCCGGCGTAATCAGAACCTCGACAGTCGAGGTTTCCACCGCCGATACCTGATCAACCCGTTTGAGTTCCTTGTTGGATTGCAGGCTCAGCAATTCGGTCATCCGGGTGCGCAAAACCACCCTATCTCCGACCTGCAGTTCAACACCCTTGAGATCGCGGCGCAGAGACAAATCGCCCCGGATCACATCGATCAGTCGAACACCGGGACGTTTGAACAACTGTACGCTGGTCACTTCGCGCCCGATCAAATTGCTCTCCGGAGGTATCACCGCCTCAGTAAAGAACTTTTTCGAAGTCTGCTGATCCGAAAGCATTGACGCCATGCTGGCGCGTTCAGGCAATAGACGCGGGGCCACGAACCGCAAATAGATCGCGCCCCATATCACCAGAATGATCGCCAATGGCGTGATTTCGAAAATGGTGAACGGTTCTAATCCCCGCGCCCGGGCAACCCCATCCACCAACAGGTTGGTCGAGGTCCCGATCAAGGTCAACGTTCCGCCCAGAATCGCCGCATAGCTGAGCGGGATCAGCATCTTGCTGGCCGAAATGCCCAATTTGCGCGACAGCTGGACAAATACCGGGATCATGACCACCACAACTGGCGTATTGTTCACAAAGGCCGAGGCAACGACAACAAAGATCATCAATGCGCCAATGGCCACGGCTGGTCGGGAATCCGCCTGTTTTTCAGCCAGTTGCGTGAACCACTCCAACGCACCGGTGCGCACAAGGGCCCCCATGACGATGAACATTGCGGCAATCGTCCAGGGTGCCGGGTTGGACAGGACATGCAGCGCTTCTTCATAGGGCAACAAGCCCAGAACCAACATGGTCGCCGCACCCCCGATCGCGACAACTTCGGCCGGATAGGCTTCGCGCATGAAGAGGATGAACATGATGACCACAACGGCGAGCGTGGTAAGAGCACCGCCAGTTTCAGAAAAAGCTATCAGATTCATAGACCCGCCTGCTGAAATTCTTGAGTTTTATCCTGACCGCCTTTGTTCGACGGTGCAAGTTCAGTTGATGTGCGCGGCTGTACCAGAAACACTCCGGCCAGCATCAGCCCCATGGCGACCCAGACATAGGAGGAATAGCTTTCCCCCAACAGGACCATGGCCCAGAACACGCCAAACCCGGTAACCAAATAGCTGACCTGCATGGAGAACACCGGCCCCGCCTTGCCCACCAACCACACATAGGATGCATAGACCACCACATGGACGATGGACGAGGCCACCAACGCAAATTCTGCCGCACCATAGGAGCGAAACGGTGAAATGAATTGGCCCGATCCGATGGCCATCGGCAGCACCAGAACCGACCCAATCAGCGATGCGCCAAACAGAACCTGAATCGGGTCCAGTCCGCCGGTGCCCCATTTGGCCACATAGTTGCCCTCGAACGCGTAGCAAACCGGAGCAATCAACGCGACCGGGATCCAGATCAACATGGCGCGATCCGGCAGGCTGGCTTCGGGGATCACCAGGAACAACACCCCGACCAACCCCAGGGAAAGCCCCGCCAACCGGGTGATGCGAAACGGCTCCAGCCGCAGGCCCAGCGCAATGGGAAAAGCCATCATCGGGATCAGCGACAAAAGGATCGACATAATCCCCGATGGCAAATGCACGATCGCCGTATAAGACGCGGTATTGGGCACCAGCGTTCCGATCACGGCCATCACCAGCGAAATCCGCAATGTGCCGCGGGTCAGTGGCAACCCCTTGCCCCGCAACAGTGAAATCACCGCCATGAACACCGCACCAATAATCAATTGCCACAGGATCAACCCCCAAGGTTGATACCCGGTGCTGACCGTGATCTTGGTCAATGGCTGCGTGATCCCCCAGCCTGCCCCCAGCATTCCCAAAACGAGGCTGTACCAGACAAGCTGACGGCGTTTTGTCATGGACTGGCCTGTTCCAGCAATCCGCCCTGGCGGACCATCTGCACGGTCTTGGCCTCGCCCGTGCGATCATCGGTTTCGACAAAGATCCCCGACAGGGTTGCCGCGCCATTGGCCGGGGTAAACCGTGATTTCGGCATCCCGGTGATGAACCGGCGCATGGGCTCCATTTTCTCCATGCCGATAACGGAATCATAGTCGCCGCACATCCCGGCATCGGTCAAATAGGCGGTGCCTCCGCCCAGGATCTGCGCGTCAGCGGTTGGCACATGTGTATGGGTACCAACCACCAATGACGCCTTGCCATTGCAAAAATGCCCCATCGCCATCTTTTCGGACGTGGCTTCGCAATGCACATCGACAATGATCGCCTGGGCCAACCCACCCCGAGGATGCGCCTTGAGCACTTTTTCGACCGCTGAAAACGGATCGTCAAAAGCGCGTTTCATGAACACCTGACCCAATACCTGCAACACCAGGACCTTGCGTCCGCCCGGTGCCGTGAACAGCCGATATCCTTTGCCCGGCGCGCCTTTGGCAAAATTCAAGGGTCGGATGATGCGTGGTTCGCTTTCGATGAATTGCAACATGTCCTTTTGATCAAAGGCATGATCGCCCAGCGTGACGCAATCGGCACCGGCCTGCAAAAGCAGGCGCGCATGTTCCCCGCTCAAACCCATGCCGTTGCTGGCGTTTTCGCCATTGACCACGACAAAATCCAACCGCCATTCGTCACGCAGACGTGGCAGGTTCTCGGTAATGGCCCGGCGTCCTGCGCGGCCCATCACATCACCCAGAAAAAGACATCTCATGTCCCCGTCCTACGGCATTTTTACAGCAGGTGGAAACCGTAAAAACAGCACGGCCCCGATGAAAGACCCCAAGGCCGCCCCAGATGCCCCGACCTTCCCCGCAAATGTGCGACCCATGCCGCAAAACGGCCCCAAACGCGGCGCACCATGTGCAAAAGCATTGCAATGTCCGGTTTTCGGACAGATCATTTCACATGTGGACCGCCCCCTGGAGACCCCACAGGAGATCACTCATGACCCAACCTGTCCTTGCCCTGGATCCGGACACCCTTTTGATTTCAACGCGCAACGCGCGCGAGGCAGCCAAGGCGCTGGCCCCGGCGTATCAATCCCGCGAACCCTTTCACTATGGCGGATATGACAATTTCCTGAACCCCGAGATCCTCGAACGGGTCAAGGAAGAGCTCAAACAGTTGCCAGAGTCGGAAACCAGCTTTGACCGGCCCCAGGAAAAACTGAAGACCTCCTACACGCCGGAACGGCTCCCACCTTATACGCGGCAGTTGTTTTATGCGTTAAATTCTCGCCCTGTTCTGGGATTTGTCGAAGAGCTGACCGGGATCAAAGGTCTGATTCCCGACCCCTACTTCGCCGGTGGTGGGGTGCATGTGGTGGCCAATGGCGGCCATCTTGATATTCATGCGGACTTTAATCATCACGCCGGGCTGAACCTGGAACGCCGTGTCAACCTGCTGATCTATCTGAACAAGGATTGGAAGGCTGAATATGGTGGGTCCTTTGAAGTCTGGAACGATGACATGAGCGCGCAAGTCGCGAGCTATGCCCCCCTGTTCAACAGAATGTGCATGTTTTCGACCAGCTCGAACAGCTGGCATGGCAACCCGGAACCCGTGAACCACCCGGATGGCGAACCGCGCATGTCAATCGCGCTTTACTATTACACCGCGACCTGGGACAGCACGCGCAAATCCCACACCACCCTATTCAAACCCCGCCCCGACACAGTCGACAAACCCGACCGCATGGTTGCGCGGCGGGAATTGCTGCAGGATCTGCTGCCACCGATCATTCACCGCAAGGTTGCCTGGCGGCTGGAAAAACTGGGGTTCTGATCACCACCATTCCCCAGCCGCTTCAAAACGGCTCGCACGCGCGGCTGAACAGCCGCGGGGGGCGCATCACGTGCGAAAGCTCAAGATCCTGCGTTCGGTGATCAACATGTCCAGCGGCTGATCTGTGGGCTCCAGTGGCAAATCCTCGGCCTCCTGCGCATCAAAGGCAAACCCGATGGCCAGCGTCGCCCGTTTGCCGCGCAGCAGTTCCAATGTTCGGTCATAGAACCCGCCACCATACCCCAGCCGCCCACCTTTGGCGTCAAAGGCGACCAACGGCACCACCAGGATTTCCGGTTCGAAATAGTCGTCCACCTCTGGCACCTGCGCACCAAACGGACCTTCACGCAATGCACCGTTGGGCTGCCAGCGGCTGAACTTGAGCGGCAAACCAGCCCCCTGGATCACGGGCACGCCGACCGGCCCATAGGCCGCCGCTTCGGCCATGACTGGCAGGGGATCTATCTCGGTTCTGATCGGCATATACCCGGCCAGCGGCACACCACGGTACCCGGCCAGTACCTCGGCAAGATGTCCCGCGGCACCAGGGATCTGCGTACCATGGGCCGCTTTACGTCTCGCAAACGCATCCTTGCGGGCCACCGCCTTGATTTCGACCAGATCCATATTGTTCACCACCTTCTCCTGGCCACTGCTACAGCAGCATGACGGCCGCCAAACCCAGAAATGCAAAAAACCCGACCACATCCGTCACCGTCGTCACAAAGGACCCCGAGGCCAATGCCGGATCAACTCCTGCTTTCTCCAAAAGCACTGGAACGATGGTCCCGGCCAGCCCGGCCACGACCAGATTGATCACCATTGCGACCGCTATGACACCGCCCAACAGGGGGGACCCGAACCACGCCAAACCGACCAGCCCCATGACGACAGCAAAGACCAGCCCGTTGATCAGCCCCACCAGCGCCTCGCGTCGGATCACACGCCATACGTTGGATCTGGTCAAATCCTTGGTCGCGAGGGCCCGCACCGCGACGGTCAAACTTTGCGTCCCGGCATTGCCACCCATGGACGCGACAATCGGCATCAATACGGCAAGAGCCACAAAGCGTGCAATCGTCTCTTCGAACATCGAAATGACCAGTGACGCCAAGACCGCCGTGACCAGGTTCACCGCCAACCATGGAAACCGCTGCATCGTGGTTTCAAATACCCGGTCCGACAGGGATCCTTCGCCCACACCAGCCAGTCGCAGAATGTCCTCTTCGTGCTCTTCGTCCAGCACCACCATGGCATCGTCGATGGTGATAACCCCGACGATGCGGCCCTCTTCATCCACCACAGGCGCGGAAATCAGGTGATACTGATTAAAGGCATAGGCCACATCCTCTTCGTCCTGATTGACCGGGATGACCTGAAAGCTCTCTTCGACCAACGTCTGCAACGGGGTGGCGCGATGCGCGCCCATGATCTTGCCCAGTGTCACGTTGCCGACCGGGTGCATCCGCGGATTGACCAACACCATGTGATAGAATTGCTCTGGCAGATCGTCATGTGTGCGCATGAAATCGATGGCCTGACCGACATTCCAATGCTCGGGGGCCATCACCACTTCGCGCTGCATCAGTCGACCGGCGGAATTTTCCGGATAGCTCAGGGATTGCTCGACCACCGCCCGGTCGGCATCTTCCAGCGCGTCCAGGATTGCTTCCTGCTGGGGCTCTTCGAGATCCTCCAGCAAGTCGACGACATCATCGCTGTCCAGGTCGCGCACCGCATCCGCCAAAACATCAGGGCGTAGGATGGCGATCACTTCCTCGCGGATCGATTCGTCCAGTTCCGACAGGATGTCGCCGTCGAATTCGCGATCATACAATCGGATCAGGCGTGCCCGGTCATAGGCGTTGATCTGTTCCAGAAGGTCAGCGATGTCCGCCGCATGCAGCGGTTCCATCAGTTCGGTCAGCTTTTGGCGGTCTTCGATTTCGACCGCATATAGGATCGCCGACACGTTCTTGCGATCCAGCATATAAGCTTCGGAGTCGTCTTCCCGGGCCAGGTCGATGTCCATATCTTCCATACCTGTACCCCCTGGCTGACCGTCGATTGGCTGCAACCTAAAAGAAGCAGCTACCGAAAAACAATGACAATGGTGGAATTTACCGCAACTGTTGCGGCGGCTATCGTGCTGGACGTCATTTGGCAACCACGGACACGCGCAATGCAAGCAGATTTCATACTCAAAGGGCACGTCCTGTCCTTTCACAGCTCCCCGTTTGAAGAGGATCCAACCGCCGCCAGCCAAACCTGCGAAGCCGTGGCTATTGGCAAGGGCAAGGTGGTTGCGTTGGGGTCTGAGGACGAATTGCAGGCTGCGAATCCTCAGGCGCAGATCGTGGACTATGGAGATCATCTGATTTGCGCCGGGTTTGTGGACGCCCATGTGCATTTTCCGCAGACCGCGATGATTGCGAGTTGGGGCAAGCGTCTGATCGACTGGTTGAACAGCTATACGTTCCCAGAGGAAATGCGATTTGGCGACCCTGTCTATGCGGATGAAATTGCCAACCGCTATCTGGATTTGACCACGTCACATGGCACGACCAGCGTTTGCAGCTTTGCCACCATTCATCCCGAAAGCGTCGATGCGCTGTTCACTGCGGCCCAGGCGCGGGGTCAACGGATCGTCACCGGCAAGACCTGTATGGATCGCAATGCCCCAGATGGCCTGTGCGACAGCGCACATAGCGCCTATGACGACAGCAAACGGTTGCTGGAAAAATGGCACGGCGTAGATCGGTTGGAATATGCGATCACACCCCGGTTCTCGCCCACCTCTACCCCGGAGCAGATGGAAGCCCTGGGCGCGTTATGGGCCGAGCATCCCGAGGTTCTGATGCAAACCCATCTGAGCGAACAAACCGACGAAATTGAGTGGGTGCTATCACTCTACCCGGATGCCCGTGACTATCTGGATACATATGAAAAATTCGGTCTGCTGGGCGGGCGGGGCTTGTATGGGCACGCCATTCACCTGGAAGAGCGCGAACGGGACCGACTGCGAGAGCATGGGGCCGCCTTGGTGCATTGCCCCACATCCAATACCTTTATCGGGTCTGGTCTGTTCGATATGGCCGGTTTGATGGCCCAGGGCCAGCGGATCGGTCTGGCCACCGACACCGGCGGCGGATCCAGTTTTTCGATGCTGCGCACGATGGCGGCCGCCTATGAGATCGGCCAATTGCGCGGCACCCCATTGCACGCGTCACAGTTGATCTGGCTGGCGACCCAAGGGTCCGCCACGGCGCTGCGGATGGACGACAGGATCGGCAATATCGCCCCCGGCATGGAGGCCGATATAGTGGTCTTGGATCTGAGCTCGACCCCCGCAATCGCGCAAAGATCGCAACGCGCTGCCGACCTGTGGGAAGCCCTGTTCCCCACCATCATGATGGGGGATGATCGGGCCGTTGCCGAAGTCTGGATTGGCGGAAAACGGTCTGTTTGAAACCTGTTCTGGCCCAGGTTGTCAGGGAGTTTTGGGGGCGTTGCCCCCTTGCCCCCCAAGGTATTTGGGACCAGAAAGAAGCAAATGCGATCACGCCATCAGACGATGGACCAGCTGGGTTTGACGTTCTATCACTTTGGGCAGATCCAAGGTTGCTATCTGGCCGTCCTGCACGACCTGGCGCCCTTCGACCAGCAGATGTTTGACCCGCGTCGGCCCCGCCAGCAGCAAAGCCGCTGGATCCCAACTGCCGGCGCTGTCGATACCCGAGATGTCCCAGAGCGCGATATCGGCACGTTTCCCGACCGCAAGGCGGCCGCAATCCGGGCGCCCCAGCACATCCGCGCCGCCGCGGGTTGCGATTTCCAAAGCCTCCCGGGCGCTCATGGCGTCTGCGCCTTGGGACACGCGTTGCAGCAACATCGACTGGCGCGCCTCGGCCATAATGTTGCCGCTGTCATTGCTGGCCGAGCCATCGACCCCCAAACCCACCTTGACACCCGCGTCCCGCATCCGGCGAACCGGCGCAATGCCGCTGCCAAGACGACAATTCGAACACGGGCAATGGGCGACACCGGTACGGGTTCTGGCAAAGAGGTCGATTTCCGCCTCATCCAGTTTCACACAATGGGCGTGCCAGACGTCCTCACCGGTCCAGCCCAGCTCTTCGGCGTATTGTCCTGGGCGGCATCCGAAATTTGCCTCGGAATAGGCGATGTCCTCGTCATTTTCGGCCAAATGGGTGTGCAGCATCACGCCCTTGTCGCGGGCCAGAAGGGCCGCATCCCGCATCAGGTCGCGGCTGACAGAAAAGGGGCTGCAGGGTGCCAGGCCCACCCGGCACATGGATCCTGGGTCAGGATCGTGAAAGGCGTCGACGACCCGGATCATGTCCGTCAGAATATCCGCTTCACGTTCAACCAGGCTATCCGGAGGCAACCCACCCGCGCTTTCACCGATGCTCATCGCGCCGCGTGTCGGATGAAACCGCAGCCCGATTTCGCGCGCCGCAGAAATCGTATCTTCGAGCCGGGCACCATTGGGGTAGAGATACAGATGATCTGAACTGAGCGAACACCCCGAAAGCGCGAGCTCCGCCAATCCCACCTGAGCCGAAATGAACATCTCTTCGGGGCCAAACCTTGCCCAGATCGGGTAGAGCCGTTGCAACCAGCCAAACAGCAGGGCGTCCTGTGCGCCGGGTACAGCACGGGTCAGCGTCTGATACAGGTGATGGTGGGTGTTGACCAACCCCGGTGTCACGACGCAGCTGGCCGCATCAATGATGTCGCCTGTGTCCGCCCGGGTGAGCGCCAAATTTTCCCCAATTGAGGCGATCACCCCATCGCGCATCAACAGATCCATCCCCGAAAGCTCGCGCCGGGCATCGTCCATTGTCACGATGGTGTGGGCATTGCGGATCAGAATTTCGGTCATCAGACATACACTCCTTCATTTGGCCCGCTTCGGTGAAGAAGTGTTTTGGACGCGCCGACAGAAGACGGGCAAAGGACTCGGCGCTGATATGGCCGCAAAGATATCGTGTCCGTCGCCCCGACTCAAGCCCCGGTTCCTGGGGCAGATGCGCGACTGGCACAATCGCAGCCGGCGTTGTGCGGGCTTGTCCGTGCAACGCCACGCCCAACGGGGTCCGGCGCATCTGTGATGCGTTGGACACGGGCGGGAGCATTGCGAGTCGGCGGATCCGATCAGAATTGGGTCAGGATGGCCAGCGCCTGGGCATGCAGCTGTGCATTGGCTGCAGCCAAAGCGCGCCCACCGTTGTGAGCCGGGCCGCCTTGCCAATCCGTGACGATCCCGCCTGCCGCCTGGATCACGGCGATGGGTCCCTGAATGTCATAGGGGTTCAATCCCGCTTCGATGACCAGATCAATCTGACCAGCCGCAAGCAGCGCATAAGCGTAACAATCCATTCCGTAGCGCGCCAAGCGACACTGCCCGGCCACAGCTTCAAAACCCGACCGATCATCAGCGGATCCGACTTCGGGAAAGGTGGTAAAGACGATGGCCTCATTCAGATCAGAGGTGGATCGGGTCCCCAACGCAGTTTCCCCCATCGGACCTGTCATCACCGCCCCCCCCGAACCGCCGACGAATCGCTCACCAGTATAAGGTTGGTCAATCACACCCAAAAATGGGCCATCACCGTCTGACAACGCAATCAAGACCCCCCAAGTCGGGGTGCCGCTGATAAATCCACGGGTGCCGTCGATCGGGTCCAGAACCCACATGCGGCCAGAGCTGCCGTCATGTCGTCCAAATTCTTCGCCCCAGACTCCATCCGTTGGGCGATGCTCGGCCAATACGGCCCGCATGGCCTGTTCCGCTTCGCGGTCAGCAATGGTCACCGGGTCGAACCCGCCCTGATCCTTGTTCTCCGTGCCCAGATCAGCACGGCGGAAATACGGCAGGATCGCCGCACGGGCGGCATCGGCCAGTTTGTGGGCAATTTCAAGATCGGAAAACGCGGCATGTGACATACCCAACCGGGTGCCACTGTGCCGCGTTCATTTCAAGAGCGAATTGCCCTTTTGTCCTGATCTACCCGTTTTCAGGCGACGTCGCTCAGAACACGCGCCAATTCAAACAGGCGGCGACGCTGGTTTTCCGGGATCGCATAATAGGAGCGCACCAGATCCAGAGCTTCCTTGTGACCCATCAGGTCGTCAGGCACCATGGACTTCTTGCCCTCGGCCTTTTCCGTCTCGTCCAATCCTTCAAAGAAGAAACTGACCGGCACATCCAGGGCTTCGGCGATATCCCACAGTCGGGATGCGCTGACCCGGTTCGCACCGGTTTCATACTTCTGAATCTGCTGGAATTTAATGCCAACCTGTTCCGCCAGCTGCTGCTGGGTCATGCCGATCAGCCAACGACGATGTCTTACGCGCTTGCCCACGTGCACGTCTACGGGATGGGTCATGCGTTTCTCCTTGTACAACACTGGTTACCGTCAGGCACTCACATAGCCCCAGGATACCTCTGTGATCTTACCGAGGTATCCTTACCGTTTCCTCAACTATGATTGCGTCCCAAACCGCACCTCTATCGCGAGAGTTTACGCCCTTTTCGGTTGAATTCAACCCGGATCACTCTCCATAGCCGATTGCTGGACCTCACGTTTCCGTATATTTCACACGCAAATTTCGCTGTTTCCCCATGTTTTCCAACGTGCCGCACCCTCCCCCTAAATAGCGGGTTGGCGACAGGAAATGCGTTTGACACCAGATCAAAAACCACGGCTTACTATCGGGAAAATAGGGGTTTTATATGCTTGCCTATCATATTTCCACTGCCGGCTCCCCGGCCCGGTTGATCCAGATCAAAGCCCCCCGTCCCGGGGCGGGTCAGATCCTGGTCGACATCAAGGCTTGTGGGCTTAATTTCGCCGATCTGCTCATGCAAAAAGGCACCTATCAGGACACACCAGAGGCTCCGTTCACCCTCGGAATGGAAATTGCAGGCGTGGTCAAGGCTGTTGGGCCCGATGTCACGGGATTCGCAGTCGGCGAACGAATCGCAGTCTATTCAGGTCAGGGGGGGCTCGCCGAACAGGGCGTGTTCGACGCAGACCGGGCATTGCCGTTGCCCGATGGCATTCCATTCGAACAGGCGGCTGCCCTTCAAATTGCCTATGGCACCAGCCACATGGCCCTGGGATACCGCGCCAGATTGCAGCCGGGAGAGACCCTGCTGGTCACCGGTGCAGCCGGAGGCGTGGGGCTGACGGCGGTCGAGATCGGCAAGCTGATGGGGGCAACCGTGATTGCCCATGCCCGCGGTGCCGACAAATTGGCGGTAGCCCAGGCTGCCGGGGCGGATCACCTGATCGATGACAGCGAGGACCTGCGTATCCGCGTCAAGGAACTGGGCGGAGCCGATGTCGTCTATGACGCCGTTGGGGGGGCTGCATGGACGGCCGCATTTCGGGCCTGCAACCCCGAAGCCCGCCTTCTGCCTATTGGCTTTGCCAGTGGCGAGGTGCCCCAAATCCCGGCCAATCACCTGCTGGTCAAAAATCTGGATGTGATCGGGTTCTATATCGGCGGGTATCTCAAGTTCCGCCCGGACGTCGTACGCGACAGTTTCAAGACGCTGTTCGATTGGTATCTGGAAGGAAAACTGTCACCCCACATCAGCCATACCTTGCCTCTGGCCCAGGTCGACGAAGGAATGGAATTGCTGCGCCAGCGCAAATCAACCGGCAAAGTCGTGATTACGCCCTGATCCCATGACAAGAACGGGGGCTCCCGCCCGGTTTCTCGGCATCACAGATGCAGCGAAACCCGTTGGGCCGGGCAGCGCCCCGGGCAAAGCCCAAGGCGCTGTAAATGCGCCCTTTCAGGCCGCATTCCTGTTCTTGACGCTGATCGGCGTGCTGACCTCGCGAAAGGCGCGGCGCACGAATTCAGCCAGCTCACTGACAATCTGGCTGCCAGTGGTATCGGCCCCATACAGGTTGATCTTTTGCGTCGGCAGATCAGGCAACCCACCACTATGATCAATTTGGGTCAGATGCGGTGGCTCGGCACCGTCTATCATCGTGTTGACGGCCAGATCTGCGCTGACGGTCGCCTCGATGGTTCGGTCGGAATCCGTCTCGACCGCCATTTCCCACGGGATTCCCGCCTGATCCAGCGCCGTGATCACCTTGGGCCGGAAGGTACACGCCCGCCCAAACGCCAAACGCAGCGGCCGCTGCCGCCAGGCTGTTCCGTCGGGCGCTCCGATCCAGCACAACGGACGACTGGCCAGAGTTTCGCTTTCTGCTGTTTCTGAGCTTTCGGTGGTCAGCACCAGGTCACATTCGCCTTTCGAAAACTGCTCCTTGAGCGCCACGGTAAAGGACGAAATCAACTGCACCTTGACCCGTGGGTACGCGATATTGAATTGCTGCAGCACCCGCGGAATCGCGGGATAAACGATATCGTGGGGCACGCCCAGCACGATCTCCCCTTCGAACGCCTGGTTTGTCAGCCGCCCGATCACCTCGTCATTCAGGGCAACCATCTTGCGTGCATAGACCAACAGCTGTTCCCCAGATGCCGTCAGCGCAATGCGCCGCCCCGATCGATCCAGCAATTCCAGACCCAACAGCTCTTCGAGCCGTTTGAGCTGCATTGAAACCGCCGACTGGGTGAGATGCAGAAACCCGGCCGCGCGGGTCACCCCACCGTTGTCGGCAACCGCCACAAAAGAACGCAGTGTCGTGATATCCAAATTTCGCATCATCACAATCCTTGATGAAAGAGATCAAAAACATTCGTTTTCAAAATCAATCATACCTCTCCATATATATCAAGGAAATTGATGAAGGACGCGAAAGCATCACAATATCAGGAAAGGACCTAGATGATGACCTATATCGCAGACCACAGCCACTGTACCCCGCGCAATCGCTCCTGGAGCGTCACGCTGATCACCGCCCTGGCCGTTGCCCGTCAGCGGCGCGCCCTGAAAAAGCTGGATGCCGCTGCATTGGACGATATTGGCATCACAAAAGCCCAGGCCGAGGCCGAATCAAGCCGCCTGGCATGGGATGCACCGGATCACTGGTGCCGCTAAGCCGGCATATTCAAATTGGTTCTTCCGGACAGGCTGGGCTGCAATTGCCCTGCCTGTTCCGCTTTTCCTGCGGATTTGACGCAGGAAGCACTTGATAACAGTCCCCTTTGCACCAATATTCAAAACAAAGGCCGCCGATACGTTTTGGCGGCGAATTGGCTATGAATGGAGACCAAAGGGAATGGCTGAATTCGACACGATCCGCGCTGGAGTTGGCGCACGCGCCGCCCAGATCGACGAGGGTCTGCGCGCTCATATGAACAAGGTCTACGGCACAATGTCTGTCGGGACTTTCATCACCTTTTTGGCGGCCTGGGCCATTGCCGGGCTCGCGGTCACCAATGATCCGACCGGGGCATCTGCACAGCTGAGCCAGGACAAATACCTGACGTCGATTGGATATGCGCTTTACGCCTCGCCTTTGAAATGGGTGATCATGTTTGCGCCGCTGGCCTTTGTCTTTGGGTTCAGCGCGGCGATCAACCGCATGTCGGCTGCGGGTGCACAGCTGCTGTTCTATGTCTTTGCCACGGTGATGGGTCTGTCGATCAGCTCAATTTTCCTGGTGTTCACCGGGGAATCGATTGTTCAGGTCTTTTTGATCACCTCAATCGCGTTTGCGGGCTTGTCGCTCTATGGCTACACGACCAAGAAGGACCTGTCCGGCATGGGCACCTTCCTGATCATGGGCCTGATCGGGTTGATCGTGGCCTCGGTCGTAAACATCTTCCTGGCGTCTTCTGCCATGGCGTTTGCCATCTCCGTGATCGGCGTTCTGATCTTTGCGGGTCTGACAGCGTATGACACGCAGAAGATCAAGGTAACCTACATCCAGATGGCCGAATCCGGCGATCAGGAATGGCTGGGCAAGGCGGCCATCATGGGCGCGCTGAGCCTGTATCTGGACTTTATCAACATGTTCATGATGCTGCTGTCACTCCTAGGAAACCGAGAGTAAACCTCTCTCACGTCCATTCAGGACCGTTCGAGCCTGCCAAGACCATGTCTTGGCAGGCTTTTTCACGTCTCAGCCCCCTCTGCAGAACGCGACCCCAATAAGATGGGTTCGATATTTTCCAATCAGAAATCGTAAATCTCGGTTTCTTAGAACTGGCTGATGATCTCGGAAAATTGGAACGGAACACGGCTCAAAGGAAGTTTGCAGTCTCAAAAGCTGCTCGTTTTCAGTTTCAGATCCGGTCCTGGATGTCAGGCCAAGGCCCGAGAATTCTCCTCATGGATCGGGTGACATGCGCATCCAGCCTGATAGGCGGCCCATACAAAGCCCTACCTTCACGTGCCGACCTACGCCCCAGAGTCAGCAGTCCAGGCGATGGCTACAGCCCCTCTCCAGAACAGCTGGCAACCATCATCAGCTAGCTGCAAGGCGCACAGACCTTTGAGGGTTGGTGCCTTCGATGTGCCCTTGCCCGGCACGCGCGCCACAACCGTCTTGTAGATATGCGCTTGGTTCAGAACCGATGCTGGAAAGGTGCCCAGAGAAACATCCCTCACCAGACATATGCAGACGGCTTCACTGACCGTGGGATCCAGGCTCTCAGCCTGGCGGGGCAACCGTTCCGGACCCACAACTCCCGAAAGTCTGTTCGAGTTTAAGACCGAGACGGACCACCGAATCCACGCGGAGCCAAGGGGGCAATCTTCTCGTCAGGCTTTGGGACAGATTTCCTTGGCACGGCTATTTGCATCGACCCAATGGCTTTCGCCACAGCGCGAGGCAACGCCTCGCTTCCTGCGTGGAAACGCAAAAATGGACCCTGCGCGCCGCAGGCGCTCCATTTTGTTATACGACCGGAGATGTCGCGATGACTCAGCTGCAGTCCAGCGCCGCTGCCAAGCCGCTCAGGTCGCGTTTGGGGTTGCCCAGCCCATAGACCCCGCTCGCTGGCTTGCAGCCTGTCAAACCGCCCAGCTGCTCGGCAAAGGCCGTTTGCGTCCGTTTGTCCATCCTGGCTGTGCTTTGGCCAGATGGCACACGCAAAACAGCAAAAGGAGTCTGGTCGACTTGAACCAGGCTCATCGCCAAAGGTTGCCCGGAAACTTGCACCAACGTCGACCGGCCCGGCACGGTTCCTCCGGTTCGGATGGCAATCTCGGCCATGTCGCTCAGAGTCCCCGAACCTGAGGTCGCCTGATGAAATGGCAGGGGACGCACCTGGGACGTCGATAGCCGCGTCTCGCTCACTGGGGCAGCACCGGCAACTGCACCGCCTTCGAAACCGATCCCCGAGAATCCGGCTCCTTGCGGCTGACTGCAAGCCGCCAGGCCAACACTGGCCAGCGCCAAGATGTAAAGTTTGGTTTTCATGACACCCTCGTCAGCACAAATGACATCATGCAAACCACTGGCGGACAAATGCGTCAGAAACCGCGCAGGCTGGTGACATTTTCTGGGTCACATAACAGAAAGGAAAAACCTGTCCCGCAATACAAAAAGGGCCTCGCGGCAATCACGACGCCCTTTTCAAATTCACCACGACCGTTCGGTCAGGGAAGGCTTACTTGATTTTGCCTTCTTTGTACTCGACATGCTTGCGCACAACCGGATCGTACTTACGTGCGGTCATTTTCTCGGTCATGGTACGAGCATTTTTCTTGGTCACATAAAAGTGGCCCGTGCCCGCGGTCGAGTTCAGGCGGATCTTGATTGTCGTCGGCTTCGCCATGGGTTTTCTCCTGCGTCCGAAAAGGCAGGGCCGTTTCGGTTGAATTCGTATGAGCATCGGCTTTTAACGGGGTTGCCCCCCGAGTCAATAGGATTCCCGCAGGTTTAGGTGTGGAAACGTGCCCAGACGGCCTTAAACGTTGTTTTTGTCTCAACAGCCAGCGTTCTTCGCTCCTGTCCTGCCGAAATGACGCCAAAATGCCAGGGCGCAGATCCATAGGCGTCGGCCGGTTTTTGATTTTTCCGTCCACTTGCCGCATAGTGCCCCAGGCACCGCCGCGGGGAATACCCTATGCAAAAACCATCAAAGGACGATGCATTTCACCCCCGGGCACGCCCGACTCCTGTGGTGCGCGCCGTTGCCCGGCTTGGCATCTCGATCCGGGTCAAGCTATTGATCGCCTTTCTTGGGATGACTGGCCTGATGACTGTCATCGCATTTCTGGGTCTTGCGACGTTGCGCCAATCCAACGCACGCACCGAGGCATTGATCGAAAGCCAGCAGCGCATAGAAATCTATGATCGCATTTACCTTTCAACCAATGACGCATTGGGTTTTGGGGTTTCAAGCGCAGTGGCAAATCCGGTTCGATCCTCTGCCCCAGCCGGCCAACTGATCAACGAAATGAACGATCTCTTTCGGATTATCGCACGTGCAGTTCACACTCTAGGTGGTGCGCAGAGCGTCGAAGGTGCCCGGGTGGCCGAGTTTCATGCACAGATTTCGTCCCTGCGCCTGGTCGCCTTTGAAATTCTACAAGCCAGGAAAGCCGGCGAATTTGACCGGGTCCGAACCCTTATGAACACGCAGGTTTTGCCTGTGTTTCAAAAGATCCAGCGCAGCGCCTATACCCGCTCCACCGAGATCAGTGAAGAAATGAAGAACCAAGCCACAGAGACTCGGTTGGCTTATGAACGCGCGCGCCGGATTGTCCTGATTGCCAGCGTGAGTGCGGTTCTGTTGTCGCTGTTTGCCGGGTATGTCATTTCCTCGACAATCATCTGGCCGGTGGAGCGCATCGGGCGCACGCTCAGCTCGGTTGCCTCCGGCAATTTCGATGCACGGGTTCAGGTGCCCAACCAGGACGAATTCGGCACGCTGGCTGAGGATGCCAACACCATGAGTGACAAATTGGGTAAACTCTATGACAAAGTCCATGCGCAGCGTGACCAACTGGCCAATTGGAACCGTGATCTCGAACATAGAGTGGCGCGCCAGGTCGAAGAGATTTCGCGCAGCAACCGCCTGCGCCGGTTCTTGCCCAAACAAGTGACAGAACTGATCCTGAGCGCCGAGGACGGCGCGGATCTTCTGAGCAGTCGGCGCGGTCTGGTTACGGTTCTGTTTGCCGATCTGCGCGGGTTTACCGCCTATGCCAATGCGGTCGACCCAGAGCGGGTCATTGCCGCTCTGAATGCCTTTCACGCCACGGTCGGTCCACTCATTGAACACAGCGGCGGCACGCTGGAACGGTTTTTGGGGGATGGATTGATGGTCCTGTTCAATGCCCCGGCCCCCTGCGAGGAGCCGGGGGAAAAGGCCTTGGCGCTGGCCTGTGAAATGCAGGCCGCCTTTCACCCTGCCCTGCGCCCCTTTCAAAGCGACGCCGGTCGGCTGGGGCTGGGGATCGGCATTGCCACGGGTCAGGCCACATTGGGCCAGATCGGATTTGAAGGGCGGCTGGATTATGCAGCAATCGGAACTGCACCGAACCTGGCGGCACGACTGTGCAATCAGGCGCGGGACGGTCAGATCCTGATGTGTGAAATCACGGCTCAGGGCGTGACCCCGTCTCTGAATCGGGTCGGCCCCTTTGATCTCAAAGGGATGACCGATCCCGTGATGGCCTATGAACCGGAAAGACGCGCAGAGAGCCTATAAGCCGGATTTTGTTCCGGGGTTGCCCCCTTTGATGACCATTCCTCTGGTGCGCCTGTTGCCAGACGCCTCTAGCTGCCAACCCGATCCCTCTCGGCCAAGGCGGCCTAGCGGCGGTATCGGCTGACGCCGACCGGCCCGCGCGGGGGTCCTATTTGGCATTGCTCCAGGTGGGGCTTGCCGTGCCACCCCTGTTGCCAGGGGCGCGGTGGGCTCTTACCCCACCGTTTCACCCTTACCCCGAAACAGGTTCGGGGCGGTTTCATTTCTGTGGCGCTTTCCGTCGGGTTTCCCCGCCCGGGCGTTACCCGGCACCGTTGCCTTGTGGAGTCCGGACTTTCCTCGCGGATGTTGCCACCCACGCGGCCATCCAGCCCTCTGCGCCCGGATCGCCTACGCGCCTGGCTCCTGCTCGTCAAGCGTTTGCTGATCCTACCGGAAGTTTGCGGGGCTTTGCCCCTCTTGGCCTGCGGCCAATTCACCCCAGGATATTTTGGGCCAGATGAAGCCGGATCAGGTCAGCACGGACATATCTGCCGCGCACAGGCGGCCACGGGCCCAAGGGCGGTACCGCAGGCGCACGGCCCCAAGCAGCGTGTCGTCATCCACAGGGGCGGTGAACCCGACCTGCCGAGCGGCGGCGCGGAACTGATCCGGGGTTGGGTCCGGGGAGAGATCAGGGGAGAGATCAGGGGCCATGACGGGCGGCAGGCCGGGTGCTGCGCGCCCCTGACGGGCGAGACGCGCCCAATCAAAGCGCGGTCCAGGGTCCTGCTTGCGCCCTGGTGCCATGTCTGAATGACCAATCACACCCTGCGGCGGGATCTGCCAGCGGTTCAGGATTTGCGCCAACACTGATTCGAGCTGCACCATCTGGGGGTGAGAGAACGGATGGTCTGCGCGATTGTCCAACTCGATCCCGATCGAGCGAGAGTTGATATCGTCCAGCCCGCACCACTCCCCCGCCCCGGCATGCCAGGCCCGATCCTGTTCGCGTACCATCTGCCACAGCGTCCCATCGCCCCCGATCAGGTAATGCGCGGAGACTTCGGCCGTCGGGTCACACAGACGGTCAAGCGCCGCCTGCGCGTCGCTCATGGCTGTATAGTGGATCACAACAAAAACGGGCCGCAACCCGTCGCGGCGCGGCCCGAAATTCGGTGACGGATGCCAGATTGCGTCTGCTGTATCCACGGTGCCAGCAGGCATGATCAATTGGTGGCGACGGTTCTGAACGGTGCTGGATCCCAGGAACAGGCGTAGCCGTCTCCATCCGGGTCCAATGCCATGCGATCCCGCTGTGGGCCGCCTTTGGCCAGAAAGTCCATCTGCGCCTGATCTGGCGATGCATAACCTGCGCAGTTGCGGTGGTTGCGCGCCGCCATGTTGATGCCCGCACGGGTATAGACCCGTGTGCCTTTGGGATTCGATGTCGCCAGCGCATATTTTACAATGTTGGGCTGTCCGGTGTTGGTCCGGCTGGGCAATGCGGTCGGTTGCACAATCGTGTACTGAGAGCGGTTCTGGGCGATGCGGTCTGCATCGCTTTGAATGGTCTGACGGCTGGACACGGCGGCAAAGTCGTTTTCGTCCGAAATTCCCGCATTGGACACAATCTGAGGTGCAGGGTTAGACGGGCTGGCCTGTAGCGGCGCAACACCGGAATTGGCGTTGGCGGCCTGCAAAGCGGCCGCCGTTTCACGCGCAATATCATCTGCGTTGTCAGTGCCCGACAATGGGATGACCGCAGGCGCCGGTTGGTCGCTTGCCGGAATGCTGCTGGCAACGGTTGCGACCGGTGCCAGTGCAGTTGTCGATGATTGAGGCGGCGGTGCAATCGGCACTTCGGAGGATACGACCGCCGGGGGCACCAAAAGGTCGCCATTGATGGTCTCTCCAGCCTCAGGCGTAGAGGGTTCGTTAGATCCGAAGCTATCGAACCCCGACCCGGCCCCGCTATCGGGAATTGCCGGGGTACATGCCGCCAGAACGCCCAAGGCAAGGACGGAAAAAATAACACGCATGGCTGCTTTCCTGCCGGTTTTTGCTTTTGCTTGACGCCCGTCTTACCACCATTGACCCGGTTTGGCCACAAATCCTGCCGCGGTTTCCAACGCATAGGCGGTGTTCAGCAGATCGCCCTCTTCCCAGGGTTTGCCGATCAGCTGCAGGCCCAGCGGCAGACCCTGTGTGTCCAGCCCTGCAGGCACGGAGACACCGGGCAGGCCCGCCAGGTTCACGGTCACGGTAAAGACATCGTTTAGATACATCTGCACCGGATCCGCATCGGTCATTTCCCCCAGACCAAAGGCAGCCGACGGCGTTGCCGGGGTCAGGATCGCATCGACACCTGCGGCAAACACATCTTCGAAGTCCTTTTTGATCAAGGTGCGGACGCGGCGGGCGCGGTTGTAATAGGCGTCATAGAAACCGGCCGACAAAACATAGGTGCCGATCATCACCCGACGCTGCACTTCGTCCCCGAACCCTTCGGCGCGGGTCTTTTCGTACATCTCTGTGATACCGTCCCCGGCCTCGAGCGTGGCGCGGTGACCGTAACGGACCCCATCATAGCGCGCGAGGTTCGACGACGCTTCGGCAGGGGCAATCACATAGTAGGCAGGCAACGCGTATTTGGTGTGCGGCAACGAAATATCAACGATCTCGGCACCGGCAGCTTTCAGCATCGCGGCACCATCTGCCCACAATTTTTCGATTTCGGCGGGCATGCCATCCATGCGGTATTCGCGCGGAATGCCAATTTTCTTGCCCTTGATGTCGCCGGTCAGCATCGCTTCGAAATTTGGCACCGCCAGGTCGGCGCTGGTTGAATCCTTGGCGTCGTAGCCGCACATCGCTTCGAGCATGATGGCCGCGTCGCGCACGTTCTTGGTCATCGGGCCGGCCTGATCCAGAGACGAGGCAAAGGCGACAATCCCCCAGCGCGAGCACCGCCCGTAGGTTGGTTTGATGCCGGTGATGCCGGTGAACGCCGCAGGCTGGCGAATCGACCCGCCGGTGTCTGTCCCTGTAGCGGCCAGACACAGATCGGCAGCCACAGCAGACGCCGAGCCTCCGGAGGAGCCGCCCGGGGTCAGTTGGGCGTCATCATTGTCACGCCGCCAGGGGCTGACAGCATTGCCATAGACAGAGGTTTCATTGGACGACCCCATGGCGAATTCGTCCATGTTCAGCTTGCCCAGCATCACGGCACCTGCATCCTGCAGCTGCTGCGAAACAGTGGATTCATATTCCGGCCTGAAGCCCTCGAGAATTCCAGAGGCGGCCTGAGAGGCGACGCCTTTGGTGCAGAACAGGTCCTTGATGCCAATCGGCAGACCACACATGGCGGGCGCATCGCCCTGCGCCAGACGCGCGTCCGCGGCCTTGGCCCGGTCCAGAGCGATTTCCGGTGTCTTGTGCACAAACGCATTCAGCGCATCTGCGGCGTCGATCGCGGTCAGGCAGGATTGTGTCAGCTCGACGCTGGTGGTTTCACCCTTGCGCAGCAGGTCGCGGGCTTCGGCCAGGCCCAATTTGTTCAGCTCAGTCATTATTCAACCACCTTGGGAACTGCAAAGAAACCTTCGCGCGCGTCGGGCGCATTGGACAGGACCTTGTCCTGCTGATTGCCATCACTGACCACATCCTGGCGGCGTTTCAGCTGTTGCGGAGTGACAGAAGTCATCGGCTCGACACCTTCGACATCCACTTCGTTCAGCTGTTCAATAAAGCCGAGGATATTGTTGAATTCCGACGCAAGCGCCGGCAATGCGTCTTCCTCGACCCGGATCCGGGCCAGTTTGGCCACCTTGGCGGCTGTGCTTTGGTCAATCGACATGGGAACCCTCATCTGCGTCAGGCAGGCATTTACCCCTCTGGACGTCCGGTCGCAAGGGTTCAGGTGGAGTCCAAGCGCCTGAAACCGTCACATGCGACCTGACAGCTATCGTCTATACCCGGGACCGGGATACGCAACGGAGTTCGCCAGTGTTTCAATCGGATGCTTGAAACAGAGGGAGCCTTGCGGCAGCATCTCGGGAGGTCAACCCCGCTGGATTAAAGGGTCTTGGGGCGCTGCGACATCTTCGAACCGAAAGCAAATTTACAATCTACGGAGGCGATTCATGAAAATCATCTGGTTGGGCCACGGCAGTTTTCGCTTGGAAACCGAAGGGCAGGTTCTGTTGATAGACCCCTGGTTGACCGGCAATCCGGTGCTGGGCGAAGACCAGCATGAGGCCGCCGTATCCGGCGCTACGCATATCTTGTTGACCCATACACATTTCGACCATGTGGTCGATGTCCTGGATTTGGCCAAGACGCTGGCCGTCCCCGTGGTGGGTCAATACGACCTGATGGGACATTGGAGCGAATCCGAAGGCATCGACACCATCGGTTTCAACAAGGGCGGTACTGTGGATCTGAATGGGGTCAAGGTGTCCATGGTGCCTGCCTCGCACAGTTCGACCTTCAACACGCCTGAAGGGCTTCGCACGGGGGGCACCGAGGTTGGGTTCATGATCCGGGCTGAAGGCAAAACCGTCTACGTATCCGGTGACACGGACATCATGGCCGATATGGAGTGGATGGGGGATTATTACAAACCTGACATCGGCATCCTGTCGGCCGGAGGACATTTCACCATGGATATGGCCGGAACCGCCTATGCGGCCAGGCGGTATTTCGACTTCAAGACCGTGATCCCCTGCCACTACAAGACGTTCCCCATTCTGGAGCAATCGGCAGACGTTCTGAAACAGGGACTCCCGGGCGTAGATGTGATCGAGCCCGACGTCATGACGGCGATCGAACTGTAGTCTCCAGACCCGGCTGCCAGCGCACCGATGCGCCACGCGCGCCAGAACGGCGCCGATGCGCTCCCGCCCGTCGTCCCCGCCCCTGCGGGGCAGGTCCTTCCGTTGGGCCGCGCCGCGCGCGCGGCGCGCGGCGGGCGCAGGTCGTTGCAGGCTGGTCAGGGATGCCGGCGGGCCGCAAAGAAAGTTTTGAGCAGATCGGCTGCGCTTGCTTCTCCGATCCCGTCGTAGATCTCGGGAACATGATGCGCCTGAGGATGGTCAAACACACGGGCTCCATGCAGCACACCACCGGATTTGGGGTCCGAGGCCCCAAAATAGACCCTGCCAATACGTGCTGCGGCTATGGCCGCGGCGCACATGGCGCAGGGCTCCAGCGTCACATAGAGATCAAATCCGATGAGCCGTTCTGTCCCCAGCCGGGCACAGGCGTCGCGGATCACCAGGATTTCGGCGTGCGCCGTCGGATCGTTCCGCTCCCGCGTGCGATTGCCGGCTTGGGCTGCGACCTGACCCTGCGGATCAATCAGCACCGCGCCCACCGGCACTTCGCCGCGGTCCGCGGCAGCGCGCGCTTCGTTCAGTGCCAATTCCATGTATGATGTGAATGCCATATCCCTCACTGCCCCAGGAATGGGTGCTTTCGCAAGCCCGCGAAACCCTGTAGGAGCGCTTCATGACCCAGACTCCCTCTCAGAATGGCGACCGGATCGCCAAAGTGCTGGCCCGCGCCGGTGTCGCCTCCCGGCGCGAAGCGGAACGGATGATCGAAGCCGGGCGGATCGCCGTCAACGGCAAGAAGATCGACAGCCCCGCCCTGAACGTCACAGATCAGGACAAGATCACCGTGGATGGCGCGCCAATGAAGGTACCGGAGCCACCGCGGCTGTGGCTTTATTACAAACCATCGGGGCTGGTGACCACCAACAGCGACGAAAAGGGACGTACGACCATCTTTGACGAATTGCCCGACACATTGCCCCGGGTGATGACCGTTGGACGGCTGGACCTCAATTCCGAGGGGTTGTTGCTGTTGACCAATGACGGCGGCGTCAAACGACAGCTGGAGCTGCCATCGACCGGATGGTTGCGCAGGTATCGTGTGCGGATCAATGGTCGCCCACAGGATCAGGACTTTGCCCCTCTGCGCCAAGGGTTGGTGGTGGACGGCGAACGGTTTCAACCCATGACCGTTTCGCTGGATCGTCAACAAGGGGCCAACGCCTGGGTAACAATCGGGCTGCGCGAAGGCAAAAACCGCGAAATCCGCCGGGCCATGGAAGACATCGGATTTTCGGTAAACCGTCTGCTGCGGATTTCCTATGGCCCCTTCCAGTTGGGCGATCTGAAACCCGGCGACGTCGAAGAGCTGCGCCGCAAATTGATCCGCGATCAGTTGGGGCTGGAAATTCCCGAAGAGGTCGCCCCCACGTCCAAACGCCCGACGCGACGACGCCCGTCCCTGGCTGGCAAGCCCGGACGCCCACAACCCGAAACTGCGTCATCCCCGCGCCCAAAAGGCGGTGCAAAAGGTGCGGCCAAGGCCGCCAAAGGCGCAGCACGCGAGGCGGCCACTGGTATGGCGCCCACCGGCAAGGCACGGCGCAAATCGACCGATGGCCCGGCCGGGACACGTGGCTCAGCAGGCAAACCGGGCAGCAACAGACCCGGATCCGGCAAAGGCCGCCCATCCGGTTCCCCACGCCCCACCGGCAAGAACCCGCGCCGCTGATCCAAATGCGGCTCTGTTCCCCCTAGTATGACGGCGAACCTTCGCCTAAATTCAGGTATAGTGAAGGAAATCAGGGAGCAGCCATGTCCGGCAAGGCAATCCAGCGCATCGCATTTGCTGCGCTTCTGGTGTTGATGTTTGGCGTCTCCACCGGCTGGATCATGGGAGGGTAACCCATGGCCAAACGCTATGGCGGGCAATACAGCCCCGACGACTCGCACTCAGAGCCGGATCAGGACATCTCCCGCACCGGATATGCCGGGGCACAGGTCGATCCTGTCGGAGTGCGCGCCAATCTGATGTTCATTCCGGCGATCCCGCTGGTTTTCACGTCCTTGAATGATGGTGCCACCGGGCTTGCGATTGGGCTGGGCGCTGCCGGAGCATGGGTGCTGGGCGCATGGTTGCTGCGCGAAGGACTGCGCGCCGAGGTGGCATTCAACGCCCGCCGGGTTGCCAAACGCCCCGCAATCCCGCGCAAGATCTTCTCTTCGGTGCTGACCGGAGTGGGGACAGCCTTGGCCGCCTACAAATCGGATCCGACCTTGGTTGCGCCATTGATCTATGGCGGGGCCGCAGTGGCTCTGCACCTCACCGCCTTTGGCCTGGACCCGCTGAGCGACAAGGGCGTCGAGGGCATTGACCAATTCCAGCAAAACCGCGTGGCCCGTGCCGTGGACGAAGCCGAAACCTATCTTGGTGCCATGTCCGACGCGATCCGACGTGCCGGGGACCGAAGGCTGGAGACACGGGTCGAGCAATTCCAGACCGTTGCCCGCGATTTGTTTCGCACCGTCGAAGAGGACCCCCGTGATCTGACGGCGGCGCGCAAATACCTGACCGTCTATTTGATGGGGGCCCGCGACGCGACAGTCAAATTCGCCGACATCTATGTCCGGTCTGGCGACGCGCAGGCGCGCACGGATTATGAAACGCTGTTGGATGATCTGGAACAGAATTTTGCCGCTCGAAATCGCAAGATGCTGCTCGAAGATCGCAGCGACCTGACCATTGAAATCGACGTGCTGCGCGACCGGTTGCAGCGCGAAGGAATTCAATTGAACCGCCGATAAATTGCTTCTTTCGGGTAATCCGAGACAAGAAAGGAACGAGTACATGTCCGAGACGATCCAACAAAAAGCGGCCCAGACCATTGGTCTGGTCGACGAAGTCACCGCCGTAGTTCTGCCCGAACCCAAAGCCGAGATCGCCCCCCTGGAACAGGCCGACGCCCCGACCAGCGACGCGATCCGGTCCCGCATGGACGAACTGGACATGGAAGACACCAATTCGATCATCTCGTTCGGCTCCGCCGCCCAAGCGGAACTTCAACAGATCAGCCAGGCGATGCTGACGGATGTGCGCAACAAGGACGTGGGCCCTGCCGGCGACAGCTTGCGCAGTATCGTTACCACCATTCGCGGTTTTTCAGTCAGCGAACTGGATGTGCGGCGCAAGCAGAGCTGGTGGGAAAAACTGCTGGGCAAGGCAGCCCCTTTTGCACAGTTCACCGCACGGTTCGAAACAATCCAGGGGCAGATCGACAAAATCACCGACAGTCTTTTGGGCCACGAGCACACCCTGCTCAAGGACATCAAGTCGCTCGACCTTCTGTATGAAAAAACCCTGAATTTCTATGACGAACTGGCGCTGTACATCGCCGCCGGTGAAGCGAAGGTCAAGGAACTGGACGCCACCGCGATTCCTGCCAAGGAAGCCGAGGTGCAGGCCGCCCCGGAAAATGATCAGGTGATGAAGGCGCAGGAACTGCGCGATCTGCGCGCCGCGCGCGATGATCTGGAGCGCCGGGTTCATGACCTAAAACTGACCCGACAGGTGACCATGCAGTCGCTGCCTTCGATCCGGTTGGTACAGGAAAATGACAAGTCGCTGGTGACCAAGATCAACTCTACGCTGGTCAACACCGTGCCTCTCTGGGAAACTCAGCTGGCACAGGCCGTGACCATTCAACGCAGCGCCGAAGCTGCTGCCGCCGTGCGTGACGCCAATGATCTGACCAATGAACTGCTGACTTCGAATGCGGCCAACCTGCGCGACAGCAACAAGATGATCCGCCAGGAGATGGAACGCGGTGTGTTCGACATCGAAGCGGTGAAACAAGCCAATGCCGACCTGATCGGCACCATTCAGGAAAGCCTTCAGATCGCGGATGAGGGCAAGGCCAAACGCGCCGCAGCCGAAGAGGATCTGAAGAAGATGGAAGCCGACCTGCGCGACACGCTCTCCGCTGCCAAGGCGCGTCGTGACGGCACTGGCGACACGGCTGGCACGGCGGTGCCGCACTGATATGACGGGCATGTGGCGTCGCTCTCTGGCTGCAATCCCAGCAGCGCTCATGGCTCTGGCGTTGCCTGGCTGTGACGACGCGTTGCGCACATCCCTGACACCACCGAGCCGTCCACCCGAACTGGCGCAACCCAAACCCGTCTCGGCGCAAAGCCAGGAGTTGGCTCGCTACTATTCTGCTCTGCAAAGTGACCTGTTGACCCGTGGATTGTTGCGCAGGGACGGCGGGGGGCCGGACACCCCCTATGACGCCGATGACCTGGTTCAGCACTTTGAAACCGTTGCGTTTTATGACGAATACGCCCGCGGAACAGCGCTTGGGGCCCGGCCCAACACCAATGCCGGAGCGCTCAGCCGGTGGAGCGCCCCGGTGCGCATCGGAGTGGAATTCGGTGCCTCGGTGCCGCCAGAGATGCGGGCACAGGATACCGCGACCATCGACGCCTATACCAATCGGCTGGCGCAGGTGACCAAACACCCGATCACCACCAGCGGCTCCCGTCCCAATTTTCACGTCTTTATTGCAGGCACGGATGACAGCGCCCAGATCCAGGATCGGTTGCGCCAATTGGTGCCGGGCATTTCCATAGAAGAGCTGGCTCTGTTCCAGAATTTGCCGCGATCCTTTTATTGTTTTGTTGTCGCCGTGGCGGACCGAAACAATCCGCACACCTATGCGCGGGCGGTCGCTTTGATCCGGGCCGAACACCCGGATCTGTTCCGGCTCAGCTGCATCCACGAAGAGATTGCCCAAGGGCTGGGCCTGCCCAACGACAGTCCGACCCTGCGTCCGTCAATTTTCAACGACGACGATGAATTCGCATTGTTGACCAGCCACGATGAAAAACTGCTGCAGATCCTGTATGATCCAAGGCTGAAACCGGGCATGACTGCCGACGAGGCCCGCCCGGTCGTGCGCGTCATTTCCCGCGAAATTCTGGGCGCGCCGCTGTAAGGGCTGCCCGCCGCAAGTGAGAGGAACCAATATGGGTATTTTCGACTTTCTGACCGGAGAATTCATCGACGTCATCCATTGGACAGACGACACCCGTGACACCATGGTGTGGCGGTTCGAACGCGAAGGCCACGAAATCAAATACGGTGCCAAGCTGACCGTGCGCGAAGGTCAATCCGCAGTGTTTGTGCACGAAGGACAGCTCGCAGATGTGTTCACGCCTGGGCTCTACATGCTAGAGACCAACAACATGCCAGTAATGACAACGCTGCAGCATTGGGATCACGGGTTCAAAAGCCCCTTCAAATCCGAAATCTATTTCGTCAACACCACCCGGTTCAACGACCTGAAATGGGGCACCAAAAACCCGATCATGGCGCGGGATCCGGAATTCGGCCCGGTGCGGTTGCGCGCCTTTGGCACGTATTCGATCCGGGTGAGCGATCCGGCGCGGTTCCTGACCGAGATCGTCGGCACCGACGGCGAATTCACCATGGATGAGATCAGCTTTCAGATCCGCAATATCATTGTGCAGGAGTTCAGCCGGGTGATCGCCGGATCAGGGATCCCCGTCCTGGACATGGCCGCCAATACCGCCGATCTGGGCAAACTGATCGCCGCAGAGATTTCCGGGACAGTCGCCGAATACGGGCTGGCCATCCCCGAACTTTATATCGAAAACATCTCATTGCCACCTGCGGTTGAAGCCGCAATGGACAAACGAACACAGATGGGCATTGTCGGCGATCTGGGGCGCTATACCCAATTCTCAGCCGCTGAAGCCATGACCGCCGCTGCCCAGACCCCCAATAGCGGTATGGGCGCAGGTATGGGCATGGGCATGGGTATGGCGATGGCCCAGCAAATGCAGGGACACATGGCAGCGGGTCAACCGTCGGGCCCGTGGGGCGCGCGCGCGCCCGCTGCTGCACAGGCCACAGCGCCTGTGGCCCCTCCCCCCCCACCGGTCGAACATGTGTGGCACATTGCCGAAAACGGTCAGACACATGGCCCCTTTTCCAAGGCCAGGCTGGGGCGCATGGCGGCAGATGGAGCAATGACCCGGGACAGTCTGGTGTGGACGGCCGGTCAGGACGGCTGGAAGCGGGCAGAAGATGTCGCTGAGCTGGCACAGCTCTTTACCATCCTGCCGCCCCCTCCTCCGCCGCCCCCTCCCGCGGCTGGGTAATTGCGGGCCACCGACCGAGCGGCTGCTGATTGTGTCCCTTTGCGATCAGCACTGCGAGGTCGGATGACCCGTTCGACGTTTGAATTTTGCTCTGCAGCTCCTCCTGTCGCATGACGTCGAATGTCGGAAATAACCTTCAAAGATGACCTGGCGTTGAACTGCCGATCCTTTTGTCACCAACAACATGATCCCCCTTGGACCCCGTAACGATGATCACCCACCGAACATTGCTAAAATGGTTGCACTGGCTTAGCGCCCTGTTGCTCATGTATTTTCTTTTGATCGAGCCCGAAGACAACCGCAGTGACCCCGGGTTGGCCCTGTCAACGCACGCTGGAATGGGGGTGTTGCTGGCAATCGTGACGGCCACCTGGCTGTTCGTATATTGGCGCAAGGGGCTGGCCGGGCGGCCAGGTCCAAAACTGCCAGGGTGGGCGCGCCCGGTGCACCAGCTAAGCCACAGGGCGCTTCAGATCGGTCTGCCTGTCGTGGTTCTGACAGGCGCGTTGGCCGGGCTTGCTGCGCCATTCGCCATCAGGGCGTTTGGTGTCGTCCAGATCAACCCCGGGATCGCGCCCCGCGGGTTGCACAAGCTGGCCGAAGACATCCATGAGATTGCCTTTGACGCCCTGTTGGTTCTGATCGTGGCACATATCGTTTTCCATCTCTGGCGGCATTTTCTGGTCAGGGACAACGCGCTGCGCATAATGGTGCCCAAAGCCCTGCATAAATATCTCTGATGACAAAGGTCCTTTTGCCATGAGCGCAACGCCCCCCCCTCCTCCCAGCCACCCGCAGGGCGCTGCGCCAGGCACCCCATCGGACACACACCGGTTTCCATGTGATCAATGTGGGGCGGATTACCGGTTCGAACCCGGCAAGGGCCAGTTGACCTGTGATCATTGTGGGCACAGTGAACAGATCGCCGGTGGACCCTGGCGTGGAGCCCCCCTTCGCGAGCTGGATTTCGAAGAAGCGTTGGCCCGACGTTTGCCTGATGTGGAGATCGAGGAAACCCGCGTTTCGAGCTGTCCGAATTGTGCGGCTCAGGTTGAGTTCGATCCCCGGACCCACGCGGCCGAATGCCCGTTCTGTGCCACGCCGGTGGTGACCGACACCGGCCCCAACCGCCATATCAAACCCAAGGGTGTCTTGCCGTTTGCCTACAGCGAGCGTGAGGCCCGCAAGGCAATGACCGATTGGCTGGGTCGGTTGTGGTTTGCCCCTGGCGGCCTCAAGGAATACGCCCGCAAGGGACGCAAGATGCAGGGTATCTATGTGCCCTATTGGACCTTTGATGCGCAGACACAATCCCGGTATTCGGGACAACGGGGCACGGTCTATTATGTGACCGAGACCGTGGTCGTGGATGGCAAGCAACAGCAAAGACAGGTGGCCAAGGTTCGGTGGACCCCGGTATCAGGCAGGGTTGGCCGGTTCTTTGACGATGTGTTGGTGCTGGCGTCCCGCAGTCTGCCCAAACGCTATACCGATGCGTTGGAACCGTGGGATTTGTCGGCTCTGGAGCCTTACCAACCACAGTTCCTGGCGGGGTTTCGGGCCGAAGCCTATGGAGTTGAACTCAAAGACGGCATGGGCGAGGCGCGGATCAAGATGGACCGGGTTATTGAACGCGATGTAAGGTTCGACATAGGTGGGGATCGCCAACAGATCTCGATGATCGATACCGATCTGTCCGAAGTGACATTCAAACATATCCTGTTGCCGGTCTGGCTGGCGGCGTACAAATACCGTGGCAAGACATATCGGTTCGTGGTCAATGGCCAATCCGGGCAGGTCCAGGGCGAACGCCCCTGGTCCGGTTGGAAAATCGCAATGGCCGTTGTGGTGGGGGCTGTGATAGCGGGAGCTATCGGCTACATCATGGCCCAGAACCAATAGGCCCGTTAGGGCGCGTGCCGGAAAGCAGGGCTTTCCGGTCAAAGTTCTTATTTAAGAATTTTGCCGCCGCCGTTGCGAGCGTGCGCTTGCGCACGCTCGCAACGGCCACCCGTCCTGATCAGCCGCGGGTAATCTCGATCCGTTGGGCCTTGTCTTCCTGTTCCGGCGCTTTTCTAGGGATCTTCACGTGTAGGACCCCCTCTTGCATCCGTGCATGGGCGCTGGGGCCATCTGCGTCTTCGGGCAAGCGGAAGGTGCGACGAAAAGCACCATACTGGCGCTCGCTGAAATACCAAGTATCCCCGGTTTTCTCTGTCTGAGTTTTCTTTTCGCCCCGAATGGTCAACGCCCCTTTGTCAAACGTCAGTTCAATGTCCTGCTCGGACACTCCTGGCAATTCGATCGAAATGTCATAGGCCTGTGCATTGCCAGACGCTTCTGTCGCCGGGTTCAACCATTCGGACACCCGTGTCCCAAAGGCGCGAAGCGGATCATATAGCGATGGCCAAAAGCCACCGGGTTCGGTTTTTTCTACCATTTCATATCCTCCTTTCGTTACTTTGGAAGGATAGCATTTTCGCGTCCTTCACGCCTTGATCAGGCGCAAAATCCGCCCCTTGCAACCTTGGCGGTGCCCCGGCACTGTCTGTCCGAACGCATTAACCAAAGACGAGCCTGCATGACCTGTAACCTGACCGATCTGGACAGCCTTTTGTCCACCCGCCATTCCTGTCGTGCTTTTCGCCCTGCACCGGTGCCCCGCGCCACCATTGAACAGCTGTTGCAGGCGGCACAGAAAGTACCCTCGTGGTGCAATGCCCAGCCTTGGAAGGTCACGATTGTCAGCGGCTCCCAGACCGACCAATTGCGCAGCGTGCTCGTAGACCGGGCACAGGCCGGCCATCATAAACCGGATCTGGCTTTTCCTACGCGCTACCAGAACGAATACCAGGACCGGCGGCGGGCTTGTGGTTGGGCACTGTATGAGGCCGTCGGCGTTCCCAAAGGCGACCGCGCGGCATCGGCCCAACAAATGATGGAGAATTTCAACTTTTTTGGCGCGCCCCATGTCGCGATCCTGTCCAGCCCGGTCGAACTGGGCTCGTATGGAGCGATGGATTGTGGGGGGTATGTGGCGGCGTTTACGCTCGCAGCCACAGCGGCGGGGCTGGCTTCGATCCCTCAGGCGGCTGTTGCGTCACATGCACCGGTGTTGCACGACATTCTGGATATCCCCACAGACCGCACGATTCTGTGCGCGATCTCATTTGGTTACGCGGATACAGACCATCCCGCGAACGGGTTTCGCACCGACCGGGCGGCGCTGGACGAATTTGTCGACTGGCGCTCCTGAACTCTCTCTTATCCATTTCAACAGGACCCAACCCATGCGCGCTTTGATCCAAAGAGTCAGCGAAGCCTCTGTGACCGTCGAGGGCAATCGCATTGGTGAAATCGGCCCCGGCCTGTTGGTGTTGATCTGCGCCGTGCAGGGCGACAGCACCGAACAGGCCGATCACCTGGCCGCCAAAATCGCCAAGCTGCGGATATTCAAGGATGACGCGGACAAGATGAATCTGTCTGTCCGCGATATCGGCGCAAGCGCTCTGGTGGTCAGCCAGTTCACGCTCGCGGCGGATACCAGACGCGGAAACCGTCCGGGATTTTCGACGGCTGCTCCGCCAGCCGAGGGCGAGAAGTTGTATACGTATTTTGCTGATCAACTGGCGGCTCAGGGCGTAGCTGTCGCACGAGGCAAATTTGGTGGCGACATGCAGGTGCGCCTCCTCAATGACGGGCCGGTGACGATTTGGATGGACACCGATGACCGGTGACAGCGCATTCCGCGTCAGATGGTCTGAAAACGACCTCACGGCGGCTTGACATATGTGGGGTGCCAGACCGACAGTCGCGCCATGATACCAAACACTCCCCCCCTCCGCGACATCGAAGAACTGCCCGATATGGCGATCACCCTCAGCGACGGTTGCCGGCTGTCGGCCCGGGTCTGGCGACCGGTGGATGCCGCAACCGATCCGGTCCCGGCAATTCTGGAATACCTGCCCTATCGCAAACGCGACGGAACCACGGCGCGTGATGCGTTGACCCATCCTTATCTGGCGGAACATGGGTATGCCTGCATCCGCGTCGATATGCGTGGCAATGGCGACAGCCACGGCGTGATGGAAGATGAGTATACCCAGCAGGAACTGGACGATGCCGTCGAAGTCATCAACTGGCTGGCCGAACAACCCTGGTGCAGTGGCACGGTGGGCATGATGGGGATCAGTTGGGGCGGGTTCAACGCGTTGCAGGTCGCCGCCCTGCAACCCGATCCGCTCAAGGCCATTATCACTCTCTGCTCCACCACGGATCGCTATGCCGATGACATTCACTACAAAGGCGGCTGTCTGCTGAACGAAAACCTGGGTTGGGGGGCGACCATGTGGTCCTATTCGTCCCGCGCGCCCGACCCGTCCCTGCGCACCGACGATTGGCGTGAACTCTGGCTGGACCGGCTCGACAATGAACCGTTTCTGCCCGCAACCTGGCTGAAACATCAACGCCGCGACGCCTATTGGCAACATGGGTCAGTTTGCGAAGACTATAGCGCGATCAAGGCCGCCACCCTGGCCATCGGGGGGTGGGGCGACGCCTACAAGAACACAGTTCCTGCGTTGGTCGAAAACCTGACTGCCCCGGTCAAGGGGATCATTGGTCCCTGGGTTCACAAATACCCGCATTTTGCAGTGCCGGAACCCCGCATCGGTTTCTTGCAGGAGGCGTTGCGTTGGTGGGACCACTGGCTGAAGGGCGTGGACACCGGTGTCGACCAAGACCCGGATTACCGCGCCTATGTGATGGACGGCGTGCGCCCGGCAACCTGGTATCTGGATCGACCAGGCCGCTGGATCACCGAGACCGATGGCGCGACTTCGCATCTACCGGCGCAGGTCCTGCATCTGAGCAAGGACGGATTGGCCCAGCAGGCAGGCCCGATCACCACCAAGGTCAAGTCTCCGCATCACTGCGGCCTGCAATCCGGTGAATACTGCGCCATCTGGCTGGGCCCGGAACTGCCGGGCGACCAGCGCCCGGATGACGCATTTTCGGCCTGTTTCGACGGTGCACCATTGAAGGCGCCGCTGGATATCGTGGGGGCTCCGCGCATCAAACTGACGCTGAGCGCAGACCGACCTCAGGCGCAAATCGCAGTTCGGTTGAACCATGTGCACCCGGATGGGGCTTCGACCCGGATCACCTATGGCGTGCTCAACCTCAGCCATCGAGACAGCCATGCCAATCCTGAACCGATGGAGCCGGAAACCCGATATGAGGTGACGCTGGATCTGGATCATATCGCCTATCAGGTTCCCGCCGGGCACCAGCTGCGCCTGGCGGTGTCTTCGGCCTATTGGCCTCTGATCTGGCCGTCGCCGGAAACAGCAGAACTCACCCTGTTTCAGGGCCAACTGACGCTGCCGACCCGTGCCACTGGTGCCGCCGACGAATGGAAATTCGCAGATCCCGTGGCCGCACCGGAATGGCAAGTCAAAACCCTGCGCGAAGCCGCCAATACACGCCGGATCGAGACCGATTTGGCCACTGGAGAAATCTCTCTGATCATCGAAGATGACTTTGGCAAGGTCGAAGACAGCGATCATGGGCTGATCAATGGGTCCATCGCCCGAGAAGCCTGGACGATTCACCCCGACGATCCACTATCAGCCCGTGGCAAATGCCATTGGACAGATGAATTAGAGCGCGGCGAAACAAAATTTCGCACCGAAATGAGCTGTGAAATGTTGTCGGATTTGACACATTTTCACCTCCGAGCCCGCCTTGAAGCTTATGAAAACGACGCACTTGTGCGGGAACGCGACTTTACCGAGAGCGTCCCACGCGACCAAATGTGATTGGCGCGACTCGGGAAGGTCGCTTTTAACACTTGCCCGGTCGCAAGAAATGCGCAAATCTTGACTCGCCAATCAAGAAAAATGCGCCGAGCGCAGATAATCAACTGGGAGACATCAATGAACAATCAAATGGAATTCATGGCCGGTCGTGTGACGGCAGGCAAAATGACCCGCCGCGAATTCATGGGCAAAGCCGCCGCACTGGGCGTCAGCGCCGCGATGGCCAGCACCCTGTTTGCCGATGCGGCACGCGCATCGAGCCCCAAACAAGGCGGTGATCTGAAAATCGGGTCGGTCGGTGGTGAATCCACAAACTCGCTGGACCCGGCAACCTATGCCAGCCAGGTTCCCTATCACAACGGGCGCCAGTTTGGTGACACTCTGGTCGAAGTGGCCCCCGACGGCACAATCGAACCGCGCCTGGCCACCAGCGTCGAAGCCTCAGCGGACGCCAAAACCTGGCACTTCAAGCTGCGTCAGGGCGTGGAATTCCACAACGGCAAGACCATGACATCCGAAGATGTCCTGAAGACCATGGAACGTCATTCGAACGAAGATTCCAAATCAGGTGCCCTGGGCATCATGAAAGGGATCGAATCGATGAAAGCCGATGGCGACACCTTCTCGGTCACGCTGAAAACACCCAATGCCGACCTTCCTTATCTGATGGCGGATTATCACCTGATCGTTCAGCCCGATGGTGGCATGGACAACCCCGGTGCGGGCATCGGCACCGGCCCCTACGCCACGGAAGTCAACGAACCCGGCGTACGTCACATGTACAAGAAGTTCGCCAACTACTGGGGTGATGACGCACATTTCGACTCTGTCGAGATCCTGGCAATCAATGACGCAACTGCACGAACCGCAGCTCTGCAATCCGGTCAGGTTCACCTGATCAACCGGATCGAACCCAAAGTGGCCGGCCTGATGGCACGTGCGCCGGGTCTGTCGGTTGAATCGACTCCGGGCCGCGGTCACTATGTGTTCATCATGCACGTCGACACCGCGCCGTTTGACCACAATGAACTGCGACTGGCACTGAAGCACGCAATCAACCGCGACGAAATGGTGGAAAAGATCCTGCGTGGCTATGGCTCTGTCGGGAACGACATGCCAATCAACGCGGCCTATCCGCTGTTTGATGAAAACATCCCGCAGCGTCAGTTCGATCTGGCCAAAGCAGCTGAGCATTACAAAGCGTCCGGTCATGATGGGTCTCCGATCATCCTGCGCACAGCCGATGGTGCCTTCCCCGGTGCCGTGGATGCGGCCCAGTTGTTCCAGCAGACCGCCAACCAGGCTGGGATCCCGCTGGAGATCAAGCGTGAGCCCAACGATGGCTACTGGTCCGAAGTCTGGAATGCTCAGCCGTTCTGCGCCTCGTATTGGGGTGGCCGTCCGGTTCAGGATCAGATGTACGCGACCGCGTATCTGTCGACTGCCGACTGGAACGACACCCGGTTCAAGGTCAAGGACTTCGACGACCTGCTGTTCTCGGCACGTGCCGAATTGGACAATGCCAAGCGCAAGGAAACCTATTCCAAGATGGGTATGATGCTGCGCGACAACGGCGGCCTGATCTGTCCCATGTTCAATGACTTTGTTGACGGTGTCAGCGCCAAGCTGTCCGGCTGGGAAGTCGATCCGAACGGTGAACTGATGAACGGTCAGGTCACACGCAAAATGTGGTTCGCCTGATAGGGACCCCGCATAATGCATCCTGTCATTAAACTGGTTTCCCAGCGCATAGCGCTGGGACTCCTGCTTCTTGTTGGCGCTTCGGCCTTGATTTTCGGCCTGACCGAAGCCCTGCCCGGAGACGCCGCGCAAGCCGTCCTGGGCCAATCCGCAACTGCTGAATCTCTTGCAAACCTACGTGAAGAAATGGGCCTCAACCGCCCGGCCCTGACCCGCTATGTCGATTGGCTGGCCGGCATCGTCCAGGGCGACCTGGGTATCTCCATGACGAACAAACTCGACATTGCCGAAAGCGTCGGGAAACGTCTGGGTAACACGCTATTCCTTGCCTTCTGGTCTGCTGTCTTTTCTGTTCCGTTGGCAATCTTTCTGGGCCTGCTGGCGGTGCGCTACCGCAACCGTTGGCCCGACAAGCTGATTTCGGCCGTGACCCTGCTGACGGTGTCCGTTCCCGAATTCCTGATCGGATATGTGCTTGTCTACTTTGTGTCTGTGAAACTCGGCTGGTTTTCATCACTGGCCATGGTGAATGACACCATGTCGCTGGGTGAAAAACTGTATGCCATTGCCTTGCCTGCTCTGGTTCTGACTCTGGTCGTCCTGGCGCAGATGATGCGGATGACTCGGGCCGCGATCCTGAACCTCATGCAATCTGCATACATCGAAACGGCCGAACTCAAGGGGCTGTCCAACTTTATGGTCATTTACCGCCATGCATTCCCCAACGCGATCTCTCCGATCGTCAATGTGGTCATGCTGAACCTGGCCTATCTGGTTGTGGGTGTTGTGGTGGTCGAAGTTGTGTTCGTCTATCCCGGCATGGGACAGTTCCTGGTGGATGCCGTGACCAAACGCGATGTACCGGTGGTTCTGGCCTGTGGCGTCATATTTGCTGCGGTCTTTATCGGACTGAACATGATGGCTGACATCATTTCGATCCTTGCCAACCCAAGACTGAGGCATCCCAAATGATGAAAAATCTCCCTCTCTCGGCGATGATCGGGCTGTTCTTTACCGGCTTGTATTTCTTTGTGGCCATCTTTGCGCCCCTCATCGCCCCCTATGGCATGGCCGAAGTTGTCGGCGATGTCTGGGAACCCGCCAGTGCCGAGCACCTGCTGGGCACGGACAACATCGGTCGTGATCTGCTGACCCGCATGATCTATGGTGGCCGAACCACCATCTTTATTGCCGCCTGCGCGACGATCCTCAGCTTTGCTACAGGGGCTTCGTTGGGCCTGCTGGCAGCGGTTCTGGGCGGATGGGCCGACCAGCTTCTCAGCCGGACTGTTGACCTGTTCATGTCGATCCCCTCGCTGATCCTGGCGCTGGTTGTTCTGGCCATTGTGCCGGTGACAGTCCCCGTCCTGATCATCGTCATGGGTCTGCTGGACTCCACCCGTCCCTTCCGCCTGTCGCGATCGGTCGCCGTGGATATCAATGTGATGGACTATGTCGAAGCCGCCAAGCTGCGCGGAGAAGGTTATCGCTGGATCGTGTTCCGCGAAATCCTGCCCAATGCGTTGTCACCACTGGTGGCCGAATTCGGACTGCGGTTCATCTTTATGGTTCTGTTCATCTCGACACTGTCGTTCCTGGGCCTGGGCGTGCAACCGCCGCTGGCTGACTGGGGCGGCATCGTGAAGGAAAACAAGGACGGCATCGTCTATGGTATTGGCGCCGCCCTGTGGCCCGCCGTTGCCATTGCCACGCTGGCCATTTCGGTCAACCTGGTGGCTGACTGGGTGTTGAACCGCACCACAAGCCTCAAAGGGGGACGCGGCTGATGAGCGATGATAAACTTCTCAAGGTCCGTAACCTCAAGATCGGTGCCACCGTCTATCCTCCGGGTGAAAACCCGAAAAAGATCGAGATCGTTCATGGCGTGTCTTTTGATCTGGAAAAGGGCAAGGTGCTGGGGTTGATCGGGGAATCCGGGGCCGGCAAATCCACCATCGGCCTGGCCGCAATGGGCTATGGTCGCGGTGGGGTTGAGCTCACTGGGGGTGAAGTCTGGGTCAATGGCCGCGACATCCTGCGCGGTGGCATCAAGGGTCTGCGCCAATTGCGTGGATCCGAGGTGACCTATGTGTCCCAGTCTGCGGCCGCATCGTTCAATCCTGCAAAAAAGATCATGGAGCAGGTGACCGAGGCCGCAATTCACCACAAAAAATTCACCAGGTCCGAAGCTGAAGACCGCGCCCGGTCGCTGTTTGCCAAACTGGGTCTGCCAGACCCGGACAATATTGGCGAACGCTATCCGCACCAGGTGTCAGGTGGTCAGCTGCAGCGGTGCATGACTGCATTGGCGCTGTGTCCGGAACCGGATCTGGTGGTGTTTGATGAACCCACCACGGCGCTGGATGTCACCACACAGATCGACGTTCTCAAGGCGATCAAGGAAGCCATCGCGGACACCGGGGTTGCTGCGCTCTATATCACCCATGATCTGGCGGTTGTGGCACAGGTGAGCGACGATATCATGGTGCTGCGGTTGGGCGACACCGTGGAATATGGCGATGTGAATCAGATCATCAATGCCCCGCAGGAAGAGTACACGCAGGCTTTGGTGTCGGTACGTTCGATCGACCATGAAGAAAAGGCACCAACACCGGATCCGGTGCTGAGCGTGCGCAACATCACAGCGCGCTACAAAGGCACCAATTTCGACGTTCTGCACAATGTGAATGTTGATCTCTATCCGGGTCAAACCCTCGCCGTCGTGGGCGAATCCGGTTCGGGAAAATCAACGCTCGCGCGGGTTATCACCGGACTTTTGCCCCCACGTGACGGGGACATCGAATTCGCCGGGCGCACTCTGTCTCCTGCTCTGTCGGGGCGCAGCCGCGAGGACCTGCGTGAACTGCAAATGATCTATCAGATGGCCGATGTGGCGATGAACCCGCGACAGACCGTGGGCACCATCATCGGACGGCCGCTGGAATTCTATTTCGGCATGCGCGGTGCCGAGAAAAAGAAACGGATCGTTGAACTGCTGGACGAGATCGAATTGGGCGAAGGCTTTATGGACCGCTTCCCGGCGGAACTGTCCGGAGGCCAGAAACAGCGCGTCTGTATCGCCCGTTCGCTGGCGGCAAAGCCCAAGATGATCATCTGTGACGAGGTGACATCGGCGCTTGACCCACTGGTGGCGGACGGCATTCTGAAATTGCTGTTGGACCTGCAAAAGATCGAAGACGTCGCCTATTTGTTCATCACCCACGATCTGGCCACAGTGCGGGCCATTTCGGATAACATCGCGGTGATGTACCAGGGCAAGGTCCAGCGCTATGGCGGTAAAACCGAGGTGCTGACACCACCATTTGACGATTACACCGACCTTCTGCTCAGCTCGGTTCCCGAGATGAAACTGGGTTGGCTCGAAGAGGTCATCGCCCACCGCAAAATGGAAAGCGCAGGCAACTGACGCCAAGTGTAACAGCGGTATGAAGAATTGAAATCCCGACGTTTTCTCTCTTGGAAGACGTCGGGATTTTACCATCATGGACGCGAACAGACGGGCCTGGTCCTCTCGGCATTCTAGGCTCGACCAAATTTCCAACGGCGCAGCACAAAAGGAGCGCACAATGGACAAGAAACTTCTCCTGATTATCCTGGACGGCGTGCCCTATCGCAATTTCCGCCGCCTGTTTGGCAATCTCGAAGGCTGGGTGGACAGCGGCGATGCACGGGTATGGAAACTGCGTGCGGTACTGCCGTCCATTTCAGCCAGCTGCTATGCCTCGATCCACACCGGCGTCGCCCCTGCCGAACATGGCTGCACCGGAAATGGAAATGTGTTCAAGCTGAGCCACAAGGACGTATTCTCCCAGGTCCGCGAAGCGGGCGGCACCACCGGTGCCGTGACTCACAGCTTCTGGTCCCAATTCTTCAACCGGCATCCCTTTGACTATGTCCGGGATATCGAATTTGACGAACCCGATAACCTCACCATCAACCATGGCCGGTTCCACACCATGACCGGCTATGGCAAGGACAACCAGATGACCCCGTCGGACGTGGATCTGTTTGGCACTCTGACCAACCTGTGTCTGCGTTTCGGGCTCGATTATGGCATCCTGCACACCTGCACATTGGACAGCATGGGACACCGCTATTTCCATGACTGCCAGGAGATGGATCACGCCTGTTTTGTTATGGATGAAATGTTGGCCCCTTTCATCACGCGCTGGCGCCAACTGGGGTATGAGGTCATCGTGACCGCCGACCACGGCCAGGACGAACGCGGCCACCACGGCGGACGCGGTGCGTTGCAACAGGACACGGCACTCTATTACTTCGGCGATGCCCAGGGCCCGGCAGAAGATTACGTAATCGACCAGCGCCAGCTTGCTCCAACCATCCTTGATCGCATGGGGGCCCCTATTGCCGAGACAATGAAAGGCACGCCTTTTCTGACATAACCTACCGCGCGCCGTTGGCAAACTGCGGCGCGCCCCTGCTTCTTTCTGGTAGAAATACCTCCGCCGGAGGCCTCGGTCTTTTCCAAGGGAAAAGGCCGATCAAAACGGATCAGTCATCATAGGGCCAGATCTCCTGACCCAACGCCTCGATCGCGATTGAAATCCGTTCGAAACTGTCACGGGCACGGGCCACGCTGTGCCGCGCGCGCAGATACCCGTGTACCAGACCAACCTCGTTGATCCAGGCCACCTGTCCGTCTGCTGCGGAAATACGGTCACGATACGCCCGCCCATCATCGCGCAACGGGTCGCAGTCAGCCGTAAAGATCACCGTAGGTGGCAGGCCAGAGAAATCGCTGTCTTGCAGTGGTTCGGACGTCGGATCATCGACGGGAACCGGTCCTTTGTGGCGCACTTGCATGTAATAGACCATGTCATCACGCGACAGCAGCGGTGCATTGGCATGTTTCAGATAGGACCCCTGGGCCATGTCCCCACCCAGGGCCGGATAGATCAACACCTGCCCCAAAATCTGCCCCAGCCGCCCGCGTGCGTGATGGGCGACACTGGCCGCCAGCGTCCCTCCGGCGCTGTCCCCCACCAAGACCATCGGATCACCCCAGATGCGCCCCGCCCATTGCGTCGCGCACCAACAGTCGTCAAAGGCCGCGGGGTGGGCCCATTCGGGGGAGAGCCGATAGTCAACTGCGACGACACGATATCCGGTTTGTGCACATAGTTCCGCGCAGACATCATCATGCGTATCCAGATTGCCAACGACGAACCCGCCCCCATGCAGGAACAGGATCGTGCGTGTCGGATTCCCAGCCCAGTAAACCCGCACGGGAACTCCGTCGGCATTGCGATCTTCGGTCTCGACGCCATCCGGATGCGGTTGGCGAAAGGTCTGGCACAGCGCAGTGTAGACTGCGCGCTGATCCGCAACGCTGGTTTCAACTGCGTCTTCGGGATAGGCCGCATTGGTGCGCCGGATATAGGCCCAGGTCTCTTCGTCGATCAATTCGTTGTAGTCCATGCCACAGCCCTTTTGTGTTCCGAACCGGTCGGTGCCCCCTGTTCCTTCGCCACAGACTAATGTGCAAATGATCTTCTGTGAAACAGTTTTCAGCCTGAAACGGCTCCGGAATGCACGATGCAATTCTGAACGCTGCGTGCGTGGGAATCCCCCCCTCCGTCACGTTTTGGTTGCGGCATGGCTTTGGGTTGCTACCTTGGTTTCATGGCTGTCACACAGGACATGCCACTCCAAGAAATTTTTGGACAAGGGAGAGCAAATTGGATTTTTACCTCAAAACCATAACTTTAGTCGGATTGATGGCCACTTCGGCCGCTTGCACCGTCAGCACTCCGGCGCAACATGAAGTGGCCTGCGTCGGTGGAACCCTGGCAGGGGCCGCAATCGGTGGTGCCATTGGTAACAGGTTCGGTGGCGGCACAGGGCAGACAATTGCCACGGCCGCAGGGGTATTTACCGGCGGAGCAACAACCGCACGAAGCATGGGGTGCTGAAGATGAAAATCATCTCTTTGATCCTGCAGTCAACAGTCATCGTTACATCTCTTTCATCGCTGACATCAGCCCAAACAATGCCCGGAGAGGCCCTGCAACTACTTGATGGCGACGGTGATGGCCTGGTGACCCTTGAAGAGTATTCAAATCGCATGGATACGCTGTTTACCGGAATGGACACCACGCAAAATGGTCGGCTCGAATACAGCGAAATCGATAGCTTTGTGAGTCAGGACATTTTTGACACGGCCGACACGAACAACAATGGCAGCCTGTCCAAGGGGGAATTCGACATCCAGGTACTTAAAGATTTCCAAGGTGCCGATCAGAACAGTGACGGCGCTCTGGACTGACCCGTCACAGCATGACGGATTGGCGGGGTCATACCGGCTCCCTTGCATCATTTTGGTGCCGCTAGGCCCTAACAATCGTCATCGCAAGATGCGCAAGAAGACCAATGCAACCCCAGGGTCGCGCCTGAGGGGGCGGCTCTTTGGTGGCTAGAGCTTCGCCCGGGAAAGATCCCTCAGGCAGCTGCCCCCAGAAGCCGAACAAAGGGGCGTTATTCGATGGGTGGTAATTTGTCAGCGGCTCAGACGAGCAAGGCCCCAATCAAAGCAAGTCCCCAAATTTCTGGTTGCCGCAATCAAGGGTCCGATATTGTGAAATCCCGATCGTACCCAGATAGCAAAAGAATGGGCGCACTCTGATGCCATATTGGACGAATGCACTGATAATGTCGCATGTCCCGGTGTTTCCCATCGGGCGCACGTATCCGTCAGCAAACTGACGCAGCCCGAATTAGGGCCTTTTATCGGGCAAACGGGCAGCACTGCGATCCGGTTTCGTCCCAATGGTGATGCCCCCAAAAACGGCACAGACCCGCCCCCCCAAGGGCCGAGCCTGATCTGTTTTTGGACTGGATCGGCGGGCCCAGTCGAACACCTGTCAGCCCTTGGCAAATTCCCATGGACGGACAAAGCCGCCCAGCACCTTGCCAATCGCGGTCTCATCGGCACCATTGGCTTCCAACTGCGCTACCAGGCCGCGTTTCTTGTCGTCCGTCACCGACACAACGCGGGCAGCGACGTCTGCCTTGTCCAGCGCCGCGTTATAGACCCTGGTGATTGCGTGTTTGCGCAGGTCGGGTTTGAACACCTTGCCCACCGCCGTCTTGGGCAATTCATCCAGAATGGTCATATGCTTGGGAATGGCGGCACGTTCGTGAACATGAACGCGACAGTATTCCATCAACTCCTCTTCGGTGACAGACGCCCCGTCAACCAGTTCGACAAAGGCACAGGGCAATTCGCCAGCATGCGCATCCGGTTGTCCGATTGCCCCGGCAAAGGCCACGGCCTCATGCCCCAACAGGGCTTCTTCAATTTCGGCGGGGTCGATGTTGTGACCGCCCCGAATGATGAGATCCTTGGCCCGCCCAGTGATCCACAGGTAGCCATCTCCGTCTATCCGCCCCAGATCGCCGGTCCGCAGATGGGTTCCCTGATAATACAGGTCAACGTTCTTTTCGACTTCGGTATAGGTATTGCCGGCGAACACACCGGGGTTCGAGATACAGATTTCACCGATCTCGTCGACACCACATTCGATCAACCCGTCGGGGGTCCCTTTGGTGATCCGGACATCGGTATAGGGAAACGGAATACCGATTGACCCGACTTTCTTTTCGCCATCCGTGGGATTGCACGACACCAGACAGGTCGCTTCGGTCAGCCCATAACCTTCGACAATTGTGACGCCAGTGGCTTCTTCGAACCGGCGAAACAATTCCAAAGGCAAAGGAGCCGACCCCGAAAACGCGGTTTTGACCGTCGAAACATCCGCATCAATCGGGCGCTGCATTTTGGCCGATATGGCTGTTGGAACCGTAATGATAAACGAGATTTTCCAGCGTTCTATCAGCTTCCAGAAGTTGTCAAAAACACCATCGCCTCGGTATCCCTGTGGAGTTGGAAACACCACATGCGCCCCCGATGCGATCGCCGCCATCAGGATCACATGGCAAGCAAAGACATGAAACAGCGGCAGCGGGCACATGATGTTGTCGTCTTCGGTGAACAGCAGACGATGCCCCAACCAGCCATTATAGATCAGGCCGGAATACTTGTGCTGTGCAACCTTGGGCATGCCGGTTGTGCCGCCGGTATGAAAATAGCAGGCAACCCGGTCGCCATCGCTATCGGCAAAATTCAATGTGCGCGGTTGGGTGCGCATCTCTTTGACAAAGCTCTTGTAATCGGCGTGGGCGATCTGGGCCTTGTTCTCCAGCTTGGGCCGGATCAGCGGCACTATCCAGGACTTGGGCGGCGTCAGGTAACGGTTCAGATCGACTTCCAGCACGGTGTTGACACCGGGTGCGTGGCGCACGGCTTCGGCCACCTTTTGGGCCACGTCAGTTTTTGGAAACGGCCTCAGCGTGACCACCACCTTGGCCTTTGTCTCGCGCAGGATCGACGCGATCTGTTCGGGCTCCAACAATGGATTGATCGGATTGACGATCCCTGCAATGGCCCCTCCCAACAGCGCCAATGTGGTTTCGTTGCAATTGGGCAGCACATAGGCCACCACGTCTTTTTCACCCACGCCCAGAGATCGAAACAGATTGGCCGCCTGGCACGTCTGGGCCAACAGCTCGGACCAGCTGAGGGTCTCTGCCTTGTCCTTCGGACCGGAGAAGATCTGATAGCTGACTGCATCGTGATTGGGGAACTTGCCCGCCGTATCGCTGAGCATCTGGTACAAGGTCGCCGGTAGCGGTCGATCTTCCCAGCTCATTTCCGTTTCGATGGCCGTGCGATCTTCCATCCCGGCAAAACTCATGGTGTTCCCTCCCCTGCGGTCCCGTTCGGACCAGTCTTTTCAGACACCAAAATGGGAGGAAATGCGCGCCGGTGCAAGCGGCGTCCAAACGTAAGCCCCAGTCCGCACGGGTTCTGACGTTGCGCCATTTGGGAATTTCACTGGGCCTGCGGGTCTGACGTGGCAGGGCGCGCGATCCGCGCCCTGCCACGCCCAACGGTTTGATGGGCAATTTATTGCCCTGAAAACGGGCGGGAGCCCCCCGTCGAGGCGGGAGGTCCCCGTCGAGAAGAGCACAAAGCTCACTCCGCAGCGACACCATCGGTGAATTGCAACCGGGCCAACCGTGCGTATAGGCCCCCATCTGCCACCAGTTGGTCATGGCTTCCTGTGGCGACGATCCGGCCCTGATCCATCACAACGATCCGATCCGCCTTTTTCACGGTTGCCAGCCGGTGCGCCACGATCACCGTGGTCCGTCCCTGGCTCAGCTCATCCACAGCGGCCTGCACCAGACGTTCGCTTTCAGCGTCCAGCGCCGATGTTGCTTCGTCCAGCAACAACACCGGAGCATCCCGCAGAATAGCGCGGGCAATGGCGATGCGCTGTTTTTGCCCCCCCGACAACATCACGCCACGTTCGCCCAGGAAACTGTCATAGCCTTCGGGCAGTGCGGTGATGAATTCATGCGCGGCGGCGGCATGGGCGGCGGCTTCGATTTCGGTGTCGGTCGCGTCCGGGCGGCCAAAGCGGATGTTTTCGCGGGCCGAGGCGGCAAAAATCACCGGATCCTGAGGCACCATGGCAAGGAACTTGCGAAATTCGTCGCGCTGCAGATCGCTCAGGACCTGACCGTCCAGCAGAATCTGACCGGCATTGGGATCATAAAACCGCTGGATCATCTGGATCACAGTGGTCTTGCCCGCCCCCGAAGGACCAACAAAGGCAACCGTTTCACCGGGTTCGATTTTCAGCGTAACGTTCTCCAAAGCCGAAGTGTCAGGGCGTGCCGGATACCGAAAGGACACATCGTCAAATAGGATTTCACCCCGAACCGGAGTAGACAGCTGCCCCGGCGTTTCAGGGTCCCGCACATTGTCACGCGCATTCAACAATTCGATCAACCGCTCTGTCGCCCCGGCCGCGCGCTGCAACTCACTCCAGATTTCGCTCAGTGCAGCAACAGACCCGGCCACCAGCACCGAATAGATCACGAACTGGATCAATGTACCTTCGGTCATGATCCCCGCGCGCACATCAATGGCCCCCATCCACAGCACACCTACAATTCCGGTGAACACCAGAAAGATCACGATGACGGTCAGATAGGCCCGGGTCAGGATCCGCTTTTGCGACACATCGAACGATGTTTCGGTCAGTTCGGCAAACTTGGACCGCATGGACCGTTCCTGGGTAAAGGCCTGAACCGTCTGAACCGCTCCCAGCGACTCGCCCGCATTGCCCGACGACGCAGCGATCCAATCCTGGTTCTCGCGGCTGATCTTGCGCAGACGCCGCCCCAGAAACAGGATCGGCACAATCACGGCCGGCACGATCAACAAGACCAACCCGGTCAGCTTGGCCGAGGTCAACAGCATCAACACCATGCCGCCCGCAAACAACAGCAGATTGCGCAGCGCAATCGAAACAGACGACCCCAGAACCGACTGGATCAGCGTCGTGTCCGTGGTGATCCGGCTCAGAACCTCTCCGGTCATGATCTTTTCGAAGAATTCGGGGCTCATCCCGATGACGCGGTCAAAGACGGCCATGCGGATGTCGGCCACAACCCGTTCTCCCAGGCGTGTGACCAAGGCATAGCGCAAACCCGTGCCCACAGCCAGAAGCCCCGCAATGGCAAGCGCCGCCAGAAAATACTGATCCAGAATTTCGGTTTCCGCGACACGGAAATTATCAACCACGCGACGCACGGCCAATGGCAGGGTCAACGACAAGGTCGCCGTCAGGGTCAAGGCACAGACCGCAGCAAACATCAGGAACCGATAGGGGCGCATAAACGGCCACAAGGCCGCCAGTACGCCGACCTGTCGGGATGTTTCGCGTTCTTCCGTCGCGTTCGGAGCCGGTTGCGATCGCGCCATGTCTGGTCCTTCAATCCTTATTTGGACTAGCCTGCACAGGGTTTTGTCCTTCGGCCAGCTTCATGGCCGCCCAACCCGTCACAGTCAAGCGGCCAGATGCCACGGCCTGCAGCAGTGGGTGGTTCTGAACACGTTTCCAAACTCTTTCTCCCGAGATTTCCCCCAGGTGGGCTTGTGGTCCCGGACGGTTCGGGGCTCCACGCCCCTGGTTCCGGTCCCGCGTCCAATGCCCCCAAAAGGTTCAGAGCCGATCATAGTCCAACCCTCCTACGGCGAGTATCCATAGACTCTTGGAAGACGAGCGAACCGCCAGCCATCGGACCCCGAATTGCACCCCGCCGTTTCGCTTAGACATTCAAGGCGCTGCCTGTCCAACTTTTTCGCAGCCAGGTGTATTCCTGACAGCACCAGCCCAATCCTTGTCGACCTTCTGCTGCCCAGGAAGGAACCGACGCCGTGCATTATCAACAGACCGCGCCCTGGCCATCGGCCAAAGGGCATCAGACCTTGCAAAAATGGAATGGGGCCATATCGAAGACGACGGAATCCGGGTCACACAAGGCAAGATAAATACCCACCCTTGGATCCGCTTCCATAGACAAGCTGCGCAAAGCCCTGCCAAATCCCAAACCCAATGGCCTGAAATTCATCTGATTTGATCAGCAATTGCCGGGCACAACAGCCTGTCGATGGATCAACACTATTCGAAAGGTGCCTGTCAAAATCGACGAACCCAGGCGGCCCAATCTCTACGGGACCAGATCAAGAACAGAATGTGATCGTGAGAAACTTTTTGGGGAACTGTCTTTTGGCACTTCGGGAGGGGCAATCAAAAACCCGTATAAGTCATTGATTTTGTGGCGGGGAGACAGGGATTCGAACCCTGGGAACGCTCTCACGTTCAACGGTTTTCAAGACCGCCGCATTCGACCACTCTGCCACCTCCCCGGTGCGCTGCGGGTTTAGGACGGGACGCCGGTACAGGCAAGTAAAAAAATGACAGGCCATTGGAAATAGTTTTGAACAGCGAGGCACAAGTCGGGTGCTCCGATGTGCGCCGCATCTTTGGTTCCCTTTGGCGAACCTGCGCCCGGTTGGCTAGGTGGATAGCAGCGCGCGGGGTACCTAGCCCAGTCTGATCAGGCCCCGGGCAATCCCATCGTTGGATTAGGCTGCAATCGGGCCTCGGCATACGTGCTGCGACTGCGCCACAGGACAACCGGGCCCTGCGTGCGGAATGCCCCCCATTCGCGCCAAGGGGAATTCTTGCCGAGTGCTGCGGGACAGTCTTTCCATGTGCCCCCCCTCGCGCTATGGTGCAATCGACGCGTGTTTGTGCACCAGCGTCACGCAGAGAGGCCGGTCAACCGGCGCGGGCAGGCAACCGGGACATCCCGACAGGCAGGGGACAGGCGATGGTTCACATTTCAAACGGAACACGACGCGGCATACGCGTGGTGGCGATAGGATTGGCTTTGGGTGTTTTGACCGCCTGCGAAAGCGGTCCGGACCTGTCTTTTTTGAAACCTGCGGACGGCGAAACAGCCGCCAGCACGGAGCCGCAAACCAGCACCAAGCTGGTTGAACGCGATGTCGAAGCCCCCGAAGTCTTTCAGGTTACCGAAGCCGGTCTATGGGACGGACGTCCTTCATTGGGTGGGGTATGGGTGGCACACCCTGACGCCAAGGACCCGGAACGGGTGATCATCCGCAACAATGCAAACGGCAAGTTCGTGATTGGTGCCCTATTCCGGCGCGAACGCGAAATTCCCGGCCCTCGGGTCCAGGCGTCATCAGATGCTGCGGCCGCTTTGGGAATGCTGGCCGGCGCACCTGTCGAGTTGAACGTGACGGCCTTGCGCCGTGAAACAGTGGATGAAGAGCCACCTGTCAGCGAAGCCGCGCCCTTGCTCAGCGACCTCGACGAAGACAGCGACACACCCGCCGTCTCTGCCGGTACGATCCAGTCCGATACCGAAAACCAGATCACCGAACAGGCATTGGACCCGATTGCAGGTGCCGCCGCCGCTATCGAAGCTTCCTCGTTGATCTCGCCCGCGCCACAATCTGCGCCAGCTGCCACAGCCGCGCCGAAACCTGCTGCGACGCCGTCCAAGCTCGACAAACCTTATATCCAGATCGGGATCTTCAGCGTTGAAACAAACGCCAACCGCACCGCAAAAATCATGCGCGATGCGGGCATGACCCCCACGGTTTATGAACAATCCTCCAACGGCAAGAAATTCTGGCGTGTTCTGGTGGGCCCCGCCCAAACCAAATCTGAACGCTCCAGCCTGTTGAAAAGAATTCAAAAGACCGGTTTCTCTGATGCCTATGCCGTGACCAACTGACGGGACCTGACCCCAAGTGACCTATACGTTTCGCACCACTCTTTGCTCACTGGCCCTGGCAGGGTTTCTGGCTGGTTTCGGCCCCCTGCCTGCTGACGCCTTTGACACCAAGGCCCGCGCCGCTTTTGTTCTGGATCAGAGCACGGATACCGTTCTACTGAACAAGAACGCGCAGGAGCCTCTGCCCCCCGCGTCGATGTCCAAACTGATGACGCTGTATGTCGCCTTTGAGGCAATCCGGGACGGACGCCTGACCCTGGATGAACGCCTGCCCGTATCGAGCCACGCAATGAGCTATAAGGGTTCGACCATGTTCCTCAACACCCAGGATCGGGTCCGGGTAGAGGATCTGTTACGAGGGATCATCGTGCTGTCAGGCAACGATGCCTGCGCGGTCATCGCCGAGGCGCTGAGCCCGGATGGCACCGAGGCCGGGTTTGCCCGTTACATGACACAGCGTGCGCAACAGCTGGGCATGATGAATTCGACCTTTGCCAATTCCAACGGCTGGCCCGCAGTCGGGCACCGCATGTCAGTCGAAGATTTGGCCATTCTGGCCGAGCGGCTGATCGAGGATTTCCCTGAGTATTACACGCTGTTTGCGGAAACCGAGTTCAAGTTTGACGGGCGCGCGCCCTCCAACATCCGCAATCGCAATCCGCTTTTGCGGCTGGGCATCGGCGCGGACGGGCTCAAGACCGGCCACACCGAAGAGGCAGGCTATGGTTTGGTCGGATCTGCCAAACAGGGCGACCGCCGGGTGATTTTCGTGATCTCGGGTCTGGGCAGCAATTCCGCCCGGGCAGAGGAGGCGGAAGCCATCGTTAATTGGTCGTTTCGCCAATTTGCCCCCAAGACCGTCGCCAAAGAAGGCCAGGCCGTCGCGCAAGCCGAAGTCTGGATGGGTCGAGATTCAACGGTAGCGCTGGTACCTGCCAAAGACCTGACGGTGCTGATGCCGGCGTTGTCGGGCAAACAGGTTGAAGCCGAAGTAGTCTATACCGGCCCGGTGAACGCGCCCATTACAGCGGGCCAGCAGCTTGCTGAACTGGTCGTAAAGCCTGCGGCCCTGCCCGAAATCCGATTGCCATTGGTTGCAGCACAGGATGTTCCTGCGGGTGGTTTCTTTGTCCGGGTCAAAACCGCCGCCGAGCTTTTGGTGTCGCGCTTTCTCCAAGGTCCAGAGGGAACATTGTGAGCCCGCGTCCCGGGCTGTTCCTGACCTTTGAGGGCATTGACGGGTCAGGAAAATCCACTCAGGCGCGCCTGCTGGCCGACGCTTTGCGTGCGCAAGGACAGGATGTCATTCTCACGCGTGAACCCGGCGGATCTCCGGGTGCCGAAGAGATCCGTCGTCTGGTGCTCGAAGGCGATCCTGACCGTTGGTCGGCTGAAACCGAGATTCTGCTGTTCACAGCGGCGCGGCGCGACCATCTGGAACGCACAATCGAACCTGCGTTGGCGGCCGGCAAGGTGGTAATCTGCGATCGGTTTGCAGATAGCACCCGCATGTACCAGGGCCTGTCGCGCGGCAACCTGCGTCGCGTGGTGGATCAGTTGCATGTTCTGATGATCGGACGGGAACCTGATCTGACCCTTTTGATCGACATGGAGCCCTCGACCGGGCTGAACCGCGCCAAAGGGCGTCAGGGCACCGAAGAACGGTTCGAAGATTTTGGCGTCGAACTACAGCACAAGATGCGCGCGGGCTTTCTGTCATTGGCCCAGGAATTTGCCGACCGTTTTCGGGTGATTGACGGGGATCGCGGTATCCAGGACGTTTCGGCCGACGTCACCGCAGCGGTCGCGGACGCTTTGATCCACAATGGTCATGGCGCATGAACGACGATCACCCCGCCCCGGATCAGGCACCCGGCGCACCGCATCCGCGCGAAACCGCGCGCCTGTTTGGCCAGGAGCCCGCCGAAACTGCTTTTCTGGATGCCTATAACGCAGGGCGCCTGCACCACGGGTGGATGCTGACCGGGCCACAGGGCGTGGGCAAGGCGACCCTGGCCTGGCGAATAGCCAAATTCCTGCTGGCCACACCACCGGTCGAAGAGGACGGGCTCTTTGGGGCACCGCCGCCTCCGGCATCGCTTGAGATTCCAGACGATCATCCAGTGGTGCATCGCATTTTGGCGGGGGCCGAACCCGGGCTGGCTGCGATTACCCGCAGTCCCAACGACAAGGGCAAACTGCGTGACCAGATCGTTGTCGACGACGTGCGCAAACTGAATCGCTTCTTTGGTCTCTCGGCCACCGACGGTGGGCACAGGGTCGTGATTGTGGACGCCGCCGACGACATGAATACCAGCGCCGCCAATGCGCTGCTCAAGATGCTCGAAGAGCCACCCGCCCGCACCACAATCCTGTTGATATCGCACCAACCTTCGCGTTTGTTGCCGACCATACGATCACGCTGTCGCACATTGCGTCTGGCACCTCTTTCACCGCCGGACATGCAGACAGCCCTGACCCAGGCCGGAGCCGTATTGCCCGACAATCCCGATGCGCTCGCGGCCCTTGCCGCCGGCTCAGTGGGGGCGGCGCTGCGCGTGCTCAATCTGGGCGGGCTACAGATCTACGCCGAACTGATTGCCATTCTTGGCAGCCTGCCCCAGCTCGACCGCCGTCGTGCCATGTCCTTGGCCGAGGCCGCCGCCCAGCGCAATGCCGGTGAAAAGTTCGAACTGCTGTTGACCCTGATCGACATTGCCCTGGCCCGGCTGGCCCGCACCGGGGCCGCCGGTCACCCACCGATGCCGCAGGCGGCACCCGGAGAGGCAGACACTCTGATGCGGCTGGCTCCGAATGCCCATCAGGCCCGCGCCTGGGCCGAGCTTTCGGCACAGGTGACGGCACGGATGCGTCACGGTCAGTCCGTGAACCTTGACCCCGCCGCTCTTGTCCTAGATACGGTTTTCAAGATGCAGGAAACCGCGAGCCGGGCGTGAGATGACCGAACCAACAGCACCAGAGATGACACCAGAAATCACGGACAGCCATTGCCACCTCGATTTCCCTGACTTCGAAGGGCTGTTGCCCGAGATCGTCACCCGCGCAGCAACCGCAGGTGTGACCCGCATGGTGACAATCTGCACGCGATTGAAAAACGAACCAACCGTGCGAGCCATCGCCGAATCCCATGGTCCGGTTTTCTATGCCGCTGGCACCCACCCGATGAGCGCCGCCGAAGAGCCGATGGCCACGGTCGATCAACTGGTCGCCTTGGCCCAACACCCGAAATTCGTCGGTATTGGCGAAACCGGGTTGGATTATCACTATACCGCCGAAACCAAGGATATTCAGAAGGAAAGCCTGCGCATTCATATCGAGGCCGCCCGCCAGACCGGCCTGCCGCTGATCATTCATTCACGCGATGCCGACGACGATATGGCCCGCATTCTGTCTGACGAGATGGCCAAAGGTCCTTATTCCTGCGTCATGCATTGCTTTTCCTCTACGCCCGAACTGGCCCGCGTGGCGCTGGATCTCGGGTTCTACCTCTCTATGTCCGGTATCGCCGCCTTCCCCAAGAGCCAGCAGGTGCGCGACATTTTTGCCGCCGCCCCGGTGGATCGCATTCTGGTAGAAACCGATGCTCCATATCTCGCTCCTCCCCCATTCCGGGGCAAGCGCAACGAGCCGGCCTATACGGCCCATACCGCCCGCAAGGGAGCCGAAGTATTCGGCATGAATTATCCCGAATTTGCAGCCCGGACACAGGCCAATTTTGATCGCCTGTTCACCAAGGCTGCCCGACACAAGGCCGCCGCATGACGCCAGAGCTGCGCTTTACCATCCTCGGTTGTGGATCCTCTGGCGGGGTTCCACGTCTGGGTGGCCATTGGGGCGATTGCGACCCCGACAATCCGCGCAATGTGCGTCGTCGCTGTTCGATGCTGGTCGAACGCGACGGACCTGGGGGCACGACGTCTGTTCTGATCGACACGACCCCGGACATGCGGTCGCAACTTCTGGATTCGGGTACCGGACGCCTGGACGGCGTGATCTATACCCATGCCCACGCAGACCATGTCCACGGCATCGATGACCTGCGCATGATCGTTTTCAACATGCGCGCCCGTGTGCCAGTCTGGGCCGACGGTGATACGACAAATGCCCTCCTGAACCGATTTGGCTATGCCTTTGTTCAACCCGAAGGCTCGCCCTATCCGCCCATTCTGGAACTAAAGTCGATCTCTGGTCCCTTTGAAATCGACGGGCCTGGTGGGCCGATCCCCTTTCAGCCCTTTACCGTCAATCACGGAGCCATCGACAGTCTGGGGTTTCGGATCATGGACCTCGCCTATCTGCCGGATGTTGCCGAAATGCATGACGCCTCCTGGGCCCAACTCGAAAACCTGGATTGCTGGATTCTGGATGCGCTGCGTCGCAGCCCACATCCGACACATGTGCATTTGGACAAGGCCCTGGAGTGGATCAAACAGGTTCAGCCGCGCCGGGCCGTGTTGACCAACATGCATATCGACCTGGACTATGCCACGGTCGAGGCTGAAACCCCGGATCACATCACCCCTGCCTATGATGGCATGGTGATCCGTTACCCGCTCTGAGCGCTGCAATCCGCGCCCGCCCACATAACCGGTTTGGGGATTTGTCTCCCCGCTCCGCTTTCATCTCGCCAGAAAACTCCCGCCGGAGGCATCCTGAATGCGCCGCGTTCTCCTCGGCTGGGATTGGGGCGCCTCCACTGGACACGCGGCCATGTTCCAGAGCTTGATCGACGTCATCCTGCCCGTTTTTCTGGTGATTGGCGCAGGCTATGCCACCACCCAAGCGGGGTATTTCAAGGCGCAGCACATCGACGGGATCATGCGGTTCACCCAGGGGTTTGCCATTCCCTGTCTGCTGTTTCGCGCCATCGCCGATCTGGATCTCTCGGCCAGCTTTGACCCGGCATTGCTGGTCAGCTTCTATTCTGCGGCCTTCCTGTGTTTCCTGGCTGGGGTCTGTGGGGCGCGGCTGATTTTCAAACGTGACTGGGAGGACGCCATAGCCATAGGGTTCTGCTGCCTGTTTTCCAACTCGGTGCTGCTGGGCCTGCCGATCACCGAACGCGCCTATGGGGCGGAAAACCTGACCGGGAATTATGCCATCGTCGCCTTTCATTCGCCGTTCTGTTACGGCGTCGGCATTACCGCGATGGAGATCGTGCGCAACCGGGGCAGCGGGAGCCTGAAAACTGTCACCTCGGTGTTGAATGCGATGTTCAGGAACGTGCTGATTCTGGGAATCGCGCTGGGGTTCATCGTGAATCTGACTGGTTTCATAATACCAGAAGCCGTAGATAGTGCCCTGTCTCTGGTCATACGGGCGGCCCTGCCCGGAGCGCTTTTTGCGCTGGGAGGGGTGCTGGTCCAATACCGGCCCGAAGGTGATTTGAAGGCGATCTTCTATGTCTGCACCATATCTCTTCTGCTCCACCCCACCCTGGTCTGGATGTTTGGAAAAACCGTGTCTCTTCAACAGGATCTATACAGGTCTGGCGTTTTGACGGCGGCCATGGCCCCCGGATTCAACGGCTATATTTTTGCCAATATGTACAACCGTGCCAAACGGGTTGCGGCCTCCTCGGTGCTGATCGCAACAGGACTCAGCCTCTTTACCGTCTGGGGCTGGCTAATCGTGTTGGGCTGAAATTTCCCGGTTGACGCGAACCGCCCCCACCCCCTACCAATTGGCCCACGCAGGGGGGTCCCGCCTAGGGGACTGAGAGGCTGACAGGGCATATGCCCGGTGATGCGACCCTTTGAACCTGACCCAGTTGATACTGGCGTAGGAAGCTAGGTTTGCATCGCTGTGGGGGCCGTACTCTCCCGCATCGTGCAAGTCCCGAACAAGAGGGCCTGTACACCCTCTGTTTCCCTCGGCCTAACCTCATCTGGTGTCTTTTTGAGTTGAGAGCTTGAGGAGCACCGAAATGAACGTCCCCAATCCCAAAATCACCACGGGCGAATTGCCTGCGTCGCGCAAGATCTATGTCCCGGGCCAGATGCACCCGGATGTGCGCGTGCCGATGCGCGAAATCTCTGTACACCCCACCGCGGGCGAAGCGCCGCTGCCAGTCTATGACAGCTCGGGCCCCTATACCGATCCCAACGTGCTGACCGACATCAAACAGGGTCTGGAGCCCCTGCGCCGCAAATGGATCGAAGCCCGTGGTGATGTCGAGGAATACGACGGGCGTGACATCACCGCCGCAGACAACGGCTTTGTCGAAGGCGACCGCCTGACGCCTGAATTTCCGGTCAAACCACGCCCCCTGCGCGGCAAGGACGGCAAGGCCGTGACCCAGTTGGCTTATGCCCGCGCCGGGATCGTCACACCCGAAATGGAGTATATCGCGATCCGCGAAAACCAGCTGCGCGACCTGTCACCCTGTCATGGTGCGACAGATCGTGATGGTCACGACTGGGGGGCCAATATCCCCGACTATGTCACGCCCGAATTTGTCCGCGACGAAGTCGCCGCCGGGCGCGCCATCATCCCGTCAAACATCAACCACCCGGAATCCGAGCCGATGATCATCGGTCGTAATTTCCTGGTCAAGATCAACGCCAATATGGGCACCTCGGCTGTCACCTCCTCCATGGAGGAAGAGGTGGACAAGATGGTTTGGTCGATCCGCTGGGGCGCTGACACCGTCATGGATCTGTCGACGGGGCGCAACATCCACAACACCCGTGAATGGATCATTCGCAACGCGCCTGTGCCCATCGGCACCGTGCCGATGTATCAGGCGCTGGAAAAGGTAAACGGCATCGCCGAAGACCTGACCTGGGAGGTATTTCGCGACACGTTGATCGAACAGGCGGAACAGGGCGTGGACTATTTCACCATCCACGCGGGCGTGCGGCTGCACATGGTGCCGATGACCGTCAACCGCGTGACCGGCATCGTGTCGCGGGGCGGCTCGATCATGGCGAAATGGTGCCTGCATCACCACAAGGAGTCATTCCTCTACGAACACTTCGACGAAATCTGTGACATCTGTCGCCAGTATGACGTGGCCTTCTCGCTTGGTGATGGGTTGCGCCCAGGCTCCATTGCAGACGCCAATGACGAGGCACAGTTTGCGGAGCTGGAAACCCTGGGCGAGCTGACCAAGATCGCCTGGGCCAAGGACTGTCAGGTGATGATCGAAGGCCCGGGCCATGTCGCCATGCACAAGATCAAGGAGAACATGGACAAGCAGCTGGCCTGTTGTGACGAAGCACCGTTTTACACGCTTGGACCACTGACCACCGACATCGCGCCGGGGTATGACCACATCACCTCTGGCATCGGGGCCGCGATGATCGGTTGGTTCGGCTGTGCCATGCTGTGTTACGTGACGCCCAAGGAACATCTGGGCCTGCCCGACCGGGACGACGTAAAAACCGGGGTGATCACCTATAAAATCGCGGCCCATGCCGCCGATTTGGCCAAGGGTCTGCCCGGCGCCCAGCGTCGCGATGACGCGATCAGCCGCGCCCGGTTCGAATTCCGCTGGGAGGACCAGTTCAACCTGGCATTGGACCCCGAAACCGCGCGGGAATTCCACGACCAGACCCTGCCCAAACAGGCTCACAAGGTGGCGCATTTCTGCTCCATGTGCGGGCCGAAATTCTGTTCGATGCGGATCAGCCACGACATCCGCGCCGAAGCGCAAAAGGAAGGTATGGAGGCCATGGCCGAGAAGTTCCGGACCGGTGGCGAACTCTATATGCCGGTGAACGACCCTGCCTTGGAGCCGGGCGAATGATCACCATCGCAGGGGCCGGCGTTGCCGGCCTCGCCAGCGCCTGGGAACTGGCGCGCCGGGGGGCACAGGTGACGGTTTTTGAAACCGGCACCGCGCCTGCTGACAACCCCTGTTCCTGGTTTGCCGGCGGGATGCTGGCCCCCTGGTGCGAAGGTGAAACGGCCGACGCGCAAGTGGTTCGGCTGGGTGCCGGGGCCATCGACTGGTGGGCGCAGTTCACTCCTGTCACTCGGGCAGGCACGCTGGTGGTCACCCCACCCCGCGACCGGGCTGAACTGACCCGCTTTGCCCTGCGCACCCAACAGCATCGCGGGGTTACAGGCGACGACATCGCCACGCTGGAACCGGCGTTGGCGGGGCGATTTTCAGACGGTTTGTTTTTTGAGGACGAAGCCCACCTGGATCCGCGCCGGGCGTTGATCGACCTGACCGATGCCGTATTGGCGGTGGGTGTCGACATCCGATACGAGACCCCTGCCCCAGCACAGGTGGATGTGGATTGTCGCGGCATGGCTTCGGGCGTCACCGGGCTGCGTCCGATCCGCGGCGAAATGGCGATCATTGAAACCAAGGACGTGCAGATCACCCGCACCCTGCGGCTGCTGCACCCGCGCATTCCGCTTTATCTCGTGCCGCGCGGGGACGGGATTTACATGATCGGCGCGACCATGATCGAAAGCAGTTCATGGCGGCCCATCACCGTGCGCTCTATGTTGGAACTGCTGGGGGCTGCATTCACCCTGCACCCAGGTCTGGGTGAAGCCAGTGTGATCGAAACCGGTGTCGGTCTGCGTCCGGCATTTGGCGACAATATCCCGCGTCTGTCCCAATGCGGCGACACCACCCATGTGAACGGGCTGTACCGGCACGGATTTCTTCTGGCCCCCGCCCTGGCGGGCCAGCTGGCAACGCAATTCTTTCAGGAACCAAGTGATGCAGATTATCGTGAACGCACAACCGCATGAGATAGCAGGCGCGACCCTGGCACAGGCACTGCACCAGCTCGGATATACCAGCCCCGCCATCGCCACCGCCCTGAACGGTCAGTTCATTCCGCGTGAAGCCCGCGCAGGCACCCCCCTGTCCAACGGTGACCGGCTCGAAGTGCTGGCACCCATGCAAGGGGGATGAAAAATGCTACTTTACGGACACCAAATTCAGTCACGCTTACTTCTGGGAACGGCGCAATACCCCTCTCCCGCAATACTGGTCGACGCAATCCGTGCCAGTGGTACCCAGATCGTTACCGTCAGCTTGCGCCGTGAAGCGGCTGATGGCTCAGGCGCGGGGTTCTGGGGCATGCTGCGCGACACCGGCACACGCATCCTGCCCAACACCGCAGGGTGTCATTCGGTGCAGGAGGCCGTGACCACAGCCCAAATGGCGCGCGAAGTTTTTGGCACCAATTGGATCAAGCTGGAAGTGATCGGACATTCCGACAGCCTGCAACCGGATGTTTTTGCCCTGGTCGAATCCGCGCGGATCCTGTGCGACGATGGCTTTCAGGTGTTTCCCTATACCACCGACGACCTGGTGGTGGGGGAAAAGCTGGTTCAGGCGGGGTGTGAGGTGCTGATGCCCTGGGGGGCACCCATCGGGTCCGGTCAGGGGCTACGCAACCCGGACGCTCTGCGCGCAATGCGGGCCCATTTCCCTGATATTCCGTTGATCGTGGATGCCGGGATCGGGCGCCCTTCGGATGCAGTGGAGGCAATGGAACTGGGCATGGACGCGGTTCTGCTGAATACAGCCGTGGCCAAAGCGGGCAATCCTGTGCAAATGGCCCAAGCCATGGCAGCCGCCATCGACGCAGGCCGTGCCGGGTTCAGCGCCAGCCCAATGGAACGGCGCGACATGGCCGTGCCCTCAACCCCAATCCTGGGACTGGCAGAGTTGGCATGATGGAACGGTTTTATTTGATTGTCGGCCATGTGGGTCGGTTGGAGCTGCTGGTACCCCATGGTGTGAAACTGGTGCAACTGCGGATCAAGGACCAGCCCAAGGCCGAGGTCCGCCGCCAGATCACCCGTGCCCGCGATTTTTGTGCCGTTCATGGCGCGCAACTGGTGGTGAACGACTATTGGGACCTCGCGCTGGACCTGCGCTGTTCCTTCGTGCATCTGGGACAGGAAGACATGGACGATGCCGATTTGGGCGCGTTGCGGCGGGCCGGAGTGCGTATCGGTCTGTCGACACATGACGAGACTGAACTGGATCGGGCACTGACCCATGATCCGGCCTATGTGGCGCTGGGACCGGTCTATCCCACTTTGCTGAAAAAGATGAAATGGGACCCGCAGGGACTGGAACGGGTGGGCCGGTGGAAACAGATGGCCGGGCGTACGCCCCTGGTGGCCATCGGTGGTTTGACGCCGGGCCGTTTGCCCGGTGTCTTTGCCGCCGGAGCCGACAGCGCCGCAGTGGTCACGGATATCCAGATGGCACAAAACCCCGAGGCAAGGACGCGGGACTGGATCGCTGCCTGTGCTCCGCAGGTGGCACCGGCATGAACCGCTATGCCCGTCAGATGCTCTTGCCCGACATCGGCCAAATCGGTCAGGCCCGATTGGCGGACGCGCATGTGCTGGTGGTCGGTGCCGGGGGGCTGGGCTGTCCAGTTTTGCAATATCTGGTCGGTGCCGGGGTTGGCGAAATCACCCTGTTCGATCCCGACCGGGTTGAAGAAGGCAATCTGCACCGTCAGCCCCTGTATCGAATGACCGACATCGGGCACCCCAAGGCACAGGCGGCACAGGCGCATCTGTTGGCCGCACAACCCGATCTGCGCCTGCATCCCCGGATCTGTGCTTTGACGCCTGCAAATGCCCACACAGCGGTTGCGCTCTCTGATCTGGTGATTGACGCAGCTGACAGTTTTGCAGTGTCCTATATCCTGTCAGATACCTGTCTGTCCCAGGGGAAACCGCTGATCTCGGCGTCGGCCCTGGGGCAATCCGGCTATGTCGGCGGGTTCTGCTGTCAGGCACCCAGCCTGAGAGCCGTGTTCCCGGATCTCCCCGAACACGCCGCTTCTTGTGCCACTGCCGGGGTTTTGGGACCGGTGGTCGGGGTGATTGGATCCTTGCAAGCCCAAATGGCGCTGCGGGTGCTGCTGGCGTGCGACCCTTCGCCATTGGGCACAATGGCAACGCTGGATCTCGCTACCATGCAATTGGGGCAATTCTCGTTTCTTGGGGCACCCGAGCCGGACCGGCAGATGCCCTTTGTGGCCCTACAGGATGTCAAACCCGAGGATCAGCTGGTCGAATTGCGCCCCACCTGCGAGGTTCCAGAGATGGCAATCCATTCAGCACGACGGATCGCGCCCGATGCCATGGCCGATGCCACCTTCTCGACCCGGCACCGCATCATCCTGTGCTGCCGCAGCGGGCTGCGGGCCTGGCGTGCCGGTCGCCAGTTGCAACAGCGTGGCTTTACGGACATTGCCCTGATGGCAGATGGAGATGTTGTGTGACGCATTTGTTGGTTATCGCGGGCACCGACAGCAGCGGTGGCGCGGGATTAAGCCGTGACATCGCCACCGCTCAGGCGTTTGGCGTTTCGGTCTGCCCGGTTGTTACCGCCGTCACAGCCCAGACCCATGGCGCATTGCACAGGATCCAGCCGATGCCACCGGACCTGATCCGGGCACAGATTGTTGCCGCGCTGGACAGCGTGGGCATAACGGCCATCAAGATTGGAATGCTCGGCAATGGCGAGAGTGTCAAAGCCGTGGCAGACTCGCTCGCTCCTACCGGGTTGCCTATCGTTCTGGACCCTGTGTTACGGGCCACATCGGGCGGATCACTCTTGACCCAGGCCGGCATGCGGGTCCTGTTGCGGGACCTGATGTCACTGGTGCGTGTGGTCACGCCAAACCTTGATGAGTTAACCCAGTTGTCAGGTCTGCCTGCCGCCGGGATCGCAACACAGGTTCGCGCCCTGCACCAACAGGGGTGTCCGGGTGTTCTGGTCAAGGGCGGGCATGATACAGGGCCCGAAAGCATTGACCAATTGTTTGAACACGACGGAAACACCCTGTTGCGCGCCCCGCGGCTGGCTGTCCAAAAGCGGGGCACCGGATGTACACTTGCGACGGCAATTGCCTGTGGGTTGGGCCGCGGTCACTCGTTGAGCACCGCCTGTCGATCCGCCAAGACCCATGTTCAGACCTGGTTGGCCTGTTAGATCTTGCATGCCAGCATCCAGACCGCATCATACGTCAGCGGCAACCCCTGCGCCGTGCCAAACTGTGCGTCATAATCCCGCTCGAACTTTTGCAACCGGGCCCGGCTCCAACCGCCCTGGGCATTTCCATTCACCCCCGTCTCGCGAAGATGACGCAACACAGCGCGAACCGTCGGAAAATACATGCGGGTCTGTATCTGACGGGTCGCCATCAGCGCCATCCCCTGTGGTATCATCGCGGCCCAGTCGCCTGCATTGCGATACCCCGGCGCACTGGCCGAAGATCCCAACGCCTGAAGTTCGCCAAACTGGTCCTGCCCAAACCCGCTGAGCGCAATCCACCCGCCCGATTCCAGTCGGTTCGACAGATCCCGCAAAAGGCACCGATGGTCCGGGATCCACTGTACAACCGACGCCGAGGCGATCAGATCGAACGTCCCCTCCGGATCCAGCCGCTCGACTGGGCCAGCTTGAAACCGGGCCCTTTGCCCGGCAGGCAGCCTTGCCATGACATGGGGCTCACAGTCACCCACCAGATCGTTCAGCGCCAGATCCGCAATCGACAGTCGATCAACCAGCGCCCGGGTCAAATGCCCGGTCCCGCATCCAAATTCGAGACACCGACCAACAGCCTGCGCTCCGCGGTGCGTGACAACCATATCTGCCAAGTTTCGTGCGATATCTGCCTGAACCGATGCCGATTGGTGATAAGAACTCAGACCCCGGCAAAAGCTTTGGCGGACGCGAGATGCCGGAGGCGACGAGGGGGGCGAAAAATCTCTCATGTCCACAGCGCCTCTACCCTGTCAAAACGATCAAACGGGGCATGAGGGGCATCGGTCATATACCGAATGACGCTGCTTTGCCCGGCCCAGGCCCGATCCAGATTGGCCGGCGGAAAGATGCGGTCGCCGGTGCTGATCCAGACCCGGTGAAACATCACTTTGCCCGGCGTCGCGCGGGATTGAACCGCAGCCAATTCGGCCTGACGCGCCGCAATATCAATCTGCAAGGGCGGTTGAGGCGCGTCAAAAACCCGCGCAACGAAGCTTTGAAATGACTCTGCGGACAACCCGGTTTGGGTCTTGGAATAAATCATCGGCGGAATGCCCATGCGCCGATCTGCCGGGGTCAGCGTGCCATTGACCGCAATCTTGCGGGTAAACGGGTCTGCACGCCCGTCCTGCCAATGCGCATAGCCCGCCACCCCAAAGGACCAGGCCAGCAGGATACGCTCCTCATAGGCGTCCAACCCCTTGGGGGTCCAGTCGAGTTCACGATAGTCGCTGACAAACAACAGATCGCAATCCTGCGCCAGATGGACAAAGGGGTCAGGACCGATGGCCCAGCCGCCAAAGACCACCAAAACACGTTTTGCACCGGTTCTGCTGATCCACTCTTCCCGCATGATTACAGCTCCCGCGCCAGACGCAGCATTCCGGCGGTTATTTCGCTCAGCTGATCCGGCGTCGTGATAAAGGGCGGCATAGTGTAGATATTGGTGCCAAAGGGGCGCAGGAACACGCCCATCTCACGGGCGCGGGCGTGGGCCTCATCCGCGGACACCCGATGTTTCATCTCGATAACACCGATGGCACCCAACACCCTGACGTCAGCGACATTTTCATAGCTGCGCGCCGGTGCCAATTCGGCCTCCATCTGTTCGGCAATGGCACCTACCGTCCCCTTCCAGTCCTGCCCAGTCAGCAGATCCAGCGAGGCCTTGGCAGCAGCACAGGCCAGCGGGTTGGCCATATAGGTCGGCCCATGCATAAAGATGCCAGGGTTGCCGCCCCCGACCCCTTCGGCAACGCGATCATTGGTCATGGTGGTCGCGAATGAGATATGCCCGCCGGTCAACCCCTTGCCCAGACAAATGATATCCGGTTCCACGGTGCAGAACCCGGTCGCAAACAGCTCGCCCGTGCGGCCAAAGCCCGTGGCGATTTCGTCAAAGATCAGCAGAATTCCCAACTCGTCACACAGGGCACGGGCCTGGTTCAAGTATTCGGGGTGGTAAAAATACATGCCACCGGTGCCCTGCACCACAGGTTCCAGAATGAAACCGGCGATCTTGTCGGCGCTGGCCTCCAGCACCTGACGCAGCTCACCCAGGCCATTCAGGGCCGGGTCGTCGGTCCACTCTTCGTTGATACGGATCGGCGGGCGTGACACAAAATGCTGAACGCTCAACGCTCCTTGGAACAGGTGGTGCATGCCGGTATCGGGATCACAGACGCTCATCGCCTTCCAGGTGTCCCCGTGATAGCCTGATCGGATGGTGGCAAACTGACTGCGGCCCACAAACCCCATGGCGTGCTGGTACTGCACCGCCATTTTCATCGCCACCTCAACGGAAACGGACCCGCTGTCGCAATAAAAAATGCGGGTCAGGCTGTCGGGCGAGACCTCCAGCAATTTGCGGCCCAGATCTATCGCCGGATCATGGGTCAACCCCCCGAACATCACATGCGGCAGCGTGTCGAGTTGGCGATGGATCGCATGGGTAATCGCCGGGTTGCGGTGGCCATGCATCATGCACCACCACGAGGACATCGCGTCGATCAACCGGGTGCCATCATCCAGCGTGATGTACATCCCTTCGCTTTCCTTGACCACAAAGGTCGGACCGGGTTTGACCACATTGGTATAGGGGTGCCACAGGTGTTTCTGGTCAAATTCCAGCGGGGTCAGATCGGACACACTCATTTCAGGGCCTCCCGTATGACGGTCATATCGATGGCACCAGAGAAGGCGGCTCTCAGAGTTTGCGGTGTCAGATCGGACAGCATGGGCAGCCGTCCCAGTCGCGGCACACCGCCAAAATCGACAATGGTCTGTTCAACGTCCGGTTCGGGATCACCGATAAAGACAACGCCAACAACGTCACATCCCGCAATCTTTAGCGCCTGAAGCGACAGTAATGTGTGGTTGATCGTGCCGAGCTGTGTGCGGGCGCACAGGATCACCGGTGCCCCCCAGTTGGCAAACAGGTCCAGATACAGAACATCCCGGTTCAAAGGCACCATGACCCCCCCGGCCCCTTCGGCCACCAGAACCGCGTCGGTTTGTGGCAAATCCAAGGTATTGGGGTCAATTTCCACCCCTTCGGCTTCGGCCGACAAATGCGGCGAGGCGGGCAGCGTCAGCAGGCAACCTTCGGGCAGAACAGGGCGACCGGACAGGCGGGCCACAATCTGGCTGTCGGTTTCTTCTTCCAACCCGGATTGCACCGGCTTCCAGTAAACGGCTTGCAGCGCGTCCACCAATCCGGCGGAAAAAATGGTTTTGCCAATGCCGGTATCGGTGCCGGTCACGATAAGCGCGTTCATGCAAAAACCCCTTGTATCAGCGGCACCAGATCGCCAAACGCCCGAGTGATGACATTTGAAGACGTGTTCGGCGTGATCGAAACCCGCAACCGTGACGTGCCACGCGGCACTGTCGGCGGACGAATGCCGCGAATGTCGTGCCCCTGTTCCTGCAACGCAGCCGCGACCTGCATCGTGGCTTTGTCATCGCCAATGATCACTGGCATGATCTGGCTTTGAAATCCGGTCAGACCACACAATCTTTCGGCTTCGGCCCAGGCATGGTGGATCCCGACCCAAACCTGTGCACGACGCTCCGGGTTGTCCTGAAGGTCCCGCAATGCCGCCCGAACCAACGCCGCATTCAGAGGCGACGGCGCAGTGGCAAAGATAAAGGCCCGCGCCTTGTTCACCAGAGTTTCGATCAACACGGATTGCCCACAGATCAGCGCGCCGGACACGCCCAAAGCCTTGCCACAGGTATGCAAGGACAGAACATTTGGCAGAGGGGCGATTTCATGGGCCAACCCCCGGCCCATATCCCCGAAAACGCCCGTCGAATGCGCCTCGTCGACGACCAGAACTGCGTCTTCGAGTTGGGCCAGCTCCAATAGGTCGGACAGCGGCGCAATATCGCCCTCCATGGAATAGAGCGCCTCGACAGCGATCCAGATCTGCCCCCGGCCGCCCGCGGCGCGCCAGGTTTCGATTTCCTGTCGACAGGCGTCTACGTCATTGTGGGCAAAGCTGCGTCGCTCGGCACGCCCAAGCCGCATTCCGTCGTGGGTGCTGGCATGGATCAGCGCGTCATGCAGGACCAGATCGCCCTGTTGTGGCAGGGTCGAAAAGATTGCCAGATTGGCATTGAACCCACCGCTCATGAACAACGCGGCCTCAGTCCCAAAGAACACCGCTGCTTCGGTTTCGAGCAGCACATGTTCGCTGGCATTGCCCCGCAACAGGCGCGACCCACCGGCCCCAACCGGAACCCCACGGGCCAATGCATCGCCTGCCGCCTGACACATCAGGTCCGAACCGGCCAGTCCCAGATAATCGTTTGACGCAAAATCATGCCCGGCCCGCGGTGCCAACTGCCGATAGCGTCCGCGTGTCTTCAGCGCATCCAGAGCGCGTTCATGGCGGGCAAAGCCGGTCATCGCGACCCGTCGCACCCCACGTTCATCGCCTCCAGGCCCAGACGGGCAAACAGCTGACTGTCCTTGTCTTCTTCGGGGTTGTCTGCGGTCAGCAACGTGTCGCCCACAAAGATGGAATTCGCTCCGGCGAATACGCACATGGCCTGCAGTTCGTCTGTCATGTCAGTCCGGCCTGCAGACAGGCGCACATGCGATTTCGGCATCAGGATCCGCGCAAGAGCAATAGTGCGCACAAATTCGATCGGATCCAGCGGCTTTACATCGGCCAGCGGCGTATCCGCAATCGGGATCAGCATGTTGACCGGAACGGAATCGGGATGCTCCTCCAACGTTGCCAGAGCCAAGAGCATATCGACCCGGTCCATCTGCTGTTCACCCATTCCGACGATACCACCGGCACAGACCTTCATTCCCGCCTCGCGCACCCGGTTCAACGTGTCGATCCTGTCGGCAAACGTACGCGTGGTGATGATCTCGGAATAATAGCGCTCCGAGGTGTCGATATTGTGGTTGTAGTAATCCAGCCCCGCATCGCGCAGACGAAACACCTGGTTGTCGTCCAACATGCCCAACGTCATGCAGGTTTCCATTCCCAGGCCTTTGACCCCTTCGATCATCGCCTCGAGCGCGGCCATGTCCCGATCTTTGGGCGACCGCCAGGCAGCCCCCATGCAATACCGGGTTGCTCCGCCATCCCTGGCCTTCTTCGCCTCGGCGATCACCCGCTCGACCTCGATCAGTTTCGATGCGGACAGCTGCGCGCCATTGCGCGCCGACTGAGAGCAATAGGCACAATCTTCGGCGCAGCCGCCGGTCTTGATGCTCAGCAGCTTGGATTTCTGGACCTGATTGGGGTCAAAATGCTGCCGATGAACCGTATGGGCCTGAAAGAGCAGATCCATGAACGGCTGGTTATAGATCTTCTCCGCTTCTTCGCGTGTCCAGTCCGTGCGCAAGGTGCTTTGATCCAACATGTGGCATCCGCTCCAAAATATAGATAACTTTTCAGGGGCCCCTCGGGGGTTTTGCGTTTTATAGATAAAATTGCAGCAGCGAGGCAAGGTCTTTCCTGCCACCGCCTCAATTCGCCGCAACCAAGGCCAGGATCACCATCAAATGCGCGCTCTGGGTCGTCTGCAAAACCGGTGTCCGCCCAACGAAACCAGCCGCCACCGAACCCAGCCACCACCGAACGAGGAAAAAGTCAGCGTCTCTTTACGAAAAAGACCTGTCTGAACAGTGTCGAGCAAGGTTCTGACACCACTGAAAACCCTGATTTTCCAACACAGATCCGTTTCACCGCCTGCGGGGCGTTCTGCGACACCACTCCGCCGGTCTCAACACGGTTCTGCAAGGCAGCTTTTGGACTCCGATCGAAAACCATGTGGGACGGCAATTTCCGCCTACCTTTCCGGGCGTCCATTTTGGCCCAGAACCTGCGGGGACAGGCAACCGACTGTCTGCCCCCCGGCGCGGCAGAAACCGCGAAAACCTTGACGCAGAAAGCGCAAATCCGTCACATGGAGTCAAAGGGTGTTCAAAATACCGGTGTGTCCTGCGTTCCTTTTGCTCATATGAGCAGCCGTATTTTTCTGCGTGGGGACATCCTGTACGGATTTTCAGGGAGTTATTAGTATGACAATTTCGATTGATGGCACGCCTTCTGTGATGGGACTGGGGAGTGGGCGAACCTATCGGGTCGGCGACGCAGCGGTCACAGTCAACGGCAACCGGATCTCGTCTGTGAATGATGACGGGCTGGTGTTTGACACGGTTGAATTTGCCGACGCCAGCGGACTTGGCCTGGGCAATCTCACCACATATCATCTGCATGATAACACAGACGGCAGCATGACCCTGTTCTATCAGATCCGGGATGCCGATCCGCTGCCTGTGACCATCTCGAACTGGAAGATCACACTGGACGCTGCCACTGGCGCTGCTGTCGCGCCCGCCGAGGAGCTGACAGAAGGCCCTTTGTCGGCCACCGACCAAACCATGTTGCACCATGCCTATTCCCTGCCTGATGGCAATATTTTGATCCACAACTGGATGGGTCTGTCGCTGATGGACAATGATGGGGCACTGGTGACCTCGGTTGGAAACCCCGGTTTTGATCGGTTTGTGGGCGGTGTTTTCGGAGAACAATTGAGCTGGAGCACTGTGGGTCTGGACGGTGTCTTTGCCGTGGGCGCGGCCCGGACCGTGGGCAGCGGCGCGCCTGCCGCCTTGCGGTTCTACAGTTACGATGGCACGGCGGTCGGGGATGTCATTGATATTGGCAACCCGGACAACACCGGTCTCGGCAATACACCTGCGGTTCAGCTCGAACGCCTGAGCGATGGGAACCTGTTGGTCGTCTGGGTCGAAAACAATGCTGGCTCAGGCGATGACAGCCAAACGTCGGTCTGGTTCAAAATCCTTTCCGCATCCGGGGCAGAAATCCGGGAAACGACGTTGGTCAACACCGAAGAAACCCGCGACAGACAGGACATGCCTATCGTCACCGCCACGGAAAACGGTTTCGTGATCGGGTATTCGGTTCTGACGTTTTCGGCACCGGCCCTGAACGAAGGACGACTAAAAGAGTTTGCCAATGACGGGACCGAGCTGAGCCTGTTGACGAGCGCCTATAACTGGTCAGCGGATGACTTTGTGCGCACGGACAACAACACGGCCATCATCGTTGGCGGTCTTGTCACCGAGCTGGTTCTGCCTGGGGACGACACACCTTTGCACAGTGGCGATGGCGGAAGCGCTCCGATCACCGGCTCGCCCAATCCGGATGTTCTGACCGGAACGGCGGGTGATGACACCATCCTGGGGTTGGGCGACAATGACCGTCTGTTGGGCGACGCGGGCAATGACAGCCTTGATGGTGGGCCCGGCGCGGATACACTGAATGGGGGCGAAGGCAACGATGTTATCATCGGCGGGCCAGCGGCGGATGATCTACGCGATGTGATCTATGCCGGAGCGGGCGATGACAGCATCGACGCAGGTGCCGGCAATGATCAGGTGTTTGGCCAGGCGGGCAACGATACCATCGCCGGTGGCGCGGGTGTTGATGACCTACAGGGTCAGGACGGGGATGACGTGATCACCGGCTCGGCGTTTTCCGATCTGGTGTTTGGCGGCGCGGGCAATGATTTTGTCAACGGCGGCTTTGGTCATGACAGGATCAACGGCGGGTCGGGCGCGGACAAGTTCTTTCACGTCGGCGTCGAAGGACACGGGTCGGACTGGGTGCAGGATTATGTGGCCGCGGACGGCGATGTGCTGCTCTGGGGGGGCGGTGCCGCCACCGCCGGCGATTTCCAGGTCAACCTGGCCCATACTGCCAATGACGCGGGCGAACGGTCAGGCGATGACGGCGTGCAGGAGGCGTTTGTGATCTACAAGCCCAGCGAACAGATCATCTGGGCGCTGGTCGATGGCGGCGGCCAAAGCGCGATCAACATCCAGATCGGCGGCGATACATTCGATCTGCTGGCCTAAGCCTCACTTGAAAGAGCCGGTATTGTGAACGACTATTGGAGGTAAAATGACATATCAAATTATTGGCCCCAGCTCCGCTTCAGTCGCGGAAGGTCGAGACATTATTTTTGCGGTCACCCGTACGAATACCAATTTCGAAATCCTGACCCTCAACACAATTTCGGGTGGTTCATACTCTGAAAATGACGGCGACCACTCGATCATCTCCAATCAATGGTTGATGTTCAACACCGGAGAGACGAGCAAGTTCGTAACCATTTCAACAACTGACGACACAAGGTTTGAGGGAGATGAGCTTTTTGCGCTGCAGTTGAGTGAAGACAGCTACTACCCGCCACGTCTCGCAAGCTACATTACGAGATTTGATTTCACGATTGTCGACAATGATTCCGAACCCGCCGTTTATACGTTTGGACCGGTTCCGGATATCCTTGAAGGCAACTCCGGCACAAAAACGGTAGAGCTGACCATTGAACGCAGCGGCAATCTGCAAGCCGAAACTGTCTATTATCGAACAGTCGACGGGACTGCGACGCGGTTTCAAGATTTTGGCTTCATCTCTCCCGAGCCTGTGTCCTTTGGTGCCGGAGAGACCCAAAAGACGATATCATTCGACATATTCGGCGATCGTGGTCTGGAACCGGATGAAACCTTTCAGATCGCATTGGGCAGTTCGGCATCAGACACGAGCCGTCTCGCCGAAGTCGATGTCACGATCTTTTCGGACGATCTCGTGTCTTTTCAGTTTTCGGATGGCGATGACGAGGTCGTACTGACTGACGCAGGCCCACACCGGGCATTTGATGGAAACGACTCTGTGTCTGGAACCGAAGCCGGGGACGACATTCGCGGCGGCAACGGCAATGATCGGCTGGTGGGTGCGGGAGGCAATGACAGCCTCGATGGTGGGCCCGGAGCCGATACGCTCAATGGCGGAGATGGCGACGACGTGATCCTGGGCGGTGTGGCAAGGGACGATCTGCGTGACGTGATCTATGCCGGAGCGGGCGATGACAGCGTGGACGCGGGCGCGGGCAACGACCAGGTGTTTGGCCAGGCGGGCAACGACACCATCGCCGGTGGCGCGGGTGTTGATGACCTGCAAGGTCAGGACGGGGATGACGTGATCACCGGGTCGGCGTTTTCCGATCTGGTGTTTGGCGGCGCGGGCAATGATTTTGTCAACGGCGGCTTTGGCCATGACCGCATCAACGGCGGCACCGGCGCGGACAGGTTCTTTCACGTCGGGATCGCCGATCACGGATCGGACTGGGTACAGGATTATGTGGCCGCAGACGGCGATGTGCTGCTGTGGGGGGGCGGACCAGCCACGGCCAGCGATTTTCAGGTCAACCTGGCCCACACCGCCAATGCCGCGGGCGAACGGTCAGGCGATGACGCAGTGCGGGAGGCCTTTGTCATCTATAAACCAACCGAACAGATCATCTGGGCGCTGGTTGATGGCGGCGGTCAGAGTTCGATCAACATCCAGATCGGCGGCGATACATTCGATCTGCTCGTTTGACAACGCGGGAGGCTGCGTCCTGATCGAAAGTCGCTCTGTGACGACTCCCGAAATGCGGGTGTCGCGCGGGGCGAACATATCCGAAACGGGTATGTCTGTTGATCGAAACTTAACAAGTGTGCGAGGCTACGAGATTGGCGCTCTGATCTGGATCTGCCAAAACCAAGGAGCGTCCTTATGCCCATCACAGAATCCACACAGCGTATTCTAGGCGAGGTTGGCGAGCCGCAGTTAATTGCAAATACAATTGCGCGCTCGCAGCCAATCAATCTCAAGGTCACGGGGCTGTCCGATGGTGGTTTTGTTGCGATCTGGCAGGAAAGTGATGTCAATACCAATGCAGCAATTGGAACCACGACCAACGCTGAGATCAACGATCTCTTTGCTCAACGATATGACGCCTATGGCACTGCCGTTGGTTCTGCGTTCTCGTTAGAGACCACAGCAGGTACTTGGCCCGGGCAGCATCATACGATCCCGCTGGCAGATGGCGGGTTTACGGTCGTTTTCGAGCGTCTGGAAAGCACCGGCACCTTTCCGAACCCGCCCGTCCGAGGTGTCCAGCACAATACGTATAATGACATGGGCGATCTGGTTGCGTCCGTTGATCTGCCAATCCCGTCTGGTTTGTCCGGGCTCACCGGCCTGAGCCTCATCGATAGTGTCCGCTTGAGTGACGGAAAGATCGGGCTTTTGTACAGCGCATCTAATCCCGACTCGATATCATTGAACCTGGTGATTCAGGATACCACCAACCCGGATGCGTTGGTTGAGCCGCGTGAATTGACGTCCAGTTCACTTGCATCTGCGACGTTGGTCGAAAGTGCCGACGGCGGATTTGTTCTGGTCATGGCGCAATTTACGGACGACGGCGGAAGTACACGTATCCTGAGCCAAAGGTTCGATGCCAGCGGTACGGCGGTCGATCTGCTGCCTGTGACAATCCTGACAACGCCACACTATCTGAATGAGGTTGTTGCGACTGGTTTAGATGGTGGCGATCTTCAGCTGAGCTGGGCCCAGGGCGTCGGGACCATATACAACGACGCGTTCAACGGTGACATCATGTCCTTGCGCATAACGTCGTCGGGCGAAATTGTCGGCGAGGGGCCAACGGTCATCAACACCACCCGGGACGGCAACCAGATTTTTCCGGCTGTGACCGGGCTGGGCGTGGATGGGCATGCGATTACCTGGCGCAGCGTGGATGCATCCGCCACAGGCGCAGACGCCGAAAAGCTGTACCTACAGAACTTTGACGCTACTGGGGCCCCAACTGGCGGCGAGATCCTAGTTCCCGAACCGGATCATGCGGACTTCGCCACCCGCAACCTGGGAGGCCTGATGGTGGCCCCACTTGCTGATGGCGGTGTGATCGTATCTTGGGGAGTGTATGAAACGCGCGAAATTGACAGTGCCTCGCACGACTCAGTCGTGTTTAACGATCATGTTTTTCATCGGTTTAACGCGTTTTATGATCTTCCGGGCACTCCGGCAGATGACGTGGTGACGGGTTCGGAATTTGATGATGCTATCAGTGGCTTTGCTGGCAATGACCGGCTGGTTGGTCTTGAGGGTGATGACTTTATCAATGGCCAGGCAGGGGCGGACACCTTGAACGGTGGCGAGGGGCACGACACGTTGCTTGGCGGGTTATCGCCCGAAGATCTGCGCGACATCATCTATGCAGGCGATGGCAATGACAGTGTGGATGCGGGCGCGGGCAATGATTTGGTCTTCGGTCAGGATGGCGATGACACCATTGCCGGGGGCGCTGGGGTGGACGAATTGCAGGGTCAGAACGGTAATGACGTGATCACTGGCTCGGCGTTTTCCGATCTGGTGTTTGGCGGCGCGGGCAACGATTTTGTCAACGGCGGCTTTGGTCATGACCGCATCAACGGTGGCTCCGGGGCGGATAAATTCTTTCACGCGGGCGTTCTGGGGCACGGATCGGACTGGGTGCAGGACTATGTGGCCGCGGACGGCGATGTACTGCTGTGGGGTAGCGGTCCGGCAACGGCCAGCGATTTCCAGGTCAACCTGGCCCATACCGCCAATGCCGCCGGGGAACGGTCAGGCGATGACGCAGTCCAAGAGGCCTTCGTGATTTACAAACCCACCGAACAGATTATCTGGGCGCTGGTTGATGGCGGCGGTCAGAGTTCGATCAACCTCCAGATCGACGGTGATGTGTTCGACCTGTTGGCCTGAACCATAATCTGCCGCAACTGTGAGCGCTGCCATAGGCCCCCAATGTGACTTTTGGCTGGTTTCGAGGTATCATGCCGGGACACGCCAACTTCATAAGGTACACGACTACTGGGGGACATTCGATATGGCAACGATCACGGTAAATTCTGAACTTCGCCTTTCAAGTCTTGAGAATTGGGATGGAGATCTGCTGGCGGCAACTGCGACGCAGATCCGGTTTTCAGATGGCTTCAGGTCCGAAACATATGGCGGCAGCTTCACCTATTCTCCGACCGGTGACGTATTCGGCACGCTGAGATCCTATTCCGAATTCAGGGGCGGCGTTTTGTTTTACAGCATCACCGGCATGTCAGTGGACGCCAATGCCGTTTATCGCGCGGTGGAGATCAACGACAATCTGTTCGAGGCGGCCAGCCTCATGCTGGCCGATGCGGACCAGATTACCGGTTCAACGACCGGGTCGGACGAACTGCCCGGATTGGGCGGAAATGACACGATCAACGGGTTGGGGGGCAACGACACGTTGGATGGCGGCATTGGTGATGACCGGCTTGACGGGGGCAGCGGCAATGATCTTCTGATCGGCGGCAGCGGCACGGATACGGCGGTCTTTTCCGTGGCCTTTGCCGATGTAACCGCGACAGCGACTTCCAGCGGGTTTCAAATCAGCTTTGGGTCCGAAACCGATGACATCCGGGGCGTGGAGTTTTTTCAATTCTCCGATCAAAGGGTCGCAGCTGGCGATTTGATCCCGGAACCAACCGATCCGCCCGTGGACCGGGTCGGGACGGCGGCTGCAGACGCCCTCTCGGGCAACAGCGGCAATGACCGTCTGGTGGGCGAAGGCGGCAATGATACGCTGGATGGCGGACCCGGGGCGGATACGCTCAACGGTGGCGACGGCGATGACCGGATCATCGGTGGGCCAGCCGCAGGTGATCTGCGCGATGTGATCTATGCCGGGGGTGGCAATGACAATATCGACGCAGGTGCGGGCAATGACCTGGTGTTTGGCCAGGGTGGCAATGACACCATTGCCGGGGGTGCAGGTGTGGACGAGCTGCAGGGCCAGGAGGGGGATGACGTGATCACCGGCTCGGCGTTTTCCGATCTGGTGTTTGGCGGCGCGGGGAATGATTTTGTCAACGGTGGCTTTGGCCACGACCGGATCAACGGTGGATCCGGGGCGGATAAATTCTTTCACATCGGGATCGCCGATCACGGGTCTGACTGGGTACAGGATTATGTGGCAGCCGACGGCGATGTGCTGCTGTGGGGCGGGGCTGCGGCCACAGCCAGTGACTTCCAGGTCAACCTGGCCCACACCGCCAATGCTGCCGGCGAACGGTCGGGCGATGATGCGGTGCAGGAGGCGTTCGTAATCTACAAACCCACCGAACAGATCATCTGGGCGCTGGTCGATGGCGGTGGTCAGAGTTCGATCAACATCCAGATCGGCGGCGATGTGTTCGATCTGCTGGCCTAGGTGGTTTGGATAGCTCGACTTGAACTCGAACCGCGATCAAGATGCTGCGGCTGGCTCTTTGTCGACCGGACGGGCGGTTCATACCCATCCGGTCAGTCATAGCCGTTCAACGCCCCTCGCCGTAGTGGGGGGCCGGTCCGCCACGGCCACATCAAAACAGTCGCTGTGCATATGCAGACCGTGCATATTTAGACCGTGCAAACCCCAATAGGGTATTAGCTGTTGGGGCGCACACGTGCTGCTGTTTTATTGGCAAACGCCTCCAGCCGCGCGCGGGCGGCAGGCTGCGTGTTCACAACCCCGGCCACAACGGCTTCGGCATAGGCGGCATCCATCCCGGACATATTGTTCAGATGGCTGATCGCAGAACAAATGGCGTAATTCGTCAACGGCAGGTTTTGCGCGGCTTTGTCAGCCAGTTCCAACGCTTTGTCAAAGCTGGATCCTTCGGTGATGTATTGGGCCAACCCCAAATTCACCGCCTCTTGTCCCTGATAGACACGGCCCATCAGGATCATGTCGATCATCCGGGTCTTGCCGATCATATCCGAGACACGAATGGTGGCACCGCCGCCCGTAAAGATTCCCCGCTGCCCTTCGGGAAGCGCGAAATAGGCAGTCTGGTCGATCACACGGATATGCGCAGCGCTGGCCAGTTCCAGGCCGCCCCCGACAACGGCCCCCTTCAGAGCCGCAATGATCGGGACCCCACCGTATTCCATCTTGTTGAACGCTTCGTGCCAGCGCAGGCAGACATGCATGAATTCGTCCGGGCTACGGTCTTCCTTCCAGTGCTCAACCAGATCGAGCCCTGCGCAGAAATGATCGCCCTTCCCGGCCAGAACCACCGCCTTGACACCGTTCCGATGGGCATTGCTGAAAAAGCTGACCAGTTCTTCGATGGTCGCGGCATCCAGCGCATTTCGTTTGCTGGGCCGGTTCAACGTTACAACAAAAACACCATTGTCACGCTCTTGGATGGCGAGTTTCTCATAGGATTGAGGGTTTATTGTGTCGGACATGTTTACGACCTTTCAGGTTATTCAGCGCAGCGCTGTGTCACGATATTTCCAATGTTCAAAGCTGAATGCCATCGTCAAAAAGGCTCGGGCTGCCCTGAAGGATCCGCGCGCATTCCGCATGGCATTCCACAAGGATGTGATGCGCATAGAATTGCGCGGTCGCGACTTTCTGAGACATGAATTCCACGTCTTCGCCCTGTGCCAGTTTTGCTTCGGCGATCACCGCGGATCGACCCAATTGCCATGCCGTGGCGAGATTTCCCGAAAGCATCAAAAAGGGAACGCCACCTGCAAATGCAGCGTTGGGGTCGCGCCGTGCCGTGTCCAACAACCACGCCAGGCTGGTTTCGAACAGATCCCGCGCCTCGCTCAGCCGATCGGCAATACCTTTGGCCTTTGCGCTACCCTTGCGCAACTCTTCGACGGTCTCCTGAACCATCCCCGAGAACCGGCGTGCAGTGTCCCCGTTGTCGCGCATCACCTTGCGTCCCAAAAGGTCATTGGCCTGAATGGCAGTCGTGCCTTCGTAGATCGGCAGAATGCGAGAGTCCCTGTAGAACTGGGCAACCCCGGTTTCTTCGATAAAGCCCATACCGCCGTGCACCTGGACCCCCAGCGACGTGACCTCGACAGAGCGTTCAGTGCAATATCCTTTGACCAGAGGCACCAGGAACTCGGCCATGGCATCTGCGTCACGCCTGTAGTCTTCGGCCCCGTTATGGGCAATGTCCAGCCATCCGGCCGTGGTGGCGGCCAAGGCCCGACCACCTTCGGTCAAGGCGCGCATACGGAGCAACATTCGGCGCACATCAGGGTGCTGGACAATTGGCACGGCGTCCTTGCTGCTGCCATCTACCGGACGGCTCTGCTGACGCTCCTGCGCATAGGTCACAGCGTGCTGATACGCACGATCAGACACGGCGATGCCCTGGACACCAACCGAAAACCGGGCCGACGTCATCATGACAAACATATACTCGAGCCCGCGATTTTCTTCGCCAATCAAAAAGCCCGTGGCCTTGTCATAGTCGAGCACCGCCGTCGGGCTCGCCCGCACTCCCAGTTTGTGTTCGATGCTGACACATGTGACCGCATTGCGATCCCCCAGCGACCCGTCATCCTGCACCAGATATTTGGGAACGATGAACAGGCTCAACCCTTTGGGGCCGGCAGGAGCCCCCGGCGTCCGGGCAAGAACCAGGTGGACGATGTTTTCAGACAGGTCATGTTCGCCAAAGGTAATAAAAATCTTGGTTCCGGATACCGCAAAAGATCCGTCGCTCTGCGGCTCGGCCTTAGTGCGCACCCGTCCCAAGTCGCTCCCGGCCTGTGGCTCTGTCAGGTTCATCGTCCCCGACCATTGCCCGGTAATCAGGGGTTCCAGATAGCGTTTCTTTTGATCTTCGGATCCGGTGATCAACAAGGCATGAGACGCACCATCCGTCAACAACGGGCACAATCCAAAACTCATGTCAGCAGCGTTGAGCATCTCAGTCGCCGCCGCACCAACAACACGGGGCAGCCCCATTCCGCCAAATTCGGTTGGGTGGGACAGGCTTTGCCAACCCATTTCGACAAATTGACCATAGGCCTGTTCATAGGGCTGCGGCATCACCACCTGTGTGCCGTTGAACTGCGCACCAGTTTCATCACCAATCGTAGACAACGGGGCGATGACATCTTCGCAAAAGCGACCAAACCCTTCGAGCGCGGCCTGGGCGTCTGTCTGATCAATGTCGCTATAGACGCCCAGAGACGTAACCTGCGGCCAACCGGACAGATGCTCGATGTTGAACATAATATCGCGAATTGGCGCCTGGTAAGTCATGTTTTTGATCCCGCAAATTGTTCTATTCCGCCAAATAGGCGTTGGAATACTCCCGTTCCACTTCCATAAGGGACAAAATCCTTTCCAAAAGTGACAAAAGACATCACAGTCTGCCAGTGATGAGAGACTCTGACCCTTCAAATATCGCGACCGTTTCGTCGCATTTCGTGGATGATTGGCTGACAGCCTTGCAAAGCTGCACCTCTCCAGTCCAACTGGTTTCGATGCTCAAACGTTCTGGCATGCATACAAATCAGGGGCGTCTCGTCCATCGGGTCACTTTGGACCACATCGTTCGCCTCTATCAGATCGCCGCCATAGAAACCGAAGACGAAATGATGGGGCTGTGGAGCCGCCCGATCCGCGCAAGAGCATTGCAACACCTGCTGACAACGGTGCGCGAAGCAACGTCTTTGCCGTCGGCGCTTTACAGGTTCTCTTCCTTCTGGAATTTGCTTCTGGATGACTTCCAATTCGAACTGGTCGATGAAGGCGGTCGTATTTCTCTGCGCCTTCTGCCCTGCACCGATCAACCGGTTCAACGATTTGGACATTTGCTCATCCTGAAACTGGCGCATGGGTTGATGTCCTGGCTTGCCGGTTACGAGGTGCCTGTTGTGGCTGTTCAGTTTGCCTTTGAACGCCCCGCATTCGCCGCCGATTATTCGGTCATTTTCCCGGTGACTGCCAGTTTCTCCGCCCCGGTTTCGGCCATTTCCTTTGCCCCTGAAAAACTGGGGCTACCCGGCACGCGCAGCGCCTCGGAGCTGAATGATTTTCTCAACCGCGCACCCCGGGATTGGATCTTTACAAGTTTTCGGGAACACAGTCAGTCATTGCGGGTCCGTGAGTTCCTGTATCAATCCAACTGGGAAAACTGCCACCTGAATGAAGCCGCAGAAATGCTCAAGGTTACCCCCAGAACGCTGATACGACGGCTGGGAGCCGAAGGAACATCCTTTCAGGAGATCAAGGACGGGTTGCGCAGGGACATCGCCATTCGTGACCTGCAATCCGGACGCAAGAGCATTGAAGAGATCTCTCAGGATGTCGGGTTTTCATCGGCTGCCAATTTTCACCGGGCGTTCCGACGTTGGACCGGCGTAACACCCCGATCGTATCGTCACACAAGCCCCTAGACCCAATCACCATCCGTCCCGACCGAGCCGTGGGACCATTGTGCTGGGATCACAGGCGCTCCGGCTTCAGTTTCGTACCCGGCCAAAAGTGGAAAGACGATTGATTTCATCCAAACGTTCCAGGTTCACAACGGTCGAAAGCATCAGACGGTCCTGGCTCCAATCGCCCGGGCGCTGAATGGCCACGGCCGTCAACGCCACCGATGCCACCAACGGCAGGATCACAGCAAGATAGACCAAATTCGGATGTGCCAGACGACGTGCATTCAAAAGCGAACTGATGCGGCGTTCGAGAAAGCTCATCTTGCCATCCCGCAACGCGGATCTGTCAGCGGTCACCAGCGTCACCTTGGGGACAGCAATCACAAACGCCCGGTCGCGGCGCAGCGTTTTTTGGCAGACCGACAACAACGTATCACAATACGCGCGGACATCGATCCGACCACGGGACAGTACCTCGCTGTCACAGTTCAGTTCGCGCAAATTTTCGACCTGGCGCTTCCAGGCATGATAGGCAGGGTTCAAGAAAAACAACGGTTTCAACGCTTCCAGCAGGATTTCCCATTCCAGATCACCCTGACGGATATGCTGACATTCGTGGGCAATAGAGACCCGCATTTCATTTTCGTCACCCAACATATGCGATGGAATCACGACATAGTAATTTCGCAATCCGCGCGTCGAGAACGGCACAAGCGTGCGATCTGAAAGCCGCAGCTTCAGACGACCAAAGCTGCGCCAGGCATAGCTGTCCGCCACGATCCGCCGCAGGCAGATCATCGAATAGATCAACCGCACGGCACCGACCGCAAACCCGGCCACAAACACCAGAATTGCACCCAGAGCCATCCAGCCGGCACCATTCATGACATTGAGCGTGAACGTATCGCGCATCTGGACAAGGGCTTCGAACTTGGACGCTTTCATTTCAAAGCCGCCATTGAGATAATACGCAACGACATTGTCCGAAAGATTGAGGTTCACCTCGGTCGCCACCCCCGAACGTTGAAGAGTGGTAAAGGCGAGCGCGACAAAAGGGGCAACAACTATGGCAAGGAAAACAGTGTTCAGAAGCTTAAGCTGGGTTCCATAAGCATGTTTCAAACCCAACCGTGACAGGACCTCCCGGACCGCAACCCAGATCGTGTAAGCCACACAGAAAAGGATATTGGCGTCAATGAAAGCGTCCAGTAGCGCATCACCCGGTATCATTTTTCAACCTCCGATCCACAAGTGCCCGGATTTGCCCCAATGCTTCCTCTGTCAATTCGTCATCATTCACCAGCCGTGCCACTAGCGACGCCGGTGTGTCGTCAAACAGTTTCACTGACAGATCTTTGAGCGAACGGGATTGATACGTGTCTTTGGCCAGCGTGGGGACATACACATGTCGTTTCCCCTCTTTGCGGCTGGTGACGAATTCTTTTTGTTCCAGAATGCGCAGAATGGTCGCGGCAGAAGTATAGGCAAGGTTCCTGTCTTCGGGCAGGTTGTCCAGCACATCGCGCACCGTTCCCTCACCCAGGGCCCAAAGCTCGTTCATGAACTCCAACTCGACTTGCGTCAGAAGTTCGCTTTTCTTTTTCTCTCTCATTGCCGTCCCATCCTGGGGCATCGCTCGCATTTTAGTGACGCGAGTAGATACTAAGAGTTTCGTTTTCCAAAGAGGATTCTCACACTTTTCTAAAACAGAACACCACCCAACCGATGGCAAACCCCAATGGCCACCACAGCGGTTGCCCCACAAACCCAAGCCAGGCAAGGAAAATATAGGCAGTCCCCAAGAGTGAAATGAACAGGCGATCCCCAAGGGTCGTCGTCAACCCCAGGATGCCCTTGCGTTCCAATCCGTCCTTGTACCGGACGCCTTCCAACACGCCAATCACGGCAATCGCGCCAAAGATTCCGCAAAACAACAGGAAAGTGGCCGGGGTCCAGGCCATCCAGAATGACGGCCACAAGGGGGCAGTCCAGGCGAACCCGGTCTCCTCTTCCTTTTTGGCGACATTGCCCCATGTCTGCGCAAAAGCCGGGTTGGCTGCGATCAGGAAAACCGTCAGAAACAGGGATCTCATCACACTCTCCCCAGGGCAAAACCCTTGGCTATATAGTTTCGCACGAAATAGATCACGATGGCTCCGGGAATGATTGTAAGCGTCCCCGCAGCCGCCAGCAGACCAAGCTCGTACCCCGCTGATGACGCCGTTTTGGTCATCGTCGCGGCGATTGGTTTTGCCGCCACCGCTGTCAGGGTCTTGGCAAGCAGCAATTCGACCCACGAGAACATGAAACAGAAGAATGCCGCCACCCCTACCCCGGCTTTGATCGTTGGCAAGAATATGGTCACAAAGAACCGGGGAAATGAATACCCGTCAACATAGGCTGTTTCGTCCAACTCTTTGGGAACACCCCCCATAAAGCCTTCCAATATCCACACGGCCAGCGGGATATTGAACAGACAATGGGCCAGGGCCACGGCAAGATGGGTGTCAAACAACCCGACCGAGGAATAGAGTTGGAAGAACGGCAGGGCAAAAACCGCAGCCGGGGCCATGCGATTGGTGAGCAACCAAAAGAACAATTGTTTGTCACCCAGAAACCGATAGCGCGAGAATGCATAGGCCGCAGGCAGCGCTACGGCGACAGAAATCACCGTATTCAGCGACACATAGAGGATCGAATTGATATACCCCCAATACCAGGTCGGATCGGTAAAAATGACCCGATAATTCTCCAACGTGAACGTCTGCGGGAACAGGCTGAAACCCGACAGGATCTCTCCGGTAGTCTTGAAACTCATCGCGACCAGCCAATAGATCGGCAGCAGCAGGAACAGGATGTAGAGGATCGGAATGAGGGAGCGTTTTCTCATTGCTCGTCATCCTTTGTCATAAGCGTGTAGAACAACCAGCTGACCAGCAAGGTGATCGCGAAATAGATCAACGACATTGCTGCTGCGGGGCCAAGGTCAAACTGACCCAGGGCGATTTTCACCAGATCAATCGACAACAAGGTTGTCGAATTACCCGGCCCGCCTCCGGTCAGAACGAAGGGTTCGGTATAGATGTTGAAACTGTCCATGAACCGCAACAGGATCGCGATGGTCAACACGGTCTTCATCTTGGGCAGTTGGATATAGCGAAACACCTTCCAATTCGACGCGCCATCAATCTTGGCAGCCTGGTAATAGGCGTCCGGGATCGAAACCAAACCCGCATAACTGAGCAATACCACCAGCGACGTCCAATGCCACACGTCCATGACGATGATTGTTACCCAAGCCGAAATCGGTTGCTGGGTCATGTCATAGTTCACGCCCAGAACATCGTTCATGAAGTAGCCCAACAGACCAATGCCCGGCAGGGTAAAGATGTTCCACATCGACCCGACCACATTCCACGGGATCAGCATCGGCAGCGCCATGGTGACCAGACACACGGGCACCCAGAACCCCTGTTTCGGCATCGACAGCGCAATGATGATCCCCAGGGGCACCTCGATGATCAGGATGAGAAAGGTGAACAGGAACTGTCGCCCAAGAGCCGCGTGAAACCGGTCCGACCGCAAGATCTGTTCGAACCAATCTAGCCCTTGCCAGAAGAAGACATTGTTCCCGAATGTCTCCTGGACGGAGTAATTGACCACTGTCATGATCGGCACTAGCGCATTGAAGGCGACCAACAGCAATACCGGTAGGACAAAGAACCACGCCTTTTGATTTTCGGTTTTCATGTGCGTGCCTCCGTCGCAATCCATCCATCCCGGTACAGGCGTGTCTGATCTGGGCGGAGGACCAGATGTACGGCTTCGCCCTGTTCCGGCACCGCACCTTCGACCACGGCCTTTACGGGTATGTCGCCAACCATTGCCTCGACAACCGAATGGCGCCCGACGTCCGACACCTTGCGAATACGGGCCGCAATGCCGCTGTCGCCCAGCGACACGAATTCAGGGCGAATACCCAATTCGATCTTGCCACCCTGGCCGGAAATTGCGCCCTCCAATGTCACTGGGTGACCCTCCAATGTTACCACGCCTGCGTTTTCGGAAACCGGCAGTACATTCATCCCCGGAGAGCCGATAAAATGGCCGACGAAAGTATGCTGGGGACGTTCAAACAGATCCACGGGCGATCCGATTTGTACCACCTCTCCATCCTGCATCACGACGACCTGATCGGCAAATGTCAGTGCCTCGGTCTGATCATGGGTGACGTAGATCATCGTAGCGCGCACACGCTGGTGCAGTTCTTTCAGCTTTGAGCGCAGCTTCCATTTCAGGTGCGGGTCAATCACGGTGAGCGGTTCGTCAAACATCACCACATTCACCTCGTCACGCACCAAACCGCGCCCCATCGAAATCTTTTGCTTGTTGTCCGATGACAAATGCGCCGCTCGGGTATCGAGCATCTCCTCGACTTCCAACATGGAGGCGATTTCGGCCACGCGCTCGGTGATTTTGGCCTCGTCCAGCCCGCGATTGCGCAGCGGAAAGGCCAGATTCTCCCGGACGGTCATCGTGTCGTAGATCACGGGGAACTGAAACACCTGCGCAATGTTACGTTTGTCCGGCGGCAGGTCGGTGACATCACGATCGTCAAACAGAATTCGCCCCTCGGACGGCGTCAGCAGCCCGGAGATGATGTTCAACAAGGTCGATTTCCCGCATCCCGATGGACCAAGCAACGCGTAGGCACCACCGTCGGTCCAATCGAGATCTATTTCTTTCAGCGCATAATCTTCGGGACCCATTGGGTTGGGCATGTAGGAATGGCGCAGGTTCGAAAGAGTTATCTTCGCCATCACAGCAGCCTCAAATCTAAACGTCGCTGTTCGCGATCTTCGACCCGCGATATCCGGGCTCTATTGGTCAAACGGCTCATGCTGCCAGGCTCCCATCCGGGGCAAAGAAAAAGGCCTTGCTGGCGTCCATGTAAAACCGGTGGTCTTCACCGACCTGATACGGGTGGACGCCGTGGGCCAAGGATACCCAACCGTCGCTGCCCATCTGAAAATGAGCGCTGGAGTCCGACCCCGACAATTCTGTCACCTGCACAATGCCGTTCAAGGCCACGTCACTGGCGGACGCCGCGACCGGTGTGACGTGGTGCGGACGGATGGCAACGGTGTATTGGCCATCTGTCAGCGCCGCGGCAGCCCCGGTCAACGTCCAGGTCACCCCCGTCCTCAGGCGCGCCTGTGTTCCGGTCTTGGTAATTTCGGCGGCATTGATGGGTGGATCGGAAAAGACGCGCGCCGCAGTGAGGTTTTCGGGGTTGCGATAAATGTCCGTTGTAGCGCCAAACTGGGTCACGGCTCCGTCGTGCATCAACGCGGTCCGGCCGCCCAAAAGCAACGCTTCTTCCGGCTCGGACGTGGCATAGACCACCACTGCCCCGCGCCCTGCAAACAGCTCGGGCAATTGTTCGCGCAGCTCTTCGCGCAGCTTGTAGTCCAGATTGGCAAGCGGTTCGTCCAGGAAAACCGCCTGGCTTTCCTTGGCAATGGCACGCGCCAACGCGCACCGCTGTTGCTGTCCGCCAGACAACTCCTGGGGGCGCCGTTTGAGCATCGGTCCCAGTTGCAGGATATCCGCAGCTTCCTGCACACGGTCGGAAATTTCGGATTTTGCCATACCTGCAACCCGCAAAGGGGAGGCGATGTTTTCAAACACGGTCATATGCGGGTAGTTGACAAAGAACTGGTGCACGAGGCTGATATTGCGCTTTTGTGTCGACAGCTTTGAAACATCCTGTCCTGCCATCAGGATCTGCCCCGAGGCCAGCGGATCCAGCCCGGCCATCAGTTTGATCAAGGATGTCTTGCCCGCGCCGGTCTGACCAAGCAGGACATTGAAATGCCCCGTCTCCAAAACCAGCGATGTTGGCTTGATATGGGTGATCCCACGCACCACCTTGGTGGCGTTTCTTAACTCAATTGTCATCGTATTCCCTTGCCCCGGTAAGGCTGGCCGAAACCCAGGAAGACGGTTTCGGCCAAACACTGGCCCCCCAGCAAAAGGGCCAGTGCAACGGTCTTGTTACTGGTTCCAGCGCGCGACCAGATCATCATAGTTGACGGTCTCGCCCTGCGGTTTTTCGTTTTCCAGCTTTGCCTTGGCACCACCTTTGCCCAACCATTCCGAGGGGTCTTTTTCCTCGTTCAGACGGGGTCCGCAGCCACCATAAACATTGGCGGCCTCATCGGCGGCCTGCATACGGGCCATGGTGATGTCCATTTCACCGGCGAGACGATCCATCGCTTCTTGGGGGGTAAAGGCACCAGAGTTCACATCGCCAATCTGTTGCCACCAGATCTGTGCCAGCTTGGGATAGTCGGGCACGTTGATGCCGGTTGGCGACCATGCCACACGGTCCGGCGAGCGATAGAATTCAACCAGGCCACCCAGCTTTGGAGCGCGCTCGGTAAAGCTGGCGTGGTTGACGGTGCTGTCACGCATGAAGGTCAGGCCAACGTGGCTTTTCTTCACATCGACTGTCTTGGACGTTACGAATTGCGCGTAAAGCCAAGCCGCCTGAGCGCGATCGGTCGGGGTGGATTTGAGGAATGTCCAGGATCCAACGTCCTGATAACCAACCTTCTGACCTTCTTCCCAATAAGGTCCATGCGGGCTGGGTGCCATCCGCCACAGCGGGTTGCCGTCACCGTCGACCGTGTTGTTGCCTTCGGACTGTGGCTTGACCATGTCTGCAGTAAAGGCCGTGTACCAGAAGATCTGCTGGGCCACATTGCCCTGCGCCAATGCGGGCAACGACTGGTAAAAGTCATAGGACGCAGCCCCGGGAGGTGCATAGGCGCGCAGCCATTCATCCCATTTGCGGATCGCATAAACCGCAGCCGGGCCATTTGCAGCACCACCGCGTGACACGGACGCACCAGCCGGGTTGCACGACCCAGCTTCCATTCGGATGCCCCATTCGTCGATCGGAACACCGTTTGGTTCCCCTTTGGACCCGGTGCCCGCCATCGACAGCCAGGCATCGGTCATCCGCCAGCCCAGATCCGGGGCGCGTTTGCCGTAATCCATGTGGCCATAAATCGCGACGCCATCAACTTCTTTCACGTCGTTGCTGAAGAAATCAGCAATGTCTTCGTAGGCCGACCAGTTGACCGGAACACCCAGCTCATAGCCATATTTGGCCTTGAACGCAGCTTTGTTGTCCTCATTGTCGAACCAGTCCTTGCGGAACCAGTAGAGGTTCGCAAACTGCTGGTCAGGCAGCTGGTACAGATTGCCATCCGGGCCCGTGGTGAACTGGATACCCATAAAGTCATCCAGATCCAGTGTCGGAGATGTGGTGCCAGACCATTCGCCCGCCATCTGTTCGGTCAGGTTATAGGCCAGTTGCAACCGCGAATGGGTGCCGATCAGATCGCTGTCATTGACGTAGCCGTCATAGAGATTGCGCTGGGTCTGCATCTGTGTTTGCACAGCCTGCACCACTTCGCCTTCGCCAAGGATCTGATGGTTCACCTTGATCCCGGTGATTTCCTCGAACGCCTTGGTCAGGACTTCCGACTCATACCCATGGGTCGGGATGCCTTCCGACAGGACGTTGATCTCCATGCCTGCAAACGGTGCGGCCGCCTGGATGAACCATTCCATCTCAGACATCTGTTCGTCTTTGTTGAGCGTGGATGGTTGAAATTCTTGGTCAATCCATTTCTGGGCTGCTGCCGTATCGGCAAAAGCAGTCCCCGACCCCGCGATGACGGCAACGGCCGCAGTCGCGGAGAGCAGATACTTACGCATCATGTCTCCTCCCAAAGATTATTATTTGTACCGACAATTGTCGGCCACCTAGACGGTAGTCCCAGAAATGGCACCCTGTCAAACTATAAAATTAGTAGATAAATTTCCTTTTGAATTCAAAATACAACACGGCGCTCGCGACCTGCCACATGGCAATCACCAACCCGCGGGCGGGCCGCTTGCGTTCGATAGAAACAGGTCACACAGCCAGTTATCGCTCGAGCGCCAATCTGGCCCGAACACCCACAACAGAGCAATTGCGCTGCCGACCGCATTCTTGTTTGACCGGTCCTGGAGGTTTGCAGCGGCACCGTTGTTGTGACTGCTATTCAGCAATCCCGCCCCTGTCTCACGGGTCTGCCGCCGAAACCTCTCTTTTCAGCAACCCCCTGATCACTGACGACAAACCGACAATGTTCTGATCTGTAAAGAACTGTGCATGCCCGCCTGGAATTGTATGAGACGTAAAGCCATCTGGATAAAGGTTGTTGAACCAGGCAGACGGGTCCGCCCCATGAGAAAAGGGGTTAAGATGACTGTCACGTCCATATAATAACGCGGCTGAACCGAGATGGCGGGAAAAATCCGTGTCCTCCATAAAAATGGTCAAATCAACCACACGACCTTTTGCCCTGAGTTGGCGCACCACCTCGCGGACGATGACTGTTGCCTGGCAATTGCCCCCGATCGTCAGACAGCCCTCAGGTTTGAGAGCATCGATTTCATAGGCATAATGCGCAGACAGCGCCTGAACATCAGGTTGAGCGTAATCAAACACAAGATGCCCTGATCGCATACCAGTGACCGGATGCTCCGGACCCAGATGATCGGCCAGCTGCTTTAGTTCGTTGAACCCCTGGAAGCACCAGAACAGATGTTTTCCGCGCCCGGCAGCGTTCAAGGTGTACAAAAGCGAGTCCGCGCGGCTTTGTTCACCCTGCCACGTTTTCAGAAATGGCTGCAATTTGGATTGAATGGCTTGGAATCGGGGCAGCTCGGGGGGTGTTTCAGCGGGCGTTTGCAGGTTCGACACTGCCTGCGCCAACGAAATCGGAGTCGCATGTCGGAAAAAATCCTGCAGGCTCAGCTTCCTGTTCAGCGCCTCTTCCAACAGCATATGGCATTTCAATGCAGTCAGTGAATCGCCGGCAAGATCGAGAAAGAAATTGTCCTCCCCCCCAATACTGTCAAACGCCAGAACCGTTTTCCAGATATCGACGATCGTGGTTTCCAGTTCATTCAGCGGCCTCTGGTTCGTGCATCGTATGTGCAGCTGCACGGCGTCTGGACAATTGGTCGCCGCTGATCGGTCGATTTTCCCGGATGCACCACGCGGCAGGGCACCAACCGAATAATAGGCACCCGGGAGCATGTTGCGAGGAACGCGATCCGCCAGAAAATCCCGCAATTGCGTCGCCGTCACTGTCACGTCCGGCTCCGCCACCACCAGAACCGCCAGATACGGGTGCGGCCTTTCGGGATTGTTTTGCAGCACGGCAACCGCCTCAACGATATCAGGATGGGTCATCAGGGCGGCTTCAATCTCGCCCGGCTCTATGCGTGTTCCGTTGAGCGCGATCTGATTATCGAACCGACCCGTCGTCATCAGGAGACCATCCCCACGCATCCAGGCCGTATCCCCGGTCCGATAGAAACGACCCGGGCCAACCTTTGGAAGCTGTACAAAGCTGTGAGCCGTTTTCCAAGGGTCTCCCAGATACCCCAAACCGGCACATACGCCTCCCAGGTACAATTCTCCGATGTGATCAAAGGGCGCGATATCGCCAAAGTCATCCAAAACAACTGCTGTCACGTTGGGAATCGGGCGGCCGATCGGCACAGGCGCGGTGATGTTCTCATCTATGCGATGTACGACGGCGCTGATGGCCGCCTCGGTTGGACCGTAAGAATTGTAAACAGAAACTCCTGGGAACCGCGCGCGAAATCGGTTTACGGGTTCCGGTTGCATGGCCTCGCCGCCAATCAGGATCGTGCGGACCGATGCCAGAGCGTCGCCAAAACCGGGGTCATTGTCGGCCCGATTTGCAATCTCGTTGAACACAGACGGCACATAATCCAGCAACGTCACCTGCTCTTTCCGGCAAATTTCGGCTGTTTGGTCTGGTGAAATCAACACTTCGGGTTGTGCGATGACGCATGTACCGCCACAGCACAGAGGAAAGAAATACTGCCAGACCAAGGTATCGGCTGTTGTCCCGGAGGTTGCCAGAACCTTGGGGTCAAAGCCCGAGCAAAACCGGTCGAGCATGAATTGAATCCGGTTCACAACACCCTGGTTGGTATTGATTGCTCCCTTGGGCCGACCGGTCGATCCAGAGGTGAACAGGCAATACACCGGGTCGTCCGCCCCGATGTCCACACCGTCGGAACACTGGTCAAGCTGCAAGATTTCGGACGGCGCAGGCAATTCGACGGTCGGGACATCCAGATACGCCAACGCGGCGCGATCCTGGATCCGTGTCACAATGACGTTGGCCTGGATCTGGTTCACAACTGCCAGCACCCTGGATTTGGGCCACCCCGAATCCAAGGGAACGAACACCCCGCCAATCTTGAGAACGGCAAGTTCGGTCAATAGCATCTCGGGCGACGATGCCATCACCATCGGCACCAGATCTCCGCGTTTGACACCGGATGCCGTCAGACGATGCGCGATGTAATTCGCCTTGGTGTCAACTTCGGAATAAGTGAGCCGTTCAGCCTCACAGACGACCGCTGTTGCCTTGGGGGTTTTCTGTGCCTGGCGTTCGATCAGCCGATGTAACGGCGTGTCCGTCGGCGCATCGGCCGGTTCGCCAATGGCATGGCGCAATATCTCGGCGCGCTCTGCGGGGGGCGTGGTCGCCAGGGCAGACAGTTTCTGGTCCGGGTCACTCAAACCTTGTTCCAGAATATGTTCAAACTGACGCGCGGCTCTTTCAATCCAGAACCGATCAAAGCGGGCCTCCCGATAGACCCACGTCAGTTCAAAGCTTTCCCCCACGTCCTGAAAATAGACTCCCAGATCCCGGTTCGCGACCGGCAGAAAAACCCGTTTTTCGCCAAAAATCATATCCTGTGTTTCAAAAGTTCGACGCGAAGGGAGCCGGGTGAAAGCGGCCGGTGGCGCCACATAGGCAGACCGGCGGTTCATGGACCCGTTGGCGGCTTCGAATGCGGTTCTCAGCGCAACCGCCTGATGCCGTTGAGAGAGCTTGATCTGGCGACTGACGCCATAGGCCAGATCACAAAAGGTGGTCTCAGATGTCCGAACAGATTCGATATGATGCACAGTACCAAACAACCCAATGACACCCTTGAAACCGCTCGTTGGCAAAGGCCCCAGCGTTGTGGCAATCATGACGTCCTGTTGTCGTGATATCCGGGATGCCCATTCGGAGAACGCTGCAAAGGCAAGCCGAAATGGGCTTAGGCCCAGTTCCGCAGATCTTTTGACCAACAATTGACAGACACGGCGCGGCACAGCGGCCTGCAAAACGCCTCCTGCTGCGCTGTGTGCACTGTTCGCGGACCTGTCCCCAGGCAAATCCCATGTTGCTCCTGGTGACGCGGTTTTCTCCTGCCAGTAGGCGATTGATGGGGCAAAGGCTTCGCTTTGTGCATCCTTTTGCTGTGCCTCGCAAAAATCCTGATACGACACGCTCAAAGGCTCGGAGGGAGTTTGGGTCAAAGCGTCCCGAAGGTCCTCCAGAAAAACGGTCCAGGTCAGCCCATCAATAATCATGTGGTGGAAGGCGCACACCAGCCTGAACGTAGCATCGCGCCTGTGTTCGAGACGAAACCGATAGAGCGGTCCGGCCCCAAGATCAAAAGCGGCCATCCCAAATTCCAGATCCCGTTTACGGTCGCATTCCCGGGATTGCGCGGTCGCGTCCACAACCTCGATCCTCACAGTTTCGGTCCCGCTGCGGATGCTGGACACACCACCTGGTATGGCTGCAAAGACCGACTGCAAACCCTGTTGGCGACGCACAACCCGCGACAAGGCCTTGGACAATTTCTCGGCCATCGCCGCAGCGCTGATGTGCGCCTGAATTTCAACTTCCCAAACAAGATTATGAACCGGCGCATCCGTGAGAACCTGAACATCGCCCCAAATCGCAATTTGACCAAAAGAAGCCTGCCCGTTCGTTGTCATTTGTTTCCCCTTGGCAAGCCTGTGTTTTGATTTCGGCGCTTTGGAATGAAGCTCAAGACAGCGCATCCCGACGGCAAATCATAGATCGACTGCAAGGACTTCGAAAAGAGTGATAGATGCGTAAAGACCGGGCGTGGAGCGACTTTTTCCAGGTATTTCCCATCGCCGCTCCAACACCGATCAGCAGCAGAAAATGCGCCGACAGGATCTGTGGCTGTACGAGGACCAAGGTCAGACGCGCCTCTCATCCCTGAGCGGCGATTGGCAGTGACAAAATCGGTCTGAAAATACATGCCGCGGACTATCGTCCAAATGCATGTAACGCCCCGGGTGCGTCAACACCGGGTCAACTCACAACGCTTTGTCACCCGTTCAACTGGGTGCAAGCCACGTATAGGCACATGGCGTTGCATAAACAGGTGTAGAACCTGCGGGGCAGTCTCCCTGATACGAATTCGGGAACATTGCCCAGATCGATCAGAGCCTCGCCTTGCAGGCGGTCAGAGAACGGCGTGCTCATGCTGGGTCATCGCGGACAGCAACCCACGACATCGTTCATCCAACCGTTTGATACACTGAACAATCCAGAACTGCCCAAGGTCAACACAAACCCCTGGCACGCCATGAGTTTGCCGTCGTCCTCACCCTTTGATCGGATATCGGTCTGCTTCTTCAAAAACGTCGATAACGCGGGCCCCCGCCTTGATCTTTGCGCCGTGTTCGACTCCTGATGGAATCGAGTAACTATCACCGGGTCTATAGATCTTTGTCTCGCCGCCAATGGTTAACTCGATTTCTCCCTCGACCACGGTGCCCCATTGCGCGCCATGAGAATGCATAGGCAGCTCCATATCCTTCAGGAAGGTAAAGAAGGCCACAAGACCGGCGTCCGACTGTACAACCGCTGTTTGCACGACATCCTCAGGAAATGGCACATCAATACTGGGCAATGCTGTGACGAAATCGGGAAAAGCCATAATTGTATCCTTTGTCTCTTGGCATGTGTGAATGATCTGTGAAATGTCACGACACACTGACAGGGCAACTTGAATTTGGCAATCTTCGCGATTCTCTGGACGGCTCTTTCAATCCTGTCATGGCCAATGTGGGCAGCTGCACGACCGACAGGCATCGCCTCCCGCAAGGCGTGTGATGAACAGCTACCTGCTGGGGGCAACATTCAGGTTTGACGACAAATGACACGCCCCAAGAACGTCAATACATCTTTGACCAGAAGGATGATTTATGTGCATGCCTGTCTCGCAACCCTTGCAGAAAGTCCGCGTGGGTCGGGAACCGGCCATAGTCCTCGATCTCGCCGTCAAGAGCGGCGCAATCCTGCAAATGATCCACTGCATGACCGTATCTGGATGCACGACCCAGTTCGAGCGCATTGGTGATCATGGCCCGCCAAAGCAGGACAGCTGCAAGCGGATGTCTGGCCCGCAGGGACTCGGCCGCAGGTGCCATTAGCGCATAGTGGTCCCCGTTGATTTCATCGGCACGCTGATCAACCAATTGTGCCGCGCTCAGCAAGTCCGGCCATTTGAGGAAAAAGTCGAGCGCAGTGGAGAAGCTGTGAAACGCCAGAACAATCTGTTTGGCCTGTTCTTCGGCTTCGACATCATCAAAATCCGGCAGACGTCTGAGATAGGCGCGCAGATGTTTCTGGTTCAGAGACGCACCAAAGCAAGACCAGCGATGTTCCTGCGCGTCCTCATCCCGCCCCAACGCCATCAGGCATTCGATATAGGCCTCATCCCAGGCGTCATGTTCCTGCGTCCGCCCCTCTTGATCCGCATTCAACAATACTTGCAAAGCGTCGCTCGCTTTGCCCTGTGCAACCAATAAGACGGCAACCTCGGCTGCGACGCCCTTGCGTTCCAGCTCCGCCTCCGAAAACTGGGCAATATAGGCATCCGTATCCCCAGCGACGGTTGCGATCTCTTGCAGGCACCATTTGACGAAACGGGCTTTGCGGTCAGCCACATAGCTGGTCCCACCGCGCAATTGACGCAAGAACTGTATGGCAGCGTGATCTTCGGCCCCGTCATCCTCGGCGCTTGACGCATATGCTTCGACATGCGCCTTCAGCCGGGCCAAACCAGAGGACCCGAGCACCGGAGCCATAAGGGGAATGATGCCATCCCATTCGCCATAACCGTTGTCTTGAACCACCGTCCATACACGATCCGCCAAGGCATCGGGTTCAAGAAGCGCGCGCGGTGCCAGATCCGCGAATTGCTGAATGGCTGCCCGAAACACATCGCCGACTTCGCCCCGGCTGTCATCCACACGCTCATGGACAGATGGCGCGATTTCCAGGAACTGCCACAATAGATCAAATGCGGCAGATGGATCCTCTGGCCCGATCTTTTCAACGATCATCGCCACTTGGGTCTCCAGGTCCTTGATCAACGCCTTGCGTTTTCGCCAACTGATCCTGCTGGTCGATTTCCGAATGGACACAAGCCGTTTGGCCACATCTCTGGCCAACTCTGTCGCACCCAGATTATGGCTCAACTCCAACCGCAAGCGGCGTTTGATGTCGGCGCTGCCTGCGCTGACTTCCATCAGCAGTGCAGCCAGCCGTTCTGCGCCGAGGGCTTCGAGGTTGGATGGGTTCAAGGTCTTTTTCGACATTCCCTGTTTTGGCATCCGAAACCGATGAAGGAAAGACGAACAGTAACGGGACGCATGGTTTCGGGCTTGGGATGCAGGTTGGATATCCTCCAAATGCCCCAATATCCGCGCGTTTTGGGTACACCCGACCCCGACCCTACCTTTCTGCAAAACAATTTGAGGAGAGACCTTGACCTCAAAAAAACGCTGGAATAGGAAGAGCAAAGATGAGCGGGCGTTGTGTAGTGGTAAGACCTTAGCCTTCCAAGCTAATGACGCGGGTTCGATTCCCGCCGCCCGCTCCAAAAATTTTCCCTTTAAAATTGAATGCCTTAGATTGCGCTGGATGCTCTGTGTGTCTGTGTTGGTGACACGATCAGGCCAATCTGAATGCTGACGATCCTGTGTTCGTGAACCGGCCTGTCATCAAGGCACCAGCCAAACCTCTCTGCTGCTCTCCCCGCGATATTCAATGCATTCTTGGAAATCATCCCGCTACCGCGCTAACATTCAAATTGCATCGTTTATGCGGGTTATACCACGCGCGCGGGTTGGGGGAGAGATAAAGCATGACACAAGGTACCGGACGGTTTGGGCAGTTGATCGCGTTTTTCCAAGAACAAACAAGCGATCGCAACGCGCTTGAAGAAGTCCTGCGCCGCGCCGGGTTGCCAGAAAAATACCGAGGCAACGACAACAAGATAAACCCCGAAGGCGAAGCCCTCTTTATTCGCAACGCCTGTGATATTCTGGGCGATCCGGTTTTTGGGGTGCGGGCAGGATTGAACCTGGGGGAAACCGGCACGCTGACCAGCTATATCAACAAGTATTCACAAACGCTGGGCAACGCGATCGAGAATTCACAACGCTATCACCATATCATCGATTCCGGTCATTCCTTTACTTTGGACATTGGTGGAAATTCAGCGTCCTTCAAGGTTCAGCGGGCCAACCCTTCGTTTTACCGCTATCATAGATACATGGAATACCTGATGTTCGCCGCCCTTTGCCGGATGCGGGCAACCACGCAGGTCACGTTCTATCCGATCGAAATTCGGTTTGACCACGTCGTAAAGGCCGAAGCCGATCAGATCAGGAAGCTGGCGGGCTTCCCTGTCGTTTTTGGAGCTGAAACCCCCGAAATCATTCTTCCGCTTTCGACATTGGCGTTGCCTATTCCCACCTATGAACCCAGCCTTCGGGAGCATCTGTTACAATATGGGGACCGGCTGTTGGCGGAACACGCTTCTGCACCTCCGTCGCTGCGCGCCTCGATCGAAGGCGTTCTGGCTGCCAGCCTTCCAGGGAGGATCGCGCCCGCCGACGAAGTTGCCGCAAGTGTCGGGATGAGCCGACGCACCTTTGCCCGACGGCTCAAGGACAATGGGCTCAGCTTCCGCAGGATTGTCGATGACTTGCGCTGCGACCTGGCCAAAACCTATCTCAAAGGAGGCTTCAGCATTGCCGAGGTGGCCTTTTTCCTGGACTATTCGGATCAGGCTGCCTTCTCCACGGCCTTCAAACGTTGGACCGGAGCCAGCCCCAGCAGCTTTGCATGATCTGAACCCAAAAGCCCCGTTGGCGGCTTTGCCCCCCCCCTCGTGAAGACACAGGTGATCTGCGCTTGGCTGCAAATACCAAGTGTTTGGCAGGAAATCACATGTCATTTGGTCCTCAACCGACCATCTCACGTTCATGAGTAACGACCGATACAGACCGATGCCAGCGGCACAGCGGCTCTGTGGTTTATTTCGGGGGGATGACATGGACCGACTGACTGAAATGGAAGCTTTTGCCAATGTGGTTGACCAGGGGTGTTTCACCTATGCAGCCAAGAAGATGGGCCTGTCGAAATCGGCGGTGTCCAAACATGTGTCCAACCTCGAAGATCGGTTGGGCGCGCGGCTGTTGAACCGCACCACTCGCAGGGTCAACCCCACCGACATCGGATTGGCCTATTATGATCGGGCGCGACGTGTGCTGAATGACGCTGGCGAGGCAGATGCTTTGGTCACAGCCATGCAGCGCAGCCCGACGGGGTTGCTGCGGGTCAGTGTCGCAACGGACTTCGGCGTCTCACATCTGTCACCAACGCTTGGTGACTTCATGCAGAATTACCCAGACATCAAAGTCGACATGGTCCTGAATAACCGCTTTGTCGAATTGATTTCAGAGAATTTCGATCTGGCCATTCGCATCGGTGCGCTGGAAGACAGCACCATGCAAGCCCGCAAGCTGGCCGAAACCAACCGGCGGATTGTGGCCAGCCCCAGGTATCTGGAGCAACACGGTCAACCACAGCGGATCGAAGACCTAAACAACCACCGATTGCTGCATTATTCACAGGGATCTAGCGGCAGTGTCTGGAAGCTGAATTCTCCCTCGGGAGAGTTCCGACAGGTCCGGACCGCCGGCTCGCTTAGCATCAACGACGGGCAATCCTTGTTGAATGCTGCCATCTCTGGCCTGGGCTTGGCTTATCTACCCAGCTATCTTTACTCGGATGCGTTAAAGAGCGGACAGGTCGTCAAGGTGTTGCCGGATCTGCCCCCAACCAAGCAGGGGATTTATGCTGTGTACCCGCCCGGACGCTTTTTGCAGCCCAAGGTACGGGCGTTTATCGACTTTCTGGTTCAGGAGTTTTCTCACAAGGGACCAGAGAACTGGACCTGAAGCCAGCCGTCCAACCCCCTCACGCGACCCCAAAGACCCCTGTAGCCCGATTGGGTACGGGGGTCTTTTATTTTTGCCCGTCACCCTGAGCATTCTTTTCTGGCACAAGATTGCCAACCCCCACCCTGCGCCCTAGGTTGCGATTTGCACCAGGCATCCGAACCCGTGGAGACCCAATTGCCCCCGCCTACAGATACACGCCCCGCAGCGATCCTGGTCGCACATGGTCAGCCCTCGGCCCCGGCCCCCGCCGAAGCAGCGCTGAGCCAATTGACCCAACAGGTTCAGGCGGAATTGCCGCACACAAGGGTTCTGTCTGCCACACTGGCGATGCCGGGGAGGCTGGAACAGGTCTGTGAACAGGCGGGCGCTGATGCGCTTGTATATCCTTGTTTTATGGCGCGAGGTTGGTTCACAAATCAGGTTCTGCCCAAAAGACTGGCCGGACGGTCCACCAGAACAACCGACCCGCTGGGGTCGGATCCGGACCTGCCGGCGATGGTGGCCCGCTTTCTCCAAGCTGAGGTCGAAAAGCGGGGCTGGGCTCTGCCGGACACAGACCTGTTGCTGGCTGCACATGGATCGGCGCGCGGAAATTCGGCCGCCGAAGCCGCCTATGGCTTTGCCGAGGCCCTGTCCGCTGTCGCCGACACCACACGAATAACCGTCGGATTTGTCGAACAACGCCCCTTTGTGACAGATGCTGCAGGAAAATGCGGAACCCAAACCATGTGTCTCCCCTTTTTTGCTCAACAGGGCGACCACGTTCGCAATGATATCACCAAGGCTTTGCAGGACGCGGGGTTTGCCGGAGATCTGCTGCCTGTTGTTGGCCTATTGCCCGAAATTCCAGCCCTGATTGCGGCCGGGCTCCGCCGCGCATTCGACACCTGAAACTGGGTGGCTATCGGTTTTTGGCGACCAGATCCAACACCGATTGCGCGGCCCGTTGCGTCCCAGAATGGCGCTGCATCTGATGTGAGACGGCTTTGAGGCGCACACGCATGTCGTCATCATTCAAAAGAGACAAAATTTCGGACCGCAGGGACCGCGCCGTCCAATTGGCTCGATCAACCCGGCGACCAACCCCTTTGACTTCGGCGCGGCGCGCGTTGTCATGGCCATCCCAACAATACGGCATGACCAGCGAGGGCACCCCATGAAACAACGCCTCGCAAAAGCTGTTGTTGCCGCCATGGTGGATAAAAAGCGCGGATTGGGCGACGACAGATGGTTGCGGAAACCAATTACCCAGATGGACGTTGTCGGGGATATGCTCATACGAATCTTCGAACCCGCCAACATTGACCAGAAAGCGCGCTGGAATTGTGGCAAAGACATCAATCATACGACGGATCAAATCGGTATCAATGGCACCAAGGGACCCGAAGCTGATGTAAATCATCGGACCATCATTGACCGGAAAGTCGGGAATTTCGAAGGGGGCCTCTTGCCGGACACATCCTTCCAGGAAAACGAATTGCTCTGCGGACAACTGGTTTTCCCTGTCATGGCGCACCACGGTGGGTGCCAGCAACAGGTTCAGCGACGGTGACGGCTCCAGAAACAGACCAGGGGGCAGCGCCGCCGCGCCACGTTTCTTGCGAAATTCGTTATAGCGTGCATGCGACGTGCGGGTGTGCCGATCATAGGCTTTCTTGAACGCCACGCGACCTGTGGCGTCGTCACCATCCAGCCCAGATAAATAGGGTGGCACAGCTGGATCGGGGATCTCGGTTTCCGCACAGGAGACGATCCGCACCCAGGGGCACCCCGCCTTGGCGATGGCTGGGAACATGATGACATTGTCCAGCAGGACGGCATCGGGTTTGATCCGGTCCAGAAGCGCGCCCAGATCGTCTTCGACCGCAATCGCCGTATCGACGATAGCCTCCCATGTGGGGGCAACATAGGTCGGCAATTGTTCCAACGGTGTCAGGTTGAAATGCGGCAGATGCGTCGTGATAAAGCCTTGCCAATAGTCTTCTACCGCCTCGGCGCTATTCTTGAGCCTTTGCGGCAGGTGGTATTCCTTGAACCCGTATTCGGCAAAGACACCGGTAAACCCCGGGTGGCAGATGAACACGGGATTGGCCCCCTGGTGCCGCAGCTCCTGGGCAATGCCAACACAGTTCAGCCCCGCACCGAAACCGGCTTCGGGGAAAAGGGCAATGGTGGGCGAAACAGTCACGCGCGTGGCCCTCTTGTCAAAGGCGGGATACCCCGGTTCGCTGCCTCGGGCCGTCGAATGCGCGAGCGGCGCAGATGCACCACCATTTGGTCAGCAGCCAGGTCGAATTGGTTGCGTTCCAGGCTGTCCAGAATTTCCAGGTGTTCGATCATGGCCTGTCTCATGCGAAAACTCGGCATCGACGTACTGCGTCGGGATGCCTTGCGCAATCGGTGATGCGCCAACAGAGCGCCGCGCACAAACCGATTCCCTGAACTTTGCGCAATGAGGCTGTGAAATTCAGTGTCGATACGGCGAAATCCGCCCGTAGTCAGACGCTCTTCGCCAGCACGCAGGAAATCGTCAATCTGTGTTCTCAGCAACCCGGCCCGTTTGATATCCAGCGAAAATCCCGGTGCCATGATGGCCTGTGGCTCCATGGACAGACGGAAGTCAAAGCTTTCATCGACAGATTTAGGCGAATCGATCATGGGCTGAAAGGCCCAGGCCCGCCCCGGCAATTGCGTGACAATTCCGTCCTGAGATAGTATTTTTAGCGCAAGTAGTACCGAATTGCGCGACACTCCATACCGCCGCACCAAGGCGCTCACAGATTGCACATCCTCAATGCGCCGATCCGCCCGATCCGAAAGGATCCGTCGCGCCAACGAATCCTCCGCTTCCTCAAAGGCCTCCAAGGCCTTGGAGGCCTGATCCGCCGAATCCACCGCCAGGAAAAACCCCTCCTCCTGACGCCATTCCAAAACACTATTTCTTTCCAGCATCTTAAATGCAGATCGAATTGGCGTTCGCGACACACCACAGGCCTCGGAAAACGCCTGTTCCGGTAGGTGATCCCCCCGCCTCATGCCCCGCTCCAGCGCGATACTCAAAACCTGCTTGGCGAGAGCGATATGGCTTTGCCGAGCATTGCGCCTAATCTCTGACATCTCCCGACTCCCTTCAGGCACAACAAGGCCCGCAAAGTGACCAAGTCAAAAAAGAACAATGAATACAGTTTGACGTACTTTTTCTTTCATTAATACTAGATTGCAGTGCGGCGAACAACAGCCGCTTGGAACAAAACCAAAAACCGCAGGTCCCGTGGACATGCGGCATCCAACAGGAAACGAGGAGAATTGGAATGTTTCGAAAGGTCCCGAAAACGCTCACCGCAGTGGGTCTGTGCCTGACGTTCAGCGCCAGCACCTTGGCCGCCGACGGGTTGGTGGTGTCCAACTGGGATGGCTATATGGCCCCCGATGCCATCGACAGCTTTAACGCGGCTAGCGGCAACAGTGCCGAATTGGTTCTGCATGGCACCAACGAAGAGATCATGGGCAAGCTGATTGCCTCCAAGGGCAAGGGATATGACGTCGTCTTTGTGTCGTCCCCTTTTGCCGAAGTGCTCCATAATCTGGGACTGGCCGAGGACCTGGACCACGCCAAGATTCCCAACATGGCGAACCTTTATGATCAGGCGACCAAACTGGAGCATGATCCCGGCAACATGTTTTCGGTTCCCTATGCCTGGGGGACGACCGGATTGTGCTATCGGTCCGACCTGGTGGCCGATACCCCCGACAGCTGGATGGACTTGCTGGATCCCAGCGACGACCTGAACGGCAAGACAACCATGCTCGCCACCGACCGCTGGCTGCTGGCTGCCGGTCAGTTGGCCAAAGGGTATTCGGTGAATGAAACCGATGGCGACAAGCTGAACGAAGTCCGCGACCTGCTGATCCAAGCCAAGAAGACGTTGCTGGCCTATGACGATACCACCTTTTACGCCAAACTGGTGTCGGGCGAGGCGGAATTGGTCCACGCTTGGGATGGCTGGTGCAACTATGGCATCGGGGAAAACGCCGACATCAAATATGTGATCCCGAATGAGGGTTCGGATCTGTGGGTCGACACCATGGTGATCCTTAAGAATTCGGAAAACAAGGATGCGGCCTATGCGTTCGTGGACTTTATCCTGGATGCCAAGAACCACGGTTGGGCAGCGGAAAACATCCTGTACAAGGTGCCAAACGAGCCGGCCATGTCAGCCCTGTCCGCCGATTTCATTGCCAGCTTTCCGAATATGGGTCTGACCCCGGATACGCTGGTCGGGTACGAACAGCTGCGCGATGTGGGCGAGGCAACCCGGGCCTATTCCCGCGCCGTGTCTGAAATCAAGGCCGCCAACTGATCCCGATCCCAGTGGGATACTTGGCCCGGTGCTTGAATGGCGTCGGGCCGCCTTTTCCAATCAAGTTGACCGGGTGATCTGATCGCCTGCGTCCGTGTGACGAGCCCCTGATGACTGACCGCAAGTCCCTGTACCTGATGTCCCCGGCCCTGGCATGGCTGACCGGCCTGATGGTGATCCCCTGCCTGCTGATTCTGGCCTTGGCGTTCTTTCGGCGGGGCATTTATGGCGGCATCGAATACACGTTTACGCTGGAAAATATCTGGCTGGTTTTTGATCCGCTCTATGCCGGGATATTCCTGAAATCCGCCTGGATCGCCGGGCTGTCAGCCGGGATCGCGGTTGTTGTCGGGTATGCTGCGGCCTATGCGATAGCTGCTGCGCCCGCCAGGCGCCAACCAATCCTGCTGTTCTTTGCGGTTCTGCCGTTCTGGTCAAACTATCTGGTGCGAACCTATGCCTGGATCGTGCTGCTGAACCGCGAGGGGCTGATTGCTTCGCTGGTTCAGACATTTGGCTATGAAGGCGAACTGCCCAAGATGCTGTATACCGAAAGCGCGGTGGTGATCGGGCTCGTGTACAACTATTTGCCGTTTGTCATTCTGGCCTGTTATGCGCCGCTGTCCCGGCTGAATCCCGAAATCACCGAAGCCTCGCGCGATCTGGGCGGGTCGGGGTGGACAACGTTTCGCCGGGTGACCCTGCCCATGACTGTTCCAGGGATCGCCACCGGATTTGTCTTTGTTTTTGTTTTGTCGATCGGAAATTTCGTAACCCCCGCCTTGTTGGGAGGTGGTCAATTCCAGATGATCGGCAACCTGGTCTATGCCCAATTTCTGACTGCCAACGACTGGCCGTTTGGCGCGGCACTGTCGATGTTTCTGATCGCGATCATGATGGGGTTGCTGACGCTTCAGACGTTTGCCACGGAACGCGCCTCGGGCGCACGTGGGGAGGGCAGCTGAGATGCACGGTCAAGCCAATCGCCGCCTGATGCTGATGATCCTTTCGGCCGTTTTTGCCTTTCTCTATATCCCGATTTCGGTGCTGTTTGCCCTGTCGTTCAATGACGGTGGCCTGCCGACGGCATGGACCGGATTTTCGACCAAATGGTATGGCGCGCTCTTTGCCAACGACGAAATCATCGGTGCAGCGTTGAACACGCTCTTTGTAGCCGTCGTATCAACTGTTCTGGCCACTATCCTGGGCACCCTGTTGGCCATCGGCGTTGAAATCCGCCGCCGCAAGGGGCGTTTCATCGAAACCATCATCTTTGCCCCGATGATCATTCCCGACATCGTGCTGGCGATTGCACTGCTCAGTTTCTTTTCCTTGCTGAATTTGACCATGGGTCTGCACACAGTGATTGTCAGCCACGTTGTGTTCAACCTTGCCTTTGTCTGTTCCGTCGTCCGCGCACGGCTCAAGACGTTCGACTGGTCGATTGTCGAGGCCTCGGTCGATCTGGGAGCTTCGACCCCGATCACCCTGTGGCGGGTGGTTTTGCCGGTGATGCTGCCCGCGGTGATCGCTGGGGCGCTGCTGGCGTTCACCTTGTCTGTGGATGAATTCATCATCGCCTTTTTCACCGCAGGTGCCGGTCGGGATTCAATCACCTTGCCAATGCAGATCTTTGCCATGATCCGCTTTGGCGTCACACCGGAAATCAACGCATTGGCGACTCTTGTGATGACATTTTCCGTCATCGCGCTCGCCCTGTCGCAACGTCTCAACCGCGGAGGGCTTCCGGGACAATGACCCAGACCTTGCTGTCGCTCAGAAACATAGAAAAGCGGTTTGGCGCGATCAAGGCCGTGGCCGGGATCGATCTGGACATCCGCGAAAACGAATTCTTTGCCCTGCTGGGGGCTTCGGGCAGCGGCAAGACCACCCTGCTGCGGATGCTGGCCGGATTTGAAACACCCAACGCCGGGTCCATTCTGCTGGATGGGCAGGACATTTCCGACATTCTCCCCAACCACCGCCCGGTAAACCTGATGTTTCAGTCCTATGCCCTGTTTCCGCATATGACGGTGTTCCAGAACATCGCCTATGGGCTGGAGATGGAAAAGCTGCCCAAACCCGAGATCAAACAGCGGGTCGATGAGATCCTGGGAGTTATTCAGCTGTCGCCGCTCGCCAACCGCAAACCCGACCAACTGTCGGGGGGGCAACGTCAACGGGTCGCCCTGGCCCGTGCGTTGGTCAAACGGCCCCGGCTGCTGCTGTTGGATGAACCGCTGGGCGCATTGGACAAGAAGCTGCGGGGTGACATGCAGCTTGAACTGAAACGCATTCAGCATGAATTCGGCATTACATTCATCATCGTCACCCACGATCAGGAAGAAGCCCTGGTGATGGCAGATCGGATTGCCATTCTAAAGGACGGTAAACTTCTGCAATGCGGCACACCGCACGAAATCTATGAACACCCCAAAAGCCGCTTTGCCGCCGACTTTATCGGTGTGATGAATTTCCTGCCGGTCCAGCGGGTGGGCGATGCGTTGGTGGCCCAGGACGGCACCCGAATTTCCGCACCTCTGGATCATGACACCGTCGACGGGGAACGGGCCGTCGCCGCTGTGCGCCCCGAACGACTGCGACTGGGACAGCGCGATGGCGACAATACCCTGACCGGCCGTGTCAGTGCCGTGGCCTATCACGGGCTGGATCTGCAGGTACATCTGAACACCGCCCTATCCCCGGATCCGGTCATGGTGCGCCTGACCGCAGATGCCGCCGAAGGCCAGCCGCTGACCATCGGCGAACAGATCACTGTCAGTTGGACGGCCAAGGATACCCGCGTTTTTGCCGTCTGAGCACGGCCCCGACCCAACCGGCCGCAACAGCCGGAGCACACAACAGAGGAGAAATTCATGGAACAGAAAACCTTTGCCTTCTTCCCCGAGGCAGCCTTTGGTCCAGCCCTGAATTCAGTTGGAATCGCGCAGGCGGTCGAACGCAAAGGCCACAAGGCCGTGTTCCTGTCCGATCCCGGTTTTGTCGATGTTTACAAGGGATATGGCTTCGAGGCCCACCCGGTGAACCTGTCCGAACCCATGCCCGCTGAACAAATGGCCAAATTCTGGGAGGACTTCATCAACGGTCACATCCCCAATTTCCGCAAGGCCCCGATCGATCAGATCGACAATTATGTCAAGGAATGCTGGGAGGCGATCGTAGACAGCGCAAAATGGGCGCAAAAGGATTTGCCCGGCATATTGGCCGAAATCAAACCTGACGTTATTTCCGTGGACAATGTGATCCTGTTCCCGGCCATCAAACAACACGGTGTGCCCTGGGTTCGCATTATCTCCTGTTCGGAAAACGAAATCGAAGATGACGCCATCCCACCGCATCTGTCCGGTATGTCCGAGAACGATACCGAAGGACATGCCGCCTTTCGCGCCAAATTCCACGAAGTCATCAAGCCGATCCATGACGACTTCAACGCGTTTCTCGCCGCAAACAACGAAGACGCCTATCCGGTCGGCCAATTCTTTGAGGCCTCGCCGTATCTGAACCTGCTGCTGTACCCGGAACAGGCGCGTTATAACCGCCCGGTACCGCTGGATCCGGCGCAGTTCCAGTACCTCGAAGGGTGTGTGCGTCAGGACGACCCCTATGAGGTGCCGACGTTCAAAAAGAACAATGATGGCCCTCTGCTTTACGTCTCCTTCGGATCGCTTGGTGCCGGTGACACCGATCTTCTGAAACGGCTGATCACATTGATCGGTAACAGTCGCTACCGTGCGTTGGTGAATGTTGGGGACTACAAGGACGACTATTCCGACATCCCCGATAATGTGATCATCGACAGCTGGTTCCCGCAGCCCTCGGTCATCCCACAGGTCGATTTGGTGATCCACCACGGAGGCAACAATTCGTTCACCGAATGCCTGTACTTCGGCAAGCCCGCGATCATCATGGCCTATGTCTGGGATGGGCACGACAATGCCATGCGGGTGCAGGAAACCGGTCACGGGTTCCGGTCAGATCGCTATGACTGGACCGACGCCGAGATGATCGAAAAGATCGAAGCCTGCCTGAGTGACACGCGCATGGCCGCCAAACTCACATCGACATCGCAACACATGCAATCGCAGAACGGGCAGGAAAAGGCCGCCAAACTGCTGGTCCAATTGGCGGAGAAAAGCGCGTGACCAATCTGTCCTCTTCGGCACCCCATATCCATGGAGCCACCACCTATGACGCTCTGGTCGATTGGGGACCGCAGCCGGACATGATCGCCGGACAATCCCATTCAACCGGGCGTTTGTTGCACAAGGGGCCGGACAATTCACCAGAGACCGGTGTCTGGGTCTGCACGCCGGGCACCTGGCGGATTTCCGTGCCGCGCGACGAATTCTGCCATTTCGTCGCCGGCCATGTGATCTATCGCCGCGATGGGTCGGACGAGGTGATCGAGGCCGGGCCGGGCACCTGCGTGCTGTTCCCCGCCGGTTGGGAAGGCACAGCTGAAATCACCGAAACCCTTCGCAATATCTACATGCTCGTCTGAAGAGGACTCAATGACCATGAAAGCCCCCCTAATGCGCAAGCCTCTGGAGATCACCGACACGGTAGACTGGGGCATTATTCCCACGATGATCGAAGGGCAAAGCCACACCTCGGGTCAGGTTCTTTACAAAGGTCCCAACGGTGAAAGCGAATGTGGTCTTTGGATCTGCACGCCCGGCAAATGGGAATGCCACGTCACCAGAGACGAATTCTGCCACTTTCTCGAAGGGCGCTGTACCTACGTCCACGACTCCGGCGACGTGATCGAAGTCACGCCAGACACGGCTGCCTTTTTCCCCCAGGATTGGAAGGGTGTCTGTACCGTCCATGAAACGGTCAAAAAGGTCTATATGATCCGATGAACCGTCCGACATCCTCCAATGCTCCGCTGTCCTCTATCGACCTGCCGACCCCGGCGCGGGTCTTTCTGACCCGGCAGGGGATGGGCGGGCGTGTGCTCGAACGGTTCGAGGCCGACGCGTCGCCCCGGCGCTATTTCAGGGTGGTGGGCGAAGGCGTGCTGTTGATGGAGGAACGTCGGGATCCAACAGGCTTTGCAGCCTATCTGCGCCTGTCCCATCACCTGAACCTTTTGGGGCTGTCGGCCCCTAAGGTGTTCGGAGCCGATCCGGTGCATGGGTTGGCGTTGGTCGAGGATTTCGGCGATGGAACCTATACGACCTGTCTGGCCCGTGGAGACGACGAAACAGAGCTCTATGCATTGGCGATTGATACGCTGCTGCACCTGCACCACGCGCCCCGCGGCAAGATGGTGGCCCAATCGCAATTCGATATGCCCATGCTGCTGGACGAATTGGGAATTTTTGCGCGCTGGTTTGCTCCCGCAGTGGTGCCGCATCTTCAGGTCGATCAGTTTACCGACCGGTTTCTGTCGCTCTGGCATCAGGTGCTGATCACTGTGGCGACACGGTGGGACACGCTGGTGATGCGGGATTTCCATGTCGACAATCTGATGCGCCTGGACGGGCGCACCGGTATCGCGCGCTGCGGCGTGCTGGATTTTCAGGATGGTGTTCTGGGGCCCTGTGAATATGATCTGGTGTCGCTGCTTCAGGACGCCCGACGGGATCTGTCCGATGGGCTCGAAGAGGCGATGTTGGTGCGCTATCTGGCTCATGCGCCACACCATTTGGGGGGGCCGGACGACATCCGCCACCGCTATACCCTGTTGGGTGCCCAGCGCCACGCCCGTATTCTGGGGGTCTTTGTTCGCCTGTGCCTGCGGGACGGCAAGCCGCGATATCTGCGGTTTCTGCCTCGGGTGTTGGCCCAGTTCCGTACAGCTCTGAGCAACGCCGGGCTTGGCGAGATCGAAGCCTTTTTGGACACCGAATTGCCAGACTGGACCACAAAGGCGCTCGATCTTGAGCACACCCTGGCAACCAATCAAGGAGTGTCCCATGCGTGACGCGCTCGCCCCCTGCTATTACCTGTCGCCGACCTATGTCCCAACCGAAGGGCCAACCCAGATGGCGGTTGATCCGGCAACCCTGAAGGACATCGAACCTGTCGGCACCCCGTCCCAAAGCCAGCTGGATCACATTCTGGATCGGGTGAATGCCGCGCAAAAGAAATGGGCCGCAATGGATTGCAAGTCGCGCGCTGGTTTACTGCATGGGATCGCCGACGCCATGGAGCGGGCCGACATGACCGACATCGCGATCATGATGACCCGAGAGATCGGCAAGCCCTATCCTGAAGCGATTGGAGAGATCGCCAATATCGCGCCTGTGTTTCGCTATTTCGCCGAGTTGGCCCGCGACGATGCGGGCAAGATCGCAGGTACCATGCAACCGGGTTCTTTTCAGTTCCAAACCTATGCGCCCTACGGTGTGTCGGTGCATATTGTGCCCTACAACTTCCCTCTCATCCTGGGATGCTGGACCATTGCCGCGTCTTTGGCGGCGGGAAATGGAATCGTGCTCAAGGCCGCTCCCGCAGGATCGCTGTGCACGCTGTCCTTCATGCGGTTTTTTGACGGGCTGCCCGCGGATCTGGTGGCTTGTGTCACCGGCGGCGCAGAGGTTGCGCAACAGCTGATCGCCAGCCCCAACACCCATGCCATCGCCTTTACCGGCTCCGCAGATGTCGGGCGGCAGGTCGCGGTGCAATCGGCCGGGCACATGAAACCTTGCGTTATCGAAGGCGGCGGCAATGATCCGATGATCGTCACCCGAAATGCCAATATTGCAGTGGCCGCCGCCGGGGCTGTGACCGGGGCCTATCTGCAATCTGGACAGGTCTGCACCTCAACCGAGCGGATTTACGTGGATGACGCAGTGCATGATGAATTTGTCGCGCTCTTGATCGAGCGGGCCCGGCAACTGCGGGTCGGCAACGGGATGGGCGTGGCCGAGATCGGCCCGCTGGTCTCACAGGCTGCGCGTGACAAGGTGCTGGGCTGGATCGACCGGGCCCGCGCCCAGGGGGCCACCATCGCATTGGGCGGTGGCGTTCCGGCAGAGCAGCCCATCGGCTGGTTTCTGGAACCCACTGTCGTTACCGGTGTGACGCCGGACATGGATCTGCTGAACGAAGAGATCTTTGGCCCTGTTGTGTCGGTCGTGCGCACCGCGTCATTCGACGAATCCATAAGGTTGGCAAATGCCTCTGACCTGGGGCTGGGGGCCTGTATATTCACCAATGATCTAGGTGAGGCCCATGACGCGATCAACCGGCTCGAGGCGGGCATGGTCTGGGTCAACAACCCGCTGGTGGACAACGACGCCCTGCCCTTTGGCGGGGTCAAGAAATCCGGCATGGGGCGGGCGTTGGGGCGCCATGGGTTGGACGCATTCCGCCAACCCAAGATGGTCATCCTGGACCCCGTCGCCAAAGAAGCCGACTGGTGGTACCCCTATCCGGACGACTGGTTTCTGGAGTCGGGCGGGCGCAAGCATGTCTGACCTTTGGCCCGTTTGCCTTTGGTATCCCGAAAGCCCACGATGAGACAGGACACCAGCTTTCAGAACGCCCACAAGACACCCTATTGGGCCGAAACCGTTGCAACGACACCGACGCATCCGGCGCTGCACGGCGATATCACTTGTGACCTGGCAATCGTGGGCGGAGGTTTCTCGGGTCTTTGGTCCGCGCTCATGGCGCGTGACCGGTTTCCTGATGCGCGGATCGTCCTGCTGGAGGCAGACCATTTGGGCAATGCAGCGAGCGGTCGCAACGGCGGGTTTTGTGCCCCCAGCATATCGCACGGGGTATCCAATGCCCTGTCGCGCTGGCCCGATGAGGCGGAAACATTGATCCGAATGGGCCGCCAGAACATGAACGAACTGGAGGCTGACCTGGGCCGGTTCGATATCGACGCCGAATTCGAGAGACCCGGCAAATTGAACCTGGCCGCCACCCCATGGGAAGCCGAGGGGTTGAAAACCATGCAGACTGCCCTGACCCGGTTCGGAATAGGAACCGAATACCTGGAAGGCGCGGCCCTGAGGGCGCGACTGAACAGCCCCAAATACATTGCTGGCCTCTACGAGACAGATTACGCCCTCTTGAACCCGACAAAAACAGTACACGGGCTGGCCCGGTCTGCGTCAGATCAGGGTGTAGAGATCCACGAACACAGCGCCGTAACAGCCTTGTCCTCGCACTCCGACGGTATCACGCTGAACACCCGCGCCGGCCGGGTCATCGCCCGTCAGGTCATTCTTGCCACCAACGCGTCTGTTCCCCTGCTCAAGCGCCTGCAATCCCGGATCATTCCGGTTTTCGACTATACTCTGATGACTGAACCGCTCAGCGATGCTCAGCTCCATGCGATCGGGTGGACCGGGCGCTATGGTATCGCAGACAGCGGCAACCAGTTTCACTATTCGCGCAAAACGGCTGACAGCCGCATTTTGTGGGGTGGGTATGACGCAATCTATCACAGGGGCAACCGTCGCGACGCCGCTCTGCTCGACCGACCGGAAAGCTATGCCCGTTTGGAGGCAAATTTCCGCGCGACCTTTCCGGCACTGGGCGAAGTGGCCTTTTCACACGCCTGGGGCGGGATCATCGATACGTCGGCCCGGCTGACCTTCTTTGTAGGCACCGCCATGAAGGGGCGGCTGGCCTATGCCTTGGGGTTCACCGGTCAGGGCGTTTCTGCAACCCGATTTGCAGCATTGACCATGCTGGACCTGCTGCAAGGGAAACAAACGGAGCGCACACAATTGCGCATGGCGCGCAGTTGGGCACCCCCGTTCCCCCCCGAACCGTTCCGTTCACTGGCTGTATCCTGGGCCCAGGCCGATCTGGCCCGCGAAGACCAAACCGGGCAGCGGTCGCTTCTTCTAAAAGCGCTGGACCGGCTTGGCATCGGATTCGGATCCTGAAGACCCCGCCTATTCGGGCATGCCGGCTTTGCGCAACCCAGAGATATAACGGTTCGCCGCGCCGGTCACAGCAAACACATTTCGCGCCTGAATCGAGGCGATGCTATCATCGGGTTGCAATCGCAAGGCGTCGGCCACTGCTTTGGTTGCAGCGTCATCCTGTCCCAACTGGGCATGGGCTGCAGCCAAAATTCTATACAAGGTGGTATACCCCACACTGATATTCAGCCCTTCGCGGGCCAATTTCACAGCGGCCGCGTCGTCCCCGGCCTGCAGCGACGCCATGGCCAGGCCGCCCTGGATCGACAACGCCCAGGGGCTTTTCCCACCCAGCACATAGGCCTTTCTTAGACAATCCAGCGCCTCGCCATGATCGCCAATCCAGATATAGGACCACCCGCTGAGCGCCAGGGTCACGAAATCGGACGACGATTGACGCAGCGCATATTCGACAACCGACCGCAAACGGGAGGGTTCTCTGAGTTGGGAATATGTCGTCACCCCCAGCGCCAACCGCAACAGAGAGTGATTTTCAACCAACGGCGCAGCCGCCGCGCACCACATCGGCACCGAAGACGCATATTGCTCGGTGACCTCGTCATACCCCATCGCCGTCGCCGACAAATAGGAGACCAAGGCCAGCGCAAAAGGATGCGGCAGAGATGGATCCTTGGTGATCGCGGCGCTGGAATATTTGAGCGCCGAGGCAAAGGCATCCGGGTCCAACCGGTCAATCGCGATCTGACCCCGCAATTCGCATTGGTTCGCGCTCATGTCTGCGATCGACAACTTGTCTAACTGTCTGCGTTCGCTGTCAAAGGTTGCGGTCATCACCTGGTTGACCAGCGTTTCGGCAGTTTCATCCTGCCAATCAAACGCATTGGCCAGATCGCCGTCAATCTTGGTCGACCACAGCTCTGTCTGCTCGGGGTCAGTGTACCGCACCTCCAACCGCAACCGCCCGCCGCTGGCCCGAATGCGCCCAGACAGGGCATAAGCCCGCCGTCCTGTGTCACGCGCGCTCACCGATAGCCAATGGGTTGCGCCCAAATAGGTCATCAAATCCCCGGTCAAAGCATCACACAGCTCGCGCACTTCGTCCCGCTGGTCCGACGTCTCAAGGGGACGCACCACAATCTGAGGGCGTTGAGACGCATCGACCCCGCTCACCTTGCGCCCGGGCAACGACCCCCGCGTCCAGACACGTACCGGTTTGGAGATGTTTTTGAGATCATGTTCACCGGCATCGTCAAACGACGGCCTGAGCGTTCCATCCAAGCTGCCGAATACGGCGTCGGAAATGGCGATGCTGCCAGGGGCGGCGATCTTTTCCAACCGCGCCGCGACGTTCACTCCGTCGCCAAACACATCTTCTTCTTCTTCGATCACATCCCCCAGATGCAATCCCAGTCGCAATTGCATCGACAGTTCAGACCGGGACCCGTCACGCGCCAATAAGTCCTGGATTTGAAGTGCACAGGTCGCTGCGTCCGAAGCGGCCGGAAACAGAACGATCCAACCGTCGCCCATGCTTTTGACCACCCGTCCCCGCCGCGAGGCCACTGTCGGTCGGAAAATCTCGGATCTGAGCCGCCGAAGCGCCACCAGCGTTCCTTCGGTATCTTTGCCAAGCAGCTCTGAATAGCCCGCGACATCTGCCGCCAAAACTGCGGCGAGACTACGTTTCATTCAACGCTCCCCCCACACGAAAAAATCTACCCGCCCGCAACAAGTCTGGCCAAATAATGGCCAACAAACAAGGTTTTCCTCTGATGTCTCTGCAAACCGCCGCCGTGCGCCGAGCGACCACGGGGGCCGGAGCAGATGTTGAAAAATTCGCAAAAATCCAATAAGATCCTGAAATTCAACACATTATGAAAGGTGTTCCTGTATGGCCCTGGACATAAGATTGCTGCAACGCCGATTAAAGGAACTGAAATGCTACGCCGGACGCATTGACGGCATCTGGGGACGCAATACGGAAAAAGCGGTCTGCACCTTTCAGAAAAATGCCGGGCTGGATCCCGACGGGATCGTCGGCCCCAAAACACTGGCGGCCCTGAACATCCAGCGACCGGATCTGGACAGTTCGGTGGCGACAGCAGCCGAGTTGGTCAAGATTTCGTACACCGTCAAGAAACAGGGTGTCGAAGCAGTCAACAAAACACTGAAACAGGACCATGGCGTCTGGATCACCAGCCAATGTCCCGTCAAAGGGGTGGAAGCCTATCTGCTGAACAATCGCTGCCTGCTGGTACCTGGCAGCAACTCCTTCTGGGATTATGCCAAGTTCAACTTTCGACTGTTGAACCTTGGAATGCCCCGTCTGGGCTTCGGGTCACGCAACAAAACCAAGGGTTTCGGGAGAGGCACCGCGCCGCCGGACAAAAATGGAATCATCTGGCACCAAGGGTTCCTGACCCATGCCAACCACATCAGCAAATGGATCGGCAATAATCCTGAACATTGGCCCCGATTGGTGGTCGGCCATTCCCTGGGCGCAGCATCGGCCCAGATCCTGTCCACAATCTGGACTGCGCCTTCGATCGGTTTTGCCGCGCCACGGATCCTCAAATCAAAGGCACCGTCAACCTATCGGAACCTGTCCCTGTCCATCTGCAGAACAGACGATCTGGTATGCCGGTTTCCACGCGGTTTCGAAAGATTGGGGGCCTCCAGGACTTTGATTCACAAATCGCCGCGCAAGGGTCTGAACCACAACATGGCAGCTTATATTGACGCGATGCACAATCGGATTTCGGGCCTTGGCATTCCCGACCATTGGGCTCCCTGAACCAGCGGTGCCGGACAAATGATGCAATCAGGTCCGGCAGGTTAAAGGACATCACCGTCCGCACAATTCCCCTGCCCCAACGTCACAAATCAATCGACTTACAGAACCCGCCATTAATTTGATCAAATGTAGTGACAAGCTCCCGGACCTCGGTTACATCTGTCCCAAGATGAATGGAGCCTCTCATGGATCTCACAGATCTCGCCACCATCCGAATTGCCGCCTGTGACCTGAACGGTCAGATGCGCGGCAAACGCATGCCTGCGGACATGGCCGACAAACTGGATCAGGGTTCGGCCCGAATGCCGGTTTCGACAATGAACGTGGATCTGTTTGGATGTGACATCGAAGACAGCCCACTGGTGTTTGAAACCGGGGACGCAGATGGCATTCTTCTGCCGACCGAACGCGGGGCAGTTCCGATGCCCTGGTTGCCCACTGAAACCGCCTTGGTACCGATGGTTATGCACGCTGATGATCAGGCACCGTTCATGGGTGACCCGCGTCATGCGCTGGCCGATGTGCTGGGGCGCTATGCAAAACGAGGCTGGACCGTTGTCGCCGCGACCGAAATGGAATTCACTCTGCTGGACGCCAGCGGCACGTCTCCACAGCCGCCGCTGAACCCGGTATCCGGACGCCGTGTCAAGAACGAAGCCGTTCTGTCGGTCGGGCAACTGGACGCTTTTGATGCATTTTTCACCGACCTCTACGACGGCGCAGCGCAGATGGGCATTCCCGCCCAGGCTGCGATTTCCGAAGCGGGTTTGGGTCAGTATGAAATCAACCTGAACCATCAGGAAGCCATGAGATGCGCAGACGATGCGTGGCTTTTCAAGGCGTTGGTGCGCGGCCTGGCCCGCAAACATGGTTGCGCTGCTACCTTTATGGCCAAACCCTATCCAGATGACGCAGGCAATGGGATGCATGTGCATTTCTCGGTTTTGGACAGCGACGGGAACAATGTATTTGACGACGGAACCGAGCGTGGGTCTGACCTGCTGCTGCAAGCCGTTGCCGGATGTATCGCTGCAATGCCGGCCAGTACCTTGATCTTTGCTCCGCATGGCAATTCCTACCAACGGCTGGTGCCCGGTGCCCACGCCCCAACTGGTGCAGCCTGGGCCTATGAAAACCGGACTGCCGCAATTCGCATTCCGGGGGGATCACCCAAAGCGCGGCGCATTGAACACCGGGTCGCCGGTGGCGACACCAACCCCTATTTGATTCTGGCCACTCTGCTGGGGGCTGCACTGATCGGCATAGAAGATGAGATGACGCCCCCGGAGCCGATTTCCGGCAACGCGTATGACGTGCCGGACCTGCCACATCTGGCACCCGATTGGGCGACCGCCATCGACCGGTTCGAAACTGATCCTCTGATCGCGCGGATCCTGCCCCCCCTGTTGATCCAAAATCTCGTCATGACCAAGCGTCAGGAAATGCAGCGCTTTGACGACCTGGATCCGGACCAACACTGGCTGACCCTACTGGAGACTGTCTGAGTCCCCCTTGCCTGGTGGATCATCATGGTCTACGTTCAATTTGATCAAATCTGGTGACTTATGAAAATCGGCATTCTGCAAACCGGCCATGCCCCGGACGCTCTCATCGAGACGACGGGAGACTATGACGTGATGTTCGCCAATCTGCTGGCGCAGGACGGGGTGACATTTCAAGGATACGCGGTGGTTGATGGCGAGTTTCCCGCAAATGGTGCTGAGGACGCGGATGGTTGGCTGATCACCGGATCGCGGCATGGTGCCTACGAAGATCACAACTGGATTCGCCCACTGGAAGACCTGATCCGCGACATCGACGCCCAGAAAAAACCACTGATCGGTGTGTGTTTTGGACATCAGATCATCGCCCAGGCCCTGGGTGGAAAGGTCGAAAAATTCGACGGTGGGTGGGCCATTGGCAGAGTCAGCTATGATCAGAACGGCGATACTGTCACCATGAATGCCTGGCATCAGGATCAGGTGGTGGACCGCCCGGACCGCGCCCGCGTTCTGGCAGGCAACGCATTCTGTGAAAATGGCATCCTCGCCTATGACGACCATATCTGGACCGTTCAGCCGCACCCCGAATATGGCGCTGATTTCATTCAGGGGCTGATCGACCATAGAGGACGCGGTGTGGTGCCGGATGACGTTCTTGACGCTGCTGCGGCCGACCTGCACGGCCCCGTCAGCAACCTTGAAATTGCAACCTTCATGAAAGCATTCTTGACGAAAGAGAGGACCTGATGGCCGACTGGACAGACAACCTGCCTGACGCCGCGAAAACCTATCTGGAGGGCCGTCGTCTCGACGAAGTTGAATGCGTTATATCGGACCTTCCGGGTATTGCCCGAGGCAAGGCAGTACCCGCGACCAAATTCGCGCGTCAGGATTATTTTCACCTGCCTGACAGTATCTTCTTTCAGACCATCACCGGAGGTTGGGGAGAAGCCGCAGACGATGACGGGTTCATCGAAAAAGACATGACTCTGCGCCCCGATTTCACCACCGCTACGGCTGCGCCCTGGACCGGGGACTGGACATTGCAGGTGATCCACGACGCCTATGACCGCGATGACAACCCGATCCCCTATTCGCCTCGCAACGTGTTGAAACGGGTTGTACAACTCTATCATGACAAGGGTTGGAAACCGGTTGTCGCACCGGAAATGGAATTCTTTCTGGTCGCCCGCAACATCGACCCGGCCCAGGAAATCAAACCGATGATGGGTCGCTCAGGTCGCCCGGCAGCGGCGCGACAGGCATATTCGATGACGGCCGTGGATGAATTCGGTCCCGTGATCGACGACATTTATGACTTTGCCGAAGCGCAGGGGTTCGAGATCGACGGCATCACCCAGGAAGGCGGCGCTGGTCAGTTGGAAATCAACCTGCGCCACGGCGATCCGGTCAAGCTGGCGGATGAGGTGTTCTACTTCAAACGCCTGATCCGCGAGGCCGCCCTGCGTCACGATTGCTTTGCCACCTTCATGGCGAAACCGATCGAGGATGAACCGGGCAGCGCCATGCATATCCACCATTCGATCCTCGACATGGAGACCGGGGACAACATCTTTTCCGGTCCTCAGGGTGGCGAAACCGATGCCTTCTACAACTTTATCGCAGGATTGCAGAACCACCTGCCCTCGGGGTTGGCGGTCATGGCACCCTATGTGAATTCCTATCGCCGCTATGTGAAGGACCACGCCGCGCCGATCAATCTGGAATGGGCGCGCGACAACCGCACCACTGGCATTCGGATCCCTTTGTCCGGCCCTTCGGCGCGGCGCGTCGAAAACCGGATCGCCGGCATGGACTGCAACCCTTATCTGGGTATCGCGTTGTCTCTGGCCTGTGGGTATCTGGGCCTGATCAACGAAGAGCGGCCTCGGCGTCAATTCAAAGGCGACGCCTATGCGGGCGAAGGCGATATCCCCCAGGTCATGGGACAGGCGCTGGATCTTTTTGAAGAGGCCACCGCATTGCACGAAGTGTTGGGAGCCGATTTTGCGCGCGTCTATTCGATCGTGAAGCGGGCAGAATATGATGAATTTCTTCAGGTAATTTCACCCTGGGAACGCGAACACCTGTTGATGAACGTCTAAACGATTCAGGAGACGACGATCTTCTAGCCGCCCGACCCTGGTCTGGGCGGCTTTTTTCACGACCAGAGTGATATTAGAGGTCACCCCGCAACAGATTAGAAAATTCTTGCCGTCTTGGGCGTCCAGCCAAGCGCTTCTGCTTGGCTTCAACTCGGCTTTGTTTTATATTTTTGAAAGGTTAACTTCAGGTTTTTGAAATATGCAGCAACCACCAAATGTCCACGACGCCGAACCAATCCCATCTGCCGCACTGGCGGCCGTGACGGAGTTGATGAAGTCAGGGGACCTGTTTCGCTATAACTCCGACAATGCCCCGGTAACCCTGTTGGAACAGGAATTTGCCGCGCTTTTGGGGGCGAAATACGCGCTGGCAGTCTCGTCATGTTCCGCCGCATTATTCCTGTCGCTCAAGGCGTTGAACCTGCCCCGTGACGCGCGGGTTCTGATCCCGGGGTTTACGTTTGCCGCTGTTCCGTCGTCCGTGGTTCATGCAGATTGCATTCCCGTCCTGTGCGAGGTGGGGGACAACTATCGCATCGACATGGACGACTTTGCACGCAAACTGGACGATGTGCAGGCCGTCATCATCAGCCACATGCGCGGGCACACGTCGGACATGGACGCCATCATGGCCCTGTGCGATGCGCGCGACATTCCGGTGATCGAAGATGCTGCCCATTCGCTGGGCACCACCTGGCACGGCAAGAATATTGGTACGATTGGGCGGATTGGGTGTTTCTCCTTCCAGTCATACAAGATGATCAACGCCGGTGAAGGTGGCATTCTGATCACCGACGATCCCGACCTTGTCGCACGAGCCGTCATCATGTCCGGCGCCTATGAACACAACTGGGCCAAACACAAAGGTCCCCATGGCGACAATTCATCGGATCTGGAGGCCGCTTTTGCCAAGTGGCAGAACCAACTTCCGCTTTATAACCTGCGTCTCAATAATCTGAGTGCTGTGGTGATCCGTCCCCAGATCCCTGAACTGGCCCGACGGGTGCGCGACGGTTTGGCAAACCACGACTATGTCGCGGGCCGCCTGAACAGCGAAACACCGTTTATTCAGGTGCCGCCCCCCCTTCCGCCGGAACAGCGGGCCCCGGATTCGATCCAATTCAATCTGGTCGGTATGGAAACAGAGGAAATTCTCGCCTTTGCCAAAGCCGCCGCAAGCCGCGGTGTCAAAGTTCAGATATTTGGCCACAGCCGCGACAACGCCCGGGCCTATTGGAACTGGCAGTTTCTTGGGGAAATTCCGGAATTACCACGCACCCGCGACATGCTGATGAAAGCCTGCGATGTGCGATTGCCCGTGCGCCTGACCAGGGCAGAGCTGGATGTGATTGCCGATATCCTGCTGAGCGCCGTGGAAGACGTGAAAAACCCGCCCCAAGCTTACGGCACCTGAACAGTCCCACACCCCAGAAAAGAAAAAGGCCGGGTGTCCCGGCCTTATGTCATTTCAGCTTGGACAGTTTTGTCTGGAGTTCTGCAAGCTGTTTCTTGATGTCATCAAGATCTTCGCCCTTGCCCGCTTCGGTCGTGTCGTCGGGCGCGGTACCGGTTGGCCAATTGCCCAATCCGCCTGTCATCGCCTTTAGGAATGCCTCCTGCTGAGCCTGAAGTGCGTCAAAGCCAGGGATTTGCGACATCGGATTGATGGCGGTCATGTTTTCCATCATCTTGGACTGACTTTCCCGCAGCATCTCGAACGAACTTTGCAGGAACTGCGGCATCATTCCACCGCCAGGCAACATGTAAGAGCGAACCAAATCATTCAGAACATTCACCGGCAGGACGTTTTCGCCGCGGCTTTCGTGTTCAGCAATGATCTGCAACAGGTATTGGCGCGTCAGGTCGTCACCGGACTTGAGGTCCACAATTTGAACTTCGCGTCCGTCCCGGATGAACCCTGCGATATCCTCCAGTGTCACGTAATCGCTCGTCTCGGTATTATACAGCCGTCGACTGGCATAACGTTTGATCAGCAGAGGTTTTTCGTTGTCCGACACCTTGTTTGCCTCCCCGGTCATGATGCGTTGCAGCAAACACTATGCGAGTGCAGAACAAAAGAAAAGACTTTGCCATCCAGTTGGAACAATGTTCCAACTGCCCCCGTCAGGCCATCCAGCCTACCGGTCCCCCCGACGCAAAAAGGGCGGGCCTTGGCCCGCCCCCGCGAAAACACCATCTGGGAGGAGAATGATGTCTGTCGCGCTCGTGCTTACTTCGCTGTTGCCTTCTTGGCAGCAGTGGTCACCTCGTCGGTGGCCTTCTTGACAGCGGCAGTTGCTTCTTCGGTCATGTCTTTACCAGCCGACATCAGCAGTTCGACGGTGTCCATCTGAACTTTCTTGGCGATTTCAGCAAAGGCGGCCATGTTTTCAGCAGCAACTTCGGCAGTTGCGCTGGCGAAATCGGTGGCGGCTTTGGCGTAATCGGCCGGGTCGGTTTTGGCTTTGGACACGTCACCCAGTTTGGTCAGGGTTTCTTTGGTCCATTTGCTGGAAATCTCGGCCGATTTTTCGGCGGCTTCCAGAGCAACACCCGACAGACGCTCGTTCAGAGCAGCGGTGTTTTTGAACGCGTCTTCCACGGCAGAAGTGTCTACCGGAAATGCGCCCATCATGTCTTTCATTGCGGCGGTGAAGTCTTGGGTTTTTGCCATTGTACTGATCCTAATTGATTGCTCAACGGGCCTGTCCCGTTCCATCTTCTGCAAACAATATGCTTTCTGCGGTGCGGCATTTCAAGTATTTTTTGCTGCACCGCAGCATTTTTTATCAATACCTTTTTAAATCAACGACTTGCTTTCAGCTCAACATAGGTACCCGGAGCAGGGCAGATCGGGTCATACGCCGAATCGCCAATTTCACGGGCCGGGACCTGCTTGCCCGACCGTTTCTTCAGCCAGGCTTCCCAGCGCGGCCACCATGAGCCCTGATTGTAGGTCGCGCCCTCCATCCAGTCAGCGTTGTCCAGCTTCAGGTCGTCGTTGGTATAGTGACCATATTTGTTCTTGGATGGCGGATTGACGATACCGGCGATATGCCCGGATTCTGAAACGATAAAGGTCTTGCTGCGCGACCCCATCTTTTGCACACCTCGATAACAATCTTTCCAGGCTGCGATGTGATCCGTCTCGCAAGTGATCGCCATCAGCGGAACATCCACATCGCTCAGCTTGAGTGTGTGACCCATCAGCTCGAACCCGTCTTCGGCAAACCGATTGCTCTGACACAGGCCACGCAGGTATTGAGTCGCCATCTTGGCTGGCAGGTTGGCCCCATCCCCATTCCAATACAACAGGTCGAACGCCGGCGGTGTTTCTCCCATCATGTAACTGCGGATAGCAGGGCCATAGATCAGGTCATTGGACCGCAGATAGGAGAATGTCCGTGCCATGATCCACGATCGCAGAATACCGATCTCCTTCACCTCCTCTTCGATCCCGTCGATGAAGTCATCCTGCAGGAAGGGGGTGAATTCGCCTTGCTCCGAGAAATCCGTCAGCGCGGTAAAGAAGGTCGCCGATTTGATCGACTTGTCGCCACGCTGTTTTAACAGGGACAAGGTCAGGCTCAACGTGGTGCCCGCGATACAATAGCCAACCGCGTTGACCTGCTTGACGCTACAGATCTCCTTGGCCTTTTCGATGGCGGTCAGGAAGCCATCCTGAATGTAATCCTCCATGCCCACGTCGGCATAGGATACGTCCGGGTTGATCCAGCTGACCACAAACAAGGTATACCCCTGTTCGGTGATCCATTTGATCATGCTGTTCTGGGCCTTGAGATCCAAAATATAGAATTTGTTGATCCAGGGCGGGAACAGTACGATGGGGGTATCGTGCACTGTGTCAGTCACCGGTTTGTACTGGATCAGCTCCATCATCTTGTTGCGATAGACCACATCACCGGGGGTCGTGGCGATGTTGCGTCCCAATTCAAACGCCTTTTCGTCAGCCAAACGCACAACCAGCGCGCCATCGTTGGCTTCGAGATCGGCAACCAGGTTTTCCAAACCCTGAACCAGCGATTTGCCTTCGGTCTCCACCGCTTTTTCCAGCGCATCCGGGTTTGTGGCCAGAAAGTTCGTTGGAGCCATCAGGTCCACGATCTGCTGCGAAAAATACTGCAGGCGTCGCTTGTCTTTGGCGTCCAGATCCTCGACCTCGTCTACCGCTTTGGAAATTGCGTCGGCGTTGGTCAAATACTGCTGCTTGATAAAGTGGAAATAAGGGTTGTTTTCCCACAGCGGGTTGGAAAAGCGGCGATCTTTGGGTTTCTGCTGCGGTTCATCCGTCGTGACCGCAGTCAGAGCCTGTTGTGCTTCGGCGAAATTCAGCACGGATTTGCCCCAATATTCAATCTGTTGTTGCAACAGATGTGTGGGATCCTGCAGCGATTTGCTCCAATAGGCCGTTGCTGCGCGTGCGAACAGCTCTTGATTCGGCCCATCAAGGGCAGAATTATGCGGCGTCTTATTCGCCATTGCGTCAACAAGCCGTTTTGTCAGCTCTTCGACTTTTTCCATATTTTCCTGAAGGTGTTCAATATGTTCTGGGCTCAACGCCGAAGTACCTTCATCACTTGTTGTCATTTTAAGGAATCCCCCCTAATCTTTCTGCTGTGCAGAATATCCGGCCTTCGGATATCGGGCAAAGCGACGAAAGGTCCGATTTACGTGAATCTTTTGTAACGTATGTTCCGGATGCAGGAAAAGGAGACGTACATGCGCTATATGATGACTTACGACTTGATGGAAACGGCCCGGAACACGAACCAATGGCTCGGGGCTACGGCATCAGCCATGGCATCGTATCCCATGTTCAGTGCGTTTCCCAACCCTGCACTCAATTGGATGGCCGCCTGGGGCGAGGTCACGGAACGCACGTATCAGCGCATGGTCGTCAAACCTGACTGGGGCATTCGCACCTTTACCTGCGAGGATGGCAAGGACCACCTGGTCGAAATCACCCCTGTGATTGAACGTGACTTTGGCGATCTCCTGCATTTCCGCGTCAACGGACGCAAGGAACAACCCCGCAAGGTTTTGGTGGTTGCGCCGATGTCCGGTCACTATGCGACCCTGCTGCGCTCCACCGTCAAAAGCCTGCTCGTGAACTGCGAAGTCTATATTACCGACTGGCACAATGCGCGTGACATTCCGGTATCCGCTGGCAAGTTTGACGTCGAGGACTATACCCAGTATCTGGTTGATTTCATGCGGGAAATGGGTCCGGAAACCCATGTCGTTGCGATCTGTCAACCTGCCCCGCTAACGCTGGCGGCCACGGCCTATCTGGCCGAATTGGACCCAGCGGCACAGCCGACCACCCTGACCCTGATCGGCGGCCCCATCGACCCTGATGCGACCCCCACCGAAGTCACCGATTTTGGCCGCCGGGTCACCATGGGCCAGCTCGAAGAAACCATGATTCAACGCGTCGGGTTCAAATACAAAGGCGTCGGGCGGATGGTCTATCCGGGCCTGCTGCAGCTGTCGTCCTTCATGTCGATGAACAGCGAACGCCATTCCAAAGCCTTTAACGACCAGATCATGCGCGTATCGCGCGGCGAAGCATCGGATCATGATGCCCACAACCGGTTCTACGATGAATATCTGGCCGTGATGGACATGACGGCGGAATTCTACCTGTCCACGGTCGAGCGGATCTTCAAAAATCGCGAAATCGCGCGCAACGAATTTGTGGTAAATGGCCACAAGATTGATCTGAGCAAGATCACCAATGTTGCCGTCAAAACCGTTGAAGGCGCGAATGACGATATCTCGGCTCCGGGGCAATGTATCGCAGCGCTGGACTTGTGTACGGGCCTGCCCGACAGCAAAAAGGCCAGCCATGTTGAACCCGGCGCAGGACACTATGGTATCTTTGCCGGGCGTAGCTGGCGCGACAACATCCGCCCGTTGGTGATTGATTTCATGAACAGCAATGTGCGCAAACCCAAACGAGCCAGCAAGCCGGCGAACAAAAACTCGGCCGCCTGATCGTGGCCCTGGATAACGTCCCTCTGAACTTTTCCTGCACCTGCGGGGAAGTTCGGGGCGTTGTCGATATCACTGCCCTGAGAGACGGCGCGCATATTGCCTGTTTTTGTCCTGATTGCCGCGCGGGTGAGCTGTTTTTTGATCAACCCGATCCGGCACCCGGACCTGTCGCCCTGTTTCAAACTGCACCGGACCGCCTGACCTTCCTGCGGGGCCAGGACAAGCTGGGCCTGATGCGGTTGGGCCCCAATGGGTTGTTTCGATGGTATGCCACCTGCTGCAATACGCCCATCGGCAACACGTTGAAAACTCACAAACTTCCCTTTGTTGGTATCCCCGTGGCCAGGTTCGCTGCGCCTGAACGCCTGGGCCCAGTGCAGGCACAGGGGTTCATTGTGACATCGGACGGCAAAAAACGGCACAAGGGCGCAGGGCGGATGGTCTGGCGTATGTTTTCGCGGTTCCTCTCTGCCTGGATGTCCGGACGTTGGCGCAACACACCATTTTTTGACGTGGAGACCGGCAAACCCGTTGCCAAAGCGAAGATCCCGACCCGTGAAGAACGTGCCGCGCTCTATCGGTGAGCGATCAGCCATAACTCCACCAACAGCTGGCTTCCGTCGTGCAACGTCCCCCCTCCCAAAACGGGGCGCAGGTCTGGCCTACCCTTCAGCCACCTTTGCAAGATGTTCCATACGCTTGCGGCTTTCGGCACGGAAATCATGCGCCTGTGCAAACGCAAGCGCATTGCGGCAACGCTCGGCCAGCTGCACGCGGTTTCCAGCGGCCTGGGCCACAGCGTCGGCCAATTCCTGCGGCCGTCCCGCCGGACTGGTCCACCCTGCGATTGATGCGCCGGCCAAAGCAGACCACATCCGATTTTCATAGCCGACAACGGCAAGCCCGCACCCCATGTTTTCGATATAGGTGCAGGACGGATCAGATTGCTTGTGACAACACAGAAAAATATCCGCGTTCTGGCGCAGATGCGGCACCAGTTCCGTTTCGAAATCCAGCGGTTCGTGTAGCCGCACCTGCGGCGCAAGACTACCCGCCTCAATCTGGTTGGCTATTTCATCCCTCAGCTGGCCCGCGCCAAAAATATCCAGCGAATACGTCACGCCCCTTTGGGACAGCGCCCGCGCGACGGGTATCAGATCCTGCGCGCCCTTCATTGGCTCCAGCCGGCCAGTATAGACCAGCCGCACGGGCGCAGCGGACAGGAGCCTGTCGCATCGTGCGTCCATTTCGGTCTTGGTTGCAAACAGGCCCGGAGACATCCGATTGTCCAGATACAACAAAGCATCCGGATCACTTTTCCTGCACAGGGAATGCGCCGGATATCCATTTGCCTGCAACCCCTGCGCAGAGGCCATGAACCGGCGTCGACGCAGTTCCCGCGCCATCAGACGCAGGGCGGATATACAGCGTCTGGGCAGGCTGCGCCCCGGTGTCAGAAACAGGATCTTCAATCGCGTTTCCAACGTATATTCAAGCGTTACAACCAGCCGCGCCCCCGCAGCCTGCACCAGTGGGGCCAACCCCAGGTTCCGGTCGTCATCAGCGCTGCACATCACCAGATCATAGCCTTCGAAATGGGCTTGTGTCAGGCGCTCGTCTTCTTCCAAGACATGCAGGCCAAATGTCTCCTGTGCAGGGTTGATCACCCGGGCTCCAAATGGAATGCTGCGCGCGCCGCGGCGCAGAATACAATCGAATTGGCCTGGCCAGAGGTCCGACTGCAGCCGCATGCCCTCGACGAATTTTGCATCCAATGTCATCCCGTCGTGAACCGGGATGACCGGGGCCGGGGCAACCATCAACAACCTCAAGGAGCGGTCCGTCATACCGTGCCTGTTGGCATGGACAACCATTGCCCCAAAACCTGCGTCACCGTTTCGGGCGTTTCCACCACAGGCAGGTGACCTGCATTTTCCAGCACATGCAACCGGGCGTTGGGCATCAGTTCGGACATGAATTCATGCCGACGCACCGGCACCATTGCGTCGTGATCTCCGCACAGGATCAACGTTGGCACCCGCGATTTGCGCAACGTGGCCTGCTGGTCCTTGCGTCGCTGCAAGGCCCTGGATTGGCGCAGATACAGGTCGCTGCCCAATTCTTCGCCCATTTGCCAGAACCGATTCAGCACCTCCATCCGTTGCGGGCCAGGTGCCAGAAACTCGGGCCGCATCGTCTCGCGCATTACATCGGCCAATTGTCCGGCCTGTACCCGCACCAGCATCGGTTCGCGCGCGGCGGCCTCGCCCGGCGTTTCCGCCAGCGGACTGGTCCCCATAAGGCAAAGGCGGGTTATTCGCTCCGGGAGCCGCCGCAGCAGTTCCATCGCGACAATGCCGCCCATGCTCAGCCCGCACAACGCAAAGCGCTCTGGCAATTGGCCCAGCAACGACATGGCAATGTCATCAATCGTTTCACCCTGCGTAATCGGTGCAACCATGACCGCCCGATCGCGCGAAAGGTGCAGAATTTGATGCGCAAATATCCGGGCGTCGCACATCATGCCCGGAACGAGAACCAAAGGTTCGATCATTGACTTGCCTCTAAAATGAGTAGCTGCCCGAATGGTCCCATTGTGCGGCTTTCACCACATCTCAGCAAGGGGTCTCAGGGATAAGCTATGCCACAGAACGCCGGGAAATCCTCATATCGTGACTGACGCTGGGTCAGGGGCTCATTCGGGATATCTCCGGCGCGGAGCAGGCTGCCACGTGGTGCAATGTAACTGTCGATGCGACGCAGCGGTTCAGGACGCCAAACCAGATTGAACGCACAGAGTTTGGGAAAGAACCAGATTTCAGAGTATGGCAGGTGGTCGTGCATCCACCATGCCAGGTCACGCCAATCCCGTCCGCGATCGTATTGATCGGCAAACCACGGGATCACAACCGACGCCCCGGCAATGCGATCCGCCCCGGTGCCCCGGTCCCAGATATGACATTCCAGCGGATGGTCATTGCGGGCACAGTTCAGTTTGTTTTCATTGCCAAACCTGTTCAACGCAGGTGATCTGTATCCGGACCGGACTGCCACCCGGCCAAATGTCTCCTCCAGCGGATCCAGAAGCGTCTCGCAAAACTCCCGGCCGGTTTCAATGGCCAGATCGGGATTGTCGGGAATGTTCTGGCGGGCATGAAAATTGGCGATTTCGGAATAGAGAAAATCACGCATGTAGAAATATTTGGAAAGCCGAACCCTGCCCAGCGTCTCGACGCTCCACATGCTGCCCGGCCGCCGCATCAGCCGTACCCGTTCCAGCGGAATGCACCATCCGGCGACAATGGGGAAAACGGATTGAACGCCACCTCCCAGATGGCACCACCAACCGCCCGGAAATAGCCGTGATAACCACCCCAAAACACATCCGCCGCTGGTTTCAGGATCTCGGCCCCGGCCCGCTCGGCGGCTTGCATCAATTGATCAACCTCGGCCTTGGCGCGCACATTATGGGCCAACGTCAACGCGCCCTGTCCCAATGTACCGACCGGCACACCGATGTCTTCGGCCAGGGCATCCAACGGATACAGTCCCAGTGTCTGACCGATCAGATCAAAGGCAATTACCCCGTCAGGGCTGTCGGTCCGCCGCCAGCCCAGCGCCTCATAAAACGCCGCCGCCTGCGCCATGTCCGGGACACCGATGGTGATCAGGCTGACACGCTGTTGCATCACGCTCAAACCGCCCCCAACACTTCAGAAACCGCCTGCTCGATCAGACCCAGACACGGGCCGTCCGAAAACCGGTGATCCGCATCCTTGACCAGCAACAGACGCATGTCATCACAGGTGGCGTGTTCCAACAGGCGCAGGGCAGTGTCAGTCGTAACGGCCGTATCTGCCGTCCCCTGCAGGCAGCGCACCGGAAACGGCAATTCCAATGGATCACGCAGAACCAAACGGGCGCGTCCGTCTTCGATCAAGCGTTTCGTAATGATATACGGCTCCATGTAATCAGACGGCAATTCGATCTGGCCGACAGTGTTCAACGTCTGTTTCTGCAGGTCCGTGAAGCTGGCGACATACCCGTCCTCGGTGAAATCCGGTGCCGCGGCAATTGTCACCATGCCATGTATCCGACCAGCCCGCGCCCGCGCCAGCAACAACGCCTGCCAACCACCCATGGATGATCCGACTGCTACGATCGGCCCATCGCACAAACGGTCGATGACCTCCAGGGTATCCTCGTGCCAATCCCCGATACAGGTTTCTTCGAACGTATGCGAACTCTCCCCGTGCCCCGAGTAATCAAACCGCAGGAAAGCGCGGCCCTGCGCTTGGGCCCAGGCTTCCAGGTGCACGGCCTTGGTGCCTTCCATGTCCGACTTCAGCCCACCCAGAAACACGATGGTTGGGCCCCGTCCCTCACTCTTGTGATAGGCCAGCCGCCGCCCCTGCGCGGTGTCCAGAAATGCAGTTTGCCCCATGCCCGTTCCTTCCGGCTTTGTCGATTTGATTTGACCAACACTGAACCCAAAGCGCAGGCGAACCGCAAGCCCTGTCAGCCACCGACATAGACGTCGTTGCGGGGGCGGAAAAAGTTCTTTTGATTGTGCATGCGCCCCAATAGATCCGAGATCTCGCGCAGAGTTTCCTGGGGATCAGCAAGGCCCGAGCCGTCGGCTGCCGACAAGGTTGCGTCCAAATCGGGGCGCGAAAGAATGGACATGGTCTTGCGCAGCGCCATTTCGATCAGCTCTACATCCTCGACAGTCAACTCAAAACTCTTATTGAATTCAACCACTGGCTTGTTCTCCCTGTTCAGTCTCATTGGCATGGCACGACAACCCATCGATGCCGTTCCAGCAATGATAACCGCGTCATCTGTAATTGCAGTCACGTTTTCTTGGATTGATCAGGAATGTCGCAGGGATCCCTCCTTCATCTGGCCAAAAATATCCCGGGGGTCTGGGGGCAGCGCCCCCAGCCTGCGCCGAACGTGCCACAGGGGCCAATACTCTCCCAGACACTGGTCTTGACACCACCCCAAGGTGCTGCCAAATCAGCGACACATATAACCCGCAACCGGGCGTTCAGTGGGCGCCAAACCGACGAGGAGAGCCGACAGATGGCCCAAGTCTCCCTTACTTTTCCCGATGGCAATGCACGATCCTATGACGCAGGCGTAACCCCTGCGCAGGTCGCGGCCGATATTTCGACGTCGCTGGCAAAAAAGGCAATTTCTGCCACCGTTGACGGCAAACATTGGGACCTGCAATGGCCGATCCACGCCGATGCCGCCATCGCGCTTCACACCATGAAGGACGAAGAACAGGCCAATGAACTGATCCGCCACGATCTGGCCCATATCATGGCCCGTGCCGTACAGGAAATCTGGCCCGCAACCAAAGTCACCATCGGCCCCGTGATCGACAACGGCTGGTATTATGACTTTGACCGCGCCGAACCCTTCACCCCCGAAGATCTCGGCACCATCGAAAAGAAGATGAAGGAGATCATCAACAAGCGCGATCCAGTGACCACCGAGGTCTGGGATCGTCAGCGTGCCGTTGAATTCTACACCGCCAACAACGAACCCTACAAAGTCGAACTGATCGACGCGATCCCCGGCGACGAGCCGCTGCGCATGTATTGGCATGGGCATTGGCAGGATCTGTGCCGCGGTCCGCATCTGCAGCACACCGGTCAGGTTCAAGGCGACTGCTTCAAGCTGATGTCCATTGCCGGTGCCTATTGGCGCGGCGATTCCAACCGCGCCATGTTGCAGCGGATCTATGGCGTGGCCTTCACCTCCAAAGACAAGCTGAAAGCGCACCTGCACATGCTGGAAGAGGCCGCCAAACGCGACCACCGCAAGCTGGGCCGCGAAATGGATCTGTTCCACATGCAGGAAGAAGCCCCCGGGCAGATCTTCTGGCACCCCAATGGCTGGTCGATCTATGTGCAGTTGCAGGATTACATGCGCCGCCAGCAGCGCAAGGGCGGCTACGTCGAGGTGAACACCCCGCAGGTCGTGGACCGCAAGCTGTGGGAGGCCTCGGGCCATTGGGACAAATATCAGGAGAACATGTTCATCGTCGAAGTCGATGAGGAACACGCCCGGGAAAAGGCCGTTAATGCGCTGAAACCAATGAACTGCCCCTGCCATGTCGAAATCTTCAAACAGGGTCTGAAATCCTATCGCGACCTGCCGTTGCGCATGGCCGAATTTGGCTCGTGCAACCGCTATGAACCTTCGGGTGCGCTGCACGGCATCATGCGGGTGCGTGGATTCACCCAGGACGACGCGCATATTTTCTCTACCGAAGAGCAGATCGAAGGTGAAACCGCCGAATTCATCCGGTTTCTGTCCAAGATTTACAAAGACCTCGGGTTCGAAAATTTCTCGGTCAAATTCTCGGATCGTCCGGACACCCGTGCCGGTTCGGACGAGGTTTGGGACAAGGCTGAACAAGCGTTGTTGTCAGCCACGCGCGCCGCTGGGATTGAACCTGAACTGAACCCCGGCGAAGGGGCATTTTATGGTCCCAAGCTGGAGTTTGTGCTGACCGACGCCATTGGTCGCGATTGGCAGTGTGGCACGTTCCAGGTTGATTTCGTGCTGCCCGAGCGGCTGGATGCGACCTATATCGGATCTGACGGCAGCAAACATCGCCCCGTCATGCTGCACCGCGCGACGCTGGGTTCGTTTGAGCGTTTCATCGGCATCCTGATCGAGGAACACGCCGGCAAGCTGCCATTCTGGCTGGCACCACGTCAGGTTGTCGTGGCTTCGATCACGTCCGAAGCGGATGACTACGTACACGAGGTCGTTGCCGAGCTGAAAGCTGCAGGCGTGCGCGCCGAAGCCGATATTCGCAATGAAAAGATCAACTATAAGGTCCGTGAACATTCCGTTGGCAAGGTGCCCGTTATCCTGGCCGTGGGTCACCGCGAAGTCGAAGAACGCACCGTCAGCATCCGGAGACTGGGTGAAAAACAAACCCGTGTGGACAGCCTCGTAAATGTTACAGAGGCGCTGGGACGGGAAGCCACGCCCCCCGATCTGCTGTAACATTTCTCCCGATTTGACGAAAAAAACGGCTCGCCCTGGCGGGCCGTTTTGCATTTCTCCGCTGTTTTTGCTATTTTTTCAGCGCCTTACGGCGCAATACTTTGTCACACTTGCTGACACAGGTGTTACCCACGGGCTCGTGAATTCAAACTCGGGTCGGGACCGTTTAGCTTTTACTCATATCAACCGAATACCAAACACAACATGTCAGAAGAGGATCACTGAAATGTCGAACACCACCAAATCTTTGGCCGTTGCCGGTGCCGTTGCTGCTGCTTTGACCGCTGCCCTGTCGACCCCTGCCGCTGCGCAGGCAAAGGAAAAGTGCTATGGCGTTTCGCTGGCTGGTCAGAATGACTGTGCGGCTGGCCCCGGCACCACCTGCGCGGGCACTTCGACCGTTGATTATCAGGGCAACGCCTGGACATTGGTCGACGTAAACACCTGCGCCAATATCGAATTGCCTGCTTTGGCTGACGGGACCGCGCGCACCGGGTCTCTGGAACCTCAGGAACGTGATCTGCCAGCATAATTCCGTAGTGTGCAAAACCTTTGGGGGTGGGCCCTTTCTCTGGGCCCCCGCCGTTCTTTCCAAATAACGAGCGTGCTCATGCTTGATGCTGCCCCCCGCCACAACAGACTGCCAGCCAAAGCGGGCGTGGGATACAAGCCGCAGCATTTTGGCCAGATCTGTGACACGCCGGGGGCGGTTGGATGGCTGGAAATCCACGCTGAAAACTATATGGGGGATGGTGGTCGCCCTCTGGCGCAACTGCGTCATCTCGCCGAACGATTTCCGATTTCGGTTCACGGCGTCGGGCTGTCCATCGGCGGCGATGAGGATCTGGACCCTGACCATCTGGCCCGCCTGAAACATCTGGTCGATTGGCTGAACCCCGCCAGCTTTTCCGAACATCTGGCCTGGTCGACCCATGACAGCCAATTCCTGAACGACCTGTTGCCCCTGCCCTATACCAACACAACCCTGTCCCGTGTGGCCGATCATATCAATCATCTGCAAGACGTAATTGGGTGCCAGATGCTGCTGGAAAACCCCTCCAGCTATCTCGCCTTTGACGAAAGCACCTGGTCCGAGCCCGATTTCCTGCGCGAAATTGTGCGCCGGACCGGCTGTGGTCTGCTGTTGGACATCAATAATGTCTTTGTCTCTGCCACCAATCTGGACTTTTCGCCCCAGGGCTACATCGACGCCTTTGATTTGGATCAGGTCGGCGAGCTTCATTTGGGCGGGCACGACGAAGACACCGACGATCACGGGCATCCACTGTTGATTGACAGCCATGGGCGCGCCGTCGTTGATCCGGTCTGGACCTTGCTGGAGTACACCCTGGAGCGCTCTGGCCCCAAGCCGGTGTTGGTGGAATGGGACACCGATGTCCCCGCCTGGACCGTGCTCGAGGCCGAAGCCGCACGCGCCCGCGACACCCTGCTGCGGGTTGCGGCATGAAAGTGTCCCAAAATCTCTTTGCCTCTGCTTTGCTGGATGCATCAGCAGCCATTCCCGATGGCCTGAGCGACGCGGATGCCCGCCCCGCAGGACGACGGTTCAACGTCTATCGCAACAATGTCGTCGTTTCCCTGACCCAAGCACTGCATACTGCCTTTCCGGCGACCGCCGGCCTGCTGGGCAAGGCCAACATGGATGGATTGTCAGGGCAGTACCTGCGCCAGACCCCGCCGTCATCGCCCCTGTTGATGTTCTATGGCGACCGATTTCCCGATTTTCTGGCCTCGATTCCGCAACTTGAAAAGATGGGGTATCTGCCGGATCTGGCACGGATGGAGTTGGCTCTGCGTCGCGCCTATCACGCCGCTGACGCAGACCCGATCGCGGCGCAAAACTTGGCGACACTGGGGCCAGAAGAGCTGATGGCGACCCGGTTGACCCTGGCTCCTGCGGTTCATGTTTTGCCGTCGCGTTGGCCGATCCACGATATCTGGCGGTTGGGCACCGAACCGGACGCCCCAAAACCCCGCGCCACGGCTCAGGATATCCTGATCACCCGCCCGGAATTCGACCCTCTTGTCACGGTTCTGCCCTCTGGGGGTGCATCGTGGATCAAAGCCATACTGGGCGGCCACAGCATTGGCGAAGCTCACGAACAGGCAACGGAAAATCAGCCAGATTTCGATCTGGGCGCTACTTTGACCCTGCTGTTGCAGGGCAACGCCATCATATCTCTGACGACGAAAGGATAAGGCCATGCACGCACTGGTCTCGCTTCACAACGCCATCTTCGGCCTGATCGAACGTCTTGGCGATTGGGTCATGCCTTTGGCCGCCCGCTTTGTTTTTGCTGCAACCTTGTTGTTCTACTACTGGAACTCGGGTCTGACCAAATTGGGCGACGGGCTCTTCGGCATCTTCAGCCCGTCCATCGGCGCCTACAGCCAGATCTTCCCGAAAAAGCTCGAGGCGGTCAGCTATGATGTGTCCCAGTTCGGGCTCTTCGAATGGGTTGTTGTCATGGCAGGGACCTGGGCCGAATTCATCCTGCCGCTGCTCATTGTCATTGGTCTGGCGACGCGCCTGGCCGCGCTTGGCATGATCGGGTTTGTCATCGTGCAGTCGCTGACAGATGTCTATGGCCATGGTGCCACCGATGCCAAAACGCTGGGTGCCCTGTTTGATCGTTTTCCCGACAGCGTGATCATGGACCAGCGTCTGTTCTGGGTGTTCACCCTGTCTTATCTGGTGATCAAGGGGGCCGGTTTCTTGTCGGTCGATGCATTCCTGCGCAATCGCGAGGAAACCGTTTTGGCCTGATGACCATATCATCACTCACGGCAAGGGCGTCCCCACAGGGGCGCCCTTTGTGATTTGACGCCTCTCAGAAATGCGCCTTTTCCTCGTCCGGCTTGCCCGCCGCAACAGCCAGCAACCCGGCCACCCCGGCAAAGCAGATCGGAAACATGGTAAAGACGTTGAAACCATAGCCATAGTACATCCCACCGGCAGACAGCAGCAAAAGAATGCCGCCCCACAGCGCCCGCGCACGTGCCATGCCGCCCCCCGCCAGCGCGAGCATCGGTGAAATCACCGAAGCCAATCGCACCGCATCCACATTGGCCACCTGCTCGGCTATTCCCTCGATTTCGCCAAAATGTTCGATGGCCGATGTATAGCCATAGCCAAAGAAGCCGACGATCATTCCGAACACGCCGGCAATAATTCCCAAAACCAGGGCCGCATTGCGCATAATTTTCTCCTGCCACTCATGGGGCACATAAGGGCTTGTTCACCCCACGCCAAGCCCTGCCTGTGTTTCCTTGGTCCATCCCAGGTACAGCTTGCCCTCCGCTTCGATCAGCGGCCTTTTCATCAGGCTCGGGTGCGCCCTGAGCAGAGCCAGCGGGTCGGATTGGCGCGCTGTCTCGTCCAAGTTACGCCACGTCGTAGAACGCTTGTTAACAAGTATTTCGCCAAATTCTGCCAACGCCGCCTCCAGCATTCTGTCAGCGATTCCATCCGCCCTCACATCGATCAGCGTTGCAGACGGGCATGATTTCAATGCCTTACGGCAAGTGTCGCAATTTTTGAGTCCAAAAATTGTGATGGACATTCGGTAACCCTTCTATTTTTTGTGCAAAATCCCACCAAAACAGGTTTTACAATCCCGTTACGCTGTTTTTCTTGATTTTCGCCAAGACCATGCGATCCTGCGACCGTTACAGCCGCTGTTCAGACCTCTGTCAATCCTTTGGCCTGTCCGACGCCTGAATGACCGGCCGTATCTTATGACCACCGAAGACATTCGGTGAGAACTACAAGATAGAAGGAGACACGGGACATGCCAAGCGGCACCGTGAAATGGTTTAACACTACCAAGGGTTACGGCTTCATTGCCCCTGATGAAGGCGGCAGCGATGTTTTCGTTCATATTTCGGCAGTCGAACGGTCAGGATTGACCGGCTTGGCTGACAATCAAAAAGTTTCTTACGAGCTCCAAGAAGGGCGAGACGGCCGCATGATGGCCAGCGATCTAAAAACGCAATAGCCACGCCCCTGCCCGCCTGATCCGTTAGGCTGGCAGACCCCTTCATTCCGGAACCGGCTCCCGTCCTGCACCATTCTGGTGCCGACGGGGACGTGCATTTTGCGCTTTTCGACAATCCTTTGGGCGGATCAATCCCGTAGCCGGAACCGTTGGATTTTACCCGTTTCGGTTTTGGGCAATGTGTCTGTGAAGACCACTGATCGTGGGTATTTGTACGGCGCAATCGTCGCTTTGACGTGGTCCTGTAGCGTTTTGATCAACAGATCAGATGGCGCATGCCCGTCGCCCAACACCACATGGGCTTCGACGATTTCGCCGCGCGCCTCGTCCAGAGCGCCAATCACGGCACATTCAGCCACGGCTTCATGTGCCAGCAGGGCCGCCTCGACCTCTGGGCCCGCAATATTGTAACCTGACGAAATTATCATGTCGTCGTTCCGCGCGGCAAAATGCAAATACCCACCTTCATCCATCATGAAACTGTCACCGGTGATGTTCCATCCGTCCTGCACATATTCGGCCTGCCGATCATCAGCCAGGTAACGGCACCCCGTGGGTCCACGCACGGCCAACCGACCAATCTCCCCACGCGGTGCCTCGGTTCCATCAGCGCGCAACACCCGGACCTCGTATCCTCCCACGGGCTTGCCCGTGCAGGCCGGACGGTGGTCGGTAAACCGGTTGGTCAAAAAGATATGCAGCAATTCGGTCGCGCCAATACCATCCAGCATTGGCTTTCCGGTTTTGTTGATCCATTCGTCGTAAACTGGCGCAGGCAATGTTTCGCCTGCGGACACCGCCGCCCGCAACGACGACAGATCTGCCCCTTCATCCATTGCACGCAGCATCACCCGATAAGCGGTGGGGGCCGTAAAGCACACAGTTGCCTTGTATTTTTCGATGATCTCGATCAGATTCGGCGGAGTCGCCGCCTCGAGCAACGTCGCCGCCGCACCAAACCGCAGCGGGAAAATCGCCAACCCACCCAACCCAAAGGTAAAGGCCAGTGGTGGTGAGCCGATAAAGATATCTTCCGGCTTCACCGCCAGCACTTCGTGTGCATACCCATCGGCAATGATCAGCAGGTCGCGGTGAAAATGCATCGTCGCCTTGGGCGATCCGGTGGTACCACTGGTGAACCCCAACAACGCAACATCATCCCGCCCCGTCTGCACCGCATCAAACATGACCGATTTTTCCAACGCCAATCGGTCCAATTCGGCATCGTGGTTCGAGGTCCCGTCAAACCCCACCACCGATGTCAGGTAATTCGACGTTTTGGCGCAACTTACCAGTTCTTCCATCAGCCGGGTGTCGCACAGCGCATGGCTGATCTCAGCCTTGTCAACAATCTTGCTCAGTTCTCCGGCGCGCAACATGGGCATTGTATTGACCACCACCGCGCCCACTTTGGTCGCTGCCAGCCAACAGGCCACCATCGCCGGATTGTTGGCAGACCGGATCAGCACCCGATTGCCCGGTTTTACCTTCAGATCCTCGACCAACACATGGGCCAGACGGTTGGTCCAATCAGTCAATTCCTTGTAGGTCCGCCGACGCCCATTGCCGATCAAAGCGGTGTGATCGCCAAACCCCTTGTCGACCATCGCGTCGGTCAGTTCGACTCCGACATTCACATGCTCGGGGTAGTCGAACCCATCAAGCAGAAAGTCGGGCCATTGATCAAAAGGCGGCAGATTATCCCGCGTAAACGTATCAATATGTGCCGTTGGTCCCAGCATCTTTATCCTCCCAGATAGGCACCCAGCGCCTGGCGCGCAATCACCACGCGCTGTACGTCGGACGCGCCCTCATAAATTCGCAATGCCCTGATATCGCGGTACAACTCCTCGACCTTTTGCCCCGACCGCACCCCGTCGCCGCCGTGCAGCTGCACGGCTTTGTCGATGACCTTCTGGGCCTGATCCGTGGAGAACAGCTTGGCCATTGCCGCTTCGCGTGTGACCCGGGCAGCCCCCGTATCCTTGGCCCAAGCGGCGCGATAGACCAACAGGGCACTGGCATCCACATCCAACGCCATATCGGCGATATGGCCCTGCACCATCTGCAGATCGAACAGGGGGGCCCCCTGAACCTGTCGCGTGGTGACCCGCGCCAGCGACTCGTCCAGCGCCCTACGGGCAAACCCCAACGCAGCAGCCGCCACCGTGGACCGGAATACATCCAGCACCGACATCGCGATGCGGAACCCCTGCCCCGGTTCGCCGATCAGCGCTGTTTTCGGGATCCGGCAATCGCTGAAGCGCAGGGTCGCGAGCGGATGTGGCGCGATGGTCTGCAATCGCTCGACCACCTTGAACCCTGTCAGCCCCGCTGGCACGATGAACGCGCTCAACCCTCTTGCCCCCGGAGCCTCACCTGTGCGGGCAAACAATGTATAGACGTCGGCAATACCGCCATTGGAAATCCAGGTTTTTTCCCCGTTCAACACATAGTGGTCGCCGTCTTCGACCGCAGTCATCGTGGAACTGGCCACATCGGACCCGGATTGCGGTTCCGTCAGAGCAAAGGCTGAAAGTGCCTGACCGCTGCGGGTCAAAGGCAACCACTCCCCTTGCTGCGCCGGCGTGCCAAACAGCGAAATCGCCCCGGTCCCCAACCCCTGCATGGCAAAGGCAAAATCCGCCAGCCCATCGTGACGCGCCAACGTCTCCCGGATCAGGCACAGCGTGCGCACATCCAACCTCTCTCCGGCCTCAGCCCCGGAATGACGGGTCCAACCGCCCTGGCCCAACGCCGCTACCAATGTCCGACAGGCGGCATCGGTGTCTGAATGATCTATGGTTGCTACATGTGTTTGTGCCCAGGCGTCCAAATCATCGGCCAGCGCCCTGTGACGCTCGTCAAAAAACGGCCAAGACAAGAAACTTCGATCCGCCATCTCACCATGCTCCTTCATTCATCTTGCCAGAAAACTCCGGGGGTTTGGGGGCTGGCCCCCAATCGCTCCAGGGTTTGGGGCCACCCCTCAAAGACCACCTTCGCCTGCGTTCAATCCCCTTCAAACACCGGACGTTCCTTGGCCACAAACGCGTGATAGGCCCGGTGAAAATCCTGTCCCTGCATGCAGATCGCCTGGGCCTGGGCTTCGGCTTCGATGGCTTGTTCGATCGACATTGCCCATTCCTGGGCCAGCATGGTTTTGGTCATCATATTGGCAAAACCGGGCCCGGCTGCGATCCGACCAGCCATATCCTGGGCATTGGTCATCAGATCGCCGCGATCCACCACCCGGTTGAAAAACCCCCAGGCCTGACCTTCGTCGGCGGTCATGGCGCGTCCCAGATAGAGCAGTTCGGCCGCGCGACCCTGCCCAATGATCCGGGGCAGGATGGCACAGGCCCCCATGTCACACCCCGCAAGGCCAACGCGGTTGAACAAAAACGCCACTTTGGTCTCGGGCGTGGCGATGCGCAGGTCCGACGCCATGGCAATGATCGCCCCCGCCCCGGCACAGATCCCGTCAACGGCGGCGATAATCGGCTTGCCACAGTTTACCATCGCCTTGACCAGATCCCCGGTCATGCGGGTAAAGGCCAGCAGCTCCTTCATGTTCATTTTGGTCAGCGGCCCGATAATGTCGTGCACATCCCCGCCCGAGCTGAAGTTGCCACCATTGGGGGCAAAGACCACCGCCTTGATGGTGTCATCATAGTGCAGGTCGCGGAACCAATCACGCAGTTCGGCGTAGCTGTCAAAGGTCAACGGGTTCTTGCGCTCGGGCCGGTCCAGCGCCACCGTGGCGATGCCGTTTTCGACGCCCAGTAGAAAATGTTCTGGTGCACTCTTGCTCATCTGATCCTAGTCCCTGTCTTCCAATTGCTTTGCCACGCCATCCAGAGTTTCGGCGATATTAACGGCATCCAACGGCCCCACGTGGGCAAATATCTGGTCAATCCACGCCTCATGCGCCGCCGCCTGATGGGCGAATTCCGCCCGCCCCTTGGCGGTCAGGATCACCCTGCTGGCACGGCGATCTCCCGGCACTTTTTCCCGCGCGGCATGTCCATCTTCGACCAGCCGGTCCACGATGCCCGTGACATTGCCATTGGACACTTTCAACACGCCTGACAGTTCGCTCATTTTCAGCCCGTCGCCATGCTGGGTCAGAGCAGCCATCACATCGAACCGGGGCAAGGTGGTTGCAAAGTCGCGTCTCAGATTTTCGCGAATTTCGCTTTCCACGGCACGGGTGGCCTTGAGCACGCGCAGCCACAGGCGCAGCCGGTCCTTTGATGTCGCCGGGGATGTTGCGGGGGATGGGGTGGTGTCGCTCAAATCTCGCCTCCAGATATCGGCAGCGCACTGCCGTTGATCGAGGCCGAGCCGTCTCCGGCCAGCCAGAGCGCGGTTTCGGCCACTTCCTCCGGCTGAATCAGGCGCCCCTGGGGGTTGCCCTTGGCCAGCGAAGCAATCGCCTCGTCACGGCTCCGGCCGGTTTTGACCATGATCGTCTCGATCGAGCGTTCCAACAAGGGGGTCTCGATGAACCCGGGACAGATTGCGTTCACGGTGATCCCGGTGCGGGCCAGTTCCAACGCCAATGCGCGGGTCAAACCGACCACGCCGTGTTTGGCGGCGCAATAACCGGACACATAGGGAAACCCCTTGAGCCCAGCAGTCGAGGCCACAGCGATCATTCGCCCCCACCCGTCGGCTTTCATACCCGTCAGACAGGCCTGCCACAAATTGAACACCCCACCCAGATTGACAGCTAACGTACCAGCCAAATCCTCGGGCGTCATCTTGGCAAACGGAGTGCTGGGCGCAGCACCGGCATTGGCGATGGCGATATTCACAGCGCCATTGCGCGCCTCGGCCTGGGCCAGCGCCACGTCCAGCGACATTCTATCGGTCACATCACAGGTTGCTGCAAAACAGCCGTTTTCCTTGGCGACCTGTTGTAGCGGTTCCATGCGGCGCCCCAGAATGGTGACCTTGGCCCCCGCCGCAGCAAAGCAGGAAGCCATCGCGGCCCCAACGCCGCTACCGCCCCCGGAAATCACCACGTGTTTGTTCGTCACGCTCATGCCCGGATCACCTCGGCCTCTCTGTCTGCCAAACGCCAGGCCTGATCGCGACCGGCCTCATAGGGCAGCGGCCAATCCGGGGCCATGCGATCGCCGATTTTGGTGGCCTCATGCAGGGTCCAATAGGGATCCGCCAAATGCGGACGCCCGACACAGACCAGATCAGCCCGCCCAGCCATCAGGATCGAGTTGGCGTGGTCGGCTTCGTAGATATTGCCGACGGCCATGGTTGAAATCCCCGCCTCATTGCGGATCCGGTCGGAAAACGGTGTCTGGAACATGCGACCATAAACCGGTTCGGCCTCGGTCGAGGTCTGACCGGCGGACACGTCTATGATATCTGCGCCCGTTGCCTCGAACATGCGGGCGATTTCAACTGCTTCGTCCGGAGTAACACCAGCCTCGCCAACCCAATCGTTTGCAGAAATCCGCACCGACATCGGTTTGGTTGCGGGCCAGACAGCGCGCATGGCGTTGAACACTTCCAGCGGATAACGCATCCGGTTTTCCAGCGACCCGCCGTATTCATCGCCACGCATATTCGACATGGGCGAGATGAAGGACGAGATCAGATAGCCGTGGGCGGCGTGCAATTCGATCATGTCAAACTCGGCGCGGTCTGCCATTTCAGCGCTGGCGACGAACTGATCGCGCACCATGTCCATTTCGGCCCGGGTGATTTCGCGCGGCGCGGCGTTTTGATCAGACCACGCAATAGCCGAGGCCGACATAGTGTCCCAATTGCCATCGCTCAATGGTGCATCCATCACTTCCCAGCCCACCTGGGTCGACCCCTTGCGCCCGGAATGACCGATTTGACAGCAGATTTTGGCATCGGTTTCAGCGTGTATAAATCCGGTCAAACGCTGCCATGCGGCCTCGTGCTCTGGCGCGTACAGCCCCGGACACCCTGGCGTGATCCGCCCTTCGGCAGACACACAGGTCATCTCGGTATACACCAACCCGGCCCCGCCTTTGGCGCGTTCACCGTAGTGGATCAGATGCCAGTCTGTCGGGCAGCCACCCACCGCCTTGTATTGTGCCATCGGGGACACGACGACGCGGTTTTTCAACGACATGTTGCGCAGCTGATAGGGGGCAAACATCGGTGGGCGCGTTGGCGCATCAGCCGGAGCCCCGGCACGGGTTTGGAACCATTTTTCAGCGCTTTGCAACCATTCCCCATCGCGCAGGCGCAGGTTTTCATGGGAAATCCGCTGGGATCGCGTCAGCAAGGAGTAATTGAACTGCACTGGATCCATTCCCAGATAGCGCTCGACTTCCTCGAACCATTCCAGCGAATTGCGCGCCGCCGATTGCAGGCGCAACACATCCAGGCGGCGCTCCTCCTGATAACGGGCAAAGGCCTGTTCCAGCGTTGGTTCAGTGGTGACAAACTCCGCCAGCGCAATGGCGCTGTCAAAGGCCAAGCGAGATCCTGAGCCGATCGAAAAATGCGCCGTAGCCGACGCATCGCCCAGTAGAACGACGTTTTCGTGGTACCACTTTTCGCACAACACCCGCGGAAAGTTGATCCAGACCGCCGAGCCGCGCAAATGATCTGCATTGGAAATCAGATCATGCCCGTCCAGATGATCGGCAAAGATCTCCTCGCAGGTGCGAATGATCTCGTCCTTGGACATGCCCTCGAACCCCCAGTTGTCCCAGGTTTCAGCAGAGCATTCGACAATCACCGTCGCAGTGTCATCATCGAATTGATAGGCATGGATCCAGACCCAACCGTGTTTGGTTTCCTCGAATACAAAGGTAAAGGCATCATCGAATTTTTGATGGGTGCCCAACCAGATGAATTTGCACGGGCGCACGTCGATGTTGGGTTTGAAGTGGTCTGCAAATTCGCTGCGCACCTGTGAATTCAGGCCATCACAGCCCACCACCAGATCATATTCTTTCTGATATTCCGATGCCGGTTTCGCAATGGTTTCAAATTGCAGGTCCACGCCCAATTCGCGTGCGCGGTCCTGAAGCACCAATAACATTTTCTTGCGACCGATCCCGGCAAACCCATGACCACCCGAAACGGTACGCGCACCGCCATGGACCACGGCGATATCATCCCAATATGCGAAACTGGCACGAATGGCCTCGGCGCTTTGGGGATCGTTGGCAGTCAGATTTTCCAGCGCATCATCACTGAGCACCACACCCCAGCCAAAAGTATCATCAGGCTTGTTGCGTTCGATCACTGTGACTTTGGCGTCAGGCTGACGCAGCTTCATCGAGATCGCAAAGTAAAGACCCGCGGGCCCTCCACCCAGACAAGCAATTCGCATGACCATCCTCCCGCAATATTTTCCGTGTTGGGAACAGGATAGGCCAAGTCAAATACATTTCAAGCTTAAAATTTCAAGCCTGAAACATTTTCGCTCTCCCTTGATATACCCACCTGAAACCGGAGCCAGCTCAGACACTGTGAAAACCGGGATTCAGGCATGTTTACAATGAGGTAGATGACACGCTGGCCCCTCCGCAGACATACAATGTCTGCCCGGTGACAAATCCGTTTTCCGGGTCACAAAAGTAAAGGAATGCATTTGAAATATCACGTGTTGTGCCCAACCGGCCCACGGGAATCCGATCGGCCAATGCCGTCTCGCGTTTCGACCCTTTGGGAATGATACCCCAGAAATTATCGGTTTGCACCGGGCCGGGTGCCACAACATTAACGGTTATTCCATGTGGGGCCAGCTCAAGCGCCCAGGTCCGCGCCATCCCCACCATCCCTGCCTTGGTCGCGGAATAGGCGGTGCGTGTCGGCACGCCCAGCGCCGCCCGCGACCCGTTGAACAGGATGCGCCCAAACCGACGCGCTTTCATCGCAGGCAAAAACGCCTGCGTCAGGGTCAGAGCCGATCCCATGTGCAACTGGGTCAACCCCAATAGGTCATCCGGTTTCGCCTCTTCAATCGGATTGGGCCAAATCAGCCCGGCGTTATGCACGAAATGGGAAACGTCGTGATCGGCTGCGATCTGTTGTGCCGCACCGGCAACCGCGTCAGCATCCAACAGATCCGCTGTGACCGTATTGAACTGCGAATGCGTGAACCCCTGGGGCGCATTGCGCGCGATGGAGATCACGGTATAGCCCTTCTCCAGCAGGCGTTGCGCCAGATCCAGACCAATCCCCTTGGAGGCACCGGTAATAACCGCTGTGTAACTCATGTGTTCTCCACCATGGCCAGCACACGCAGAGGGCTGCCGGTGCCGTTTTTGATTTTCAATGGTGCAGCCATCAGCACGGCACCCGTCGCGGGCAATTGATCCAGATTGGCCAGACATTGCAGACCGTATTTCCCTGCCCCATGCAGGATGTAGTGCGCCGGATATGGCGGCGTATAATGTGCGCCCTGCCCCGCATCCGTACCAACAGTTTCGGTGCCAAACCCGCGAATATCACGCTGTTCCACCAGCATCCGCATCGCGTCGGGCGTTGGCCCCGGAGAATGCGCCCCGTCATCGCGCATGTTCAGATACGCGGCCCCGCGCCGTTTCGACCAGTCGGTGCGCATCAACACCCAGGCCCCTGCCGGGATTTGCCCGTGCTCCGCCTCCCAGGCTTCGATCACCGCAGGTGTCAGCTCAAAATCTTCATCCTCTGCGGCACCCTCAGAGCAATTAATCACCACCACCGAGCCGACAAAGGCAGCCGGGTCAATTTCATCCACCGCGCCATTTGGGACATCGCGACCGGATATCCAGTGAACCGGCGCGTCAAAATGGGTGCCGGTATGCTCTGACATCGAAATATTATGCCACTTCCATGCAGGCCCGCGATGATCATAGGCACTGACCTCCTCCATCCGAAATCGGGCGCATTGGCCAAATTCGGGCGGCAGGATGATCACCGGGAAGTCCGGGTCCAACATGTGGGTCAGGTCGACCACGCGCACATCACCCGAGGCCAGTTTCACAGCCAGATCGCTTAGGGTGCTCATTCCGGACCTCCCATGGTCATTTCCCGTTCCAGAACCTTTGCACCCGCTCTGAATCGTTCGATCAATTCCTTGGCAACATCACCGCACCAAACATCCTCCAACCCGTCGCGCAACCCCTGCACCACGGATCGCGCAATGCCATCGGGCAGCACCTTTGGTGGCGGCAGTGGTTGGTGCCAATCATCTTCGGTCGGGCCGACAAACACGGTCATCAACCGCAATCCAGAACGACGGAATTCGCCCCGCAATGTCTGCGACAGGTTCAGCGCTGCCGCATTGGACGCAGAGAAACAGCCGAAATCTGGCGTCGGCATGATTGCGTGAGCCGACAGAATGTTAACCCATGCCACCGCCGAATTTACGCCATCAGCCGTTCGGGCACACATGCCGGGACCAAAGGCCTGCGCCAGCCGCATGAGGCCAAGGTAATTCACTTCCATCTCGTCACGGGCAAAGGCGGTGTCTCCACGGCCCATCACGCCTCCTGGGCGAATGAAACGGGCGTTGTTGATCAGGATATCGGTCTTGCCCCCGATCTCACCGGCCAGCTCCACGACCGACGCCGTATCAGTCACGTCCAACGGCAGGATTTCAACACCCTCCAGCGCCGCGCGGTTCGGATTGGGTCGCCAGCTTTCGCTTTCCCCGACAAAAATCATGCTGGCCCCGGCCCGTTGCAGCGCCTTGACCAGCGCCGGTGTATTCGGGTTGCGCCCGTCGGTGATCAACACCCGGCGGTGTTTGGGGTCGCTGCCCAGCGCGCGCAGTTGCGGGTCGTCTTCCATATTGGGTGTCCTTTCTTCTGGCACCGCCAGAATTACCCCCTGCCCCGACCGGTCCAGGCGGTTCCACAACCGCACCCGCGACCGGGGCACCACATCACCATGCACGTGGCAAATGATCACCGGCCCCGCATCCAACCGCACCGATCCCGTGCGCCATGGCGCGCGTTCGCGGAAATAGAGGTTGGTCGAGGTGCGAATGGTGGTCTCTGCAAGCAGCTCCCCTTCGGGCGCGGTGTCGCGCCAGGGCAGGTCCGTGCCGAGACACTGGCAACAGGCATCACGCGGCGGGTATTGCACCGCGCCACATTCGGCGCAGTGCTGCAACATGAACCTCCCCTCGGCCGCTGCTGCGCTCAGCCCCATGGCGGCGCGCGACCGCATCTCTGGCGGGCGGGTCGGGCTGAGCGTGCGTTTCTGCGGGTTCTTCTTTGGCGGAGGTGTCAGAGGCGTTGTCATGCCGCGCCCTCCAGAATGGCGGCGCTGGAACAGACACCCCGATCATAGTTGATCATGCCAAAACCAGACACCAATGCCCGTTTCGCGCCCTTGACCTGTGTCGGCCCGGCCTGTCCTGTCACCTGACGGATCGCTTCGACCAGCCCGATGAAACCGCCCGCCGCCCCGGCCTGACCGGCAGACAGCTGCCCGCCAGAGGTGTTATGCGGGAAATCCCCGGTGATGGTCATATCCTTGTCCTTCAGAAAATCCGGCCCTTCGCCCTTGGCGCAAAATCCAAGGTCCTCGATCTGCAACATCGAGATCACCGGATAATCATCATAAGTCTGCACCAGATCCATCTGATCCGGCCCGCTGTTGGCCATGGCATAGAGTTCATCAATGTCCAGCGTCCAACCGCCGCGCAATTGGATCGGGTCGTCTGCATGGGCGTTGTGACGTTCGATGGCACCGGCAATGCGGGCATATGGCAGGTTTCTCCGCTCGGCCTCTTCCACGGTCATGACCAGAAATGCCTCGCCGCCCGCACAGGGCATGACACAGTCAAACAGCGCAATGGGATCGGCGATGGGGCGCGCGTCCAGGTATTGATCCAGCGTCAGCAGTTTTTTCATCACTGCGCCTGGATTGTTCAGCGCATTGGCCCGCTGAGCCACAGCGATACGGCCAAAATCGGCCCGCGTTGCGCCGTATTCCTGCATGTAGCGGTCGGTCAACAAGGCGAAATTCGCATTCGGCCCACCATAACCATAAGGATAGGAGGCATCCATCGCGAACCGGCTGAACGACGATAACAGCGAGCGGAAACTGTCGATATGGTTGGTGTCCCCCGCCACGCAGGCCACGATATCCGCATCCCCTGCCTGCACCGCGCGCGCCGCCCGGCGCAAAGCCACCACGCCCGAGGCCCCGCCCATCGGGATATGATCCAGCCAACGTGGACACAGGCCCAGATGCTGGGTCAACCCCACCGCCGTGTCGGGAAACAGCGTAAAAGACGCCGCGCAAAACCCGTCCAGATCGGCAGGTTTCAAACCCGCCGCCTGCAATGATCCGCGCAGCGCACGCGCGATCCACCAATGGGCAGTTTCAATAGAATACCGCTGGTACGGCGTCGAAAAAGGCGCGACCAGGGCCACGCCGTCATAGGATTGGCGGGGTCTCATGCGACGACCTGCCTTTTCTTGAGATGGGTGAGTGTCACTGTGGCTGTATCGTCGCGCAATTGCAAAGCCAGCTCCTTCAGCGCCTTGCGTTGAATCTTGTGGGTGGCGGTCAGTGGCAGCTGATCGACAAAGGCGATGAACCCCGGCACCTTGTAATAGGCCATTTGGCCCAGCGCCCATTTGGTGATGGCCTGCGCGGTTTCAGGCGCGGGGTCATCGACGGAGAGACAGGCAAAGACCTCATCCCCCCGGATTGGATCCGGCACAGCCGCGACGCCCGCCGCGCGAACCTGCGGATGGCGCATCAGAATCGATTCCACTTCGACCGCAGCGATGTTTTCACCCGACCTGCGGATCACATTCTTGCGCCGGTCGACAAAGAACATGTTGCCCCCCTCGCCCCTGCGCACGATATCCCCGGTGTGAAACCATCCTCCCTCCCAGGCCTCGGCAGTGGCCGACGGGTTCTTGTAGTATTCGCTGAAAAACCCAAGGCGCGGCTGATCGCCTTTGCGCCGCACCAACAACTCTCCCGGCGCGCCCTCAGGCACATCCCGTCCATCTTCGTCGATCAATCGGACGTCCAGCCAGTCAGGCACGCGACCCAAAGCGGACTGCCCGATCAACCGATCCAATTCATGCGCAGAAATCACCGCGCCAGCCCCGGTTTCGGTCATCGCCCAGGCCTCCATCAAAGGAAAACCAAACCGGTCCTCGAACGCGGCCTGTAACTTGGGATCAACGCCTGCGCCAAAGCCAAACCGCACCCTATGCGCCCGATCCTGCAGAGCGGGCGCCGCCCCCATCAACATCGACGGCATCACGCCCAGGTAGTGCAGACAGGTGGCACCACTGTCAGCCACATCCTGCCACCAGGTCGAAGGGTGAAACCGGTCCAATGCGGTCAGGCATCCCCCCACACTCAGCATGGCCATAAAAGAATAAGCCATTGCGTTCATGTGAAAAATAGGCAGAGGGGTAATCATACGTTCCCCGTCAGTTGACAGAGATACGATCCCGCCCAGCGATGTGTACCAGCGGGCGACCTCGAGAAAATAAGAATTGGACAGCACACAGCCTTTTGGGTTTCCGGTCGTGCCCGAGGTATAAAGCACCGCCGCTTCGCGAGACATGTCGTCCTCTGTCAGTGCTGCAACCGTCGCCTTCCGGCGCGGCCGAGGCAACCGGTCATCTGGCGTCACCGCCTGAACGGACACCTCTGCCGCGTCCGCCGCCAACTGAAGCTCGGCCACACGCGGCGCAATGGTCACAATCAACGCCGGTTCCGCGTGGGCGATCAGGTACTCCAGCTCGGCCGCACGTAAGTCCGGGTTTATCGGCACGATCGACGCACCTAACCGGTTCAATGCCAGCCAGAGCAAGAAGAATTCCGGCCTGTTTTCCAGCAACACCGCGACCCGCATACCCGACGTGTATCCCGCAGATTGCAGGCGCTCCGCCCAATGGTCCACACGTGCCAAGGCATTAGAGAAACTAATCTGCTCAGGATCAATATCATAGACCTGCGCCACGGATGGCAGAACATTCAGCAAAGGACGACCCGGCCACTGGCCTGCTGCGTTCTGCAACGCCCTGTAAACATTGGGTGCTTCAGATGGCATCATGGCAGAAGCTGAATGTTGCCAAAGGCAGCATCGGAATTCAAAAGATCCACCCGCTTGTTTGCGATCCTAAGCCGACCGTCGACCAACTTCAGTTCGTGCGTGGCGGTCAGCGCCAATAGGAATTGTTCGTCCAGCCGGGTTTCTACATAATGCATTGACGTGTTGGTCACGAAATGCCCGGCCTCGACGTCGAACTCATCGACAAATGGACGCTGGATCACATGATGACAGCGGCTTTTGGGTTTCTGGCTGAATGTGCGTTCCCCGTTCAGCCGTTCAACCCGCAACCGCAGCATGAAATTGTCCTCATACAGCAGCGAAGTCACCAGATGCGGGTCGGCCTGTTTGTAATCCAATGGCATCCAGTAATGCCCGTCCTCCAGCCACAGGTCCAACCATTCGGAATACCGCCCCTCGTCCAGCATTCGCGCCTCGGCGTAGATGAAGTCGATGATATCGTCGCGCGTGATGCTCATTCCGCGGCCTCCGAATTGGGCATGGACATGGTCATGAAGCGGCTCCAGGCATCGAATTGATTGCGCATCTGGCGTTCGGTGGTGCCGTTTTCTACTGCCTCGACGCTCATATCCTCTTCACCCTCGTAAAGCCGTTGGATGTTGATCCAGTCCGAGCCTTGCGAATGCAGCCCCTCCTGGGCACGTTCATACATTTCCAGATCGTCATGCCCCACAATCGACGTCGGCGCGTTGATCATGCGGTTGTACATCGCGGTGCGCGCGAGCAGCTGATCGGGCGCGCCGACCAGGCGATAGATATAGCTTTCCACCAATGTCTTGTCCGGTCCCATCGGGATAAAGTTGCGCAGTTGCTGGATCGGCCCCTTGATCATGATGTTGGGGAAATAGACTGTGTTATGCCGGTTTTCGCCCAGGATTTCCGCCGCCTTTTCAGCACCATAGGTTTCATTCATCGCGTCGTGATAACCAGGGATGGCGCTGTAATCGGAATGGATTGAGTGATGTACCCCGGTGTGACCATGACCATTGGGCCAGGTGCGGATGCCCATATCCTCAAAGAACTCATAAGGGCTCATGAAGGGTGCGATGATCTCCATCGCGACGGGTTTGGGTTTGTCCTCGGGCCAATTCGCCGCGTCGAACAACTTCACCGCAGTGCCCGCGCTGCTTTCATGCGCAACCATCGGGTGGCAGGTGTCGGTCTGGTTATCGACCAGCATCTTCCAGTTGCATTGATGCATATAGCGCAGCGGTGGCCCAGCAACCTCCAGCCGCCCTTCGGGGCTGCGATCCACCATATTGTCGAGCGAGCTGAGGCTGTCGCCAAAGAACGCCTCGAACGAAATACCCTCAACCGCCAGCCGGGCAAAGACAAAGCCGCGATGGTTGTGCACCGCACCCACTGGCTGCATGCCTTTGGCGCTTTCGCTGTCGTTGAATTCTGTCTGGGCATAGCCCTTCTTTAGCGGGATCGCCAACAGGCAGCCGTTGGTCTTGAAGCTCCACGCATGATAGGGGCAGCGAAAGAACTTGCCCGTATTGCCGCTGCGATCAATGGCAATCTTGGTGCCCTTGTGGGGGCAGCGATTATAGAGAACATGGATTTCATTGTCCGAATGACGCACCATGATCACAGGCTGATCACCGACCTGAGTGGTAAAGTAGTCCCCCTTGGTCGGGGTCTGGCTGTCGTGACCGACAAAAACCCACGTATTTGAAAACAGGTGACGCATCTCCAACTGATAAATTTCTGCGTCGATATAGGTATCCTTGTGCACCTGATGTGGCTGTACCAACGCGGCCACAGCGGCAGGGTTATCGCTGTATTTTCCCATATGTGCCTCTCCCATAATAATCGTGTGGATCGCGTGCTTTCTAGAGATCCAGAACCAAGCGCGCCGATTTGGCCCGGCTGACGCAGATCTGCATGACATTTCCAGCGGCCCGTTCCGCATCGGACAGAACCACGTCGCGATGATCCGGCTCCCCTTCCAGGACGTCGGTCTGACAAATCCCGCAATCGCCACGCTGACAGTCGAACATCACGTCAACGCCCGCCTCTTCGAGCACATCAACAATGGTTTTGTCAGCTGGGATGTCAAAGACCTGGCCCGTGCTGGAAATCTCAACCTCGAACGGCTGATCCCCGGATTGTGCCTGCGGTGTGGCGAACAATTCAAAATGCACATGGTCGCCGGGAATTCCCAAGGTTTCACATTGTGCACGCACCGCGTCGATCATGCCCTTGGGGCCGCAACAATAGACATGCGCCCCCTGTGGAGCCGACCCAATCACCTGCCCCAGGTCAATCGGCGTGCAATCATCATGCCACTGTTGCAATTGCGCGCCAAACCGATCCCGCAGGACGTCCCCAAAGGCCGAGACCGCTGCACTTCGGGTCGCATAGTGCAGCGAGAATTCGGTCCCACGCCGGGTCAGTTCGGCCGCAAAGGAAATGATGGGCGTGACCCCGATCCCCCCCGCCAATAGCACCGCCGGAGCATCCCCGTCGTGAAGTGCGAAATCGTTCTTGGGCAAACTGACAGACACCTGCGCCCCAAGGGTAAGCGCATGCATCGCCACAGATCCGCCCTGCCCCTTGTCTTCGCGCTGAACGGCCACAGTGTAGGTGTCTGGGGCCCCGGATGGCGCAACGAAATCGATCAATGAATAGGATCGCAATCCGGGTGCGCCCATATCGAAATCCACATGTGCGCCTGCGGCGTAGCCTGGCAGCTCTACGCCATCCGCCGGCGCAAAGCGAAACAGGGAAATAGAGTCCGTCAGAGGTGTCCTGTCGAGCAAAGTCAGTTTCAGTGTCACGATGCGCTCCCTTTCCAGTTAATATGAATTTTCATATTAACTGCGTCAAGCATCAATATGGCACCTCTGCGCAATCCGTTGAAATAGACCCGCTGTATCTTGGGGCGCTGCCCCTCTGGGGCCTGAAGGCCCCATTCACCCCGAGGTACTTTTTACCAGAAAGAAACCCCAGCGGTGCCAGTCAGAACGGGTTTTGACGAATATTCCCAAGGATTTGCATCAAGATCCGCATGAGATGGGCACGGTCTTCGGGGCTGACCTCCTTGAGCAAGGCCTCGTTGGCATCGGTCATCACCGGCCAGATGCGGTCATAGAATTCGTGGCCGACATCTGTCAGGCGAATCACGCGGACACGCTGGTCCTTGTCACTGATCTCGCGCGCGATCAGGCCTTCGCCCTCCATTTTGTCCAGGGTGCGGCTCATGGTGGGTTGTTCCGCAATGGCGTGCACACAGAGTTCGTTCACCGTGAGTTCACCATAGATTTTAAGCGACACCACGGTGCGCATGGTGATCGTGGTGACACCTTTTTGTTTCAACTCGCCCTGAAGCGTTTGATTATAGCGATGGATGATGCGGTTCAGCAGATAGGAGGCCAATTGCCCGAGACGTTCGGGCCGGTCGGGCGCGCCTGGAACATCGCGTGTTTCGGACATGTCATTCCCCTCAGTTCAGATCTGTAGAACCGCCCTATTACAGAAAGGACGGCAGAAACAACACCAGCCCCGGGATCGCCAACAGCAGCAGCAGGCGAAGAATATCCACAACCCAGAACGGCGTCACACCCCGAAAGATGGTTCCGGTCGAGACATCTCCGACGACACCTTTGAGAATGAACACGTTCAACCCCACAGGCGGCGTGATCAGGCTGATCTCGGTCACGACCACAACAATGATCCCGAACCAGACGGGGTCAAATCCCAATCCAGTCACCAGCGGAAAGAAAATTGGCACGGTGAGCAACAGCATCGAAAGGCTTTCAAACACACAGCCAAGCACCACATAGATCAGGACAATCATCGCCATGACCATCCAAGGGCTGAGCCCCATCGACGTCACCCCGCCTTGCAATGCCTCGGGCAGGCCCGCGATATTGACGAAATTCGAAAACACCCAGGCCCCGATCAGCACCGAAAACAGCGAGGCGGTGGTCGTTGCGGTTTCCGACAGCACCTCGCGCAGGGCCGCAAAACTCAGGCTTCCTCGCGCCAGCGCAATCAGAAAGGCACCCGCCGCGCCCATCCCGGCGGCCTCGGTCGGGGAAAATGCCAGGTGCAGCGGCCAGAAATCCAGCGCCCCGTACAGCCCACCGATCACCAGGCCGAACAGCAGCAGCACCGCCCAGACACCCTTTAGCGCTGCGATGCGACCGGCCCAATCGGTGCGCGGTCCTGCCGGCCCGGCGTCAGGATTGCGCGCCACGGTGAACCGCACCGCCAGCAGATAGAACAGGATCCCCATGATCCCCGGAACAATACCCGCGATGAACAGCTTGCCGATCGAAGTTTCTGTCAGCAGGCCATAGATCACCAGAATGACCGACGGCGGGATCAGAATGCCCAGCGTGCCCCCCGCTGCAATCGACGCGGTCGACAGGCTGTCCGCATAGCCGTATTTGCGCATCTCGGGCATCGCGACCTTGGACATGGTCGCCGCCGTCGCCAACGAAGACCCGCAGATCGCTGCAAACCCTCCACAGGCCACCACCGTGGCCATCGCCAGCCCGCCGCGCAGGTGTCCCAGAAAGGCGTTCGACACCTGATAAAGCTCGCGGCTGATACCGCTTTTGTTCACCAGTAGCCCCATCAGCACGAACAACGGCACCACCGACAGGCCATAGTCCTGACTGGTGTCGATGATCAGCCGTCCCACCATCGAAATCGCCCCGCGATAGGAGGTTTCGATCATATAGCCCACCATGCCGACCAGCCCCATGGCGAATGCAATCGGCATGCGCAGCAGGACCAGCACCAGAACGGCAGCAAACCCGATCAGAGATTCAGTCATGTCGCACCATTTGTTCTGGATCCCGTCCCAAGGCCAGCGCACCGCCACGCAAAATCAGCGCCGCCGCGGTCACAAAGGCGGAAATCGCTATGAACCAGCCGATGTAATAGGTTGGAATATTGAGGTATTCAGTTTGATCGCCATAGCTGCGCGCCCGTTCGGCCAGATCAATCATCCGGTTCGCCGGCCATAAAAGCATCCCCCCACACATCAGGCTGATCGCAACATCGCGGGCCCGCTCCAACCGGAACCGGGCAAACAGCCCATCCAGCAGGTCAACAGCAATATGATGGCCCTGAAATGAAATCATCGGCAGTGCCGAGAAAACGATCAACGCCATTAACAGGCGGGTCAGCTCGGTCGCGGCCTCGATCGGTGCATTGAACGCAGACCGCAGGATCACGTCCGCAAACGTCATCGCCATAAGCAGGAATAATGCCAGCGACGCCAGCGCCACGGGCAAACGAAACACCAGGTTCAAAATTCGGGGCATGCGAAATCCGGTCCAAAGATGGCCCGGATCAGATCCGGGCCGTTCCGTTCGTTTCAATTGGCAGCCATGTCCTGGATGACCATTGCGCGGGCGGCTTCGGCGTCAACACCGGCCTCGGCGAGCTCGGCGAGAATTTTAGCCTGAATCCGGGCCGCCATTTCCGCAAATGCCGCCTGATCCTCGGCCGAGGCTGTTACGATCCTGTTGTCTGGCGTGGCTTCGGTCGCAGCGCGCGCCTTGGCGTCATGGCTGTCCCAGACTGCGCCCATCATGCGGCTGGCCGGCTCGCCAAATACGTTGTCGTCCAGCGCCTTTTGAACGTCGGCGGGAAGCGAATCAAATTTTTCCTGGCTCATCAGCACGGCGAATGATCCACGATAAAAGCCACCGGGCATTTCATAGACGTTCTTGGCTACTTCGTTGAGCTTGAAACCGGTACGCTCCCCGATGTTCATGGCAACAGCATCCGCGGCACCCGAAGACAGGGTCTCGTACACCTTTGGGGCAGGCACCTGAATGCCGATCAGGCCCAACTCGGCTCCGACATCTGCTGAAACACCGCCGCCCAAACGGGTTTTCAACCCTTGCAGGTCGGCCAGGGATTCGACGGTTTTGTTCGAATGTATCTGACCGGGTCCATGGGTGTTCAACGCAACCAACTTGACCCCACGGTGTTCGTTCAACTGCGCCAAATGCGCCTCGTGCACACGCCAATAGGCGACTGATGCTGCTTCGGCGTTGCCTTCATACCCCGGAATTTCGATCAGCTTGGTGCCGACAAAGCGGCCCGGCTGATAGCCGTGAAAAATGATGGTCATATCGGCCGCGCCGTCCATCACCAGATCCATCTGCGCCGGTGGAGGGGCCAGACCGTGTTTCAACTCGCCAGTGATCTCTCCACCTGTTGCTTCGCCCATCATGTCGATGAGCCCCTGCAACATTTGCGTATTGATGGGATGGGTTGGTGGCAACCAGGTCGAAACCGTCACCTTGGTTTCGGCCGCAAGGCTGCCCACGGTTGCGCCCACGGCAATCACCGTGCTGGCCAGAAGCTTGGCAATTTTGTTCATGTCATACCTCCCAAAAGGTCCAAGTCGTCCCGGTTTTCCGGGAACATTCAAAATTGTATAATTTTTCATATATATTTTTCTCCCGTGCTTGGGAACATTTTTCTTTGCCCCAAGGGGGGCGAATTAGAAAAGAACAGATTAACAAAGCGCTGACAGCAAAAGCTCTTGTGACGCTCCCGCAAACAGCACAGGTCGGCTCCGTTGCGAAGCAAATCACCAAAAACCGTTCTTAAACTTCTGGCCAGTTCACCATCAGAGAAACAGGGCTGGGTATGGGAGCGACGTCGCAGGGAAGTCGTAAACTTCAGTCAGTGGATAATTTGGATTTTCGTTGTTGTTCCTGTATGTAAAAGCGCATTCCTCCTGTGATTAACCTGTGGATTACTTGTGATCAAAAGCTCAAAGATCACCCATTGCGCTCGCGGTCTGACCCTACGCCCCAGGTGATTGAATATCGTTGACCGACGCGCAAACGCCGTAGAAAGGATCAGCCGCTCTCTGTGGATAAATTCAATGCACCTTTGGAAAAACACAGGAAACCCCAAAGGATCACGTTCGCACCCGCAAAATGTCAAAATATTGAAAAAAGAAAACTTTTACACACTATCAGACGGTCATCTCTCAACAAAAGCAGAGTTTTGGCTATCGGCACACAGATTGGTATCCGCTCATTACTCTACTTTTCAGAAGGCGAGCCTGAACATTTGTTGGGGATAACCTGCGGATCCCCGACATCTGCAAGCGGTAGCGCACCTAGACGCCCAGATGATCCCAAGATCGTAAATTTTTGGACAAGATCGACCAGAAAGGCTGAACTGGGCGCACGCGGCCCGCAAGCCGCCTAGCCTGCATTCCGAAGATAGTCGACAACCGACGCCCGAACCGATTGTTCGCCCCTGTTCCTGGCCTCGCCGATGACACGTCGGACTTCGTCCAGGTTAGAGCGCAAAAGCAAAGACTTAACAGGTCCAATTGACGCCGGGCGCATGGAAAGACTGCGAATGCCAATGGCAGCCAGACAGAGGGCTTCGATCGGTCGGCCTGCATCCTCGCCACAAAAACTCAACGGCGTCCCAGTTGCATTGCAGCGCTCTACGATCCGTTCGATAAAGGTCAGGAAACTTACGTTCAACGTGTCATAGCGTCGGCGCACACGTTCATTTTCACGGTCAGCGGCAAAGAAGAATTGTTTTAAATCATTGCCCCCGATCGACAGGAACCCAACCTCTTCAAAAAACTTCTGCGGAGCAAAAGCCAAGGATGGGGTCTCTAGCATTGCCCCAATTTCCAGACTTTCCGGCAGCGGGTGTCCCAGGATGCGTTCCCGCTCCAGGCTTTTATCGACCTCGGCTTTGGCTGCGCGGTACTCTTCGAACTGAGCGACAAAGGGAAACATAATGGTCAATGGCCGCCCATTGGCTGCCCGCATCAGTGCCTGCAACTGCATCCGCATCACGCCAGGTTTATCCAGACCGACACGAATGGCCCGCCAGCCCAATGCTGGGTTCGGTTCATCTGTCGCCTTCATATAGGGCAACACCTTGTCCGACCCGATATCCAGCGTACGAAACACCACCCGCTTGCCATGTGCCGCATCCAGAACCCGGGCATAAAGCGCGACCAGTTCCGAACGTTTGGGCATCTTGTTACGGACCAGAAATTGCAGTTCGGTTCGAAACAACCCCACCCCTTCGGCACCAGAACTGTCCAGCGACGGCAGGTCCGCCATCAGACCTGCGTTCATGACCAGATTCACCCTTTTCCCGTCCAGGGTTACAGCAGGTTTCTCGCGGATCGACCCATAGCGCTCCTGGGCTTGGGCCTGCATCGCGATTTTGTCCCGAAAGGCTTTGACGACGGTTTCATCGGGGCGAAGATGCACTACGCCCTGATCGCCATCCACCATGATGTGGTCGCCGTTCAAGGCCTCGGTTGTGATCCGTTCGGCATGAACGACCAAGGGAATAGCCAGAGCCCGCGCCACGATTGCGGCATGTGACCCGACCGAGCCTTCTTCGAGCACGATCCCCTTGAGCGACCGCCCGTATTCCAAAAGATCCCCTGGACCAATGTTGCGAGCAATCAGAATGGGATCCGGCGGCAGCTCAGCACCGGCAGTCGCCCCCTGACCGGTCAGGATCCGCAGCAAACGATTGGACAAATCATCCAGGTCTGCCAGACGTTCCCGAAGGTAGGAATCCGTGACCTGGCTCATCCGGGCACGGGCTTGGGATTGTTCCTTTTCCACAGCGGCTTCGGCGCTGAGTCCGCGGGAAATATCCTCTTCCATGCGTCTCAGCCAACCTTTGGAATTGGCAAACATGCGATAGGCTTCAAGAACTTGAAGCTGCTCCTTGTCCCCGTTCTGGGACATCTCCAACATCTTGTCGACCCCGACACGCAGCTGTTCGATCGCCGTGTCGAGCCGTTCACGTTCCTTGTCGGGGTCGTCCGCGATCGGATTGGTGACAACGACGCGAGGTTCATGCAACCAGACGTGACCTTCGGCAGCGCCTTCCTGGGCTGTGCCCCCACGCAGCAGGACAGATTGCTGGTGCAGCGGCGACAGGGCCGCGCCTTCGCCGACAAAGGCACCAAGCTCGGTCATTTCGGCAATAACCATGGCCACCACTTCGAGACCATAGACTTCGTCAGCAGAGTACACACGGGCATCGCGGCTTTGGACCACCAGAACACCCAGCGTTTCGCCCAGTCTCTGGATCGGAATCCCCAAGAACGAAGAATATTTTTCTTCCCCAGTTTCCGGCATGAACCGGAATCCTTTTGCAGATGGCGCATCCGGCGTGTTGATGACCTTCTGGTATTTCGCGACCCGGCCAACCAGCCCTTCGCCCAAACGCAAACGGGTCTGGTGCACCGACTCGGCAGCAAGACCTTCGGTGGCGCAAAGTTCCAGCGTTTCGTGATCGCGGAACAAATAGACCGAACACACTTCGGCCCCCATGCTGTCAGCGATCAGATGGGTAATACTGTCCAGCCGCGCCTGACCAGCTTCGTCGCTGGCCATGGCTTCGCGCAGCCGCCGCAACAGTTTGCGGCTCTCGGTCTCGGTACTGTCAACCATGGGCCCTGTCCACGCGGTTCCGGTGTCAGGCGTCCCAAAGGAAATCAGGCCGCCTTGTCCAATTCAAACGCATCATGCAGTGCCTGAACCGCAAGTTCCATGTATTTCCGATCAATCAACACGGAAATCTTGATCTCAGAGGTTGTAATGACCTTGATATTGATCCCCTCATCCGAGAGCACCTTGAACATCTTTGCGGCCACGCCGGATTGGCTTCGCATGCCGATTCCAACGACAGAAACCTTTGCGACATTGGTATCGGCGTCCAGTTCCGCATAATTCAGCTCGCCAGCGTCTTTGATTTCCAGCAACGCTTTTTCTGCGCGGGTCACCTGGTCGGTGGGGCACGAGAAGGTCATATCGGTGCGACCCTCTTCCGAAATGTTCTGAACGATCATGTCCACGTTCACGCCGCCCTCGGACAGCGCGGTAAAGATGATGGCCGCGATGCCCGGTCGGTCCGCGACCGAGATCAGGGTCATTTGGGCTTCGTCGCGGGAATAGGCCACACCGGCCACAACATTGGATTCCATGATTTCCTCCTCGTCGCAGACCAGAGTTCCGGCCTCGTCCGATTGTTCCTCAAAGCTCGACAAAACGCGCAGCTTTACCTTGTAGCGCATCGCCAGTTCAACCGAGCGGGTCTGCAGCACCTTGGCACCCAAGCTAGCCAGCTCCAGCATTTCTTCAAATGCGATCTTGTCCAGCTTGCGGGCCTTGTCGCAAATCCGAGGATCGGTTGTGTAAACCCCGTCCACGTCGGTGTAGATATCACAGCGTTCGGCACCGAATGCCGCAGCAAAGGCAACCGCCGTTGTGTCGGACCCGCCACGTCCCAGGGTGGTGATCCGGCCTTCGGGGCTGATACCCTGAAACCCGGCAATCACTGCCACGCGCATGCCTTCGGCAAATTTGGCATTGATGTTTTCCGGGGGGATTTCTTCGATCCGGGCCTGGCTGTGGGCGGATGTGGTGATCAGGGGCACTTGCCATCCCTGCCAGCTGCGGGCGGGCACATCCATTTCCTGCAACGTCAATGCCATCAGGCCAGCGGTGACATTTTCGCCTGACGACACAACCGCATCATATTCGCGGGCGTCATACAGCGGCGAGGTTTCATTCACCCAGCCCACCAATTCGTTCGTTTTACCGGACATGGCGGACACAATGACGATCACGTCATAGCCTTTGGCAACTTCGACGCCAACGCGTTTGGCCGCGCGGCGAATTCGGTCCAGGTTGGCAACCGACGTGCCACCAAATTTCATCACAAGTGTTGGCATGGGGTCAAAGGTCTCCGCGCCTGAGAATATAGGTTGCGTGCCTCATAAGTCAGGGGGGCAGCAAGAGCAAGTGGACAAAGCCGCCACAGAGCCAGAACCCTTACCCTGCGTCAGCCATGCAACGTTGCTTTACACCTGCGCCCGCGGCTGACACTTTGGGGTGGAATTCAGTTCAATTGCTAGGATATGTTATGCGCTTTCTTGTTGCCGCCCTCGCCCTTGCCGCCACTTCTGCCATGGCAGAAGAGGCAACTCTTGCCGGAACCGACGGCAAGAACGCATTGGGCACCGTCCCCTGCGCATCACAGGGCTCATCCATATCGAAGTGTCACGCAGAACTGCGCCGCCGTAGCGATGGCACCATGACACTGGCCGTTCTGCTGCCCACAGGCGACACCCGCCGGGTTTATTTCAAGGACGGCAAAGCCAGCTCTACAGACTCCACATCGCGCATGTCGACACAGATGCAAGGTGACACCTTGATCATCCATATCGACCCCGGCGAGGTCATCGAAGTCCCTGCCGCGGCCATTGCTGCGCAATAGGTCGACTCAGTACGGGTGGTCCTGTCCATCCCAGGTCTGGAAACACCCGGTGGTGTCCAGAGCGAGCTCTGCAAATCTGTCGACCAGACCACCCGTGGCCTGATCGACCGCTATGTCGGCTGCACCGCCGCCCATATCGGTCTGCACCCAACCGGGGTGGTAGATCCCGACGCTAATCCCATCGGGTTTCAGGTCCGTTGCCAGATTGCGCCCCAGATTCAGCGCCGCCGCCTTGGAGGCGCGATAGATATAGCTCCCGCCGGGTGCCCGTGTATGCGACGCCATCTGCGATGAAATGATTGCCACTTTGCCGCGAGCTGCCTTCAGGTTTGGCAACAACGCCTGAACCGTCAGAAACACTCCGGTGACATTTGCAGCAAAGCTCTGGGCCCACATGTCGGCTGGATAGCCGTCGATGCTCTGTCCTTTATCCAGATAAACACCGGCATTGCAGACCAGCAAATCCACTGGACGACCCTTCAGCATCTCGGCCATCGTTGCCTGCGCGTCCGGATCGGTCACATCCAGCGTCACCGCTTCACTGCTGTCACGCGCGGTGCCTGTGACCTCATGTCCAGCGTCGCGATACCGCGCGGCCAGGGCCTGTCCGATGCCACGATTGGCACCTGTGATCACAATATGCATGGGTCAGTTCGTCTTTCGGTTGGGCATAAACGGCAAGGGCATCACCGGGACACCCTCTTCGATCAGCGCCTTGGCATCGTCCAGTTTGGCTTCGCCATAAATCGAACGTTCAGGAGAATCGCCCAAATGCATGGCCCGGGCTTCGTTGACAAAATTCTTGCCCACATAATCCGAATTCTCTTCGACCTTACGACGCATATCGGCCACGGCCTGCTCCGCAGCACTGGTCGGTGCGCTTAGCGGGCCGGCGGGTTTCGCCGGGGTATCTGGAACGGGGGGGGCGGTTGGCGCTGGCCCCTGTCCGGCGTCACCGATCCCGGATGTCGCGGACCGCGCCGGACGAACCCGGGGTGTCATGATCGCCTTTTCCACAGTGCTGGACCCGCAGACAGCACAGGACACCATCCCGGCCTTGGCCAATTTGTCGTAGGCCGCAGCAGATTGGAACCAGCTGTCAAAGCTGTGGCCGTCGGCACATTTCAAAGCATATTGAATCATTGTCAGGCTCACTTACCGGAGTGCCGATTAGATAGCCCGGAGCCGCCGAATTCAAGAGGCTTGCGACAGAGAGGTTACCTCGGGTGCAACGAAGTCTCGCATTATCCGGGCCAGACCCGGATTGTGCACTGCATCCGCCGCGTCATGCTGTCGAAACCAGCGGCGTCGGCGGTACGGTTCCTCGGGAAAATCCGCAGCCATGACATCGACTCGCAAAGGGAACAGATGAACACGAACCTGTTCTTCGCGACCCGCCCGCGATCGAACCCCCAAATAGGATCCGACGTCTTCGCCGGTGAGCGCCCCCCGCACCCCGGCTTCTTCCCAGGCTTCATGCACAGCAGTTGTCATCGGCTCCAACCCGCGTGACGGGTTTCCCTTGGGCGCAATCCAATGGCCTGACTTGCGCGAACTGACCAGCAGGATCTCGACCCCGTCGATGCCGCAGCGATAGCACAGGGCCCCATATTGCTCGGGTAACTTCCGTGGCTCTTCTGCCATGATATGCCTCTGTCTACACAGCTTTTATTCTTTGTGTCGCCTCAGTGTGACAGGGACATGAACCCTGCCCCGATTTGGTGTCAGGATTTGCCCAATCTCAGACGCAACCCGTTGACCAATTCGTCGTGGCTGATATCCGCATCAATTGCCAGACGGCGCAACCCGAAATGCACCTGAGCGATCTGCTGGTAATAGTCGGTATAGACATAGTTCACGGCCGCTCCCGACATCGCGCCCAGAACCGGCACGGTCTGGGCCGCCAGCTTTTGCCCCAGAACCACAGCCAATTTCGGAGCCACCGTTGCGATCAGCTTTTTCATCGCGACGCCGCTCAGGCTGACCCGTACAGAGATGAAACCCAGATCACTCCCGTCATCGTGACTGAGCGGCCCGCCGTCCGCGAACACCCGAACGCAATCGAACTTGACGCTTTCGGCGTCGGGATCAAAACCGTGTTCGGCTGCAACCCCCTGAACCGAACGCATCAACAGCGTGACAGTCGCGGGCAGCTCCACCATCGTGCCCGGCAGCCCGGAAAACCCACCAGCTGCTCCCAGAACCGAACTCATCGCCGTGTTCAGCCAGGCGGGTTGATCGGCTATCACATTGCGGGACTTGCCTGCGGCCTCGACAGCCAGCGTCAGCGCCTGCTCGGTCGCGGTTCCCAATCCCGTACGCACGGAATCAGGCAAACGGTCCAACAGGTTCTCGGCTTGGGTCCCCACCAGGTTGACAATCTTGACACCGGCCCCGCCAGCCGCGCGATAGCGTTGGGCCAGCTGATCCAACGCCTGCTCGGCTTCGGTCCGGTTCAATACCGGGACAGCGTCCAGAATCTCGTTCATATGATTTCCCCGGGCCTTGGATCCACAGATAGTAACATCGGGTCTCGGGCCCGCCGGTTCAAGGCCGTTCCATCGCCTGCCACCGGGTCACCTGCCCACGAACGCCGTCCCAGGCCCCATCACACAAATCAAAACCCAACACCCGATTGGGGTTGGTTGGCGGCGGCATTTCCACCCCCTCCAATTTGGTAAATCCGAACCTTGAATAATAGGGTTCGTCACCAACCAGCATACAGCGTTTCCAGCCGGTTTCCTGCGCCTTGGCCAGAGAATCCCGGATGAGCGATCCGCCCAACCCCTCGCCTTGGTGCGTGGGATGGATTGCCACAGGTCCCAATAACAGCGCCGGATGCGGCCCGACCATCACCGGCCAGAACCGGATCGCCCCGGCCAGAATGCCCTGCTCGTCGCGGGCGACCTGGCTGAGGCCTTCGACCTGAGGCACATCATCGCGCAGACGATAAGACGACAATGCCTCGCGGCCAGGAGCAAAGCACAGGTCATACAGTGCTTCGACCTCCCACCAATCGTCGGCCTGTTCCGGTAAGAGCTCGATCACCTTGGTGTCCCGCGCCTTTGTAATTCAAACTGGTGAAATCCGCCCTAACATGTGCGTGCGCCATGGGCAAACCGCGAAGTTTGACTTCCCCGACATTTCCTCTACCCCTTGGGGACACCCGACAGGAGAAATACATGTTCTACCGCCCCGAGGACGGCCACGGCCTGCCCCATAATCCGTTCAATGCCATCATCACCCCGCGACCAATTGGCTGGATCTCGACACGTTCGGCCGAGGGCGTGAACAACCTGGCACCCTACTCCTTCTTCAACGGCGTGGCCTATACCCCGCCTCAGGTGATGTTCGCGACCACGGGCACCAAGGAAGACCAGGACGGAACCAAGGACAGCGCCGCAAATATCGAGGCCACCGGCGTGTTCTGCGTCAATGTCGTCGAATACGCGATGCGTGACGCAATGAACGCCAGTTCGGGCACCTTGCCGCGCGATGTCGATGAATTCAGCCATGCCGGATTAGAGGCCGTAGACTGCCAGACGATCAATTGCGCCCGGGTCGGGGGTGCCCCTGCCGCGTTGGAATGCAAGCTGACCCAGATCGTCACCCTGCCGGGTGCTGCCAATCGTGTGGTGTTTGGGGAAGTGGTGGGCATTCACCTGCGCGACAATTGCATCGTTGATGGCCGGTTCGACGTTACGACGTTTCAGCCCCTGGCCCGCCTGGGCTATCGCGACTACAGCGTTGTGACAGATCTCTTTTCCCTCAGCCGCCCAGACGATTGACATGCCCTTACCCGACCCGCATCTGCCACATCCCATCACCTTGCCCGACGGCAACGCCCATGCCGGAACGGTGATGTTGGCGCGGGTCGTGGATCACCCGCGATTCTGTGTTGGGGATTATACATATGCCTCGGACTTCGACCCACCTGCAGATTGGGCCTGCCATCTCGCCCCTTATCTGTTTCCAACCTCGCGCGAAACCCTGCGGATCGGCAGGTTCTGCCAGATCGCCCATGGAGTCCGGTTCATTACCGCTTCGGCCAATCACGCACAGGATGGGTTGACCTGCTATCCGTTCCCGGTGTTCGACCCAACGCAAATGACCAGCTATCAACCCGACACCCGTGACACGGTGATCGGTCATGACGTCTGGATCGGCTATGGTGCCTTGATCCTGCCCGGTGCCAACATTGGCAACGGCGCGATCATTGGCGCAGGCTCGGTTGTACGTGGGACGATACCGCCCTATGGCATCGTGACGGGCAACCCCGCGCAGGTCGCGCGGTTCCGATTTACCCCGGACAAGATCGCCCGCCTTCAAACTCTGGCTTGGTGGAACTGGCCGGATGAGCGTCTGAAGCAGGCCCAAACCGCCCTGCTGGGCGATGACATTGATACCTTGGAATCTCTGGCACCAGACTGACGGCTGGCGCTCTGATGTGTGTTCTGGCCAGAGTTCTCCCCGCCACTCGGCAAACCACGCGCAGCCACCCCAAACAAAAAAAGAGACACGCTCCAGGGCGTGCCTCTTTTGAAAACAACGTGGATTGAAACTTAGTGGCCGCCCAGGATTCCAGTGCGCACGGAATAGTCCACGGCCACCTGGTATTCCGGGTCATCGTCGCTGTCGATCATCAAGTGGCCAGCCTTGGTCAGCAATTCGTGGCAATCCCGGCTCAGGTGGCGCAGCTTGATCGTCTTGCCTGCCGCCTCATATTTGCCAGCGACCGCCTCAATCGCCTGTAGGGCCGATTGATCCGCCACACGGCTTTCGGCAAAGTCGACGATCACCCTGTCGGGGTCGCTGTCGATTTCGAACAGTTCGGCAAAGCCTTCGGCAGATCCAAAGAACAGCGGGCCCTGAATTTCATAAACCTTGGCTCCTTCTTCGCTGTTTGATTCCCGCGTGATCGCGTGAATGCGACGCGCATTGCTCCACGCATAGGCCAATGCTGAAACAATCACGCCGACGACAACCGCGATTGCCAGGTCTTCGGCCACTGTCACAGCTGTCACCAGCAGGATGACAAAGGCATCAATGGCAGGAACGCGGGTCAGGATCTTGAGCGAGTTCCAGGCAAAAGTGCCAATCACCACCATGAACATCACCCCGACCAGCGCCGCCAACGGGATCTGTTCGATCAGCGGGCTAGCCGCCACAATGAACAACAGCAGGAAACCCGCGGCCGCTATTCCGGCAATTCGCGTCCGACCACCCGATTTTACGTTGATCATCGACTGTCCGATCATAGCACAGCCCCCCATGCCACCGAAAAAGCCGGTTGCAATATTGGCTGCGCCCTGGGCGATGCATTCTTGGCTGGCACCGCCGCGCTTGCCGGTGATTTCGCCAACCAGGTTCAGCGTCAGCAGGCTTTCGATCAACCCGATCGCTGCGAGGATGACGGAATAGGGCAGAATGATCTTGAGCGTTTCAAGATCAAAGGGAACCATCGGCACATGCCATGTGGGCAACCCGCCTTCGATCGAAGCCATATCGCCAACCCGCGGTACATCCAGCCCCAGTGCGATGACCAGAATGGCAACAACCCCAATCCCGGCCAACGGTGCGGGGATCACATTGGTGACTTTGGGTACGCCCCAAATAATCACCATGGTCAGCGCCACAAGCGCCAGCATCATGTACAGCGATGCCCCGGTTAACCATTCGGTGCCACCCGACGCCGGGTCCTTGAACTGGGTCAGCTGAGCCAGGAAAATCACGATGGCCAACCCATTGACAAACCCCAACATCACCGGATGCGGCACCAGGCGAATGAATTTTCCCCAATGCATCGCCCCCGCGATAACCTGCAGGATCCCCATCAACACCACAGTCGCAAACAGGTATTCCACCCCATGTTCCGCAACCAGCGCCACCATGACCACCGCCAGCGCCCCGGTCGCCCCGGAAATCATCCCCGGTCGTCCCCCGAACAAGGCTGTGATCAGACCGACCATGAACGCTGCATAAAGCCCAACCAGAGGGTGAACCCCGGCTACAAAGGCAAACGCAACCGCTTCCGGGACCAATGCCAGCGCAACGGTCAACCCGGACAACAATTCGGTCCGGACCCGCGACACGGACCAGCCCTCGTCCTGCATGATGGACAGATTGGGCGGGGAAATACGTTTGGCCAGAAGGGCCAGTGCGGCGCGTCTCATAATGTCGATACCTGTGTCTGGGGGGCTGTTCGCATGCCCGCCCCTATCGAAAAACGACCAAGGGTACAAGAGGGCACAGGGGCCGCGTGCCCGCGAAGTCCCCGAAAGAACAGATGCACAAAGCCACACCTGTGAAACCCTTGCCAAACGCGCCCCTGCCCGGCAAAACCCTGAACATCACATCCCTCAGTGCAAGGAGAGTTGCGCGTGACTGAAACCATGATTGCCGTGATCGGCGGTTCCGGACTGTACGAGATCGACGGCCTGCAGGATGCCGAATGGACCACGGTCGAAACGCCCTGGGGGGCCCCATCCGACCAGATCCTCACCGGCACGCTGGACGGTATCAAAATGGCCTTTCTGCCCCGCCACGGGCGCGGCCACGTTCATTCTCCAACCGAAGTCCCTTATCGCGCCAATATCGACGCGCTGAAACGGATCGGGGCAACTGACGTGATTTCCGTTTCGGCCTGTGGGTCGTTTCGCGAAGAAATGGCTCCTGGACATTTTGTCGTGGTGGACCAGTTCATCGACCGGACCTTTGCCCGCGAAAAGAGCTTCTTCGGAACCGGCTGTGTCGCCCATGTCAGCGTCGCCCACCCGACCTGCCCGCGTCTCGGCGATGCCTGCGAAACCGCAGCGCGGGATGCGGGCATCACTGTGCACCGCGGTGGCACCTATCTGGCGATGGAGGGGCCCCAGTTTTCGTCCATGGCCGAATCCAAACTGTACCGCGAAGTCTGGGGGTGCGATGTGATCGGCATGACCAACATGCCCGAAGCCAAGCTCGCCCGCGAAGCCGAGCTGTGTTATGCTTCGATCGCAATGGTCACCGATTTCGACAGTTGGCACCCTGAACACGGCTCGGTCGATATCACCGCCATCATTGCCACGCTCCAGGGCAATTCCAGCAACGGTGCCGAAATGGTTCGCCGTTTGCCCGCCCTTTTGGGAGCCGAACGCGCTGACTGCCCACATGGCTGTGACCGCGCGCTGGACTATGCGATTCTGACCGCACCGGAGAAACGTGATCCGGCTGTTCTGGCGAAACTGGACGCAGTGGCGGGCCGGGTTCTGTAAATTCAAATACACCCGGATGAGCCAGGGTCACGATGCCCACGGCTCATCCTCTCCGTCTCGGCCCACCTGTCCCACATGCCTTTGGGCCCGACCGGCTCTGACTATGTCGCGTCCTTGAGAACGGTTTTGTCCACGTCAATGACGTTTCGTTTCAGCCGTGTGAAGAAACGAGGGGTCAACAGTTCGTCCAGGATGGGCATTTTGTCCCGGCAGGCCTGGTCACACTCTGACACCAGCATCGGCGACGACTTGAACTTTACCATAAAGGGGTCTGTTTTCTCTGGCGTCGTGAAATAGACCGTTTCAACCTGAAACACGTAATATGCCTGATCCCAGAATTTCTTGGTCACTGTCTTTTGACAGTCCGGGTTGAATTTCAACGAAGTCGGGGAATTGTGTTGAGCGTACAGGGGCCAGAAACGCTCTGCGTGTTGGGCCATGAGCAAACCCGGGGCCATTTTCAACACGGTTTCGGGTAGATTGGCGACAGCTGAGTTATAGTTCAAGCCGATCAGGTTTTTGCCGACATAGCCGGTTTCGGCGATCGCATCGTTGCGCGCATTTTCTGCCTGACAGACTTCGGCGGAATCAAACCGGCCGTTTCGTTGGTGGATAGCATAAAGTTTGCCAGGAGCCGGTTCCCAAAGATCATCTGCATCCACGAATTTTTTGTGAAAAAACAAATCCTGACGATCTGTGGAAAACACCAGTTGTTTGGCGACGAGAAAGCCAGTCAGACACACGATGGTGACGGCTAGGATCAAAGATTTCCGTTCCATAACCCCACCCTCAATTTGGACAACAAAGATTGCCGCCGCAATTATAGTAACCAACGGGGCATGGGCCGGCCACCGATACCACGGGAGCCAGAGTGAACAGGGTACAAAAGACCAAAGTTACAATTTTCATAATAGGATCTCCTCAAATAGGTGATCCCCAAATACCACAAATCAAACCTGCCACCGAACCACCCGTCTCCCAAGAGCGGGCATTTACGGTTTTTTAACTTTGCAAGCCGGTTTCCCCACTCATTTACCGCGTCGAGACCCTGCAAGTGGTGCATTTGTGCAGCAATAATTGGTGTGATTCCATCCTGGTTCGGGCGCAGCCTTTACGATCCAGCATCCAACTACCAGATCATATTCGACACAACAGAGGGACACCTGCATGCGTCTATCCGGCCTCGACATTGCCCGGTTTCTGGCTTTTTGCGGCATGGTGCTGGTCAATTTTCGCATCGCGGCCAACGTGACCCCGCAGGACGATCTGTTCTCGACCCTGACCACAATGCTCGAAGGGCGCGCCGCGGCGCTGTTTGTCATTCTCGCAGGGATTGGCCTGACACTGGCCCGCTCCGACACCGCAACCGTTTTACGCCGCGCGGCTTTTCTGTTTGTCATTGGGCTGGCCAATCTCACCATCTTTGACGCCGACATTTTGCATTTCTATGCGGTTTACTTTGTCGTTGCCCTACCCTTTGTCCCAATGAACAACCGCAACCTTTGGATCAGCATCACCGCCATTTTGTTTGTCAGCGTTCTGGCGCTGGTCATCCTGGATTACGAGGCCGGGTGGAACTGGGACACCTACAGCTATTCCGACTTCTGGACCGTGACCGGTTTCCTGCGCCATACCTTCTTCAATGGCTGGCATCCGGTTTTTCCCTGGATCTGTTTCCTGCTGGTCGGTCTTGGGATCGGACGGTTGCAGCTTGGCACCAGAGCGACGCAGATGCGGCTGATCGCAGGCGGGACGCTGGTTGCGGTTCTGGGCCTGATCCCCGGCTGGATCACCACCGATCCCGAATTGATAGACGTGCTAAATGCGACCGCCATCCCACCAGGCCCGTTCTACATCCTGTCTGCCTCTGGCAGTGCCGCTGCTATGATTGGCCTGACCCTATGGGCCGCACCGCTATTGGACCGGCTGGGCATTGCAGGTTGGATGACACCCCCCGGTCGCCAGGCGCTGACGCTGTATGTGCTGCATATCCTTGTCGGGATGGGCATTCTCGAGGCACTGGGACTGTTGGACGGCTCTTTGGGGACCAAAACCATATTTGTCTATAGCCTGCTGTTTTGTGCCTTATGTGCGGTATATGCCCGGATCTGGACCCTTTTGGCATCGCGCGGGCCGCTGGAAACCCTGATGCGCAAACTGGCCGGGTGACGGCTCAGTTGCCCTTGCTGTGCTGTTTTACAAACTGGCGCATAAAGCGCCGGATTTCCCGTGCCGCGCTGGTGTCGCGCGCCTTGCACAGATCGACAAAGGCGTCACGTTCGGCCTTGTCCAGCCTCAGAACCAACTGGCTGTCTTTCTTGCGCCCTGGTTTTCCGTCCGTCTTGCCCATTCTATCCGGCCTCGGCCCCTGTCCTACAGGCGCAAGTGTACATACAATGTCCTGCATGTGTCGACCGGCCTGATATTCCTGCCGACCGCTGCGACCCGATGCCTCACGACACGCGACCGTCACCCACTTGGCCCTTGCAACATTGGCCGACATCGGCGAAACCGCCCGGGTTGCTCTGGGCGCGCGGCCGTTCGGAATGTTTCACCATAACCGGGTCATCGCGGGCTCTGGTCAGATCGGGAGTCTTGCAAATGCCCAAAAGAAAAACCGTTCAGGATTACATCCGGACCATTGTCGATTTTCCACACGAAGGAATTCTGTTTCGCGATGTGACCACCCTGTTCTCGGACCCGCGCGGTTTTCGCATGGCCATCGACCAGATGCTGCACCCCTATGCGGGCGAACGCATCGACAAGGTGGTGGGACTGGAAGCCCGCGGATTTATCCTGGGCGGTGCCATTGCGCATCAGCTGAGCGTTGGGTTTGTACCGATCCGCAAAAAGGGCAAGCTGCCGGGCACCACCATCAGCCAAGAGTACAAGCTGGAATACGGCGAAGCGATTGTCGAAATCCATGATGACGCGATTCAACCCGGCGAAAAGATCCTGGTGGTCGATGATCTGCTGGCCACGGGCGGCACAGCGTCGGCGGGAATCAAGCTGATCGAACGCCTGGGCGGCGAAATCATATCTTGTGCCTTTATTGTCGATCTGCCGGATCTGGGCGGGCGCAAGGTACTCGAAGACATGGGAATGGACGTACATGTCCTGTGCGAATTCGAGGGCGAATAACCTCTTTCGCCGCGACAGAATGGTTCAGGTCCCGGCAGGTTTCAACACTGCGCCGGGATTCATGATTCCATGCGGGTCCAGTACCGTCTTGATCGACTGCATCGCCGCCAGCCGCACCGGATCACCATAGCGCACCAGATCTTCGGCCTTGAGCCGCCCGATGCCGTGTTCGGCGCTGATTGATCCGTCGAACTCATGCACCAGGTCGTGGATCGCCTGCTGCACCACAGGCTTTTGCTCTGCATATTCTGCCCGGTTGTGTCCCTTTGGCGGAAACACGTTGTAATGCAGATTGCCGTCGCCTAGGTGGCCAAAACAGTTGATCCGGAAGGTCCCCAATTCGGCAATCCGCGTCCGCCCGCGGTCAATAAAGTCCGGAATCGCGCTGATCGGGATCGAAATGTCATGGCTCGACACAGATCCGACCCGTTTGTTTGCAACAGGAATATGTTCACGGATATTCCACAGGTCGCGGCGCTGCGCTTCGGATTGGGCAATCACACCGTCCTGCACAACCCCCGCCTCAAAGGCCTGGCTAAACAGCTCCTCCAGTGCCGTTGCGGCATGCTGTCCCTCTGTCAGCCCCAACTCGATCAACACCGACCATTCTGGTGCCGTGTCAAACGGGTGTCGTACCTCTGGAACGGTCTCTTGCAGAAAGGCCAGGCCTTGCGCATGGATCAGCTCAAAGGCGCTGACCGCCTCGCCTACCCGCCCCCGCGCCATGGATAGCAGCTGCAAAGCTGCAGCTGGTGAGGTCACGGTCAAAATCGCTGTGCCACGTTCTGCCGGCACCGGATACAGCTTTAACGCGGTTGCGGTGATGATCCCCAATGTGCCCTCGGACCCAACCAGAAGGTTGCGCAAATCATAGCCGGTGTTGTCCTTGCGTAGCCGCGTCAACCCGTTCCAGATCCGCCCATCGGGCAGCACGGCTTCGAGCCCCAGACACAAGTCACGTGCATTGCCATACCGCAACACATTCACACCCCCTGCGTTGGTGGCCAGATTGCCGCCGATACGACAGGACCCTTCGGCGGCCAGTGACAGGGGAAACAGCCGATCCTGATCCAGCGCGGCCTGCTGCACCTCGGCCAGAACCGCGCCTGCTTCGGCGATCAGCACATTCTCCGACGGATGTACGCTTCGTATCTTGTTCATCCGCTCCAACGAGACGATCAAAGGGGCCGCGTTCGGCATCACCTGACCGCCAACCAAACCCGTGCCGCCACCAAAGGGGACCACTGCGACCCTGGCCGCATGTGCTGCGCGTATCAGAGAGGCCACCTGTTGCGTCGTACGAGGACGCGCCAACAATCCACCCTGCCCAAAATAGACGCCGCGTGGCTCTTCGAGATAGCCCGCCGTAGGGGGCGAAAGAATGTCTTCAGGCAGTTGTCCGCGCAGCCGCGCGGCAAAGCCTTCATCTGCCGGGTTCAATATCATACCGTTTTCATGCCCGAGCCCAACGCCTATCACAAGCCCTCTAAAGGGCTGACAGCCATTCTCGTGCAGTGACCGCACGTATCCCCGAGTTTGCCGTTGGTCGCTGTTTTGGTGTCAGGCAGATCATCGGGCAGAGACAGGCCGCGCGCGTGCCAAATAACGCTTAACCAGCGCCCGTACGCCCGCGCCGATCGCTGCGCAGGGCCGCATACAGCACATGGGTGCGCCAGCGGCCGTTGATCTGCAAATAGGATTGCGCCACGCCTTCGTATTTGAACCCTGATTTTTCCAGCACCCCGCGCGAGGCCTGATTTTCCGGCAGACAGGCCGCTTCGGCGCGGCTCAGGTCCAGTTTGGTAAAGGCGTGATGCAGGACCGCTTCGATTGCTTCGCGCATATATCCTTGGCGCGCATGGCGTTGCCCGATCCAATAGCCCAGCGTCCCGGCCTGGGCCGGGCCGCGTCGAATATTGTCCAGCGTTATGGCCCCGATCAGTTGTTCATCGCTGCGCCGAAACAGGAACAGCGGCACGGCCGACCCATTTGAAATCGACCTCTGCGCCCAATAGACCCGATTGGTAAAAGATTTGCGCGTGAGATGATCGGCGGCCCAGCTGGGCTCCCAAGGCGTCAAGAACGCCTGGCTGTCCAGCCGCAGATTGGCCCAGTCGCGAAAATCCGAATGAACCGGAGGCCGCAAAGTCAGCCTCTCGGTTTCGACCCGGATCTTGCGCTTGCCAAGAAGCATCAGGCCGCACGCCTCTCCTGCAGTTGCGCCAATGTCGGTGCCTGTGACACCGGACCATACAGCGCCAAAGCCGCTGGGGCCTGTGTCGCGATCCGTTCCGCAAATTGACGCACGTCCTGTGTGGTCACCGCGTCAATCCGGGCGATTGTTTCGGTCAGATCGGGCACGCGACCCCAAATCTGCACCAGTCGCGCCAGACGTTCGGCGCGGTTTGACGGGCTTTCCAGCCCCATCAGCATCCCGGCCTTCATTTGGGCGCGGGCGCGGGCGACTTCTTCGTCCGACATATCGTCTGCGGCGCGTTTCATCTCGTCAATCGTGATCCCCGCCAGCTCAGCAACCTGATCCGCCGACGTACCGGCATAAATCGTGGTGGTCCCGGTATCCGCATAGGCACCGGCCTGGGCAAAGATCGTGTAACACAGGCCGCGATGTTCGCGCACCTCCTGGAACAGGCGGCTCGACATGCCGCCACCCAGGGCACTGGAATAAATCTGCGCCGTATAGATTTCGTCGTCGCGATACCCGGGGCTTTCGAACGCCAAAGCGAAATGGGCCTGTTCCAGATCCTTTTCGTGACGCGCCTCGCCCCCACCGGTAAAGCGGGCAGGATCGGCCACCAGGCTGGGCCGGGGTGTCATACCGCCAAACAGACCTTCGGCCAATTTGACCAGTTGGTCGTGATCCACTGCACCCGCAGCCGACAGGATCATCTGACCCGGGCCATAATGCTCTTTGATAAACGCCGACAGATCCGCCTGATTGAACGCACGCACCCGTTCAGAGGGGCCCAGAATGGTCCGCCCCAACGCCTGATCGCGATAGCTTTCTTCCTGCAACCAATCAAAGATCACATCGTCCGGCGTGTCATAGGCCTGACCGATTTCCTGCAGGATCACACCGCGTTCGACCTCGATCTCGCGCGGGTCAAAGATGGGATTCATCAGGATGTCGGAAATCACGTCCAGCGCCAGCGGCACATCCGCCTGCAACACCCGCGCGTAATAGGCCGTTACCTCGCGCGAAGTATAGGCGTTGATATAGCCGCCCACATCCTCGATCTCTTCGGCGATCTGCAGGGCCGACCGGGTGGTCGTGCCCTTGAACGCCATATGTTCCAGGAAATGGGCGATGCCGTTTTGTTCCAGCCGCTCGTGCCGACCGCCCGCTGTCACCCAGATACCGATGGCTGCGGATTGCAGCCCCGGCATATGTTCAGTGACGATGCGGAACCCGTTGGCAAGCTGGTGGTGCTGAACTGTCAATTCGCGATTGTCTTTCTGATATGATCCTCGAGAGTGGCCAGATCGCTGCCGATCCGGGTCACCCGTTCCGGCCTGTCATACAGATCTGCCATGCGCGTGGGAAGAGCCGGATACACGCCGGACGCTTTTTCCACCGCAGCGGGGAATTTTGCCGGATGCGCCGTGGCCAAAGTCACCATTGGCGTGCTCCCGCGGACCTCATCTGCGACTTTGACACCCACAGCCGAATGCGGGCACAGCAATTCACCCGATGCGGCGGTCTGGGCCTTGATGGTGGCCAGTGTCTCGTCCTCGGAACACCGCCCCGAATCATAGGCCTCGGACAGCGCCTGCATCGCCCCTTGCGAGACATTGAACCCGCCCTGCCCCAGCTCATCCATCAGCTGCGCAACGGCGGCACCATCGCGGCCATAGGCATAGAACAACGCACGTTCAAAGTTCGAGCTGACCTGAATATCCATCGATGGGCTGATCGACGGAATGGTGTCGCCCTTGAAATAGCCCTGCCCGGACAGGCAGCGGTGCAGAATGTCGTTCTGGTTGGTGGCAACCACCAGACGATCAATCGGCAGCCCCATTTGTTTGGCAATGAAGCCTGCAAAGATGTCGCCGAAATTGCCGGTGGGCACGGTAAAGGACACCTCGCGTTCCGGCGCACCCAAAGCCACAGCAGAATAGAAGTAATAGACCACCTGCGCCAGCACCCGGGCAAAGTTGATCGAATTCACCCCAGCCAATTTGACGCCATCGCGGAACTCAAAGTCGTTGAACATGTCTTTGACGCGGGCCTGGCAATCGTCAAAATCTCCATCCACTGCCAGTGCATGCACATTGCTGTCACCCGGCGTGGTCATCTGGCGACGCTGCACTTCGGACACGCGGCCATGCGGGTACAGGATAAACACGTTGACCGCGTCCAGCCCCCGGAACGCCTCGATCGCGGCCGATCCAGTGTCGCCCGACGTTGCGCCGACGATGGTCACGGTTTCACCGCGCCGTTTCAGCGCCACCTGAAACAGCTGACCGATCAACTGCATGGCGAAATCCTTGAACGCCAGCGTCGGGCCGTGGAACAGTTCGAGCAGAAAGTGGTTCGGGGCCAGTTGCACCATGGGCGCGCGGGCCGCATGGCCAAAATCGGCATAGGCGCGGGTGATACAGCCACGGAATTCTTCTTCGGTAAAGCTGTCAGAGACAAACGGCCACATCACCCGGAACGCGGTGTCCTCATAGCTGAGCCCGGCCAGCGCCGCGATGTCACCCTTGGACATCTGCGGGATCTCTGCCGGGACATACAGCCCCCCGTCGCGGGCCAGCCCGGTCAGCATGGCCTCTTCGAATGTCAGCTCGGGCGCTTGGCCCCGGGTCGAGATGTATTTCATCGGTTCAACTCTCAGCTCGTTTTTGCGGCGCGGGTGCGCCAGAAGAAAAAGGTCATCATGGACGCCCAAACCAGGGCCAACCCGTACCAGGTGATGACATATTGCAGGTGGTCATTCGGGATGCCTGTCGTGCTGACAGGCAGTGGCATGATCGCAGGGTCTGTTTTGGATCGCGCAATAACCAGAACAGGTTCGGTGCCCAATGCCGCCGACAACATGTCCACATCGCGGGCAAACCAGATGTTGGCGTCAAAATCCGGATCCGGCGTATAGCTGTCGATTTCCTGGGGCCAATGCAGATTGCCGGTCACCGCCACCTCGCCCAGGGTGCGCGGGGTGTCCTTGTCTTCGAGATCGATAAACCCGCGATCCACGAGAATAACCCGGTCCCCAGTCGCCATCGGTGCAATGACACGATACCCGGCACCAACCCGTTTCAGAGACACCAGAACGTGAATTTCCCCCTCCAGCAATTCACCCGTGATCTGCACAGGCAGATACCGGTCTGCTTCGGGGTTCAGGGTCATGGGCAACGCAACTGGCGCGGCAGCAATTCGGGTTTCAATTTCGGACAGCACAGCCTCTTTCCAGGCCAGACGGCGCACCTGCCATGTCCCCAGAGACAGCAGGATACCCAGACCAACCAGGCCAAAGATGACGAATAGAAAACGACGCATGTGCGGGCTCTTGATAACGCAGAAGGCGCGCGGGGTTTCCGCGCGCCTTGCTTGTGACAACCGGGATCGTGTTTTTCAACTACAATCCTGTATCGGTTACATTCGCACGATTACAGACCTGCAGTGCCCCACAGGTACACAGCAAAGAACAGGAACAGCCAAACAACGTCCACAAAGTGCCAGTACCAGGCAGCAGCCTCGAAACCGACGTGCTGTTCAGGGGTGAAATCACCCTTCATTGCACGGATCAGGCAGACGATCAGAAAGATAGTCCCGATCAGAACGTGGAAGCCGTGGAAACCCGTGGCCATAAAGAAGTTCGAATAGAATTCGTCCCCGCCGAACTGCCACCCTTCGTGCAGCAGGTGTGCGTATTCATACGCCTGCAGCCCGGTGAATGCGATGCCCAGCAGAATGCCGATGGTCAGACCCTGAACCAATGCCTTGCGGTCATTGCCATGTACCAGCGCGTGGTGTGCCCAGGTTACGGCACAGCCCGACAACAGCAGGATCAGCGTATTGATCAGCGGCAGGTGGAATGGATCCACCGGCAGGATATAAGGCGCGACATATTCGGTGCCGGCATAGGTCTCCATCGGGTACATGGCGTGTTTGAAGAACGACCAGAACCAGGCGACAAAGAACATGACTTCGGACATCACAAACAGGATGAAGCCATAGCGCAGGCCGATACGGACCACTTTGGTGTGATCGCCGATCTTGCTTTCAGCGACAACTTTGGACCACCAGTCATACATGACATACAGGACCATCGCGAGGCCGATCCAGAACATGTAGGGGGTGATATCGTGCATCCACATGACTGCGCCAAACAGCATGATGAAGCCACCCAACGCGCCCATAAAGGGCAGAATCGACGGGGGCAGAATGTGAAAATCGTGATTTTTAGCGTGCGCCATTCAAGTGTCCCTCACCTAGCGGCCTTAGTTCATTTTGTTTTCTGTCTGTCCATCAAGAGCGGCATAGCCCTCGGGCAGATCAATTTCATAGAACGTGTACGAAAGCGTGATCGTATGCACGTATTTTCCGTCCCGGTCATCAACGATTTCCGGGTCGACAAAGAAGGTTACAGGCATTTCCACCCGCTCCCCCGGTTGCAGGATCTGCTCGTTAAAGCAGAAACACTGTATCTTCTCAAAGAACCCCCCGGCCGAATAAGGCGTCACATTATAGGACGCAGCCCCGGCAATGGGACGGTCGGTGGGGTTGTAGGCCTCGTAAAAGGCCAGCCCGGTTTCACCAATGCGGATGGTCATCTCGCGTTGGACCGGTTTGAATTCCCATGGGAAATCACGTTCCTTGGAGGCGTCAAAGCGCACTTTGATCGTCTTGGTCAGGATCTCGTCTGATCCTTTGGTTGCAACGCCAGTGACGCCGCCAAATCCGGTGACCCGGCAGAACCAGTCGTAAAACGGAACGGACGCCCACGCCAAAGCGCCCATGGTGACAACAACAGCCACCAATTGCACTACGGTTTTCTGGGGACCCTGCAACGCCATTACTTTTGCTCCGACGCGGCCTGAGACACGGAAAAACCAGGCGATGTGACCTTGGCCACGGTCAGGCCGAACACAATCACGATAAAGGCGACGAGCGTGAGACCGACGCCAACATTGCGGCTGAACCGGCGTTTGTGCAGTTCATGAGTTGGTTGCAGAGCCATGTTACCAGCCTCCCAGACCAAAGGGTTTCAGGATCGCTTCGACCAGCACCGCACCAAAGTGCAGGAACAGATACAGAAGCGAGAGTTTGAAGAAGCTGCGTTCAACTTTGAAGTTGTCGGCTTCTGACGCGTCTTCGTCACGGCGCGTAATCTTCCAGGCCCCACGAAGGAACAGGGCGTTCAGCACCACGGCGACGGTCAGATAGATCGGCCCGCCAATGTCCGAGAACGCCGCGCCCACCGCAAACAGGGCCAACAGTGCCGTATAAACCAGAATATGTGTGCGGGTCGCGCGGCGTCCATGGGTCACGGTCAGCATCGGCACACCAGCATCGTCGTAGTCCGAACGCATGAACAAGGCCAGAGCCCAGAAATGCGGCGGCGTCCACATGAACGTCAAAGCGAACATCAGCCAGGGTTCAACGTCCATCGATCCGGTGGCCGCGATCCAGCCGATGACCGGCGGGAAAGCTCCGGCAGCGCCGCCAATCACGATGTTCTGTGGCGTCAGCCGTTTCAGCCACATGGTGTAAACGACAACGTAAAAGAAGATGGTAAAGGCCAGGAACAGACCGGCAAAGATATTGGTTGCCAGCGCCAGCATCACACAGGACATGGCCGATAGCGCCAGACCGATCTGCATGGCTTCTTCAGAGCCGACCTTGCCCGCGGGAATCGGACGCTTTTTGGTCCGCTTCATGATGGCGTCGATATCGGCGTCCCACCACATGTTCAAAGCACCCGAAGCCCCGCCGCCAATGGCGATAAACAGGATGGCACAAAAGGCAACAAATGGGTTCACAGAAACCGGTGCGGCGACCAAACCGACAAGCGCCGTGAACACCACAAGCGACATCACCCGTGGCTTGAGCAGGGCGAAATAGTCACCAAAGCTGGCTTCGTCCTCGTAGGCCTGGCTGGCATTAAAGCTTGCGTCGCTCATTTCGACTTCCTTTGGGCGCGAAAGGTGCGTGAAACCACGCACCCTACATCCGTCTTGCGAGAACGGTGGGCCATGGCCCACCATTCGGGGTTCACTTCATTGCAACCTGATAGGTCTGCGGCAAAGAGGCGTATTCTTCTTTGGCTTCTGCCAACCAGGCCTCATAGGCTTCCTGGCTCACAACCTGGACGGTGATCGGCATATAGGCGTGATCCTTGCCGCACAGTTCCGAACACTGACCAAAATAGATGCCTTCTTTTTCGGCTGCGAACCACAGTTCGGCCAAACGTCCGGGCACACCGTCCTGTTTTACGCCAAAGGCGGGAATGGTCCAGGAATGGATCACATCGGCAGCAGTCACCTGCATCACGATGGTTTTGCCGATCGGCACGACGACTTTGGTGTCGGTGGCCAGCAGATATTCATCAGGTTGGTACCCGTTTTCGGCCAATTCGTCCTTGGGCAGCAGGAAGCTTTCAAAGCCAAAACCCTCGTCAACATATTCATAGCCCCAGTACCACTGGTAGCCCGTCACCTTGATGGTGATGTCTGCTTCGGGGATTTCCTGCTGTTTGAACAGCACCGGCAACGAAAACGCACCGATGAACACCAGGATGATGATCGGGCCCAGGGTCCAGGCGATTTCTACAGGTGTGTAATGCGAAAAGCTGGCCGGTGTCGGGTTGGCACGCTGGTTATAGCGAACGATCACCCACAGCACCAATCCGATCACAAAGATACAGATGGCAGTAATGATGACCAGGATCAAATAATCCAGCGATTGCAAATCGCGTGCCAATTCCGTGGCAGCAGGTTGGAAACCCAGTCCGCCGGGAACAGGTTTACCAATGGATTGCGCGGCGTCTTGTGCGGCGGCGGGCAAGCTCAGCAGGCCGGCAAAAAGGCCCGAAAGCGTCAAAGCGTTCTTCATGTTCTGTCCTGATCGGTTGATCGTTTTAGTCCTCGCACCGGCACACGCATCGCATCAGAATCGCTGATTCACGAAAACGCACCGGCCCCGTTGTCTTTAACGGCGTTAAAAACCATATTCCGGAGTACAGATAAAGAGGAATGCTTGCGTCAAACAGACGCTTTCTTGATCTAAATCAAAAAAATCCGAGGCTCGCCCCCATGACAACGACGTCTGATACCCAATTTCGCCCGTTTGACACCTCTCTGCCGCTGGATGAGGCCGAAGGGATTCTGCGTCACGCCACCGACGGGGCCGACGATGGAGAGATTTTTGTCGAACGACGCAAATCCGAAGCGCTGGTGTTTGACGACGGGCGGCTGCGCACCGCCAGCTATGATGCCTCCGAGGGCTTTGGACTAAGGGCCGTGCGTGGCGAAGTCGCCGGATATGCCCATTCCACCGACGTGTCGATCCCGGCGCTGAAACGGGCGGCCGAAACCGCGCGTCTGGCGGTTGGCGACGGCGGCGGAACCTTGGCAGCTGCCCCGGCCCCCACCAATCGCAGGCTCTACACCGATGCCGATCCGATTGCGGCCATGGATTTCCCGCTGAAAATCGACACGCTCAAGGAAATTGATGCCTACGCACGTGATCTGGATCAAAGAGTGGTTCAGGTGTCGGCGACTCTGGCTGCCTCGCTTCAGGAAATTCAGATCCTGCGCCCAGACGGGGTACATCTGAGCGACACCCGCCCGATGACCCGTGTCAACGTGTCGGTCATTGTAGAGCACAACGGTCGTCGCGAAAGCGGAAGCGCCGGGGGCGGTGGCCGGATTGGGCTGGATGGGCTGGTGGATCCCGCCGATTGGCAGGCCAAGGTCCGCGAAGCTCTGCGTATCGCGGTGGTCAATCTGGATGCTGAACCGGCCCCGGCGGGCGTGATGGAAGTGGCGCTCGGCCCCGGATGGCCCGGTATCCTGCTGCACGAAGCGATCGGCCATGGGTTGGAAGGGGATTTCAACCGCAAAGGATCGTCCGCCTTTGCCGGTCTTCTGGGTCAGCAGGTCGCCGCCCCAGGGGTCACCGTGTTGGACGACGGAACAATCGCCGACCGGCGCGGATCGATCAGCATCGATGACGAAGGAACACCATCGCAAAAGAACACGTTGATAGAAGACGGTATTCTTGTCGGCTATATGCAGGATCGCCAGAATGCCCGCCTGATGGGAGTCGCCCCCACTGGCAACGGTCGCCGCCAAAGCTATGCTCATGCGCCGATGCCGCGGATGACCAACACCTATATGTTGGGGGGCGACGCCAACCCGGATGATTTGGTGGCCGAAATCAAGGATGGGATCTGGGCCGTTGGGTTTGGCGGCGGCCAGGTCGATATCACCAATGGCAAATTTGTTTTCTCCTGTACCGAAGCCTACCGCGTTCAAAACGGCAAAATCGGCGCTCCGGTCAAAGGGGCGACATTGATTGGGGATGGTGCTTCGGCGTTGAAACGCATTCGCGGCCTCGGCAATGACATGGCGCTGGATCCCGGCATGGGCAATTGTGGCAAGGCCGGGCAATGGGTCCCGGTCGGTGTCGGACAGCCCACGGTGTTGATGGATGGGCTCACCGTCGGGGGGGCAGCCGCCTGAGGCACTCGGACCCCAACGATCTGTTCGCAGTGAATATTCAGACTGGGCGCAAGTTAATCCTTGCGCCCATTTTGTTTTGATTTCGCAGAACTTTAGAAGGCCACCATTCCAGCACCCAAAATTTTCCTTTTATTTACAATGAGGTAACAAATAACCGACCTCGAATTAGAACAAATCTGCGATTAATTTGCTTTGATTCACCAGCTGTTAACCCGCGACACGTTAATCCTGTTTCTGCAAGCAGGCGGAGCAACGGATGACCGAGGATCAGAATTCTTCCATTCACCCCCCACTCCCACCCACCACGGAAGATGATCGGTTTTCGTGGCTTCGTCTGTTGCGCTCTCGCAGGGTCGGGATCACGACCTTTTATCGACTGATGGCCGAATATGGCACAGCGCAGAACGCGCTTTTGGCACTGCCCGAAGTGGCACGTGCAGCCGGGGTGTCGGGGTATGAAATATGCCCGCCCGGTGTGGTCGAAGCGGAACTCAAGGCTGCAAAAGTCGCCAACGCGCGGCTTTTGTGCTTGGGCTCCCCAGAGTATCCTTCAGACTTGGCACAGATCAGCGATGCGCCTCCGCTTCTGTGGGCCATTGGCGATCTTTCCCTGCTAACGCGCCCCTGTGTGGCTATGGTCGGGGCGCGCAACGCGTCATCGTTGGGCACACGCATGGCGCGGGCATTGGTCACTGAATTGGGCCAGCAGGGCTATGTCATCGCCTCGGGTCTGGCCCGCGGTATCGACACAGCCGCACATGTAGCGTCGCTAAAAACCGGCACGATTGCGGTCATGGCCGGGGGCGTCGACCAAATCTATCCAGTGGAAAACACCGAACTCGCCCACGACATTGCCACCAGTGGACTCAGGTTGAGCGAACAACCAATGGGGGTTTCCCCCATTGCCCGCCATTTCCCAAAGCGCAACCGGATCATCTCGGGCCTGTCGCGCGCAGTCGTCGTGGTCGAAGCAGCCGCCAAGTCGGGCAGTTTGATCACCGCTCGGGACGCGCTTGATCAGGGGCGCGAGGTTCTGGCGGTACCCGGTCATCCCTTTGACGCCCGGGCCGCTGGCTGCAACATGCTGATCCGGGATGGTGCACAACTGGTGCGCACGGCGGCCGATATCATTGCGGCGCTCCCGATTGTTGAAGACGAAGTAACAACAGAGGCCGGGACAGAGGATCTGCTTTCGGCTCTCCCTGCCCCACCACCAGAGAAACGCAGCCTGCGTGAGACCGCGGAATTGCACCAACAGATCCTGAGCCGGCTTGGGCCATCCCCCCTGGCCGAAGATCAGCTGATCCGCGACCTGCAAGCCCGTGCCGGAGACGTCGGCCCTGCGCTGGTTGATCTGGAGTTGGACGGCAAGATCAACCGACAGCCTGGCGGATTGCTCAGCCTGTCGCATTGACCCCCTATTGCCCTACACAATATTCGGGGATGACCGCGCGCCAGATTCCACAGTATTCAGGCGCGGCAAACCAAACATCCGTCGCCCCCACAGACCACAACACGGCCACCCAGACCGAACCGGACCTGCGATAAAGGGCATGCATGTCAGTCCCATCCATGACGTCTGCATCCAGTTGCCCCCGGGCAAACCCCGGCGTTGCCCGAATGTCAATCTGGCCGCCGCCCGGCCGCTGCGGGCTCAGCGATGCATAACCCAGCGCCCCCGCAACCCGAAGATCATCGACAACAAATTGCACTGGCGCGCCCAACACCCATTCAGCATGCGGGCGCATGGCATCCATCAGCGCGGCACGCTCAGCGGTGCCCCTGTTCGGGCTGTGCCAGGTCTGTGCCAACGCGCCCTGTCCAGAAGCCAAAAATCCCAACAACAGCCACCCGAAAATTCGCCATTCCACCATGTTCACATCCTGATTTGCGGGTTGTTTTGCCCCGTTACCCTGCGCCCAAAACTCGCGGATTGACAATAACCACTTGCACCCCACATCTTGCCCGGCCATAGAACGCAGTATACCCGCCCAAAGAGGTTTTAACGTAAATGCCTGTAGTTGTTGTAGAATCCCCGGCCAAAGCCAAAACCATCAATAAATATCTAGGCTCGGACTACACCGTTTTGGCATCATACGGCCATGTTCGGGACCTTCCGCCCAAGGATGGATCCGTCGATACGGACAATGATTTCGAGATGAAATGGGAAGTCGGCAACGACAGTCGCAAACATGTCAAAGCCATTGCCGACGCCCTGAAAGAAGACAACGCGCTGATCCTCGCGACGGACCCCGATCGCGAGGGCGAGGCCATCAGCTGGCACCTGCAAGAGGCGTTGACAAAACGTCGGTCGATCAAAAAGGACACGCCGGTCAGCCGCGTGACCTTCAACGCTATCACCAAGGACGCGGTTGCCGAAGCAATGCGCAACCCACGCCAGGTTGATATGCCCCTGGTCGAAGCTTATCTGGCGCGACGCGCGTTGGATTATCTGGTGGGTTTCAACCTCTCCCCGGTGTTGTGGCGCAAACTGCCCGGTGCCAAGTCAGCCGGACGCGTGCAGTCGGTGTGCCTGCGCCTGATCGTCGAACGCGAGATGGAGATCGAAGCCTTTAACGCCCAGGAATACTGGTCGGTACGCGCTCTTTTGACCACCCCGCGTGGTCAGGATTTTGAGGCCCGCCTGACCGTTCTGGGCGGTGACAAGCTCGACAAATTTGATCTTGGAACAGAAACTGCCGCAGAGCTGGCCGTCCAGGCCGTCGCCTCGCGCGATTTGTTCGTGCAATCGGTCGAAGCCAAGCCCGCCTCGCGCAACCCATCAGCGCCATTCATGACCTCGACCCTGCAGCAGGAGGCCAGCCGCAAATTCGGCATGGGCGCGCGCCAGACCATGAGCGCGGCACAGCGACTGTATGAAGCCGGCTATATCACCTATATGCGGACCGACGGTATCGACATGGCCCCCGAAGCGGTCCAGGCCGCCCGCGCCGAGATCGAAACCCGCTATGGTGCCAACTATGTGCCATCCAAGCCGCGCATTTATAAGAACAAGGCCAAGAACGCCCAGGAAGCCCACGAATGTATTCGCCCGACCGACATGTCGCGCGATGCGAGCAGCCTGAGGCTCACGGATGATGATCAGCGCAAGCTTTACGACCTGATCTGGAAGCGTACTCTGGCCTGCCAGATGGAGGGTGCCCGTCTCGAGCGCACCACCGTCGACGTCGGATCGAATGACCGACAGGTCGTGCTGCGCGCAACCGGGCAGGTGATGCTGTTTGATGGTTTCATGCGCGTCTACGAAGAAGGCCGCGATGACGTGGCCGACGAAGATGACAAGCGCTTGCCCCAGATCATGCAGGGCGAAGCGGCCAGCTTCTCCGGCAACTCGCTCAGGGGCCAGTTCGAAAAGACGGCCAAGGACAGCGCCGACGTTCTCGAAGCACCGTCCGCCTCGGACATGATGAAAAACGGCACGGCTGTTTTGTCCGCAGACCAATCCGTCCTGGCCCTGCAGCACCACACCCTGCCACCGCCGCGTTATACCGAGGCGACACTGGTCAAGAAGATGGAGGAATTGGGAATTGGCCGTCCATCGACCTATGCCAGCGTCATCACTACGATCCAGGACCGCGAATATGTGCGCAAGGACAAGAACCGCCTGCACCCCGAAGACAAAGGACGTATCGTCACCATCTTTCTGCTGAATTTCTTCCGGCAGTATGTGGGGTACGAATTTACGGCCAATCTCGAGGCGCAACTGGATGACGTCAGCGCGGGAGATGGCGACTACAAGGATATCCTGGGCAAGTTCTGGCGCGATTTCTCGGCCGCGATTTCAGAGACCTCCGAACTGCGCATCACCGAAGTTCTGGACGTGCTGGATGACGCACTGGCACCTCAGCTCTATCCCCCGCGTGAAGACGGCAGCGACCCCCGGGTTTGCCCGAAATGCGGCCAGGGTCAATTGCACCTGAAAACTTCGCGTACCGGCGGATTTGTCGGCTGTGGCAATTACCCCGAATGCACCTATACCCGCCCCATCGCAGGCGAAGGAGCCGATGGTGACGAACGTCTGCTTGGCATGGACGGCGAGGATGAAATCCACCTCAAGGCCGGGCGCTTCGGCCCCTACGTCCAGCGCGGCGAACCCACGCCCGAGAACAAGAAACCCCCGCGCGCGTCTTTGCCACGCGGCTGGTCCAAAGATGACATGGACCTTGAAAAGGCATTGGTTCTGCTCAACCTGCCTCGGGTCATCGGCGTCCACCCTGATGGTGGAGAGATCAAATCGAACTTTGGCCGCTTTGGCCCCTTCCTGATGCACCAGCTTCCGGACGAGGAAAAACCGACCTACGCCAATCTCAAGGATCCCAACGACGTTCTGGAGATCGGTATGAACCGCGCAGTAGAGCTGTTGGCTGAAAAGCGCGCCAATCCACGCGGACGCGGGCGCGCGGCTGCAAAACCGATCAAGGAGTTGGGCGATCATCCCGATGGCGGCGCGATCACCGTTCAGGATGGGCGTTATGGGCCTTATGTCAAATGGGAAAAGGTCAATGCGACCCTGCCCAAAGATACCGATCCCACGACTGTCACTATGGAGCTGGCGCTGCAACTGATCACCGAAAAAGCAGCCAAGAAAACTACCAAGAAGAAAGCTCCAGCCAAAAAGCCTGCGGCCAAGAAAACCACCAAGAAGACCGCCAGCAAAGGCTGAGCCTGTTTCTTTCTGGTAGAAAATACCTCGGGGAGCGCGAGGGGCTGGCCCCTCGCTGAAGGGCGGGGAGCGCGAGGGGAAAACTCCTCGCTGAAGAACGGCGCGCGCGAGGGGAAAACTCCTCGCTGAAAGACGGCGCGCGCGAGGGGAAGACTCCTCGCCGAATGACAGGGTGGGCGGAGGGCGCGAACGGCCGGCCCCGCTCTGAGCTGTGCAAATCAGGTCGAGAGATCTCACCTGCGCCCGCCGCCATCGAACCATCCGTAGAAATACCCATGCCCGGTATGGCACATTGACTCGTCCCCGCACCGGGGGCACAACCGCCAGCAACTTCATGCTGTTGGGAGAGTTTCATGAAAAAAGTCTACGCCAACGCCGCCGAAGCGCTCGATGGGCTGCTTCATGACGGCATGTTCATTGCGGCAGGGGGCTTTGGCCTATGCGGCATCCCCGAATTGCTGCTGGACGCCATCAAAGAGTCCGGTGTCAAGGATCTGACCTTTGCCTCCAACAACGCAGGCGTTGATGATTTTGGTATCGGCATCCTGTTGCAGACCCGCCAGGTCAAAAAGATGATCTCCTCTTATGTGGGTGAGAACGCGGAATTCATGCGTCAGTACCTGTCCGGCGAGCTGGAGCTGGAATTCAACCCCCAAGGCACCCTGGCCGAACGTATGCGCGCCGGTGGCGCAGGCATTCCCGGCTTTTACACCAAGACTGGCGTGGGCACGGTGATTGCTGACGGCAAGGAAGAAAAAACATTCCCGACCGGCCCTGATGGCGCAGACGAAGCCTACATCATGGAAGAAGGGCTGTTTGCCGATCTGGCCATCGTCAAAGCCTGGAAAGCCGATGAGACTGGCAACCTGGTGTTCCGCAAGACCGCCCGAAATTTCAACGCACCGGCCGCAACCTGTGGCAAGATCTGCGTTGTCGAAGTCGAAGAAATCGTGCCGACCGGTTCGCTGGATCCCGACACGATCCACTTGCCCGGCATTTACGTGCACCGCATCATCAAGGGCGATCATGAAAAGCGCATCGAACAGCGCACGGTTCGTCAGAAGGAGACCGCATAATGGCTTGGGATCGTAACCAGATGGCCGCACGCGCGGCTCAGGAACTGCAGGACGGCTGGTATGTGAACCTCGGCATCGGGATCCCGACGCTGGTCAGTAACTACATCCCTGAAGGCGTCGAAGTGACGCTGCAATCGGAAAACGGCATGCTGGGCATGGGCCCCTTTCCCTATGAGGGCGAAGAGGACGCGGACCTGATCAACGCCGGCAAGCAGACCATCACCGAGCTGCCCCAGACCGCCTATTTCGACAGCGCGCAGTCATTCGCCATGATCCGCGGCGGCAAGATCGCCATGGCGATTCTGGGCGCGATGGAAGTGGCCGAAAACGGCGACCTGGCGAACTGGATGATCCCGGGCAAGCTGGTCAAGGGCATGGGTGGCGCCATGGATCTGGTCGCTGGTGTGGGACGCGTTGTGGTGGTCATGGACCACGCCAACAAACATGGCGTCTCCAAGGTCCTCAAGGAATGCACACTGCCGCTGACCGGCAAGGGCGTCGTGGACCGGATCATCACAAATCTGGGCGTGATGGACGTGGTCGATGGCGGTTTGAAACTGGTCGAACTGGCCGACGGTGTGACCGAAGAAGAATTCCGCGCTGCGACCGAGGCCACTTTGGTCAACTGACCCGCTTGATGTTCAATTCAAAAGCCCTGCCTGTTTCGGCGGGGCTTTTTTTATGCTGTGCCGGTGCCCGAGATCACAGGGAGTCACCTGAAACGGAGTTTCACTGTTGTGCGGCGTGCATCACCTGAAACACGCAACCATCGCTGATCAATTCGGGCGGCGTGGCGCATAAACCGCGCGCCACGTCAAAAGCCGCCAGAACCTTGGGAACATAGTCACGGGTTTCCGCAAAGGGCGGAACGCCGTCATGATTACGTACCGACCCCTCGCCTGCATTATACCCGGCCAGCACCAAAATCGGGTCATTGCCGAACTCCTGCATCAGCCAATCCAGATATTTCACGCCACCACTGATGTTTTCATCTGGCTGCAAACTGTCTGTCACGCCAAAACGGCTGGCCGTCGCTGGCATCAGTTGCATCAGCCCCTGGGCCCCTGCCCCGCTTTGGGCATCCGCGCGACCTGCGGATTCCACCGCAATCACCGCTAGCACCAAGGCCGGAGAAACCTTGGTTCCGACCGTCGCCGTTAGAATCGAAATGCCGCGCGACTGGGCGATTTCCTGGAGATGTTGCAACCGTGGGGTCCGAACACCGCCCTCGGCGCGAATAGCCTGCAACGCCTGGTTCAACCGTCCGGGACCAGAGCTGGTCAATTCCGGCGATACCCGATCCCAAAACCAATTGTGTGCGCCAACCACAGCGGTGCGGGTTTCAGAATCGTCCTCTGGATCGGCAGCCTTGGTGACCGGTCGTTGTTCTTCGGGATCAATCTGGATCGTGATCCGTTTTTTGGTTCCAGTCGACGGCGGCTTTATCCGTTTGGCACTGAATTCAGGAAACGGAGCGGGTGTATCCGCGGTCGCGGGCACGGCCAACAGGGCCAGCAGAATGAAAATTCGCCTCAAGATCACCATTGTACTGTACTGCTCGTTTTGTTTTGCGTGAATCTTTGCTGAAAAACCGGTGCGAAACCAGAATATGCAGCCCAAATCGTGACGATTCTGCCCAAATTGATGCCCTCACGCCGCACCAATCGACGAGGCAACAGCGGCGTCAGTGAAAAACTCACATTAAAATCAATAACTAAGAGAATTATTGTCAAAAATTTAGAATCTGGCAAACATTTCCCAGAATTCGCCCAAATCCTGCCACGGGACGCTGGCTATATATGCTCATACCAAGTCGGACATGAACCAACGAGAGAGACGGTTCCAAACGGACGACACGGTTAACTGGCAAAATCTTGTGATCCTATGGAGGGACAAACCATGATGAATTTCTTCAACAAATTCCGCAAAGACGAAAACGGTGCTGTGACTGTTGACTGGGTCGTTCTGACCGCTGCTGTTGTTGCCCTGGCTGGCGCTGCTTACACCTCGATCGAAACCGGCGCGTCGAACCTGACCGAATCCACCGGCACCTTCATCGAAGGCAAAGACCCCGCATAATAGGGTTTCTTCGATATCCAGATTTGAGCCGCGTTTCCCAAATAGGGAAGCGCGGTTTCTTTTCGTGTGCCTTACAGACCGGGGGGCACAAACCACACAAGATCAGAGCCAGGGCATCTCTGGTGCCGTCCTGGCGGCTCTCCATTGATCCCGTTTTCGCGTCCGCCCTATTGCGCATTTCATACTAGGTTGCACCAAAGCAAACGGAAGGGTGAGCTTCTCTTAGGGTTGATTGGATTGAAGGCCACGTTCGGTAAGCGCCTGAGAGAGCAGCATCGCCACATTCAGACCATATTTAACCCAATTTCAACGTCCTATCAAAAACTATTCTTCATATATTTCATTTATTTTCAGTATCTTACCTTCTTTTCGAGGGGATAATGCGAATTTTAATAATTTTCTTTTTCGCTGCCAAACTGATGCCCCATTCACCCCGTTATATACAACCATGCCAAGCTGAAACGGCCCTGAGTGAGAGCAGGACCAAAGAGTTTCGGGGAGGATAGAAAATCAAACAGGATCCTATGGAGGGACAAACCATGATGAAATTCTTCAACAAATTCCGCAAAGACGAAAACGGTGCTGTGACTGTTGACTGGGTCGTTCTGACCGCAGCTGTTGTTGCCCTGGCTGGCGCTGCTTACACCTCGATCGAAACCGGCGCGTCGAACCTGACCGAATCCACCGGTACCTTCATCGAAGGCAAAGACCCGGCATAATTCTGGCTCCATAGCCGCAAGACTGCCAGGAGGCCGTGTCTTTCGCGTAAAGACACGGCCTTTTGTCCAAAGTGATATTCCCATAGGGGAGGGTAATATGTTCAAGCGTATCAAAGAGACCTTTCGCAAGGACGAAGACGGCGCTGTGACAGTTGATTGGGTTGTACTGACTGCTGCGGTCGTGCTTTTGACCGGTGTCGCAATCACATCCTTGCAATCTGCATCAGGTGGCCTGGGCAATAATGTCGGTGATCATTTAACCGATACGGTTGTTGGCGATTAACAAGAATTCAATACCCGGAATCATCCCGATCAGCTGGCGACTCTGGCCCACCCTAATATGGCCATGATCTGTTGCTACGATTGATCTGCGGCGACAGGCATCGCCGATGATTTTGAAAATTCGCGGGTAAGAAGTGAGGTGAAGGTATGAGAGCTGTTTTTGGATTGGTGCTGATCGTAGGGATTGCCCTCGCAGGGGGCGCGGTCATGATGGCAAAGAAATACATAGCCTCCTACCAGAACGAATTGGCACGTGAACGTCAGGCTCGGCAGGAAGTCGTGCCCACGGTCAAGGTTTTTGTCGCCAATCGCGCTCTGCGGTATGGCGAAGAATTGGCAAAAGAAGATGTGCGCACCGTGCTTTGGCCGGTCAATGCCATTCCCGAAGGAACATTCAAAGAGGCCGACGCCCTGTTCCCCACCGACACCAAGGATAACCGGGTAGTGTTGCGCGCGATGGAAAAAGACGAGGCAATCCTGGCCATCAAAGTGACCCAGCCCGGCGAAGATGCCGGCATTACCTCTCAGTTGGAACGGGGCATGCGTGCCTTTGCGATCAAGGTCGACGTCGCCACCGGCGTGTCCGGCTTCCTGCGCCCGGGGGACCGGGTTGATATTTATTGGACCGGTCGAGTCCGTGAAACCGGGAACGACCGCGGAGATCTGACCCGTCTGATCGAGGCCGGTGTTCAGCTGATTGCCATCGACCAAAGCGCAGGCGACGATCTGGAAGAAAACGTGATTGCACGCACTGTCACGGTCGCCGCCCGCCCCGAACAGGTTGCCGGACTTGCCCAGGCCCAAACAACCGGGCGGTTGTCACTGTCGCTTGTCGGGGCCACCGACGACACCATCGCATCGTCTATCGAAGTCGATCAGCGTTCGCTGTTGGGGTTGGAAACGCTCGAAGCGGTGGCTGTTCAAGAAGAAAAACAGGTTTGCACCATTCGCAACCGCCGCGGTGCCGAGGTTATCGAAATTCCGATCCCCTGCACGAACTGATGAAAATTCAACGCGTTATTCACGATCAGGCCCGGCAATTTGTCGGGCCTGCGTTCTGCGTGTTGCCACTTACCCACATCAGAGACGCGCCAGAAGTCTTTGATTCTTGCAAAAAAATAGAAATTGCCGCACAGTGGCGCAAAGATCGGGCAAAAAGACCCGTAACCGAGGCGTGATCGGAGAGGCAGGTCACATGGGAATTAACGATTATTTCAAGGCAGCCCTGTTTGGGGTGGCGGTCGCATGTGCACCAGTGATGGGCGCATACGCACAGGCCGATTCACTGAAGGTGGTCAACCGTGGAACCCAGGCAACGCTGGATGTTCCTATGAACCGCGCGGTGGTGGTCGAAAGCGAGACTCCTTTTGCCGAACTCAGCATCGCCAATCCGGGGATCGCTGACATTTCATCTCTGTCCGACCGCACCATCTATGTGCTGGGCAAATCCCCGGGGCTGACAACATTGACCCTGCTGGATGCAACCGGGCGGTTGATCACCAATGTCAATGTGCGCGTCGCAGCCGATGTGACCGAATTCAAAGAGCGCCTGCGTCAGATTCTGCCTGGCGAAAAGATCGAAGTTCGCACCGCCAATGATGGCATCGTCTTGTCCGGTACCGTTTCCAGTTCCTCGCGCTTGCAACGGGCCATGGATCTGGCCGAACGCTATGCGCCCGAACGGGTTTCCAACCTGATGAGCGTTGGCGGCGTTCAGCAAGTCATGTTGAAAGTACGCTTTGCAGAAATGCAGCGTAATGTATCCAAATCGCTCAGCACATCTCTCGGGATCACTGGCGGTAGCAGTTTCGGCGTCAACGGCGGCGTGAACACGCTGAACAACCAGCCTGCCCTGACCAACGCTTTGACCGGCAATATCCCGGTCACAAACGAAAACACCGGCGCAGTCCTGTTTGGATTTAATGCAGGATCGTATCAGGTCGGCCTCTTGCTCGAAGCATTGGAGCAAAAAGGCGTTGTGCGCACCCTGGCCGAACCGAACCTTTCGGCCCTGTCCGGACAAGAAGCAAAATTCCTGGCGGGTGGCGAATATCCGGTTCCCGTCGCACAGGAAAACAACACGATATCAGTTGAATTCAAACCCTTTGGGATCGAGCTGAAATTTGTGCCCCGCGTGGTGGACAGCGACCTGATCAACCTTGAGCTCGAAGCTTCGGTATCTGCCATAGACAAGAATAATGGCATCAATATCAATGGCTTCCAGATTGACGCCTTTACCCGCCGCGAAACATCGACCACCGTTGAAATGCGCGACGGAGAAAGCTTTGCCATTGCTGGGTTGATCGAAGATGAGTTCCTCGACAATGCGTCGCAATTGCCCTGGTTGGGGGACGTCCCGGTTTTGGGAACACTGTTCCGCAGCGCAAACTATCAGCGCAGCCAGACCGAATTGGTGATTATCATCACTGCGCATCTGGTGACCCCAACACGGGGCGAAGCCTTGGCGTTGCCGACGGATCGGATCAAGCCCCCCAGTGAACGCAATCTGTTCCTGAACGGGCAAATTGCCAAGACCACAAAAGGCGCAGCCAGCGAGGTTGCAAAACAAGATTTCAGCGGGTCCTATGGCTACGTGATGGATTGAATTGAGAGGCGAAAAGCAGATGATCCGACAGATCACAGCACTTGGGCTGATTCTGGCGCTGGCCGCCTGTGAAAATGAAGCCGGTCGAGCATTGGACAGCGGCCAATTTGGCAATGCAACGCTGAACAACACCCAAGTTCACAGCGGTGATCGCAACTATACCATCCAATTGGCTCAGAAATTCGCCGCCGAGGTCCCGACGACCATCACTTTTGCGTTTGACAGTACGGTTCTGGACGCCAATGCCCGTGCGGTTCTGGACCAACAGGCCGATTGGATCCGACAGTTTCCCGAAGTCCGTTTTCGTGTTTACGGACATACGGACGCCGTCGGGTCATCCGGCTATAACAAACGGTTGGGCCTGCGGCGTGCCCGCACGGTTGTGTCCTACCTGACACAACGCGGCATCAGCCGGTCCCGGCTCGAAGCTGTTGTGTCCTTTGGTGAAACCCGGCCGCTGATCCAGACGCCGAACCGGGAACGCCGCAACCGGCGTACCGTAACCGAAGTAAACGGCTTTGTGAAAAACCACCCCTCGCTGCTGGACGGTAAATACGCCCAGGTGGTCTATCGCGAATACATCGAAAGCGCGGTTCCCAAAAGCGAGCTGAGCAAATCCGGTAGTTTCGCGACATCCACACAATAAGGTGCATTTGGCGGTGATCGTCGCCATATTCCCCACAATTGGATGGTTTTAGCCCAAATCTCGCCCAGATTGCCCCCGACATTGTTCTCAATAGGTGACGTGCGACCAATGCGAGTCGCATGCGGGTGAGGACAAGGCCACAGCCATTGCCCCGCCCCAGTAAAGAGGACGAAGGCAATGAGCAGCGAAATGCCGCAACCCGAAGCAAACCCGATCGTCGCCTGCACGATCAGCCGTGATGTGCAGAACTTTGACCTGTTGATCGAAGACATGGAATCCGCGTTGGGCGAGAATTGGGGTGACCTTGGTTTTGCCGAAGCCCTCGCCTTTTTCAGCCAGCCCGAGGCCGAGTCGCTGGAATTTGTGGCCCTGGCCATTGATGGGGACGACGAAGACAACCTGGTTCTGATGGGGGAAATCATCACCCAGGCCAAAGGCCGTGACATCAATGTCATCCTGATCGCCGAGGATGTCACCCCGGCGTCCCTGCACCAATTGCTGCGCAAGGGCGCGGATGAATTCGTTCCCTACCCCCTGCCGGAACAAGAACTGCAATCCGCAATCGACCGGCTGAACAAACCCGAAGAAGCACCGGAACCGGCCCGAAATCCGCACCAGCTGCAATCTGGAACATCCCGCGAAGGCGCGGTCATCGTTTGCCAGGGTTTGTCTGGCGGCGTTGGATCCACCACATTGGCCACCAATCTGGCCTGGGAATTGGCCCTTTTGCAGGACGGCGACAAACCATCGGTCTGTCTGATTGATCTTGATCTTCAATTTGGCACGGTCTCCACCTATTTGGATCTGCCACGGCGCGAAATCGTGTTCGAAATGCTCAGCGAAACAGACACTATGGACGAAGACATCTTCAGCCAGGCGTTGCTGAGCTTTCAGGACAAGCTGCAAGTGCTGACTGCTCCCAGCGACATTATTCCGCTGGATCTGGTTGGGCCTGAAGATATCGAACGTATTATCGAATTGGCCCGCAGCCATTTCGATTACGTTCTGATCGACATGCCCAAAACACTGGTGCAGTGGACGGAAACCGTTCTGAGCAAGGCCCATGTGTATTTTGCCCTGCTCGAACTGGACATGCGGTCGGCCCAGAATGCTCTGCGCCTGAAGCGGGCGCTGCAATCCGAAGACCTTCCGTTCGAAAAGCTGCGGTTTGCGCTGAACCGAGCACCAAAATTCACCGATCTGAGCGGCAAGAGCCGGGTCAAGCGGATGGCCGAATCCCTGGGGATTTCAATTGACCTCCAATTGCCCGACGGCGGTAAACCGGTCACCCAATGCGGGGACCACGGGATGCCGTTGGCGGCATCGGTTGCCAAGAACCCATTGCGCAAGGAAATCGCCAAGCTGGCGCAGTCCCTGCACGATCTGGGGCACAGCGAAGCCAAAGCCGCGTGATCATCCAAGGGGGCCTAATCCATGTTTTCAAAATATAAAAAGACTTCATCCGCTCCGAAACAGGTTGCCGTCAAAGCGGCCCCCGCGCCCGAAGCAAAACCCAGCGATATGTCAACGGCCTCGCCTGCGGCCCGGTTGCGCAAACCTATGGCCACCCGCGCGGCAGCAGATGTCGCGACGATGGACAAGGAACGCAAACGCAAGGAACGCCTGGGCGAAATCAAGATCATCCTGCACGGCGAACTGCTGGATCAGCTGAACCTGGCCGCCCTGGAACATGCCTCTGAGGCTGAGCTGCGCACCGAAATCAGCACAATCGCGACAGAGATCCTCGAAACCAAGGGGATTGTGCTGAACCGCGAAGATCGCCAGACCCTGAACAAGGAACTCTATGACGAAGTCACGGGGCTGGGTCCGCTGGAAACCCTACTTCAGGATGACTCGGTCAACGATATTCTGGTCAACGGCCCGCATCAGATCTTTGTCGAACGCGCAGGCAAGCTGTCGCTCAGCGACATCACGTTCAAGGATGAAAAGCACCTGCTGCGGATAATCGACAAGATCGTCTCGGCCGTGGGACGTCGTGTTGATGAATCCAACCCGTATGTGGACGCCCGTCTGGCTGATGGATCGCGCTTTAACGCCATGGTCCCGCCCGTTGCCGTGGACGGGTCATTGGTGTCCATTCGTAAATTCAAAAAGGACAAGCTGGGCATTGATGACCTGGTCGGTTTTGGTGCCTTTACAGAAGAGATGGCCGCCTATTTGCAGGCTGCGGTGGCAACCCGACTGAATATCATCGTGTCAGGCGGGACGGGGTCGGGTAAAACTACGACGCTGAATGCCCTTTCTTCATTCATCGACAACGCCGAACGCATTTTGACGATCGAAGATACAGCGGAACTTCAGTTGCAGCAGACCCATGTGGGCCGGATGGAATCCCGTCCGCCCAATGTCGAAGGCAAGGGCGAGGTTTCGCCGCGCGATTGTCTGAAGAACGCGCTGCGGATGCGACCAGACCGGATCATCGTTGGTGAGACCCGGGGCGAAGAAGTTATCGACATGCTCCAGGCCATGAACACCGGGCACGACGGCTCCATGACCACGATCCACGCCAACAGCGCCCGCGACGGGGTCAGCCGTTTGGAAAACATGATCGCAATGGCCGGGATCGAAATGCCGATCAAAGCTGTCCGCTCCCAGATTTCTTCTGCTGTGAACCTTATCGTTCAGGCCTCGCGCCTACAGGACGGATCCCGCCGCATGACATCGATCACCGAGATCACCGGCATGGAGGGCGACGTTATTTCCATGCAGGAAATCTTTCGCTTCCAGCGTGTCGGCCTGACACCGGACAACAAGATCATCGGTCATTTCACCGCGACCGGCGTGCGCAGCCATTATTCCGAACGGTTCCGGATGTGGGGGTATGATTTGCCTGCCTCGATTTATGAACCGACCACGATGGGAGCTCAGTAATGCAACTTAGTGCGGAACCGGTCATCTATGGCCTGATCTTTGTCGGCGTTCTGGTACTGGTCGAAGGCCTGTATCTGGTGGCCTTTGGCAAATCCATCAGCCTCAACAGCAAAGTCAATCGCCGCCTGGAAATGTTGGACAAGGGTACCGGGCGCGAACAGGTCCTGGAACAGCTGCGCAAAGAAATGCAGCAGCACATGAAATTCCAGTCCATTCCGCTGTATTCCCTGTTGGCGGAAAAGGCGCAAAAGGCGGCCATTGCCTTTACGCCCAAACAGCTGATCATGATCATGGCCGGCCTGTCGGTTCTGGCCTTCATCGGTCTCAGCATCGGCACTCAAACCGAAACTCCAATCCGGATCGTGGCCTCTGTCGGGATCGGTATTGGCGCTGTGTATTTCTGGATCAACAGCAAGGCCAAGAAACGCATGGCCATGCTCGAAGAACAACTGCCCGACGCCGTGGAATTGATGGTGCGATCGCTGCGGGTTGGACATCCTTTCTCCTCGGCCATCCAGATCGTTGCCAAGGAAGCCGAGGACCCGCTGGCCACCGAATTCGGCATGATCGCGGATGAAAGCGCCTATGGCCGCGACGTGGGCGAAGCGCTGAAAGAAATGGCAGAACGTCTGGACATGCAGGATTTGCGGTTCCTTTCGGTTGCCGTGACGATCCAGCAGCAATCCGGTGGTAACCTCGCCGAGGTTCTGGACGGTTTGTCCAAAGTGATCCGGGCCCGGTTCCGCCTGTTCCGCAGGGTCAAGGCGATTACGGCCGAAGCACAATGGTCCGGAAAATTCCTGTCCGCCTTTCCCTTGCTGTCACTGATCGTAATTCTGGTACAGGATCCGAACTATTACGACGAAGTGCTGGATCACCCGTATTTCATTCCTGCCTGCTTTGTTGTGGGCATCCTGCTGACGGCCAATCTGTTCGTTATGCGCACTTTGACCAACATCAAGGTATAATGAGAGGCACATCATGGAATTTCTGAATGCCATCAACGACCTGATTACCAGTCAATTGGGCGACTTTGGTCCCCTGATTGTAGTTGGAGTGCTGGGGCTGTTCATGGTGCTGGTCGCCGTTTTGTTGTTGCTGAACCAGCCCGAAGACCCGCTGAAGAAGCTCAAGAAGAATATCAACCCCGACACACAGGCAAAACCGCAAAAGGAACGCTTGCGTCAGGGCGGTCGCAATGAACAATTGCAAAAGTTCGCGACTTTTCTGGAACCACAGGACGCCGACGAATTGTCTGCTGTTCAGCTCAAGCTGCGCCAGGCCGGGTATCAATCCAAAGATGCAGTGCGGTTTTTCCACTTTGCTCAATTCGCCCTCGGGATCCTGGGGCTGGTGCTCGGGCTGGCCTATGTGTTTGCGATGGGTGCCGGTGACGATATGACCACCCAAGACAAGCTGATGTATGTGCTTGGCCCTGGCGGTGCGGGATACATGTTGCCAAAATATTGGGTCACGCGTCGCGGTGAAGCGCGCAAGGAAGAGATCACTTCGGGTTTTCCTGATTCCCTGGATATGATGCTGGTCTGTGTAGAGGCCGGTCAATCTCTGGACCAATCCATTGTGCGCGTCGCCAAGGAACTCCGGGCCTCTTATCCCTCGTTGGCCGACGAATTCGAAATCGTCGCCTACGAAATGAAAGCAGGCAAAGACAAGGACAAGGTTCTGCGCGACATGGGCACCCGTTGCGGCGTGACAGACATTTCATCCTTTGTAACAGTGATGATCCAATCGGCAGCCTTTGGGACTTCGATAGCCGACGCACTGCGGATTTACGCCGGGGAAATGCGTGACAAACGCGTGATGCGGGCCGAAGAGGCCGCAAACAAGTTGCCAACCAAAATGACCCTTGCCACAATGATGCTGACGGTTCCGCCCTTGCTGATCATTCTGGTTGGTCCTTCGGCAAACGGCATCGCGAACCTGGGCAACATGAGCAATTAACAGATGACGTATTCGGGACACGCCCGACAGTGGGCGATCCCCGCGATCACGCGCAAATATTTGGCAGCCACCATTGCTCTTGCTTTGGTGGCTGGTTGTGATTCCGGGTCGTTGTCACAGGCCGAAAATGGCCCCTATGCCCCCGGTGTCGATCTCTCCAAGGAGGCTGTCGACGGCACAGACGTCGGCCATCGGTTGATGGCGGCCGGGCAGTATGAGCTTGCCATAGACGCCTTTACCCGCGCCGCATTGGTACAGGGATCGACGCCGGAAATCCTGACTGGCATGGGGTCGGCCAATCTGGGGTTGGGCCGTCTGGGACAGGCCGAAGACCTGCTGCGACGTGCCGTTGTTGCCGCGCCCGAATGGCCAGGTGCCTGGAACAATCTGGGGGTTGTCCTGATGGAGCGCGGAAAAATCGCCGAAGCGGAACAGATTTTTCGCAAGGCCTATGCATTGGACAATGGCGAAAGTGACTCAATCCGCGAGAATTTGCGCTTAACGCTCGCAAAATTGGAAAATCCTGATAATACTGGTGGACAACAAAAAGATTACAAGCTGGTGCATCGGGGAAACAGCGATTTCCTGATTCGAAAAAGCCAGTGACGAGAGGCAAGAGCAGTAAAGGACGCAAAAATGCGCCACTCTATTCTGGTATCCACATGTCTGGCGTGTGCCATGACCTTGTCTGCATGTGCCGACAAGGGAGAAGAGGCCGTTGAACGCGCCTTGCAGGATGTAAACGTCATTGATGAAACCAACCTGAATGACGTGATGCTGACCGTCGCCGACCCAAATGAGGCGGTGGACTATTTTGCTCGGGCGACCAAATCCAGCCCAGGTCGTATCGACCTGCAACGAGGGTTGGGAAAATCCCTGGTCCGCGCCAAACGACACACCGAAGCCGTATCGGCCTGGTCCAAAGTGACCCGAATGGACGGTGCCACACCAGATGATAGCGTTGACTATGCAGACGCCCTGATCCGGAATGGGGATTGGGACGACGCGGAAAAAACATTGGACCAGGTGCCCCCCACCCACGAGACCTTCAAACGTTACCGGCTGGAGGCCATGGTCGCCGATGCCAACCGGGAATGGAAACGGGCCGACAGCTTTTACGAAATCGCGGTTGGCCTGACCACACGCCCAGCAGGTGTAATGAACAATTGGGGCTATTCCAAGCTGACGCGGGGCGACTATACGGACGCCGAACGCCTGTTTGGCGAGGCCATCCGCCAGGATCAAAGCCTGTTCACGGCCAAGAACAACCTTGTTCTGGCCCGTGGTGCCCAACGAAATTACACTCTTCCCGTGATCCCAATGGATCAGATCGAACGGGCGCAATTGTTGCACACCCTGGCTTTGTCCGCCGTCAAACAGGGGGACATCACAACCGGCAAAGGTCTGTTGCGCGAAGCCATCGGCACCCACCCGCAGCACTTTGAAGAAGCGGTTCGCAGCCTGCGCGCTCTCGACGCTGGCTGATCCCGATGGCGTTGACGACATCTGAGGCCTGGTGGTTCCTGCCATTTGTGCTGCCGATCTGCTTTTACGTGGCCTTTACCGACCTGCGCGAAATGCGGATCACAAATCAGGCCGTTCTGGTCCTGGCTGGCATTTTCCTGATTGTCGGGCTTTTTGTCCTGCCGCTGCCGGTATACGGCGCACGGGTTCTGCAAATGATTGTCGTGTTGATCATTGGCATTCTTTTGAATGCCGGAGGGGCCATTGGTGCCGGTGATGCCAAATTCGCCGCAGCTGCGGCACCGCTGATTGCGCCGGGCGATCTGCGGCTGCTGTTGGCTCTGTTTGCCGCCAACCTGCTTGCCGCATTTGTGACCCATCGGCTGGTCAAATACACGCCGCTCCGCCAAATCGCTCCCAACTGGCAAAGCTGGGACATGGGGTGGAAGTTTCCCATGGGGCTCAGCCTTGGTGGAACCCTGGCGCTTTATCTCATCCTGGGAACCCAGTTTGGAAGTTGACCAGGGAAGACGTTTGTAAACGCCTTGGCACCTTGGCCCTTGAAACACGCGGCAAAAGATCAGTCCCCATTGCCACGTCACGCCCCGACTTCTGCCCATCTCTTGCCACACTGCCCCTGCATGATCACTGCAACCGTGGATACGTCCGCCTTCCTGTTGCAAGAGATCGACCCCCGCCATGAATATGCAAGCATCCCCCGTAATGGAGCCCCCCCCCCCCAAGGGTCTGAGCCAGATGCAATTGCCCATTGTGATGATGCGGGACATTCTGCTGAAAACTATTTTCCGCAAGAATCTGGATCTGGTTTCCGAAATCGCCAGCGCAATCTGTTTGCCAATTCCGGTTACACAGGAGCTCGTCGATCTGGCCCGCAGCCAGAAGCTTCTCGAAGCCACTGGCACACTCAGCGCCACCTCCGGGAACGAGATGGGTTATCAATTGACCGACGTCGGCAAGGCCCGCGCGCTGGATGCGTTGGGTCAATCCGAGTATTTCGGAGCCATGCCGGTGCCGCTGGAGGTCTACCGCGAACAGGTTAAACGCCAGTCAATTCGCAATATCCAGGTCAGCCGGGCACAATTGAACAATGCCATGGGGCATCTGGTGCTGCCCAACAGCCTGCTGGATCACCTAGGCCCCGCAGTCAGCGCCGGCCGTTCGATCTTGATGTATGGCCCGCCCGGAAATGGCAAATCTTCGATCTCCAATGGCATTCGCGATGCTTTGGGCGACTTTGTCTATGTGCCCCGCGCCATCGAATACGCAGGTCAGGTGATCACCGTCTATGACCCGATCGTCCATACCGCCATCGAAGAAGAGGCCGACGATCCGACCCAACTTCGTCGTCGCAAGCGGTTCGACACCCGGTACGTGAAATGTGAACGCCCCACGGTGATCACCGGCGGTGAGCTGTCATTGTCGATGCTGGATCTAGTGTATAACCCAACTGCCCGAACGTATCAGGCACCGCTCCAGCTGAAATCAACAGGGGGCATCTTTATCGTGGATGACCTCGGTCGTCAGGCCGAGCCACCCCAGGCACTGATCAACCGGTGGATTGTTCCGCTGGAAGAAAGCAAAGACATCCTGGGACTGCAATCGGGTGAAAAATTCGAAGTTCCCTTTGATACGCTGGTGATTTTCTCTACCAACTTTCACCCCAACAAGATTTTTGACCAGGCCGCGTTGCGCCGGATCTTCTTCAAGATCAAGATCGACGGCCCCAGCCAGGAAAACTTTCTCAAGATCTTTGCCCTGGTCGCGCGCAAAAAGGGCGTCCCCTTGGACGAAGCGACATTGGTGCATCTCCTAAAGAAGAAATACCCGACCATTGACAACATTTATGCAAACTATCAGCCGATCTTCCTGATCGATCAGATGATTTCAATTTGCGAATTTGAAGGTATACCCAACCAAATGAACCCCGACCTTATCGATCGTGCATGGGCGAACATGTTCGTCAAAGACGAAGACATCGTCAAATAAGGGGCCTAAGCCCCCAGATCTCTACTCGGAAAACAGCACCTCGATGATCTGCATCTGTTGACCGCGGTCGCCACCGGTCAGCTCTTGGACGCGTGTGTCTGCCTGGGTGGAGAATCCGGCGTCGGCCAACCGCGCCAGACCCGTTTCCAGCTCTTGCCCGCTCAACGCGATCACTGTTTCCACATCCGCCTGACCAATCGCCTGCATTACCACCTGAACCGGGCTTCCGCCGCTCGAAACCGGCACAAAAGATGCCAATAGCACCACGGCACTCACCCCCATGATCCCTTTGGCGAGCGGTCGTTTGAAATAGATTTTGAAGGCCCGCCAATTCATCGCCAGATGGGCTCCAACGCCCGCCACCATGGCCCAGCCGGCCCATTCATGGATAAAGCCGTTCAATCCGGTTTCAATGTGGAAAAACATCAGAACGCCAGTGGCCCCCATGATGAGAAAACTACCGATTGTCAAAGGGGTGGCCCAGGATCGTAACGAAGACATGATCTGCTCCTGAAATCAAATGTTGTACATTCGCTAAACGCCGATGATCACGGTTTCCGTCGCGGTTTTTGCAAATTAATTTCCCTATCTGCAGCAACCGATTAGATTGGAGTCATGACCACCCTACCCGCCCCGATTCACGATTGGTTCCGCTCCAAGGGATGGGCGCTGCATTCTCATCAGATTGCCATGCTAGACCGGGCAACTGACCCCTCTACCCTTTTGATTGCCCCAACTGGCGGCGGCAAGACGATGGCCGGGTTTCTGCCCACGTTGGCCGAATTGGCCGATGGCACACACACGGGGTTGCACACGCTGTATGTCTCGCCGCTCAAGGCCCTGGCCGCCGACATCAAACGCAACCTGCGCGCCCCGGTCGAGGACATTGGGCTGCCAATTCGGATTGATGACCGTACCGGGGATACTCCGTCCAGCCGCAAAAAACGCCAACGCGCCGATCCGCCACATATACTGCTGACCACGCCCGAAAGTTTGGCACTGCTGGTTTCCTACGAAGACGCGGCCCGGACCTTTGCGGGGTTGGAGCGCATCATCGTCGATGAGGTGCACGCGCTTGCCGAGAACAAACGAGGCGATCAGCTGATGCTGGCCCTGTCGCGGCTACAGGCTCTTTGCCCCACCCTGCGCCGGGTCGGTCTGTCGGCCACGGTTGATGACCCTCAGGCGATCGCCAGCTATCTGGCGCGACACCCCGATCCCTGCAACATCCTGCTGGCCGATCCAGGCCCGCCCCCCGACATTGCCATGCTGGAAACGGACGCCGCCCCTCCCTGGGCCGGGGGCGGTGCAGCCCATGCGATTCCGGCCGTGATGGAACAGATCCAGCAGCACAAGACGACCCTGATTTTTCACAATACCCGCGCACAGGCTGAAATCTTCTTTCACAACCTCTGGCTGGCCAACGATAACGCACTGCCCATCGGGATCCATCATGGCAGCCTTGACCGGGTACAACGCGACCGGGTCGAAGCCGCGATGGTCCGGGGCGATCTGCGGGCCATTGTTTGTACCGGCTCCCTGGACCTGGGGATCGATTGGGGCGATGTGGATCTGGTGATCCAGATTGGTGCGCCCAAAAATGTCAAACGGCTGGTTCAGCGCATAGGCCGGGCCAACCACCGCTACAACGCGCCCTCCAAGGCGCTGCTGGTACCCGCGAACCGATTCGAAGTCGTCGAATGCCGTGCCGCGCTGGAAGCGGTGCTGGCGGGTGATCTGGACGGTGCCACCCGTGGTCCGGGTCCGCTGGATGTGTTGTGCCAGCATATTCTGATCGCCGCCTGTGCCGGCCCCTTTGACGCCGACGCCTTGTTTGGCGAAGTCACCACAGTTGGCGCGTATGCCGACCTGGAACGCAAAGACTTTGACGCCTGCCTCGATTTCTGCGCCACGGGTGGATATGCCCTGCGTGCCTATGATCAGTGGAACAGGCTGCAACAACGCCCGGACGGGACGTGGCAGCTGCGTGACCCTCGTGCCGCTGCAAGGCTGCGGATGAACCTGGGCACCATTCAGGACATCGACACACTCAAGGTGCGGCTAAAACACAGTCGGGGCGGCAAGCCCCTGGGCGAAGTCGAAGAGGGCTTTGCCGCCTCTCTGACCGCCGGGGACACCTTTCTGATCGGCGGGCGTGTGGTGCGATATGAGGGGCTGCGGGAGATGACCGTCGAAGTGTCGCGCAGGGCCGATAAAAAGCCCAAGATCGCGGTATTTTCCGGGACCAAATTTGCCACGTCGACGCAGCTGAGCGACCGCATCCTGCAATTGCTGGCGCAGTCGAAATGGCCCAACCTGCCAGACCACACCAGCCAATGGTTGACCTTGCAGCAAACCGTTTCCCAATTGCCGCGAACTGGTGAATTGCTGATCGAAAGCTTCCCGCACAACGGACGCGAACATTGTTGTGTTTACGGGTTTGCAGGGCGCAATGCACAGCAAACCCTGGGGCTGCTCCTGACCAAACGCATGGAAGAAATGGGCCTGCGGCCGCTGGGATTTGTCGCCACCGACTATGCCACACTCATCTGGGGGCTGGACCGCCTGATCGACCCAATGCCGCTGTTTGACATCCAGGCCCTGCGCGACGGGCTGGACGGCTGGCTGGCCGGCAACGCCGTCATGAAACGCACCTTTCGCAATTGTGCGACCATTGCGGGGCTGATCGAACGCAATATCGCCGGACAACGAAAATCTGGCCGCCAGGCGACGTTTTCGTCGGACATCCTGTATGACACGCTGCACAAATACGACCCCGACCACCTGATGCTGTCAATCACCCGGACCGAAGCCCTAAGCGGGTTGGTCGATTTCGGTCGAATAGAATCAATGATCGAAACGCTGGGTGGTCGCATCACTCTCAAACGGGTTTCCCGCGTCACTCCGCTGGCGGCCCCCTTGTTACTGGAACACGGCAAGGTTCCGATCAAAGCGACCGGGGCCGAGCAATTGATGGCACAGGAAGCCGAAGAATTGATGCAAAAATCCGGCTTGAAGGATCTTCTGGTTTGACTCTTGCGGCCAAACCGGGGTTCGGTCATGACTGGAACAATGGAACACATCAAGAACAGCATTCAATTTTCTCTGGCTGGGGTGCCCCTGTGCGCCCTGGGTACTGGTGCCTTGTGGTGGCCAGATCAGCGTTTGCTGTGCGTCTCGGACCTCCACCTTGGAAAGGCGGAACGCCTGGCCCGACGCGGCGGTCCGGTTCTGCCGCCGTATGAAACCCGTGACACTCTGGACCGGTTGTCCCAGGACATCACCAAAACCGATGCTGCCACAGTGGTGTGTCTAGGCGACAGCTTTGATGATCTCGCGTCGGCACAGTCTCTGTCCGATACGGCGCGGATGCAGTTGACCGGCTTACAGGCAGGGCGGCGTTGGATCTGGATCCAAGGCAATCACGACCCCGGTCCAGTTGAACTTGGCGGGGCCCATCTTCAGGACCTAAAGCTTGCACCCTTGGTGTTTCGACATATCGCCGACCCGGACGCGCAAGGCGAAGTCTCTGGCCATTATCATCCCAAAGCAAAATTGCGCGGCACCGCCCGTCCCGCGTTTCTGGTGGACACGGCCCGTGTCATTCTGCCGGCCTATGGCACATATACCGGGGGATTGCGTTGTACTGACGACCCGCTGGTCCAACTGATGCAAGAGCCTGCGCTTGCGATCCTGACAGGGTCTTCTCCCCTGCCGATCCCAATGCCTCGCCGTCCCTGATGACATGCCTCGCCCGGAACAGACGCTCTTCTGGACTTATACCCTGACCAGATCAGGATGCATGGGTCCAGGTTGCGTGGGTTCACCTGCAACCACTTTTCAAAATAAACCGTGATCCGCCACATCTGGCAGAACTGCCTGTTCGTGGATGACACAATTGAATCAGGCATCACTCACACCCAACCAATGCAATTGAGGTGCCCGATGTTGTCACCCCTGTTATAGTAGCTGTGCCTCTTCCAGCTGCTTGCGGTGTTTTCGGCTGACGGGCACCAGATCACCATTCACCAATTGCACCCGCACCTGACCATCTTCCCGAACGCTTCGGGCAATCGCAGTCCGTGTGATCCAATGTGATCGGTGGGTATAGACGCCCTCGATCGGTTCCATCTCTTCGATGGCATCCGCAAACCGCATGCGCAATTTATGAGTCCCTTCCGGTCCGACCACTTCAACCATGTGATCATCAACGGTCAGACGCAATACGGGGTAAACGAACGCATCAGGCAATCGCCGCGCGATCCGGGGCCTGATGTCTTCCTGCAACTGCCTCTCGGGGCGCACCGGGAAATACCATTGCAATTCCGACCCTGGCAAGGATCTCCGAAATACGCAAAACCCTGCCGTTACAAAAACAACATATTGCGCCGATCCCAGCAAAGACACCATCAGCGTATTGCCAGCCATTATCCGAATAAGCCCCCACAACAACGGGGTTACCAGAACAGTCATCGCCAGAACCACCAGCGCATCACGCTGCAATGCACCAACTTTGGGTGACATGCGATCAATGACATGCCGACAAAACCGCCCGACCAAAACCGCGCCAATGACAATGGTTCCCCAAAAAACCAATCGATAGCCGAAATGACCCAGCTTCAAAGTTCCAAAGGGCCCCGAATAAGCCAATAAAAGCGCCAATGACACATAGCTCAACAGATTTACAATGAGTGGGGCAGACAGGGTCAAATTGCTTAACTTTTTCAGCATACAGACGCTAAACTCATTTCTCAATTTACGCAAAAGTCTTTGGATGCCGTTCACGTCTAACTAGGCAATCAAAAACAACAATTCCCATTATTGATTACAACAGATCGCAAAAGCCTGTAAACATCCAGTAAACTTAACAGAATGCGTGCGATGGAATGTCCGAAACAATAGAATCCAGAATCCGGCAGAGTTTTCAAAAACAAAGTATGATGCAAACTCTGGGTGCTGAAATCGACATGATTGAAAAGGGCGTTGTCACCTTGTCAGCTCCCATTTTGGAGAGCAGTCGTCAACAACACGGAGTCGCTCATGCGGCCCTGACTTTCGCCCTGGGGGACACTGCCGCAGGCTATGCGGCGCTCTCGGTGATGGAAGAAGACAGCGAGGTAATGACGGCAGAGATCAAGATCAATCTGCTCGCGCCGGGGCAAGGCGACAGGCTGGTCGCGCGAGGAAAAGTTCTCAAACGCGGTCGTCGTCTTGTTGTCGTGTCGGCCGACGTGTTTGCCCGTTCCGGGGATCGGGAGGTTTTGATCGCCGTTTTGCAGGGCACGATGATTCCGGTCTGATTACCCCCAATTCTCCAGTTTTGCCTCTACTCCCCGTAGAACCAACAAAGGCGGCCCTTTAGGTGGGCCGCCTTTGATGGTTTGTTTGTTGGTTTTCCGCGGATCAGGCTGTGAGGCCTTCTGGTTCGGGCAGGTTGTTGGCGCGGCAGGCGGCTGTGACGGTGTTGGCCAGCAGGCAGGCGATGGTCATGGGGCCGACGCCGCCGGGGACCGGGGTGATGGCACCGGCGCGCTGTGCGGCCGAGGCGTAATCCACGTCGCCGACCAGCTTCATCTTGGGGCTTCCGTCTTCATTGGCACCCTTTTCCGGTGCCGGGATGCGGTTGATGCCCACGTCGATCACGGTGGCGCCTTCCTTGATCCAGTCGCCCTGTACCATTTCGGGACGGCCCACGGCCGCCACCACGATATCGGCGCCGCGCACCACGTCCGGCAGATCCTTGGTGCGGCTGTGCGCGATGGTCACCGTACAGCTGTCACCCAGCAGCAGCTGCGCCATCGGTTTGCCAACGATGTTCGAGCGCCCGATCACAACCGCGTTCATGCCCGACAGGCTGCCGTGATAGTCGCGCAGCATCATCAACGAGCCCAGCGGCGTGCAGGGCACCATCGATTTCTGACCGGTGCCCAACAGGCCCACGTTCGAGATGTGGAACCCGTCCACATCCTTGGCCGGGCTGATCGAATTGATCACCAGGTCTTCGTTCAGATGCTTGGGCAGCGGCAGCTGCACCAGGATGCCGTGGATCGCCGGATCATTGTTCAGCTGATCCACCAACGCCAGCAGATCCGCCTCTGATGTGTCCGCGTCCAGCTTGTGCTCGATCGAATTCATACCGACCTCGACGGTCATCTTGCCCTTCGAGCGCACATAGACCTGGGAGGCCGGATCTTCACCCACCAGCACAACCGCCAGACCCGGCGTGATCCCGTGTTCTTCCTTCAGGCGCGACACGTGGCCCGCCACTTTTTCCCGTACGGTGGCCGCGAAGGCCTTCCCATCAATGATATTTGCAGCCATTGCTCTCTCTTCCTTTGTGCAGCGGACAGGTAAAGATCCGCCTAATCTCGTATCCTTCAGACTTCCCGGATCACCTGCGCCTCGCGGGCAATCGACCACTCCACCAGCCGCCGCCACAGATCTTCGACCAGATCCGGGTCCAGACCTTTGGTCTCTGCCGCGGCGCGGGCATTGGCGACCACTTCCTCGACCCGATCCGGAATACGCGCAGGCCAGCCATTGTCGGACTTGAGCGCAATCGCCCGGTCAATATAGCCCGCCCGCAGCGCCAGCATCGCGATCAAATCGCCATCCAACCGGTCAATCTGCGCCCGCAAGGCACCCATGTCGGCACACTCTTGGGGTGGTCTGGCCTGTGGCAGTTTTGATGTCGTCATCGTCGTCATGGTTGTCATAGCCCCGGCCCCAGAATTTGCTTCGTCTTAACAGAAGGGGAACGGGCCGGTCTTTGTGGTGGCGCAATCCGATGTGCACTGCGCCCCCAAACATAGGGTAAAACTCAGAAAGGCCCGGGTTTCCCCGGGCCGCTGAATGTCGCAATTTCCGTCTTAGAACAAGCCTTCGATCTGGCCGTCGTCGTTCAAGCGGATGCTTTCGGACGCCGGTTTGCGCGGCAGACCCGGCATCGTCATGATCTCACCACAGACCGCAACGATAAAGCCCGCACCCGCGCTCAGGCGCACTTCGCGCACCGGAACCGAATGGCCCACAGGCGCACCGCGCAAGCTCGGATCCGTCGAGAAGGAATATTGGGTTTTCGCCATGCAGACCGGCAGATTGCCGTATCCGGCCTCTTCCCATTCCTTCAGCTGGTTGCGGATCTTGTTGTCGGCCAGCACTTCGTCCGCGCGGTAGATCCGCTTGGCGATGGTGTCGATCTTGTCGAACAAAGACATCTCATCGGGATAGATCGGGGCAAAATTGGCCTGACCCGCATCAACGATTTCAACAACTTTGCGCGCCAGATCAGCAGACCCTTCGGACCCCAGCTCCCAGTGACGCGACAGAACCGCCTCGACACCATGGGTTTCGGCATAGGCTTTGACCGCAGCAACTTCGGCATCGGTGTCGGTGACAAAATGGTTGATCGCAACCACAACCGGCACACCAAAGGATTTGATGTTCTCGATGTGACGGCCCAGGTTGGCACAGCCCGCGTTCACGGCCTCGACGTTTTCAGCGCCCAGATCGGCCTTGGCCACGCCGCCGTTCATCTTCATCGCGCGCACGGTGGCAACCAGCACAACCGCGGACGGTGCGATGCCTGCCTTGCGGCATTTGATGTTCATGAACTTTTCAGCACCCAGATCAGCACCAAAACCGGCTTCGGTCACCACATAGTCGCTGATTTTCAGCGCCGTCTTGGTGGCAATGACCGAGTTACAGCCATGGGCGATGTTGGCGAACGGACCGCCGTGTACAAACGCCGGGTTGTTTTCCAGGGTCTGCACCAGGTTCGGCTGCATCGCGTCCTTGAGCAGAACGGTCATCGCGCCTTCGGCCTTGATGTCGCGGCAGTAAACCGGGGTCTTGTCACGACGATAGGCAACGATGATGTCGCCCAGACGCTTTTCCAGGTCTTTCAGGTCGTTGGCCAGGCACAGGATCGCCATGACTTCGGACGCAACAGTGATGTCAAAACCGGCTTCGCGCGGGAACCCGTTGGACACGCCGCCCAAAGACGCGGTGATCACCCGCAGGGCACGGTCGTTCATGTCGACAACACGACGCCATGCGACGCGACGGGTGTCGATCTCGCATTCGTTGCCCCAATAGATGTGGTTGTCGATCATCGCGCTCAGCAGAGAATGCGCCGAGGTGATCGCGTGGAAGTCACCGGTAAAGTGGAGGTTCATCTCCTCCATCGGCACAACCTGAGCGTAACCACCGCCTGCGGCACCACCCTTCATGCCAAAGTTCGGACCCAGGGACGCCTCGCGAATACAGATCATCGCGTTCTTGCCGATCTTGTTCAGACCATCACCCAGACCAACTGTCGTCGTGGTCTTGCCCTCGCCCGCAGGCGTCGGGTTGATCGCCGTCACCAGGATCAGCTTGCCATCATCATTGCCCTGAACAGAGTTGATGAAAGACTGCGATACCTTCGCCTTGTCATGACCATAAGGCAACAAATCCTCATGCCCAATCCCGATCTTTAAACCAATCTCCTGAATAGGCTTCTTCTGCGCCTCGCGCGCAATCTCAATGTCGCTCTTATAGCTCATGGGTAGATCCCTGATCTGTCGTGTTGACGGAATTTCGGCATACCATTGCCGACACTGGCCCAGTGTGTATCCGCCATTGCGTGTCGCAAGCGCGTGATTTCCGACATTTCTACGCCGTGAAGCGGCGTAGTGGTCAGATGCTGTTTCAGATCGGAAACCTAAGAGGGGTTCAGGGGGCCCAGGCGCGTTGGTCCGGAACAAAAAGCCGGATCTTGTCCCCCCGTTTCAACGCCCCGGGACGTTGTACCCAGGCGGTGATTCCTCGCCGACCCGTCGCTGCGGGTTTGAATTTTGGTCCATGCCCGGGCGAGTCGGCCTCAACTTCGCGGCCTGGAAAGATGCAGGGACGGTTTTCCATATCCGCCACCAGCGTACAGCCATCCGGGCCCTGCAAACGTGAGGACGGCGGAATATGGGTGAAATCGGGAATTCCGCGCACCACCATTGTGGCCCCCAAATACGACGGGTCCAATGTTTCCATCTCCATCTCGGCGGCAATGACGTCCAATTCCTCCTGGGACAGAATCGACAATTGCCGAACATTGGCAATTTTGGTGCCTTCGGGGTGCAGGTTTCGCACCCGCACACAGGACGGTGCTGTCAAGCCCTCGTGCTGTTCGCGCGCGACGCCGTCAAAGCCCAACGTCAGACTGTCGCGCGGCACGGAGCGAAGGCTTTCCCCCTGCGCCACGTGGCCCAGCCAGACAATTTCACCGGTGTATTCGGTTTCGATCAATGTGGGCATGGCTGTGTCCTCCGTTCACCTTTGCCACAGCTCGTTCCATCCAGACAGACCTGTCCGCGGCAAACTGCAGCTACAATCACAAAAAAAGGCCCGGCGACATGGAGTCTCCGGGCCTTGGTCCTTCACTGAGGCAGCTTAGGCCGTGGGTTCTGGTTCCATCCCGCCTTCGGGTGGAGATTTCTTGGGTTTGGTTTTCGGGATTGCCGTCACCGATGGTGCGCTTCCCTCGTCCGACCCATCCTCATCGTCACTTTCGTGAGGCGGTTCACCCTTCATCACCCGTTTGATTTCATCACCGGTCAGGGTTTCATATTCCAACAGGCCCTCGGCCAGTCGTTCCCATTCGTCGTGATGATCGGTCAGGATCTTAAAGGCACGGTCATATCCATTCTGGATAAATCCCTTGACCTCTTCCTCGATCATTTCCTTGGTGTGGGCCGAGACGGAGAAACCGGCAGTATTGCCGCTGTATCCATCGTGCGCTTCGGCATAGTCGATGTTTCCGACCTTGTCCGACATGCCCCAACGCATCACCATGGCCCGCGCCAGTTGGCTGGCCTGCATGATGTCACCGGCAGGGCCGTTCGAGACGTTTTCTTCACCATATTTGATGATTTCCGCCGCCTTGCCCGCCATGGTCATGGCCAGTTTCTGTTCACATTCGGCCTTTTGATAGTTTAGACGGTCCATCTCTGGCAGGCTGACCACCATCCCCAGGGCACCGCCGCGTGGAATGATCGTCGCCTTGTAGACCGGATCGCATTCCGGCAACTTCAGACCAACAACCGCATGACCGGCTTCGTGATAGGCGGTTTTTTCCTTTTGGTCCTGTGTCAGCACCATGGACCGGCGTTCGGCCCCCATCATCACCTTGTCCTTGGCCTGCTCAAAGTCTTCCATAGTGACAAAGCGGCGACCGACGCGGGCAGCCATCAGAGCGGCTTCGTTCACCAGGTTGGCCAGATCGGCACCAGAGAAACCCGGCGTACCACGCGCGATGATGCGCAGATCGACGTCAGGGCCCAGCGGGGTCTTGCGCGCATGCACGCCCAAAATCTTTTCGCGGCCCTTGATGTCGGGGTTGCCAACGGTGACGTTGCGGTCGAACCGGCCCGGACGCAGCAGCGCAGGGTCAAGCACGTCCTTGCGGTTGGTCGCGGCCAGGATGATGACGCCTTCGTTGGCCTCAAAACCGTCCATTTCGACCAACAGCTGGTTCAGCGTCTGTTCGCGTTCGTCGTTGCCACCGCCATAACCGGCACCACGATGACGACCCACGGCATCGATTTCGTCGATGAAGACGATGCAGGGCGCGTTCTTTTTCGCCTGTTCGAACATGTCGCGCACACGAGACGCGCCGACACCCACGAACATTTCGACAAAGTCAGACCCTGAAATGGTGAAGAACGGCACACCCGCCTCGCCTGCAATGGCGCGGGCCAGCAGCGTCTTACCCGTACCCGGAGGACCAACCAGCAATGCGCCCTTGGGGATCTTGCCGCCCAGGCGGCTGAATTTCTGCGGGTTGCGCAAGAATTCTACGATCTCTTCCAGCTCTTCCTTGGCTTCATCGATACCGGCAACATCGTCAAAGGTGACGCGGCCATGTTTTTCGGTCAGCATCTTGGCCTTGGATTTACCAAAGCCCATGGCACCGCCTTTGCCGCCGCCTTGCATCCGGTTCATGAAGTAGACCCAGACACCGATCAACAGAAGGAAGGGCAACAAGGTGACCAGGAAGGACTGGAACCCCGATTGCTGCTGTTTTTCTGCGCGGATCGGAATGCTCTTTCCGATCAACAGATCGGTGACTTCGGCGTCTCCCGGTTTGATCGTGACATAGTCCTGACCATCGGATCCGCGGAACCGGATCTGTTCGCCGTCCAGCGTCACCTGCGTCACTTCGCCTTCATTCACCGAGTTCACAAAATCCGAGTATGTGATTTCGCGGCTCTGCAATGTGCTGCCCGACCCGCTGAACAGGTTGAACAAGGCAAGGATCAACAGAAACAACACAACCCAGAAGGCGATATTTCGTACGTTGCCCAAAGGAAACTCTCCCAAATTCGAGGCTGATCAACAGTCAGCTTGGCTCAGACAACTAAAATAGAGATGATTGGGGCAGGTTCAATGCGATAAAAGCGATGCAAAGAACTCTTCGTGCCCTCCGTCCAGTTGCGCATCCCACCCGTTGGCCCATCCAGCCAAGGGTGCGGCGACCAATTCGGTGCCTTTCCACAGGGCCGGTGACACCATTAAAACTTCACGTGGAAGGCCCATTTCACGCCATTCCTTGCATTCTCGGAGCCCTAATTCGCCCAATGGGCGGATTTCGCACCCTGTGACATCCCCGCCATGCAGGTGCCAACGCCCGTCCCATTTCAGGCCCGCCGGCACCGCGAGATCGCGCACGGCCTGCAATTCGCGACAAATCCAACTGTGGTTTCCGCGGCTCAAAACCCGGCAACCATGCAACGTCAGCGATTGCCCGCCGCGAATCGCTTCGAGCGCATCGCCGACCGCGGTCCGGCGTGGCGGGTAGTCGGCACCGCTGATCCAGTTCATCGTTCGCACCAACAGACGCCGTGCAGTTTCTACCGGCAGGGTCCGAAACTTGCGCATGTCCAGCATGAGGCTGCCTGCGGTGACAACGGTCATGTCGCGGGCCGCCAGAAACGTGTACCAATCCAGCGCCTCGCGCGCCTTGCTGACGTTTTCAGCCACCTGCGAAATCGACATGGCGGTCAGACCGAGGGGCTCCAGGACCTCCATCGCCTTGCGAATGCGAACCCGTTCAAATCGCAGATCGTCGTTCGATGGATCCTCAGACCAGCCAATGTCGTGTTGCTCCAGATAATGGCGCAGCATCTTTCGGCTGATCCCCAGCAACGGCCGGAACACGGTGACGCCATCCACGGTCCGTTGCACCGGCATCCCAGACAGACCCGTCACACCAGACGCGCGCGCCATGCGCATCAGAACCGTTTCCGCCTGATCGTCCGCAGTGTGACCAAATGCCAAAACCGGGATGCCTTTGCTCTTGGCCCAATCCGTCAACAGCCGATACCGGGCACGGCGTGCCTGATCCTGCAAGTTGCCTTGCAGATCCCAGCCCCGCCAATACAACAACGTATGTTCGATCCCCAGAGAGTCGCATAAAACCGCCGCCTGGCGGGCTTCGGCTTCGGCACCTTCGCGCAGACCATGGTTCACGGTCGCGGCAAACATCACCGTGCCTTCGGGTTTCAGACATTGATGCAGGATGTGCAGCAGGGCCGTTGAATCGCCGCCACCCGACAGCGCCACGCCCAACTGGTCAGGCAGGACGCCCTTGAACTGCGCCCGGACCGCCGAAAGGATATCGGCGTCGGGGATGGTCAAGAACAGCCCAGTGCGGTCAATTCCTGGTCAGCCTTTGCAACCGCGTCGGACACCGGGAACCGGACCCGCACTTCCCCCAAAGTCACGCAGGCCTGTTCGGTTTGTCCCAACCGTCCCAAGGCTGCCCCCAATTCGACCAAAGCCTGTGGCGCGGTCGCTCCGGTTGAATCGCGGGTGAAACTGGCCAGATAGGCGCGGGCCGCTTCGCGGGTGTCGCCAATACCGTCCAGCGCCTGCCCGCGCAAAAGATGCGCTGTGGCCGCCAGCGGGCTGCCGGGATAGGCCTGATCAAAAGCCGCGAAACCGGAAACGGCCGTCTGGTAGTCGCCGTTTTCCAGGGCCGCACGGGCCGCGTCGAAATCAGCTTTTTCTCCGACGGCCAGTTCGCCGCCTGTGGTGCCACCCGTCGGTGGTGCAACCGTCGTCCCAGATGGTGCGTCAGTGACGCCCCCCAGGGTTGATGTTTCCCCCAACGTGCTGACGTCTCCGCCTTCCAGTTCGACCAGACGGAATTCCAGATCTCCGATCCGATTGGTGCCATCAGCGACCACCCGCTTGATCCGATAATCCAACTGTTCGGTCTGCGATGTCAGGCGCTGCAATTCGGTTTCGATGGCATTGACCCGTTCCAGCACGCTGGTGCCGGACAGATTGGTCGAAGGCGCGCCCGTGGTCGATAATTCCCGCTTGAGCCGCTGAATCTCCACATGCAGCACCGTCAACTCCTGGCGGATATCCGCCAGTGTCTGCTGATCCTGGGCCTGAACCGCTGTCCCGGCAGAAAAAACCGAAAAAATCACAGCCAAAGCGAGTGTGCGCATGGTCTTATCCTGTCAAACCGGCAGCCAGAACCGTAACCGCGCGACGGTTTCGGGAATAACAGCTTTCTTCGCTGCAAATTTCGATCGGGCGTTCCTTGCCGTACGACAATGTCTTGACCCGATTGCCAGCAACCCCGCGCGTCACCAGATATTCGCGCGCCGCGTTCGCGCGACGAGCCCCAAGCGCAAGGTTGTATTCCCGCGTACCCTGCTCATCGGCATGTCCTTCGATGGTCGCCGTATAGGACGGGTTGTCGATCAACCATTGTGCCTGCGCGGCCAACAGTGTCTGCGCTTCTGCATTCAGAGTGGATTGGTCCACGGCAAACAGCACCCTGTCCCCAATGGCCTGCTGAAAATAGGCCGGGCTGGTGATATCGTTTACCAATCCAGGCTGGTTCAAATCCACCGCATTGGCCCCATCATCATCGTTCCAGCCCGCCGCATTGGTACAGGCCGACAGCGCCAGTCCGGCACAAATCATCATCAGTTTCGTTGAGAGTTTCATGCTCATAGCCCTATTTTGCCGCCAGGTATTAATTTTGCGTCTATTCATTGCGAGAAACATACCGTCAGTATTCGCTGTTTTCTCACTTTTGCAAGGGTGACCAGGCAGGGTCTGACCCTCCGTCAGGAGTTCGGACAGGACGCAGGTTTCGCCCGCTGATGTCGACAGAATACAACAGGGCCCGCCCGCTGGCACCCTGAGTTTCACGTGCAAACATGATCACCCGCCCATTCGGAGACCAAGTTGGACCTTCGTCCAGAAACGATGCGGTCAACAGGCGCTCTTCGCTGCCGTCCACACGCATGACACCGATGTGGAACCGGCCTTTGCTTTGTTTGGTAAAGGCAATCAGATCACCGCGCGGGGACCAGACCGGGGTGCCATAGCGCCCCTTGCCAAAGCTGATCCGCTTCGCCTCGCCGCCGCCGACGGGCATGACATACAATTGCTGTGTCCCGGAGCGGTCGCTTTCAAAAACAATCTGCTGCCCGTCCGGAGAGAACGATGGTGCGGTTTCGATCGAGGGGGCGCTGGTCAACTGTTTGCGGCTGCCGCCATTGATATCCATGGTGAAGATATCCGAATTGCCGCCCTGAGTTTCCGAATAGACGACTGTGCGCCCATCCGGCGCAAACCGTGGCGCAAAGCTCATGACGCCCTCGCGCGAAGAAATGACCCGGCGCTGCACCTTGCCCACATCCAGAACATGCACCTGGGGAAAGCCGCTTTCGTAACTGGTATAAAGAACCCGATCGCCGGTGGGCGAAAACCGCGGTGCCAGCACGATGGCTGAACTGTCTGTCAGATACTGCACGTTGGCCCCATCGTAATCCATGATCGCCAGCCGCTTGCGACGTTCGTTCTTGGGTCCGCTTTCCGAAACGAACACCACGCGGCTGTCGAAATAGCCGCCCTCGCCGGTGATCCGGCTGTAAACAGCATCCGCCACCTTATGCGCCATCCGGCGCCATCCGGCAGTTGTGCCAGCAAACTGCAGTCCATTGCCCAACTCGGCACCGGAAAACACGTCATAAACACGGAACTGAACCGTCAGCTGATTGCCTGTAACTTGCGCCGAACCGGTGATCAGCGCCTGTGCGTTGATCGCTTTCCAATCCGCATAACGCACCGGAGCGTTGAAATCCGTGATCCGGCTGATATGTGCATCCACCGGTACTTCGCGGAACAATCCGGTGCCAGACAGATCAGCGGCAACCACCCGTGTCAGTTGGTTGGCGATCTCGGCCCCGCCAGACCCCGAGGCGGTGAAGTCAGGGACCGCATAGGGCAAGGGTTCGATCACGCCTTCGGTGATTTCCAGCCGCAAGGGACCAGTCTGTGCCTGAACGGCCGGGGCCACAAGAGAAAGCCCCAAGAGGAGGCAGGACAGAATTTTCTTCATTTGATCCGCATCCTTTCCGGATTGAATGTCATTTCGATGTCGCGCCATTGCGCATATTTATCGGCTGGCAAATTGTACCCCTTGGCCCCGCAGCGAATGACCGCGCGCCGGGCGGCCTCATAGGCCTGTTTGGCCGCCGCTGCCGAACCGCCTTCGCTCGACAGCATTCGGATGGATCCGACATCCGGCTTGCCCTGCTGGCTCATAGACACGGCAAGAACGACCGTGGTGTTCAACGCCTCCGAGGACAGGGACCCCACATTCCAGCAGCTTGAAACGGCCACCCGCAATGCGTCTTTCTCTCCCGCACTCAGCGGAGGACCGGTCGGAATGTCCGCCTGTTCGGTTGCATCGGTCTGGGGACTGGTCTGCGCACCCGTCAATGCCTCGGCCAATGCGTCTGCGACAGCGTCACGCTGGGCAGGCTGGGCGGGCCGCTCTGTCGGACGTTCCGGTCGGTTCGACGGAGGACGCAAGGACCGTGCCGGGGCCAAAGCCGCGGTCTGGGTTTCTTCCTCGCGATTGGCTTCGGTCTCGATCCGGTCGCTGGCTTCTTCGGGGGCTGTCGCCTCCTGAACCTCACGCTCGGCGTCCGCACCTTCTGTTGCCGCAATTTCGGGCTGTTGAACCGGGTCTGGGACGGCCTCGGGCGGCGGCGGGGCGACGGGCACGGGCGCAACCCGGTCCGCCGGACGGGTTTTGGGGCGTTTGGCCACCAAGGGGGCCAAAGGCTCGGGTTCTGGTGTTGGCTCGGGCAAGCTTGCAATCACTGACGTGGTGTCGGCAACGTCGGGTTCCGGCAACGGATCGGGCAGTTGCGGAGTCGGTGGCGTCTGTTCCGCGACCGGAGGTGCCGTCGGTTCCGGCGGTTTGACCACAGGGGCCACGTCTTCCACCGGGTCCGGTGTCGGTGCGTCAGGGACGGGCGTTGGCTGCACCAAAGCAGCAGGATCGTTCGACAGCTCTGGCGTGGCAGGTCGTGCGCTCAACGCTTCGAACTCCTGGGCCGAAATCACCGCAACCTCCTGTACATCAAATGGCAACGGCTCGCTGTCAAACGTCCCGCCAAAGAGCGCCCACCCCACCAGTCCCAGGTGGATCGCCACGGAAATTTTGCTGCCGGTCTGCACGCGGCTGCCTCACTCACCCTGGCCGGTTGTGCCAGCATCCAATTTTGGACCACCAGTGTCCGTCACCAGCCCCACATTCGTAAATCCACCTGCATTCAGCGCACCCATCACCTGCATGACCTGTTCATAGGCGATCCCCCCATCCGCGCGCAAATACACCCGGTCCGAACTACGCTCAGCCGCAATGGCGCGCAGCTTGCCCACCAGTTCGGCGGGGTTTACGGATGTTGTCTGGATCTGCACATCCCCGGTTGCGGTAATGGTCACGGTCAAAGGTTCCTCATCATCGCCCGGAAGGGCACCAGCCGCCGTTTTGGGCAGCTCGACCGGAACCCCAACCGTCATCAACGGAGCAGCCACCATAAAGATGATGAGCAACACCAGCATCACGTCAACAAAGGGGGTCACATTGATCTCGGCCATGGGCCGCGATCGGTGGCGCCTGCGTCCACGGCGTCGCGCCTCGGGAGCGTTCTGCTGAACCCCGGCCCCCATGGCTCAGGCGTCCAGCTGGCGGCTGAGGATCGTGGCGAACTCGTCCGCAAAGGCCTCATAGCCTGCGACGATCCGATCACTGTCGGCGCTCAGTTTATTATAAAAGATGACAGCCGGAATCGCTGCGAGCAGCCCCAACCCTGTGGCCAGCAACGCCTCGGCAATCCCAGGTGCCACAACGGCCAGATTGGTGTTTTGCTGTTCGGCAATTTCGATAAAGGCCGACATGATCCCCCAAACAGTACCGAACAAGCCGATGAACGGCGCTGTGGACCCCACGGTGGCCAACACCGGCAGCCCCTTTTGCAGCGCTTCGGATTCCTTGTTGATTGCGACATCCATCGACCGGTCGATGCGCGCCTGGGCACCTGCAATCAACCCGCCGTCGTTGCGGTGGCTGCGCCGCCATTCGATCATCCCCGCGGCAAAGATCTTTTCAGACGATCCCGAAGGTTGGGTGCCAATCTGGTCGAACAGACCATCCAGAGGCTCGCCCGACCAAAAGGACCGGTCGAATTTGTCCGCCTCGGCCCGGGCCGAGTGATAATTCAAGAGTTTCTGGATGATGATACCCCAGGACCAGGTCGAGGCCACAACCAACACCACCATGACCAGCTTGACCGTCAAAGTGGCCCGCGCGAAAAGCCCCCACATGGAGAAATCAATCTCCTGTGCCAAAGCCAGAGTTTCTGCTTCCATCTGCCTGCTCTTTTGCCTGTCGACCGTCTCGATGCGGTCTTGGTTGGCCTTAAACTATCGCAGATCAACGGGGAAAGCCAATCAATCCGCCGCAAAACCGGGTTTTGTTACAGGAATGCGCGAATCTCTGCCGGGAGACGCTGAGGTTTTCCCGCCAGCGTCATGCAGATGACCGTGACCACAGCCCGAAACAGATCCGTGCCATCACGGCGCACGGTTTGGTGCAGGGTCAGCCGGGCGGGTGACACCGCAGCGACTGTGGTTTCGACGATCAATGCATCCTCAAACCGGGCCGGTGCTAGATAATCAGCTTCGATCCGGGAAACGGCAAAGATCAATCCAGCCTCGCGCAGCGCGTTCTGATCCTGCCCAATGGAGCGCACCCAATGACTGCGCGCCCGTTCAATGAAACGCAGATAGTTCGCATGATAGACAATACCGCCCATGTCGGTGTCTTCATAGTAGACGCTCACCGGGAACTCATGGGGCATATGTCTCTCCTCTGGCATGACAGCCGGATCGGCAGGGATCAATCACCGCCACTCTGTGCGGCCTGCACCCGCGCAAACAGCCTGAGCGCGTGGCTTTTGTCCTGAGCCACAGACGGCATAATCGGATCATAGGCCGCGACAATCACATTGGCGATGTCTGGACGCAACACGGTCGCCCCGCTGTCGGGCAGGATGGCCAGAGGCGAGCTTTCGGAGAACGCCGCATCGCCCCACACCAACAGAACCTGAACCGCCTGGGTCAAGGCCAGCGTTTCCGCGGGCATCTCCGCCAATGGCCCAGTCATCCGCAGGAACACAAAGGCCGCCTGAATGGCACCGTGATCGTCAAACCGAAAGGCCCGATACTGGCTCGCATCCGCGGCCTTGAGCCGGTCGACCAAAGGTCCCAACCCCGGAATGAGACGCCCCAGGTCCGGCACATCCAGCAGTTCGTCCCAGTCCCGAAAGAAAAAGAACATCAGGTTCGACCCCAATTCGGGGTCCATGTCCGTCAGCTCATGACCTGCCATACCCACCAGCGCTTCCAGAGCACCTTTGACAACGCCCAGCGTCTGCTCTTCGACGCCAAAGGCAATCGGGGCAATCGGGCGCCCCCAGCGGGCAAACCGATAACTCCCATCGCGGCCAGTGAACAAGCGTTCGATATTCTCAGGTGTCATGCGGATCGTCCGGCTGTTGGCAAAAATGTGCCGCGTCTATGCCTGCAAAGCCCGCTCCCGACAAGAGGCAGGGCCGCACACGGGTGCATCGCGTTGCGCTACTCGAACAGGTCCCGCGACTTGCGTGGCATGGGCAGCCCCATGTGATCCCAGGCTTTCTGCCCCAGCATCCGCCCCCGCGGCGTGCGTTGAACCAACCCCTGCTGCAACAGAAAGGGTTCAATCACTTCCTCGATGGCGTCCCGGCTTTCAGATAGGGCCGCAGCGATGGTTTCCACCCCAACGGGTCCCCCGGCATAGTTTTCAGCGATCAGATGCAGATACCTCCGGTCGGCCCCGTCCAGCCCCAAATGATCCACACCCAGTCGACTCAGCGAACTGTCCGCCAGAGCACGGGTGATCGTCCCGTCGCCTTCGACCACAGCAAAATCGACCACGCGACGTAGCAACCGCCCGGCAATCCGGGGTGTGCCGCGGGCGCGGCGGGCGATCTCACGCGCGCCATCATCATCCGCCGGTGCGCCCAGCTTGCGGGCATTGCGGCGCACGATTTCGTGCAGTTCGTCCACCGTATAGAACTGGAGCCGCGTCGGAATGCCGAACCTGTCCCGCAACGGCGTGGTCAACAGGCCCATCCGCGTTGTGGCCCCGACCAGCGTAAAGGGCTGCAGTTCAATTCGCACGGTCCGTGCCGCCGGACCTTCGCCAATCACCAGGTCCAGCTCGAAATCCTCCATCGCTGGATAAAGCACCTCTTCGACCACCGGGTTCAGGCGGTGAATTTCGTCGATAAACAGAACGTCCCGCGCCTCCAGGTTGGTCAGGATGGCCGCCAGATCCCCCGCCTTGGCCAGAACCGGCCCCGAGGTCATGCGGAAATTCACCCCCAATTCACGCGCCATGATCTGGGCCAAAGTGGTCTTGCCCAACCCTGGCGGGCCGTAAAACAAAGTATGGTCCATGGCCTCGCCACGCTGTCGTGCTGATTGCACGAACACCCGCAGGTTCGATCGCGCTTCGGCCTGGCCAATGAACTCGTCCAACCCCTGAGGTCGCAAGGCACGGTCATTGTCTTCGGGCAAAGGGGCTGGCCTCAGGGCGGGATCTGCGTCAATCATCTCTCATCTCCTGCGCGCACGCTGGCCGGGATGGACGCCGGGATGGAGCATGTGCAGCTCACGACTTGGGTGCCAACAATTTCAGCGCCGCCTTGATCAGATCCGTCTCGCCAGCATCAGTCTCTGTCGCCGCCGCCTCTGCCACGGCCGCCGCTGCCTCGCTGGGTCCATACCCGAGGTTGGACAGAGCCGACAAGGCACCCGCCTGTGCCTGGGCGTCCTGCGCCTGCTTTGATGGCTTGCGTGGCTGGGAAACCTTTGTGGGTTTGGGTGCGTCGAAATCCTCGACAACGGACAATTCCGGCCCATCCAGGGCTTCGGCAACTGTCCCGCCCATCGCCATCACACCCGGTGCCTTGTCCTTGAGATCCAGCACGATCCGTTGCGCGGTTTTGGGACCAACGCCTTTGGCCGCCTTGACGGTCGCCCAGTCGCCCAATGCGATGGCGCGACTGACCCCGTCGGTGCCCAATGTCCCGAGAATGGCCAAAGACACCTTGGCCCCAACCCCCTGCACCGAACAGAGCAGCCTGTGCCATTCCTTTTCGACCAGCGACGTGAAACCGTACAGCTGCATCAGATCTTCGCGCACCACCATATCCGTATAGAGCGCTACAGCTTCGCCCACCCCGGGCAAGCTCGCCATGGTGCGATCCGAGCAATAGACGATATAGCCGACCCCACGCACATCAATCAGCACATGGTCCTGCGTCCGGTAGTCCAGCCGACCGATGAGCTTGCCAATCATGCCCCGACCTCCTTGATCCGCATCGTTTGAACCGCCCCATAATAGGCGTGGCAAATCGCAATGGCGAGCGCATCCGAGGCATCGGGCCCCTTTGGTTCACACCCGGGCAATTGCAGCTTGACCATATGCAGGACCTGTTCCTTTTCCGCGTGGCCGACGCCGACAACCGTTTTCTTGACCCGATTGGGGGCGTATTCTCCGACGGGCAATCCGGCCTGCGCCAATGTCAGCAAGGCCACCCCGCGCGCCTGACCCAACTTCAGGGTGCCAGCGCCATCTTTGTTGACGAATGTCTGTTCAATCGCGGCCTGATCGGGCTGATAGGCGTCGATCACCTCTTTCACTTGGTTATAAAGCGACAACAGGCGTTCGCCCAAATCGTCCCCATCCGACTTGCACAGCCCGTTGGCGACATGGCTCAGTTTGCTTCCGCGCGATTCGATGACGCCCCATCCCAGGGTTCTCAACCCCGGATCAATGCCCAAAATTCGCATACAAGACCCCGCCCGCCAGTTTTTTTCGATTGTTTTCGACCCAATAGCACAAAACGCGAACATGTCCAAAGCTTTTGCCGTGATCCATTTTGTAGCAAACAGCTCTGCAAGAGGTCTGGATTCGACCCATTCCGAGCGCGAAAACGACATTTTCCCTGTGCCGCGATCACAAGTGTTTCAGCCTTAATATTATAGGGTCCGAGCTATGCTGAAAATGCATATGACCCTTGCATATTCATCCCTTGCTCATGCCAAAAGACAGCCCTACATGCCCCTCATCGAAACGCAAAACTGAAACTCAAATAAAAGGACAGAGGATATGGCTGCATTCGACACTACTCGTACTTATGGCTCGTTGGGCTTCGCCGGTCGTATCGGCGCGACTTTCTCGGCAATTGCAGCGGCGATTGTTGAATGGAATGACGCCCGCGTCACACGCAACGCACTGTCTGACCTGACGGATCGCGAACTGGAAGATATCGGCATGATCCGCGGCGATATCGACTATGTTTCGCAATCGAACCGGGTTTTCTGAGCAGGATACATTCCTGACCCCAATTCCTCCCTCGGGGTTATTCAGAGCGCCGTACAACGCAAGTTGTGCGGCGTTTTTCATTGCCACGAGCCAAGTCCGCTCGAACCGCCTTGGGCACCTGATTTCAAATCACGTAGAAGCGCCCGAAAGGTGCCTGGATCAGGGTGCATCGGCGCGTCTTGCCCGACAAGAAACCGGGCAAACACAGACAAGGGACCGCACAAATTGTGCGATCCCTTGTGTCAGTCCGTACAAAACATGTACGTCGCAGGGCTCAGCGCAGCACGGGTCCAATCTTTTCAGCGATCAGCTCTGATGCGGGGTCAATCTGCATGACCCAGGATCCGGCAGCTTCCACCGCATTTCCGGATCGCAGGCGATCAACTCGATCCTGATATCCCTCAATCCCGATATTGGCGATCAAGAATCCCTTGAATGCCAGAAACGCCAGAACAAACATAATGACAGCCCGGCCGGAAATCGCAGACTTCTTGCGCTGAGGCGTCATCATGATCAGGCCATCGGATCGCAGCTGAGCGCGATACCCGTTGGACATTGCAGTGTGCTTGCGTTCCAGACGACGCAAGCGATTTTTGAACTGAAGAGCTTCCTCGCTCATGGCAGCCTCCAAACTGGCCCCCACCAGTGGATGCATAAAACTGAGATTGAATTGTGGCAGAAATGGGGCAAGTGCCTAAAATGCCCCTAAAACTTGCCTAAATCATGCCTTCTTCTGCAAAAGCAGCGTCGTCCAATCACCAATTTCCTGAGAACGGACAAGATTGTTTCCATTCTGAATATAGACATTTGTCACGTCTTCGGCCTGTTCGTTCAGAATCCCTGACAAAATGGCATATCCCCCCGGGCGCAGATGCGCAGTGAGGTCCGGTGCCAATGCGACCAGTGGGCCTTTCAGAATATTGGCAAAGACCAGATCATAAGGTGCATGGGCTTGCAGATCCGGGTGATCAAAGCCTGCCGCCTCCAGACATTGCACGGCTCCGGCCATACCATTGGCGTCCAAATTCGCCACCGCGACATCGACGGCGACCTGGTCGATGTCGGACGCAAGGAACGTCCCATCCCACACCCGCGCACCAGCCATGGCCAGAACAGCTGTACCACATCCGATGTCGGCCAGCCTGTCGGCCTTGAACCCCTGGTCGATCAGATGATCGAGCGCGAGGAGGCAGCCCAATGTCGTGCCGTGGTGCCCGGTGCCAAATGCCATGGCCGCCTCGATCAGCAACGGGATCTTGTCGGCGGGCACCTTGTCAGCATCATGGCTGCCATAGACAAAGAACCGACCGGCCTCCACGGGAGCCAATTCGCGCTTTACATGGGCGACCCAATCGGTTTCGGGCAATTCGGACACCACAAAGGGTTTGGCCCCAAAGGCAGCCGCCAGAACCGCCAACGCGGTGTCGTCAGGGGTTTCGGTGAAATAGGCACCGACCTCCCACAGACCTGATCCATCTTCGACCTCGAACACTCCGATTCCGGTGGGTTCCGGGATCAGGCGCTCCATGGCTTCGCCCAGCTTTTCAGCGGGGGCTTTTCCGGGCAGGGTGGTCAAAGCAGTAAAGGTAGGCATCAGCGTCTCCGAAATCTGTCAGCATTCGCGTAAGGACGCGGCGGGGCAAGGTCAAGCGGCGGCAGGGCCTGCCGGTTCAGACAGGTCACATAATGCCACCCCCACAAGCACGCAGCCAGCCCCACAAGCATCGAGCACACCGCTTGGGCATAGATCACACCCGTTGCGCCGAACCAGGCCGCCAATCCAATTGCGATCGGCAAGGTTAGCAGCCCGTCCCGTATCCAATTGGTCGCCGTGGCGCGGCGTGGTTTGCCCAATGCGTTAAAGGCGGAATTCGACACGAACAACAGGCCGGCAAACACAAACCCGCCTGCCCCCATCGTGGTAAAGGCCGTCAGGACCTGCATCGACAGCCCCTCCAGCGCAAACGCCCGCCCGATCATGGGTCCGCTCAGGGCCAGTATGGCCCAGGTTACAATCGTATAGATCAGGCCAAAGATCACCGCGTCGCGATAGGTGCACCGCACCCGCTCGTAATTCCGTGCGCCAAAGTTTTGACCGAAAATGCCACCAATGGCCCCTGCCAGCGAAAAGATGCCGCCAAAGGCCACCACGGTCAGCCGCCCGACCACCGCCCATCCGGCCATTGCGTCGTCGCCAAATTGCGCCATGACAGCAGTCATCACGTAGTTTCCGACCGGCGTGGCCAATTGGGTCATGATCGCCGGGACGGCTATGATGAAATAAGGCCGCAAGCTCCCCCAACAGTCCCGCCTGCGCGGGCGGGCCAGCAGATCGTGGCTGACAGTTGCAAAATAGATCGCCACGCCCAGCATGATGAACCGGGACACCACGACGCCAATGGCCGCACCATCCAGCCCCATGCCCAGCCCATAGATCATGATCGGGTCGATAATCATTGCCACCCCACCCGAGGCCAGCGTCACCGACATCGACCGCATCGCATCGCCTTCGGCCCGCAGGGCGGCGCTGGCAATCATCCCCGCCGCCATAACCCCCAGCGTCGGAACGGTCATGGCCAGATACCGCGCTGCCAGCGCGGCGGTTTCCCCGGTCGCCCCCGACAGCGCCAGGATTTGATGACGAAAGACCAGAATTACCAGACCAACCAGGCTTTGCACAACAAACGCCAGAATTACGACGCTGGTCGCCTGTCGTCGCGCCAACCCGCGCTTGCCCGCGCCAATCCCGCGCGAGATCAACGCCGTGGCCGCGATCATCAACCCGATCCCCGAACTGACCGACAAAAACTGAATGGCAAAGGAAAACCCAATGGCGGCCATCAGACGCGGCTGATCCAGCTTGGCAATCCAGAACAGGTTCGCCGCATCCACCAGAAACACAAAGGTGATCCCCATCGCCCCGGCCAAGGTCATGCGCACCACATGCCCCATGGTCGATCCGGTTAGGAACCGCCCCTGCTGTTCCTGCACGGCGGCCATTATTCCGCCGGTGCCGGTGCGTATTTGGTCAGCACCGTTTCATTGCCTGCCTCAGGATGGCGCGGGATCAGCATCGACAACCCCAGCGAGGTCAGCGCCATACAGGCCGCCAACCCGAACACCGCCGCCGGAGACACAACCCATAACAACCCCAACGCCACTGGCAGAAACACTGCCGCAATATGGTTGATCGTAAAAGCCACGGCCGCCGTAGGAGCAATATCCGCAGGATCCGCGATCTTCTGGAAATAGGTCTTCAACGCCAGTGCAAAGCCAAACAGTATGTGGTCGACCACATACAGAAACGCTGCCAGCATGACGCCCCATCCAAACCAATACACCCCGCCATAGGCCAGGAACACGATGGTCAGCCCGACATATTCCAGGATCAGCGCACGGCGTTCACCGAAATGACCGACCATTTTGCCCAGAAACGGTGCGGCAATCATGTTGATCACCAGATTGATCAGATACAGGCTGGTTAGTTCATGGACTTCGAAGCCAAAGCGCTCGACCATCATGAACCCGGCAAATACCATAAATATCTGACGCCGCGCCCCGGACATGAACTGCAGCGCATAATACAGCCAATAGCGCTTGCGCAGCACCATCGTCTTGTTCTGGACCACCTCGGCCTCAAACTGGGGATAGACGACCAGACTGCCCAGCGCGATCAACGCAGTTACGCCGCCCGCCACCATGAACACGATGTTATAAGACAGGTTCAGTGTTTCCCACATCAGCACGATCAGCACGAACACCACCAACGTCATCGCCGATGCTGCCCCCATCAGCCAGCCCATCATCTGCGGGGCCTTGTTCTTGGGCAACCATTGCAGCTGCAACGACTGATTTACCGTCTCAAAATAATGAAACCCCAGCGAACTAAGGAATGTCAGCGTCAGAATGCCGGTCAGATGCGGAAACCAGGCGGTAAAGGCCGTGGCGACTCCCAACAGCGCCAGCGACACCAGCCCCAACACCTGTTCGCGTACAAACAACAGAATGGCGATCACCCCAATAGCGGCAAAGCCGGGGATTTCGCGTACCGTATGCAACAGGCCGATATCGGCCCCATCGAAATTTGCAGCTTCGATGACAAAATTGTTCAGCAGGGCATACCAGGCGTAAAACGCAATTGGCATGGCCATGGCTGTCACAAACAACAGAGCTACTGGCCTGCGCCACAGCGGCAGGTCCTTGGCTTGGGCAAGAGGAACGAACTGGGTCATCCTTCGCACATACGCCTGTCCCGGGAAGTTGGATAGGGGAAATCAGGCGACGCACAGCCGGTCTGCACCCATGCGCAGAGATATTTGCGACACCGCCCGGAGAACTCCATGATCGGGCCCAGATCCCCACCACACGGACCTGCGCGCCTTTTGCGGTGCACGGTCGATGTGCATATCCCACCAGTGCATTCAGTCGGTTACGCCGTTCTGACGCCCGAATTCCGTATAACACTCCTCGCTTCGCAACGGCGCGAGCTGATGCTCTTCGACGTTCTCGGGATCGAGATAGTATTCGGTTATACCGGTTCCTTCCAGAATACGGTTCATCATGTTGAACAACCCGCAAACCTGAACTGCATCGAACAAGGCGTCCTCGGACCAACCTGCATCATATACCGCCTTGGCGTCCTCTTCGATCATCATAGCCGGAGTCCGTGTGAGTTTGGACACATAGGACAGGATCGGTCTGAGCTTCGGGTCTACAGGCGCTGACAGGGGGTCTTGGATTACGGCCTCGATCACGCCCACATCAACCCCGAATGCCTGAGCATGAACACTGTGCGCCCCATGGCAAAATGCACAGGCATTCAATCCCGAAACATAGGCCGCGATCAATTCACGCTGCGCAATGGTCAGGTCACTTTCACCGCGCATAACCAGATTCAACTGTGCCACCAATGGCCCAAGCTTTGCGGGAAATCTGCGAAAGACACTGCCCAAAGTCGCAGTCTCTTGCAGAGAGGGGAACAAGCGTTTCATATGTGCATCTCCTGACCTGACGGTGCCCTACACTACACGAAATCGGCACCCGTGCGTAAACAGGAGCGTGTTTGGACCGGCTAGATACCGGGGCTCTGCCCCGCCTGTGCCCCTCAGCAGCAATTTTGCGGGAAGCCGCTTAAAAGTCCGGGCGGGAGCAAGGGTGTTGCCACATCAAACCCGTACATTTCGATGTCTGGGCATCTGGGCCGGCAGGTCCCTGGGAGGGTAAAATTTTGTCGCTCAGTCATAAAGTGTTAGTGTTTGAGCAGAAACCGATAGGGGGGACCGCAAGATGGCACTGACATTTGCGCAAATGGAGACCCAAGAGATTTCCAACGCTCAACCGATTTCACCAGCCAACGCATTGTCTGCAATGGAAGCGGACTCCAACATATTGATCGTCGACGTCAGAGATACGGCTGAAATGGAAACAACGGGGATCAACCCACGCGCGCTTCCTGCGCCCGGTCGCGCTGTTGCCTGGATGGCGGACCTGGAAAGTGACTACAGATCTCCAGAGTTGCAAGATCGCTCAAGGCGCATTTTCACGACCTGTGGTGGCGCTCCAAGCTATCGGGGCGCTGCGGCGGCCAACGTCTTGACCACGATGGGTTTCGAGAATGTCTCCTTCATAGATGGCGGCATGGCGGCGCTGATCGCCGCAGGCTCCGAGACGGTACAGCCTTGATCACGAACGCCAGACGCAGGTTCTCCATGCGCCATCTCCAAAGTAGGGCTCTCGCCACAAGCAAGAACGTCAATAGACGTTGACCTCACACGACGACCGGATCTTTGCTCAGAAAATCAGCACGAGGCATGACCTTGCCCGCTGTGGCGCGCCTGTCGCCCCTGCCCTGCCTTGACCTCGCCTGACCTGATCTGGATCAAGGAGACATCCCCTTCACACAAATACATTGCGATCAATGCATGTATGGAGGGACCCATGGATCTCGTGACCTTGGTCGAACGCATCGGCGAAGCGCCGACGGCTGCGCTGTTCGGGCTGATCACCGGCATCGTGTTCGGCATCGCGGCGCAACGGTCGCGGTTCTGTCTGCGCGCCGCCACCGTCGAATTTGCCCGTGGCAAGATGGAGGACAAGGTCGCAGTCTGGTTCCTCACCTTCTCGACTGCAATGGTCTGGGTGCAGGGCGCGCAGCTGCTGGGGCTGATGGAAAGCGCCGATGCCCGCATGATGGCGGTTCCCGGCAGCTGGTCCGGCGCGGTGATCGGAGGTTTGCTGTTTGGTGCTGGCATGGTTCTGGCGCGGGGCTGTTCCGGGCGATTGCTGGTACTGGCAGCGACCGGCAACCTGCGCTCGGTGGTCTCGGGCATGATTTTTGCCGTCGTGGCACAGATGAGCCTCACTGGAATACTTTCACCTGTTCGTGACAGGCTGGCCATGCTTTGGGTGACAGACGGCGGGCGCAACATGGACTTGCTCGCTACGGTTGGCCTGCCCTCCTATGCCGGGCTGTTGATCGGGGCCGGTTTTGCCGTTCTGGCCTTGATTCTGGCCCGCAAACATCAAATCGGCGCGTCGCGGCTGATCTTTGCCTCTGGCGTCGGCTTTGCCGTGGCTCTGGGGTGGGTTCTGACCTACGGGCTGTCCCAGGTGGCCTTTGACCCGGTTCAAATCGAAAGCGCCACGTTTACCGGCCCCTCAGCCCACACGCTGATGTATTTCCTCGACCGCAACGCCATCTTGGAATTCGACGTGGGCCTGGTACCAGGTGTGTTCATTGGCGCGATGATTTCGGCGGGGCTGGCCGGAGAAATGAAGATCCAGGCCTTTGACGGCCCAGTCACCATGCGCAAGGCAATGATCGGTGCCGCTTTGATGGGATTCGGTGGCATGTTGGCTGGCGGCTGCGCCATCGGTGCGGGCGTAACCGGTGGGTCGATTTTTGTGGGCACCGCCTGGGCCGCGCTGTTCTTTATGTGGGTCGGTGCCATGATCACCGATTTTCTGGTCGACCAGCGCGGTGAGCCTGTGGCGGCCTAAGAGATTGGCGAGGCTCTGCCTCGCGCTCCGGGATATTTCCAGCCAGATGAAGAAGGGATCCTTTGTTCATCTGGCCCTAAATATCCCGGGGGAATCGCCAAAGGCGATGGGGGCAGCGCCCCCGCCTTTTCTTCTCAAAAGAAGTTTTGCGGGTCGATGTCGACATTCAACCGCAAATCCCCACGAAGCCGAATAGGGGCCAGCCAGCGCGACACCGCGTCCTGAATCGGCGCGCCTTTGGCCGCCTTGACCAGTAATCTCACCCGATGACGCCCACGAATACGGGCAATCGGGGCCGGGGCCGGGCCAAAAAGCTGCGCCCCAATCTGACGCAGGGGGCCGTCGTTGCGTGCCAGCGTATTCCCCAGATCGAACACTTGCGCCACATCACCACCGGACAGGATGATCCCGGCCATTCGTCCAAATGGCGGCACCCCGGCGGCATGACGTTCGGCGGCCTCCGCGCGCCAAAAATTCTCCTCATCACCGGACAGGATTGCACGGATCACCGGATGTTCGGGTTGAAAGCTTTGGAGCAACGCCTGACCGGGGCGTTCTGCCCGGCCAGCGCGACCCGCCACTTGGCGCATCAGCTGAAACGTGCGCTCGGCGGCGCGCAGGTCCGACCCCTGCAGACCCAGATCCGCATCAATCACCCCGACCAGCGTGAGCAAAGGGAAATTGTGTCCCTTGGCCACCAGTTGGGTGCCCAGGATGATGTCGGCCTCTCCAGCAGCTATCTCTTCGATCCGTTGTTTCAGCGCCCTTGCCGATCCGAACAGATCCGAACTCAACACCGCGATCCGTGCCTCGGGGAACACCCCGGCGGCCTCTTCTCCCAGACGTTCGATGCCGGGCCCGACGGCTGCCATCTTGCCAGCAACATGGCAGGACGGGCATTCTTCGGGCAGCGGTTTGGTCTCGCCGCACTGATGGCACATGAGGCGCTTCAAGAAGCGATGCTCAACCATGCGCGCATCACAGTGATCACAGGCCACCTGCTGGCCACAGGCCCGACACAGGGTTACAGGCGCAAAACCGCGCCGGTTCAGGAACAGCAGGGATTGTTCACCCTTCTCCAACCGGCTGCGCATCGCCTGACGCAGGGTCGGTGAAATCCAGGTCGCGGGTTGCATCTGTTCATTGCGCATATCGACCGCGCGCATCTCTGGCATGACGGCCACGCCAAACCGGGATTTGAGATCTAGGCGGGTGTATTTTCCGGCCTCGGCGTTGGTCCAGCTTTCCAGCGATGGCGTGGCCGACGCCAGCACCACCTGTGCCGAACACATCGCCGCGCGCAGCACCGACATGTCGCGGGCGTTGTACAAAACCCCATCGTCTTGTTTGTAGGAGGTGTCATGTTCTTCGTCGACAATGATCAAACCCAGATCCCGAAACGGAAGGAACAGCGCCGAGCGCGCGCCGACAACCAGCTGCGCGCCCCCCTGTCCGACCATACGCCAGACCCTGCGTCGTTCGGTCATGGTGGCACCAGAATGCCATTCGGCGGGGCGTGCGCCAAATCGGGCCTCGACCCGTGTCAGAAACTCGGCGGTCAACGCGATTTCGGGCAACAACACCAACGCCTGCCGCCCTTTGCGCAGACAGGCCGCCACGGCCTCGAGGTAGACTTCGGTCTTGCCCGATCCCGTCACCCCTTTGAGCAGCGTGGTGCCGTAGGCCCCGGACGCCACGCCTTCGGCCAACTGGCCTGCGGCATCGGCCTGATCCTGCGTCAGCTCTTTGCCCGGCAGCTGCGGGTCCAGGGTGGGGTAAGGAACGTCGCGCGGGGTATCCTCTTCGCGCAGGGCCCCCAGTTTGACCAAACCCTTGACCACCGAAGGTGTCACCCCGGCCATCTCGGCCAGCTCGCCAGTGGTAAAGGCCAGGCCGCCATAGTGTTCGATGGCCTCCAGCACCCGGGTGCGCGCATCCGTCAGCCGATCCGGGTCTTTGTCGCCCCGCCGCAGGATCTTGCGCATCGAAGGAGGGTCGCTCAATCCAGGGGCGCGGGTCGCCAGCCGCAGCATCGCAGGCATCGGGGTCAGCGTGTAATCGGCAGCCCGCCCCAGGAATTGGCGCATTTCCTGACGCATGGGGGCCACATCCAGCACCCGGATCACGGACCGCAATTTGGCCGAATCGAAATCTCCGGCACCTGCGCCCCAAACCACCCCGATCACCTTGCGCGGACCCAACGGCACCTCGACATAGGCCCCCAGGAAGCAGCCGCCTTCGGGTGCACGGTAATCCAACAGCCGATCAAGGGGTTGCGTCGTCAGAACGCCAACCCGTTCACCTTGATGAAAGAACTCTTGTGTGGCCGCCTGCCCGCTCACGTTATCCGCCTTGTTGTCCCGTTCACCTACATGAGGTAAAGGCTGGCGCGACCAAGGCCAACCCATTCAGAGGACTGCCACATGAAATTCTTCGTAGATACCGCCGAGATCGACGCAATCGCCGAGCTGAACGATCTGGGCATGGTGGACGGCGTGACCACCAACCCGTCGCTGATCAAGAAATCCGGCCGTGACATCATCGAAGTCACCAAGGAGATCTGTGATCTGGTTGAAGGGCCTGTGTCCGCCGAAGTAACAGCCACCGATTCCGCGACCATGATCGCCGAAGGGCGCAAACTGCTCGAGATCGCGGACAACATTGCTGTCAAGGTGCCACTGACCTGGGACGGGCTCAAGGCCTGCAAAACTCTGACCGACGATGGTCACATGGTGAATGTCACTCTGTGTTTTTCCGCCAACCAGGCGCTGCTGGCAGCCAAGGCAGGCGCGACATTTATTTCGCCGTTCATCGGACGTCTGGATGACATCAACCTGGACGGTATGGAGCTGATTGCCGACATCCGCACCATCTATGACAACTACGGGTTTGACACCGAAATCCTGGCTGCGTCGATCCGCAGCGTGAACCACGTTCTGGACAGCGCACGTTTGGGCGCGGATGTGATGACTGCACCTCCTGGGGTCATCAAATCTATGATCAACCACCCGCTGACCGACAAGGGGCTGGACGCCTTTTTGGCGGACATCAAAGCGGCCGATATCAAGATCCTCTGAACCAAAGGCGCTTGGAGTTCGTCGCGCGAGGTTTGACGCGCGATACAAGAACGGGGGCCTCCCGTGCCCCTCGCAACCTCGGCTTCGCCGGGCTTACTCGGGCCTTGGGCCTGGCAGCGCGGCTTGCCGCGCTGTCCCCCTTGTCGGATCGAACTCCCGGCCTCCCCATTCAGCGCACGCATCGCGCCCTGGTGCGATGCGCCCGGCCCAACCGGGCCTGATGGATCTCTGATCCAGCAAAACCGGGCGGGAGCGCCGCGGTCGCAGGTGAAACCCTGGTCATCAGAGCCCAGATTTACCCAAAATTTACCATTCCGCGGGAATTTTCCGGCAGCCAAGCCCGAAACTCGTGCTATAAACCAGAAAAAAGACGAACAGAGGCAGACATGAGCAGTAGCCCGAAACTGGAAGATACATTGCGCGATGCGATCATTGCCAAACCAGACGCTGTTCTGGATGACAAGGCGATCATGCACGCGTTGATTGCTGCCAATGAACGCATCATGGGCGGCAACATCATTGACCTGCGCGGCATCGCAATGGACCGTCTCGAAGCGCGGTTGGACCGGCTCGAAGACACCCATCGTTCGGTCATTGCTGCGGCCTATGAAAACCTGGCCGGCACCAATCAGATCCACCGTGCCATACTGCGCATGCTGGATCCGATGGAGTTCGAAACCTTCCTACGGGATCTCGGCGGCGAAGTTGCCGAAACTCTGCGGGTTGACGCCATATCGCTGGTGCTGGAATCCGTCCAGAATGATCAGGACCCTGCCGTTCAGCGGCTTGACGGGGTTTTGCGCGTTGCCGCCCCAGGTTTCATCGACGGGTTTCTGACCCAGGATCGCAATGGTCGGTCCCGCCAGGTCACCCTGCGCCAGATCCAAAGCGGTGCTGAGCGAATTTATGGACCCAAAGCCGGTTGGATCCGGTCCGAAGCCTGCCTCAAATTGGATCTGGGCAACGGGCGTTTGCCCGGCCTGCTGGTAATGGGTGCCGAAGACCCCCACCACTTCTCTCCGCAACAGGGCACGGATCTTCTCACCTTCTTTGCTGGCGTCTTCGAACGGTCGATGCGCCACTGGCTGTCGTGAGCCAAACACCTCCCCCTCTCATTTCCCCGGCGTGCCGGGATGCACTACAATCATGGCTGACTGGACAGGCCGCGCTGAACGACGCGTCTGAAAACACGATTGCGGCCTACAACAGCGATGTGATCGATTTTCTGGGGTTCATGACCAATCACCACGGCGGCCAACAGGGGCTGGCTGCGATCTCGCGCATATCCGTATCTGATATGCGGGCCTGGATGGCCCGGTCCCGCGCCGATGGTCTGAGCGCACGATCACTGGCCCGCAAGCTGTCCGCGGTCAAGACCTTCTACCGCTGGCTCGCTGAGCGGGAAGGGTTCGAACCCACCGCCGTGCTGTCGACCCGCGCCCCCAAATTCACCAAAAAACTGCCCCGGCCATTGGCACAGGACGCCGCCCGCGCGGTTCTGGACACCGTCGAGCTTCAGTCTGAACGTCCTTGGGTTGCGGCTCGGGATCTTGCGGTGATCACTCTTCTCTATGGTTGTGGGCTGCGCATCTCCGAAGCCCTGGGCCTGAAAGGTCAGGACGCCCCATTGCCACCCGTGCTGCGCATCATCGGCAAGGGCGACAAAGAACGGATCATGCCGGTGCTCCCAGCCGCGCGTGACGCTGTGGACAAATACCTGCGTCTGTGCCCGCATCCCATGAAACCCGAGGACCCGTTGTTTCGCGGCATTCGCGGTGGTGCGCTCAATCCTCGCATAATTCAGGGCGTTATGGCCCGGACACGGGCGCAGCTGGGATTGCCGTCAACAGCCACCCCACATGCGCTAAGGCACAGTTTTGCAACGCATCTGCTCGAAGCAGGCGGCGACCTGCGCGCCATACAGGAACTGCTGGGACACGCCTCTCTGTCGACCACCCAGACCTATACAGCCGTCGACACGGCCCATCTGATGGAAGTCTATCAACGCACGCACCCCAAGGCATGATGCCGATGGTGTAGCCCCCCTCTCCGTCCGTCAGGTTTCGCTGGTCTCACGCACCCGTCACCCTCAAGTGTAAAATCGTGTCCTCTCTGCGGATTGATATGATCGCCGTTTGCGCCAACGCTGAGGCATCAGGCGCAACACATCCCACGGGAGGGTCCAGAAATGAACCACGCAACCACGTTTTCCGCAGCTACCTTTGTTGTTCTGCTGGGTGGTGCTGCTGCCCAAGCGGCCGATTGTCCGGTGGACGTCGAATCTGCCTTTGATCTGGAAGAGGCGCAGGTGGTGGCACTGTATGATTGCATGAAGGACGCCATGGTCACCGGCTATTCCAAACAGGGCAACAAGGTCGCACAAAATTATCGCAACTGGACGATCAGCAGCACGCGCCCCGCCGTGGCGGGACCACATGGCAACCGATTGTTGCAGACATTTGCCAACCCGATCGCAGCCGAACAATATCTGAAGTTCGAAGAGCAAGGCGTCAAAATGCCTGCTGGATCTGTTCTGGCCAAAGAAAGCATTACCATCTCCAAGAAGAAAAAGGCGGCGCGCATCGGCCCCCTATTTCTGATGACCAAACTGGCCGCCGGCGGCGCGCCTGAAACAGATGACTGGCTGTATGGTGGCATCCAACCCAATGGCAAACCGATGAAGTTCAAACAGAGCTTTTGCCATGACTGCCACATCGGTTGGGCCGACCAGGACAGCCTGGCCTATCCGCTGGAAGAGGTTCGCGTCTCTTCGAATTGAATTTTTTGCGCTCACATGAAAAACCCGGGCATTTTTCCGGGTTTTTTGCTTTGCATCCCGGCGCAGCATGGGCCATGACGGGGACATGACCCCTGAATTGCGTGCCCTCTCCGTCCATCTTTTTACTGCAACCGGCGCTGTTTTTGCCATGCTCGCCATGCTGGCAGCCGTCGATGAAAAATGGAGCCTGATGTTCCTGTGGCTCGTCGTGGCCTTTGTTGTGGACGGATTTGACGGTCCATTGGCCCGCCATTACCATGTCAAGAAATACGCACCCGAATTCGACGGGGTGTTGTTGGACCTGATCATCGACTATCTCACCTATGTGTTCATTCCGGCCTTTGCCCTGTTCAAGTCCGGTTTAATGGACGGGTGGACCGGGTGGTTTGCGATTATCGTCATCACCTTTGCCAGCGCGATGTATTTTGCCGACACCCGGATGAAGACCAAGGACAATTCATTTTTGGGATTTCCAGGCTGCTGGAACATGGTTGTGCTGGTGATTTTTGCGCTCGAGCCGAATTTCTGGGTCAGCCTGGTGTTGGTAGCCTTGGTGGCCATCGCCATGTTCCTGCCATTAAAATTCGTCCATCCCGTGCGCACAGAACGCTGGCGAAAGATAACATTACCAATGGCTCTGGCCTGGACTTTCTTTGCCGGCTGGGCTGCCTGGGTGGATTTCCATCCCGAGAGCTGGGCCCATTGGGGGCTGGTCGTGACATCGATCTACCTGTTGTTCGCCGGCATCGCCCAACAGATCATTCCCGAACAAACACCAGCCAATCCCAACTGACACCGGACATTCGATTGTTGGGCTGATGCGATTCGAGGTTTGCCTGATGAGCGCACAGCTTCAGACCACATGTCGTGGCATGGCAGACCAAATCCGGTGTTGAAACAGGATATCCCGGACGGGCACTAGGCGTTGGCCCGTGACGCAGCGAACAGATCAAACGCCCCTTGGGTGCCATCAGATCATAGGCCACCTGCATGGCGGCGTTGCGATCCATGGGGCGGAGATGGTGAAGAACCGCATTGGCGACAATCAGATCAAACCGTTGTCCCAAACACAATGTACGACTCAAGCTTGGCAATTGATCGTCGACCCAGGTGATCCGCTGAGCGCTGTGCAGAATCTGCCCCGCCTGGCGAAAGGCCGACACAGGTTCGACCGCCCAGACCTGGTGCCCCTGCTGACACAACCAAGCAGCATCCCGCCCAGTGCCTGCCCCCAGATCCAGTACCGTCGCAGGCCGATCGGGCAGCCAGGTCTCAACAGGTTCATACAATTGCCGCGACGACAGCGTTTCATAGGCCGAGATCAGCGTTGCTGCATCCTTGGCATACCCAGACAGAACCGTTTCCATCTGCCGCGAACGGGCTCTCAAAAAACGTCTTCGATCTCGACGTCTTTGCCGTTGAACACAAAGGTATCACCGGCTTCCAACCCGGCCATGGCTTTGTAGATCGGGCTTTGCTGAGAAATGCCCATATAGGTTTGACCGTCGACTTCGAAACGCGTCGTCGATACCGCAACAACAAAACTGCGACCATTGAACCGGACAACCGCACCGGGGCGCACGCTGTCGGTCATCGAAAAATCCAGATTTTCCAGCACGTCGATCTTGGCATGATGCGCCTGGACCGGATGGTCAAAGGCAGCGGCCAGATCGGCATTCTCGCGGGCACCGACCAAATCGTCCTTGTCATGACCTTCGCGGTCATCCAACAGGGAGTCCTTCAGGAACGCCTCGTAATGCGCGATGGCAGAGGCCAATTCGGCCTCTTCCAATGACATAATCCTGTCTTGGATGGCCTGTTTCAGCGCGACCCGGTCCGAAGTCATGGGCGGTTCTCCCGTTCAATCTGCGTGCTTGGATGTGGAATAGTGCGATTTCAGACGTTTGCACGTCAAGCCGCCTTGTTCTGGATCAAATGTCCGGACATCTTGGTCAAAACGGCAATTTGGCCACAGGGCCGGGGCGCTCGACGCTCAGATCAGCAATCCCGCCGCCTTTTCGTGGCGCAGCAAGGCCACCTTGGTTTCGACCCCGCCCATGCCGGAAAACCCACCCAGGCTGTTGGCCGCCAGAACCCGATGGCACGGGATGATCACCGGGATCGGATTTGCGCCACAGGCATTGCCCACAGGCTGCGGCGGCGCGCCCAGCTCTTTGGCGATCTCGCCATAGGTACGGGTGTCACCAAACGGGATCGCCAGCATCGCATCACAAACTGCCCGCTGAAAATCGGACCCCTGCACCTGCAAGGGCAAATCAAACTGCTCAAGCGTACCGGCAAAATAGGCCCGCAACTGCGCAAGGGCCTTGTTCAGAACCGATGTGCTGTCGGCACCTTCCCACGACCAGCCAACCCGTATGATTTCTCCGTCGCGTTCTTCAACGCTCAGCGGGCCGATGGGGGTATCTAAGGACGCTATAGGCATTCCCCTACCCTGTCGCATGTTGTGCAATCGGACAAGAGCGGTTCTTTGATCCTTCGGGATCAAAGAACACGGGCCGGGACCCCCTCGATGGGGGTCCCGGCCCGTGTTGCGGAAACAAGTGCGATCTGTTTCACCCATCGAGAGCTTCACAGATCGGGCGACAGACGCTCTGGAACGCTCAGTTCAACGCGTCATTGCACCGGCCACAGACACCCACATGTGCGTGCTGCCCCACATCGGGCAGGATCTTCCAGCATCGCTGACACTTTTCGCCCTCGGCCTTTTCGAACACAACCGCGACCCCGGTGATATCCGGCATGCGAAACGCTTCATCCGGTGCCGGATCCGCGCTGACCGTCAGGCCTGAGGTGATGCAAACATCATCCATATCCACCAATGCCATCAAACGGCGGGTTTCGGCGTCTTCCACATGGACCATAGGTGCCGCCTCCAGGCTGGAGCCAATCACCTTGTCACGCCGCTGGATTTCCAGAGCCGACGTCACCACACGGCGCACACGACGCACCCGAGCCACATTTTCCTCGTTCTGTGAATTGCGCCAGCTGGCCGGAGTTTCAGGGAAGTCGACCAGATGCACCGAACTTTGCGCGCCCGGGAAGCGTTCCAGCCAGACCTCTTCCATGGTGAACACCAGAACCGGTGCCAACCAGGTGGTCAGACGGTGGAACAACAGATCCAGCACCGTGCGCGCGGCACGGCGACGGGTGCTGTCGCCATCGCAATACAGAACGTCCTTGCGGATATCGAAATAGAAGGACGACAGATCCACAGTGGCAAAGTTGAACACCGCGCTGAATACGCCCTGGAAGTCGAATTCGGCGTAACCTTTGCGCACGACCTCGTCCAATTCCGCCATGCGGCTCATCACCCAGCGTTCCAGCGGCGGCATATCAGCCGGGTCTTCGATCCGATCGGCTTCGGTAAAATCGGACAGCGCGCCCAGCATGAACCGCATCGTATTGCGCAGGCGGCGATAGCTGTCCGCCACCCCTTTCAGGATCTCCGGCCCGATCCGTTGGTCCGCGGTATAGTCCGTCTGGGCCACCCACAGACGCAGGATGTCCGCACCATACTGCTGGACGATCTTTTCCGGCACGATGGTATTGCCCAGCGATTTGGACATCTTGTTGCCCTTGGCATCCAGCGTAAACCCGTGGGTCACCACATTGCGATAGGGCGCACGCCCCTTGGTGCCACAGGCCTGCAACAGCGACGAATGGAACCATCCCCGGTGCTGGTCGGTGCCTTCCATATAGACATCAGCGATGCCATCGGGGGCACCGTCTTCGCGGTCACGCAACACAAACGCATGGGTCGATCCGGAATCGAACCATACATCCAGCACGTCAAAGACCTGCTCCCACTCCTCCGCATTGTAGTCGGAGCCCAGGAACCGTTCCTTGGCGCCTTCGACATACCACGCATCAGCGCCTTCGGCCTCAAAAGCTTCAATCACACGGGCGTTCACGGCCTCGTCGCGCAACAGAAAGTCCGGTGCCGTCGGCAGCGTGTCCTTCTTGACAAAGCAGGTCAGCGGCACGCCCCAGGCGCGTTGGCGCGACAGCACCCAATCCGGGCGCGCTTCGATCATCGAGAACAGGCGGTTGCGCCCGGTCTGGGGCGTCCATTTCACCAGCTCGTCGATCGAGGTCAGCGCCCGCTGGCGGATGGTACCGCCATATTGGTCCATGCCGTCTGCGATCTCGCGGTCCACGGCAGCAAACCACTGTGGCGTATTGCGGAAAATCACCGGCGCTTTGGAACGCCAGGAATGCGGATAGGAATGCGTCACCCGTCCGCGGGCGATCAGGGCGCTGATTTCGGCCAGCTTGTTGATGATTGCGGTGTTAGCTCCGCCTTCCTTGCCCTTGGGCGTGATGATGACTTCGCCACCGAACAGCGGCAGGTCGGCACGGAATGACCCATCTTCGATCACGTTATAAGTCATCTGCAGGCCATGTTTGACCCCCAGAACATAGTCATCTGCACCATGGCTGGGCGCAGTGTGCACGAATCCGGTCCCTGCCTCGTCGGTGACGTGATCGCCGGGCAGCATCGGAACCTTATAGTCCCACTCCCCTTCGCCCCCATCGACCCCTTTGAACGGGTGCGCACAGGAAATCAGGTCCAGCTGTTCCGCCGGAATATCGCGTTTGCGCACAAATTCGTCGACCTTGGCGGATTTCATCACATCTGCGGCCAGATTGTCAGCCAGCAGGTAATGATCGCCCTTTTTCGCCCAATTGCCATCGGGGGCTGCCGTGACCTTGTACAGGCCATAAGACAGCGCCGGGTTAAACGCGATGGCGCGGTTCGATGGGATGGTCCAGGCGGTGGTGGTCCAGATCACGACATCGACACCTTGCAGGCCCACGTCTGCGCCGGTCGGCCCAATCGCCTGAGCGATCGGGAATTTGACCCAGATGGTGTGGCTTTTGTGATCGTGATATTCGATCTCGGCCTCGGCCAATGCGGTTTTTTCCACTGGCGACCACATCACGGGTTTTGACCCCTGATACAGAGTGCCGTTCATCAGGAACTTCTGGAATTCGCCAGCGATCACCGCCTCGGCGTGGTAATCCATCGTCAGATAGGGATTGACCCAATTGCCGGTGATCCCCAAACGTTTGAATTCCTCGCGCTGGATGTCGACCCATCCTTCGGCAAACTTGCGGCATTCCTGACGGAAGTCGATGACCGGAACTTCGTCCTTGTCCTTGCCTTTGTTGCGGTATTGCTCTTCGATCTTCCATTCGATCGGCAAACCGTGGCAGTCCCAACCCGGCACGTAACGCGCGTCAAATCCCATCATCTGATGCGAACGTACGATCATGTCCTTGATCGTCTTGTTCAGCGCGTGACCGATGTGCAGGTTGCCGTTGGCATAGGGAGGGCCATCATGCAGGATAAACGGTGTGCGGTCCGTTTTTTCGCGCAAGCGGTCATAGACGCCAATCTGTTCCCACCGGTCCAGCCATGCGGGTTCGCGCTTGGGCAGACCTGCGCGCATTGGAAAATCGGTTTTAGGCAGGTTCAGCGTAGATTTGTATTCGGGCGTTTCAGGCGTGTCGGCGCACATGTGTGGCGTCCTTTGGATGATCGTGTCGGTGGGAATTGGGTTCGGTCGGTGCGAGGTCTCAAACACCTTTGCCCGGCGTCTCGTATGATCAGAGAGCCGGGGATATAATTCGAATAATGATGGCCATGCCTAACATCTTGGTCCGCGTTATAGGCGCAGTTCCAGGCAGCGTCCAGAGGGCGCGGTTGCGACAGTTCGGACGTGTCATTGCCCCCTTAGATCGGCCAGCCAATATCCGGGCGCGCCAGCATCAGCCAAACAATGGCCATCACCGCGGCAAAAGCAGGAAACCCGCAGGCAAACCAGATGGCAAACAGCCGATCATAGCGCGGCGTCAGATCGGTACCCGTGGCCAGGGCGTGACGCGCCAGATTGCGCAGACGGATCTGAATCCAGATCACCGGCAGCCAGAACACCCCCGTCACCACATAAAGACCCAGTGACAGCGTGATCCACGCCTCACCCAGGCTCCAACCCAACTGCCAGGCCAACAAAATGCCGGTCACCGGTTGCGCGATCACCGCCGTTGTCGTGAACAGCAGATCCGCCAGCACCACGACACCTGCGGTATGGGCGATGACATGCGGATCGCGACTGCGATGGGCCATCAGCATAAAGAACGCGATGCCCGCACCAGTGCCCAGCAGCACACAGGCCCCGATAACATGCAACCACCGCAGGATCAGCTCTGGGTCCATTCAACGGTCCTCCAGCAATTGATGGGTGATCAGCGCCAGAATGAGACCCGGCCCCACCTTGACCATCGGGCCCAGTGGATCCGACCACAGGGCGGGCGTCAAAACCGCGCTGCTGACCAGATAGAAAACCGACACCGCCGCCATCCCCAGACAAGCCAGCCCAGCCCAGGGCCGATACAGAATGGCCAGCCCCAGCATCATGTCCACCACCGCCCAACCTGCGACACTCACCCTTGCCACCCAGCCGGGCCAGCCAACCTGAACCAATGTTTCGGCAGCCCGTTCGATCTGCCACAGGCCGATCACCCCGGAGACCAACCAAAACAAGCTCAGCATTGTCACGGCGACGGGCATCAAGACAGCCATCCGCGCCGCCAAACGGTCTTCGCGGTGCGCATCAAACCCCGAATAGGTCGCCGCCAACGCAGTCATGGGGCGACCGGTTACCGCCAGATAGGGCCCCGGGTCCCCCAAGACGCCATCCCGGAGCACATGGATTGCCGTACTGCGCAAAGGCGAGCGCCACCCCAACCGCCCCAACAGATCGGCGGCTGTGCTGATACCAATCGTGATCCAGCCCGGCATGTTCAAGGTCCAGCGCGCTGGGGCAAATCCCAACCACCTTCGGGTTTCGCGAACCACCACGTTCAATGGCTGCGCCGCCTCTTCGACCAGATCATATTGCCCGGGTGGCAAGGATCCGGTGGCGGCCTCGACAACCGCCCGCGCGACATCGTCCAACGCAACGGATTGTATCCGGGCATCCGCCATCGCAATGGGTTGCACCACCGGCACCGCTGCCAGCGTCCGCAACAACAGCGTTCCCCCAAAAGCCGTTGGACCCAAAACCAGCCCCGGGCGCAACACCCAGACACGCGCGTCAGAAGCCCTTAGCGCCGCGTCCCCGCGCGCCTTGGAGCGCATGAATTCTGTGCTGGCGTGCCGGGAGGCTCCCACAGCCGAGATCTGAACGATCTCAATAGCGCGTGCGCCCGCAGCTTTGGCCAGCGCGGCAATGGCCAGGTGATGCACGGCCTCCAACTCTCCGGGACGCTGATCCTGGAGGGCACCGGCGCAATTGACCACCAGGTCGATGTCCTTCAGAACCGGCTGCCAATCCGCCGGCTCCAACATCCGGCTTAAATCACCTGTCAGGACCGTATAACCCGGATCCACCCGACGCGGCGCGCGCCCCAACCCGGTCACGATGCATCCTGCACCCCGCAAGGCACGCACCACAGCCGCACCGATGAACCCATAGGATCCGAGCACCAATACCCGTTGCTGCATCTCGCCGCTTCCTGACTGCTGTAACGCGCCTAACACTAGGCGGAAATAGCCGGGCGTCCAGCCCGGATCTATCCGTGAAACAGGGTACCAACCCCATAGGCCATCGCCGCTGCCGCGCCGCCAATTGCCAGTGTTTCCAGACCGGATCGCCACCAGGGTGCCAATGACCAGACGCTCTTCATCGCACCAATGGCAAAGAACACTGCCCCTGTCATCCAGGCCGACAGGGCAAATGCCCCTGGTAGCCCCAGAAGAAACGGCAAAAGCGGGATCATCCCGGCCACCAGAAAGGCTGCGAAGGTCGCCAAAGCCGCCCGCAACGGGTGCGGGTCGACACCCCCCATCCCATATTCGCCTTCCATCATCAGGTCGATCCAGCGATCCCGGTCGGCGGTGATTGCACGCGTCGCGTCTTCCAACACGTCCCCGGTCAGCCCCTTGCGCGTCAGGATTTCGCGGACTTCCTGGCGTTCACCTTCGGGATAGCGGGTTATGTGGCGGTCTTCCACCTGGCGCAGGCGGCGGATATTGTCCAGTTCGGCCTTGGTGCCAGAGTAATTGCCTGCTGCCATGGAAAAACCGTCGGCCAAAACATTCGCCAACCCCAAGGCCACGATTATGAACGGGGACAACCCGGCCCCCGCCACCCCTGCCACAATGGCAAAGGTGGTGACCGACCCGTCGATCCCGCCATAGACCAGGTCGCGCAACACGCCCCGACCGGGTGGTGATCCGATACGGGCGGCGATCGACTGGGGATCATGGCTGTGTTCGGGCATGGCTGGCTCCTGGAGGGCGGCTGGCGGTGCCGTTATCCTGCGCCAACGCCGAACCTGCGGCCTTGCGTCAGGTCAAAGCGGCTTTTCAACCGCCCCTGCGAGGCTTATGTCATCAGGACACAAAACAGGACCGCGTCATGACACATCCCGCCACTGACACGCCGCCCAATCCATTGCGAAAATTCGACATCACTGGTGATGAGATCGAACGGGTGGTGGGCGTATTTTACGCCCGCATCCGAACACATCCGACCCTGGGTCCCGTCTTTGCGGCCCATATCGGCGATTGGCCCAGCCACGAGGCCAAGATCGCCGGGTTCTGGCGCAATGCGATCCTGCGCGAAGGCAGCTATAACGGCAATCCGATGCGGGTTCATGTGTCCACCCCCGAGATTCAGGCCAGTCATTTTCCGATGTGGCTGGACCTGTTCTGTGAGGTGTTAAACGCCGAGCTGCCTGCCGAAATCGCGGTCCGTTGGGATGCGTTGGCGCGCCGGATCGGCGAAGGGTTTCGCATGGGGGTGGTGTCCATGCGCCAACCCAAAGACGCCCCTCCCACCCTGTTCTGATCAGGATGGGCTGCGATCGAACAGCCCCACCAACGCCCGTTTGATCACCGATTTGACTTTGGGCCGGTGCGGTTTGGAAAACGGCATCGGACGGCAAACTTCCATCGCTGCAATGCCAACGCGCGCGGTCAGGGCTCCGTTGACTACACCTTCGCCGAACCGGCGCGACAGCTTGGCCAGAACGGACCCGCCCAGCACCGATTCAAGCAGGTCATCGCCTATCGCCACTGCGCCGGTTGCCGCCAGATGCGCCAGAACTGCGCGCAGCAGACGCCAAGAGCCAAACAGGCCTGACCGCCCACCATAGATCTGAGCAATCGCGCGGGTCATCCGCAAGGCATTCAACAGCACAGCCACAACATCCGCCAAAGCCAAAGGCACCAAGGCGGTGACCGTGGCCACCTGTCGGGCGGCACGTTCGATCTCGATCAGAGCTGCACGGTCCAATGGTGCCAAAAGCTCGGTTTCCGCCAGGTCCAGCAAGGCGTCGGCGTCCAACACCTGATCCGCATGTTCCCGCCACCGTGCCCGCCCCCAATCCTGATCACTCCGCCCCTGATAGAACGCCGACAAACGGGTGCCAAAAGCCCGGGCAGCCGCGACATCTCCCACGGCAGCATCAGCCAGGGTTCGTAACGTCTCCACCCGACGCAGACGTGCCAGCGCCGCCAATTCGCGCACAGAAATGGCCACGGCCAGACCCAAAAGAACCCCGATCGCCCCTGCCACGGCCCATCCCAGAACCGGCCAGCGGTCCAACAGGCCGACAGCGAAATCCCAGGCCGCAACCCCGACGGCGGCCAGGATGATCGAAACCAGAAGTCCCCAGAACCAACGTGCCAGCCGCGATGGTCTGGTGCCGGCCATCTGCATCGCCACGGTTGTTGCGCCCGCACGATCAGGCCGCCCGGACAGGTTCAAGTCAGGCACGGGAGGAGCCGCTGCCACATCCACCTCCGGCGTGTCGTCGCTCTCGTCCAAATCGAACAGAACAGGCCCCTTGCTCACGGCTTTTTCTCCCTGGTTCTGGTGTCGGCCTCGGCCTTGGGCTTCGAACGGGCGTCCAACCGGATCTCCGGTGCCAAAACCATCGGCGCGGGCCAAACAAAGGCAAGATCCGGCAGGCCTTCGTCATTGGCGCTCCCGTCGCTTTGCCCCGTGACCACAAACCCTTCGCGCCGATAAAACCGCTGTGCCCCGATGTTGGCCTGAAACGCCCGCAGCGTCAGGCGTTTGCTCTGCGTCTTGGCATGATCCAGCAATAGCTTTCCCACACCCTTGCGCCGTCCATCGCGCAAGGTATAGAGGCCACAAATTTCTTCGCCGTCCCGAGCCAGAAATCCGATCACCTGCCCGTCGTCTTCGGCCACTGTGACCCACCCGCGGTCAATCATGGCACCACAAAAGGCAATGATCTCCGCCGATGTATACAGTTTTGGCATCCAGGCCGTGGATTCCTGGAACCGGTACAGGATATCTCCGGTCTCCCCCGCATCCGTGGGAAAGGCTGCGCGGATATGCAGGCTCATAACCGGTCTCCGATCAGGAACTCGGCGGCTCGGTCCAACCGAATATGCGGCGGCCCGTCACCCGGTTTCAGCGTCAATCTGGCGGGAGCAAACCGCATCGCCTGAAAGTCATTGTCAAGCCAGCCTTGGGCGCCTTCGCGCGCCGGTCCCAGCAGATGTGTGGGATCATCGGGCAAAGCGCCGGGGTAAAAGGCCGCCTGTTTTCCACTGTCCAACAGCGTTCCCCGCACACAGCCCAGATCGTGACCGTTGTGGGGGCGCATTTCTTCGGTCGTGGCACGCAGAGCGGCAAGTGCCATAGCCGACGTGGCCGCCCCGGCAAATCGCGCCCGTTCGCGGGCCTCCTGGGTCAGGGCTTCGATAATGGCCGTCAGCTGTGGATGCTGACTGTGGTGCAGATGGTCTGCCTTGGTGGCTGCGAACAGGATCTTCTCGACCCGTTTGCCGCGCACGAGCCGGGTGAGAAAGGCATTTCGCCCCGGGCGAAACGCACCCAGTATATCGGCCATGGCCCGACGCATGTCTTCGACGGCCTGCGGGCCGGAGTGGATGGCACCCAACGCGTCGACCAAAACGATCTGGCGATCAATCCGGGCAAAATGATCGCGAAAAAAGGGCTTTACCACACGGGATTTATAAGCTTCGAAGCGGCGTTCCATCTCGCGGTGCAGCGACTTTCGGACAGACCCCGTGGTGACCGGCAACGGCGCAAATGTCAGCGCCGGAGATCCCGCCAGATCGCCAGGCAACAGAAACCGACCAGGGGTGCAGTCATAAAAGCCTTCCTGTCGCGCCTGTGTCAGATACTGGGTGAACTGGCGGGCAAGCGTTTGTGCTGTTGGCTCCTCATGTTCGGCGCTCGGGTCGATCTGGCGGGCCAGCCCGATATAATCCTGCGCACAGTCGCGTTTGTCGATCCGGGTCAGGACATCTGTGGACCACGCGTCATAGCTGCGCTCTAGCAGCCCCAAATCCAGCAGCCATTCACCCGGGTAATCAATGATATCCAGATGGATGGTGCGCGGGCCTTGCAATCCCGACAACAGCCCAGAGGGCTGCACCCTCAGGCTGAGACGCAGTTCCGAAATGGCCCTTGTGCTGTCTGGCCATTGCGGCGTGTGTGACGTCAACGCCCCCAGATGTGTTTCATAATCGAACCGGGGCACTGTGACATCCGGCTGAGGTTGCAGAAAGGCAGCTTCGATCCGACCCTGACGCGCGGCTATCAGCTGCTGCATCCGCCCCCGCTTCAAAAGGTTGGCCACCAGCGAAGTAATGAACACGGTCTTGCCCGAGCGCGCCAATCCGGTCACACCCAATCGGATGGTCGGTTCGAAAAAGGTCTCGGATACGGTATCGCCCAGCGTTTCCACCCCGCGCATGACGTTGTCGGCAAGCGATGTGATGACCAATGTCGTGTCCCGTCCAAAATCCAATGCGCCCAAGATAGGGCGCACCGGCCCCAGTTACCAGTCCTAGCACAACGCAAAGGGGGGCGGCGCGCCCTTGCGATCTGCCTTCGGGGTTGCCCGGCACGTCCGCGCAGGCTAAGGCCCAATCATGCCACGTTACGCGATGAAAGTAGAATATCAGGGGGCGCCTTTTGCCGGATGGCAGCGCCAAAAGGACCAGCCGTCGGTGCAGGGTGCCATAGAAGCTGCCCTGGCCCGTCTGGAACCGCGCGACCATACGATTGCTGCCGCAGGGCGCACCGATACAGGCGTACATGGGTTGGGCCAGGTGGCCCATTGCGACATGACCAAGGACTGGGACCCGTTCCGCCTGTCCGAGGCGCTGAACTATCATCTGAAGCCCGCCCCGGTTGCCATCGTGGCCTGTGTCCGCGTTGACGATGATTGGCACGCCCGGTTTTCTGCCATTGAACGGCAATACCTATTCCGCATTCTGATCCGTCGTGCGCCCGCCACCCATGACCGGGGGCAGGTCTGGCAATTGGGCCATGATCTGGATGTTGATGCCATGCAGGAGGGTGCCAACCACCTGATTGGCAAACATGATTTCACCACGTTCCGCTCATCAATCTGTCAGGCGGCCAGCCCGCTCAAGACATTGGACGAACTGTCGGTTGAACGCGTGCAGGGGTTTTCTGGACCCGAAGTCCGGTTTCATGTTCGCGCCCGGTCGTTCCTGCACAACCAGGTGCGCAGTTTCGTAGGAACGCTGGAACGGGTTGGGGCCGGAGCCTGGGCTCCGAGTGATGTCAAAACAGCGCTCAAGGCCCGGGATCGCGCTGCCTGCGGACCGGTGTGTCCGGGACATGGGCTGTATCTGGCGCGGGTCGGCTATCCGTCAGATCCCTTCGCCTGATCACTGGCCCCTAGCGGCTTTGCAACACCATCTGAGACTGCGCCGCCCCAATCATCGGGTTGGCACCGATCCGGTCGTTCAACCGCGTCAGCTCCTCGGGAGAGGCCAGTATGGCATGCACAATGGCGTCAATTTCCCCGGAAATCGAAAACACATCTGTCACCCCCACCAGGGATGACAGCCAATCCAACGCCGGATCACACGGGCGTTCTGCAATCTGAACAAATATCACCACCCGAATTCCGGTCACCGTGTCCGGAGCTATGACAGGTCTGTATCCCAGCAAAAGACCGGCAGTTTCCATCCGGGAAATTCGGTCCTGAACCGCCGTGCGGGACAGCCCGATGGCCCGACCGATGGCTGCGGCGCTGGTGCGGGCGTCGCGTTCCAGCACGGCGAGAATGCGTTTGTCTGTCCGATCAGGTTGCATACACCATTTCCCCCGTTTCGCAGGCCTGTTCCGTCGGTTCGCAATCTGGGGGCAGCAGAAATTCCTGATAGGTTGCGCAGACAGATCAGCAGCAGGATAATCCAATGCGAAAAATTGTTCCAACCGAGTTTTCCGCCAATGTCGCCTGGGGCGCTTGTGATATTGAACGGATTAATGATGCCAGCATTCGGCTGCATTGGACCGATGCGCCATATATCTGGCACATCAATGACGGGCCCGAGGTTTTTGTCGTTCTGGACGGCCAGGTAGACATGCACACCCGCCAGAACGGGCAGGAGCAGATTGTGCAGTTGAACGTAGGCGATATCTTTCACGCGCGGGACGGGGACGCACATATGGCGCACCCGCGCGGGGTCGCGCGGGTGTTGGTCATTGAACAGGCCGGCAGCGTCTGATGTGATGGCTCAGCGCATCACAAAAGGGTCCGGGATCGGATCGTCGCTGGTGCGCAGCCACACCGCCTTCATCTTGGTGTAATCCAGCGCCGCCTGCAGCCCGCCTTCGCGTCCGTGACCGGACAGGCCGTGACCGCCAAAGGGCGCGATCGGGCTGACCGCGCGATAGGTGTTGACCCAGACAATCCCGGCCTGAATGCCCCGGATCATCCGATGCGCGCGGGTCAGATCGCGGGTAAACACCCCCGAGGCCAGGCCGAATTCGGTGGTATTGGCAATTTCCAACGCTTCGGTTTCGTCCTCGAAGCCCAGAACCGACAGTACCGGACCAAAGAATTCATTGGTGATACAGGCCGCATCCGGCGCGTCAGCACAATCCAGAATGGTAGGCGGAAAATAAAACCCCGGTCCGTCAATCGCGGCCCCGCCCGTGACCAGACGGGCACCCTGCTCCACCGATTGCGCGATCAACGCGACTGCGTTGTCCCGCTGTCGCGCGGTACACAGCGGCCCGACCTCGGTTGCCATATCATCAGGGGCCCCAATGACCACCTTTTGCGCCTTTTCGCACAAACGCGCGAGGAATTCGTCCTTGATCGAATTCTGGACAACCAGCCGCGAGCCGGCGACACAACTTTGGCCAGTGGCGGCAAAAATCCCCGACACCTGCGCATTCACAGCGCTGTCCAAATCGGCATCCTCGAACACGATAAACGGGGATTTTCCGCCCAGCTCCAGCGAGGTGGAAGCCAGGTTCTCCGCCGAATTGCGCACGATGTGGCGCGCTGTCGACGGCCCACCGGTGAATGCCACATGGGCGACCTTTGGGTGGCTCGACAGGGCAGCACCCACTTCGGGGCCCCCTGTGATAATGTTCAACACACCCGCTGGAAATCCGGCCTGATCAAAGATGCGGGCAAACTCCAGCATCGGGGCCGGGCCATCCTCGGACGCCTTGAGCACCACAGTACAACCCGCGGCCAGCGCAGGACCAATCTTGACCGCTGATAGAAACAGCTGTGAATTCCACGGAACGATCGCCGCGACCACCCCCAAAGGCTCCCGGCGCAACCAGACCTCCATGTCCGGTTTGTCGATCGGCAGATGCGCGCCTTCGATCTTGTCGGCGAGCCCTGCGTAATAGCGGTAATACTCCGCGACATAGGCGATCTGGGCGCGGGTTTCACGGATGATCTTGCCTGTGTCGCGGGTTTCCAGCTCAGCCAACCGCAGCGCATTTTCAGCCACTAAATCGGCCAGTCGCAATAACAGTTTGCCCCGCGCAGACGCCGTCATTCCCGCCCATTCGGGCGAGACAAACGCATTCTGCGCGGCCTCGACAGCGGCATTCACCCCTTCCACACCCGCCTCGGGCATCATGGCCCAGGTCTGGCCGTCAGCCGGATCAATGCTGGGAAACTGAAAGATCCCCGCCGAGAACACACCGCCGATATACTGCTGAAACTGTTGCATCATCTGTCCTTAGTCAAAGGCTGGCATCACATCGCTGATAAAGCGTTCCAACGAAGCTTTTTTGCGCTCAAAGCTCATCGAGCTGTCGATCCAGAACGAATATTCATCATAGCCCAACGCTTCGTACCCTTTGAGCCGGTCGATCACCGTGCCCGCTTCGCCAATCACCAAATCGCGTTTCATCGCCTCGGGGGAATAGAATGGATGTGCGGCGATGTCCTCGTCCGACAGCGGATCAATCAAACCCTGCGAGATCTCGCGCTTGTTCATGAACCAGGCACCAAAATAGTTGTAAAACCGGTTAAGCTCGACCGCGCCCAACTCAACATCCTCGGGGCTGTCGGCCACATAGGTATGTTGCAGCAACATGATCTTGGGCCGTTTCACATTCGGGTGTTTGGCGCAGGCATCGTTGAACTTCTCAATCAGCTCGGCGATTTCACCGTCCCCTTTCCACAGCGGCGTCACCTGGACGTTGCAGCCATTGGCCACGGCAAAATCATGGCTGTTGGGGTCACGCGCCGCGACCCAGATCGGCGGGCCATCCGCTTGCACCGGTTTGGGCGATGACGTGGTTTTCGGGAAACTGTGGAATTCACCCTCCTGTGCATAATCCCCCTTCCACAGGTTTTGAACGGCCGGGATCAGCTCGCGCATGCGCTGGCCTGCTTCCCAGGCATCCATGCCTGGCATCATGCGTTCGTATTCAAAGCTGTAGGCGCCCCGCGCAATGCCCAGGTCCAGGCGGCCTTGGGTGATGATATCGGTCAGCGCCGCCTCGCCGGCCAGACGGATCGGGTGCCAGAATGGCGCAATCACAGTGCCAGTCCCCAAGCGGACGTTTTGGGTTTTGTTGGCCAGATCCACCAGATTCAGGAATGGATTGGGAGAGATGGTGAAGTTCATCCCATGATGTTCCCCGGTCCAAACCGCATGCATCCCGCCTGCATCAGCGATTTTGCACAATTCGACGAATTCGTCATACAGACGCTTCTGGTCATCTTCCGGAGATATGCGCTCCATATGCGCGAACAGGGAAAACTTCATTGGTCTTGCTCACTTGTCAGAGACGATCGGGCGGACCTCGCCGCGGATCTGGTTGCCATAATATACCCCGAAATTGCCCATGCGGCTTTCCCGGGCAAACCGTTCCAGCATGGTGCACATGGCCGGGTCAGCAATGTCCATCAGCGTGGTTTCGGTCAGGTCGGTAAAAACCCCGCGCGAGGGCGAACCCTCGGCGGCCTGGCATAGAAACGAGATATGTTGGTGTTCGCGCGCTTCGTCTTCGTAAACGGAATAGATGAACCCGGGCTGGGCCGTGATGCCGATCCCGTCGATCAGCTGTTTCAATGTGGCGGTGGCCCCGGCCTTGCCCACGGGCATTTCGGGCAAGGTCAGACGCCCATGTCCATTGTCGGTCAACAGGATTTTACCGTCGCGTTCGATCAGGGCCGAAATCAGCAGATCGGCCTTGTTGTTCACCGCTTTGGCCTCAGCCGCCGGTGTCACATAAGCCCCTTGGGCGTATCCCAGCCCCGGCGCAGTCGATGTTTCGAACGCCTGAACCTGACCGATCAGGATCAGATGGTCCCCGGCTTCGACCGTTTTGAACATCGAACAGTCAAACCAGGCCGACACGCCATCAAACACTGGTGACCCCTGCGGACCAAACTGCCAGTCGACTGCGGCAAAACGATCGTCAACCGGGCGGGCAAAGGTGTTGGAGACTTCCTTTTGCCCCTCGGACAGGATGTTGACGGCAAACCCATTCGCCGTGGAAAAAGCCGCATAGTTACGCGACGTGTTTGCCAAACAGATCGACACCAATGGCGGGTCCAGCGAAACCGAAGAGAACGAATTGGCCGTAAACCCCAACGGATTGCCGTCACCGTCGCGGGTCGTCACCACGGTAACTCCGGTCATGAAGGCACCATAGGCATTGCGCAAAGCGCGGGGATCGAAACAGGCTTCTTTGTCGGTCATGCTGCGTCCTTTCCGGTCGCGGGCGTTTCCAGCCACTCCCGCAGGGCATCCGTCACGGCATCAGGGTCCGTCAGATTGACCATATGCCGATGTCCGGCCAAAACAACCGCCCGCCCGTTTTGCGCGGCCTCGGCCATGGCGTGGGCCATCGCGGGTGTCGAATTCGGATCCCCATCCCCGGTCAGCGCCAACAGCGGGCAGGCAATGGAAGAAAACCGGTCGGCATAGGTGCTGTCACCAGCGGCAAAGGCTGCATATGCAGTGGCATATCCGTCAATATCGACGGACGACAACCACCCTGCCACCTTGTCCAGGGCGGCTTGCTCGATCGGACTGTCGCCAAACCAGCGTTTGAGCGGAGTTTGCAAGTCAAACCGACCTTTGCGAATATCCTCGGCGCGCGCGACGACGGCCTGTCGCGCCTCGGTCGACCGGCAGAAAACCCCGTTCAGCAACGCCACCCGCGCGACCTTGTCAGGGTGACACGCTGCATAGCCACCCGCGATCATCGCGCCCATGGAATGACCAGCCAGATTGACAGGCCCAAGACCCAGGGCGGTCAAGACCGCATCCAGCCAGGCCACAAAGACGGGCAGATCCGCGTCTGCGGCCACAGGGTCACTGCCCCCATGCCCCGGCATGTCCAGCGCAATCACCCGATGGGTTGCCGACAGGGCGTCCATCTGTGGCCCCCAGGCCGCCGATTGCATGCCGACCCCGTGGATCAGCACGACCGGCGCGCCCTGCCCGGCCACCCGATAGGCGACCCGACCAAAGGGTTCAGACAGCTGCAGGATTGTCGACGTCATGGCCCAGATCCTTGAGATCCTGATAGCGGTCTCCGATGCGGTGATGCGGGCGTCCGCCAATCGATGCGCCCAGCGCCACCACGATTTCATCCGGACCCGGCGCATCAGCGACTGACAGTTGAATGGTCAGGTAATGGCTGCGTCGCCCCCCGTCATTTTTGTCCATCAGCGGGATGTGCAGTGGCGCGTTGGCCGGGCCACGTGTGTTGGTGAACGACAGATAAGATTTTGCACCCACCGCCTCGCGATAGAAATTGCCAAACCGCAGAGTGTGGATCAGGGCCGAGCCATGTTCAACCTCGCCATTCACTCCGACGATGGCGGACTTGCCGTAACCTTCGACCTTGTCGCCGCCCCCGGCGGCCTCAATGACCATACCGGTCAACAACTCGCCCAAACCGGGCGCACAATCGTGGATCGCCGGTTTTAGGTCGTCAACAAACCCCTGCCCCGCCCAAGGGTTCCGGATCACCGCCACCGCTGCAATCATCTTCAACGGCACTGGCGCGGCCTTGCCCCCTTCGATCAGGGTTTCTTCGACATGGAGCAGCGTCTTGCGGATTTCGGCGGGCATTTCGGCACCTTTTTGAGAAACGTGATTCTGTTGACGTAAGATGGTATACCATCATACCATATGTCAATATCAACTTGTCCCACCCTGACCCCGCTGCTATCCCGTTCCTATGTCAAACCCGCCCCTGACCAAGATCGAACACCCCCCCGCCACCCTGCGCGACATCGTGCAGGACCGGATGCGCGAGGCGATCATTGATGGCCATTTCAAGCCCGGTGATCGGCTGGTGGAACGCCCCCTGTGTGATCAATTGGGGGTCAGTCGCACGGTGATCCGCGAAACCATCCGGTACCTCGAAGCCGAAGGGCTGGTCGAAATCCTGCCCGGTCGCGGCCCGATCGTCGCCAGGATGAGTTGGGACGACGCCCGCCAGATCTATGACATCCGACGCATGTTGGAGACCGCCGCCGCGCGCACCTGTGCCAAACGGATGACGCCGGAACTGGGCAGGCGATTGGAACAGGCGCTGGACCAGCTCAAAGCCGGATTTGACGAACAAACCCCCGGCGCGTTGTTCCGGGCCACAGCCGGGTTTTATGCGGTAATCTTTGACGGTGCCGGTCACAATGTGGCTTGGGAAATCGTCCAACGTCTGAATGGGCGGATCAGCCGGTTGCGAATGATGACCCTATCCACACAGGACCGCAGCCAACCCGGTCCGGCGCACATGCGGGCGATCTGTGATGCGATCCTGTCGGGTGACGCGGATGCTGCGCAGACCGCCGTCAACAACCACCTGGACGACGCCACCGCCGTGGCTGAACGCCTGCTGGCCAACGCCCCGAAAGAAAGCTGAACAATGCCCAAAGCCTATTGGATCGCCAATGTCTCGGTCACCGACCCAGACGCCTACGCCGGATACCAGGCCATCGCGCCCGAGGCCTTTGCCAAATTCGGAGCGCGGTTTCTGGCCCGTGGCGCGGCGGTGGCGCTGGAAGGGCGGGACTGGCACCGCCGGGTGATCATCGAATTCGACAGCATTGATCAGGCCCGTGCATGTTATGACTCGGCCGAATACAGGGCCGCGCGGTCCCAACGCGCCGGGGCATGTGACGCCGACATCGCCATCATCGAAGCAATGGATTGATGATCTACTGGCGGTCCGGGGCTTTGCCCTGCTCCATCAGTTGCGCCAGTTCTGCACCCGGGTATCCGTCGGCAGCATAAGAGAATGTCCCTGTCTCACGCACTTCCAGCGCGGCGCGGCGCAGCGCGCCCAATGCGGCCCGCGCCATGGAGCCGCCAACGCTGATCCGCTTGACACCGACCTTGGACAGCTCCTCCACGCTATAGGTTGGCCCTTGCAACCCCATCACGACATTCACCGGCTTGTCCACAGCGTTGCAAACGGTCCGGATCGCATCCAGATCCGGCAGACCGGGAGCATAAAGCACATCCGCGCCGACGTCACAAAACGCCTGAAGCCGTCGGATCGTATCGTCCAAGTCGGGACGCCCCCACAAAAAATTTTCGGCCCGCGCGGTTAGCAGGAACGGGCGTCCTTTCGCCGCCTCTACTGCCGCAGCAACCCGGTCTGTGGCCTCGGACAACCCATAAATCGGGGCCGTTTCATCGCCCGTGGCATCCTCGATTGATCCCCCTACCAGCCCGATATCACAGGCCAGTGCTATCGTGTCTGCACAGGCCTGTGGAGATGCGCCAAACCCATCCTCCAGATCAGCCGATACCGGCAGATCAGTGGCCGCAACGATCCCAGCGGCATTTATCAGGATTTCGTCGCGTCCCAACCCGGCAAAGGAATCTCGCTTGCCTGTAGAGAATGCATACCCCGCGCTGGTGGTGGCCAGAGCATCGAACCCCAGAGCATCCAATATCCGCGCCGACCCCGCATCCCACGGGTTGGGCATGACAAAGGCCGTGTCGGCGAAATGCAGGGCTTTGAAACGATCGAATTTTTCGGTTTGCGTACGCATAAGGGCCTCCTGATCTACTCAGAGGACCCTTAACATAGATCAGAACATTTCGGGAACAAAAATGCCCATGTCAGACTTTTTCCTGGGTGTATTTTCTCAATTCACCGCGGGCCACTTGACGGCGATGCACCGCATCCGGCCCATCGGCCAGCCGCAAGGTGCGCACATGTGTCCAGGCAATGCCCAGCGGCGTGTCCTGGGATATGCCCTGCCCGCCATGCATCTGCACCGCCTCATCAATCACTTTCAATGCAACCCGGGGTGCCACGACCTTGATCTGACTGATCCAGGGGGCCGCCGCACGCGCATCGCCCTGATCCATATACCAGGCCGCTTTGAGACACAGCAGACGGGCCATTTCGATTTCCATCCGGCATTCGGCGATGATGTCGTAATTCGCGCCAAGATGGGCCAGCTTCTTGCCAAAGGCCTCGCGCTGCAGCGATCGGCGACACAGCCGCTCCAACGCTGACTCGGCCTGTCCGATGGCGCGCATGCAATGGTGGATGCGGCCGGGCCCCAAACGTCCCTGTGCAATCTCAAAACCCCGTCCTTCGCCCAAGAGGATGTTCTCCGCTGGCACCCGCACATTCGTAAACCGCATGTGCATGTGACCGTGAGGTGCATCGTCATGGCCATAGACTTCCATTGGCCGCAGCGTCTCGATGCCGGGGCTGTCGGCTGCCACAACAATCATCGACTGGCGTTTGTGCACTGGCAAATCGTCGCCGCCGGTCTTGACCATGACGATATACACCTTGCAGCGCGGATCCCCAGCGCCCGACGCCCACCATTTTTCGCCATTCAGCACATAGTGATCACCATCGCGCACACAGGACATCGAAATATTGGTTGCGTCGGAACTGGCCACATCCGGTTCCGTCATCAGATAGGCCGACCTGATCTGCCCGTCCAGCAATGGCTCCAGCCACTGTTTTTTCAGCCCGTCACTGCTGTATCTCTCGAACACTTCCATATTGCCGGTGTCGGGCGCTGAACAGTTGAACACTTCAGCACCCAAGGGCGTCTTCCCCATTTCCTCGGCGAAATAGGCATATTCCACAGTGCTCAACCCAAAGCCGCGGTCACTGTCCGTCAACCAGAAGTTCCACAACCCTTCAGCCTTGGCCTTCGCCTTCAATCCTTCCAGGATCTCAGTCTGGCGGGCAGTGTACTGCCAGCGGTCGCCCTTGGCGATTTCCGCTTGATATTCTTCTTCCAGCGGCATGATTTCATCCCGCACCATGACGGCCACGCGATCCAACAAAGCGCGATTTTCCGCGCGCATCCCAAAATTCATATCCATGTGACCGCAATGCCTCCAACCAAAACTGCGAACCCGCGCTCGCCTGTGCTGTCTGCACGATGGCGCATCCCGGTCCGGGCTGTCTACCCGCGTGACGGAACGTTATTCCGCACAGTGGAAGCGCAAATGTCACCCCACGCGCCCACGGTTTTTCGTCTCTTGCAGAGAGACGGAAAACTCAAAACAGCGACGGGCCCCGCAGGGCCCGTCTCCGTATTCCTGAAATCGCTGCGGTTCAGGCGATGAAATCGTTATAGGCCGCTTCGTCCATGTAATCATCCATCGGCGACATATCCGAAACCTTCATCTTGAAAAACCACGCGTCCCCGGTTGGGTCTTCATTGACCTTGCCCGGGCTATCAATCAATGCCTCGTTCACTTCGACGATTTCACCATCCAGAGGTGCCAGAATATCAGAGGCCGCCTTGACGCTTTCGATCACCACGATTTCTTCGTCTTTGGTTACTTCGGTTCCCGCCTCTGGCAATTCGATGAATACCACATCGCCCAGCTGCTCTGCCGCATGGGCCGAAATGCCCACTACCATCAGATCGCCTTCGGGCAGCAGCCATTCGTGTTCTTCGGTGTATTTCATGATTAGGAGATCCTTCCTGTTTCCTGCGCCGTCCCGCAAAGAACCGGGAGGCGTGGGGTCTTTTGTCTCGTGCAGGCCAGACCTGCAAATGATAAAGTTCCGGGGCATATGGTAAATTTCAGGAGCCGCCACCCCCCCGTATGCACAGGCATACGGTAGTGTCACGTTCTCAACCTCACAAGAGCAAATGCAATCGTCGCACAGCGCTTTGCACAGGCCCGAAGCGCCGGTCAAAGAAGGTTGAAATACTCTGCCTGCTCCCACTCGCTGACCGTGGCCAGATAGCGGTCCCATTCGAACCGTTTCAATTGCACCAGATAATCGACACAGTGATCACCCAGGGTCGTGCGGAACAGCTCGGACTGGTCGAATGCGGCAATCGCGGCACCCAAACTGGTAGGCAGCCGGTCGGCCCCATCGTCATATGGTGTCACCGTCGGTGCGGGGGCGACCCATCCCTTGGTCACCCCATCCAGCCCGGCAATCAATTGCGCTGCAATCGCCAGATGGGGATTGACGGCACTGTCGGGTGCACGGTTTTCGATCCGGCTGGCCGGGTTCCCGGCATCCATCAATGCCCGCAGCATGGTGCCCCGGTTGTCCCGCCCCCATTGCACCCGATTGGGGGCCAGCTGAAAGGGTTGATAGCGCTTGTAGCTGTTCACCGTGGGAGCGATCAGCACCGAAGCCTGCTGGGCATGGGCCAGCAACCCGGAGATCCAGGCGCTTGCATGAACGCTCAGCTCATCTCCGGATTCGGGCATGAACAGATTGCGCCCCGACGCAAGATCCCGCAACGATTGATGCACGTGCCAGCCGTTGGCGGCGGAATTCTCCAGCTTGGGTTTGGGCATAAAGCTGGCATGCAGCCCCTGTGAGGCACAGACCTGTTTGACCAGGCTGCGGAACATCACCATGGCATCCGCCTGGGTTATCGGGTCCGAAGGCTCAAAGGTGAACTCAAACTGGCTGGGGCCCATCTCGATCTCGACAGATCGCACCGCCAGCCCAATCCCTTGGGCCGCACGTCGCAGATCGTCCAGGATGGCCTCGGCCTCGCCATAGCGGGCATCGGTCAGAAACTGATAGCCTTGGGTCAGATTGCGCGTCTGCACTGGCGCGCCAGGCATGGTCGAAGACGCATGATCACAGGCATCATCCACCCGCTGGAAGATGTGAAATTCAACCTCCAACCCGATTGTGGCCCCCAGCCCCTGATCCGCCAACCGGTCCACAGCGCGGGACAGGATCGTACGGCTGGCAAAGGGCACAGGGCGACCATCCGGATACACCACATCACACAGCACCCAGGCCGAATGCAAAGACCAGGGAAGCGTCCGAAATGTTGCCGGATCCGGTACCAACAACACATCACTGGCCCCCTGCATCATGCCTCCGCCCACACCGGCATCCTCGGACCAGACTGGAAAGGCGGTGCGGTGCGACGTATCCTTGAGCAGCAGTGTCGAAGGCACCTTCATGCCATTGGCGAATGTGCTGGCCATGGCACCTGCCACCAGCGTCTTGCCCCGCAAGATCCCGTGTTGATCGGCAAAAAGCACCCGAACGGTTTCAATGCCGTCCTGTTCGAGACGCGAAAGAACCTCGTCAATGGCCGCGCGTCTGTGTTGCGAACACAGCCCCATGCGGGCCAACGCACCCGATGCCTGATCGTCCTTCATCCCGCAGTCCCCCTACTTGTGCTGTTGTTATAGCGTGGTTCGATCAGATTTGCGCGTCCCACGGACAGGCGTTCCGGCGCGCGGCATCGCTCTCGCACGTCGCCTGCTCCAGGTCGCCATTATCGGCCAAAGCATCGTTGGAAACCGGGCCGACAATGGCCGTCACATCGCCACGCATCGGCAGATCTGCATCGCGCCCCTCCTGGACCGCAGCAATGGCTGCGCGCAGCCGGCGGCGATTGCGGATGATGCCCACATCGGTCTTGCCCAGATGTTCTGCGGTTCGGTCCTGAATGGCACCCATGCTTTCCACCGCCCATTGATCGTGCACGTTGATGTCCAACCCCATGCCGGTATAGGTTTCTGTCGCCTGTTCGCTGGCGTCATATCCATAATTGTTGCGGGCATTCTTGCGGGGCGCATAGCTGGGCAGCTCATGCTCCTTGAGCCGCTGTTGCCGCATCAGATCCTTGTCCACGGGTTTGTCAAAGCTGGTGAACATCGAATACCAGTAACAATTTTCGTCGTCGATCGGCACATGCCATTGCGTAATCGTCATTTCGCGCGACATCGGAATACAGATCGCTTCAGGGAAAATCTGGTTTGTGACCCGGACATGGGTGCGCCCATCGTCCAGGTGGCGCAGCGCGGTCAGCTTCAGACCATAGTCTGTGTCCTCAACCTCGATATCCGGGCGCGGGTATTCGCGCAGCAACCGGGTCATCGGGATATCGGTATTGGCCGCCTTGTCGCGGAATTGTTTGCCATAGCTGTCGGCCGGATCTTCGTCCTGCAGGAACCGATGCAAAAAGGACGCGTGTGCCGGATCAATGCCAACTTCCAGCGCCTGCAGCCAATTGCACTCCCATAGCCCCTTGAACGCGAACACATGGGTTGTCGGCGCGCGAAAACAATCGAAATTCGGGAAATCAGGCGGCGTGCCCGGCCCCATATAGGCCCAGATGATGCCGTTCTTTTCAACCACCGGATAGGCGGGGGTGGTGATCTGTTCATGCATGCGCGAACCTTCGGGCTCGCCGGGTTGTTCCACGCATTGGCCCGTGCGGTTAAAATGCCAGCCGTGAAACGGGCAGCGCAAACCATTGTCTTCGAGCCGACCGTAACACAGGTCCACACCACGATGCGGACACCGCCGCCCGATCAGCCCCAGTTCCCCGGCGCTGTCCCGGAACAGCACAAGGTCTTCGCCCAACAGCCGCACAGGTACAACCGGTCGACCCTGGTCCAGTTCATCAACCAATGCGGCAGGTTGCCAATAGCGGCGCAGGACTTCGCCCGCGTCCGTCCCCGCTCCGACACGTGTCAGGCTGTCGTTGAGTTTCTGGCTGATCATGGCTGCCCCCCGGATTGACAAATGTTCGTATTGCGCACAATGTGATCCATATACGACCACATTGACCACCGCGCCCTTGCCCTGTCAAGCGAGTCGGCACTGGTGGTGGAGACACTTATGCCGACCACACCCCAAGACCGGAATATTTCTGCCAGCTTTGCCAAAGGGTTGGCTGTACTGGCCTGCTTTGATGGGGGGGCTCCGTCATTGACCCTGGCTGATCTGGCCCGTTTGACTGGACAGGATCGGGCCACGACGCGGCGTGGAGCTTTGACGTTGGTCGCCCAGGGATATCTGCGTCAGGACGGGCGGGCGTTTTCATTGGCCCCCCGGGTGTTGGCCTTGGCGGGAGGATTCCTGCAGGCCAACCAATTCGGCCGCTTGGTCCAGCCGGTTCTGAACCACCATGCGCGGCACTTGGGGGCCGAGATCACTCTGGCAACATTGGATCAGGATCGGGTGTTGTTATTGGCGCAATCGACAGTCAGCGACGGGCCTGTGTCCTATGGGTTTACTGTTGGATCGCATTTGCCGGTGCTGCATACCAGCCTGGGACGAATGTTGCTGGCCAGCGCGCCCGACTGGCTGGTTGACGCAACGCTGATAGCTGGGGCGCAGGTCACCCACACCTCCCAATCACTGCGCGATCCGAATGCCATTCGCGCCCAAATTCACACAGCGGCACAAACCGCCCAATGTATCACCTGCGGAGAATTCGAACCCGGCATTACCGGATTCGCCGTTCCAGTGGCAAGTCGAGGCCCAACACCTTTGGTCGTGGGCAGTTCAAGCCCCGATAGCACGATGGATCGCGCCAGCCACCAAGCGATCTGTGATCTGTTGCACACCTGTGCGGCGGATCTGAAACATGCGGGTGTGCCGCACAGACCCTGAGACCAAAACGTCAGGGTTGCAGTTGCCAGGTTCCATCGGCGCCCTGGCACTGACGTGTGCGCAGCGGCAGCCCCTGTTCGCGCCCATTGGGATAGGTGCTGTGCAGCAAGGTCGCGCAAGAGCCCGAACGCTTCTCCAGCTTGACCACCCCATGCGAGCCGGTTTTTGGATTGTTCCATGTCGCCGTCGCGCCAATGGCTGTGCCCGCAGCGGCGTACAAAGATCGGGACGCACCCCCCATGGCATCAAGATCCTCGGGTGACAGGCCGCTTGTGGCCAACATCCGAGACAGGGATTTGGCTGTTCCAGCTTCGGGCAGACCAAACACCGCCAAAGACATGATCATCGCTACGGCCAAGCGTTTCATTTCCAAACTCCAATCACGAAACAATAATTCCAGCCCAAGGTGCCATGGTGTTGGCGGCAATGTCCATGCCCAAAACCGTCCCTCCCCGAGGTCTGCGCTTGGCTAATACTCGGCTAAAACTCGGCCACCTGGCTGATCTTCAAAAAATTGCGAAGAATGCTATCGCGCCAAACCGCCTTGGATCCCACCTGTGTTTCCCAGCATGATCACGCAACTCGAAATACCCGGAGAACCTGCGTGAGCCAGTACCATACCCCAACCGGCGGTTTGCCCGGTCAGACCCAGCTTTTGACCGATCGTGCCATTTTTACTGACGCCTATGCGGTGATCCCTCGGGGCACAATGCGGGACATTGTGACGTCTTTTCTGCCAGGGTGGACGGGAATGCGCATGTGGGTGATCGCCCGCCCGATGACCGGGTTTGCCGAGACCTTCTCCCAGTACATAGTCGAATTGCAACCGGGTGGCGGGTCCGAGCATCCTGAAACAGACCCAGCCGCGCAGGGTGCGGTGTTCGTGACTGCGGGCCAGATTGTCCTGACCGTTGATGGGGGTCAGACGACGTTGGACCCCGGCGGCTTTGCCTATCTCCCGGCAGGCAGCACCTGGCAGATCCGGAATTCCGGCCCCGAGGCCGCCGGTTTCCATTGGATCCGCAAGATCTGGCAAGAAGCGCCTGGGATCGACAAACCCGAAGCCTTCTTTGCCAATGAACGTGACATTGCCCCGAACGCAATGCCCGATACCAATGGCGTCTGGGCCACAACCCGGTTCATGGACCCTGACGACCTGCGCCATGACATGCATGTGACGGTGGTCACCTTCGAACCGGGCGGTGTGATCCCGTTCCTGGAAACCCATGTTATGGAACACGGTCTGTTCGTGCTGGAAGGCAAGGCGGTTTACCGGCTGAATGGTGATTGGGTCGAGGTCGAGGCCGGCGATTTCATGTGGCTGCGCGCCTTTTGCCCACAGGCCTGTTATGCGGGTGGGCCCGGTCGTTTCCGCTATTTGCTGTACAAGGACGTCAACCGCCACATGCCGCTGGGTTTGGCACGTTGACCCACACCCTGTGGTTGAAAACGATGTGACCTGAAAAATTGCGTTTCCATTGCATCCGGTTATACTGCTGTCATTGCTGAAAAAAACGAGGTGACACATGCGTATAATCGGTATGGCTCTGGCTATGTCACTGGCCTGCAGCAGCGTGTCTGCTGGGGAATTGTTTCAAAACCTGAAGGACGACGGCATCAGCGTCAATGTCTGGGGTCGCACCTGGACCGTCGCGGCGGTCGACGACATGCCCGACTATTACAGCGCCACCCGCGCGCCCTATGGCGTTGATGGGCTGAACCCTTATGGCCCGCCAGCACGTACACGCACACATCAGGCGATGCGCGCCTACAAGGGGGCCACCGGGTGCAAGGTGGATTTCCCCTCCATGTATCAGCTGATCAGCGGTGTCTTTATGGCAAAGCTCGTCTGCCTCAGGTGACCTGATCCACACCTGACGGCCTGTACAACGGGCCGCCTGGGCGGTGGAGATTTGGTACAATTCAGCCAGCGTATCAGCGGGTCGCTTTTCATTGAGGTCCGTCAGAACCCCTGCCATAGTTTCGCACATGAAACTGGCTATCAATGGATTCGGACGGATCGGTCGCGCCATCTTGCGCCAGATCCTGACCACGCCCCGCGGTGACGGCATAGAGGTGGTGCGTATCAACGATATCGCACCTTTGGACATGTGTGCCTATCTGTTCCAATATGACAGCACATTTGGTCCCTTCCCGCACCCGGTCGACCATGGGGACAATGCCCTGCGCGTTTTGGGTCGCACCATCGCAATGAGCCACGAACCAGACCTGACCAATGTTGATTTGAGCAGCGTGGACGTGGTTCTGGAATGCACCGGCATCGCACGCACATCCGACGTCGCAGAACGCGGCATCTCTGCGGGGGCACGCAAGGTGCTGATTTCGGGGCCGTCACCGGCGGCCGAGATAACCGTGGTTCTGGGCGCGAACCATGAACGCCTGAATGGCGCGCGGATCGTGTCGAACGCCTCTTGCACCACCAATGCGCTGGCACCGCTGGTCCGATTGATCGACGAGATCGCCGGAATCGACAGTGCCCATATGACGACGATCCACTGTTACACCAATTCGCAACCGATGGTGGATGCTCCGCGCGGCGATTTTGCCCGCTCCCGTGGCGGAGCGCTATCGATGGTGCCGACCACCACCTCGGCCACCCATCTGATCGACGAGGTGCTCCCCCACCTCAAGGGCCGCATCAGCGGCGCCGCCTTGCGGGTGCCCACGGCCAGCGTCTCTGCGGTGGATCTGATTGTCCGGGTCAACCAGCCAGTCCAAGAACCGGAACTGATGCACGCCCTGCAATCCGGTGTTGCCGCCTCTGATGTTCTGGGGTGGACCGATCAGCCATTGGTGTCCTCGGACCTGCGTGCAAGACCGGAATCTTTGGTCATTGCAGGCCCTGAAACCCGTCTCGTGGGGGATCGGCAAATGCGGGTGTTTGGCTGGTACGACAATGAATGGGGGTTTTCTGCCCGCATGTTGGACGTCGCCAGACATATGGCTGCCAACTAAAGCTGGCGACATGGTGGTTGGCCGCCACAGAATGCCCCACCCAAACTCCCAAGCCAATGTCAAAGCCATCCCCGCATCACGGGTGCGATAACGGAAGACAGAACCACCCGCTATCCAAATGCGTTCCGCTTTCCGATGACAATCGACCCGCGGTGATCACAGCGCCACAGCGCATGGGGACTCCCATGCGCTGCCTGGCCCAACGGCCGGGTTTGTTTGAAAAACAATCCCGGCGGGCGGGAGCCCACCGTTGCTGATCGACGACCTAGTCCCGAGGCAAACTGCCTGTTCCGCGACCGGCCATTCCCCCCGAAACTTCTTCCGTGGATTCTCCAGCCAATTCATCTGGCAGGATCAGGTTCAATACGATGGCGATCACAGAGGCAGGCAACAGGCCGCTGGTCATCAGGATCCGCAACGTATCCGGCAGATGCTGAACCGCGCCCGGCTCCAGTTGCAGTCCCAGCCCGATCGACAGGGAAATCGCAAAGACAACCATGTTTCGTCGGTTCCAATCGACGTCGGACAACATGGAGATCCCGGCCGCAACCACCATGCCAAACATCACGATCACCCCGCCCCCCAGAACTTCGATGGGGATCGTACGGATGATCGAGCCGACTTTGGGCACCAGCCCGCACAGGATCAGAAACAGCGCTCCGAATGTCACCACGTGCCGGCTCATCACGCCCGTCATCGCGATCAACCCGACGTTCTGGCTGAAGGATGTATTGGGAAAAGCGCCGAACAGACCTGCCACCGCCGACCCCACACCATCGGCATAGGTTGCGCCTTCGATTTCGCGGTCCGTGGCTTCGCGCCCAGCGCCACCTTTGGTGATCCCCGAGACATCCCCGACGGTCTCCACCGCCGAGACAAAGGCCATCAGACAGAATCCAATGATGGCAGCTGCCGAGAATTCAAACCCGTATTTGAACGGAACGGGCAACGCAAAGGACGCGGCGCGGCTCCAGCTTGTTCCGATGGCTTCAAACGTGACCATGCCCACCAACAGCGCGTAGATATAGCCAGCGATCAGACCCAGCAGCACAGCCGAAACAGACAACATGCCACGGGTAAAGAACTTGAGCCCCAAGGTCACCACGATCACGACCAAAGCCGCAGACCAGTTGAGCAGCGACCCGTATTCGGGTGTACCAATCGCGGGAACACCTCCGGCGGCATATTGAATACCGACCTTCACCAGCGCCAAGCCGATCATTGTCACCACCAGCCCGGTCACCAGCGGAGGAAGTGCAAATCGAACCTTTCCGATCACCAACCCCAAAAGCGCGTGAAAGAGCCCGCCAATAACGACCCCACCAAACAGCGCAGCCAGTGCATCAACGCCCTTGCCCGCCACCAGCGGGATCATGATCGGCAAAAACGCAAAGCTGGTTCCCTGGACAATCGGCAGCGCGGCTCCGACCGGCCCGACCGTCAAGGTCTGCAAAAGGGTCGCAACCCCGGCAAACAGCATCGACATCTGGATCAGGTACAAAAGCTCCGGAAAATCCGGAGAGTTGGACCCAAAGCCAAAGCCGGCGGCTCCTGCCACAATGATGGCAGGGGTGACATTGGAGACGAACATGGCCAGTACATGCTGGATGCCCAATGGAATTGCCTTGTGCAAGGCAGGTGTATAGTTGGGATCACGCAGCTGATCCGGCGTCCCAATCGAAGTATCGGCCATGGTTCACATCTCCCTGTTGGTCCATGGGGGTCTTGCCGCTTCTTTTTGATTTTGTATTGGCGGCCTCGAACTTCAGGAGCGCACAACGACATAGGGTGCGTCGAACCAATGCTCCTGAAGATTTTCGCCGGGACCGATCCGGTCCACAACGGCAAACAGTCCGGGAGCGTGCAATGGGGTCAGCACCCCATGCCAGGTGCCCCGGTGGAAATTGATCGCCTGCCCCGGCTCGGTCTCGAACGCCAGCGGCGTGCCAGGGTGCCCGTCACAATCGGGGGCAACAATAACCAGAAACGGGTGCTGCGACATCGGGATAAAGGCCTGAGACCCCTCCGGGTGACGCTCGACCAGTTCCAATTCATAGGGCAGCGCCCGCGGGTTGGCGTGAAACAGGCTCAACCCGGCCCGCCCATCGACAAAATCCAGCCCGGCCCGATCATGATACCGGCCACATTGCCCCTGATTGATCAGCTTATCCGGCGGGCCTGTACACTCTATCAAGTCGCCAAACGGGGCGAAGGCCTGTGCTGAAATCGGTTGGATCCGAATGTGCTGGCTCATGATGGCAAGATATCCCGCAGCCGGACTTCGGCGATCCGCTCGACTTGACGGCAGGCCTCGGCAAATTCGGTCTCTCGTGTTTGGTTGATCCGGCGTTGAAATGCCGATTGAATCGATGCCTTGTCATGATCGCGAACGGCGATGATAAAGGGAAAGCCGAACTTACTCACATACTCTTGATTAAGTTCGGTGAATGAGTGGCGTTCTGCATCTGTCAGCGCATCCAGCCCGGCCGAGGCCTGCTCGGACGTGCTTTCTGCGGTCAACCGTTTGGCCTGAGCCAGCTTACCCGCAAGATCCGGATGCGCATTCAGAACACCCAGCCGTTCGGCTTGGGTGGCAGAACGGAACATGCGGCACAGCGCATTGTGCAATCCCCCTGCCGTGTCATGTGCCGGTCCCAATTCCAATTCAAAGGCCCGCTCGGCAATCCAGGCGGAATGTTCAAATACCCCGCCATAGTTGGCGACAAAGCTCTCCTGGTTCATCTGGCTGGGTCGTACCCGTTCGATCGGAGGGTGCAATGCGGCCCAATGTTCGGCGATGTCCAGACGTGTCGCAAACCACACATCCGCATGCGATTGCGCGTACTCCAAGAACCGTTTGAGCGCCATGACACGACCCGGGCGCCCGACCAGCCGACAGTGCAGACCGATGGACAGCATCTTAGGGGCCCCTTCGGAGCCTTCCTGATACAGCGCGTCAAAGCTGTCCTTGAGGTAGGAATAGAATTGGTCACCCGAATTGAACCCCTGCGGTGCAGCAAAGCGCATATCGTTGGTGTCCAGCGTATAGGGAACGATCAATTGCTGGCGGTCCCCGACCTCCATCCAATAGGGCAGATCATCTGCATAGGTATCGGCCACATAGTCAAATTGCCCGGTTTCGGCCGCCAGACGCACCGTCTGATCCGAACACCGGCCCGTGTACCAGCCGCGCGGTGCCTCGCCCACCACTTCGGTATGCAGGCGAATGGCTTCCCGTATGTGGTCTGCCTCTTCCTCGGCTGGCGTATCGCGGTAGTCAATCCATTTGAGACCATGAGAGGCGATTTCCCAACCCGCCTCCTTCATCGCATTCACCTGATCCGGGGACCGCGCCAATGCTGTTGCCACACCATAAACCGTGACCGGCAGGTTCCTGAGCAGCCGGTGCAGCCGCCAGAACCCGGCCCGTGATCCGTATTCATAGATCGATTCCATGTTCCAATGGCGCTGGTTGGGCCAGGGCTGGGCTCCCACGATCTCGGACAGGAATGCTTCGGACGCCGCGTCTCCGTGCAAGAGGCAGTTTTCACCGCCTTCTTCGTAGTTCAGCACAATCTGGACAGCAATTTTTGCGCCTCCCGGCCAGCTTGCCTGGGGAGGGGTGGCTCCATAGCCGATCATGTCACGCGGGTATCTGGTCATACTGTTCTCCGAAGTTCCAAACCTTAATATGACAGAAGATCACCGAGGTTTTTCAAAAATTCCGAAAAACACTGTCGTGCAACATGGGTTTGTGATGATGATCCGGTTCAGGCACACCAATAGACAAAACCCACATTGGGTCAGGAAAGGAAAACGGATGAGCGGATATCTGACCACGCATGTTCTGGACACGGCGCGGGGCTGCCCGGCCAATGGGCTGCGCATTGAATTGTACCGCTGGACCGGCGAGACGCGGGTCAAGATGGGTGAAATGGACACCAATGACGATGGCCGGACAAACGCGCCTATTTTGGACGTCGCCAGCTTTGAAACCGGGCAGTATGAACTGGTTTTTCACGCCGGTGACTATCTGCGGGAAAGTGGCCAGGCTGCGGCCGAGCCCATGTTTCTGGACATTGTTCCAATCCGGTTTGGCATGAACGATGCAACCGCCCACTACCATGTGCCGCTGCTGCTCTCTCCTTATGGATACTCAACCTATCGCGGCAGCTGATCCCGGGGGGCTCCCGCCCCATCATGCAGCATCAAAGAGGCCGCAGGCTGCGTTGGGCCGGGCACCGCGTGCGGTGCACGCGGTGCGGGTCGGATGGTGCCGTCAGGCGCAATTCGAAACTCGGTGCAGCCCGCCCCCCGACAACTACGAAATTCGCCGCCGCTCCCTCGGAGCCCCAAAGGCTCGGTTGGGTCCGATATGAGAAATCCTGACAACCGACCGGACCCGCGCCAGCCCGCAAAAGCGAGGGAAAGAAAACCGCCCGGGCCGAACTCTGCGCTTCCCAATCCGGCCAGATCAGAACTCCTGGTCCGATGAAGCTGTTGGGATATGGTCGGATTGCGCCGTGGTCCCTTCTGCCACCTTGTCAGCACAAAGGCAAAACCAGTCCTTGCGTCCCTGACGTTATAGCTGTGCTCCATCCAGACGGTTCGGAACCCCGGCACGGTTACCGCGGCGCAGGTTCAGGCTCACTCGGATACACGGCTGTTTGGGTTGCGCGGGTCCAGACGCATCGCCGGCTCTCAAACCGCGGCCCTTCCCGACAGGTGCAAGCCGCGCGTGGGCTCAGGGGTGCGAAAGCAGTGTTTCGGTCATGGCTTCGGCGTCCTTGACCGTGCGGGCCATTCGTTCGGTCATAAAATCCATGAACAATCGGGTCTTGGGGTCCTGATGCCTGCGATGGGTATACAGACACGCCATCTGCACCGACACAGGCGGCGTTGCCTGGGCAACGGGTATCAAACGACCTGCCGTCAGGTGGTCGGCAACTTCGAACACCGGTTTCAGCGCCACCCCCTGGCCAGCCAGCGCCCAATCCGTCAGCACATCACCATCATCACATTCACACCGCCCGGTCACCGCAAACCGTTTGGGTCCGTCCGACGTGTCCAGCATCCATTGAAACTCGCTCGCGCCCGGATACCGCAGGCTGAGACAATCATGTTTCTGGCGCACCAGATCCTCACCGGACTCAGGCATTCCCCGGCGTTTCACATAATCGGGTGCCGCGACCAAAACCCGACGGCAATCGGCAATTTTTCGAATGCGCAGCGTGCTGTCTTCGGGTTGCCCCAAAAAGAACGCCAGATCCAAACCTTCGGTGGTCAGATCCACCACCCGGTCGGACAATCGCAGACGCAGGGAAATTTCGGGATATTCGCTCAGAAACGCAGGGGCCTGTGGCGCGACAAGCCGTCGCCCGACGCCCAAAGGAGCCGCCACAAACAGCGACCCACGCGGGGCATCCGTCAGGTTCATCACCTTGGCTTCGGCTTCGTCCACAGATTCGAGCACTGCCACTGCGCCGCCATAAAACGCCTGCCCCTGTTCCGTTGGCGTCAGGTTCCGGGTTGTGCGTTGAAACAGCCGAACGCCCAGATAATCCTCGAGCTGAGAGATCCGCGCCGATGTGACCGCAGGTGAAATGCGCAGGTCGCGCCCTGCGGCTGACATGCTGCCCAGTTCGTAAACGCGGACAAAAGTTCGGATGTTATCGAGATATGACATTGTTCTGGATTTTTTGATACAGTTAGAGACTATCATGGAATACCGAATAAAGCCACGATTGCCTAGGCTGACGGCAAAACAGAAATCGAAAAAGAGGGCTCAATGTTTGAATTGACCTTGGTTTGGGACTGGCTGGGATTTGCAATCCGCTGGCTTCACGTGATCACCGCCATCGCCTGGATTGGCTCATCCTTTTATTTCATTGCGCTGGACCTGGGTCTGCGCAAGGCCCCCAACCTGCCCGTTGGGGCCCATGGCGAAGAATGGCAGGTCCACGGTGGCGGGTTTTATCACATCCGCAAGTTTCTGGTGGCCCCCGAAGACATGCCGGACCATCTGACCTGGTTCAAATGGGAAAGCTATGGCACCTGGCTGAGCGGGTTTGCGTTGTTGATGGTGGTCTATTGGGTGGGCGGAGAGCTGTATCTGATTGATCAATCCAAAGCCGAACTGGCGCTGTGGCAAGGCATTCTGATTTCAGCGGCAACGCTGTCAATCGGCTGGCTGGTTTATGATCGGTTGTGCAAATCTGGACTGGCCGAACAGCCCACCCTGTTGATGGTCTTGCTGTTTTTGCTACTGGTGGCGATGGGTTACGGGTTGAACCAGGTGTTCACCGGCCGTGCTATGATGCTGCATCTGGGAGCCTTTACTGCCACGATCATGAGCGCCAATGTCTTTTTCATCATCATTCCCAACCAAAAGATCGTCGTGGCCGACCTGCAGGCGGGGCGTTCCCCGGATCCAAAGTATGGCAAAATCGCGAAACTGCGGTCGACGCATAACAATTATCTGACCCTCCCTGTGATATTCCTGATGCTGTCGAACCATTATCCGCTGGCCTTTGCCACGCAATACAATTGGCTGATCGCTGCGCTGGTATTTCTGATGGGTGTCACCATTCGCCATTATTTCAACACCCGCCACGCCCGCGCCGGGAACCCGGTCTGGACATGGGGGCTGACCGCCCTGCTCTTCTTGGGTATCATCGCCCTGTCCTCGGCACCTATGGAGTATGGGGACGAGGAAGAGGCAGCTCTGAGCGGTCCGGCCTCTATCCTGCTGGCGGCAGACGGCTTCGAAGAAGTACACGAATTGGTGCAGGGCAATTGTTCCATGTGCCACGCACGCGAACCATTCTGGGAGGGCATTCGCCAAGCCCCCAAAGGGGTTCTGCTGGAAACCGAGACCGACGTTGCCCGCCAGGGACGCGCCATTTATCTCCAGGCGGGGGCTACTCACGCAATGCCACCTGCAAACGTCACCTATATGGAACCCGAAGATCGTCTGACCATTCGTCGCTGGTACGAACAGGCCGGGTCCTGACCTGACGATCGAGCCCCTGGTCAGGCAAAAACAAACCAGCATTGCAGTTCTCCCGCCCGTCGTCCGTCTCCTGCGGAGACATCCTTCCGTTGGGCCAAGCGCCGCGCGCTTTGCGCGCGGCGCTCGTCGGATTGCGCCGCAAGGCGCGATCCGAAAATCCTTGATCGCCTGCAGACATCTGGGGCACTGACAGGCCTGCCCCTTACGCCAGGGCGCATCCAACCCAGCGTCATGCTGTATCGGCCAGTTTCCGTCACTATCCGCGCTATCCGCCACCAACCGCCACTGCAAATTGTTCCAAGGTGGTACAGAAACTGAAACGTCCTGCCGGCGCCCAGCCCTTGCACGCGCCCCTGCCTCTGCCCCTGCCTCTGCCGTTGCCTCTGCGCTTGCCTTTTTCCTTGTCACAACGGATTGCCTTCCGACTTGCAGGAAACGCCGGGAGCATCGCTCCCGGCGTTGATCGGATCATGGCCCGCATGATCCGACTTCCCTCAAACGAGCCCTATGCTGATGCAGCACGCCGATTTACAGACGCCCTCGCCTTGCATCGCCTGCACGAACCCCGAAGTTTTCATCTTTCGGCAATCTCTTGCCGAAAATTCACACTACAAGGTATTGAGGCCAGATCGCCTTTTTGCCTGCTTCTGCCCCCGTATCTTGTGTGCTACCCATGATCCTGAAGTGAGTCTCTCCCACCACAGGAGGGCACGCTATCTGTGGGCAGCCTGGAGCCAAATTCATGGTGTTGTTACCTGTGCGCGTTCGTTCTCGCGCCCTGATGCTGGCAATTTCGTCAGCCATTCTGTGCGTATCGGCCCCGCCGTCAGACGCTGTCGAAACCACATTGAGCGCGCCGCAATCGACTGACGAACTGCGAGAACAGCTGATTGGGTCATCAGCAATCATGGGTGCCGAGACCCAGGGATTGGACACGGTTCAGGAATTGCTGGCCGCGTCACTCTCGGATTACAGAACGCTTGTTCAGGTGCTGTACAACGCCGGATATTTCAGCCCCACGGTCAACATCCGATTGGACGGGCGCGAAGCGGCGACAATTCCGCCATTGAATCCGCCCGGCGCAGTCAACAAGATCGCCATCACGGTTGATCCCGGACGCCTTTTTACCTTTGGTCTGACCCGCGTCGCCCCATTGCCACCCGACACCAAATTGCCGACTACCTTTGCAACTGGGCAGACGGCTGGGACTGGTGCCATTCGTGACGCGGCGGTCACCGGGCAACAGGCCTGGCGCAACGCCGGTCACGCCAAGGCCCGTGTCGGCGCTCAGAGGATCACTGCCAACCACGCAACGGACACCATAGACGCCGACATTCAACTGTCTCCGGGACCACAGTTGACCTTTGGCAACTTGAACCTGACCGGCGAAACCCGGGTTCGCCCCGATGCGATCCAGCGGATTGCCGGTTTCCCGACGGGCCAGGTTTTTTCCCCGGACCAGGCACAGCTGGTTGGCACCCGACTGCGGCGCACCGGCACCTTTGCGTCGGTGGCCTTGCGTGAAGCAGAAACCCCGAACCCCGATGGCTCGCTCGACTTTACCGCCGAGTTCGCAGATTTGCCGCAGCGTCGTCTGACATTCGGAGCCGAGCTCAGCTCGAACGAGGGGTTGGATCTGACGGCCAATTGGATGCACCGCAATCTGTTTGGCGGGGCCGAGAAGCTACGATTTGAATCACGGATCACCAATATCGGTGGCAATACCGACATTGGCGGGCGCATAGGCCTGCGCCTGGATCGTCCCGACACTTTGGGCCCGGATGACAACACCTATTACCTGGCCGAAGTCGAAAGTCTGGACGAATTGCACTATTCGGCGGTCCAGGGTCTGCTGGGGATGGGGGTACGGCGCGAGTTCTCCAAAGGCGTGTTTGGCGAGGCCGCGTTGATCGGATCGACCATTCTGGCCGACGACGCGTTCGGCACCAATCGCAGGTTCAAATTCTTTGGCGTTCCTCTGCGTCTGGAAATGGACAAACGGGACAGCAAGGTCAGCGCCACCAAGGGCTATTTCCTGAATGCGACAGCTATGCCTTATGCCGGGTATGACGGCACCGCATCCGGATTGCGCCTGACGGCCGACGGTCGGATGTACCGGCGGTTGGGCGGCAACGACGGACGGCTGGTGATTGCGGGACGGCTTCAGCTTGGGTCAATCATTGGTCCCTCGCTGCAAGACGTCTCTCCGACGATGTCGTTCTTTTCAGGCGGGGCGGGCAGCGTCAGAGGGCAACCCTATCAATCGCTGGGTATTCCGGTGGGCACGGGAAGTGCGGGGGGACGGTCCTATCTGGCAGGCTCTGCCGAAATCCGTGGCTACGTAAGCGAAAAAATCTCGCTCGTCGGGTTTTATGACGTGGGGCTGATCGGTCGGGATGCCTTTGTCACGGGGGGCTCGACCCAACATTCCGGGGCCGGTATCGGTGTGCGCTATGATCTGGGGGGCTTTGGGCCACTGCGATTGGATCTCGCGTATCCGACCAGCGGACCAACCAGCGACGGGTTGCAATTTTACATTGGGATCGGACAGGCATTTTGAAACGTATTCTTTCATATAGCTTCTGCGCCGCCCTCAGCCTTGTTCCGATGGATCTCGCTGCCGAGGAGGAAGACGAAGCCGGTGGGCTGCTGGTCGATTTCCTGCAGAACACCTTGTCCAGTGACAGCCGCACGATCAAGGTCAAGGGGCTTGAGGGTACCTTTAGCTCGCGTGCCACGATCGAACAGATCACCGTGGCGGACGACGATGGAATCTGGCTGACCCTGCACGGTGCCGAACTGGACTGGAATCGGTTGGCTTTGCTGCGGGGCCGGTTTTCGGTCAATTCGCTGGGGGCCGACAAGATCGAAGTAACCCGCGCGCCCAATCCGGTGGATGCCCCGGCCGATCTGCCCAGCCCCGAAGCACAACCGTTTCAGCTGCCTGAACTGCCCGTTGCCATCGAGCTGGGAGAATTGCGGGTGGAGTCGGTCATTTTGGGCAAAGCTCTGATTGGTGAACCTGCTCTGCTGTCGCTCAAAGGCGCGTTGCAGCTGGCCGATGGCACATTGGACACGTCTTTGGCGGTCAAACGTCTGGACAGACAAGGGGACCGGTTTGATCTGATCGCCGGATTTGCCAATGAAACCAGCCAACTGACACTGGATCTGGCCCTGATCGAAGGGGCCGGTGGGTTGGCCTCCTCACTCATCTCGCTCCCCGGAAAACCGGCAATTGCGCTGACGGCCAAAGGCAGCGGTCCGGTCGCGGATTTCACCTCGGACATCACATTGGCGACCAACGGGCAGGACCGTCTCGCAGGTCAGGTCGCGCTCAAGGCCCTGCCCTCGGATGATCCCGAAGCGGCAAACAGTATTGGCTTTTCCGCCGATCTGGGCGGCGACGTCACCGCGTTGATGCCCGAAGAGTATCGCCCCTTCTTTGGAACCGACACCCGGCTGGACGTCAAAGGTCAAAGTGACCCCGACGGATCAATCCGGCTGGATCGGCTTGACCTGCGCTCGGCTGCGCTGGATCTGTCAGGACAGATGTCCATGGCCCCTGGTGGCAAGCTGAACGAGGCCCGTCTAAAAGCAGAGGTCCGGCCGGTCCCCAGCGCTACCACTGTTTTGCTGCCGCTGTCGGGGCCACCGACGCGGATCACCGGGGCGTCGCTGAACCTGATCAAAGACAAAAACAGCGGCAATGCCTTCGAACTGGTCGCCGCCCTGCGGGATCTTTCCCGCCCGGACACCTCATTGAACGCGGCCGACATCACGCTCAGCGGCACGTTGGACCAAAGCGCCGGACTTGCCTTGGACGCACAGTTGACTGCTGCGCTGGAGGGGCTGACATTCACGGATCAGGACCTGAACCAGGCCGTGGGACGCGATATTACACTGGATACCCGCCTTTTGACCGATGGCGAGGCGTTCCGCCTGCGTCAGATGACTTTGCGCGGCGACGGCTATGGAGCACAGGGTGATTTCGGACTCAAAGGGTTGGACAGCGGGTTGGAATTCGACACAGCGCTGCGTCTGGTCGCCTCGGATCTGTCGCGGTTCTCCGGGGTTGCCGGGCAGGATCTGGGCGGCCGGATCACCGCCGACATCGACGCAACCGGCGCACCGCTGTCGGGGACCTATGGGGTTGAGCTGAACATGCTGGCCCAGGATCTGAGCGCCAATATCGAACAGGTTGACCCGATGCTCAGCGGGGTCAGCACCCTAAAGCTCAAGGCTGAGCGGGGGGCAGATGGTATCTCCATCGACCAATTTGCGCTCTCGGCCACCGGGTTCGAGGCCACGGCCAATGGCACGCTTTCCAGCCGGGACGGCCAGTTGCGGCTGGATGCCCGGCTGTTCGATCTGGCCCCGCTCGTGCCGGGGGTATCCGGTCCCCTGACGCTGGGGGGCGATGTCACACGCGAGGACAATACCCTGACCGGGACCATGCGGTTGGATGGGCCGCACACCTCCTATGCCGCATTGGATGGCTCTGCGACCTTTGACGGTCAGGCCGACTTCAACTTTGACGCGACACTTTCGGAGTTGCAGAGGTTCTTCCCGGAAATCGCGGGAACATTGACGGCCCAGGGCACCGCAAGTCGCCGCGATGGTGTCTGGCAAATCGACACCAAGGCCACTGGCCCGGCCGGCATCGCAACAGAAATCGCTGGCAGCTGGGATGAACCCACCGGCACCGCCGACATGACAGCCAAGGGCCAGCTGCGGCTGGATGCTGCCAACCTGTTCATCAAACCCAATACTGTCAAAGGCATTGCCGAATTCGATCTCGCGCTCAAGGGGACACCGTCGCTTGATGCACTGAGCGGAACGATCACAACCGGCGGGACGTCGCTGGCCCTGCCAGGTGCCAAACAAAGCATCAACGATCTGGCCGCCGACGTTCGGCTGGCAGCGTCCACCGCGACAGTTCAAGTCAGCGGTGTCTCGCGCAACGGTGGCAATTTTCAGGTGTCTGGCCCCGTGGCACTCCAGGCTCCGTTTCAGTCCGGGTTGGATATTGCGCTGAATGACTGGATCGTGACCGACAATCTGGTGTTCACCACCACCGCCAACGGACGCCTGTCCTATCGCGGTGCCCTGACCGGTCGCAGCGATCTGGCCGGAACGGTTACTTTTTCTGATACCGAAATCAATCTGGCCAACGTCTCAGGGTCGGTAACAACGGCACCGATTCCGCCGATCCGTCACGTGAACGAACCGGCCTCTGCCCGGCGCACCCGCAGCCGCGCCGGGTTGATTGAAACGGCATCGTCTGGCAGCGGGCCGGATATCGGGTTGGACCTGTTGCTGAGCGCCCCCAACAAGGTTTTTGCCCGCGGACGTGGCTTGCAGGCTGAATTGGGCGGTGAAATCAAGATCGGCGGCACAGCTGCAAATCTGGTTCCATCAGGCCAGATCGAATTGATCCGCGGCACGTTTGACTTCCTGGGGAGACGGTTGGATTTGACCAAGGGTCTCGTGACGCTGCAAGGCGATCTGACGCCGTATCTGGAATTTGAATCCAGCACCAATACCGACAGCGGCACCGCCACATTGGATATTTCAGGGCCAATCTCGGCCCCCGAGGTCACGGCAACATCGGATCCTCCACGCCCCACCGAAGAGGTGCTGGCCCTTTTGCTTTTCGGAACCAATATCGAAGATATGTCGCCCCTGGCGCTGGCGCAGCTGGCGACTTCGGTGGCGCGGCTCAGCGGCCGTGGAGATGCTGGCGGCAAAAAGGTTCGCGAAGAATTGGGTGCCGATACCGTCGATGTCGGTACCGACAGCAGCGGCGCAGCCCAATTTGGCGCCGGCGCTTATCTGGCGGACGGGCTGTACACCAATTTCACGGTCAACACGCGCGGGGAAACCGAGCTGAAGCTGAACCTTGATATTACCGACAACGTGACGGCAAAAGGGTCTGTAAACTCGATAGGGGAATCCAGTATCGGGCTCTTTTTCGAACGGGATTATTGAATGCAGTCAGCGCCACCCTTTACCACTCGCCCGGAAATCGCGGGCACGTTCGGGGTGGCCACGTCGACCCATTGGATCGCATCGACTGTCGGAATGCGGATGCTTGAAATCGGCGGCAATGCCTTTGATGCCGCGGCCGCAATGGGGTTTGTTCTGCAGGTGGTGGAACCACATCTGAATGGACCGCTGGGGGACATGCCCGTATTGATCTGGCCGGCAGGCGAAGACAGCCCGACGGTCATTTGTGGACAAGGGGTTGCGCCTGCGGCGGCAACCATTGCCCATTACCGTGATCAGGGGCTGGACCGAATCCCCGGTTCCGGCCTGTTGGCCACGGTGGTTCCAGGTGCGTTTGACGCCTGGATGGTGATGTTGCGTGACCATGGTCGGTTGCCCTTGGCGGACGTTCTGGAACCCGCCATTCATTACGCCCGCACCGGCCATCCTGTTTTGCACCGGGTCTCGACAGAGATTACCGAACTGGCCGATTTTTTCCGCACCGAATGGCCCAGTTCTGCTGTCACTTGGCTGCCTGGCGACCGTCCCCCAGCGCCCGGATCTCTGTTTGCCAACCCCGATTTGGCCGACACCTGGGAACGATTGCTGGCCGAGGCAGGATCGGCCCAGGGCCGCACGTCCCAGATTGATGCCGCCCGACGCGCCTTCTATCAGGGCTTTGTCGCAGACAGAATTGACCAATTTGTCCGCACGGCCTGTTTGATGGACGGTGGCGGGGCCCGACGCAGGGGCGTGCTGACAGGACAGGACATGGCCGATTGGTCGGCCACCTATGAACAGCCGACTTCGACCACTTATCACGGCTGGGATGTCTGGAAATGTGGGGTCTGGAGCCAAGGGCCACTTCTGTTGCAGTCGCTCAACCTGCTGTCGGGTTTACCGCTGGACCGCATGAACCTGACAGGGGCCGATTTTACCCATGTGGTGAGCGAGGCGATGAAACTGGCGTTTGCCGATCGCGAAGCGTACTACGGCGACCCGGCACATACGGATATCCCCCTGGCCCAGCTCTTGTCGCCCGCCTATGCCAATCAGCGCCGCACGTTGATGGCACAGACGGCCAGCAACGAACAGCGTCCCGGCGAACTGCACGGGTTTGAAGCCTGGGCCCGAGCCGCCATTGCCCGCGCGGCCCAACCCTTTGATCCGGGCGAAACCATCGGATCGGGGGAGCCGACCATGGCACATCTGGGCGAACGACGCGGCGACACCTGCCATCTGGACGTGGTCGACCGCTGGGGCAACATGGTGTCGGCGACCCCCTCGGGTGGTTGGCTGCAAAGCTCGCCAGTGGTGCCGGGGCTGGGGATGCCATTGAACAGTCGGGCCCAGATGTTCTGGCTCGAAGACGGGCTGCCTTCATCTCTTGCACCCGGGCGGCGCCCTCGCACAACCCTGTCCCCGTCGATGGCCCGTGATCCTGATGGGCGTATGCTGGCCTTTGGTACTCCGGGCGGCGACCAACAGGACCAATGGCAATTGATCTATCTGTTGCGATTGGTACATGGCAGGATGGGTTTGCAATCCACCATAGATGAACCTTTGTTTCACATTGATCACGCCCAAAGTTCGTTCTACCCCCGAATTGCCAATCCCGGCGCGCTGCTGATCGAGCCCGGATTTGGACCGATGGTGATTGACGCATTGCGAGACCGCGGCCATCGGGTCGACGTGGCCGATGCCTGGTCGCTGGGGCGTTTGACCGCCGCCTCGCGCACGACCAACGGGCAGTTGCATGCCGCAGCAACGCCACGCCTGATGCAAGCCTATGCGGTTGGACGATGACGGACAAAGCAAGGATCGACGCGGTCGTCATCGGTCGCAATGAAGGAGACAGGTTGCTGGCCTGCCTGCGGTCCCTGACCGGACAGGTGCGCGAGATCGTCTATGTGGACAGCGGGTCAACAGACGGCAGCGTCGAACACGCACGCGATCTGGGGGCAACGGTGGTCGAGCTGGATCTGACGCGCCCCTTTACCGCTGCACGGGCCCGCAACGCCGGGATCGCGCAGCTGCCACCGGGCGATTTTGTGCAATTGGTGGACGGAGACTGTACGGTCGACCCAGGTTGGGTCGCAACCGCAGCCACCGTCCTAAGTGACCAGCCCAAAGTCGCCGTGGTTTGCGGGCGGCGACGCGAACAGGCCCCGCAAGATTCGGTCTACAACCGGCTTTGTGATCGGGAATGGGACACGCCGGTGGGCGAGACCCTGGCCTGTGGTGGCGACGCCATGATGCGCCGCGAGGCGTTGCGCCAGGTTGGCGGATACCGCGATGACCTGATCGCTGGCGAAGAACCCGAACTTTGTGTGCGGCTGCGTCAGGAGGGGTGGACCATTCAGAGGATCAACGCCGAAATGACCCGCCATGACGCCCGGATTCTGCGGTTTTCTCAATGGTGGCAACGCAGCCGGAGAGCCGGGTTTGCCTTTGCTGAAGGCGCGGCATTGCATGGGGCACCACCAGAACGCCATTGGGTCCGCGAAACGCAACGCGCTCTGGTCTGGGGCGTAGCCCTACCGGTTGCGGCTGTTGTGTCTGCTGTATTGCATCCGATGGGCTGGGCGCTCTTGCTGCTTTATCCAACGCAAGTGCTGCGCCTGAGCAGACGCCTCGGGCTGGAGACCGCCTTTTTTACCGTGGTTGCCAAATTCCCCGAGGCGCAGGGCGCGCTGGAATTCCTGTGGCATAAACGTCGGGCCTCAAAACGCGGTCTGATCGAATACAAATGACACGACCACGGCCAGTTACTGCATCCGCAGTTTGAGCGCCTGAAACACCTGCCCTGGCAGGATCGCAATACAGCGCAGATACCGCGGCCCCAGACGCAGCGGATTGTTCAGTGCCCGCCAAAGCCATTCCAACGCAAACCGACGGGCCCAGGAAGGGGCGCGCTGTTGATGACCGCCCAAAAAGTCCAGTCCCGCTCCAACAGAGGCAAACCCGACATCCGGTACAATGGCCCGGCCCCGAAAGGCCAGCCGTTCCTGCCTGGGGGCACCCAGCGCCAGAAAACACAACCGGGCTCCGCTGTCGGCAACGGCCTGTAACACGCGATCCGCTTCGTCGCTTTGCGGATCAAAACCCTGGCTGGGCGACAGGCACAGAACCACGTGCAAGCCCGGCACTTTTGCCGTCAAATACGCGCGCGCATCCTGCAAGGCGGCTTGCGTGCTGCCCACCAAAGCCAGCGATACACCCTGTGCAGCAGCCAAACGGCACAGGGGCAACACCAGGTCCGATCCTGGCAACACCGACACCGGGTCGCCCGCAATTTTCGACAACCAGGCAATTGGATGGCCATCCGCAACCACCAGATCCTGCCCGGCATAGGCACTGCGAAACGCCGCGTCGGCCCTGAGCTTCACCAGATGGTCCAGATTGATCGTTGCAAGTGCAAAACCGCGCCGCGCCGCGAACCGCTGTTGGATGGCCGCAGACAGCATGGTCCAATCCCCCATATTCACTTCGATCACTTCACCGTCGAACCGGAACTGCACTTTCGGATTACCTCACACCCATTCCCCTAGCGGTTTAGGGCCTCTGCCCGACTGGCGCAAACCTCGTGACGGGGGTTGCCGCCAGCCGTTGCCATATTGTCATGTTCCAGCCACAGGGTTGCCCAGATGCGCAGGCAACTTATGCTCTTCAGGGACCCGAATTCACGAAAGCAGCCACATGCCCAACGCGTTGGCCTTTACCATGCTCCTAATATGGCCGCTGATTGCGGTCGTTCTGTTCCGGCGGCTCCCGCTGGAACGGGCGATCATTTGGACTATCCTGGGGGGGTACCTGATCCTGCCACCGGTCGCTGAATTCGATCTGCCCCTGGTCCCGGATATGGACAAACACACGATTTCGGCGATTTCAGCCTTTGTCCTGTGCGTCTTTATGATGAAAAAGCCGGTGCCGATGTGGTCTTCGTCCCGTGGTGCCCGCGTATTGATTATCGTGTTTCTGCTCAGCACCATTGCTACGGTGTTCACCAATACCGACCCTCTGTTGGCCGATGTCATCGAAAACAGTTATCCGATCCAGATCATCATGACCCATCTGCCTGGCCTGACCTGGCGGGACCTGGGATCGGTCACGATCAATCAGTTCATTGTCCTGTTGCCGTTTTTCCTGGGACGCGCCTATTTGTCGTCTGATCACGGGCTGCGCGAATTGCTGCTTGCCCTTGTGGTTGGCGCGCTGATTTACTCTGTTCCAGCGCTATTTGAAATCCGGTTCAGCCCGCAGATCAACATCTGGGTCTATGGGTTTTTTCAGCATGATTTCACGCAGATGATCCGAGGCAGCGGGTTCCGGCCCATTGTCTTTCTGCAACATGGCCTGTGGGTTGCCTTTTTCATGACTACAGCCGCGATGGCCTGTGCCGCATTGGCCCGGTCTGTATTGGATCAGGACGAAAAAACCCGTTGGCTTGTCGCGCTTGTGTGGCTTTTCATGACCTTGATCCTGTGCAAAAGCTTGGCATCGCAATTGTATGGCCTGTGCTTTGTTCCGGTCATCCTGTTCCTGTCGCCCCAATGGCAGCTGCGGTTGGCAGTGTTTCTCGTGCTGATGGGGGTTGCATATCCTATGCTGCGCAACTTGGGCATGGTGCCGATGGATGCCATCATTGCCCAGGCCCAGGAGTTCAACCCAGACCGGGCCGAGTCGCTGGCGTATCGCGCGCTGAACGAAGAAATCCTGATGAATCGGGCCCATGAAAAGCCCTGGTTTGGTTGGGGAGGATGGAGTCGAAACCTGATCGTGGACATCCGTTCTCGGGAATCCGTTACCATTCCCGACGGGCGTTGGATCATTGTCTTTGGAACTGTTGGCTGGGTCGGGTATGTGGCCGAAATGGGGCTTTTGGCTTTGCCTGTCTGGCTGTTGTGGTTGCGTACTGACGCCCGCACCCCGCCCAGCCCCGAGGTCTCGGCCATCTCGCTGATCGTTGCTGTCACCATGGTCGACATGCTGTTGAACGCGACGCTAACGACCTATACCTGGATGTGCGTCGGTGCAATCTTGGGCTATGTCGAACGATTGAAATCAGGTGTTTCCAAGGACCGCCCGTCCCTGTTTGGCGATGGCCCGATCATGGGTGGGCCCCGTGACCCCTCTCGTCCACGCAACCTGTTGTAACAAATCTGGCAGGATGAAATGGGGCAAAAATGACCATATATTGTCCACACTCAGGCCTCAATGCCCTGAGATTTTTAGATTTGTTGACAACCCGAAAGGACACACATTCAATGTACCTGATATTTTTACATTGATTTCAGGTTCCTGTGTGCCCCGGTTGTACGGGACGTTTTGAAACCGTTGTTTCCCGGCTATGCTCCCCGATATCATCGGGACATGGCCTGCAAAGAGACAATGATCTGATGATGAATTGGGTGAATGATGGCAAATGAAGACATCAGGACCAAAGCGCTCGGCGATATCGCAATCGTCGGATTGTCGGTCTGTGTTCCAGGTGCCCAATCAGCGGCGCAATTCTGGGACAACCTGAAAAACGGCGTGGAATCGATCCAAGTGATGGACGAAGACGCGCTGCTGGCTGCTGGTGAGCGCCCCGAAAACCTGTCAGATCCCAATTATGTACCCTCGGCGGCCCTGCTCGATGCGTTCGATCAATTTGACGCCGATTTCTTTGGGTTTTCGCCCAAGGAGGCTGCAATCCTGGACCCCCAGCATCGCAAGTTTCTGGAAGTCGCCTGGGAAGCCATGGAGAGCGCAGGCCATCCACCGGAAAGCCTGGACGGTCCCATCGGTGTCTATGCCGGCTGCGGCATGGGCAGTTATTTCTATTTCAACATCTGTTCAAACCGCAATCTGGTCGATGATGTCGGCATGTTCCTGCTGCGCCATACCGGCAATGACAAGGATTTCCTGACCACACGCGTCAGCCACGTCTTTGACCTCAAAGGGCCCTCCATCAACATCCAGACCGCATGCTCCACGTCTTTGGTCGCGGTGCACTACGCCTGTCAGGCGCTGAGGGATGGCGACTGTGACATGGCGCTCGCGGGGGGGGTGACCATCGAACTGCCACAGGGGCGCGGTTACCTGTACAAGGAAAACGAAATCCTGTCGCCGGATGGCCATTGTCACGCCTTTGATCACCGGGCTCAGGGCACGGTGTTCGGGTCTGGCGCGGGCGCGGTTGCGCTGCGCCGGCTGGAAGATGCCATAGCAGATGGCGATCACATCTGGGCGGTAATCAAAGGCTCTGCCGTGAACAACGATGGCGCAGCCAAGGCGGGTTATCTGGCCCCCTCGGTTGATGGTCAGGCTACCGCCGTGCGCCAGGCTTTGGCCAATGCCAATATCCCGGCTGACACGGTCGATTACGTCGAATGCCATGGCACCGGCACCTATTTGGGCGACCCGATCGAAGTTTCCGCCCTGACCGAGGCCTATCGCGACACCACGGAGGAAACCGGGTTCTGCCGGATTGGATCGGTCAAAACCAACATCGGCCATCTGGACACCGCAGCGGGCGTTGCCGGCCTGGTGAAAACCACGCTGGGGCTGCACCACAAACAGATCCCCCCATCTTTGGGATACGAAGCTCCGAACCCGGCCATTGATTTTGACCACTCGCCGTTCCGGGTGAATGACAGGTTGACGGATTGGACGTCGCACAAGGGACCGCGTCGGGCGGCTGTAAATGCCTTGGGGGTTGGTGGGACCAATGCCCATGCGGTCATCGAAGAAGCGCCCGACCGGGGCGCATCAGAAGACAGTGATTTCCCGTTTCACATTCTGTGCCTGTCAGCCCAATCCAAAGCCGCTCTGGATGGCAACGCACAGCGGCTGGAGGATTGGCTGCGTGCCAACCCGGACGTTGATCTGGCCGATGTGGCCTGGACCCTGAAACAGGGTCGGCGCGGGTTTGACAAACGTAGGGTGCTTGTGGCCGAGACGGCAACCCAAGCGGCCGACATTCTCAAGGCTGGCGATCCGCGCAGCCTCCATACCCATGACCGCCTGGGCAGCAACCCGGATGTGGTGTTCATGTTCCCGGGTGGCGGTGCCCAATATGCCGGTATGGCACGGGACCTGTATGAAACTGAACCAGTATTCGCCGATTGGATGGATCGCGGGCTGGAACACCTGCAGACTCAACTCGACTATGACATTCGCGCCATATGGTTGCCCGAACCGGGGGACGAAGGGACCGCAAACCAGCGGCTGAAACAGCCATCAGTGCAATTGCCCCTGATCATGATCGTCGAATACGCGCTGGCACAGCTATGGATCAGCTGGGGTGTTCACCCGACGGCGTTGGTTGGCCATTCCATGGGCGAAAACACCGCGGCCTGTCTGGCCGGGGTCATGGATTTTGAGGACTGCATAGACCTGGTTCTGTTGCGCGGGCGTCTGTTTGACACGGTTCCCGCAGGCGGGATGTTGTCGATTTCCCTGCCATTGAAAGACGTGCAGGCACGGATCGGTGACGATCTGGATATTGCCAGCGTCAACGCTCCCGACCTGACGGCTGTCAGTGGCCCACAGGAGGCATTGGAGCGTCTGTCCGATCGCCTGACCGCAGAAGACATCGACCACCAACGCATTCAGATCGACATTGCCGCCCATTCGCGAATGCTGGATCCCATTTTGCAGAAATATGGCGACTTTTTGTCAAAATTGCGCCTGAATACGCCCAATATTGCAATCATCTCGAACCGAACAGGAATTGCGCTTACACCGGAACAGGCAAGGGATCCCTCCTATTGGGTCGGCCAATTGCGCAATACCGTTATGTATGCGGATTGCATTGAAACCCTGGCTTCGCGCGCGGATCGGGTGTTCCTGGAAGTGGGGCCCGGCAAGGCGCTCAGCACTCTGGCACAGATGCATCCGGCTGTGGCCCCGGGGCAGGTGCTCAGCGCGCTTCGTCACCCGGATCAGGACATTGGCGACGATAGTTATTTTCTGGAGGTGATCGGGCGGTTCTGGGCCTGTGGGATCGAAGCTGATTGGGATCAGATTTGGGGCGAGGCGAAACGCCACCGTCTGCCTTTGCCGACCTACGCCTTCCAACGCAGCCGTTATTTCATCGAACCCGGCAAGCAGATCGACGCCGAGGCCGCAGCCCTGCCCGCACGGGTCACCGACCTGACAGATTGGGGGCACCGCCCGGTTTGGCGCCCTCGGTTTGCGGATTGCACGTTGGACGTGGTGTCCGACCTGTCACAGAGCCAGATGACCTGGCTGATGTTCATGGATGATGCCGGTGTCGCGGCCGCTGCCGCAGACCGACTGGACCAGGCTGGCCATCACGTGATCCGGGTCCACTCTGGTGACACTTTTGCCCGCTTGTCCGACACCCGTTATGTTCTGGCACCCGAACAGGGATTGCCAGGATATGAAGCGCTGCTGCAAGATCTTGCCGCCGCAAACCAGCTGCCGCATCGGATTGCCCATTTCTGGTTGGTGACCGAAGACGAGAGCTTTCGTCCCGGATCGTCGTTCTTTGACCGGAATCTCGAAATGGGATTTCACAGCCTGACACATCTGGCTCAGGCCCTCGCTGGGGTGGATATGCCTGGGGGGACACACCTGCAGGTGTTTACCACGGGTGCCGCTCAGGTGCGGGCAGAAGCGCTGCCCTATCCCGAAAAGGCGATGATCTCCGGTCCTGTTGGCGTCATACCGCGCGAATTTCCTGGGTTCACCTGCGCTTGGGTGGATATCGAAACGGCGCAGATCGAAACCGGTCTTTTGGCCCGGATGCGCGGGCACACACCGCCGGACATGACACCCCGGCTGCTCGAAGAGTTGATGGGAGAGCCCGCCAATGAAACCGTCGCCTGGCGCGACGACAAAAGGTTGGTGCAGGATTGGCACCCGGTGCCCCTGCCCGTCCCCGAAACACCCGCCTTCCAGCGCAACGGAACGTATCTGATCACGGGGGGCTATGGCGGCATCGGTCTGACCATTGCCGCGCATCTGATGCAGGACTTTGATGCCAATGTCATTCTCCTGTCCCGTGACGGGTTGCCGCCACGCGATCAATGGGACCAGTTCCTGCGCTCACATAGTCCGGCGCACCGGACGGCCCGCCGCATCCAGGCCATACAAAAGCTGGAACAGATCGGATCCGGCCGGGTTCTGCCATTGGCCGCTGACGTCTGCAACAGCGACCAGATGCAGGATGCGTTGGATCAGGTCGCCCGCGCATTCGGCGCGGTCACCGGCGTCTTGCATGGCGCGGGTCAGATTGACGACGGCCCGATCCTGACCAAAACAGACGCCGCAATTGCCCAGGTTTTTGCCCCCAAGGTCAGCGGCCTGCGCGTGTTGGATGATCTGTTCCCGGACGGCTCAATCGACCTGATGGTGCTGTTTTCGTCCTCTTCGACTGTCACGCGTCCTGCGGGTCAGGTGGATTACGTGGCCGCCAATGAATATCTCAACGCCTATGCCAAACATCGCACAGGTGGGCGGACGCGGGTCCTGGCCATTGACTGGGGCGTCTGGAGCGACGTTGGCATGGCCGCCGAGGCCAAGACCGCGCGCCAGAATCCAACCGCCCCAAGCGCGCATACCCCATGCGATGCACCCCTGTTGGACAGCGCCGGATTTGACGCCAAGGGCCAGCCGATCTTTGTCTCGCAGTTTTCCGGCGCATCCGATTGGGTAATGAATGATCACCGGCTGAAAGATGGTACCGCGCTGATGCCCGGTACCGGCTATATCGAACTGGCAGCCGAGGCCCTGCGGGCCCGTGGCATAGACGCCGGGTTCACCTTGCGGGATCTGTATTTTTTCCGTCCGCTGAATGTCGAGGATGCACACGCGCGGGAAACCGTCATACGGCTCGAACCGACAGAATCGGGCTTTGGCTTTTCTGTGCACGCGGCCCTACCCAATGGCGGATACGCGTTGAATGCCCAGGGATCTTTGCTGCTGGAAGGCGGTGAACAGCCCACGCTGAACCCACAGGACATTGCCGCGCGCTGTGCGGCTCCGGTGCAGCCCCGGGGGGACCGGTTGCGCTCGCCACAGGAGGCGCACCTGAAATTCGGACCGCGGTGGCATGTGTTGACTGAAACCGCCCTGGGCGAAGGTGAGGGTCTGGCCCGCCTGTCCCTCCCCGATGCCGCCCGAAATGACGGGTGCCTGTTGCACCCCGGAGTGATGGATCTGGCCACAGGTTGGGCAATGGAATTGATCCCCGGCTATCAGGGACGGATGCTGTGGGTACCGGTGTCTTATGGCGCAATCCAGGTGTTCTCTCCCTTGCCACAAGAGTGCCTCAGCCATGTGCGCCTGGGGCCATCCTCAGGCGACGGGTTCGCCACTTTCGACATCACGATCAGCGACACTCAGGGAACTGTGTGTGTGGCCATCACGGGTTTCCAGATGAAACGGCTCGATGAGGGATTGGAACTGGCGCAACCGGCACGTCCAGATGCCACAGCCGCCGACCTGGGGCTGGAAGTACATGCCAACGCCCAGCCGCTGTCGCCCGAAGAACAACGCCTGCACCACAATATCGCCAATGGCATCAACCAATCCGAAGGTGCCGAGGCTCTGGCCCGGGCCATCGCCGTTGCGCAGCCGCAGGTGGTGGTTTCCTCTCTGGACTTGCCCGCGCTCATCAAACAGGCCGCTCAATCCGGACAGACCGACACGTCCGAAAACCAAAGCTTTGAACGCCCCCAGTTGGACAATGATTACAAGGCACCCACCAATCCGGTCGAAGAAACCCTTGCCGGTTTTTTCACCGCGTTGCTTGGGGTGACCGAAGTCGGCATCCACGACAGCTTCTTTGATCTTGGCGGGCATTCATTGATCGCGGTGCGGCTCTTTGCCCAGATCAAGCGCGGCTTTGATGTGGAATTCCCCATCTCGATCCTGTTCGAGGCCCCCACCGTGGCCGGGCTCGCCGATCTGGTGATCCAGCAGACCGGCGGCGGCATCACGGTCAGCGAAGATCCCCAGGGAACCGACGAGACCCCTGCGACCAAACCACAGTTCTCGCATCTGGTTAAACTCCACCCCGGCGATGGCACCGGCAAACGCCCGTTCTTCCTGGTGGCTGGCATGTTCGGCAATGTGTTGAACCTGCGCCAGCTGGCATTGCTTGTCGGGCATGACCGCCCAGTTTATGGCCTTCAAGCCCGCGGGTTGATCGGCGACGACGAACCGCATACTGACATGTGCAGGGCCGCTCAGGATTACCTTTTGGAAGTCCGCCAGATTCAACCCAGCGGCCCCTATCATCTGGGTGGTTTTTCTGGCGGCGGCATCACTGCCTTTGAAATGGCGCGCCAATTGAAGGCAACCGACGAAGCGGTCGCCTCTCTGGTGTTGCTGGACACGCCTTTGCCGATGCGCCCGGATCTGACGCGGCGCGACAAGGCGATGATCAAACTGCAGGAACTGCGCAACAAGGGGATCGGATATCTTTCGGAATGGCTGGGCAATCGGATCCGTTGGGAGATCGAAAAACGCCGAAGCGTTGCGCCGCAAGACGGCACCCAGCCTGAATTCAACAACCGCAAGATCGAGCTGGCCTTTCGTCAGGCCCTGTCGACCTATGCGATGGCTGATTGGGCTGGACCCCTGACCCTGTTCCGCCCGCCGCTGGATCGCAAGTGGAAGGTTTCGGACCAGAAATGGGTTTCCGCCGCGCGGGAATATGTTTTTGACGACAACGGCTGGACCCGTTGGGCCCCAGAAACCAAGGTGATCGAAGTCCCCGGTAATCATGACAGCATGGTTCTGGTGCCCAATGTCAGTGTGCTGGCCAGCCATGTGCGCACGGTTCTGGATGCCGCCGACCCGGCTCCGCCGTCGCCTTTGGCGTCGCCGGTCGCCGCAGCTGCGGAGTGATGGCATGAAAGAGCCGACAATCCAAATCATCATCCTGAATTTCCGCACTCCGGACATGACGCTCAGATGTATGGAGACCGCTCTGCGCGACATTCGTACGGTGCCGGGCGAAGTATTGGTGATCGACAATGATTCAGGCGATGGCAGCTATGAGCTGATCCGCGACACGGCACAGGAACACGGCTGGTTTGACGATGGACGGTTGCGGGTGATCGCATCGGACCACAACGGCGGCTTTGGGGCCGGGATGAACATCGGCTTTGCCACCCCGCTGTCGAATGGGGCAGATCCCGACTATTTCTACCTGTTGAACTCCGATGCTTTCCCGCAACCCGGTGCCATGCGGCTGTTGCGGGACTTCCTGATGGCCAATACCGGCGCTGGTATGGTCGGCTCTTATTTACAGGGCGTCGATGGGGAACCCCATTGCACTGCGTTTCGCTATCCCACAATTGCAGGTGAATTCGAAGGCGCGGCACGCACCGGGGTGTTTTCGCGCCTGTTGAAGAACGCTGTTGTGCCGATGGGCATCCCGACACAGGAAACCCGCGTCGATTGGACAGCAGGAGCCAGCCTGATGATCCGTCGCGAAGTGATCGAAGAGGTCGGCGGCTTTGATGAGACGTTTTTCCTGTATTACGAGGAAACCGATCTGTGCCACCGTGCCGCCCGTGCCGGGTGGTCCACGCATTACTTGCCAGCCAGCGAAGTGATCCATATCGGCTCGGCTTCGACTGGAATGAAGACTTGGGCACGTACGCCGCAATACTGGTTCGATTCGCGCCTGCATTATTTCACCAAGACCCACGGACGTCTTTATGCGACGTTGGCGACCCTGGCCCGGATCAGCGGCACCCTGATCTGGAAGACACGGTGCCTGATCCAATCCAAACCCCAGGCCGACCCTCCGGGCTTTCTGGGCGATTTGATCACCCATTCCATACGCGCGACAGCACGACGCCATCCCACCACCCGTCGTGAGCCTTCCCACTCCACCCTTGTTTCGGAGGACCCCAAATGACCGCTTTTTCCTGTGTCGTCATCGGAAATGAATCCCTGCTGATCGGCTGCAGCGATGCGCTGCTGGACAAGGGCCACAGGATACGCGCGGTGGTGTCTCAGGACGCGGACATCCGCAATTGGGCCAGCGGCAAGGGATTGCCGGTGTTGGACCAGATTTCGGATTTGGCTCAGGCGGGGCCATTTGACTGGTTGTTTTCAATCGCCAATCTCAGCCTGCTGTCCGACGACATCCTGGCGCTGCCGGCGCGGGGTGCTTTGAACTTTCACGACGGCCCTTTGCCACGGCGGGCGGGGTTGAATGCACCTGTCTGGGCGCTGATTGACGGCGATGACCGCTTTGGCATCACATGGCACATGCTGGAACCGGGCATCGACACCGGCGACATCGTCGAACAGCGGATGTTCGACATTGCCGAAGGTGAAACCGCATTTTCACTCAATTCCAAATGCTACGCCGCCGGGCTTGACAGCTTTGGTGCTGTAATTACGCAACTTGAATCGGGGGGGCTCGATCGCACGTCTCAGGATCTGAGCCAGCGCAGCTATCACGGTCGAAATGACCGCCCCCGTGCCGCTGGGCGGATTGATTTCACCGATCATACGACTGATATTCTGGCGTTGGTCAATGCGCTGGACACAGGACCTTATTGGAACCCGCTCACCTGTCCCAAGATCGAAATCGCGGGCGAGGTCGTTCTGGTATCTCAGGCCGCCCATGCGCTGGGACACGGCGCGCCGGGCAGCGTGATCGAAGGCACAGGCGACAGCCTGACCATTGCAACCGGCGATGGTGCTGTCCGTCTATCGGAATTGCGCGATGCCTTTGGTCAGAGTTTTGACCTGTCCGGAAAAACCCAGGTCGGGCAAGCCCTGCCCTCGCCCGATGCAGCCCTGGCCGCTGCCTTGGAAGACGGGCTGACCCGCTGTTTGCCCGGTGAAACCCGCGCGCGCGCGGCCCTGCAACAGATGCGCCCGACCACAGCCCCCCTGACCCACGACACGGGAAAGACCGGAACGCTAGCTCGGGAACTGCTGTTGCCAGGTACGCTGGGCACGGGCCAGATCGCCGCGGCGACGCTCGCTTGGGCGTTGCGCAACACAGGCGAAGACATCACCGACATCGCCCTTACCACGGACAAAATGCAACACCAGACCCGCCCGGGTTATGTCACGGGATGGCGCCCGCTTCAGGCCCGGCGCGATCAGCGGTTCACGGATCTGACGATCGCGCTCGACACGGCTCTGTCAGTCGCATTGGATGACGGTGGCTGGCCCTGTGATCTGGTCGCGCGAGATCCAAATCTTGCCGGATTTTCCCAGCCCGCCATTGCCCTTTCTCTGAACTACGACGCCCCACTGCCCGGCAGCGTCCTGACCCTTGCGATCACCCGAGACACCGCCCGGCTGTATGCGGATGGCGCGCACATGGATCAAACGGCGCTGGCCCTGTTGGCCGCCCGGCTGGAGCTGCTGTTGAATGCGATCGCAGATGGCGTCGGCGACAAGACGTTGGCCGAACTGCCGATCCTTCCTGACACAGAACGCGCCCGTCTGTTGCGCGACTGGAATGCAACAGCGTCCGAATTTGACGCCAACCTGACCATTCACGCCGCCTTTGAGGCTCAGGCACAGCGCACACCTGATGCCACCGCGTTGATTTTCGAGGGAGACGCCCTGACATATGCAGCTCTGAATGCGCGTGCAAACGCGACTGCCAAGCGGCTTCAGTCGATGGGCGTCAAACCCGGATCGCATGTTGGCCTTTACACACGGCGCTCCCCAGATCTGTTGATCGGCGCTTTGGCCATTCTCAAGGCTGGCGGTGCCTATGTTCCGCTGGACCCATCCTATCCGGCGGACCGGATCGCCCATTACATCACGGACAGCCGCGCACAGGTGATCGTGACGCAGGCCGATCTGGAGGACACGCTCCCACCACATCAGGCCCAATGTCTGATCCTGGATGCCGCCCCGGCGGACGCCAGCGCAGACAATCTGGATGGCGGTGCCACAGGCGCGGATCTGGCCTATCTAATCTATACCTCCGGCTCGACCGGCACGCCAAAGGGCGTCATGGTTCGTCATTCCAATGTGTCGAACTTCTTTGCCGCGATGGACACGCGCATTCCCCATGCGATCGGTGACACCTGGCTCGCTGTCACCAGCCTCAGCTTTGACATTTCGGTGCTCGAACTGTTCTGGACTCTGGCGCGGGGGTTGCGCGTGGTGCTGTCCAGCGACGAAAGCCGCCTGACCCTGTCCAACGGTGCCCCCACTGTGTCAGACCGGCGGATGGACTTTAACCTGATGTATTGGGGCAATGACGACGGTCCCGGTCCCAAGAAATACGAACTGCTGCTGGAAGGTGCCAAATTTGCCGACGCGCATGGGTTCAATGCGGTCTGGACCCCGGAACGGCATTTTCACGCCTTTGGCGGCCCCTATCCGAACCCTTCGGTCACCGGGGCAGCCGTGGCCGCCGTCACCCAAAACCTGAGTGTCCGCGCAGGCTCTTGCGTTGCCCCGCTGCACCACCCGGCCCGCATTGCCGAAGAATGGGCCGTGATCGACAATCTGACCAATGGCCGCGCCGCTCTGGGCATTGCGTCGGGCTGGCAGCCGGATGATTTTGTCCTGCGCCCCGAAAACACCCCTCCGCAGAACAAACCGGCGATGTTTGAAACCATCGACGTCCTGCGAAAATTGTGGCGGGGCGAAGCCGTGGATTTCCCGCGCAAGGACGGCAGCATGCACACCGTTGTCACCCAGCCGCGCCCGGTCTCCAAGGAATTGCCGCTGTGGGTCACCACCGCCGGCAACCCTGACACCTGGCGCGAGGCCGGGCAGATCGGTGCCAATGTGCTGACCCACCTGCTGGGCCAAAGCATTGACGAAGTCGCGGGCAAGATCCGCATCTATCACGAGGCGCTGCGCGAATCCGGACACAACCCGGACGATTTCACCGTCACACTGATGCTGCATACCTATCTGGCCGACACCCGCGAACAGGCGCGCGATGTGGCGCGCGAGCCGATGAAGGATTATCTGCGCGCCGCCGCCGGACTGATCAAACAATACGCCTGGGCGTTTCCCGCGTTCAAAAAACCCAAGGGTGTGAACAACCCCTATGAAATGGACCTGGGCATTCTCAGCGACGCGGAACTCGAGGCCATTCTGGACTTCGCCTTTGAACGCTATTTCGAGGATTCCGGATTGTTTGGCACGATCGACGATGGTGTGCGCCGCGCGGAGGATCTCAAACGCATCGGGGTGGATGAAATTGCCTGTCTGATCGACTATGGCATCGCGCCGGATGTGGTTCTGGAAGGGCTGAAGCCATTGGCCGAAGTGCTGCGACTGGCCAACGCGCCAAGCGAATTGGCAATGGACGACCATTCCCTGGCGGCACAGATCCAGCGCCACACCGTAACCCATATGCAATGCACCCCGTCGATGGCCCGCATGATTGCTGCCGATGATCAGGCACGGGTTGCCTTGGGGCATCTGCAACACCTGCTGATCGGGGGCGAAGCCCTGTCCGGTGATCTGGTGGCCGAGCTGCACGCCTGTACCAGCGCGCAGATTCATAATATGTACGGGCCGACCGAAACGACAATTTGGTCCACCACACAGACCTTGGGGGCGGCACCGCGCGGTATTGCGGACATCGGCAAACCCGTTGGCAACACGGCCGTCTATGTGCTGGACGAAACGGGCCATCCCGTGCCGACCGGAGCACCGGGCGAGCTGTATATCGGTGGCGCGGGCGTGACCGCCGGGTACTGGCAACGTCCCGATCTGACCAAAGACCGATATGTCTCCGACCCCTTTGCCCAGGGATCGGCACGCATGTATCGCACCGGAGACCTGGTGCGCTGGCGGGTTGATGGGCGTCTGGCCTATCTTGGGCGCACGGACCACCAGGTCAAAATCCGCGGCCACCGGATCGAACTGGGCGAGATCGAAACCGCCATGAGCCGTTTTGCAGGGGTGACCTCTGCCGTGGTGCTGGCGCGGCAGATGGCGGGCGGAGACGAACGGCTGGTGGGGTATGTAACGACCAACGCACCGGTTTCCGAAAACGCGCTGCGGGCACATCTGTCGGCAACTCTAACGGACATCATGGTGCCTTCGACCATCGTGACGTTGGATGCCATGCCCTTGACGCCCAACAAGAAAATAGACCGAAAGGCGCTGCCAGATCCGCAACCGATCCGCAAACCAACCGAGACCACAGTCAGCGCGCCGATCCAAGGCACTGCGGCAAGAATTGGTGGTATATGGGCCAAGATCCTGGGCCTGACGGATATTCGCGACGACGACAATTTCTTTGATCTGGGGGGGCATTCGCTGCTCGCCGTACAGGCACATCGGGAAATTCGCGATGATCTGGGCGCGGTGAAACTGTCGATCACGGACATTTTCCGCTTTCCGGTGCTGGGTGCCCTGTCAGCACATGTGGACAAGCTGACCGGAGGCCCGGTAGAACCGGAAACAGCAGATCCGCAAAACACGATCGACAAGTCCCAGACCATGTCGAAGCGCCGCGCGATGCGGGCAGGACGGCGGACCAAGACCGGATGATCACAGACGTGACAGACAGAACCAAAGCGCGGCTGGACCTTGTCCGGCCGCTTTTCTCTGCCTCGCTTGGCGTGGCGGTGACCGACCCCCAGGCCCAGGCCCCCGCGCCAATGGCCGAGGAGATCGCGGGTCTGTCACCGCGCGCCGTCGACAAACGCCGCCGTGAATTTGCCGCCGGGCGCCATGCAGTGCGCATTGCCATGGCCCAGATCGGCGTGCCTGCCGCCCCGGTGCGTGTCGGATCTGATCGTGCGCCCATCTGGCCCGACGGAATTGTAGGCGGTCTGACCCATACGACCACCTGTGCCATTGCCGTTGTGGGCCGGCGTGCGCCGGTTCACAGTATTGGCGTTGATGTCGAAGAGGACACACCGCTGAAGGAAAAACTGCTGTCAGAAATCTGCCTGCCTCGGGAACAGGTCTGGCTGGCGAGTCAGGCGGACCCGCTGCGTCTGGCCAAACTGATTTTTTCCGCCAAGGAGGCAGCCTATAAAGCGCAATATCCCTACAGCCGCACAGTGTTCGGCTTTTCCGGGATGGAAACCGAATGGGATTTGGCGCAGTGCCGTTTTACTGCACGGTTACAGCGCGATGTCGCCCCTTTTGCCACTGGGCATCGGTTCAACGGGCGCTTTGCCATGGGACAGGGGATTCTGGTGACTGGCGTTGAAATGGAGGCCGTCTGACATGTTCCGTCTTGGAATAGTTCTGGTGTTGCTGGCGTTGGCTGGCGTGACCTGGTGGTGGTTCAGCGTAGGTCGCAAACCCTCCCCCGCCCAAATCGAACAGGCCTATACCGCGCTGCCTGCCCCAAAGGGGCCTATGGCGGTTTATCATCTGGGTCACTCGCTGGTGGGGCGCGACATGCCCGCCATGCTGGCACAACTGGCGGGCGCGGACCACGCCTATGGCAGCCAATTGGGATGGGGCACCTCGCTGCGCGAACATTGGGAACCCGAATTGCCGATCAACGGGTTCGAAACGGAAAATGCGCACCCCCGTTTTCGCCCTGCACGCGACGCGATTGCTTCTGGCGACTATGACGCCGTGGTGCTGACTGAGATGGTCGAAATCCGTGACGCCATCAAATACCACAGCAGCGGCAAATACTTCTCCCTGTGGGCTGACCTGGCCCGTCTCTCCAACCCCAATACACGGGTTTACCTCTATGAAACCTGGCACCGTCTGGACGACCCTCAGGGGTGGCTCAACCGGTTGGACGACGACTTGAGCCGCCATTGGGAGGATCAGATCCTGCTGGCAGATCTGCCCCAGGCCGGGAACCGCCCGGCCCGTTTGATCCCCGCTGGGCAGGTCATGGCCCGTTTTGCCCGGATCGTGACAGAACAGGGAGGCATCGGCGACCTGAGCGGTCCCGAGGATCTGTTTGCGCGCAATGACGATGGCACGCTTGATACCATTCACCTGAACGACAAGGGGGCATATCTGATCGCCCTGACCCATTTCGCCGTACTTTACCAAAGGTCGCCCGTTGGTCTGCCACATCAATTGTCCCGCGCTGATGGCACCCGTGCCGATGCGCCCTTGGCCGAGGCTGCCGCGCTGATGCAACAGGTTGTCTGGGACGTTGTCACCTCGCTGCCCAAGACCGGGGTGGCCCGATGAAATTTCTCACCCGCCTGATAATCGCCATCGGCCTGATGCTGGCGACTGTTGCAACAGCACAAACACCCCAAACCGACCGCGGTCAAATGGCCGTCAATCTGGCTGGCGTCACCGATTGGGGCACCCAGCAACCGTTTATCGACGTGTTCAAGACCGCGCGTTCGTGGATCGGGCATCTGCCGCGGCAATGGGGCGGTGCCTCTCATGAAGACCTGAAAGCGGCTGATTATCTGGATGCCAATGGCTGGCCGGTTGCAATCCCGCCCGAACTGGGTTCGATCGGAACCGTCATCCTGACCGGACTACCCCCCGAAGCCAGCTCTGCCGCCGGGCGCTATCGGTTGGGGTTCGATGGCAATGGCATCGTCGAAGTCGGAGGGCGCGCCAGCAAAGTGCGCTATGGCAAGAACGAAGTGACATTCGACTTTACCCCCGGTCCGGGATCCGTCGACATCCGCATTCAACGCACTGATCGCGCCCGCAAGGGCGATTACGTGCGCAACATTACCGTTGTCAAACTGGACAACATCGCCGCCTACGAGGCCGGAGAAATATTCAACCCTCTCTGGCTCAAGCGCCTCGAGGGATTTGCGCTGTTGCGGTTCATGGATTGGATGCACACCAATAATTCCACCCAGCGCCATTGGAAAGATCGCCCGCGCCCGGATGATTACACCTGGGCTCACATCGGTGTGCCTGCCGAAATTATCGTGGCCCTGGCCAATCAGGTGGATACCGATCTGTGGATCACCATGCCTCATCTGGCCGATGACGAATATGCCAGAAACTGGGCCGAAATCGTAAAACCCACCTTGTCAAACGGTCGGCGCGTTTATCTGGAGTATTCGAACGAAGTCTGGAACTGGCAGTTTCAACAGGCCATTTGGGCTGATGAACAGGCCCGGGCCCGATGGAACACACCGGATGCCTGGTTACAGTATTACGCCGCCCGTGCCATCGAAATTGCGGCCATCTGGACCGAGGTTTTTGGCCCCGAAGCATCCGACAGTCTGGTTCGTGTCCTGTCCAGCCAAACCGGATGGATGGGGCTCGAAGAGCAGGTGCTGGAAGCCCCTCTGTGGCGCGCCGAAGAGCCAGGTCGCCCGCGCCCGGCCGATCTGTTCGACGCCTACGCGATGACAGGATATTTTGGGTACATGCTCGGCACCCAGGAACATTATGAATTGGTCAAAGGGTGGATTGCCGACAGTCTCGCACGGGCACAAAAGCAGGCTCAGGATCAGGGGTTGAGCGCGCAGGAACAACAGGAGTATGTCGCGGCGCATCGTTTTGATGCGGCTGTTTCACTGGCTTGGGACGACTTGCTTGATGGCTCTTCCAGCGGTGATCTACGCACGTCCCTGGCTGAGCTGTTGAACACGACCCTTCCGTATCAGGCTGACGTGGCAGAAAAAAACGGTATGCAGCTTGTTCTGTACGAAGCGGGGTCGCATGTGGTCGGTGTCGGGCCAATGGTCGATGACCCCGAATTGACCGCGTTTTTCATCCATCTGAATTACAGCCCCGAGATGGGGCTCTTGTACGAAGAACTTCTGGCGGGCTGGGCGACCCTGTCTGACGGTGTGTTCACCGCATTCAATGATGTGATGGCCCCAACAAAATGGGGCAGTTGGGGGGCCTTGCGTCATCTCGATGACACCACGGCGCGATGGGATGCGCTGGAGGCGGCCAAGTGAACCTGAGTGTGCTGATCCCGGCCCATAACGAAGCTGCCTATATTGGTCCCTGCCTCAGCGCGCTTTTGGCGTCAGAGCCATTTTGCAGTGAGACGACCTGCGAGGTACTGGTCCTCGCCAACGGCTGTACCGATGCAACAGTCCAAACAGCACAGACCTTTCAGGATCAGGCCAGAGCACAAGGATGGACCTTGCGGGTGCTGGACCTCGAGCAGGGGGGGAAACTCAATGCGCTGAACTGTGGGGACCGGGCAGCAACGGGGCAGATACGTGTGTATCTGGATGCGGATGTGACCGTAGACCCGGACCTCCTGCCCCAGCTGGCCACGGCGCTCGATACCACGGTGCCATGTTACGCCAGCGGACATCCCCGAGTTTCGCCAGCGCAAAGCTGGGTGACGCGCACCTATGCGCGGTTTTGGCAAAAGCTGCCGTTCCTGAATGAAACCGCCCCCGGGTTCGGGGTGTTTGCGATGAATGCAGCGGGGCGCGCGCGGTGGAAACAATGGCCGGATATCATATCCGACGACACCTTTGCCCGGCTGCAGTTCACGCCGTCCGAACGGATCGGCGTACCCGCCGGCTACGACTGGCCCATGGTCGAAGGGTTTGCCCGGCTGACCCGGGTACGACGCCGTCAGAACAAGGGGGTCGAAGAGATCGCAGAACGCTACCCGATGCTGATCCCGAACCAGACGCCTGCCCCTGCCACAACGGGTCAGATCGCGCCACTGGCGCTGGGTGATCCCCTGGGGTTCATCATTTACGCACTGGTGGCAGTGGCCGTGAAAACCCCCTTGTTTGCCTCACAAACCCGATGGGTTCGCGGGCGATGACCACGTCCATCGTCGGACCCGGGCGGGTCCGGCACGGAACTGACGTCTGGTCTGCGCCCGCACCGGAGGCTTTGCCGCCGGTGCCCTGCCCAACGGGAGGCGGCGCATCTTTGATGCGTCACCGACGGGCGGGAGCTCTGCGTGCCCAGTTTTGCACCGTGCGTATAGCAAGTTACCTGTGGGCCCTGACCGTCTCAGGGGCCGGACTGGCGAAACAGACCGGCCAGCTTTGCCGCTTGGGTATCCACGTCATGGCGCTGCATCACCCGGGCATATCCAGCCCGTCCCATGGTGCTCAACCGGGTGATGCCCGTGTCAGCCACCCGTACGATTGCCGCAGCCAGCGCCGTACAATCGCCTGCGGGGACCAACCATCCGGTTTCGCCATCGCGCACCAACTCAGGCGTCCCCGCCACATAGGTGGCAATGACCGGGCGTTGTGCAGCCATTGCCTCCATCACCACCATCGGCAACCCCTCGGCAAAGCTGGGCATCACCAGCGCATGGCAGCCTTGTAGCCGTGCGGTTACCTCGGCCTCCGACACCCAGCCGGTCAACGTGATCCGATCAGTCAACCCATGTCGGTCTATTGCCGTTTCCAGTTCAGCGCGCATTTCACCGTCACCAACCAGGGTCAGATGCACGTTGGGATGGCTGTCGCGCACCCGCGCCATGGCCTCGACCAGGACCATTTGCCCTTTTTGCTCCACAAACCGGCCGATTGACACCAATTGCACCGGCCCCTCGGGCATCGCGACCGGCTCCACGAACTTGGTCGGCTCGATCCCACAATGCACCACATGCAGCCGCTCCCAGGTGGTGAAACCCGCCCAACGGCTCAACTGGCTGCGTCCAAACTGGCTGACCCCGACTGCAAACGCCGCATGATCCAGTTTGGCTCCCAAAGACAATGCCCTTGGTGCATCAAATTCTTCGGGTCCATGGGTCGTAAAGCTGAACGGCGGCCCGCCCAAGGTTCGGCACAACAGGGCCACGGCGGCGGCATTGGTGCCAAAATGCGCATGACAATGTGCTATTCCAGCCCTTTGGCACTGCCGTAGAACCCAGGCCGCTTCGGCCAGATAGATCACGTGCCGCAACACCCCCACATGCGAAACCCGCCCCATCCGCCAGGTCAATACCAGCGCCGAAATCCCCCGGACAGGGCCGCGCAACAGAACGCCCAGCAACGCCATCAGCAATCCCACCGACCCGGCATCCAGCACATATTGGGTCCGGTCTGCCTCGGCCTGATCCTGCGGATCCACCAACCCAACGGACGCACGGCGCATTGCCAAGCGGTCGATCACAAACCCCTGACGCTCCAGCGCCTGAATTTCGCGCCGGATAAAACTGTGTGAAGGTTGCGGATAGGTATTGAGGATATAGCCAAGTTTCAAAAGCGTACACCAGATCAAAGGGTTCTGCGCAGACTAACCCGACGCCAGCCTGCAGTCCAAGATTAACACACAGACGCCCGGTTCGAACGCAGCAGACAGCGCCAATCAGCGCCTCTGGCGGAATTTGTTTCAGATTATTTGCCCGTCGAACTCGAATTTCCCGGTTTTCGGGCTGTACCAAAGCCCCAAGGCGCGTAAGATTCGTGCCAGACCAAGGCCGGGCAGAAAAGGCAAACATGAACCGAGTGACCACAGCATTCAAAGGTGGCAGCCTGATGGCCCGCGTCCTGCGCAGCGCGTCCTGGTTGATGATCGGATATGGCGGCAGCCAGGCCCTGCGGCTGGCGGCCAACCTGGTTCTGGCACGGCTACTGTTCCCCGAAGCCTTTGGTCTGATGGCTCTGGTCAACGTCGTGATACTGGGTTTGACCCTGTTTTCCGATACCGGAATCAATGCCGCGATCGCCCAAAGCGATCGGGGCGACGATCCGGATTTCCTGAACACCGCCTTCAGCATTCAGGTGGTGCGCGGGTTGATCCTATGGGCCACAACCGCCTTGCTCGCCTGGCCCGTGTCACAGTTTTACAACGAGCCGGATCTGATGGTGTACCTGCCGATTGCCGGCGTTGGCCTTGCAATCAACGGGTTCATGCCGACGCGGGTTGAAACCGCCCACCGTCACCTTCTGGTGGGTCGTGTCACGGCGTTGGATCTGATCAGCCAGGCGCTCGGCATTCTGTCGATGGTGGTTTTGGCGGTGATCACGCAATCGGTGATCGCGCTGGTGTTGGGTGGCGTGTTCCAGGCCTTTGTGACGCTGGCTCTCACCCAAGCCTTTTTGCCAGGCATGAAGAACCGTTTCCGTTGGGAGGCCAAGGCCGTGCACGAACAGCTGCATTTTGGCAAATGGATCTTCCTGTCGACAGCGTGCTGGTTCTTTACCAGCCAGGGCGACCGGCTGTTCTTGGGGAAATTTGTGACGCTCGAAGTGTTGGGTCTGTACAATATCGGTTTTTTTCTTGCCAGTTTTCCCATGCTGCTGGGTTATGCCATCAACCAACGGCTGCTGATCCCGGTGTACCGCGAAAAACCGGCGACCGAATCCCGCGACAACTGGCGCAATCAACGATGGCTTAGGTTTGGCCTGAGCGGTGCCATCCTGTCGTTGCTGCTTGTCGTTGCCTTTGCGGGCCCGTGGTTGGTCGATCTTCTGTATGACGAACGATACATGTTGTCCGGCCCTATGGTCAGCCTGATTGCCATTGCCATGATCCCGGCCGTCATTGGGCTGACCTATGATCCGGCGGCGCTGGCCGCTGGTGACAGTCGCGGGTTCTTTGTTTTCACCGCCAGCCGGGCAATCATTCAGACCATCCTGTTCTTGCTGGGGCTCAGCTGGTTCGGGGTTCTGGGAGGGATCGCCGCATTGGGGGTGTCGATGCTCCTGGCCTATCCTGTGCTGATCTGGCTGGCCACAAAACACAAGGTCTGGGATCCGGTGCATGACCTGTTATGTCTGGTTCTCGCTGGCGGGATCGCGGGATTGATCCTGTCGTACCACGCCGGAATGATCCCCGACATGGTCCAGGCCCTGGGGCAAAAAGTCAGTCACTAGACGTCCGAAACAACGGGTCAGGCAGGTCCACGTGGTCTGCGTCCGAACAGCCGGGACAAAAGTCCCCGCGACCCGGTGCCCTTGTTGATCACCGGTATGGTCACCACGGGTTTCAAACCGGTTTTCTGTTCCATCCGATGGGCAGTCCGCAACACCGGATCACGAAATTCCAGAAGGACGGCCAAACCCAACCCGGCCAGAATGCTTGCCATCATCCCGGCCAACGCCAACATCTTGCGGCTGCCTGTGAACGGGTACTCCGGCAGATTTGCCGGTTCTAGAACCATCAGACGTTCGGATTGCCTGGCGGTTTCCAGCCGGAACCCGATTTCGGCCTCTGTCCGGCGGCTGCGCATCGCGCCCAGTTGATCCCGCAGCTGTTCGGCCTGGCGTTCGAAGGACTCCAATTGGCTTTGCACCTGAGGAGACGTCTGCAGCACCTTCTCCAGCGCCTCCTTGCGATCACGCATCAAATCGCGTTGCTCAGCCAATGTGGCCAGACGTTCTTCGTATTCCGCCAACAACCGCTTGGCTGTGGCAGGGCGCTCTGTCTTGGTTGCCATATCGGCAGCGCGCTGGATTTCGATCACTTCACGGGCGATATCCAGCAAGCCTTCGTTCAGGGTTTGCACTTCGCCGGCCCGCAATTCGACATTTGTCGAAGAGGACGCATTGTTGGCCTTGCGAAATTCAGAGATTTCCTCCTCGAGCGCGGCAAGTTCCTGAAACAATGCCCCTTCCTGTCGGGCAACAAAGGTCAGAGTTGCCTTGGCCTGGTCGATCCGGGCCTGTTGGCTCAGTTCGATGGTGCGTTGAGCGAATTCATGGGCAATCTGTTGGGCCTGAAGCGCCGTTGGCATTTCGGCGGACACCGTCAGAATGGAAATCGTGCCATCATCCGAATATCCTTCCCGCGCCGCAGCAACCCCTTCGATCCGAACCGAGCTGCGCAGAAGAAAGGCCAGATGGTTGGGTCTTTGGTCCCCGACATCCTTGAACAGCCCGTATTTCTCGATAACGTCGAGCACATTGCTGCGTGCCATCAGCCGCTGTTCAATCAACTGCAACCGGCGCGCAGACGATCCATCGACCGTTGATTTTGCCAATTCATCAGCAATCTGGGGCTGCGCGATCTGAATCACTTCGGCCGAACGGTACATGTGTTGCTGGCTCAGCGCGACAAACAGCGCGGCTACGGTTCCGACAATCGACACGACAGCAATCAGCACCGCGCGACGACGGAGCATATCATAGACATCATGAATAGACTGAAACGGACCCATACTGCTCTTTCCTACATCCCGGATGCACAACATGCCCCAGGTACGTCTTGGGTTTCACCACAGCATCCCGGCAAAACTATGACATATGCAAGGAGAACATGGGAAAGAGATCGTGCCCAATCAACCCGTCAACGTCCCCGATTGAGCAGGACGCCCAGCAATTGTGTCTGGTTGTCGAGCACTCTCTCGCATGCTTCCAGATCAGCCGCAGTGGTTGTCTGACCATCCGCAACCAGCAAAACACCGTCCACCTGCGGCAGAAACGCCATCAGATCGTCGTGCTCCAACAAGGGGGGCAAATCGTACAGGACGACATCGGCCTTTAGCGCGTCGCGCATATGGTCCAGCGTTTCGGCTGTCTGCGGATCATGCAGAATTTCCGCAGCATTTCGATCCGCTGCGCCAGCAATACCGACGGCCAGTGTTTCACTGCACCGTACCAGATGATGCTGCAACGGCACCTCGCCCATCAAGAAACCGGGCATGTCCCCCAACGCCTGAATATCCAGGGCGTCACCGATACCGGGATCGCGCTGGTTCAGATCCATCAGAACAGTCCGAATTTCAGGAACACGCGACAGGCTGAGTGCCAGATTGGTCGCAGCAAATGTGGTCCCGCATCCGCTGGTCGGCGACACCACGGCGACCCGGCTCCAGCCGCGTTCCTTGAGCGTTTTCAACAACCTGGTACGCAGCAGATCAAACTGTTTTGCAGCGGGATCCTCCCGGAAAAAGCTGATCAGCGATGACCGGCGCAAAATATGGCGACGCACCCCCAAAGGCACCTGCCGCAACAGCTCCCAAGGTTCCGGAGTCGGGGCAGGCAACTGGATCCTGAATTCAGGTTCCTCGTCTACAACAGGGCTAAGGTTGGCCTGGGGGTCCCGAATATCCTTGCTCACCCGCGCGTCCGGCATGGGACGGGGGCGGTTCTTGCGTCGAAACCGTTTGAAACCTTGTTCTGTCATGGCCTCCGTGTCTTCCAGATGGGCTGCCTCAGCAAAATAGTCTTCCAGATCGCTAGATTCGAAATCTCTCATCGCCAGCATCCTTTGCATATTCTAGCATGGCCAGCCCCCAGGCGCACACAAACCATTGTTTGAACGGGAATTGATCCGCTCTTCTTTCTCAATATCCGGTTTCTCAATATCCGGTCCCCCGGAGCACAACGCCGACTGTCTTGCACAATAGCTTTATGTCCAACGACAGCGACAGATCTCGGTGGTATTGCGCGTCGGTTTCGAACCGATGGGCAAAACAGCTCTCATTTCGGGCCGACACCTGCCAGATTCCGGTGATTCCGGGTTCAAGATCATAATAATAGGCATGGTTGCCATACAACGGCAGCTGTTCCGGCAGCATGGGTCGTGGCCCAACCAGGCTCATTTCACCGCGCACAACATTCCACAATTGTGGCAATTCATCCAAAGATGTCCGGCGCAGCAAACCGCCAATTCGGGTGATCCGCGGGTCAGTTTTCAGCTTTTGGGTCGTTTCCCATTCACGGCGCAATTCCGGATCCTTGGCCAGCAAGTCTGCCAGTTTGGCATCAGCGTCCCGTACCATGGTCCGCAATTTGAAGATCTTGAACCGTTTCCCATCGCGCCCCAACCGGTCCTGTCGATAGAAGGGCTGCCCCCCTTCGATCCACAACGCCAGCGCACACAATCCGGTGACCAACAACACTGCTGGCAGCGCCAGAAGGATGAGCACCAGGTCCAAAATGCGTTTGCCATGCTGGGCATAGATCCCGTGGTTGCCGATTGTCGATGCCGGCTCGGGCTCACCCGGATTGTACAGGGGGACAGAACCATTGATATTGGCTGCTTCCAACGACAATTCCCGCCTATGCAAGGGCAGGAACATGGTCAGCGATGCACTGATCCGGCGCGCGCCATCGCGTTTCAACCCGGCAGCCCACACAACAGCATTCGTGCGAATCAAACTACTCATGACGCTCCCCAAGCAGCAGCCGGTTACCCGGCTGGAGAGATGCCTTTCGGCACGACAAGAAAACCAAAATGCCCCCAGAGTGCAAAAGCGGACTGGAAACGCGACATTCGAACTTTTGGGCCAATTCCCGAACGACACCCCCATGTGTCCGAAATTTTGATCCCTGCGCATTTGAGCCGGGTTTCCGCCCCAAAATTGCCTAAGTTGAATTTATCAGTCCCCGGAGCATTTATAAGAAATTGCACAGAAACAGTTTGTTTCCAGTGGGAATATCCTTGTTTTCTTCCCTTTATACGAGATGGTTAACGAAACATTCAAAGATTTATACACGTATTGTTCCTGTATTTTAAACGAACCCGACACAGAATCAGCTGTCACCGATGCTGAGTCGCGTCTGCCACAGAGCTGGAAGGCAGGCAGAAAATGGACACAATCCGCGTGAAATTGTGGGACATCCCTCACACCAACACCCGTGAATTTTGGCAAAGTCGTCAAAATTGGGCACCTCGGAGCAAGGAACAGCACCGGTCAACGGGCGGAATCACGCAATTGCCCTCGCACCGGGCGAGCCATAGAACGGGGCACGGGAAAGCTCTGCCAAAAGGGAAACTCACATGAGCCAAGACACATTTCGGGCCGATTGGATTGCCGCCTCCTTTGATGGGTGCCAGCTCAGAGCCTGGCCCATGCAGGGTGGCGATCCATTGCAAATGTTGTCCTGCCCGTCGGGGCCTGCCGGTGTGGTCGCAGATCTGGTATCGCTGACCTCCAGCTGGCTGACGCCAGCCCCCCTGCCAGTCGTCCTGAGCGGCGATACCGAAATTCGGCCAATCCAGGTGCCATGCAAACCTTTGGATCTGCTTCCCCGAACCGATACGGATCGGCACACACGGATTGTTTTACATGCGCTCCCGGGGCTGAGCCAAAACGCGCCTTGCGCGATCATGCACAATGCAGCGATCCGCGTCGCCGGTTTCCTGTCGCTGAACACGGATTGGGATGGGGTGATCTGCCTTCCCGGTGCACAGACCCACTGGGCCCAGATCAGCGCCGGCGAAGTTGTCAGCTTTCAAAGTTTCCTGACCCTGTCGACGCTTGGTGCGCTGGCTGAACTGCCCGGACTGGAAGCGGCGTTTTCTGACGCTGACTGGGATCGTGACACCCTGGCCGACGCCGTATCGGATGCAATGTCCAAGCCCGAACGGCTGGCCGCGCGGATGGCCGAAGTTCAGGCGAACATGGCCCTGAATGCTCCTGCGCCGGCGCACTCACATGCCCGGTTGATGGGGCTTCTGATCGGGGCCGAGCTGGCCGCCGCGCGGCCCTATTGGCTGGGCCAGAATCTGGCCGTCATCGGCGATGACACCCAAAGCGCGCCTTATGCCGCCGCATTGGGCCAACAGGGGGTGGCCGCGACCATTGCAGATGCCCAACGCATGACATTGGCCGGGTTGACCGCTGCGTGGCACCGTTTGGGCACCTGAGTCATCCGGCCTTGTGGCGCGCGCCCTTGACCGGAGGGGTGACCGGAGGGCCGGCAAAACACTGTGCAACTGACATCCAGTGTTCAGCGACTGCGCCCGTGGTCCGCAATTCGGTGTCCTGAATACTGCGCACTTGGGTGACCACCTGGGCAAACGCCACAGCAGATCCGACAACCGCGTTGTCCGACTGCGGGGTATTCCATTCCCACACCGCGCCCGATGGCCCGGTCAGGCGCACATATGGAATGGGCTCGGGCACCGGCTCCTTGCGGTTGATAAAGGTCCAGCCAAAGGTCGATACACCCAGATGACAGATATTTCGGATCCGGTCCTGTTCAGAGCGATCCAGCCCCAACACGTCAAAGACTTCATGTCCGTGCGACCAGGTTTCCATCTGGCGCGCCGTGATCGAGCTGAGCGCGCTCATGTCCGGCCCCACCCATTTCACCCGCTCTTTGGGATTTACCTTGGCGAATGCATCCGCGCAGCTTTCCGCTCCGGCCATCCAGGCGTCAAACAGATCACGCCCGTCCAGACCACCCAGCCAGGGAAACTGACATTCCAAAATCGTCTTGCCCGCCTGCATGTCCCGAACAATCGGCGCGATGAAGACGTCAAATGCTTCGGCACCGGACAACGATGTTTCGGCCGCGACATTGAACAGATGCAAATGACCCAGGACATCCTCGATTGTCCACCCTTTGAACAGGGTCGGCTGGCGCAGGTCATCCGCAGACAGAGGGTTCAGAATCGCCGCCAGGGCCCGGCTTTCGGCGCGGAAATCTTCGGCTTGTTGCATTTGCGTCTCCTGGTTTGACGGTGGTCGTTCCGCTGCGTCTGAGTGATTGAACAGACTGATCGTTCTGTTTTATATCTGATCCAAAGAATAGGCGTACGCAAATGAAAACCCGAGCCGAACCCAACGTCACACGCACCGCCAATCCCGACCGCACTGCGCGCACGCGCGGGCGGATCTTTTCGGCTGTGGTGCAATGCCTGGACGAAGTCGGGTATTCCGAAACCTCGATCAATCGCGTGCAATCCCAGGCGCAGGTGTCGCGCGGGGCATTGACGCATCATTTCCCATCAAAGGAAGAGATGATGGCGCAGACCCTTGAGCGCCTGTTGGCTCCGGTGCGTGGACCTGAGACTGAGACTGGAGACCTTGGGCTGATCCACCACCAAGGCCCGGATCAGGACATTTCCGAGGACCTGCTCCGTCTTTGGTCCGAAGTCATCAACACCCGCCCAGGGCGTGCGCTGATGGAGATCCTGGTCGCGTCGCGCACCGATGATGCTCTACGTCAGCGGATCACCCCGGCGTTGCAGGCCTATAACACCGACTTCAACCGCAACATCGCCCACCTGTACAAGGCGGCGACGGGCGAGGCCGAAGACCTGACGCTGTTGTGGTCGATCTGCCGCAGTTTCATGCGCGGGCTGCATACACATGCCCCATACGAAGCCGACCCGACCGTGATCAACAAGATGGTGCACCGCTTTGCCCGGATCATGGCACCGCATTTGCTGGCCATACAAAAGGAAACCGGATGACCTCGCCCTTTGACACACCGGAACGCTCGGCCTTTCGCGACACCATGCAAAGCTTTGTCGCGCAGGAGATTACCCCCCATTGCGATACCTGGGACGAGGCAGGCGCGGTCCCCTGGGCGCTCCATCAAAAGGCGGGCGCGTTGGGGATCTGGGGGTTCGGCATAGACGAAAGACATGGCGGGCTGGGGTTCGATGATTGTTTCATGCGCGCAACCTACAGCGAAGAGTTGGCCCGCTGTGGGGCCGGCGGGGTCGCCGCGGCAATCAACGGGCGGATGATCTCGATCGAGCCCATTGCCCGGCTGGCCAATTCCGATATCCAGGACCGGGTTCTGCCCGACATTATCGCAGGCCGCAAAGGATCCAGCCTGGGCGTGACCGAACCGGGCGGGGGGTCGGATGTGGCCAATCTGACGACACGGGCGCACCGCGACGGCAACCATTGGGTTCTAAACGGCTCCAAGACCTTTATCACTGGTGGCATGACGTCGGATTACTTTGTCGTTGCCGCGCGCACCGGGGGCGACGGTTTGACCGGTATTTCGCTGTTCTTTGTCGAATCGGACACGATCGGGTTCTCGCGCAGCGCCCTGCCCCGCAAGATGGGTTGGTGGTGTTCGGATCAGGCGACGCTGTTCTTTGACGACATGCGGGTGCCCGCCACCAATATGATGGGCGCAGAAAATAGCGGGTTTCTAGCCATCATGGAGAATTTCAATCTGGAGCGGGTCGGGTTGATCGCCGGAATGTTGGGGATGATGAAAACCTGTCTCGAAGACAGCATTGCCTGGGCGCAGGAGCGCGAAACCTTTGGCAAGCCCCTGATCCGACATCAGGTCATCCGCCACAAGATCGCCGAGATCTCGGCCCGCATCGACGCGGTCGAAGCCTGGTTGAACATGATCTGTTGGAAGGTAAACACGGGGCCCATGCCCGTGGCCGAAATCTGCAAAGCCAAATTCTTCACCTCCAAGGCCTGCGAATTCTGCGCCTCCGAGGCGATGCAGATCCTGGGTGGTGCTGGTTATTTGCGGGGCAACCGGATCGAACGGATCTATCGCGAAGTAAAAGTCATGGCCATTGGCGGCGGCTCCGAAGAGATCATGCGTGATCTGGCCGTCCGCCAGATGGGATTGTGACGCTCATGTCAGCCGGCCAACGTGTCACCTGCCCCGTTTCTGGGCGACTTCGGCCAGTTGCCGACTGATCTCCAGGCCGCGTTCGATCTTGTCATTTTCCAGATAGGCAACCACACGTTCCAGCCCCATCGGCACACAGGCCGGGTCCAAAGTGTCCGTCACCTGCGCAACATCCCGGCGGCGAACAGACAAGAAATGCACCGGCACATCCTGGGCGGCAAAGCGATGTTTGTACGGCTCGTTCCCATGGCCAAAATCATAGACTTTGATCCCGTTTTCGATGGCCCACCTGATATTCTCGGAATGCAGCAGAAGTCCGACAAAATTGTCTTGGATCGTGACATCCCGCCCTGTGACCAACACGTGCATCCGTTTGCGCGCCGGGTCCAGAACATTGCCCAATGTCGCGATCGGACGGTCGCCCTTCCACAGCACCGGCATACGCAAGGTCCCCATCCGATAGGCAGTTCCCAAACCATGCAGATAGTTGCGCGATGTCACAAATGCAGCCTCTCGTCCTTTTGACGGTTCCCACTGCTGCATCCACAACCGCAACAATATGCGGATCGCCTCTTTCAACTCTCCGCCCTCGGGCCAGGTGACACGCATTTCGCCCGTCTCGAGACCCCTTTTGGTGGCCAATCGGATTTGCCGTCGTGTGTTTCTTTTTAACATCGCCAGAAACAGATTATGTGTCGGCGGCAGATCAATTCGCGGGCACAGCAAGTTATCAATCTGGCCTTGGTTGATCTTGTATTCTCGCCACCGGGTGCTGAATGCGGCTCTGGGGAACGCCGTCATGAACGTGCTGGCACGGTCCTGGGATTCCACGTAACGGATCGACAGTTCAGACCAGGGCATTGTCTGAACATGCTGCGCCATTTCCCGCAGCGCCAGATCCTGCCATTCGGGGTCGCACAAAAATCCCGTGTATTCCGATCCGACCAGCTTGCCTCCGGCCTCTATCTCGGTTTGCAAGCGGGCGCGGGTCTGACTCCAATGCACCCGCAACTTGAGCGGCAGAACCGCGACCAGCCGCCCGGCGTGATACACGGCGATAACGCGCCACCTGCCTGGGTTTGCCGCAAACGCGGCCGCCATCCAACGCCAGGACAAAAAGATCGTCGCCTCTGGATCGCGCCGCTCCAGAAGCTGCCAATCCTCGCGAATGCGTTTCATCCGATCCAAAGTATCAAAGCTGAACACACGCAAGCTGTCGTCGCTTGCGCCTGCCAATGGGGTTTTTGCCGCTGCATTCATGGTTCAGGCCGACTTCAACGAAGAGCCGTCGCGCAGGATCTCTTTGAACGCGCGCGCTGCTCCCTCAAAATTGCGGGACAAGGGGGCTGTGAGCGGAGATTGCGCTGCAAAATACTGTCCAACTTTGCAAATTTGCACGGCAAACTCGGGATGAACCCCCGCATCATCATATTTTCGCACTCTCTCCTTGGAGAGCCAGCCACGTTTTTTGGCTTCCTTAACGATCAGCTTGAACCGCTGCACCGCGTGAAGTGTCAGGTAAACCGACATATATTCCAGATAGTCCGAGATTTCATGGCCGCATTCATGATCATAGGCATCAATCATGATGTCGACCATAACGTCCGGCGCAATTGGCCAGGCTTCGTCCCCAATCAGCCAGGCAAAGTCTTCGGCACCATGACGCAAACCGGAATACTCAAAATCGAACCAGCGTAGCCGTTCATCCTGACCAATTGCGGCATTGCCGGACCGGCAATCCCATTTGACGAACTGTTTGCCAGGGTAGGCAATCGCATTTCCCACCGCGGCGCGATCATAATCGCCCGAAATCCCCTGGGAATAGGGTTGCAATGCATCCACAGCATCCACGAGATTGCTGATCCATTCGGCATTATTGCCCAGATGCGGCATCATTTTGTGCAGATCAGTCTTGCGCGCCGCCGCGTGGATCCGAAAGATCCCGGCCACCGCCTCTGCCGCCAGGTCCTTCTGGCTCCCGGCCGGGCAACGCACGATTTCCTGATTCAAGCGGCGCCGACCCACATCGGATTGGAACAAGATTTCCCCGACGACTCCCAGCACGCGGGGCAAATCCGAACTGTATGTGTTCAAACTGTTCAGAACATGCGCTTCCAGGTGGGTTCTGCGAAAATTTGGGCGCAGCGTCGCAATCACGTCCCGGTCGTCAAAATGCAATCGAAACGAAGATCTCCCCTCGCCACCGGGCGCCGTTACGCGTTCGACTTCCTTGCCAAAATGCTCTTCGGCACATTCCACAATGCGCGCAATGCGTTTGCTGTTGGAACTCTCGGACACGGCATACCCTTTCACACAATTGATCTCTAATGACCGCGCAGACGATCAGGCGCAGCACCCCTTACCCAGCAATGAGTATATCGGAATTGAGACATTTTTCGGGATCGAATTGGACAGATCTGCGGCCCTCGTCGAATCGCTCAGCTTTTACGTAGGTCAAGAAATTCGGCCCCATTGATGTCAGCCCCGAACCAATATCCCCGATTTCTCAAACACTGTTTCGCTAACTCGCCGGTATTGCAGCATGTTTCCCGACAAATGTGGCGAAAAATTGCCTCAAACGTGCCCGCTTTGTAGCGTCGAGGCTGGTCAAATGAGCCCTGCAAACACGAGGGCCAAACTTTGGCCGCTGTTGGAATTGTTTGCCAGGTTGCAGGCAATGGACGTTTTTTGGAGGGTGTGCGCGATGAGTTGGAGTTCCTACGGTTCCGGTACAAAATCGTACCACAATGGGGGTGTCGAAGGGGACAGCCTGTACCAATGGTACAAGGAACACCTTTTGAGCAAATACGGCTCTGAGGACGAGCCCTCCGAAGGCTCCGGCTCAGGCGGCACCAAAGGCTCAGGCTCGGGCGGTACCAAAGGCTCCGGCTCAGGTGGGACCAAGGGCTCCGGCTCAGGCGGCACCAAAGGCTCAGGCTCCGGCGGCACCAAGGGCTCGGGCTCGGGCGGCACCAAGGGCTCCGGCTCGGGCGGCACCAAGGGCTCCGGCTCCGGTGGCACCAAGGGCTCAGGCTCCGGTGGCACCAAAGGCTCCGGCTCTGGCGGCACCAAAGGCTCAGGCTCCGGCGGTACCAAAGGCTCCGGCTCAGGTGGGACCAAGGGCTCCGGTTCAGGCGGCACCAAAGGCTCAGGCTCCGGTGGCACCAAGGGTTCGGGCTCGGGCGGTACCAAAGGCTCAGGCTCCGGTGGCACCAAGGGCTCAGGCTCAGGCTCGGGCGGCACCAAGGGCTCCGGCTCCGGTGGCACCAAGGGCTCAGGCTCCGGTGGCACCAAAGGCTCCGGCTCTGGCGGCACCAAAGGCTCAGGCTCGGGCGGTACCAAAGGCTCCGGCTCAGGTGGGACCAAGGGCTCCGGTTCAGGCGGCACCAAAGGCTCAGGCTCCGGTGGCACCAAGGGTTCGGGCTCGGGCGGTACCAAAGGCTCAGGCTCCGGTGGCACCAAGGGCTCAGGCTCAGGCGGTACCAAAGGCTCAGGCTCGGGCGGCACCAAGGGCTCCGGCTCTGGCGGCACCAAGGGCTCAGGATCCGGCGGTACCAAGGGCTCAGGCTCAGGTGGCACCAAAGGTTCAGGCTCCGGCGGAAGCAGCGAAGCGCCACCCACTGGCGGCGGTGGCGGCGGTGGCGGCGGCGAAACACCGGCCAAAGAGCCCGTAGAGATCAATGTTGGGACAGATCCGCAAGTTGTCATTTCGGTCCTGGACACACAGGGCGGAGGTCTATTCTTCCAAGTTCAACCGAACTATCTGACAGAGGTCGGCGACCTTGATGGCATCTTTTTCAACTTCACGGATGACAGCGTTCTTGATGATGTCAACTTGTACCCGGATATCAACACCTTGGGGGTCACAGGTAGCCAGTTCGATGCAAATTCCGTATCCCAGTTGAACAACGGCTTTGACGTTGGATCCAACTTTGATGGCATGATCCAATTCGGGACTGAGGATGATTCAACCGCTGGGAACACCCAAAACATCAACTTTACGTTGTGGGGCAGCGGGCTCACTCTGGATGATCTTGACCTCAACAGCCTGACAATTGTCTTGAATTCGGACACTGCAAACCCGCATGTCCTGTCTCATGACACCAGCGCATCGGCGAGCTCCAGCGACGCATACCACAATGGAGGCGTCGAAGGAGACACCCTGGATCAGTGGTATGACGACAAGCTCGCTGACGAATTTTCGGAGTCCAGCCCCCAGGGCTCAGGCTCCGGTGGGACCAAGGGCTCCGGCTCCGGCGGTACCAAGGGCTCAGGCTCTGGCGGCACCAAAGGCTCAGGATCCGGCGGCACCAAAGGCTCAGGCTCAGGTGGCACCAAAGGCTCCGGCTCAGGTGGCACCAAAGGCTCCGGCTCGGGCGGTACCAAAGGCTCCGGCTCGGGCGGTACCAAAGGCTCAGGCTCCGGCGGCACCAAAGGCTCCGGCTCAGGCGGCACCAAAGGCTCAGGCGGCACCAAAGGCTCAGGCGGTACCAAGGGCTCCGGCTCCGGTGGCACCAAAGGCTCAGGATCCGGCGGCACCAAGGGCTCAGGATCCGGCGGCACTAAAGGCTCCGGCTCAGGCGGTACCAAGGGTTCCGGCTCCGGTGGCACCAAAGGCTCAGGATCCGGCGGCACTAAAGGCTCAGGATCCGGCGGCACCAAAGGCTCAGGCTCCGGTGGCACCAAAGGCTCAGGCTCGGGTGGTACCAAGGGCTCCGGCTCAGGTGGTACCAAAGGCTCCGGCTCTGGCGGCACCAAAGGCTCAGGCTCTGGCGGCACCAAGGGCTCAGGCTCCGGTGGCACCAAAGGCTCCGGCTCAGGTGGTACCAAGGGCTCCGGCTCAGGTGGTACCAAGGGATCCGGCTCTGGTGGTACCAAGGGCTCAGGATCCGGTGGCACCAAAGGCTCAGGCTCCGGTGGCACCAATGGCTCAGGCTCGGGCGGCACCAAGGGCTCAGGCTCGGGCGGCACCAAGGGCTCAGGCTCCGGTGGCACCAAAGGCTCAGGCTCCGGTGGCACCAAAGGCTCAGGCTCCGGTGGCACCAAAGGCTCAGGCTCAGGCGGTACCAAGGGCTCCGGCTCGGGCGGCACCAAGGGCTCAGGCTCGGGCACAGGCGGAACCTTCAGCATCGCTGCGACCCACGGTCTGCCCGACTTTGAGGGCGAACCGGTGTCAAGCGGTGGCACGGATGACGACGTGGTCTATGCCAGCGCCTCTGGTGGGTCTGGTAGCGGTGGAACCGGAGGGTCCTCCGGAACTGCTGGCAACACCGAGCTATATGACATCATGGCGCTGATGACGCAGTCTCAGGACGACGACCCGTCTGCACATGAACCCGATGACGAGGGCGACGATGATGATCTCGGGTTCCTCTGACTCCGCAAATCAATGACATCCACAGGGACGGGCTTGCCCGTCCCTGTGGCCGTTTTCAATCCGGTCAACACCTGAAAGTTCAACTGAGCAGAGCAGGCACCGTGCTTCCCTACCGGCGCAATCCCAGGCTCGCCCCCAATTGGCGGGGACGCGCCATGGCTTTATGGTCCGATAGCATCCGCGAAAACCGGCGCTGCGCCCAATCCGGATAGGCCGTCGATCGTGCTGTCTCGTGATCGACATTCATCGCAACGATTTCTTGTGTGGCACACACCACCCCGTCAGGCTGGCGCATCATCTCACCAAAGAAATGCAGCCGTTTGTGATCGTGGTCGATCAAACGGAACTGCACGTCGAATTTCTGCCCTTCCAGCAGTTCCTGCAAAAATTGCATGTGCGACTGCAGCACGTAAGGCCCCTGACCCTCTGATTTGATGAACTCGGTGCCGATCCCCAGTTCGTGGTCAAACACTTTGTCGATGGCCTGATCAAAGGCGATCCCGTAATAGCCGACATTCATGTGCCCATTATAGTCGATCCATTCCGGGCGCACGATCTGATCACGAACGATCAGCGGCGCAGCATAGGGGCCATCATGACCCTGTTCGGGGAAAGATTTGGTCATCTGTATCCTCATTCTGGTTTTGCGTTCACAATGACGCGCCGCCCCCCGTCCGCCAAGACCGGACCCCGGCATCATTGGGAAAAACCCCTGTCGGCACAGGACCCTCAGCGCCTGGATCGACGCGCGACCGCCCCTCGCAGGCCAGCCTGCGGGGGGCCACGCCCAACGGGGAGCCCTGCATCTTTGATGCTGGGTTCCCGGGCGGGAGCGCTTGGCTTTCAGAGACCGGATCAGGCTTTCAGACCTGCTTCCAACTCCTGTATTTGCCGCCAGGTTGCTTTTGGAATTGCGATCCGATCACCAGATTTCACATATTGGTCGCGTTCGCGTTCGCCTGGCACTTCGACACAATCAAACCCCGGTGCCGGTGGACAGTTGCGCATGTCCGAAAGAACCGCCTCGGCCGCAACTTCCATGGCAGAGGTCTCGCGAAAATGGTCGCAGCGAAGGGTGACCAACAGCCAATTGCATTCGGTCGACGACGGCCCCAGCATCGCTTCCCCAATCATCTCCCCCATCAACGCCAATCCATACCCCTTGTGCCCACCCGCAGGCAGAATGGCACCTCCGGAAAAATACGCTTCCGGGTCCCGGCTCGGGTTTCCATCTCGATCAATCAGGCAGCCGTCCGGCAGTTGCGCCCCGGCCGAGCGCGCCGCATAGATCCAGCCTCCGGCAATCTTGGAGGTGGCAAAGTCCAGCACCACCGGGCCGCGTGCTCCACCGGGAATTCCAATGCACCAGGGGTTGGTTGGCAACAGCCCCTTCGCTCCGCCATGCGGTGCGACCTGCGGCCAGTTTTTTCGATTTCCCCCACCAACACAGATGGTCAGAAACCCCTCTTGTCCCGCCTTGTCGGCAAACGCCCCATGGCGTCCGGTGTGGCCCACGTTGCGGATCGCCAGCGCTGACACACCCGTTTGCACTGCCATCTGCATACCCGTCTCATAGGCCTGCACCATCGCAGGGATACCGATACCACCCCCACCGTCCACATGGGTGGCCCCCGACGGAGCACGAATAACCTGCGTGTCAACGCCGACAGACAGATACCCGTTCTGCATCTGCTCTGCATATTGCAGGGTGCGCATCACACCATGGCTTTCCATACCCGACAAGGACGTTTCTGCCAGGTGCTCGGCCACACACCGCGCGACCTCTGGCGTGTTGCCCAACCGCTCAAAGATCGCGACCATACAGGACACCGCCTCGGCCTTGCTCACATTGACCCGTTGATCCTCTTGCAGGTCCAGCTTGCTCCGGGTGGCGGTCATAGGTCTGCCTTTGGTAGCCGAATGGGGAACCTTGCGCGGATTTCAGCGTCGATCTCCGCAGGAATATGTTCGGATCGCGGTCCCCCCAATAACGCCTCAGTCCGGGCCCGCGCCTGTTCCAACAGGTCGCGGTCCGGAGCGGCTGCCCATTCCTGCGGTGTACGCCGATCCGCCAGCGCCGGATAGTAATAGTCGCTTTCCATCCGCTTCAGCGTCTGATCATGCCCCAGAAAATGCCCGGGCCCATCGACACAAACCTCGCGGATGACCTCCAACGACAGGGTGTCGTCACTGACCTCGAACCCGCGCGTCGCCCGCAGGATCGACCCGATCATGTCATTGTCCAGAACAAAGCTCTCCAACGAACAACCCAAAAGCGACCCATACATCCCCGCAGCCTCATAAATCAGATTGGCCCCGGACAATGCCGACAAAAGTTCGGTCACGCCTTTTTCATAGCCCGCCTGAAAATCCGGCATCTTGCTGTCGGTCATGCCCGCCGACACCGCGCAGGGAATATCGAAATGCTGTGCCATCTGGGCACAGGCCGCCATCAGCAGCCCCTGTTCGGCGCTGCCTCCCGACATCGCACCAGTGCGAAGATCGCTCACGAACGGCAACGCGCCAAAGGTCGCCGAGTGGCCCGGGTTCAACAGATTCACATAGACAAGCCCCGCCAGCACTTCGGCCGTTTGCTGCGCCACTGCTCCGGCCAGCGGCGCCGGGCTGGTGGCCCCCGCCTGTCCGGCCGAGACCAGCTTCAGGGGAATGCCGTGACGGGCAGCGCATTCGATCACGCCCAGCGCCTCTTCGGCGAATGTCAACGGCGGCACGATGAAACAGGTCGAAACACAGAACGGCGGACGCGCACGCAAGGCCTCGGGGCCGCCCGCGATCATCTGCATCATCTGCACGGCGGCTTCCATGTTTTCCTCTGAGGTGAATGACCCACCAACCGGTTTCGCCGTCCCTTTGAGACAGCCATAGGCCGTGTTCAGGTCCATCTCGAACGGATCGCTCAGATCCCGCGCGACCACAGTGCGCTGAAACATGTGGATATTTGGCAGCGACTGGGCCAGCCGCGCCATATCGTAGAGATCCCTGAGCGCCGAGTCGCGGATCGTGCCTGTCAGGCTGTCGACGATATGCACTGCGGCTCCCGAGGTCCCCAGATGGATCCGGGTGCCCGACGGATCGATGTCATACTCAGGCATTTGCCCAAACAGCTTGAAACCCCGCCCCGCCACCTTGAGCATCCGCCGCACCAGATCCGCGGGCATCAGCAATCGCCCATCCTCGGTCAGCGAGCCGCCATTGTTGCAAACGGTTTCCACGCAATGTGGCGTGGCCCCCTTCAATCCGATCTCTTCCAGGATACGCAGGGCGGTGTCGCTGACCCTCTCGATCTCGCGCCGGGTAAACGGAGTATACCGCCCCCCTTCGATCCCTGGCCAGATGGCCGTGCTGGGGCCTGACCCGGCTCCATCCGCGCGGTCAATCCGGCGGGCTGCACGCCCACCGTTACGCCGGGTTCGGCTCATGTCGTTCCCTTTCTAAAGAATCCCGCTATGTCCTGGGTGTCACGCCAGCCAAGCAATCTGGTGAACTCCGCAGCCGCCCGTCCAGTGATAGAGCTGTATTTGGCTGCATATTGCGCATCGGACATCGGGGTCTGTCGCGACCCCAACGGATAGTCACATTGCCCTCGCACCACTCGCCCGCCCTGCCCGACCAGCTCCAGCACATCCGGTTGCGCCGGATCATAGTTCAGCGCGGGATTTCGTGGTGGTTCGGTGGTGACGTCGGTCACCGCGATCAGGCGGGCAACTTCGGGGCGCTGCCAGAAACCGGCAGCGCTGTCGGCCATGGTCAAATCACCGCTGACCAGAACCTGTGCGACACAGGCTGGCACGGAAAACAACGCTTCGGTCTGGGTTGTGGGCTGGTCAAAGGGCAGGATTGCCTTGTGAAAATCCGGCAAGGTTGCCCGCACCTGCACCACCTCGTCATGCGCCATCTGCCGACGCAGTTCCAGCGCAGCGGTCATCAGCCGATGGATATAGCTACACGACGGCCAGGGCTTTATCAGCAACCCGTATTCCTGCAGAGCCCACGGCCGTCCCAGTTTGGCAATCGCATGGGCAAAGCTGTCAGGCGTCCCGGCCCCCATCAGCCCGTTGAACCCGCGGTCGCTGTCCAACACCTGTGGTTTGCCTGTCGCTCCGGCACGGGCCAGCATCGCCGCTTCAAACCCTGCTCGGGCTGCTTGTCCGGCCTGCAACGGTTTGACGCTGGAGCCGAACTGTATGGTATAGCCCGTTGCCTGCGACACAGAGATTGCCATTGCATGAGCGGATTGCTCCCTGTCCAAACCCAAGGCCCGCGCACAGGCCGCCGCTGCCCCGATCGCACCCAGGGTCGCTGTCGAATGGAAGCCTCGGGTATAGTGACCCAGCGTTACCGCCTCGCCCAACCGACAGATCATTTCAAACCCGACGCAATAGGCGTTCAGCATCTGTGCGCCGGTCAGGGGCACGACTTCGGCCACTGCCAATACCGCGGGCAGGATCACAATGGTCGGATGGGTATTGCCTGGCTCCTCCCAGTCATCCAGATCATAGGCGTGTCCCGACACCGCATTGCCCAGCGCCGCATAGCCGGGGGCCACCTGCTGCCCCGCACCATACAGCGGCGCATTGCCCGCCCCGACCACGGCCAGAACAGAACGCACCCGTGTCGCGACCTCGCTGTCGGTCCCTGCAAGAATACAGCCGAAACAATCGGCCACAGCCCGTGTCACCATCGGGTGCACATCAGCCGGTGCATCGGCAGTGGCGACAAATTCAGCGCAAGAGGTGAGTATCATCATTTCTGGTCCGCCATATTGCCTTCACCTGTACATCTGTTTCTTGCGCTCCCGGGTGGCGCGGGTGGCGGTGTCGCTGCCGTCATGAAAGGATCCAAACATCACATCCCAGGGCATCTCGGCGGTTCCATAATTGCATTCGAAATACCGATGGTGCAGCTGGTGAAAGAAATCTCCCGCACTAAAACGCCTGCGCCCGCCCGACACGATACCTTCGAAACCGGAATGCGACACCGCCGGGTTCAGCCCGTTCAGATAGGCATGGAACAGCACGTGAACCGGGTGTGATGGCACGACCAGATGGATCAGCAAGGACGAGAAATAGATGGCTGTTTCCACCGGATGCATCGAAATCCCGGCCCAGGGACCGATATTGATGTTCCGGTGATGCAGCGCGTGCGCCAGTTTATACAATGGCGGCCAATGCAGCCAGCGATGCACCCAATAGAAATGAAAGCTGGACCAGATCGGAAGGATCACCAGCCAGGCAATGAACCAGATCGGGTTGCCGGCGAAACTGATCTGCGGCGCATAGCCATTGGCTGCGGCCCAGAAATACAGCACCTCATAGGCGGTCCAAAACCCCACGCCGCTGATCAGCGACCAGAACATATTGTCCCAGACCTGATTGCGAAACGTGAAATGCCCGTTGTTGGCGGTCTGGTCGCGGGCGTCGAACTTCAGCGTTCTGCCCTGCCGCTTTAGCGTGATCAGCCACAGATGCAGCCCTCCTGCCACCAATGTCAGCAACACGATATTGCGCAGCCAGATCTGGGCGATCCACCCAGGAGACAGGGTCTGCATCTGGGTCCACTCGGGTTGGAACCAGGCATAGACACCCCACGCCAGGGCCAGCTCGATCGTGACCGAACTGAGCGCCAGCCAATATTGCGCAATCCATTTGATCCAGGCGACAGGGCGCGGTGGCCAACTGAGGATTGGTGACACCGGAATCGGCAAATCCGGATGGTGGTTCCAGGTGCCGGCCTTGGGCGTGGGGTCCGGTGTCATGTGATGTACCCTCTGATTTGATCAGTCTGCAAAAGGATCGGGTTGATGCGGATCGGTGGAGAGCCAGACCGATTTGGTCTGTAGGAAACAGCGCATCCCCTCCCACCCGTTTTCGCGCCCATAGCCAGACTGTTTGTACCCCCCTACCGGGGACTGGGTGGCCGCGTTGAAATAGTTGTTGATATAGACGGTCCCGGCTTCGATCCGGTCGGCCATGCGCATGGCGCGGGTCACGTCCCGCGACCAGATCCCGGCAGCCAGACCAAAGATCGTGTCATTGGCAGCGCGGATCACCTCGACCTCATCCTCCCAGGCTTCGGTTGACACCACCGGGCCGAACACTTCGGTCTGAGCCAGATCCGACCCGTTTGGCACATCGGCAAAGATTGTCGGGCCAATGTAATACCCCTGATCGCGACAGGCGCTGCGCCCATCCAGCAGCATCCGATGCCCGGCAGCCTCGGCCGCGTCAATTTTCTGCAATACGGACTCGTAATGCGGACGGTTGGCCATGGGGCCAATCTGGGTCGCGGGATCATTCGGATCCCCCACCCGGGCCTTTTTGACAACCTGGACCAGCTTGTCCGTGAATGCGTCGATCACGGATTTATGCACCAACAGGCGCGAACCCGAGATACAGCTTTGACCGCCTGCCGGAAAGATCCCCGCCGCCACGCCATTCACGGCCAGATCCAGGTCGGCGTCCGGCAGCACGATTTGGGGAGATTTGCCGCCCAGCTCCATCACGATGGGTTTGACCTGACGGGCCGCGATGCTGGCCGCCGCCCGCCCCCCCGCGGTGCCACCGGTAAAGGAGACCATGCGGACATCCGGATGATCGATCAGCGGCTCGCCCGTGGTGCGGCCAAAACCGGTCACCACATTTAACACCCCCGGTGGCAGATCTGCCTCGAGCAACACATCCATCAACTCGAGCGTCGAACAGGAAGAGTGTTCGGATGGTTTCAGAACCACCGTGTTCCCAGCCGCCAGACAGGGGGCGAGCTTCCAGATCAGGGTTCCCAATGGCGAATTCCAGGGCAGGATCTGGCCGACCACGCCAAAGGGTTCCCATTTGACGTAATTGTGGATGTTGGGGGCCTCGGCCGGGATAACCCGGCCTTCGAACTTGTCACACAGGCCAGCATAATAATGCCAACTGTCCACCTGCCACTGGCCAGAACGCAGACCAGGAGTGATGGCCCCGGGCAGCTTGCCATTGTCGCGGGTTTCCATGACGCCCAGCCGGTCGGCATGCGTGCTGATCACATCCCCAATCCGGCGCAGCACCCGCCCCCGTTCTGCGGGCATCATCCGCCCCCAGGGGCCGTCGTAAAAGGCGGATTTGGCAGCCGCCACCGCCCGGTTTACATCTTGCGACCGGCAATCGGGAACCCTGGCCCACACGCGACCGTCGGCCGGATTTTCACTATCGAAATACTGTCCCGAAGCCGGCTCATGCCAGGCGTTGTTGACAAAGTACCCAAAGGTTCGAACGTCAGTCATTGATTATCCTCAAAGATCTCAGGCAAGGCGATTGAAACCGTATTGCTGCATGGGGCGGGACACGGCGATCACCTCAACCATTCGGCCTCCTCCTGTACGACGATCACGGTGGGACGATCAGCCGACAGCGCGGCACCAAAGGCATTTCGAAACGCCTTTTCGCTCTCTGGCCGATGCGCATGGCACTGGCACGCCTGCGCCAATGCAACAAAGTCCGGGTTCATCCCGTCGACCCCGACGCGCTGGATACTGCGCAGGTCCATGTCGTCCTGGATCTGTTTCAACCCGCCATTTTCCCAGATGATGATAGGCAGCGACAATCCCAGTTCGGCGGCCACCATCAGCTCGGGCATGGTAAACATGAACCCACCATCCCCGGCGAGCACCACAACCGGTGTTTCGGGGCGGGCCATCTTGGCCCCCACTGCATTGGGCAGCCCATTGCCCAAAGCACAGAACCCGGCCGGATAGAACCACTGGCGCGGCTTTTGCACATCAAAGGCAAAGGCTCCGGTATAGACCAGCTGGCAGGCATCCCCAGAAAACACCGTCCGTTCTGGTGCCACCTCGCGCAGGACATTCAGGAACTTCAGATGCTTGCGCTCTGACACAGTCAGATTGGCCCGGATCTGTTCACGGATCGACGCCACCGCCGCCGTGCCCGCGGCCCTGACCGCCCGACAATCATGATCTGACAAATAGGCCGCCAGATCGTCCATAGATGGCCCTGCGTCACCGATAATTCCCAATGTCGCCGGGTAGAAGTCATTGATCTTGTGGGGATCAATGTCGAGTCGGATAAGATCTCCGTTCAGCTCCAGCCGCTCGACAAAGCTGTCGGTTTCGGCCAGTTCGGTGCCGACTGCCAATATCACATCCGCCGTGGCCAGATAGTCGCGCACCTCGGGGCGCACGGTCGACCCGCTCAGGTGCAGCGGGTGATCGTCCGGCAAGATACCCTTGCCCGCCGTTGATGAAATCACCACCGCGCCACAACGTTCGACCGCCTTGGCCAACCCACCAGAGGCTTCGGTCGCCCCGCCGCCAACCATGATCACCGGGCGCTGTGCGTCCTTGAGCATTGCCGCCGCCGTCGGCAGCTTGCCCGCTGCCGGTTCCGGGCGGTCCGGCAGGCGCACCGGTTGCCAATCACCTTCGACCATCTCGGCCTGCACATCCATCGGCAACGAGATATGCACCGGACGCGGTCTCTGGCTGGCAAAGATCGAAAACGCCTGGGCCAACAGCTCGGGGACATCTGCCGCGCGCCGGGCCGTGGCCGACAACGCGGTCAGCGGCTCGGTCACCTTCTTCTGTTCGGTGATTTCATGCAGCACACCCCAGCCCTTGCCAATGGTATGGCTGTCCGGTTCTGCCGAAATCAGTAACATCGGCAGGCTGTCGGCATAACATTGTCCCAACGCCGTGGCCGCATTGGTCACGCCGGGGCCGGAAATCACCACGGCAACGCCGACCTCACCCGTGGCCCGGGCCCAACCTTCGGCCATGAACCCGGCACCCTGTTCGTTGCGGGTCTGAACATGGCGCAGCGCACCCGAATTGCCCCCCCCTGTCAGCCCCCGACAGATGTCCAACGTATGAACGCCAGGAATGCCGAACACCGTGGTCACACCATAGTTCGCCAACAGGCGCATTGTTGCTTCGCCGCATGTCATGCTCATGCTGCAGTCTCCCTTGGATCGTTTGCCGTCAGTTGCGGACGTCCCCGGATCATATCCGCCGCCCGTTCGGCCAACATGATCACAGGCGCGCCGATATTTCCACTCACCATGTCAGGCAGGGCCGAGGCATCAACAACCCGCAGCCCCTGCACCCCCCGCACCCGGAATTCCCCGTCCAGAACCGCGCCCGGGTCGCCTTCGACCCCGATCCGCGCGGTGCAGGCCGGATGGTGCCCGGTGGTGACCAGCTCGCGGATCGACTGGCGCAGATCCTCATCGGTCTGACAGGCCGCACCGGGGCTCAGCTCGACATCACCAACACCGTCAAAGGCGGGCTGGGCCATCACCCGGCGCAGGTGCCGCATTCCTTCAACCAGATCAAAAAAGTCGCTGTCATCGCTGAAATACCCGGCATCAATCACCGGCACCTGCAGGGGATCCGCCGAGGCAAGCCGCACCTGCCCGCAGCTGCGCGGGCGCAGCAGGTTGATGTCGAACTGCAACCCCGGCTCGGCGATCTTGCCCCGCGCAATCATCGCCTTGCCCAGATGGCTGAGCGATTGCAGGCTGAACCCCTTCTGGTTCACCGCCGAATCCTCGCGCACAACCATGGGGGTGAAAAACACCTCCAGTTCCGGCATCTCTGAATCGCGGATCGCGTGAAACAGGGCTGACGCCCAGAACGGAGAGGCCGCAGGCCCCGACCGCGAAAACAGCCATTGTGCCCCCATCACCATCGCCCGGTCCAGCCGCTGAAACCGGGCCATCGACAGGCTTGCGTCGCGCAGGCCGAATTGCATCGGCATATTGGGGTGGTCAAACAGGGTTTGCCCCACCCCGGGCAGATCCCGCACAACGTCGATCCCATGCCCGGCCAGATGCGCACCGGGGCCGATGCCCGAAAGCATCAGCGCCTTGGGCGTTTCAAAGGCCCCCAGACACAGGATCACCTCACGCCGCGCGCGCATTTCGCCCTGCGGAGTCAGAATCGCAACGGCGCGGCGGTCTTTGGTCACCACCTTCAACACCGGGCAGCCGGTCATCACGGTCAGGTTCTTTGGAACGGGGTTCAGATAGGCCTCTGCCGTGCTTTGGCGCAGCCCGCCGCTGGCCTTGACGTCCAGCCGTCCGACACCGGTCTGGCTGGAGCCATTGAAATCCGTGTTCACCGGTGCCCCGGCCTGCTGGCAGGCCGCGACAAAGACCTGGTTGATCCGGTCGTAGTTCCCTGCCGGTGTCACCTTGAGCGGACCCGTGGTGTCATGATGCGCCTCTCCGCCACGGTGCTGCGCACCCGCCGAGCGTCGAAAATAGGGCAGCACATCGCCATAGGACCAGCCCACCAGCCCCTTTTGCCGCCAGCGGTCATAGTCAGCAGCATTGCCCCGGATATAGATCATCCCGTTCAGCAACGACGAACCGCCCAGCCCCTTGCCGCGCGGATAATAGATCTGCCGCCCGTTCAACCCTGGCTGTGGCGTGCTCAAATACCCCCAGTCATACTTCGGGTTCGAATGCACCATGCCGACCCCGGCGGGCATTCGGGCAAAGATTGTTTTTGCCGGACCTCCTGCTTCGATCAGCAGAACCCGCGTGGTCGGATCTTCGCACAAGCGTGCGGCCAGAACACAGCCTGCCGATCCGGCCCCGGCAATGACATAATCCCAGTCGCTCATGGTGCAAGCTCACGGATCACGGCGTCGGCGACATCCTGGGTCGCATGCGTCCCGCCAATATCAGGCGTCCCGATTCCGGCGCTCAGAACCCGCTCGACGGCCTGTTCAATCTGGCTCTGCAGATCCGGACGCCCGGCGGTATAGCGAAACATCATCGCAACGCTCAGGATCATGCCGAATGGGTTGGCAATGCCCTGTCCTGCTATATCGGGTGCGCTGCCGTGAACCGGCTCGTAGATCCCTTTGATCCGCGCGCCCGCAACCGGCACGTCACACAGGCAGGCCGAGGGCAACATGCCCAGGCTGCCGGACACGACCGCGGCCAGGTCGCTCAGGAAGTCGCCAATCAGATTGCACCCCACGATCACATCAAATGCGGCCGGGTCACGGGCCATCTGATAGGCGCAATTGTCGGCATACATATGGGTCAGGGCCATGTCCGGGAATTCCCCGGCCACCTCGTCTGCAACCTGTCGCCACAGCTTGTAGCTCTCCATCACATTGGCTTTGTCCGCCGATACGATCCGGCCCGACCGCTGACGCGCCAGTTCGAACCCGGCACGCATGATGCGGCTCACTTCGCGGTCGTCATAGGCCGCGGTGTCATAGCCATAGCGCACACCGTCCCTCAGGGTCTGGCCCCGCGGTTGCGCGAACATCACGCCCCCGCACATCTCGCGCAGAACCATGATGTCGGCATCTTCGGCCACCCCTGGCCGAAAGGGGGTGCGCTCTGCCAACGGTGCCCAGAACCGCGCCGGACGCAGTCCGGCAAAACTGTCCAGCGCGTGACGCAGACGCATCAATCCGTCCTGCATCTCGGGGCCGCCGTCGACCCGGATATCATCCCATTGCGGCCCACCCACAGCCCCCACCAGAACCGCATCCGCAGATGTCGCCCGTGCCAGAGTTTCGTCATGCAGAAAGGTTCCGTGCTGGTCCCAGGCCGCCCCATGCAGCAGATCATGCTGCACATTCAGCTGCAGATCATTCCGCCCGGCGACTGTTTCAGCCACCGCCAACCCGGCTTCGAGCACTTCGGGACCAATCCCGTCGCCACCCAGCGCCAATATGTCCAGTTTCTGCATCGCCGTGGTCCCACAGTGTATCGACACTGAAACCCTAGCCCCCTTGCTTTTGCAAAAAAACGCGGAAATGATGAATAATCATCATTCAGTCAGGGAATGATCCAACGATGAAAACTCTCCCTCCTCTCAGTCAGTTTCAGGCCTTTGAAGCGGCCGCGCGCCATCTCAGCTTTTCGCGGTCGGCCATCGAACTGAACGTGCAACAACCTGCGATCTCACGTCAGATCGGCGCGTTGGAAGCCGCCCTGGGTGTCAAACTGTTTCTGCGCAGCAAACCCAATCTGACCCTGACACCGGAGGGTGAAACCCTGTTTGCGGCTGTTTCGTCGGGGTTGGAGGCCATTCGCAACGGCGCGCGCTCTGTCCAGCAGGCCCAGAGGGACGATGTGATCGTGGTGAATGCCGCAATCGGGTTCACATCGCTGTACCTTCTGCCGCGCATGGCGGAATTTCAGGCGCGGTTTCCCGATGTCAGGCTCGAAGTCGTGACCCGCGACCAAAACCCTGACTACGACCCTGCCCTATGTGACATCACGGTGGTATTCGGGGCGCGGGGCCCGGCCGGCATGTCGGCCAAGATGATCTTTAACGAAGAACTCATACCGGTCTGCGCACCCGGTTATCTGAGGAATGATACCCCTTTGCCGTTGGCCGATCTGGCCAACCAGCATCTCCTGCATATGTCCAGCCCGGATCATGGCGGCGACTGGGGGCTGTATTTTGCCGAAACCAACCTGATGCCGCCCGAACCGCGGTCCTTTGAGCGGATCCTCAGCTATATGGTCTATCTACGCGCCATCCAGATGGGCAACGGGATCGGATTGGGGTGGGGACGCCTGATTGACGAACTTCTGGCCAGCGGGTCGCTGGTACCGGCCTGCACACGCACGTGGCACACCGATCGCGGCTACTTCTGCTGTATCACGCCACGCGCGGCAGACACGCCCGCCGCCCTGGCCTTTCAGGAGTGGATCACGCGCGGCTGACCCGTCTTCCGGTCCAACCGCGCTGCCCTGTGGCTCACGCCCTCAACGGATGCGTTGCAGGCTCAACACTTTGCAATGTTGTCTGCCAGATCGCGCAACACCGCCTCATACAGCCCTGCACCTGTGGCCAGCTCGGCCCCGACCGGATCCAGGATTGCAATATTGGCCGGTCCGTCGTTGAAGACGGCAGAAAACAGGCCGGGGTTGAACTGTGGTTCGGCAAAGGCACAGGTGATGCCCTGTTCGAGCACTGCGTTTCGGACTTCGGCGACCCGGGCCGCACCGGGCATTGCCGCATCGCCAGACATCACTGCGGCGGCAATACTCAGATCAAAGCGACGGTCGAAATATTGATACGCATCGTGGAACACCATAAAGCGGCGATCCTTGACCGGGGCCAGCTGTTCGGCGATCTGCCGCATGGCCGTCTGAAGCTCCGCCTGACCAGCTTGGGCGTTCGCGGCATAGGTCTCGGAGTTATCAGGATCGAGACGGGATAGCTCGGCCGCGATGACGCCCAACCACAGCTGACCATTCACCGGGTCGAGCCACACATGGGCGTCCATTCCCATATGCGCCGCGTGGTCGACTTCATGATCGCTGTCGTGATCGTCACCGTGCTGTTCATCACCGTCGTGATCATCGGCGTGATCATCGGCATGACCCTCATCGTGGCCATCGCCGTCGTGGCCCTCGTCAACGTGGCCCTCTTCATCGTGGCCATCGTCATCGTGGCCATCATCGTCGTGATGGTCGTCAAACACAGCCACATCCCGTACGGGCCACAGCACAGTGCCCTCCACCGCCATCAGTTCGATCCGCGTCGCATCACCTGCGAGCGTATCGAGCGGTTGCTCCAACCAGGGGGTCAGCGCCTCGCCCGTCCAGACCACCATGTCCGCGTCCGCCAGCAATCGGGCCCGAGACGGGCGCAACGCATAATCATGCGGCGACTCGCCCGGGCGCAACAATGCCTCGGGCTCCCCGACTCCCACCATCACCCGGGCCACCAGCGATTGGATCGGCGCAATATCGGTCACGACCTGCGGCACCTCCGCATCAGCGGTTGAAACAATACTGCAGGTCGCTGCGACACAGGCAATCAAAGAGGTAGGCAAGCGCATGGATCTCTCCAGTGTAATCTTATAACATTGCCGCGCTTGATAGATGTGACAGTATCACATATCAAGACCAAATATTCTGACTCCATCAATGCGGAGACTTCGCTCATGGATCCCATCGGGTTCGAACAACACGACCACGCGGCCTGCATTTCTTCGGGTGTTGCAGCCGTCGACGATCATTGTCGCCAACAAGGTCTGCAATTGACTCCGGTGCGCCGGCGGGTTCTGGAAATCCTGCTGCAACAGCACAACGCCATGGGAGCCTATGAAATCCTGGATCAGCTGCGTCAAGAAGGGCTGGGTTCGCAACCGCCAGTGGCCTATCGGGCGCTGGATTTCTTGGTCAAGAACGGCTTTGCCCACAAGATCGAAAAGCTCAACGCCTTTACCGCCTGCACCTATCCGGGTGAGGATCACAGCCCGGCCTTCCTGATCTGTCGGGCCTGTGGCTCGGTGGCCGAAGCACTGGCCAATCCGGACAAGGGACGGTTGGCCCAGACCGCACAAGAGGCCGGGTTCACGATCGAACGCATCGTGGTCGAAGCCGAAGGCATCTGCCCCAACTGCCGCACGCACGAGAAAGAAACACAATGAGCCTCGTCGAAATCTCGGGCATGTCGGTGCGCCATGGTGGGCTGACGGCCTTGCAAAATGTGGATCTGACGCTGCGGGCCGGGGAAATTGTCACCATCGTTGGCCCCAATGGGTCTGGCAAATCCACCTTGCTGAAATCCATTATCGGCGCAGTGCGGCCAAACACAGGATCGGTCCGCCGCAAACCCGGGCTGCGCATCGGATATGTGCCGCAAAAACTGCACATTGATCCAACCCTACCGCTGACAGTCCGCCGGTTTCTGAGCCTGCCCCGACGGGTAAGCACCGCCGAAGCCGGGGCTGCGCTGGAACAGGCGGGGGCCGGGCATCTGGAATCCCGGCAAATGTCCGGCCTGTCCGGGGGCCAGTTCCAACGGGTTTTGCTGGCCCGTGCATTGCTGTGCAAACCGGAACTGTTGATTCTGGACGAAGCCACCCAGGGATTGGATCAGCCCGGGTCCGCAGCCTTTTATCGGCAGATCGAAGAGGTCCGCCGCGACCTGGGGTGTGGTGTTTTGATGGTCAGCCACGAATTGCATGTCGTCATGGCCGCCTCTGATCGGGTGATCTGTCTGAACGGGCATGTCTGTTGCGAAGGCGAGCCCGAACATGTGGCCAGCGCCCCGGAATACCGGGCCCTGTTTGGCACCGGCACCGATGGGGCGCTGGCGCTTTATCGGCATGAACACAATCACCGGCACGATCATAGCTGTGGCCATGACCACGGTCTGGATCACAAGACGACAGAAACGGCAGCCCAATGACCTTGCTCGACAATTTTATGGTCCGCGCGGCCCTGGCCGGAATCGGCGTGGCTTTGGCGGCCGCACCTTTGGGGTGTTTCGTCGTCTGGCGGCGGATGGCCTATTTTGGCGACGCGACCGCGCATGCCGCCATTCTGGGCGTTGCGTTGTCGCTGGCCTTTTCGACATCAATCTTTGTCGGTGTTCTGGCGGTCGCGCTGGCCATGGCAGTGGTCGTCACCCATCTGAGCGGGCGCGGCTATGCGATGGATACGCTGCTGGGCGTGCTGGCGCATTCGGCGTTGGCCTTTGGTCTGGTGGCCGTATCGTACCTGCAGGGGGTACGGGTCGATCTGGATGGCTATCTGTTTGGCGACATACTGGCGGTGGGCAAAACCGATCTGGCAGTGATCTGGAGTGCCGCGCTGGTGGTGACCGGGTTGCTCGCCTGGCGCTGGTCGCCGTTGCTGACCGCGACGTTGAATCCGGATCTGGCCCATGCCGCCGGCATCGATCCGCGCCGCGAACAGCTGGTGCTGACGCTGGCTTTGGCGTTGGTGGTGGCTGTCGCGATCAAAGTCGTGGGGGCCTTGCTGATCGGAGCAATGTTGATCATTCCCGCCGCCAGCGCGCGGGCCTTGGCGCAAACCCCCGAACGTATGGCGCTCATTGCAACCGGGTTGGCCGCGCTCTCCGCGCTCAGCGGCATCTATGTCTCCTATCTTCAGGACACCCCGACCGGCCCAACCATCGTTTGCGTTGGTGCCGTGCTGTTCGCCCTGTCCAACCTCGCCACGTTGAAACAGCGCAAGACCTGACGTCAGGTCGGCGCGGGGCACCTCCGCTTTGATGTAAAAGGGTCTGGACTTCTGACCCAGTCCAGACCTAGGCTTTTGCCATCACTATGTTCCTGGGAGGGTCCGAGATGGCAACCGGCAAGAATATCCGCACCTATTTCAACGGCACCTGGCACGACGGCAATGCCCCGATCATCCATGCCGCCGATCATGGTGCCTGGCTGGGATCCACCGTTTTTGACGGTGCCAGAATGTTCGACGGGCTGACCCCGGATCTGGATGCCCATTGCGCCCGGACCAACCGCTCGGCGGCCTCGCTGATGCTGACCCCGACCTGCACGGCAGACGAGATGGTCGACATCGTGCGTGAGGGGCTAAAGCTGTATGACCCCGGTGCTGCCGTCTATATCCGCCCCATGTACTGGGGCATTCATGGCGATCCGACCGCCATCGTCCCGCAACCGGACGAGACCGGGTTTGCCATCTGTCTGGAAGAGATCCCGATGGCCCCTTCGACCGCCAGCACCACGCTGACCCGCACCCGGTTCCGCCGTCCCGTTCTGGAAAGCGCCGTGGTCAACGCCAAGGCCGGATGCCTCTATCCCAACAATGCCCGGATGCTGGTCGAAGCCCGGTCCAAAGGCTTTGCAAATGCCCTGGTTGCGGACGCCATGGGTAATGTGGCCGAAACCGCAACCGCCAATGTCTTTATGGTCAAGGATGGCGAAGTGTTCACCCCCATCGCCAATGGCACGTTCCTGAGCGGAATTACGCGGGCGCGCCATATCTCGAATCTGGCGGCAGATGGGACAATGGTGCACGAATCCGTGCTGACATTCCAAGATTTCCAGGACGCCGACGAGATCTTTTTGTCTGGCAACATGTCCAAGGTCACCCCCGTCACCGCCTTTGACGACACGCAATACCAGGTTGGTCCGATCACCCGGCGCGTGCGCGAGATGTATTGGGACTGGGCCGCGTCCAATCGCTGAAATCATCTGGACCTACAGGCTGTTGTTGCGTGGTCGGGCGCATTGCGTCATGATCTCAGACGGACCAAAGAGAGACTGAGATGCGTAAATTCCTTGTGGTACTGGATGACAGCCGAGAATGCCTGAATGCCATGCGGTTTGCCGCGATGCGCGCCGCGCATACCGGGGCCGGGGTGACGATTCTGTCGGTCATCCCACCAGATGAGTTCAACCATTGGATCGGCGTTGGCACGATGATGCGTGAAGAGGCGCGGGAACGGATTCATGCCCATTTCGAAGTCTTTGCGAAGTGGATGCGGGACCGTCAGAACGTGGATCCCGAACTGGTGATCCGCGAAGGCGAAGCCGTGCCGGAGATCTTGGACTATATCGGGTCCGACCCGGAAATCGGCGTTCTGGTTCTGGGAGCCGGAACCGACCGCAAGGGCCCCGGCCCGCTGGTCAGCCAATTGACCAAATCGTCCGGATCCCTGCCGATTCCGATCACCATCGTCCCCGGCGATTTGAGCAAGGAAAAGCTCGAAGAGATCACCTGAGGGCTCTCATGGGCGGGCGTGTCGCATTCTGGTTCGAATTCGCCTCGACCTATTCCTATCTCAGCACCATGCGCATCGAACAGATGGCTGCCCGCGCAGGCGTGGCCATCGACTGGCATCCCTTTCTACTGGGGCCGATCTTTCACGCCCAGGGATGGAAGACTTCTCCGTTCAACCTGTATCCGGCCAAGGGACGCTATATGTGGCGCGATATGGAACGGATCTGTGCCCGGCGCGGCCTGGCGTTTCACAAACCTGATCCCTTCCCGCAGAATGGCGTGGGCGCAGCGCGTCTGGTGCTGGCAGCACAGGCGGGTGCCCAGTCGCCGGATCAGGTCGGGGCATTGGTCAGAGCCATCTTTGGTGCCCAATTCGGGAACCGACAGGACATTTCGTCCCCGGAAACCCTGTCTCAGTGCCTGATTGCGGTGGGGTTGCCCGTGGCCTTGCTGGACCTTGCACGCTCTGACGAGATCAAAGCCCGGCTGCGCCAACAGGTGGACCGGGCGTCGGCGCTGGACATTTTTGGCGCGCCCAGCTTTGTCGCCAATGGGGATCTGTTTTGGGGTGACGACCGTCTGGAACAGGCTTTGGCCGCCGCTGTCACGGTTTAGAATCATTCCAAACCTTGACTTACCCTGCTGTGGACCGCATATCAGGGGCAACCGAAAACGGAGAACTGCCATGTTCATTCAGACCGAATCCACGCCCAACCCGGCGACGCTGAAATTCCTGCCCGGGCAGACCGTTCTGGAGGCAGGTACTGCCGATTTCCCCAGCTCCGACACCGCTGACAAATCACCGCTGGCGCGCCGCGTCTTTGCCGTCAATGGCGTCACAGGTGTGTTTCTGGGAAATGATTTTGTGACAGTGACCAAATCCGAAGACGTGGATTGGGACCACATCAAACCGGCGGTTCTGGGCGCGGTGATGGAACATTACCAATCTGGACAGCCGGTCATCGAAGGCGACGGCCCCGCCGCGTCAGGTCATGCCGAACACACCGGCGAGAATTCGGAAATCGTTGATCAGATCAAGGATCTGCTGGACAGCCGCGTGCGTCCAGCTGTGGCGCAGGACGGCGGCGATATCACCTTCCACGGTTTTGATCGTGGCGTTGTTTATCTGCACATGCAGGGTGCCTGCGCCGGGTGCCCGTCATCGACCCTGACGCTGAAAATGGGCATCGAAAACCTGCTGCGCCACTATATTCCCGAAGTGACCGAGGTCCGCCCTGTTGCCGTCTGAGCAACGGCACACGCCCATGATGACGTCTGAACCACTGATCCTCGGCTTTGACACATCGGCCGCGCATTGCGCGGCCGCTTTGTTGTCCGGTGATCGGGTGCTGGTTTCACGCACCGAAGAGATGGCGCGCGGTCAGGCCGAACGGTTGATGCCGCTGCTGGAAGACGTTCTGGTCGAAGGTGGCGCAACCTGGCGTGACCTGACCGCGATCGGCGTCGGCATTGGCCCCGGCAATTTCACCGGAATTCGCATTGCTGTCTCTGCTGCGCGCGGTTTGGTGTTGGGGCTGGATATCCCAGCTGTCGGGGTTGATGGTTTTGACGCCCGCCGCGCGCCCGGAGCGCTCCCGGCGATTGCTGCGCCGCGTGGCCAGATGTACATCGACCCGCCCGACGGCCCGGCCCGCCTGACCACCGAAGACGACGCGCGGGCAACGGCGGATCGCCTGGGATTGACCCTGAATGCCGACCCCAGTCCCCTCGGCCTGCCCGAGGCGATCGCGCGCCATGCTGCCGCCCAGTACCAGACCACAACCGAACCGCCTGCGCCGTTGTACCTGCGCCCGGCAGATGCCGCGCCGTCGCGCGATGTGCCCCCGGCCCTGTTGGACGCATGACTCCGGACACGCTGGCCCACACCCACGCTGCGGCCTTTGCCAACGCGCGCCCGTGGAGCAGCGATGAATTCCGGGATCTCCTGAGCGACCGGTTCACCTTTCTGGTTGGCGACGCCCAATGCTTTGCTCTTGGGCGTGTGATCGTCGGAGAGGCTGAGTTGCTGACCCTTGCCACTCACCCAAAGGTTCAACGTCAGGGGCTGGCCCGTGAAAGGATGTCGCGTTGGCTGAGTCGCGCGATTGATCTGGGGGGGAACACGGCGTTTCTTGAAGTCGGTGCCGACAATTTGGCTGCTGTGCAATTGTATGACGCGTTCGGCTTTGCACAGGTCGGATGCCGGCGCGGGTATTACCCGCGTGAATCCGGCCCCGCTGTGGACGCTTTGGTCCTGAGCCGACCCTTACCTTAGGAAAACCACCTTAAATCCCGGACCAAAAGGTCAAAAAAGCGGTTGACCCTGTCTTGTTGCTGCGTCCTAAATTGTCGCACTCGATCAGGCATTGGCCTGACATGGGCGGAAAACGCATCCGCTCCAAACAAGAACAAACCCGGGAGTACCCTTTATGACCCTGATGAAATCCCTGATGGGAGCTGCTGCAACGCTGGCCTTGACTGCTGGTGCCGCGCTGGCGGAACCTGCGCTGATCTTTGACCTTGGCGGCAAGTTCGACAAATCTTTCAACGAAGCGGCCTTTGGCGGCGCGCAGCGTTGGGCCGAAGAAACCGGCGGCACCTTCCGCGAAATCGAACTGCAATCCGAAGCCCAGCGCGAACAGGCCCTGCGCCGGTTTGCCGAAGTCGGCGCCAACCCGGTGATCACCATGGGCTTTGCCATGGCTGATCCGCTCAGCGCGGTTGCGGCAGATTATCCTGATACCAAATTCGTCGCCGTTGACGTCACCTGGCTGGATGCGCCCAACATTCGCCAGATCGGCTTTGCCGAACACGAAGGATCGTATCTGGTTGGCATGATGGCGGCGATGGCGTCGAAATCGAACACTGTCGGCTTTGTCGGTGGCATGGACATTCCGCTGATCCGTCACTTTGGCTGTGGCTATGCCCAGGGCGTAATGGCCGTGAACCCCGACGCCACCGTCATCGCCAATATGACCGGCACCACCCCGGCGGCCTGGAATGACCCGGTCAAGGGATCGGAGCTGACCAAGGCACAGATCAGCCAGGGCGCAGACGTGATTTATGCAGCCGCCGGTGGCACCGGTGTGGGTGTTCTGCAAACCGCAGCGGATGAGGGCATCCTGTCGATCGGTGTGGACAGCAACCAGAACCATCTGCATCCGGGCAAGGTCCTGACCTCGATGCTGAAGCGCGTCGACGTGGCCGTCTATGACGCGATGAAGGCGGGCGCGGATCTGGAAACCGGTGTGTTCAACATGGGTCTGGCCGAAGAAGGTGTGGGCTATGCGCTGGATGACAACAACGCCCCTCTGGTCTCGGCCGAGATGAAGGCAGCCGTGGACGCGGCCCGTCAAAAGATCATCGACGGCGAGCTGAATGTTGTCAGCTATTACGACAACGACACCTGCCCGGCGATCAAATTCTGATCTGAATCGCGCAGGCGGGCACCTGTCCGCCTCGCACTTCCTGGCAACCTTGCCCCCTGCAAACCCTTTCAAAACAGGGATTTCCGGGGCGGCAGGGCTGCATCCGGCCGCTGGCCAATCGAGGACATCATATGACCGCCCCCGCCATTGAGCTGAAAGGCATTTCCAAGGCCTTTGGCCCGGTTCAGGCCAACAAGGACATCTCTATCAGCGTCGCCCCCGGAACCATCCACGGAATCATCGGTGAAAACGGTGCCGGCAAATCCACACTGATGAGCATTCTCTACGGGTTCTACAAAGCCGACAAAGGCGAAGTCTGGATCCACGGCAAACGCACTGAAATCCCCGATAGCCAGGCCGCCATTGCCGCGGGCATCGGCATGGTGTTCCAGCATTTCAAGCTGGTCGAAAACTTCACCGTTCTGGAAAACATCATCCTGGGTGCCGAAGATGGCCGCCTGCTGCGCCCGTCGCTGGCCAAGGCGCGCAAATCGCTCAAAGAGCTGGCCGCGGAATACGAATTGAACGTCGACCCCGACGCGCTGATCGAAGAGATCGGCGTTGGCATGCAACAGCGGGTCGAAATCCTCAAGGCGCTGTACCGGCAGGCCGACATTCTGATCCTGGACGAACCCACCGGGGTTCTGACCCCAGCCGAAGCCGATCAGCTGTTTCGCATCCTGCACCGGCTGCGCGAAGAGGGAAAAACCATCATCCTGATTACCCACAAGCTGCGCGAGATCATGGAAACCACCGACACCGTGTCGGTGATGCGACGCGGTGAAATGACCGCCACCGTCAAAACATCTGACACCAGCCCCGAACATCTGGCCGAACTGATGGTGGGCCGCAAGGTGTTGCTGCGGGTTGACAAAGTGCCCGCAAAACCGGGCAAACCCGTACTTGAGATTGAAAACCTGCGCGTGGTGGATGACGCCGGTGTCGAGCGTGTCAAAGGGATCAACCTGAATGTCCGCGCCGGAGAAATCCTGGGCATCGCCGGGGTTGCCGGCAACGGGCAGTCCGAACTGTTGAACGTATTGGGTGGCATGCAGCATGGCACCGGGACCATTCGGCTGAACGGTCACCCCCTGCCCCTGTCGGGTCCGGGATCAGATGGTCAGGCACGGCGCAGCGCTCATGTTGCGCATGTGCCCGAGGATCGCCAACGCGAAGGGCTGATCATGGATTTCCATGCCTGGGAAAATGTGGCCTTTGGCTATCACCATACCCCCGAATACCAGAACGGTATTCTGATGAACAACGCGGCCCTGCGCGACGACACTGCTGACAAGATGGAAAAATTCGACGTCCGCCCGCCCGATCCCTGGCTCGCGGCCAAGAATTTCAGCGGCGGCAACCAGCAGAAGATTGTCGTGGCACGGGAAATCGAACGCAATCCCGAATTGCTTCTGGTCGGTCAACCCACGCGCGGCGTCGACATCGGTGCCATCGAATTCATTCACAAACAGATCGTGGATCTGCGCGACCAGGGCAAGGCTGTGCTGCTGGTCTCGGTCGAGCTGGAAGAGATCCTGGCGCTGTCTGATCGCGTCGCGGTCATGTTTGACGGGCATGTCATGGGCGAACGCCTGCCTCATGAAACCGACGAAAAAGAGCTGGGCCTGTTGATGGCCGGTGTATCCGGGGAGGCCGCCTGACCATGGACGTAATGCCAAAATGGGCCGATGTGGTCCTGATTCCGCTGATCAGCCTGATCCTGGCCGCCCTCCTGTCGGCGCTGGTGATCCTGGGCATCGGCGAAGACCCGGTTGCCGCGGTCAAACTGATGGTGTCGGGGGCGTTGGGATCCACCTATGGGTGGGGCTATACGCTCTATTACGCGACCAATTTTCTGTTTACTGGGCTGGCCGTGGCCGTGGCCTTTCACGCGCGCATGTTCAACATCGGCGGCGAAGGACAGGCGATGCTGGGCGGGTTGGGCGTCGCTTTGGTCTGTCTGTATATTCCCTGGCCACATTGGTCGCTGGCGCTGATCTTTGCGGCGCTGGGGTCCGCCATATTCGGGGCCGCCTGGGCGGCGATCCCGGCCTATCTTCAGGCCAAACGCGGCAGCCACATCGTGATCACTACGATCATGTTCAACTTCATTGCCGCCGCATTGCTGAACTATGTTCTGGTCAACCTGCTGCGCCCGGTCGGGTCCATGGACCCGGCCAGCGCCCGGTTCCCCGAAGCGGTACATCTGCCCACCCTGCATGACATTCTGGCCCCTTTTGGCATTGCCTTCTCCAAAGCCGCGCCAGCAAACGTCAGCTTTCTGGTTGCCATTGCGGCCTGTGTCGCGGTTTGGCTGCTGATCTGGCGCACCCGCTTGGGATATGAAATCCGCGCCTATGGGCATTCGGAAACCGGCGCGCTCTATGCCGGGATCAGCCCGGTCAAGATCACCATGATCGCCATGCTGATTTCCGGAGGGCTGGCCGGGATGATGGCCACCAACAACGTCATGGGCGAAGCCGAACGGCTGGTGCTGAATTCCACCGAAGGGGCCGGGTTCATCGGCATTGCCGTGGCGCTGATGGGGCGATCTCATCCGTTTGGCGTGTTCCTGGCGGCAATCCTGTTTGGGTTTCTCTATCAGGGTGGCGCTGAATTGGCATTGTGGACGTCGATCCCACGCGAATTGATCGTGGTCATTCAGGCGCTGGTTATCCTGTTCACCGGTGCCTTGGACAATATGGTGCGGATGCCGATCGAAAAACTGTTCCTGATGCTGCGCCGGGGGAAAGCATGATGGATTTCCTGACACTCATCCAGGTGTTCGACAGCACTATCCGTCTGGCGACCCCGTTGTTGCTGGCCTGTCTGGCGGGTTTGTATTCCGAACGCGCCGGGATTTTTGACATCGGGCTCGAAGGCAAGATGCTGATGGCGGCCTTCTTTTCGGCGGCCGTCGCCGCCACCACCGGATCTGTCTGGCTGGGCCTGTTGGCCGGGATTGCATCCTCTCTGGTGCTGAGCGGGCTGCACGGGCTGGCATCGATCACTTTTCGCGGCAACCAGCTGATTTCAGGCGTCGCCATCAATTTTCTCGCGGCGGGCATGACCGTGCTGGTGGCCCAGGACTGGTTCAAACAGGGGGGGCGCACCCCCGCTCTGTTGACCGGAGGGCGGTTCACCCCGATTGAGTTCCCTTTTGCCGAAGCCATGGCAGATGTGCCGGTGATCGGCCCGATCTATTCCGAATTGCTATCGGGGCACTCGATCCTGGTCTACCTGGCGTTTCTGGCAGTCCCGGCCACCTGGTGGGTGCTGTATCGCACGCGATTCGGGCTGCGCCTGCGGGCGGTCGGGGAAAACCCGGCGGCGGTGGATACGGCCGGTGTGTCCGTTGTCGGGCTGCGCTATGCGGCTGTGGCCATCTGTGGGGTCCTGTGCGGCATTGCCGGTGCCTATCTGGCCACCGCGCTGCAGGCCGGGTTTGTCAAGGACATGACGGCGGGACGCGGGTTCATTGCGCTGGCAGCACTGATCTTTGCAAAATGGCGTCCCTGGCATGCCATGGCGGCCTGTCTGCTGTTCGGGCTGCTTCAGGCCGTTGCCCTTCGGTTCCAAAGCATCGAATTGGGCGGTTTTACCATTCCGGTTCAGATGATGGATGCGCTGCCCTATATTCTGACGGTTGTCATTCTGGCAGGCTTTGTCGGCAAGGCCATTCCCCCCCGCGCCGGCGGCGAACCTTATGTCAAGGAACGCTGACGGTTAAGTCCAGTTATTCGCCGCGCATCAGTCCATTTGCTGCGCGGCGGCATAGCATATTGATTTTGCACGGCCCAACAGTCTAACAAGGGTCATGCAGATATACCTCCCCATTGCAGAAGTTTCCGTCAACGCATTCCTGCTGCTCGGTCTGGGCGGCATGGTCGGTGTTCTTTCCGGCATGTTTGGTGTTGGCGGTGGCTTTCTGATGACCCCGTTGCTGTTCTTTATCGGCATCCCCCCGGCTGTGGCTGTGGCAACCGAAGCGAACCAGATTGTGGCTTCGTCGTTTTCCGGCGTTCTGGCACATTTCAAACGACGAACGGTCGACATAAAGATGGGGTTGGTCCTACAGGTCGGAGGTCTGATCGGCGCGGCCATCGGGGTGGTTGTGTTCAACTATCTCAAGGCGCTGGGTCAGGTCGATCTGCTGGTCAAATTGTGTTACGTCGTGTTCCTGGGCATCGTCGGCGGGTTGATGTTCATCGAAAGCTTGAACGCCATCCGCAAGGCCAAGAAAACCGGGGCTGCGCCTGCCCCCCGCCGCCAGCGCGGCTGGGTTCATGCCCTGCCCTTCAAGATGCGGTTTCGCACGTCGGGCCTGTACATTTCGGTCATCCCCCCCATCCTGGTGGGCATTGCCGTGGGTATCCTGGCCGCCATCATGGGTGTCGGCGGTGGCTTCATCATGGTTCCTGCGATGATCTACATCCTCGGAATGCCGACCAAGGTGGTTGTGGGCACGTCGCTGTTCCAGATCATCATGGTTACCGCTTTCACAACCATGCTGCACGCCACGACGAACTATACGGTTGATATCGTTCTGGCCGTTTTGCTGCTGGTCGGCGGCGTCATTGGTGCCCAGATCGGCACCCGGATCGGTGTGTATCTCAAGGCAGAACAGCTTCGTGTTCTGCTGGCTCTGATGGTTCTTGTGGTCTGCGGGAAACTGGCTCTGGAACTCCTGCTGATGCCGTCCGAGCTGTTTTCGCTCGGCGCCTCCGGGGGACATTGATCATGCGCTATGTCTTGCTGGTTGTCGCCCTGCTGTTTGCCCCGATTGCCTCCGCTCAGGAAGAAGTGGTGCTGGGCCTCAGCCAGGACCGCGTGGCGATCACCGCCACATTCGATGGCTCCGAAATTCTGATCTTTGGCGCGGTCAAACGGGAAACACCGATTCCCGATGGTCCACCGCTGGAGGTCGTGGTGACTGTTTCGGGACCGGCCCACCCGGTAACGGTCAGGCGCAAGGAAAAGAAACTGGGAATCTGGGTCAATGTGGATTCCGTTCTGGTCGATTCTGCGCCCAGCTTTTACGCCGTCGCCACCAGCGCCCCCTTCAAACAGGTGCTGACCGACACCGAAGATCTGCGCTATCGGGTGTCGATCGAACGGGCGATCCGATCGGTTGGTGCCGCCATGCATATTCGTGGCGCTCAGGATTTTGCCGATGCCGTGGTGCGCATCCGCGCAGATCGCGGGCTATACTCGGTGCGTGAAAACACCGTCGCGGTCGATCAGCAAACCCTGTTTCGCACCGCAATCGACATGCCCGCAGATCTGACCGAAGGCGATTACTCTGCACGGATCTACCTGACACGCGAAGGCCAGGTCGTGTCGCAATATGAAACCGTGATCGACGTCCGCAAAGTCGGATTGGAACGGATCCTGTTCAATATGTCGCGCGAACAGCCGTTCTGGTATGGGCTGATGTCCCTGGCGATCGCCATTGCAGCCGGCTGGGGTGCTTCGGCGGCCTTCCGATTGCTGCGCAACGGTTGAACGTGAACACAGGCTGAGCGGGCGCGCTCAGCCGCGTCCGATATAGGGCATCCGGGTGGCCATCACGGTCATGAACTGAACATTGGCCTCCAGCGGCAGGTCAGCCATATGCAGGACGGATCGGGCGGCATCTTCGACCGCCATCGTCTGTTGCGGCTCTGCCGATGGATCCTGCTCCAAAGCGCGGTGTCCCAGCTCTTCGACCATCGGGGTTCGCGCATTGCCAATATCGATCTGACCACAGGCGATATTGAACGCCCGCCCATCCAGAGACAGGCTGCGGGTCAGACCAGTCACGGCGCTTTTGGTGGCCGCATAGGGGGCCGAATTCGGGCGCGGCACATAGGCAGCGATTGACCCATTGTTGATGATCCGCCCGCCTTGGGGCGTCTGCCGACGCATCGCGGCAAACCCCGCGCGCGCAGCCAGAAACATGCCGTTCAGGTTCACATTGACCGAGGCATACCAATCCTCCAGCGCGATTTCATCAATGGTCCCGCCTGCGGTAAAGATCCCTGCATTGTTGAACAGGACATCCAATCGGCCCGCCTGGGCGACAAAGCTGTCAAAAGCCTCCTGCACGGCCAGCGGATCGGTGACATCCGCAGCCAGAACAATGGCCTGCGGGTGATCGGCGGCAATCTCGTCCAGCACGCTCTTGCGTCGGGCCAGCAGACCGACCCGCCACCCTTGCTCCAGAAACATCTCTGCAACGGATCGACCTATGCCTGAACTGGCCCCCGTAACGATGATTGTCTTCATTCGGTTTCAGCCTCCAGTTTCAACGTCGGTGTCGCCGCAGCGCGCAGGTCGTCCACCGGCAAGCTGGATGTGGGTTTGGACAATCGATTGCGCACCACCCAGATCAGCCGCCCTTCGGCGCGCGTTATCGCCACATAGGCCAGACGTTTCCACAATGGCTGTCCGGCCTCTACACGCCCCATACGGGCTGCTGCATACAGATCCGGGGCAAAGACCTGAACCGTCCCCCATTGGGATCCCTGGGCCTTGTGAATGGTCACCGCCGCGCCATGCAGGAACGTCGCTCCCATCCGCGCGGCATAGGGGATAAACGGTTCTTCTTCATCCGGCATTTCGATTTTTACGATGGATGCGGCGCTGACCTGCGGATCCTCGGCCCCCATCACGTGCAATCGTGAAAACCCCGGTTTGCGTCCGGGACCGAGATAGATGACCTGTGCGCCCTTGATCAGGCCCCGCGCCTCGAGATCGAGACGTTTCTTGCGGTGTTTCAGCGGCAGTTCGATCCCGTCACAGATCAGCGGCTCCCCCTCCATCAGCGCATCTTCGGGCGCGCCATAGACTTTGCGAAAGGCGTTGATCAGACGTATTCGTGTGGCATTGCGCCAGACCAGAACCGGGCTGCGGGCCATCAGGTCAACTTCGACCCGTTGCCCCCAAACCACCCGATCATCGCGGCGCGCACTGTCTTCGATCATCTGCTCAAAATCGTGAAATTCCAGCTGTGGATCCGCCAGCGCATGTGCGAGGTCCAGAATCGGGTTGTCCGCATCCTGCCTGTGCACCCGCTTCAGTTCCAGCTTGCGGTCGTCCGGCAGCGCATCAAAGACCATGGCACCGGATTGGTTGACCGGGGCCAATTGTGCCGGATCCCCAAACAACAGCAACGTTGGAAAAATCTCTTTCAGGTCGTCAAACTGCCGATCATCCAGCATGGATGATTCATCGACAAACCCGATGTCCAGCGGCTCTTCGCGCCGCTTCCAGCCGGTGATGAAATCCGAGCCACGCAGCCCGGCAGCAGCCAGCGCACCGGGCATGGATTTGTTCTTTTCGTAAAAGGCGACCGCCCTGTTCAACGCTTCTTCGCTCAGCCCTTCGATTTCGGGTCTATCGCCATTCCCGGCCAGCCATTCGGCAATGCGTTCGTATTCCGGGTCATAGACCGGAGTATACAGAATCCGATGGATCGTTGTCGCGGGAACCCCGCGCAGGCGCAGCACGCTCGCCGCCTTGTTGGTCGGGGCCAATACCGCCAGGGTGCGGCGCTCGCCCTTTTTGCGGCTTTCGTAATCCCCCGAAACGATGTCGACCCCAGCGTCCGCCAATGCCTTGTAAAGCTGGGCCAGCAACAGCGTCTTGCCCGACCCCGCCTTGCCGACCAATGCCATGACTCCGGCCTCCCCCCGCGGGGGTTGCAACAATCCGTCGTCCAGGTCCACACCGGCCTGACGCAACATGTCTGTCACCGCATCATATGCGGCGGCCTGATCATCGGAAAACTGGACTAGGGGCTTGGGGGTCTCGGTCATGGCGCGACCCTACAACCGCTTGCGGGGGGGTACCAGTGGCTCCCCCCATTAATATCGCCCCGCGCCCGGGCCGTCAGGCCGACATTGGCAACGGCTGCTCGGCCACATAGCCAAAGGACTGATCGAACCAGCGTTGCGACACGTCGGTCGGGATGCCACAACGTTTGGCGACAACCTCATAGCTGTCCGGGGTAAACTCCCACAGACCAACATTAATCTGGTCTCGCCCCTCGCCTTCGGTTCCCAGGATTTCGGGCGACGATCCGATGGCGCGATAGATCCGCACCATGCGTTTGTCGAACACACCGGCAAAATGTTTGACCCCAAAATTCCGCATGATTTCACCGCCCGCCAACATCAACGCACCGGCAATATTGCCCCCGGCATCGCGGGCCAGACAGAACCGGGTGCATTCCCAGATCAAGGGGCTGCAAATCGGAGCCCCCCCCGTCAGGTGGCCAAAGATTTCATTGATCATCACGCGACCGGTGGTCGGCAGGAAACGCATCGAACCACCATGCGTGCCGTCTGCCTGCTCCCAAATCACATACAGCGGATTGAGGTCATCATATTGGTCCCGCTCTTCGCCGTTTTCGTCTACCGTGACTTCCCACCCCAAACGGGTGCGGAATTGATCGGCGCGGTCCTGAAACATCGAGCGGGCCAGTTTTGGAAATCTGTGCAGGTCGTTTGCGTAAATATAGCGCAGCATGAGCTTGTCCCCTTGTCATCCAACGTGGGAACAAACATGGAACAGCAATGGTTAATTTCTGCCTACAACAGCGACCGCCGCGTTAAACCACAATCAGACCACGGCTCATCGCGCGGGCAATGGCATGTGTTGTGTTCATGGCACCCAGCTTGAATCGGGCACTTTCGATGTACACGCGCAGAGTGTGCTCAGAGATCGCCAGCGTATTGGCAACCTGCGCGCGGCTATAGCCCATCGCCAACAATGTCATGGCGTCCACCTCACGCGGGGACAGCGCACGGGATTGCTCGGGTTGCCGGTTGGGTTCGAACTCCAACGCTTTGCTGTTAAAATAATGCGCGATCAGAATCAGGTCCCGGCTGAACTTTTCGATGAACTTTGCCCAGGCGTCATCGTCGCAGGTATGGTTCGCCGTGAACAAGGCAAACTGTCCGTTTGGTCCGCGGATGGGAATCGAATACCCCTGATTCCCAACCCCGTGTTTCAGGGCGTCCGCCAGAAACACCCGTGCGTGTTTCGTGGACCAATCCAGCCGCTTCCAATCCACCGGATGAAAGCGTTGAAAACACCCCGTGATCACCGGATCTATACGCAGATAGCTCTGATCGAGATACCGTTGCACCCAGTCCGGCTGATAGGTGCCACACCCATATTGATCGCCTGCGCTGTCGACCCAATGGTAGACGATATGATCGACCCCAAACGCATCGCGCAGCTTTTCCGTAGCAGCCTGAAGCCCTTCAAGCGCTTCGGTGGCTTCCATTTCTTCCAATATGCGATCCAAGCGGGCTTTGTTCGCCATAGCTGTTGACAGCTCCATCCCTGACGGACGCGATTTCGGCTGCCGCTATCAGCATGGTGTCATCCAGCTGTTCGGCCAGGACCCCCAACCCGTTTGCAGATGCAAAGGATTTCAGATCCACCAGTACGTCCAGTATCCAGTCATTGTTGGCCATCAGAGTCACCCCGCAGAGGTTAATGAAAGGTTAACACAACTATAGCACGAGCGCGTATTCGAAGAATATTCACTGGTTTCTACTCCCCAGAAATAGCGAGAGCCGGTTTCTTAAACCCCTGAAATCCCAAAATCAGGTTAACGACGCAAAACGCCCGCGAATCAAACGGGTGATTCGCGGGCGTCTGAGAGTCGTCAATCTGAACCGAAAAGGTTACGTTCAGGCTTCCAGAACTTCTTCCAAAGTGCGCAGACCGGTTTTGGGGGCCTGCACCAGAACCGACATGTTGCCGGGCAGGTGTTCGTTGCGGCGCATCTTCATGTGTGCCTCTGGCAGATCTTCCCAGGTGAACACTTCGGACATGCACGGATCCAGACGACGCTCCACCATCAGCTTGTTGGCCGAAGCCGCCTGTTTCAGATGGGCAAAGTGTGACCCCTGCAAACGCTTCTGGTGCATCCACATGTACCGCACGTCAAAGGTCAGGTTATAGCCGGTGGTCCCGGCACAGATCACGACCATGCCGCCTTTTTTACAGACAAAGGTCGACACCGGGAATGTGCTTTCGCCCGGGTGTTCGAACACCATGTCCACATTGTTGCCCTTGCCGGTGATATCCCAGATGGCTTTGCCGAATTTGCGCGCTTCCTTGAACCAGGCGGCGTATTCCGGCGTGTTCACCGTGGGCATCTGACCCCAGCAATTGAAATCCTTGCGGTTCAGAACGCCCTTGGCACCCAGCCCCATGACAAAGTCACGTTTGCTTTCGTCCGAAATCACACCGATCGCATTGGCACCAGCCGTATTGATCAACTGGATCGCATAAGATCCCAGACCACCCGACGCGCCCCACACCAGAACGTTCTGGCCCGGCTTCAGGTCGTGCGGCTCGTGGCCGAACAGCATCCGGTATGCGGTCGCCAGCGTCAGCGTGTAACAGGCGCTCTCTTCCCAAGTCAGGTGCTTGGGGCGCGGCATCAGCTGCTGGGCCTGCACGTTGGTGAACTGTGCAAACGACCCGTCCGGCGTTTCATAGCCCCAGATGCGCTGGCTGGTCGAAAACATCGGATCGCCACCGTTGCATTCTTCGTCGTCGCCGTCGTCCTGGTTGCAGTGGATGACCACTTCGTCGCCGACTTTCCAACGGGTCACCTTGGACCCCACGGCCCAAACGATCCCCGAGGCATCGGACCCGGCAATGTGATACGGAGCCTTGTGGCCGTCAAACGGCGAGATCGGCGTGCCCAACGACGCCCAGACGCCGTTATAGTTCACACCGGCAGCCATCACCAGAACCAGCACTTCGTGGCTGTCCAGCACGGGTACATCTACCACTTCCTGCACCATCGCGGTGTTCGGCTCGCCATGGCGTTCCTTGCGGATGGCCCAAGCGTACATTTTCTTGGGCACAAAGCCCATCGGGGGCATTTCGCCCATCTCGTAGAGGTCTTTTTCAGGCGCCTCGTACGACAAGACATCGGTGTTGGTGTCCAAAGCCATGGTGGCCTCCTCATTTCTGGTCAATTGCCGCAATGCAGAATCGCGGTGCTAGCTTCGGAATAAGAATGGCCACGCAATAATGCAACCACAAATACATCAATTTTGTAATTTTATGACCTCGCGAGCGCAGAAAGTCACTGTGCAGACGCAGAAACGGTCCCGAGATCCGGTGGGATCAGATGCCGGATCGAATTGGCGTAATAGTCCAGCAGATCCCGGTGCTGCGCGACGGGCGCAAATTTGTCGTCCTTTTCGCACAGAATTCCGCGCTCCAACAGCTGTCTCAGACCGACTTCGACCGCATAGTCCCGATCATGGCGCGGCATGTGGATGTGGGCGTGCGGAATTCGGGCGATCAGCTTTTCCATGCGCATGTTCAGGGCCGCCCGGCTGAGCGGTCCATGTTCCAGCATCACCCAGGCCACCAATGGCACCGGCAGCACCGGAACAATATCACCGATTCCCCGCATCAGATGGCGCGCCAAGGGAACAGTGATATCCTTGTCCGTCCCCTGCGCAAAGTCGCTCAGCGATATCGGATGGCCAAAGCTGACCGCGGCATAGCCAAAGCGATGGAACCGGCCCGTCACCCGCAACCAGAATTGTTTCAGCGTCCGCCCGGCAATCACGCCGATCCGCGCATTGAACCGCCGTTCGCGGGCGCGCCCCGCAGAGGTCAGGATCTTGTCTTCGAGCACCCGGTCGTAATTCACCCCCACCGGGATAAAGATCACATCATGCCCGTCGGGGTCATATCCATCGACAATATATTTCAACAGACCCAGCTTGGGCGGCATCAGCGCGCCTGTCAGACTCAGCCCGCCTTCGGGGAACATCGCCTGGGTTACACCCGCCTTGGTCGCCAGCCGCACATAGGTCGCCAGGACCTTGCGATACAATTCGCTGCGGGATTTGCGCCGGATGAAATAGGCCCCCATCGCCCGGATCAGACGGCTCAGCGGCCAGACCTGTGCCCATTCCCCGACCGCATAGGACAATGTCGTGCGATCCGCAGCCAGGTAGGTGACCAACACATAATCCATGTTCGACCGGTGATTCATGACGAATACCACTGTCGCCTCGGGGTCGATTTCGCGCAGCGCCACATCGTCCACATGCCCCAAACGGACCCGGTACAGCGAATTGCTCAGAAACCGCGCCACCCGGATGGCGAACCCGAAATAGGCGAATGCCGAAAACGACGGCACGATTTCACGCGCATACCGGCGCGCAGTCTCAAAGGCGACGTTCTCGGGAATGCCATGTTCCCGCGCATGGTCCACCACCGCCTGTGAGACCTGGGGATCATAGATCAACCGCTGGATCATATCGTGACGCCGGGCCAGCTTGAACGGTTGGATCGGACGTTCAAGCCGTTCGTTCAACCGGCTCACCGCCCGTTCCAGCCGCCGCCGGAAAAACCAGCGCACCGACGGAAACAGAAAATGCGACGCAAAAGTCACCGCCGCAAACAGCACGATCAGGATAAAGAGCCACAGAGGGAGCTGTACGGTTTGCGTCATAATGATTGATTTACGCAGCGACGGGGCAATTGGTAAATGCCTAAACCGTGAACGCAGGCCTGCTTGCCCATCGCAAATCCTGGGTCGTATCCTGACGAACACACTTGGAGTGATACGACAGTGTATGATGGCGATTCCTTTTTTACCCTCTCCATGGGCGGGCAAATCGGTTTGGCCATGCTGTCGCTGATGCTGTGGGCGGGCTGGCTCTGGATCGTTCGCCGCCTAACCCGGTTCTCGCCCCTGTGGGTGCGCCTGCTCTTTGCAATCGCGGCATTTTGGCTGTTTGTCTGGCTCTCTCCCCAGGTCTATTACCTATTTTATCTGCTGGTGATCAGCGGCCTGCCGATGCAAATCGTCGTGCAAACCCCGCCTGGCCTGTCCGATTTGGGCCAGGTGCTGCTGTTTCAATCGGGTTTGAACCTCTCGGCCCACGGCCAGGCAATCCTGGGGTGGAGCCTGATCCTGGCCGCAGCAAAGAAATCGCCGCAGCGCAGCGAATTGACAGCGCCATAATATTCCAATAACTCAGGCTTCAACGTAAGAAAGTTGCGCAACCTGATTCACGAGGCCCGTACATGTCGCAGACGCAGAAAGACCGCCCCTGGCTCATCCGGACCTATGCCGGTCACTCCACCGCAAAGGCATCGAACGCGCTGTATCGCGCCAATCTGGCCAAGGGGCAAACCGGCCTGTCCGTGGCCTTCGACCTGCCGACCCAGACCGGGTATGACAGCGACCATGTGCTCGCGCGCGGCGAAGTCGGCAAGGTTGGCGTGCCCGTCGGCCATTTGGGCGACATGCGCATGCTGTTCGACCAGATCCCCCTGGAACAGATGAACACCTCGATGACCATCAACGCCACCGCGCCGTGGTTGTTGGCGCTGTATATCGCCGTGGCCGAGGAACAGGGCGCTGACGTGTCCAAACTGCAAGGCACGGTTCAGAACGACCTGATCAAAGAATACCTGAGCCGCGGCACCTATGTCTGCCCTCCGAAACCATCGCTCAAGATGATCGCGGATGTGGCCGAATACTGCTATACCAACGTGCCGAAATGGAACCCGATGAACGTGTGTTCCTACCACCTGCAAGAGGCCGGTGCGACACCGGAACAGGAACTGGCCTTTGCGCTGGCCACGGCTCAGGCGGTTCTGGACGAATTGCGCCCCCGTGTCCCTGCCGCGGACTTCCCCGGCGTGGTGCAGCGGATTTCGTTCTTTGTGAATGCCGGCATCCGCTTTGTGACCGAGATGTGCAAAATGCGCGCCTTTGTCGATCTGTGGGATGAAATCTGTGAAACCCGTTATGGCGTCACCGATCCGAAACAACGCCGCTTCCGGTATGGGGTGCAGGTGAATTCGCTCGGGTTGACCGAACAGCAGCCGGAAAACAACGTTTACCGCATCCTGATCGAAATGCTGGCCGTGACCCTGTCGAAAAAGGCCCGCGCCCGCGCCGTGCAGCTGCCGGCCTGGAACGAAGCCCTGGGCCTGCCCCGCCCCTGGGATCAACAGTGGTCGATGCGGATGCAGCAAATCCTGGCCTATGAAACCGACCTGTTGGAATTTGGCGACCTGTTTGATGGCAACCCGGCTGTCGATGCCAAGGTCGAAGAGCTGAAAGAAGGCGCCCGCGCCGAATTGGCCAACCTGGAATCGATGGGCGGTGCCGTCGCGTCGATCGAATACATGAAATCCCGCCTGGTGGATTCCAACGCCGAACGTCTGAACCGGATCGAACGCAATGAAACCATCGTGGTCGGCGTAAACAAATGGACCGAAGGCGAAGCCTCGCCACTCCAGACCGAAGACGGCGGCATCATGGTTGTCGATCCCGCATCGGAACAGGAACAGATCGACCGCCTGAATCACTGGCGGTCCCAGCGTGACGATGTCGCGGTCGAGGCTGCACTGGCCGCTTTGCGCGACGCCGCGCGGACTGGCGCCAACGTGATGGAACCGTCGATCGCAGCCGCCAAGGCAGGCGTCACCACCGGCGAATGGGCCGAAGAGATGCGCAAGATCTATGGCACCTACCGCGGCCCGACCGGTGTGTCTGGCTCGGTCTCGAACAAGACCGAAGGGCTGGACCACATTCGCCAGTCCGTGGACGCCGTCAGTGACCAGCTGGGCCGCCGTCTGAAATTCGTCGTCGCCAAACCGGGTTTGGACGGTCATTCCAATGGGGCCGAACAGATCGCCTTCCGCGCCCGCGACTGTGGCATGGATATTTCCTATGACGGCATCCGCCTGACCCCCGATGAAATCGTCGCCAGCGCCATCGAAGATCAGGCGCATGTGGTCGGCCTGTCGATCCTGTCGGGCAGCCACCTGCCCCTTGTTCAGGACCTCATGGACAAGATGCGGGCCGCCGGTCTTGGCGCAACTCCGGTTGTCGTCGGAGGCATTATTCCGGATGAAGACGCCGAAAAGCTAAAGCAAATGGGCGTTGCCAAAGTCTATACGCCAAAGGATTTTGAGCTGAATACAATCATGACGGACATAGTGACCTTGGTGACACCCGGTTCGGTTGCAGCAGAATAAAAATATGCGGCATAATGAAATTCGTTGCTGATTAGCATCACGAATTGCCTTACAGACTCCTCGTCATGCGGCCGTCTTCGGCCGCATGACATTATTTATTGGGAGTCATCAATGTCTGTCGATCTGTCGAACATGTCGCGCCACGAGCTTGCCGAGCTGCGCACAAAAATTGACGCTGCAATTGCCGAGGCCGAAGTCCGGGAAAAAGCTGCAGCCCTGCAAGCGGTAAAAGATGCCGCTGCTGAACACGGGTTCACGTTTGAAGAAATTGCCAAGGCCGCAAATACCGGCGCTGGCAAACGGGCCAAGGCAGCACCGAAATATCGCAACCCCGACAACCATGAAGAAACCTGGTCCGGTCGTGGGCGCAAACCTCAGTGGATTCATGCGGCCTTGACGCGAGGGTTGGATGTATCGGATCTTGAAATCTGATTTCTAGATCGGACCCTTATCCATGACCATACATATTGGCGCTGCCCCTGACCAAATCGCAGAAACCGTTTTGATGCCCGGCGATCCCTATCGCGCGAAATGGGCAGCCGAAACTTTTCTCAACGATGTCGAACTGGTCAATGAAGTGCGCGGCATGTTGGGGTTCACCGGTTTCTGGAATGGCCATCGCGTCACAATTCAGGGAAGCGGAATGGGGATGCCCTCCCTGTCGATATATGCGAATGAATTAATTCGTGATTATGACGTCCAAACGCTGATCCGAATTGGGTCCTGTGGCGGCATGCAGGATACGGTGAAACTGCGCGACATCATCATCGCAATGACGGCAAGCTCCATTAATACGCCGTCATCAGGAATATTCAGGGAATTCAATTTCGCGCCGTCGGCGAATTGGCCCCTGTTGCAGGCCGCTGTCACGGCAGCCGGCAATCGTGACGTTACAACCCATGTTGGCGGGATCTATTCGTCAGATGTGTTTTACGACGAACGTCCCGACCTGAATGAACAGATGGTTCGTCACGGCATTTTGGGGGTCGAAATGGAGGCCGCCGAACTCTACACGCTTGCCGCCCGTTATGGACGCCGGGCGCTGGCCATTCTCACGGTCTCTGACCATCTGACAACCGGCGAGAGCATGCCGTCGCAAGACCGCGAACGCAGCTTTGGCGACATGGTGGACATCGCACTTCACGCAGCTTTCGCCTGATCTGCCCCCTGCCCTTGGCGCACCCACAGCGCGCGCACGCGCGCTGCCCGGCCCAACGCCCGATCGTGCATCTATGATGCGCGGTCGGGGGACGGGAGCCCACCGGGGACGGGACCACACCAAAGACCGGAGCCCACTGTAGACCGGAGCCCACTGGGGCCGACCGCAAGTCCGCTGCCCCCCTCTCTGTCACTGTAGCTCGCTCTAGCGCCCGTGGCTGCGATCATAGCCATTCAATGCCGGCTGTGCCCATCCGGTCAGACTGTCGACCTGCGGCGTAAACACCTCGACCAGCAACGGATGGCAGGCGGCCGTGTCCGATGAATGCTCGGATCCGCAATCGCCCCCCGGACAGGCACTCAAACCCCCGATCAGGTCAATCTCGGCAAAAAACTCCAGATAGTCCCCCGGACGCACCGGCGACGCCTTCATGAAATACTGCCCTGTGTCCCGCGTGAATCCGGTGCACATAAAGACATTCAGCACATCATGCACATGCGGTTCAGCTTCGGCTGTCGACACCCCCAGATGATCCGCCAGCGCCCGGGTCAGATTGGAATGACAACAGTGGTGGTATTGGCTGCCGGCCAACAGATTGCCGGTATAGGGATCGCATCTGGTGCCGATCACGTCATGTACGGATCCACCGAATTCGTCGATCCCATACCACCCCAACGTGTCCTCGATGATGGTTGCCATGGGACGCAGCTGGGGAAAGCTGCTCCACATCCGTTCCCCCGTGGTGATATGCGTACCGTGCAGCGCCCGGGTTTTCCCGGAATAGAACCGTTCACGCAGATCATGGGCGTTCCACAGATTCAGGTCGCCCACCTGCGGCCCCCCGACCGATGTGATCCGGAAAAAGCTGCCCGCAGGCACCCGGAAACAGGCCGCATCCCGGGCCGGGGCCAGAACCTCGTCCACCTTTTTTGCCGTTGCCCGGGCCGCCCGGTACAGATCCAGATCCGGTTGCGGCAGCGTATCGGTCGGGTAACAGATGACCGGCTTGATCGCACGGCGGTCGGCCGCGTCCATGGGAGGTGTACACATATTGCTCACGCCTTGCAGATTGTTTTGACAGTGCTGCGACCATGCAAAACAATCCCGGCGCAAATTGGCAAGCAAATTGCGCGTCCGACGAACAGGTTCAGATCACCACAACGTCCAGCGGCGGGATGCCATTGAACCCGACGCTCGCATAGGTCGATGTATAGGCCCCGCAGCTGTGGATCACGATCCGGTCTCCGGACCTGAGCCCCAGCGGCAATTGATAAGGCTGGCGTTCATACAACACATCGGCGCTGTCACAGGACGGCCCCGCCAAAATGCAGGACCCGGTGGCCTCGTGGTCACGATCGGTGCTGATGCGATAGCGGATCGCCTCGCCCATGGCTTCGGCCAGACCGGAAAACATGCCGATGTCCAGATACACCCAGCGGTGCAGGTCGTTGTCATGCTTGCGCGACACCAACAGCACCTCGGCAGAAATCGCGCCCGCTTCGGCCACCAGACCTCGGCCCGGTTCGGCCATGATCTGTGGCACATCGCCGAAATGGCGGTGAATCAGCCCCATCACCGCGTTTGCATAATCCTCGGGCGCGTCGATCCGATCCCCGTAAAAGGCCGGAAAGCCGCCACCGATATTCAGCAGGGTCATCTCATGGCCTGCGGCCTGTGCCGCGCGCCAGGTTTGCGCCACCTGGGCCAGCGTCGCCTCCCACATCCGCGCCTCGCGCGTCTGCGAGCCGACGTGGAACGACAATCCCACCGGGCTCAGCCCCTGGGCCCTTGCATAATCCATCAGCTTCAACGCCTTGGACGGAGCACAGCCGAATTTGCGGTTCAGCGGCCAATCTGCCTCGGTGCTTTCGACGATCAGCCGCAGATAGACCTGTGCACCCGGCGCGTGTTCGGCCAGCTTGTCCAGCTCCTCTTCGGCATCCACAGCAAAATGGGTGATCCCCAGATCATAGGCAAATGCAATGTCCGAAGGGCGTTTGATCGTGTTGCCAAACGTGATCTGATCCGGCTGTGCCCCCGCTGACAGGCACATTTCGATCTCGGCCCGGCTGGCCGCATCAAAATTTGACCCCAACCGCACCAATTCGGCCAGGATCTCGGGTGCCGGATTGGCCTTGACCGCGTAATGGATCCGGGCGCGGCCCAGCCCCTGCGCCAAGGCTGCGTATTTGCGCGCCACAGCCTCCAGATCAATCACCAGCGTCGGGCGCTCAAACCGGGTCTGTTCGATATGGCGCAACAGGCGGGTGGACAGATTGGTTTCAGAATGGGTGTCACGGGCCATCAGCCCGGCTACGTTGGCGTTCATGGTCATCTCCAAAAGACCCGGCCATATATGACCGCTCAGTTCCATCAGAGACGTTACCGTCGCTACGTAACCATGGGGGGCGAGACCCTTGGGACAGAGGCGCGTGCGTTGGCGTCTTGGCCGCCCGTATCGGAGATATTCCCGAGTCGATCAAGAAGAATTTCCGGATTGCGGAAAAATTGCCTACCGCCCGCCCTTCTGGCACGCCGTCGGCATGTTTTCTCCCTGCATCTTGGACCCGCAAAAACTGCACTGCCATGCCCCGTCCCGCGACACCTGCCGCCACCGGCAATCCCGGGTCAGGGTCGTGGTGCGCGCGCGCCAGACGAAATAGGCAAAAACACCCAACAGCAATACAAGAAGAAGGACAGGCATGTGCCCGTCCTACCGTCTCGGCGTCCGACCCACAACCGGTTTGGCTCAGGCCGCGTTGGCATATTGAAACAGATCTGCCTGCTCTGGCTGCTCTGTCTGTGGGACCGGTATCGGCATAGGTGTATAATAGGCCCAGGCCTGTTCCAGCAGCTTCAGCGCCTGTTGTGCGGTAGTTTTGGATGGTGCAGATGTCATGGACGTCATCCTGTCGTTCAGATGTGTCCCTCCCTGACCATCAATCTAGCCCCGATTGGGCCCCCGTGCACCGATCAAGAACGCAACCGGGATATGCGCCAAACACAAGGCTGACTAGCCAATCACCATCTCCCCCGCCAGCCCAAGAGCAAACCCCATCACAGCCCCCAGCGACGGCGACCAGGCCCCCTTGACCTGGGCCTCGGGCGCGATGTCCTGAAACAGCAGGTACAGGATGCCGCCCGCCGCATAGATCATGATCCCGCCCAGCATGGCCGGCGCATCCGCCAGCACAAAGAAACCGACACCGGCACACAACGGCCCCAGCGATGCCAGCATCACGAACAACAGCAGGATCCGGACAGGCGACGTCCCCGGGCGGGACCACAGGTCGCGAAAGGCGGCAAACCCTTCGGGCAGGTTCTGCAAAAAGATCATCGCCGCCAACAGCTTGGCGGTGGCCGCCTCGGTCACCAATAGCGCCCCCAGCGCCATCGCTTCCGGCAGGAAATCCAGCAACATGGCCAAAACCAATGCGCCGCTGCCCCCTGCCCGCGCGAGCTGTTTGTCCACCACATAAAAGGTGAGCCCACCCGCCAGGAACAACGGAATTGCCACGCCCGCCGAGAGGTTTTCCGACCCTTTGGGCACCAACACCAACGCAATCGCCGACAGCAAAGCGCCGCCACCAAACGCGGTGACGGCGTGCACAAACCGGGTTTCGATCTGCTTGTCGCGGAACCGTTCGCTCCAGGCCAGCACACCACCCAACGGCATGGCAAGCCCGGCAAACAAAGCGAGTATCAAAGCATAGGTCAACGGTGTCATGCCGCTGACCTTAGGGGGCTTAGACCGTGCGTTCCACCATCATTTTCTTGATCTCGGCAATTGCCTTGGCCGGGTTCAGACCCTTGGGACAGGTCTTGGCGCAATTCATGATGGTATGGCAACGATACAGCTTGAACGGATCTTCCAATTCGTCCAGACGCTCGCCCGTTGCTTCATCACGGCTGTCGATAATCCAGCGATACGCATGCAGCAACGCGGCGGGCCCAAGATAGCGATCTCCGTTCCACCAGTAGGATGGGCAGGACGTCGAACAGGACGCGCACATCACGCATTCATACAGACCGTCCAGCTTCTTGCGGTCTTCGATGGACTGTTTCCATTCCTTGGCCGGGCGGTTGGTCTTGGTTTCCAGCCAGGGCATGATCGAGGCATGCTGGGCATAGAAATGGGTCAGATCCGGGATCAGGTCCTTGACCACCGGCATATGCGGCAGCGGATAGATTTTCACATCGCCCTTGATCTCATCCATCCCGTAAATACAGGCCAGCGTGTTGATGCCGTCGATGTTCATCGCACAGGAGCCACAGATGCCTTCGCGGCACGACCGCCGGAATGTCAGGGTCGGATCGATTTCGTTCTTGATCTTGATCAGCGCGTCCAGAACCATCGGGCCACATTCGTCCATGTCGACGAAATAGGTATCGACACGCGGGTTCTGACCGTCGTCAGGGTTCCAGCGATAGATCTGGAACTTGCGGACATTGGTCGCGCCTTCGGGCTTGGGCCAGGTTTTGCCTGTGGTGACCCGGGAGTTTTTGGGCAGTGAGAATTGCACCATGGGTAAGCCTCCTATGGGGTGAAAGGCGCTGTCGTCGCGGACAGGGCCCAATTGGCACGGCGCGTGGCCGATGCGATGGGTTGGATACGGCGGATCATGTCAGATCCCCCGGTGATACGGGCGCATGCCGGGCGATCTGAGTCAGCCGTTCGGCATCCTCGGGAAACAGGCGGTCCAACTGTGCCATTAACGCCGCATCGCGGCAGGCTGCGGCCAGCACCAGCTGATAGTCGGGCTCGGTCTGCATCTGATGCCACCGGTCCAGCACCCGCAATTCATCACCCGAAGCCGATTGTTTCTGAAACGACGAACCGCCGCCATATTTCTGGACTTCTCCGACATCCGTGTCGGCAACCGGCAGGTTCAACCGCACGAGAATGTCCTGCCGATAGCTGTCGGACTGTACCCATGTGTCATAACAGATACAGGTTTCAGCCCCCTGCCCGCGCGCAACCAGCGCCAACAGGCGGGTGTAATTGTCCATGGCGCGCAGCACCATCGAAAGACGCCGGGACAGGCTATAGCTCGGATTGCCCTGCAGTTTCTTCAACAGCGATGCCGACCAGTTCAGAAAGCTACGATAGATCAGGATGTCATGATCAATGGCAGCCTCATCCAGCGGCCCCGACAGCCGTCTGTGGCGCTTCATCTCGGCCGGCGACGTGTCTTCATAGCTGATCAGCAAAAGCGCCCCGTCCCCCGCCTTGGCAACGCGCGACGGCAAATCCCCCGCCGCATCGCCACCAGCGACATGGTGCCGGTTCACTTCGAGGGCCGAAAAATGGTGCAACGGATCCCGGTTCGGCTTGCAATTGTTCAGAAACACGGATGTCCCCGTGGGCGCGTTGCGCATCAACCAATTGGCAATGGCGTGGTTGCCGGACCGGCGCATCCCGCTCAGCCGCAGAACCAGACCCGGCGTCAGGCCCAGGGCCTGCCAGGTGGCACAAGATCCGGTGTCGCGCGCTATCTGCATCACACCCAATCCAATTCAGGGACGAACAGGGCCTGATTGCCTTGGATCAACTGCACAACCGGTTTGCGGGCCGCGCGGGGCAGACCCTGTTGATTCAGCTGGCGCAGAAACTCCAACGATCCTGCATTCAGGCTTTCGTTGCGACGCCCCTGTTGTTCGGCCATCGCCCTGATATCTGCGTCGGGCACCCCAGCCAGACGCAACAGCTGCATCCCCGGTTTGGCGCGATTCTCTTCCTCTTCGAGGCGCAGGAAATGGGTGCGCTCGGCCCCCACCACAGCTGCGACGCGCGCCTGCAGGTCATCCCAGGTTCCACACGCCCGGGTCTGCTCCAGGAATGTGTCCAGCGTTTCGCCATAGCCATCCGATTTGACCGCCTGGTTGTGGACACTGACCTTCCACGCCGCCATGTCGCGCGTATAGAATACGAATTCCGGCCGCAGCGGTGCCAGATGTTGAACGAACAGGTCCAGAATACGTTCAATCTCAGGGTACAGCGTCACCACCCCGCCCCGCCCCAGCATTGCACCGGGGATGTTCTCATGGGACAGGATACAGGGCTTTCCCTCGGACAGCACCGCGTCTCGCACCTGTGTCACCCGGGCAATCAGATCGGCCTCATGCGTGTCATCCAGACTGAACAGGGCCGCTACCCGCCCCAGTTCACGGGTCGGGCTTCCCTTGACCGGGGTCCGGATGTCGACACTGCGGGACAAAAGATCCCGGTTGCGTTGCACGAAATGGTGAAAGGCGGTCGATGCGGTTTTCTGTACACCGCAATGGATCAACACCCGCGGGAGCGATGATGTCATGCCACGCCCCCCATCAACCGCACCCGCTCCGGGCGCGCCTGTGGCCCGCCTCCCTGCATCGGCGACGCAACGCCCAAGCCACACCCGCATACCCCCGGCAGCGCGGCCCGAAAGGGCAACGCCACACCGTGGACATCAACAGGCAAGATCAGCTTGGGCACACAGGGTCTCCTGATTGACGGCCTTAGAAGGTCCGCGCTTTGGGCGCGATCCGCTTGAGGCTGATGCCGCCTTCTTCTTCGGTGCTCAGTGGATCAACAACCACCGGACGATAGGACAGGTCGACAGAATTGCCCTCGACCCGGCTGACGGTGTGAACCCGCCAGTTTTCATCGTCACGCGTGCTGAAATCCTCATGCGCATGGGCGCCCCGCGATTCCTTGCGGGCTTCGGCACCGACAATGGTGGCCAATGCGCTTGGCATCAGATTGGTCAGCTCCAGCGTTTCCATCAGATCCGAGTTCCAGACCAGCGACCGGTCGGTGACCTTCAGATCATCCATCTTGGCCGCGATGGCGGTCATCTTGTCGACGCCTTCGGCCATGGTCTTGGCTGTGCGGAACACGGCCGCATCGGCCTGCATGGTTTTCTGCATCTCCAGACGCAGATCCGCCGTTGCGATGCCACCGCTGGCATTGCGCAGATCGTCAAAGCGATCAAACGCCTTGTCCACGGAGGCCTGGTTCAGAACCGGGTTTGCCGCATCGGCGTCAACCACCTTGCCCGCGCGGATCGCCGCCGCACGTCCAAACACCACCAGGTCGATCAACGAATTCGATCCCAACCGGTTGGCCCCGTGCACCGACGCACAACCTGCTTCGCCCACGGCCATCAGGCCGGGAACAACACCGGTTGGGTTGTCGGCGGTCGGGTTCAGCACCTCGCCCCAATAGTTGGTCGGAATGCCGCCCATGTTGTAATGCACGGTCGGCAGAACCGGGATCGGTTCCTTGGTCACGTCCACCCCGGCAAAGATCTTGGCGCTTTCCGAAATGCCAGGCAGGCGTTCGGCCAGCGCTTCGGCAGGCAGGTGGTTCAGGTTCAGGTGGATGTGATCGCCATCCTTGCCCACACCACGCCCTTCGCGGATTTCCATGGTCATGGACCGGGACACATAATCGCGCGGTGCCAGATCCTTGTACTGGGGCGCATAGCGCTCCATGAACCGTTCGCCTTCGGAGTTGGTCAGATACCCCCCCTCGCCGCGCGCGCCTTCGGTGATCAGACACCCCGAGCCATAGATGCCCGTCGGGTGGAATTGCACGAATTCCATGTCCTGCAACGCCAGACCCGCACGGGCCACCATACCGCCACCGTCCCCGGTGCAGGTATGCGCCGACGTCGCGCTGAAATATGCCCGGCCATAACCACCGGTCGCCAACACCACCATCTTGGCGTTGAAGACGTGCATGGTGCCGTCGTCCAGCTTCCAGCAGACAACACCCTGACATTGACCGTCTTCGGACATCACCAAATCAATGGCGAAATATTCGATATAGAATTCGGCGTTGTTCTTCAGCGACTGACCATACAGCGTGTGCAGGATCGCGTGGCCGGTCCGGTCGGCGGCGGCACAGGTCCGCTGCACCGCAGGGCCTTCGCCAAATTCGGTTGTGTGGCCACCAAAGGGGCGCTGATAGATCTTGCCCTCTTCGGTGCGCGAGAACGGCACACCGTAATGTTCCAGCTCATACACCGCCTTGGGCGCTTCGCGGGCGAGATATTCCATCGCATCCGTATCACCCAGCCAATCTGACCCTTTGACGGTGTCATACATGTGCCACTGCCAATGGTCCGGCCCCATGTTGGACAGCGAGGCCGCAATGCCCCCCTGCGCGGCAACCGTGTGCGACCGGGTCGGGAACACTTTGGTCACACAGGCTGTGCGCAGCCCCTGTTCCGCCATGCCCAGGGTGGCACGCAGACCGGCCCCGCCGGCCCCAACCACCACAACGTCATAGTCATGTGTTTCGTATTCGTAAGCAGCCATTTTGGGAAAGCTCCGATCTTAAAGGGCGATGCGCGCCAGCGCGAACAGGCCGGTGGCGGCAATGGCGTAGGCGATGCAGGTAGAAATGATGATCAACAGCTTCTTGGTGACCCCACGCGAATAATCCTCGATCACCACCTGAATACCGTGACGGAAATGGATCATCGCCACGGTGATGGTCATCCCCGCAATGATCGCCGGGAACGGACGGCTGTAATATTCCAGCACGTCCTCATAGCTGGACCCCAACGCGGATCCAAAGGTCAGGATGAACAGCGGGATCAGGATTGCCAGACCAAAGGCCGACATCGTCTGGCCCCAGAAATGCGCGGTGCCGGATCTGGCGGACCCACGGTGAACGGCGCGTTTGCGATCGGTAAGATATGCCATGTGTCTGCTCCCTTACACGATCAATACGGCCAGGATGGTCAACACAAAGGACCCGACAACGACCCCCTTGCCCATCTTCTCGGCGGTTTCCACATCCAGCCCACGGCCTGTGTCCCACACCAGATGGCGCAGCCCCGACAGGAAATGGAAACAGGCGGCCCAACAGGCCAGCGTCATCACGATGTCGCCGAACCACGAGGTCAGCAACCAGTTGACGAATTCATAATATTCGGCACCCGACGCGGCGGCAAGGAACCACCAGACAACAAGCACAGCCGCTCCCAGCAGCGCAACGCCTGTAATACGTGCAAAGATCGAAGTCGCCGAATTCAATTGCGGGCGATAGATCTGAAGATGCGGCGAAAGCGGGCGATTGCCCCGATTGACATCGGCCATGTTGGCTCCTTTTCCGGTTAGCTGACGACGTTTTACCGCTTTTTTGCGTCCTGTCACCTTACCGAACTGCAAAAAGGCGCGGTTATTTGGCGCGGTTACGTATAAAAACGACTAGCGTGATCACAAAAATAAAGCCTGTGATCACATTTCTGGAACCTGTGAGCGATCACAGAAGAATCATTGAATTTTCACCATACAGAGCGGATTCGCACAGTTTGGCACCGGCAAAGCGGCCGTTTGCCGGGCAACCTCGCGCAACAGCTTGCGCCGGATCTGTGCCGGATAATCGGCAAAATTCGCGGCGGTGATCACAAATGCGCCCTCCCCCCTGATGACGTTCTCAAAAAAGTATGCCGTGAGATCCGGTTCGCTGGCCTCGATGGCGATTGCATTGACCGTGATGTCCCAACGGCGCAGCTGCGTTAACACCTCCACCGGCTCCATCCCTTCGTTGGAGGGGCCATCACCCGACACATCAATGATCCGACGCCGACATCCCTGAACCTCGGCAAAGGCAGCGCCGGTGTGGCTCAACGCCTCTCCAACCGCAGTCGAAAAATTGCGCCAGGGACGCGGGGCCGTCTCGATGGCCACGGCCAAACGCTCCACATCGTCAAAGGTGGTCACGCTTGTCCAGGGAATTGATGTCTGCTGGCGCGACGACCCCGACCATTGCACCACCATGATCTGCGCGCGGCCCCGCACCAGGGCCTCGGACACGATCGGATCCCGCAACCCGGCCGCCAAGCCATCCATCTGGACCCGATATTCCTTCTGATCCACCGATCCCGACACATCCACCGCCAGGGCCAAAGCCAAATCACAGGCGACGGCCACCCCCGGCAGGAAAAACAAAACAACCGAAATCAAAATGCGCAATGCCGTCATGCCCACAGCCTAGCAACACCCGGCGCAAACGCATATCACATTTCCGCCACCACCTCTTCAGGCGCTTCGCGACGGGATCCCCCTTCATCTGGCCAAAAATATCCCGGGGGTCTGGGGGCAGCGCCCCCAGCTTGAACAGGCGCCCTTGGCCAAGCCCAAGGGCCGCAGGGCAGCGCCCCCAGCTTGAACCGGCACCCTTGGGCAGGCCCAAGGGCCGCAGGGCAGCGCCCCCAGCTTGAACCGGCACCCTTGGCCAAGCCCAAGGGCCAAGCCAAGACGCCTTAGACCGGCATCAACGCCCAGTAATCCAGGTCCAACAGCACATCCGGCAGATACTTGCCATCCTCGCCCTTCAACTGGAACGGTTCCCCGCCGCGGGTCGCCACCAGACGCAGACGAATGGCCCCCACGCCGGGGGCCGCTGTTTCCGCCTTGTCCAAGACTTCCGACCAGGCGCGGATGGTCATGCCCGACAGGCACGGATTGGCGTGCGCGCCGCCATTTAGGCCCACGATCATCTGCGCATTGGCCAGACCGTTGAACGACAGGGTCCGGGCCATGGAAATCACATGCCCACCATAGATCAACCGGGTGCCGTCAGGGCGCGCTGTGGTGTCGAAATGCACCTTGGCGGTGTTCTGCCACATGCGGGTCGCCATCATGTGTTCGGCCTCTTCGACCGTCACCCCATCCACATGGTCGATGGTTTCACCCACCTCGTAATCGCCCCAGCGATGCGGTTCACCCGCCAGGGTGAAATCATAATTGCTGAAATCCAGCCCCTCGGGCACCACCAATTGGTCCGCCGGGATCACCTTGTTCAGCGCGGGGATCACGGTTTCGGGCGCGGGCGCATCAAAATCACGTTTGCGCACCATGACCCAACGGACATATTCCATCACCGTTTCGTCGCGCTGGTTCAGCCCCCGGGTGCGGACATAAACCACCCCCGATTTGCCGTTCGAATTCTGTTTGACCCCGATCACCTCGGACACAGAGCGCAGCGTATCCCCCGCATAGACCGGCTTCAGCCAACGTCCCTCGCCGTAGCCCAGATTGGCCAGCGCATTCAGCGACACATCCGGCACGGTCTTGCCGAACACCACGTGAAACGCCGCCAGATCATCCAGCGGCGCGGTGGGCAGACCACACCCGCGCGCGAATTCATCCGAAGAATACAGCGCATGACGCGCCGGATACAACGCGTGGTACAGCGCCCGCTCTCCCGACCCGACAGTGCGCGGAACCGCGTGATGGATCACATCGCCAACGGCGTAATCTTCGAAAAACCGGCCTGGATTGGTTTTGGCCTGCCCTGTGTGAGCCATTTACTGCTCTCCTAGCTTCATGTCTGGGGTGTAATCGGCGGCGACCTCCTTGGTCACCGCCTGCCCGCACCGCATCACGCCGCGGGCCGCATCAAATCCGTACACAGGTTCGCCCTGCAACACCCATCCCTTGGACAGCGCCGCCGATACCTTGTGACAGAATGCCGATGTGTCGTCCTCGGAGAGGAACCGATACAATGTCGCCATCTCAGCCGGTCCTTCAGGTCGGGAACGGCACCGGACCAACCAGCCCGTGCACATATCCGATGATGACCAGCAACACGATCGACGCGACAAAGAACATGCCGTCCTTGGCAATCGAGCCATCAGTGCGCGGGGTCCACTCGGGCTCTGCCTTGTTGATCACGACCACTTCGACCATGCCCCACAACAACAGACCACCAAACAGCACCATCGACGCCAGATCCCCGTTCACCAGCAGATGCGCCACGGCCCAGGTCCGGAACCCCATCAACATCGGATGGCGCACGTTGGACAGGATCTTGCCCTTGGTGCCGGCCGGGCTCATCATCCAGATCGCGACCAGTACCAACACATTGTTGAGGTGAATGGTGAACGCGGGCGGTGCCCACACATGAATGAACGGTGTCAGCTTGTAGCCGATCACCATCAGCACGACACCGGCCACGATCGCCAATGCGACCGGCCCGCGCCCCTTGTCGCCCATGGCGGCACGGCGTTCCGGTTGAACACGTTTGAACAAATGGGCCGCCCACCAAAGGACGATCCCGAGAATCAGTATAAGAAAGCCCATCTGGCTACCCCGCTTGCAAAGCCTCTATTACTTCGGCTTTTGCCAGAAGTTCACGTGCGGTGGCAACGTGTAGGTTTTCGACGATGCGTCCATCGACCACGGCGACCGCCTGTCCGGTGGCCACGGCTTCGTCAAATGCGGCGATCTGGCGACGCGACAGATCCAGATCTTCGTCGGACGGAGCAAACGCCACATTGGCCACGTCAACCTGGGCGGGGTGGATCAATGTCTTGCCGTCAAACCCCATGTCGCGGCCCTGTGCGCATTCCACGGCCAGCCCTTCGGCGTCCTTGAACGCGTTGTAAACGCCATCGACAATAATCAGCCCCTCGGCCTTGGCCGCCAACAGACACATCCCCAATCCGGCCATCATCGGCATCCGGTCCGCACGGAACCGGGTTTGCAGCTCCTTGGCCAGATCGTTGGTGCCCATCACCATGCCCTGCAATTTCGGATGCGCCGCAATGGCCGCCGCATTCAACATGCCGCGCGGGGTTTCCATCATCGCCCAGATCGGCAGATCTCCGGTGATTTCGGCCAAGGCGTCCAGATCGTCGGGGCTGGACACTTTGGGCAGCAACACTGCGTCACAGTTCATCGCCGCTGCGGCGCGGGCGTCGTCAAACCCCCATTGGGTATCCAGACCATTGATGCGCACGATCCGCATACGCGGGCCAAAATCACCCTCGGCCAGGGCCTGGGTCAGGGTCGCACGGGCGTTGACCTTTTCATCCACCGACACCGCATCTTCGAGATCGAAAATGATCGCGTCAACAGGCAGGGTTTTGGCCTTGTCCAACGCCCGAGGTTTCGATCCGGGGATATACAGTACCGATCGATAAGGGCGCGTGCGCGGGTCCATGACAGTCTCCTGGGTAACAAAATTGCGCAAATACGTACATTTCCGATCGGAAACTTCAAGAGCATTTTTGCCGCATCGCAGCAATTCCTTGCAATTCGATCCAGAACAAAGCGGGCACGCGCGCCCCATTAACGCGGATTAAGGGGCTGTGGGGTCATGTTTTCCCTATCAAATCCGCCTGACTGGCCCCCTTCGGCAGGGTCGCAACGTCATACACATCGACAGAGGGCGGGTTTCGACCACCGATAGACAACAGCCTGCTGCCGGGCCTCCCCGCGTCTCACATGTTCCACAGACAGCCGAGGGGATTCGCAGGCCGCACTGGAAAGGGTGAAACCCATGATGAAGACACTGATCAACATGACCATCGGGCTGGGCATTCTGGTTCTGGCCGCTCAACAGGTGACCGCACAGACCGCGGTACAGACACAGGTTCAGGGCAACCGCAACTGCGCGCCCCGGACCGTCGTGGTGGACCGGCTGGCCCAAGGGTACGGCGAAACCCGCCAAAGCATCGGCCTGGGGGCCCAGGGCGCCGTGGTCGAGGTGTTCGCCTCGGATGAAACCGGCTCCTGGACCATTACCGTGACACTGCCCAACGGGCTGACCTGTCTGGTTGCGTCCGGCCAATCCTATGAAACCCTGGCCGAAGCGCTGCCCCCCGCCGGCAACGACGCCTGAGCCTGTGTCCGACACCAAAACCAACAAAGGCCCCCCACGCATCTGAACCGCGTGTGGGGCCAGTTCTCATTCACATCAATCCATCCCAGATCAGCTTGGCCCCGGTCACGGTCAACAGCACATAGGTCAGCGCAAAAAACACCCGATCCGACACCAGCCGGTGCATATGCACCCCGATCCAGGTTCCGATCAGCGCAAAAGGGGCCAACATCAGATCCACCCACATCGTATTCAATGTGAACATCCCCAGAAACGCATAGGGGATGAATTTGGCAATATTGATCGCCCAGAACACCAACACCGTCGTCGCCTGATATTCGGTTTTGTCCAGGTTGCGGGACAACAGGTAAACGGCTGCGGGCGGCCCCCCGGCGTGGCTCACAAAACTGGCAAACCCGGCCACGACCCCGGCAATCGCCCCACCACCCGTCCCCATGGGACCGCGTACCAGGGTGCGGGCAAATCGGGTCTTGGTCAGCTGCCACAGGACAAATCCGACCGAAATCCCCCCGATCAGCACCCGCATCGTGTCATCATCCACCGCCTGATACAGCCCCGCGCCCAGCGCGACTCCCGGAATGCCACCCAGGATCAGAACCCGTGCAGCCGCCCCATTCCAGCGCCCCCAATACGGCCCAAGCGACGCCAGGTCGATCAGCATCAACAGCGGCAACATCAGCGCAAGCGCCTGCCCCGGCTCCAAAATCAACGCGAGAATCGACGCCGACGCAAATGCCGCCCCAGAGCCGAAACCGGCCTTGGAAACCCCAGCAAAAACGACAGATGGGATCGCAAAAGCGAAAAAGGTCAGATCGGTGTCGAGCATCGCAATCGTATCCAAGCCCCTTGTTTGCAACACCTTTAGCGGAAACATCGCCCGATGGGAATCACCACCGCGCGCCATCGCCGCAGCGCAGAACTCTTGCACCATCCGCGCCAAGGGCTTAGGCAAACTTGCAAATTCAACCCGACCCGGAGAGATTTCCCATGGCCAGACCCAAAATTGCCCTCATCGGTGCAGGTCAGATCGGCGGCACGCTTGCCCATCTGGCAGCCATCAAAGAACTTGGCGACGTTGTGATGTTCGACATTGCGCCCGGCACCCCCGAAGGCAAGGCGCTCGACATTGCTCAATCCGGCCCCTCCGAAGGCTTTGACGCCGCCATGTCGGGCACCCAGGACTATGCCGATATCGCAGGCGCCGACGTCTGCATCGTCACCGCCGGTGTGCCCCGCAAACCGGGCATGAGCCGCGATGACCTGCTGGGCATCAACCTCAAGGTGATGAAATCGGTCGGCGAAGGCATCGCCGCGAACGCACCCGACGCGTTCGTGATCTGCATCACCAACCCGCTGGATGCCATGGTTTGGGCGCTGCGCGAATTTTCGGGCCTGCCCCACAACAAGGTCTGCGGCATGGCCGGCGTTCTGGACAGCGCCCGTTTCCGTCACTTCCTGGCTGACGAATTCAACGTCTCGATGAAGGACGTCACCGCGTTTGTTCTGGGCGGCCACGGCGACACCATGGTGCCGCTGACCCGCTATTCCACCGTTGCCGGCATCCCGTTGCCCGATCTGGTCGACATGGGCTGGACCACACAGGACAAAATGGACGCCATCGTTCAGCGCACCCGTGACGGTGGCGCCGAAATCGTTGGCCTGCTGAAAACCGGTTCGGCCTTCTACGCCCCCGCGACCAGCGCCATCGAAATGGCCGAAGCCTATCTGAAAGACCAGAAACGCGTCCTGCCCTGCGCCGCCTATGTGGACGGTGCCCTGGGTCTGAACGGCATGTATGTGGGTGTTCCCACCGTGATCGGTGCCGGTGGCGTCGAACGCGTCATCGACATCAAGATGACCGCAGACGAACAGACCATGTTCGACAATTCGGTCAACGCCGTCAAAGGTCTGGTCGAAGCCTGCAAAGGGATCGACAGCTCGCTGGCCTGATCGGCGATCGCACCCGGATCAAACCGTCGCAGACATGTCTGCGGCGGTTTTTTTGTGCCTACCAAGTGCCTACCAAGTGTCTGAGCCGGTATCTGAGCAGTGTCTGGGCAATGTCCGAGCCTTTTCTTGGCGGGACTGGGCCCTGCCCAAACCCGGACGGGGCTCCGCCGTTTCGGGGACCTCTGTTCGGGGACCTCTGGCCGACTCGACCCTGCCACTGGGGGACCCGGACACGACGTAATCGACCCGAATCTGTCGCTGACAGCGACCGGGGTGACGTTTCCCGACCAGGCACATCAGACAGGCACCCCGCGCAATCAAATATGCGAATCACGTACAACTTGAAATCTGTCCTTTTGTGATCACAGCATTCTAACGTGTGATCACAAAAACATAAAAACTTCACGATTTCCCCCAACTGCGTCAAAAAAACCTTTAACCATTGGGGTTATCCACCCCTATACCTGTTTGAAATCGCAGCCACACGGGACAGTTTTAGATGAACATCCACGAATACCAGGCCAAAGCCCTCCTCCGCAGCTATGGTGCTCCGGTTTCTGACGGGCGCGTCGTTCTGCGCGCAGAAGACGCCAAAACCGCAGCGGGCGAACTGGACGGACCGCTTTGGGTCGTCAAAGCACAGATTCATGCCGGTGGGCGTGGCAAGGGCTCCTTCAAGGAAGCCGACGCTGGCGAAAAAGGTGGCGTACGCCTGACCAAATCGGTCGAAGAGGCCGCCGAAGAAGCCAAGAAGATGCTGGGCCGCACATTGGTCACACATCAGACCGGCCCGGTGGGCAAGCAAGTCAACCGCATCTACATCGAAGACGGTTCGGGCATCGAAACCGAAATGTACCTGGCCCTGCTGGTGGATCGCCAGACCAGCCGCGTTTCGTTTGTCTGCTCGACCGAAGGCGGCATGGACATCGAAGAAGTGGCCGCAGCCACACCCGAAAAAATCCTGTCGTTCAGCGTTGATCCCGCCTCCGGCTATCAGGCGTTCCACGGCCGCCGCATCGCCTTTGCTCTCGGGTTGGAAGGCAAGCTGGTCAAGCAATGCGTTGCATTGATGGGTATGCTGTACAAAGCATTCCTGGAAAAAGACATGGAGATGCTGGAGATCAACCCGCTGATCGTCACCGACAGCGGCGATCTCAAGGTGCTGGATGCCAAAGTCAGCTTTGACGGCAACGCCATGTATCGCCACGCCGATGTGGCCGAACTGCGCGACGTGACCGAAGAAGACCCCAACGAGCTGGAAGCCAGCAAATACGACCTGAACTATATCACCCTGGACGGTGAAATCGGGTGCATGGTCAATGGGGCCGGGTTGGCGATGGCCACCATGGACATCATCAAACTCTATGGCGCGGAACCGGCCAACTTCCTCGACGTGGGCGGCGGTGCGACCAAGGAAAAAGTCACCGAGGCGTTCAAGATCATCACCTCTGACGAAAAGGTCAAAGGCATTCTGGTCAACATCTTTGGTGGCATCATGCGCTGCGACGTCATCGCCGAAGGCGTGGTCGCCGCGGTCAAGGAAGTCGGATTGAAAGTGCCGCTGGTTGTGCGTCTCGAAGGCACCAACGTCGAACAGGGCAAGGAGATCATCAACACCTCCGGTCTCGACGTGATCGCCGCCGACAACCTCAAGGACGGTGCCGAAAAAATCGTGAAGGCCGTGAAAGGGTAAACACAGGCGTTTCGGTTTCCACGCCCCCTTTGTGGAAACCAATGCTGCGTCGACAATGATGGGCCCGACCGGTTTCAGGCCGGGCCAGATCAAAGTCGAAAGAGGAAAAGGCAGATCTTGGGTGACTCATCTCTCCGGACATAACGCCAAAGGTGCCCGCGCGGCGCTTGTTGGCCTGACTTCGGCGGCAGTGCTCGCCGGGTGTTCGGTCGATGGAATCAGCCCGGATCAGGCCGAGGTCAACAATATGTGGGAAGTCTACAAGGTCCCCAAAAGCGCCCCCGCCGCTTTTGTCGGCACCTTTGACCGGTTCTGCACCAATGGCGTGTCCAGCCGGTCCGATCTGGACCGGTCCCTGCGCGCGGCACATTATGTGCCGCTCCAGGCCAAACCGCGCCAAGGCGTGCGGGTCTATGTCGTGGACGACCGGCGCCCTGCGGTTGCGGTCTCGGACACCATGTGTCTGGTTCAGGCCAAATCCCGCACCGGTCAAACCGACCTGGTTCGCCGCTATGTGGCGGATGTCTTCCCCGATGCCCGTCCAACCGATGCGTCCCAGCTGGGCCGCGACGTTGAACAGGCCTGGGTTCTGCCGGACAACCGGATCGTTGCCACCCAGCGCACGGATACAACCGGTGTCTGGTCCCGCTATGCCCTGATCCTCTTTCACCCCGATACACCGCTCATCCATTAGACATGAACAGCCGCACATCTGCGGCAAGACAAGGAGACTCCTCGAAAATGGCAGTCCTTATCGACGAAAACACCAAAGTCATCTGTCAGGGCCTGACCGGCTCGCAGGGTACATTCCACACCGAACAGGCCATCGCCTATGGCACCCAGATGGTTGGCGGCGTGACCCCCGGCAAAGGTGGCATGACCCACCTGAACCTGCCTGTGTTCAACTCGGTCCACGAAGCCAAACACGTGACCGAAGCCAACGCATCGGTGATCTATGTGCCGCCGCCCTTTGCCGCCGATTCGATCCTCGAAGCGATCGACGCCGAAATGGAAGTAATCGTCTGCATCACCGAAGGCATCCCGGTTCTGGACATGATGAAGGTACAGCGCGCCCTCGAAGGCTCCAAATCGCGCCTGATCGGCCCCAACTGTCCCGGCGTGATCACCCCGGACGCCTGCAAGATCGGCATCATGCCCGGCCACATCCACAAACGTGGCTCGGTCGGTGTTGTGTCCCGCTCCGGCACCCTGACTTATGAGGCCGTGAAACAGACCACCGACGTGGGTCTGGGCCAATCCACCTGCGTCGGCATCGGCGGCGACCCGATCAAGGGCACCGAACATATCGACGTGCTGGAATGGTTCCTGGCCGATGATGAAACCGAAAGCATCATCATGATCGGTGAAATCGGCGGCAGCGCCGAAGAAGAAGCCGCCCAGTTTCTGGCGGATGAGGCCAAAAAAGGCCGCTCCAAACCCACCGCCGGGTTCATCGCAGGCCGCACAGCCCCTCCCGGCCGTCGCATGGGCCATGCCGGTGCCATCGTCGCTGGCGGCAAGGGCGGTGCCGAAGACAAGATCGAAGCCATGCGCGCGGCCGGCATCGTTGTCGCCGAAAGCCCCGCCACCCTGGGCGAAGCCGTTCTGGAAGCCATCAAGGGCTGAGTGCCCGATACACGCATTGCATCGGGCCACCCGCTGGCCCGATGCGCCCCGCCCACCAATCTGAACGCGTGATCCATCGCGCCGACCCAATGACAGCAGGAGGAGTGATCATGGCTATTGCATGCTGCGAACATGCGTTGATCGCTTTGATGTTGCGACCTGCGGGGCCGTTGTGAAATGACCGCCGCACCGTCTCCCCATGCTCCGCTGGCCAGCGTTCCCTTCAAGCTGCGACTCAAGCATCAATTGGCGGTGTCACCCTTGGCCGGGCCCATCGAAATCCTGCGTCGAACATGGTCCGAACTGACCGGCATCCGGCATCCCGAACTGGGCCTTCTGCGCCAGGAAGACCGGTTCATCGACCTGATGTTGTCGCGTATGATCAAACCCGACTGGACCTGCCTGGATGTGGGCGGCCACCTGGGATCTGTCTCTTACAAACTGCGCCGACATGCGCCCGATGGCCGCCTGATCATAATCGAGGCCAGCCCGGGCAAGGCCGCGATGCTGCGCAACAGCTTTCCCGACTGCGACGTCCACGCGGTTGCCGTCTCCGACACCGATGGTCAGGTCAGCTTTTTCGAAAACCTGAGCCAACCGGGCTTCAGTTCGCTGGCGGATCGCAGCGGGCGCGGCGACACCCAGGAAATCACCGTTCCCGCCCGCCGTCTGGACGATCTCATCGGGGATGACATCACCCCCGACTTTATCAAGATAGATGTCGAAGGGTTTGAATACCCCGCGCTGCGCGGCGCTGCTGCCCTGCTGCGCCGATGCCGTCCGGTCGTTCTGTTCGAAGCTGGCGCAGTTCAGGACGAAACCCTGGACACCAGCCTGACAGACAATCTGTTCCGGATGTTTACCGATGACCTGAACTATGACGTGTTCGCGGCCTTTGATCTCTATTTTGACCGCCCCGCCCTGACCGCGGCGCAATTTGGATCATACCGCCAATACCCATTTCTTGCGTTCAACTATTTTGCGGTACCGCGCGACACCACAGGTGACGGCACATGACACATCCGCCCCCCGGTTTACCCGCCCCACAACTGGCACCAGCCCCATCCCTGATGCCCCCGCCCCATACACCGAAACCAAGACACACCGCCGGAAATTGAATTTTGAAGAAGTCCCCAAGCCTTCTTCATATTACCAGGAGCCGACAATGACAGATCAAAGCCCCAACGAGCTCTTCCATGCGTCCTCGTTCATGCAGGGTCACAACGCCGAATATCTGGAACAGATGTACGCCAGATACGCCAATGATCCGGGTGCCGTCGACGCGGCCTGGGCCGAGTTCTTCCGCCAGATGGGCGACGCCGAACTGGATGTAAAAGCCGAAGCCACCGGCCCGTCCTGGGCGCGCACCGATTGGCCGCCCGTGCCCAGCGACGACCTGACCCATGCCCTGACAGGCGAATGGGCCCAGGCCGACAGCAAGGCCGCCGCCAAAAAGATCAAGGACAAGGCCGCCGCCACCGGCGTCGCGGTCAGCGATGATCAGATCAAACGCGCCGTGCTGGATTCGATCCGCGCCCTGATGCTGATCCGGGCCTATCGGATCCGGGGTCACCTGGTTGCAGATCTGGACCCGCTGGGGATGCGCTCGACCGTGCCGCATCCCGAACTGGACCCAAAATCCTACGGCTTTACCGATGCCGACATGGATCGCCCGATCTTCATCGACAATGTGCTGGGCCTCCAGGTTGCCAGCATGCGCCAGATCGTCGAGATCGTGAACCGCACCTATTGCGGTACATTCGCGCTGCAATACATGCATATTTCCAACCCCGAAGAGGCCAGCTGGCTCAAGGAGCGGATCGAAGGCCTGGGCAAGGAAATCCAGTTCACCCGCGAAGGCCGCAAGGCCATCCTGAACAAGATGGTCGAAGCCGAAGGGTTCGAGAAATTCCTGCACGTCAAATACATGGGCACCAAACGCTTTGGTCTGGATGGCGGTGAATCGCTGATCCCCGCGATGGAACAGATCATCAAACGCGGCGGCAGCCTGGGTGTCGAAGAAATCGTCATCGGGATGCCCCACCGGGGCCGCCTGTCGGTTCTGGCCAATGTGATGCAGAAACCCTATCGCGCGATCTTCAACGAATTCCAGGGCGGCAGCTTCAAACCCGAGGATGTCGACGGATCGGGTGATGTGAAATATCACCTCGGCGCTTCGTCAGACCGCGAATTCGACAACAACAATGTCCACCTGTCGCTGACCGCCAACCCCTCCCACCTCGAAGCGGTGAACCCCGTTGTGCTGGGCAAGGTGCGCGCCAAACAGGATCAGAAAAACGACGCGGACCGGATCAAGGTTCTGCCGATCCTGCTGCACGGTGACGCCGCCTTTGCCGGTCAGGGTGTCGTGGCCGAATGTTTCGCTCTCTCGGGCCTCAAGGGGCACAAGACAGGCGGCACCATGCATATCGTGGTCAACAACCAGATCGGTTTCACCACCGCACCGCATTTTTCGCGCTCCTCGCCCTATCCCACCGACAATGCGCTGGTGGTCGAAGCACCGATCTTTCATGTCAACGGCGACGATCCCGAAGCGGTCGTGCACGCGGCCAAGGTTGCCACCGAATTCCGCCAGAAATTCCACAAGGACGTCGTGCTCGACATCTTCTGTTACCGCCGGTTTGGTCACAACGAGGGCGACGAGCCCATGTTCACCAACCCGATCATGTACAAGAAGATCAAAGGCCACAAAACCACGCTGGCGCTCTATACCGAACGCCTGGTCAAGGACGGCCTGATCCCCGAAGGCGAAATCGAAGACATGAAGGCCGCCTTTCAGGCGCATCTGAACGAAGAGTTCGAAACCGGCAAAGACTACAAGCCCAACAAGGCCGACTGGCTGGACGGGCGCTGGTCGCATCTGGACAAAAAGGACCAGGATTATCAGAGGGGCAAAACCTCGATCGACCCGGAAACCTTTGTCGACATCGGTCGCGCGCTCTCGACCGCACCTGATGGCTTCCCGCTGCATAAAACCGTCGGTCGCCTGCTCGAAACCAAGAAAAAGATGTTCGAAACCGGCTCTGGCATCGACTGGGCCACGGGCGAGGCTCTGGCCTTTGGCTCGCTCATGACCGAAGGCTATCCGGTCCGCCTGTCCGGGCAGGACGCCACCCGCGGCACCTTCTCTCAACGTCACTCCGGTCTGATCAATCAGGACACCGAAGAGCGCTACTATCCGCTCAACCACATCCGCGCCGGTCAGTCCCAATACGAAGTCATCGACTCGATGCTCAGCGAATATGCGGTGCTCGGCTTTGAATACGGCTTTTCGCTGGCCGAACCCAATGCGCTGACCCTGTGGGAGGCCCAGTTCGGTGATTTTGCCAATGGCGCCCAGATCATGTTCGATCAGTTCATCAGCTCGGGCGAAAGCAAATGGCTGCGCATGTCCGGCCTGGTGACCCTGCTGCCGCACGGTTTTGAGGGCCAGGGCCCTGAACACAGCTCGGCCCGCCTGGAACGGTTCCTGCAGATGTGCGGCCAGGACAACTGGATCGTCGCCAATTGTACGACGCCTGCGAACTACTTCCACATCCTGCGTCGCCAGCTGCACCGCACCTTCCGCAAGCCGCTGATCCTGGTCACACCGAAATCGCTGCTGCGCCACAAACTCTGTGTCTCCAACACCGAAGATTTCACCACCGGATCCAGCTTTCACCGGGTGCTGTGGGATGACGCCCAAAAGGGCAACTCCGACACCCAGCTGGTCGCCGATGACAAGATCAAGCGCGTGGTGATCTGCTCGGGCAAGGTCTACTTCGACCTGCTCGAAGAACGCGACGCCCGCGGCATCGACGATGTCTACCTGATGCGGCTTGAACAATATTACCCCTTCCCGGCCCTCTCGATGGTCAACGAATTGGAACGCTTCAAGACCGCCGAAGTCATCTGGTGTCAGGAAGAGCCCAAGAACCAGGGCGCCTGGACCTTTATCGAACCCAACATCGAATGGGTGCTGACCCGCATCGGTGCCGATTACAAACGACCGCGCTATGTCGGTCGCGCCACGTCTGCCTCGCCCGCAACGGGTCTGGCCAGCCAACACAAAGCCCAACAAGAAGCGCTCGTGAACGAAGCGCTGAGCATCGAAGGATAACATGACGATGACAAGCGAAGTTCGTGTCCCAACTCTTGGTGAATCCGTAACCGAGGCCACAATCGCCACCTGGTTCAAAAAACCCGGCGATGCCGTTGCCGTGGACGAAATGCTCTGCGAGCTGGAAACTGACAAGGTCACGGTCGAAGTGCCCTCGCCCGCTGCCGGCGTCATGGGGGAAATCGTTGCCGCCGAAGGGGACACCGTTGGCGTCAACGCCCTGTTGGCCACCATCGCCGAAGGCGGTGCAGGCACCAGCGCCGCCCCCACGGCACCCGCCGCCGCCCCGGCCGCGGCCAGCGCCACGGACATCATGGTTCCCACCCTGGGCGAATCCGTGTCCGAAGCCACCGTATCGACCTGGTTCAAACAGGTCGGTGATACCGTCGCCCAGGACGAAATGCTCTGCGAGCTGGAAACCGACAAGGTCTCGGTCGAAGTCCCCGCCCCCACGTCGGGCGTGCTGACCGAAATCACCGCTGCCGAAGGTGCCACCGTGTCCGCATCCGCCAAACTTGGCGTGATCTCCGGATCCGGCTCGGGTGCCGCCCCGGCCCCCGCCGCGCCCGCAGCTGCGGTAAACCCGGCCGTGGCCACCACCGCGGCGGCCAAAGACGTGGCCAACGCCCCCTCGGCCGAAAAGGCGATGGCCAGTGCCGGTCTCAGCGCGGATGCCGTGCAGGGCACCGGACGGGATGGCCGCATCATGAAGGACGACGTCGCCCGCGCCGTGGCCGCGGCGGCTGCAACCCCGGCCCCCGCACCAGCCCCCGCCGCGCCCCGCGCACCGGTGGCCGCCGATGACGCCGCGCGCGAAGAGCGGGTCAAAATGACCCGCCTGCGTCAGACCATCGCCAAACGTCTCAAGGACAGCCAGAACACCGCTGCCATGCTCACCACCTATAACGAGGTCGACATGACCGAGGTGATGGCCCTGCGCAACGAATACAAAGAGCTGTTCCTGAAGAAACACGGCGTCAAACTGGGCTTCATGTCCTTCTTTACCAAAGCCTGCTGCCACGCGCTCAAAGAGGTGCCCGAGGTCAACGCCGAAATTGATGGCACCGACATCGTGTACAAGAATTTCGTGCATATGGGCGTTGCCGCCGGCACCCCCACAGGTTTGGTTGTGCCGGTGATCCGCGACGCGGACGCCATGTCCTTTGCCGCGATCGAAAAGGCGATCGCCGAAAAAGGTGCCCGCGCCCGCGACGGCAAACTGTCGATGGCGGAAATGCAGGGCGGCACCTTCACCATCTCCAACGGGGGTGTCTACGGCTCGCTGATGTCCTCGCCGATCCTGAACCCACCGCAATCCGGTATCCTTGGCATGCACAAGATCCAGGACCGCCCGATGGCCATCAACGGTCAGGTGGTGATCCGCCCGATGATGTATCTGGCGCTCTCCTATGACCACCGCATCGTCGACGGCAAAGGTGCCGTCACCTTCCTGGTCCGCGTCAAAGAGGCCCTCGAAGACCCCCGTCGCCTGCTGATGGATCTGTAAGGAGCATGGCCCTTACAGGAATACCGAGCCAGTGGCCAAGGACACTTAGTGTCCTTGGCCTGGGTTCTATCCTGTTACTGCTGCTCTCAGACTTGGCAAACCTGGCCAAACCTGCAGAGCCGCAGACTTGGCAAGCTCTTGCATATCTTGGTCTGGAAGCGCCAAGTGTGGCAGCGATCGAGGTTTTCGTTTTCCTATTCGCCTCATACGTCGCAGGCGAAGCTGTCATGCTCATGGGCATGGCGGCCCAACGGAAAAGCCCCGTTCATCTAAGGCGTTTCGCGGTTGTCAAATTTATCGCCGTCGAAGGCAACGAAGTTTGGGGGCAACATTTTTCTGAAGCGGAAAGAAAATTTGAACTTTTCAATGGCCTTGGCGCTGCCGCCCTCCTGATGGGTCTGAGCATCGGCATCCACATGCTTCTTGATGGCCAATGGTTGTATGGTACCTGTTTTGTGATCGGAGGGCCTGTTGTGTCGTGCGGGTTCTTCAGCTTCGCCCGAGACTCCTATCTTGGTTTCTCCGCAATTATGGATGCCATTATCGAGGCTCACCCACCTAATACGCAGTCCCAATATTCGGAGAATGCAATCGGTGAGTTGATCGGTGAACACACAGCTTCAAAAGAAACACCGTGATGCTCAAACTTGCCGACATTGCCTCCACTTTCACAGCTCAGGTCGTCCTGAAAGGTTTCCATGCAGGACGGGGATCTCTCCTGTGCTTCAATCGTGTCTCACAGGACGGCATTCCGGCGCGCGACCATCCCCCTTCATCTGGCCAAAAATATCCCGGGGGAGGCCCATTTGGGCCGGGGGCAGAGCCCCCTTTTCCCGCAATCTCACACCCCGACACACCCGTCAGGGGGGTGCACGCCTGGTGCACGTGTGGTGCACGCATGTCACCCCCCCTGTTTCCCCAATTCCTGACGAAAGGACTTCCTCATGGCATCCTATGATGTGATCATTATCGGCGCGGGCCCCGGCGGCTATGTGTCCGCCATCCGCTGTGCCCAGCTGGGCCTGAAAACCGCCGTGGTCGAAGGCCGCGAAACCCTGGGCGGCACCTGCCTGAATGTGGGCTGTATCCCGTCCAAAGCCCTGTTGCACGCCACCCATATGCTGCACGAGGCCGAGCACAATTTCGCCGGTATGGGCCTCAAGGGCAAATCCCCCTCCGTCGACTGGAACCAGATGAAATCCTACAAGGATGACGTCATCAACCAGAACACCGGCGGCATTGAATTCCTGTTCAAAAAGAACAAGATCGACTGGATCAAAGGCTATGGCTCGATCCCGGCACCGGGCAAGGTTCAGGTCGGTGACACCACCTATGACACCAAGAACATCGTGGTTGCATCCGGTTCGGTTCCCGCGTCTCTCCCCGGCGTCGACGTCGACGAAAAAATTGTCGTGACCTCGACCGGCGCACTGGAATTGTCCAAGATTCCCAAGAAGATGGTGGTGATCGGCGCGGGTGTCATCGGATTGGAACTGGGCTCGGTTTACGCTCGTCTCGGCTCCGAAGTCACCGTGGTCGAATACATGGATGCGGTCTGTCCCGGCATGGACAAGGACGTCCAGCGCAGCTTCAAACGCATCCTGGAAAAGCAGGGCCTCACCTTCATCATGGGCGCGGCCGTGCAGGGCGTGGACACCACCAAGACCAAAGCCAAGGTCAAATACCAGCCCAAGAAAGGCGGGGATGAGCAAACCCTGGACGCCGACGTCGTTCTGGTTGCCACCGGGCGCAAACCCTACACCGACGGGTTGGGGCTGGACACCATCGGCGTCACCATGACTGACCGCGGTCAGATCGCAACGGATGCCAAATGGGCCACCAACGTGCCGGGTATCTATGCCATCGGCGACGCCATCGAGGGCCCCATGCTGGCCCACAAGGCCGAGGATGAAGGCATGGCCGTCGCCGAAGTGATCGCCGGCAAACATGGCCACGTCAACTATGGCGTGATCCCCGGCGTGGTCTACACCACCCCCGAAGTCGCCACCGTCGGTGCCACCGAAGACGCGCTCAAGGCCGAAGGCCGCAAGATCAAGGTCGGCAAGTTCATGTTCATGGGCAACGCCCGTGCCAAGGCCGTTGGCCAGGCCGAAGGCGGCTTTGTCAAAATCATCACCGACAAGGAAACCGACCGCATTCTAGGCGCGGCGATCATCGGGCCTGCCGCCGGTGACATGATCCACGAACTGTGCGTGGCGATGGAATTCGGGGCGTCGGCCGAAGACGTGGCGCTGACCTGCCACGCGCACCCGACCTACTCCGAAGCCGTGCGTGAAGCCGCCCTGGCCTGTGGTGACGGTCCGATCCACAGCTGACAATTGCGCGATATTTCAGGATCAAGGGCGGCCTCGGGTCGCCCTTTTCATTTGCCGTTTCCACACGCAACCGCTTTACTGCGGGGACACTGAAAATGAAGGGCGTTCAAAATGTCAGTTTCACTGCAAGTCATCTATCCGATCGGCGACGACACCCACTTTGATTATGAATATTACACCAGCACACATATGGCGCTGGTGGGCGAACACATGGGACCCCACCTGCAAAGCACATTGGTAACCAAAGGGCTCGCCGGTGGACCGGATACGCCGCCAGCCTTTTATGCTGTGGCGTCAATTGTCTTTGCCGATCAGGACGCTCTGGGCGCCGCTATGGCCGCTGCCGGGCCTGTGCTCGCGGATTTGCCGAATTTCACCAATGTGCAGCCCAATATGCTGATCGGTGACGTCATCGGATAAAGCGGCACTCTTGCCAACTGTTCCTCCGCCCTCTGTCACGGCCTCAACACAGCGCGACACAGGAGTGAAGGGACGGTGGGCAGGCTACCACATGGTATGCGCCGCGCGCGCCCCCCAAGCATCGTCATAGGGTTTCCCGCCCTCTTCTCCGTCGGTCATCTCGGCCAGGATCTCTCCCATCGTGGGGAGATCAACACTCTCATCCACTCCACGCCATGTTCCTGCGCGCATCATGGCGCGGGCGCATTGGGTGTAAATCTCGTCGATTGCGATCACGATGACTGTTGCAGGCACTTTGCCGTTCTTGTCAAATCGCGCTCTCATATCAGCGTCAGCGGTGACCCGAGCCTGACCGTTCACCCGGACAACATTGTTTGATCCAGGCACCAGAAACATCAACGACACACGCGGATCGCGCACGATGTTTCGCAGGCTGTCCAACCTGTTGTTGCCCCGCCAATCCGGCATGGCCAGGGTCCCGGGATCCAACTCCAGCACACAGGGGCCATCATCCCCACGCGGGCTGCCATCGCTGCCTTCTGGACCGACTGTTCCCAGAACACATAATTTGGAGGCCATAATCCATTGCCGATACAAGGGTGTCATCCGCTTGGCCACTTTGCGCATCGCAGGGGCGCTGATATCGCCATATAGCGCGTCAAGCGCATCAAGACTGTTGAGATATTCCATCAGGATCAAACCCCGCTTCGCGCATCAATTCATTTGATTTGGCTTCGACCCGGGTTTCCAGGTCTTCCATGAATAGTTTTTTTCGAACGCCGGGCTGGATCGGGTCCAGAAATTCAACCACCGCAAGTCCCGGTTTTCGCATAATCCCCTTGCGGGGCCAGAACACACCCACGTTGGTTGCGGCTGGCACGCAGGTCTGGTTCAACCCTTCGTACAGCACCGCTGTACCGATCTTATAGGGTTTGTGAGCCCCTGGCGCGACCCGTGTCCCCTGAGAATAAATCACCAACTGACCTGGTTCCTGAAACTCGGCAGCGACATCCTGAACCATCTTGGCGATTGCGGCTCCACGTTTGCCACGGTTCACCGGAACACACCCCAGCCGTTTGGCGTACATGCCAATGATGGGCGTCCACAGCAATTCACGCTTCATGATGAATTTGGCCCGCGGTGCCGCGTTAAAGATCATCAGAATATCCAAAAAGCTCTGATGTTTGGCCGCAATCATGACTTCATCCACGGGGACAGCGCCACGAATTTCGGTGCGGATCCCCACCATCCAGCGGGCAGTCCACAACACCCAGCGGCAGTAGGTCTTGCACGCCATCAGGGCCCCGTTGCGCGACACCAGGGCATAGGGCGCAAACACCAATCCCAGTACCAGCATGGCCACATAGATCTGGATCACGAAAACCAGTGATACCAGCCACCGGACCGCATGTTTCATCACGCAAGCTCCCTTAGTTTACGCCGGGCCGCGGTCCCGGTTGCGGCAAACGCAACCAGGGCCCCCAAAGGCGGGATCAGGATCGGCCAGACCCATCCCCAACCCTGAAACCCCAATCCGGTCAGAAACCCGCCTTCGTCCGATGCCTCGGGCATCAACCAGACCCCCAGCATCCCCAAAATCACACCCACACCACAACCGATCAAGGCCCGCAGCGTGAACCGACGCACAAAGGCCTGGGCAATATAGGCGTCCTGCGCCCCCACCAGACGCAGCACCTCGATCACCTGGGCATTGGCCGCCAGGGCAGCATTGGCCGCCAGCGTAATCATGGCCGCCATCGCGCCCCCAATCAGCAATATGGAAAACAATCCTAGGCGACGCAGGCTGTTGGCGGCCCCAACCAGCGGCTCGCGCCAACGTGTGTGGTCATCCAGAACTGCGCCGGGAACCTCGGCAGACAACCGCAACCGCAACCCGGCCGCGTCATAGCCCGGTTCCCCTTCGATCACTTCGATCAGCTGCGGCACCGGCAAAGTATCCAGCGGAATGTCAGGACCCAGCCAGGGGGACAACAACGCAATCTGCTCTTCTTCGGACAACGCCCGGGCCGACGCGATCCCTGGGGTCTGCTGAAGGATTTTTAGCGCCGCATCGGTCTGAGCCACACGTTGATCTGCCGGAGCATTGATCCGCAGAGTTGCCGCCTTGGCCAGCTCTTGGGCCCAGCGATCCGCCAAACGCCCCGAGGCCAGCGACAGTGCCAGCGCAAAAACGGCCAGAAACGCCATGGCCCCGGCCACGAACAACGTCAAATGCGCGGTGAACCCGCTGGGGGGCACAACCCGATCTGCCTGGGCGTCACCGATCAGCAATGCGCGAATGCGTCCCTGGCTCATAAATCCGCCCCTGCCAGCTGTAGCCGTCGGTCCGAAATGCGCAGCACCCGTGCCTGAACCTGTTTCTTGGCGGCCCGGATCAGCGCCAGATCGTGGCTCGCCACCAGAATGGTCTTGCCCATCCGGTTCAATTCGACCAGCAGACGCAAAAGACGTTGCGACATTTCCCAATCGACATTCCCGGTGGGTTCATCGGCAATCACCACATCCGGAGACAGAATGACGGCCCGTGCCAGGGCAGCACGCTGGCGTTCGCCGCCTGATAGCTCTGGCGGCGTTGCATCCGCGCGTTCGGTCAGCCCGACCCAATTGATCAACTCGTGCAGATTGCCTTCTTCCTGGGTCATTTCCCGCCCCGATACAGTCAAAGGCAAAGCGATATTCTCATAAACCGGAAGATGGTCCAGAAACCGGCAGTCCTGATGAACGACACCTATCCGGCGTCGCAACATGGCCATCTGGTCCCTGTCCAACCCTTTGATATCCATATTAAAAGCGCGCGCCTTGCCCGACGTCGGTTTCAGTGCACCATAACAGAGTTTCAGAAGAGTTGTTTTCCCAGCCCCAGACGGCCCTGTCAGAAAATGAAACGACCCCGGTGCCAGCTGGACCGATACATTGGTCAACAGCTCACCACCGCCGTAATTGTAACCCACATTGTCCAGCTCGATCACGGCCGACCCCTTGTCCCTTTGTCGCTGTTGTGCCCCAGTAAGGCATCAGTTTCAATGCTCTGTCCCAACGGGAGCGCACCGGATCCGCAAAAAGGTGAGTGAATTGTCTCTTCCCCGTTTCTAACAAAGTGCGTATGCTGTTGGGAAAATAAAATCAGGCAGTTAAACGGTACAGGAGGGGCAGGATGCGACTGACATGTCCGAATTGCGGTGCGCAATACGAAGTTCCCGATGGTGTTATTCCGACAGAAGGTCGCGACGTCCAGTGTTCCAATTGCGGCAACACCTGGTTTCAGGACCACCCCGACAGCACACCGGACACGGTGCGCCCGGCTGCGGAAGATGACTGGGACGCCGGTCAGGACGTCCCCCCCACAGACGAAGAAGCGGACACCGAAACCCCGTTCGAGGACGGTGATTTCCAGACTGGTGTCGACCCCGACGCCTATGAAGACGAGGATCTGGATCTTCTCCCTGCGGATCCCGTGATCGAGGAGTCCGACCAACAACCACCGTCCCCCCAGGCAACCGGAGCCCGAGGCCTGGATCCGTCGATTTCGGAAATCCTGCGGGAAGAGGCCGAACGCGAAGCCCAAATCCGCGCGCATGAAACTCCCGACGGTCTGGAAACCCAGACCGAAATGGGACTGGAAGAAGCGGTCGACGACGAACCGGCGCGCCGCGCCCGTCAGGCCCGCGACCGGATGGCCAGGATCAAGGGCGAAGAACCCACCGCCGTTGTCGAAGACACAAGCGGATCACGCCGCGGATTGCTGCCCGATATCGAAGAAATAAATTCCACACTCAGATCTTCGACAAACGCGGTTGCTTCCGCAGATCAGGACGCAGACCAGGACGCGATTGAACCCGTCCCGGAAAAGCGCGGGTTTGCCCGTGGTTTTGCATTGGTCCTGATGATCGCGGTTGGCATGGGGGTGCTTTACAAGATGGCACCACAGATCGCCCAGTCAGTTCCCCAGGCGGATCCAATGATCAGCGCATATGTCGCGTTGGTGGATCAGGCGCGGGTTTGGCTGGATACCCTGATCGGGCCTTTGTTGGGATCGATCAGGGGTGAATGACTAACCCTCAAGACAACAGGTGATTGGATCGGATCAAAACCGATCCAGCAACCGCTGCAAATAGCTGCGTTCTGTTTCTGACCGGCTGCTGTCGCCCGACCGACGGCGAATTTCTTCCAAAAGATCACGGGCCCGGCGGTACACATCCGCGCCGCGCAACATATTGTCTTCACCGTTCAGCGCCCCGCCTCGCGACGAGGAGTTGCGCCCCAACGGGTCGCGATTCTGAGCCTGTTGGGCACCATCCCGCGCGCCTTGCCCAGGTTGCTGTTCGTTGGCCATCGCCTCGCCCAGCGATCGCATCCCCTCGCGCAACGCTTCCATCGCCTGCGCCTGCTGGTCGATGGCGTCGGCCAGATTGTCCTGCCGCAGCGCGTCTTCGGCCTTGTCCATTGCTTCACCGGCTCGCCCCAATGCATCACGGGCGTCTTCGCCTTCGGGCGTTCCCGCGCCGGGCAGACCATTTTCCTGGCGTTGCAGCTCCTGACGCAGGGCCTGCTGGCGGTCGGCCAGTCCCTGTTCGGATCCGGGACCTGTGGACCCTTCGCCTTCGGCACCGGGTTGGCTCCCCGAGGACCCGTTTTCATTGGCTGACCCTTCGCCGCGTCCCTGTCCCTGACCTTCGTGGCTTTCACCGCGTCCCAGACCGCCATTGCGCCCCTCGTTCCCCTGGCTTTCACCACTCCGGGCATCGGGGTTGAACTGTTCCTGCAGGTCGCGAAAGGCCTGGTCGCTCAGCCCTTGTTGCTCGCGCAGCGTATCGGCCAACCCTTCCATCGCCTGTTGCCCCGGAGATTGGCCGTCCTGCCCCTGCCCTTGCGTGACACGCATGTTTTCCATCAGCTCCTGCAATTCCTGCAGTGCCTGTTCGGCCTCGGCCATGCGGCCCTGTTCCATCAGTTCCTGGATGCGATCCATCATCTGTTGCAGATCGTCCTGGGTCATTTGCAGAGCGTTTTCATCCGGCTGCTGACCGGGGCTTTGGCCGTCCTGATTCTGCTGCTGCGCCTGTCGGGACAATTGCCGCAGATAATCCTGAGTGGCGTCGCGCAGCTCCTGCATCAGTTCGGCAATCTCGGCGTCGCTGGCCCCGTTTTTCATTGCCTGAGACAGGCGTTCCTGTGCCTGGCGCATCCGTTCCAGCGCATCCGCCGCATCGCCATCTTCCAGCCGCACGGCCAGATCCCACATCGCCTGGGCGATCTCTTCCTGTTGGGTCGTGGTCATCCCATAGGCGGTAAAGCTCTCCAATCGGCGCAGGATGGTCCGGAGCCGCAGGTAGACTGTGTGCGATTTGATGATCCTGTCGGGGCGATGCGACACCGCGCGCAGCACCTGTGCCACACGACCCGCATTGTCCCGAGACCACAGCAGATCGCGCCGCTGTTCGGCAATAGCCGCCGCAAGCGGATCAAAGAAATGCCGCGCCGGAAGGATCGAACCAACCGTTTCCGACATCCCGGTCTGACCCGCCGCATCGGTGGCTGAAAGGGTGAAGATCACCGGCAGGTTGGCCCAGGGGTGCTGGGAGAAATCTTCGATGACTTCTTCGACAAAGCTGTCGCGGTTTCCAGAGATCGGCAGCGGCAGCCCCACAACAATCGGGTCGCGCAGTTCCGGGTAGATCCTGAGCCCGTGACGGCGATCCACAGCGTTCAAATCCAGCTCGACACGAACCTCGCCACCGGTGACCGCGTAGTCGTCCTGAGCCGCAAACGTCAACGCCATGACGCCGCCGGGTTTGGCGTCGGCAGGACCAGCAATGGAAATCTGTGGTATTGTGTCCGGCGTGGCCTGCACCTCCCATGCTCGCCCGCCCGTGCCGTCAATCCGGATGTGTCCCGATTCGGCAATGGCGAACTCCTGATGCGGATCCGAAGCCGACGGAACCACTCCGGTGCGCCCTGAAACGGTTTCGGCCAACACCAGATCCCCCACCTGACCATAAAACCTGAGCGTCACCTGGCTGCCGGCTGGTGCCGTCAACCCATCAGCGGTGATGTCATTGAGGTAGATGGTGGGCAAGCCCGTGTAACGAGGCGGTTCGACCCAACCTTCCCAGGACGGACCGGCGGCTGCCGAAGCGGCCCCTGGCGTCATTTCAGCGACCGAGCCAACCTTCCAGATCGACCCGAACAGCACAGCGATCGCCAATGCCAACATCGCGACATACCGCAGGGCAAATGGGTCGGCGCGGGTCACGCTCAAATCCGGCTTGGGTGCGCGCGCCTCTGCCGCGCGATCAGCCATACGGGCCTGATGGATCTGCCACAGCTTCAGGCTGGCCTCATCATCTGTGCCAATCGCCGGTGTATCCAACAGCGCACCGATGGGCCGTTCCGGCAGGGTTTCATCCAGGCGCGCAATCGCTTCGGAACGGTTCGGCCAGCGAAATTTCAGCGCACCACGGATCAAAAATCCCAACAGTGCCAGCACCAGCAAGACAACGCCGATCCAGACTGCTTCGATCGCGATTTGATCCTGTATGCCCAGCATCAGCGCCGAAAGCCCCAGCATCACACAGGTCATCACCGGCCAGAACGCGCGTACGATGCGTTCAGCAGCCAGCCCCGCCTGCGTCAGCCGCAAGGGCCAGCGCAGGGTAGTCAATGCCGTATGGTGCCTGTTTTTTCTGGCCATTCGGTCAGGGTCTCCTGATGGCCTGCACCTGATCGCGTCAGAGCCACTCGGGGATGGTATCGCGATTTATCATTTCGTCAAAGGTCGGGCGTCGGCGGATAACCGCAAATTGATCCCCATTGACCAGAACTTCGGGGATCAACGGGCGCGAATTGTATTCACTGGCCATCACCGCGCCATAGGCCCCGGCACTGCGGAACGCGATCAGATCGCCTGCCGACAACGGGGCCATATTGCGCTGCTTGGCAAAGGTGTCACCGCTTTCGCAAACCGGACCGACGATGTCATAGGGTTGGCTTTCAGCGCCGGCCTTGGCCTCGGTGACGGGCACGATGTCATGATGGGCTTCGTACATGGCGGGGCGGATCAGGTCGTTCATCGCCCCGTCGATAATCAGAAAATCCCGGTCTTCGCCCGACTTCACATAGATCACTTTGGACACCATCAGGCCTGCGTTGCCTGCGATCAGACGACCGGGTTCAATCTCGATCTCGCACCCCAGATGTCCCAACGTGTCCTTGATCAGCTGGCCATATTCCACCGGCAACGGCGGCGCATCGTTGGACCGGACATAGGGGATACCCAAACCGCCGCCCAGATCCAGACGGCGGATATTGTGGCCTTCGCTGCGCAACTGTTCAGTCAGTTCGGCGACCTTTTCATACGCCAGGCGAAACGGTTCCAGTTCAGTCAGCTGCGAGCCGATATGCACGTCGATGCCAATCACCTCGAGCCCCGGCAGGTTGGCCGCATGAGCGTAAACCGCACTGGCACGCGAGATCGGAATGCCAAATTTGTTTTCGGATTTGCCAGTCGCAATCTTGGCGTGGGTCTTGGCATCGACATCCGGATTCACCCGCACGGTGATCGGCGCGACCACACCCAGTGACAGCGCCACCGTGTTGATCGTGTCCATCTCGGGCTCGGATTCCACGTTGAACTGACGAATCCCGCCTTCCAACGCTGTTCGGATCTCGTCAGAGGTCTTGCCGACACCGGAAAACACGATCTTCTCGCCAGGGACGCCCGCGGCTTTGGCGCGCAGATATTCGCCCATCGACACCACATCCATCCCTGCCCCAGCCTGTGCCAGGGTTTTCAGGATCGCCTGGTTGCTGGCGGCCTTCATCGCGTAGCAGACCAGATGGTCGGTGCCCTCCAGCGCCTCGTCAAACAGACGGAAATGCCGCTGCAGAGTCGCGGTGGAATAGACATAAAACGGCGTACCCACGGCAGCCGCGATTTCGGTGACGGGCACGTCTTCGGCAAAGAGCGTGCCATTGCGATAAAGAAAATGATCCATAGCGCGCGCTTAGACCAAAACCGCGTCATGGATCAAATGAAATTCGGGTTTTCGGGCGAACAGCCTAGGCTGGTTTGCCGGTCTTTTGCTGTTTCTGGCGTTTTTTCACCAGATTGTTGCGATAATCCAGCATGTCGCGAGACCGCTTGGCCGCAGCTTCGAACACCGGCATGAAATCGTCATTCTTGATGCCGCGCTGGAACGCCAGCTGATAGAGCGAATGGAACGGGTTGTCGTTGCATTCGATCAGCGACGGGCCATCGGGCGTCATGGCCACATCCCACCCAATCACGCCAAATTCGGGGAACAATGCGTGGGCTTCGGCCGCCATTTTACAGGCTTCGTCCCAATGGGGGATTTGCAGGCCTTTGAATTTTTCACCTGACACGGGGTGTTCTTCGATGTCGCGCGCATCGGGACCGGTGCCGATGCGGCATTGACCTACAATCCCTGTCTGTTCATCAACCGGCGCGATCATGCTTCCGTCCTGCCAGAAATTGTCAGACATCGCCTTGGGCGACGGCACCTTCCACAGGGCGTACATCGGTCGGGGCATCTGTTCATCCCGGATGGTGACGATTCGCAGGGTGCCGATGGCGTTGCCTGCAACCTTGGACAGGGTTTCATGCTGCTCCAACGCCGACTGAAACAGGTATCCTTCGCCATATTCGCGCACGATCTCGGCACAGAAATCGTCCAGATCAATGCCGCGCCCATCGCCCAATACGATCTCGGACCCGTTCATGTGATCCAACAGGGCCGAACCAAAGCTGCCTGAATAGGACTGCGGTTTGCCAAATAGTGGAAATACCGCGTCTTCGGTCAGGAATTTGCGCAGGTCCTTGGCGGTGGACAGCGTCGGGATGTTTCCGGCACGGCGCAGCGTCGAAAATACCGCCTGCGTTTTGGTTGTCCGAAACCCCAATTGTTCCAACAGCGAGGTATACATGACCTTGTCCGCAACAAAGGTCTTTTGCCCGTTCAAGCTGCTTGGTGACAACCAGGCATTCAAATCCCAGCTGGAGCGACTGCCGACATATTGCTTTTTTGCCTGCCAGCTAAGATCCGGGTGATACAGGCCAGAAGAGAAATATTCGTTCAGGAACAGTCTGCTCTTGCCCCGGCTCAGCAGGAATGCCTCGCGCATTTGGCGGATCGGGCTGACGCCATAGGCGCGCGCCACGCGAACCAGCATTGCCGCTGGTGGTGCCTTGACCATTTGCGGCGCGGCCAAAAGGGCCTTGCCCGTAGGCACGCTGTTGGGGGCGGGGGCTGCTGCTGCGGCGGTCATACTCTGTCTCCTCAATGGCACAACATTGACGGCAATTCTGCTCGTTACAGACAGGGTAGACGGAAAAAATGGCCAAAATTTGACTGGATTGTTTCCGATTTTATGGAAATCCAAGAAAACGGGGCCCGATGACCTGCCCCGTCTCCATATGGTCGCTTAAAACCCGACGAAAATGTTCAACGGCCCCTGTGAGAGTCCAACGCCGCCATTCACATAGGCACCAGAGCCGGAAATTCCGACATTGGCGTTCAACGAAGGTTGCACCGGCTCGCCATCCGCGCCACAGGCAGACAGCAGCACACTACAGAACAGGGCCATCAGAACAGATCGGATCATGCCAAATTCTCTCTCCATCGCGCGATCTGGGCCCGAACCTGTGCAGGTGCGGTCCCCCCATAGGACATACGCGAGTTTACCGAATTCTCGACGCCAAGCACGGTGAAAATGTCCAGGGTGATCCCCGCATGTACACCCTGCATATCTTCCAGGCTCAGATCTGGCAGGTCACACCCACGTTGCTCGGCCATGGCCACCAGGGTGCCTGTAACATGGTGGGCATCGCGGAATGGTACCTTGAGCACCCGCACCATCCAATCGGCCAGATCGGTGGCCGTCGAGAATCCCGATCCGGCGGCGGCGGCCAGGCTGTCGACATTTGCGGTCATGTCCTTGACCATGCCTTCCATCGCTGCCAGCGCTAGCATCCAGTTGTCAGCAGCATCAAAGACCTGTTCCTTGTCTTCCTGCATGTCTTTGGAATAGGCCAGCGGCAGACCCTTCATCACCATCATCAACGCGGTATTGGCACCAAAGATGCGGCCAACCTTGGCGCGAATCAGCTCGGCCGCGTCGGGGTTCTTCTTTTGTGGCATGATTGACGACCCGGTGGAAAAGCGATCCGACAGGGTGACAAAGCGGAACTGAGCCGAAGACCAGATCACCAGCTCCTCGGCAAAACGGCTCAGGTGCATGGCACAGATCGAAGCGGTCGACAGGAATTCGAGCGCAAAGTCACGGTCAGACACCGCATCCAACGAATTGGCGGATGGGCGATCGAACCCCAACGCCGATGCCGTCATGTCGCGGTCAATCGGGAATGACGTCCCAGCCAATGCGGCGGCCCCAAGAGGCGATTCGTTCATCCGCGCCCGGGCATCGCGCACACGGGACAGGTCGCGGCCGAACATTTCCACATAGGCCATCATGTGATGGCCCCATGTCACCGGCTGTGCGGTCTGAAGATGGGTAAAGCCCGGCATAACCCAGTCGGCACCAGCCTCGGCCTGTGACAGCAGGGCGTTGATCAGCGCCAACAGGCCGCTTTCTGCTGCGTCCAACTGGTCACGCACCCACAGTTTGAAATCGGTCGCCACCTGGTCATTGCGAGACCGCCCCGTATGCAGTCGTCCCGCCGGTTCACCGATAATTTCCTTGAGCCGCGCCTCCACATTCATGTGGATGTCTTCCAACGCGGTAGAAAACTGAAAGGTTCCGCTTTCGATTTCTGACAAAACGGTGAGCAGGCCTTCCCGAATGGCGTCCGCATCGTTATCGGTAATCACGCCTGTGGCGGCCAACATGGCGGCATGGGCTCTCGACCCGGCAATGTCCTGGGCTGCCATCCGCTGGTCATATCCGATCGAGGCATTGATTGCCTCCATGATCGCGTCAGGTCCAGCGGCAAAGCGGCCGCCCCACATCTGGTTCGAGGATTGGTCAGTCATGTTGGAAACCCGGAGTTGCTATGCGTCTTTTTCGTCTGATCACCCTTTATATGGCCCTTGCCTTGGGTGCAAATGCCTCTCTTGCTGCTGATGTCGCGTCGCTCGAAGCCTTGCGCGAAGGCAGCATGAAGAAACTGGTGTTCCATGCCGCGCCCAAAGAGACGTCCAAGGCCGCCTTTTTCCTGGAAGACGACCAGGGCACAGCGACGCTCGAAGACTATAAGGGCAAGTATGTTCTGTTGAACTTCTGGGCCACATGGTGCGCGCCCTGCCGCAAGGAAATGCCGCAGATCTCCGAACTCCAGGCCGAATTCGGCGGGGACGACTTTGAGGTTCTGACCCTGGCCACCGGGCGGAACAACCCGGCTGGTATCGTCAAGTTTTTTGACGAAAACGGCATCGACAACCTGCCCCGCCATCAGGACCCCAAACAGGCCGTGGCGCGGGAAATGTCAGTGCTGGGTCTGCCGATCACAGTGATTCTTGACCCGCAGGGCCGGGAAATCGCCCGTCTGCGGGGCGACGCCGAATGGAATTCCGACAGCGCCAAGGCGATCATCTCGGCGCTTTTGGAGTAGCAGACGATCGTCAGGCTGAATCACAGGACGCCCCGTCGCGGATTGGGGCGTCTAACGGTGTTCAGGCAGCTTCGCTTGGCCCATAGGACCTTTGGCCCTTGCGCCTCCTACCCTCGCCCGACTGACTGCGCCGGCGTCTGTGTTGTCTAACCCGCCCAGCCGGCGACACATTCTGACCCGGACATCATCAATCAAAAGCCGAAGGGCACCAACGACCACCGAACCCTCATCCGGCATGTCCGAGGCTGCAGCAGCGAATCCAATTCCGACGGATCCGCTCCGTGATGTTGGTAGTGCAATCCATGGCGGTCTGATCTGCGCGCCGCACCTGTTGGCAGTTGGGCAAATCCACACCACCCGACCACCCGGCCGATTTGATGCCCAACCGGATGTTTTGCGTCTTCGCAGCGGGATCGCATTTGCAACAGTCAGGCTGTGCCCCCTAAGGTAGGGACGGACATACACCTGAAACAAAATGAGTTTTCTTCCATGCGGTTATTCTTTCTGGGAGTCGTCCTGACCTTTGGCAGCACTTCTGTCGCTCTTGCGCAGGATTGCAGCGCCCCGCAAACCCAAAGCGCAATGAACGAATGTGCGGCCCAATTCTATCGGTTCGCGGACGAAGATCTGAACCTTGCCTATGGCTTGGCCCGCGACATGGCGAAACAGATCGACACCTATGCCCCCTCGGGTCAGGTCAGCAGTGTCACGCTGCTGCGCGATGCTCAACGTGCCTGGATTACCTATCGCGACCTGGCCTGTTCGGCCGAAAGCATGCTGGCTGCGGGCGGATCCATGCAGCCACTGTTGCACTTTGGTTGCCTGGAACGCCTGACCCGCACCCGAACCGAGGATCTGCGCAGCTTTGGCGAAGTGAACTGATCGGATCACCGCAGCCGCTATCGCTGCAACGTCTTGACCCTGTTATGGCAGGGGCAGGTAACAAGATGGTCGTTGATCAACCCGCATGCCTGCAAAAAGGCGTACACGATGGTCGGTCCGCAAAATTTGAATCCTCGTTTCTTCAAATCCTTGGAAATTTCTTCGGACAAAGCGGTCTTGGCAGGAACCTCTGACAGGCTGTTCCAGCTGTTTTGCAACGGCACGCCGCCAAAATAGGTCCACAAATAGGTATCGAAACCCTGCTCTGCCTCTATCCTTTGCCAGGCCTGCGCATTGGTGATTGTCGCGGCAATCTTGCCCCTGTGGCGGATGATTCCGGGGTCTTGCAACAGCCGTTCAATCTCCGGCTCCCCCCATTCAGCAACAATGTTTGGATCAAAATCGGCAAAGGCTGCGCGAAAATTATCCCTTTTTTTCAATATGGTAATCCAGCTCAACCCGGCCTGAAATCCATCCAAGATCAGTTTTTCCCACAGGGCGCGGCTGTCATACTCAGGAACGCCCCATTCGGTGTCATGATATCTGACATAGATCTCTTCCGACCCGGCCCACCCACAACGCTCCATGATCATGTTCCCCTTTTGTTTGAACCCTTGTGCCCCATGAACCGTTAAAATGCGAGGTTTAATCGCAGATTCATACTTTGGGCGAATTCTTGGCGCATCCGAAGGTGAGGTCCAGGATGACGAACAAGCGCATGATCAAAGCGGATATTCCTGTCGGGGGTGACAGCCCCCTGAACGCGGCCGTGGCACAGCGCGATGGGTCGACCATGGAAATGGTCGAAGAAGCGGTCAAACACAACAATTGCATGTTGGCCTATCAGTCTGTCATGCAAGCCCACCCACCGCATGGCGTTGCCTTTTACGAAGGGTTCATTCGGGTTCTTGATGCGACTGGCCGGGTGATCCCCGCCCGCGAATTCATGCCTCTGGTCGAAGACCGCGAAATCGGTCGTGAATTGGATTGTCTGGCTCTGGAACACGGGATGCGGGCGCTGACCAAAAATCTGGATATCCGCCTGTCCATAAACATGTCTGCCCGGTCGATCGGCTATTCCCGCTGGTCGCGCGTTCTCGATCGGTTTCTCAAGAAAGATCCCACGTTGGGTGAACGCCTGGTTTTGGAGATCACCGAAGGGTCGGCAATGTCGATGCCCGAAGTGGTGGTTGATTTCATGGGGCGTATGCAGGAACACGGCATTGCGTTTGCGTTGGATGATTTTGGTGCCGGCAATCTGGCCTTTCGCCATTTCCGGGACTTCTTTTTTGATGCGGTCAAAATCGACGGTCAGTTCATCCGCGGTGTTCACAAGAATTATGACAATCAATGCCTGACGCGGGCACTTGTTTCGGTGGCTCAGGAATTCGACATGCTGACAATCGCAGAATCGGTTGAAACCCGTGAAGACGCAGAATTCCTGGTCTCCATTGGAATTGATTGCCTCCAGGGCTATTTGTTCAGCGCCCCAACGGTTCGCCCACCCTGGATCGAAGAGATGGCCCAACGCGCCTAGCCCTGCATTTGCCGCATCTGGCGTGCAATCGGTCGCCTCTGTTGACCGTGAGACACCCTGTCCATTGCTGCGATTGCAGCATTGATGTATTTCCATCTCCAGTTAGGGAGGAAATTGATTGCCGTGTGGCCCTATGAGACCACAGATTGGCTGTCATATTCCTGACACGACAGGATGGCAAAGGATCCAACATTATGACCAACGTAGTAATCGCATCCGCCGCACGTACCGCCGTCGGCAGCTTTGGCGGCTCATTCGCCAACACCCCCGCCCATGATCTGGGTGCAGCGGTGCTCGAAGCTGTTGTGGAACGTGCAGGCGTTGAAAAGGGCGAAGTGTCCGAAACCATTCTGGGCCAGGTTCTGACCGCAGCCCAGGGCCAGAACCCCGCCCGTCAGGCACATGTCAACGCCGGCCTGCCACAGGAAAGCAGCGCCTGGGGCATCAATCAGGTGTGTGGGTCGGGCTTGCGCGCCGTTGCATTGGGTGCACAGCATATCCAATTGGGCGATGCCGACATCGTTTGTGCCGGTGGTCAGGAAAACATGACCCTCTCGCCCCACGCCGCCAACCTGCGCGCCGGTCACAAGATGGGTGACATGAAATACATCGACACCATGATCCGTGACGGCCTGTGGGACGCGTTCAACGGTTACCACATGGGTCAAACCGCTGAAAACGTCGCCAACCAGTGGCAGATTTCCCGCGACATGCAGGACGAATTCGCTGTTGCATCGCAGAACAAGGCCGAAGCTGCGCAAAAAGCCGGCAAATTCGCCGACGAAATCGCCGCTTTCACCGTCAAGACCCGCAAGGGCGACATCATTGTGGACGCTGACGAATACATCCGTCACGGTGCCACCATGGCCGCCATGCAGAAACTGCGCCCAGCCTTTACCAAAGACGGCTCGGTCACCGCAGCCAACGCTTCGGGCCTGAACGACGGTGCCGCTGCAACCCTGCTGATGTCCGCTGCAAACGCTGAAAAGCGTGGCATCGAGCCGCTGGCGCGCATCGCGTCTTATGCAACGGCTGGTCTGGACCCGTCGATCATGGGTGTTGGCCCGATCCACGCATCGCGCAAGGCGCTGGCAAAGGCAGGCTGGTCGGTTGATGACCTGGACCTGGTCGAAGCCAACGAAGCCTTTGCCGCACAGGCCTGTGCCGTGAACAAGGACATGGGCTGGGATCCGGCCATCGTCAACGTCAACGGTGGTGCCATCGCGATCGGCCATCCCATCGGTGCATCGGGCTGTCGGGTTCTGAATACCCTGTTGTTCGAAATGAAGCGCCGCGACGCCAAAAAGGGTCTCGCCACTCTGTGCATCGGCGGTGGCATGGGCGTAGCCCTGTGTGTGGAGCGGGATTAATCCTCGCACCCAAGCACATAATTGGGGGCGCCTTTTGGGCGCCCTTTTCTTTTCCAATTCAACAACTTGAAGGATGTGCGACAATATTAGCCGTTTCTGATACCAAATTCATGACGAAACAATATTGCGTATCCTCGGTTAAAAACGTAACAGCATTACCAAGCCAATTCACTACTGGAGGATTCCCCACATGGCACGTACAGCACTCGTCACCGGCGGCAGCCGCGGCATCGGCGCCGCAATTTCCAAAGCACTGAAGGCCGAAGGCTACAACGTCGCGGCGACCTATGCCGGCAACGACGAAGCCGCCGCCGCATTCACCGCCGAAACCGGCATCGCCACCTATAAATGGAATGTTGCTGATTACGAAGAATCGGCTGCTGGCATCGCCAAAGTCGAAGCCGAAGTAGGCGCCATCGACATCGTTGTAGCAAACGCAGGCATCACCCGCGACGCTCCGTTCCACAAGATGACCCCTGAACAGTGGCACCAGGTGATCGACACCAACCTGACCGGCGTGTTCAATACCGTACACCCGATTTGGCCTGGCATGCGCGAGCGCAAATTTGGCCGTGTCATCGTGATTTCGTCGATTAACGGTCAAAAAGGTCAGTTCGCTCAGGCCAACTATGCCGCGACCAAGGCAGGCGATCTGGGTATCGTCAAATCGCTGGCACAAGAAGGTGCCCGCGCCGGCATCACCGCAAACGCTATTTGCCCTGGCTATATCGCCACCGAAATGGTCATGGCCGTTCCGGAGAAAGTCCGCGATTCCATCGTCGCACAGATCCCGGCCGGCCGCCTGGGCGAGCCCGAAGAAATTGCCCGCTGCGTGGCCTTCCTGGCGTCCGATGATTCCCAGTTCATCAACGGCTCGACCATCTCGGCCAACGGCGCGCAGTTCTTCGTCTGAACCGCGCCAATCCCCGCAAGGGCGACAAATAGAAACACAGGGGCCGGTCCAAATGGACCGGCCCCTTTTTCATCCCGTAAGAACAGGCGCGCTCTGCTCAGCGGGAAGAACGAATGACAAACAGCCGCGCCCAAAACCGCGTCACGGCACCGGCCAACGTGTTCGACCTGCACAGATGGGCCCGATGCGCCGCACGATGAACGTCTGCATTTGCTGAAATAATCATGGCCTTACCTCTCAGGTCAAAATTTTCTATCTGTACTGAATATGAGGCCCATCATAAATTACTACAAACGAGACTTTTCAACGCTTCAGTTAAGTAATACTATTCTGAAATGTCTGACCGCCTCCCTCCCCTGACCGCCCTGCGTGCCTTTGATGCTGCAGCGCGCCACATGTCGTTTGCACAGGCCGCCGCAGAGCTGAACGTGACCCCGGCTGCCTTGTCATTTCAGATCAAATCTCTCGAAGAGCATTTGGGCCAACCATTGTTTGTTCGATTGAACCGGGCCGTCGAACTGACAGAAGCGGGGCGTACATTGGCCCCCGGCGCGGCACAGGGGTTTACCCAGCTGACCGCAGCCTGGACCGCGACGCGGCGACTGCAGGACAACACCACCCTAACCGTCACTGCCGGCCCGGCGCTGACCGCCAAATGGCTGGCACCGCGTCTGTATGAATTTGCGCGCGCGCATCCCGAGATTGACCTACGCTTTTCAGCCACCTTGCGGCTGATGGATTTTGAACGCGATGACGTGGACGTGGCGATCAGATTTGGCCTGGGAACTGACGACGGCCTCTATTCCGTACCCGTGCGCAAGGAATGGATGACCCCGGTGATGACGCCGGAAATGGCCGAACAATTCCCGACACCGCACAGCTTGACCAAGGCTCCGCTGATCTTTGACACATCCATCGACTTCCTAAACCCACGGTGTGACTGGCCGGCCTGGTTTCGGGCCGTCAGGATTGATCACAACCCGACCCATGGTGCCCATTTTTCCAACGCCGACCATGCCATTGATGCAGCCGTAGCGGGGGTAGGTGTTGCGCTGGGTCGTCGCGCGATGATCATCAAGGATCTGGAAGAAGGCCGATTGGTGGCCCCGTTTCCGGTGGCCTTGGAAACCCAGGCACGATTTCGGTTTCTATGCCAAAAGGGGGCGGAGAACCGCCCACAGGTCGCGGCGTTTCGGGATTGGTTTGTCTACGAAATCGAAAAGACGGCCCATATTTCAGATCGTTTTTCGATTATTCCAGTCGAAGACATTTGATGGCACCCGATTAACAGATCACACGGGACAGGGCCGCTGATGTGATCGCCATGGGTGTCAATGCAGGCCAATGATCTCCACACGGACACCCGGGCCTTGGTCAATTCGCGCTGATTTGAAAGGGGGGGGGAGGGCTACGGAGAGATGTCTCTCCGCAGCACACCAAGATTCATGCGTCGCAAGATGCCAGACGCTCGATCTCTTCTTTGAGTTTTAGCTTTTGCTTCTTCAGAGATGCCACATGTAGGTCATCCACGCCCGGAGCACGTTGAGCTTCTTCAACCTTGTGACTGAGTTGCTCGTGCTTTCTTTTCAGTTCCGCCAGATGCGAGCTCACGCTCATAGCAATCCTCCTCTGAATAGTGTGCCAGACGAGTTGAGCATACATCTTTGCCCCTGTCACGTCGCAGATGCGTGTTTTTTTCACTAAACTGTCATATCGGCTATGCACCGCCGACACACAATTTTGCATTGCCAAACCCGCATAGAACCAGACAAACGCGCTACCAGCCTGCCCTTGCGTCACTTTGGCCAGTCAAGCGCCGCGCCAGAACGCAGGATCGCCGCAATTTCGGGACGGTAATGGTCTTCGTCCCGGTCATGGTGTGTCCCAGTGTGCAAGATCACCGGCGCATGAAGCCGAAACGGTGCGCGCCCCTCCTTGCGGGCCCTCAGAATAATCAGATCCGGTGCACGCCCAATGCGCGCAGCCAGAGGCAGGACTTCGATTGACCCGAGACGCCCGGCACAGCCTGCCAACATGTCCGGCAACCTGTCCGCGCGCTGGATCATATGCAGATAGCCCTTTGGCAACAATCGCCGGGCGGCGGTTTCGATCCACGCTTCCAGCGCGGTCTCCTCACCCAGCGCCGTCGCCCGCCCGGCATCTGTCGCGCTGCTGTGGGCCCCCTTGCGATAATAAGGCGGGTTGGCCATCACGTGGTGAAACTGTTGCTGGCGAATCTCGTCCGGAAGGCCAGACAGATCGGCCGTCACAATTTCCAAGGAGACACCGTTTTCAACGCCGTTGCGGCGCGCCAGATCGGCATAGGCCGATTGCAGTTCAACGCCGGCCAAACCTATGTCCCCAACCCGTGCGGCCAGACACAACAACCCCTGCCCTGCCCCACAACCAAGCTCTAGCACCCGCTGCCCCGATCGCGCAGGAATCGCCGCCGCCAACAGAACAGGGTCCACCCCGGCCCTGTATCCCCTGCGGGGCTGCAACAGCTGAATCTTGCCACCCAGGAACCTGTCGCACGTCAGATCATCAGCCGAAAAACCGGTCATTTACCCAATGGAATCTCATTGTCCCGCATCACTCGGACAGCCTGTTCATGATCGTCTTCATGAACCATCAAACGACGTGGAAAAATCCCTATGCCGCCTTCCAGAATGCTCATATTTACGTCCATCTGAAAGCAGTCTATATCCTCTCCCTCAAGGAGAGCGGATGCAAAAGCCATGATGGTTGGATCGGTGCTGCGCAGAAGTTCTTTCATGGGATGGATCTAAAGGCAAGGAGCCGACAATGTCGAGCCTTGTAGCAGGAGCGTGATGCACAACAGCATGACTCAAAAACCTCATGAGCTTCTGGCTGAAACGCTGGCAGCAGAAATGGACAAGGTTAATGACCTGATCCAAACCCGGATGGCATCGGAACATGCACCACGCATTCCCGAAGTCACCGCCCATCTGGTCGGTGCCGGAGGCAAACGGTTGCGCCCGATGCTGACCCTGGCCGCCGCCAAGATGTGTGGCTATCAGGGGGACCACGACATTCGACTGGCGGCAACAGTTGAATTCATCCACACCGCCACCCTGCTGCACGATGACGTGGTGGATGAAAGCGCCCAACGGCGCGGTCGCCCGACGGCCAACCTGTTATGGGACAACAAAAGCTCTGTCCTGGTGGGGGATTACCTGTTTTCCCGCAGCTTTCAGTTGATGGTGGAAACCGGATCGTTGCGGGTGCTGGACATTCTGGCCAACGCATCGGCCACGATTGCCGAAGGCGAAGTGTTGCAGATGACCGCCGCCATGGACCTGAAAACCGACGAAAGCATCTATTTGCAGGTTGTCCGGGGCAAGACGGCGGCGTTGTTTTCCGCAGCGACCGAAGTCGGCGGTGTGATCGCCGGAGCCTCTGAGGTCGAAGTGAAGGCGCTTTTTGACTATGGCGATGCGCTGGGGATAGCGTTTCAGATTGCCGATGATCTGTTGGATTATCAGGGCGACAGCGCCACGACGGGCAAGAATGTCGGCGACGACTTCCGCGAGCGCAAGTTGACCCTGCCGGTCATCAAGGCCGTCGCGCGGGCCACGGACGATGAACGTGCCTTCTGGGTCCGCACCATCGAAAAGGGCCGTCAGGAGGACGGTGACCTGGAACAGGCTTTGGCATTGATGGTCAAATACGACACGCTCACCCAGACCCGCGCGGATGCGTTTGGCTGGGCCACCAGAGCCAAAAAGGCGCTTGAAGCGCTGCCCGACCACCCCGTGCGCCAAATGCTGCACGATCTGGCGGATTATGTCGTGTCGCGGCTGAACTGACCGGGTGCTCGAAGCCCGGGCACCCTGGGGGCTCTGCCCCCCACGTTGAAATCCTTGCGGATTTCAACGCTCCCCCCGAGGTATTTTTGACCAGAAAGAAGCCGAAGGCGGGCTAAAGGATCTGCCCATGCGCCCGCCACCAAGGCGCGGGCATGGATTGGGCTGCCAATTGCGCGGATCCGTCTTTCGGAAACAGCGCGAAACAGGTGGCTCCGGATCCAGACATTCCCACATGCATGGCGCCGGTTTGGCGTAAAGCCTGGAGTGTGTCCTGAATCACAGGTTGCAGTGTGATGGCCGGTGCCAGCAGATCATTGCGCTGGGTTTGGAGCCAATCAACGAAATCGACAGGACCGCGCCAATGTGGCAGCGGATCCGGCATCGGAGCGTTGCGCTTGTTGCTGAGGTTTTGAAACACCGATGGGGTAGGGACCGAAACACCCGGATTGACCAGCACGATGTCCATGCGCGGCAAGGCCGGAACAGGTGCGAGTGTATCGCCTATTCCGGTCATGCGTTGCGGTACCGACTCCATACAGACAGGGACATCCGCCCCTAAGGTCACGATTGCGTCTGATTCTGGTATCGCCAGCCCCCACAGCTGGCTGAGCGCGTGCAAAGTGGCAGCCGCATCCGCTGATCCCCCTCCGATACCGGAGGCCACCGGCAGACGTTTGACCAGCGTCAAAGCCGCACCGCGGTCACTCGCCAACAGACGCGCAGCCCGCAGGACCAAGTTGTCCGGCTCGGCTGTCAACTGATCACCCTGGGGACCGTCCAGTGCCAACGACAGTGTCTCTGAGGCTTTGGCCAGGATCGTGTCCCCGATATCGGCAAATACAACTAGGCTGTCGAGAAGATGATACCCATCAGCCCGCTGGTCGGTGACATGCAGTGTCAGATTGATCTTGGCCGGGGCAAAAACCTCAACCGTCGTCATTGGCAACCTTTAGCGGCGGAGCACCTTCTTCGGCCAGAACCTTGTCCAGCCCGACTTCGAGCTTGCGGCGAATTCGGTCCGGATCTGCCTCGGCATTGTTCTCATCCGGTTTGATAAAGGACAAGGCCCGGCTCCATTGGAATTCCGCCTCGCGCAGACGTCCCACAGCCCAATAGACATCCCCAAGGTGGTCGTTCACGATTGGATCCACAGGCATCAGTTCAACCGCCCGTTCCATATGCTCAACGGCTTCGCCATAGCGGCCAAGCCGGTACAACACCCAACCAAGACTGTCGACGATATAGCCGCTGTCCGGGCGCGCAGACACGGCCCGTTCAATCATGCCCAGGGCTTCGTCCAGATTGATGCGTTTTTCCACCATCGAATAGCCGAGGTAATTCAATACCTGCGGCTGGTTGGGGTTCAAGTCCAACGCCGCGCGGAAATCCTTTTCTGCCTGGCTCCAATCCTTGAGCCGCTCATTACTGATTCCGCGCGCATAAAGCAGAAACCAGCGGCTGCCAGAGTCCGTTTCGGAAAACTCTAGCGCCTTGTCGTAGGCCGCGGCGGCCTTGGCATAGTTTTCCTCCTGGCGCTGCAGGTCGCCCAACGCCGAATGAACGGTTGGCAAAGTCGGAAAATCGCGGGCCAGCTGTTCGAGAACCTCGATGGCCGCATCAGGTTTGGCTGCCCGCCGCAGCGCTTCGGCCCGGCCCAATTCGGCGGCGTGATAATCCGGATGGCTGCGTGGGACCAGCTTGTATGTGGCATCCGACAATTCATATTGCCCAAGATTGTCCAGAAGCGCGGCACTGAGCAGCACACCGTCGATGTGATCGGGGCGCAGCGCCACGGCTGTACGCGCATAGATCAACGCATAATCATCAGCAGCTTCGCCATTCAGCACCGATCCGATTGTAAAGAACACTTCGGCCATGCCATCACGCACCGTGGGCGTGACGGTAAAGGGCAAAGTTTCACCAGCCGCCAGACGGTCGGCCATATCGGTCAGGCCGGGATCAAAATTCGCCCCGAACACATCGGCCAGCAATTCGAGCGCGTCCGAATTGCGCCCCATCTGAGACAGGCTTTGGGCGCGGGCCATGGCGGCACGACGCGACATCAGGGTCAATTTCCCGTCGTCGGCTGCAAACATCGCCTCTGCGCCTTCGTGATCGCCAACCATCGCGCGGGCCAATGCCTTGTGATAGAGCGCAAAGCCGCGCAGCCCCTTGCCTTCACCGACCAGATCAAATTCTTTCAGGGCCTCATCAACCGCCCCCTGCCCCATGAGCGCCCAGCCTTTGGCCAGACCGTCCACCAGCGGGCTGACACCATTTACATCCGGGTCCCGCTCCAGAATTTTCTGGTAATCCTCATCCTGAATCAACCCGGCCAGCGCAACCATATGTGCGATCTGGCTGCGCAGACCCAGCGCTTCCATCTGTTGGGCGACTGGCAAGGCACGGTCCACGGCCCCCAGCGCCAACAAGGACAAGGTCAGGTTTTCAAGCAGCACCGGGTTGGCTGAATCCCCGGCCAACGCCCGGGTATAATAGGCCGCGGCCTTGTCGTATTTGCTATCAAACAGAGCCTGGCGCCCGGCCAGATAGGCCCCAACATTGCCCTCAGCCTGTGCAGGACCTGAAAACGTCACGGGCGCTATCGCCAAAGACAATGCCAAAACCGCTGCTGCGGTACGTCGGATGGGGAATATCACCGGAATAACTGCCTCGCTCCTTTGTATACACACCAAGCTAGGGCGTCCGGAGGGGGGAGGCAATGGCGTGTGGGATCACCAATTCAACAGTGGACATTTTTTGCCTAATTTATGGGGCCTTTGGGCTGTCTCGGCCCTGTTGTCAGCCGCCTATGGCTTTTGGCGCTCCAAATACCCACTGATGGCAAAGGCAATGCAGAGACCCAAAGCCCCCATTCCGAGACAACGCAACACCGGCCAATACGTCCGGCAAGGCCTGTCGTCCAGATGGGCAGAGCGCCAGCGCCCCTGTCACGCGGCGCGCTCCCACTGGTTCAATGATGGGGTGGGACCCCGACGTCCGCCCTTTTGATGCAGCAAGAGCAAAGCGACAACACGTTGGAGGCGCGTTGGTGTCATTGTTGTTCAAAAAAAGCGGCCGAACAGATCTCGCTGTTCGGCCACATTGATCACTCTGGCACCGCCATGTTCTGCTGCACCCGCACGGATGGCAGCACCAGGAGCGCTGTCTTACATGTTCGGGTAGTTCGGCCCGTCACCACCCTGTGGAGTGGTCCAAGTAATGTTCTGGGATGGGTCCTTGATGTCGCAGGTCTTGCAGTGCACGCAGTTCTGAAAGTTGACCACGAATTCCGGCTGGCCGTCCTTTTCGACGATTTCGTAAACACCAGCCGGGCAATACCGCTGCGCAGGCTCGGCGTATTTCGGCAAGTTGACCGACACCGGCAGCGAGTCGTCGGCCAGACGCAGATGGCACGGCTGGCTTTCCTCGTGGTTGGTCATTGCGAACGACACGTTGGTCAGACGGTCAAACGACAGCTTTCCATCGGGCTTCGGGTAATCAATCGGCTTGTGCTTGGAGGCCTCTTCGGTCGACTGCGCGTCATTCTTGCCGTGACCCAGGGTGCCAAAGAAGGAAAAGCCCAATGTATTGGTCCACATGTCCAGACCGCCCAGCATCAGCGATGCCGTCAGGCCCCATTTGGACCACATCGGTTTGACATTGCGCACCTTTTTCAGGTCTTTGCCAATGGCACCTTCGCGCACTTCGGCTTCATAGGCAGTCAGCTCATCACCCGACCGCTCTGCCTTGATCGCGTCAAAGGCGGCTTCGGCGGCTGCCTTGCCAGACAGCATGGCGTTGTGGTTGCCCTTGATGCGCGGCACATTGACCATACCAGCCGCACAGCCCAACAGAGCAGCACCAGGAGCGACCAGTTTCGGCATCGACTGATACCCACCTTCGGTGATCGCCCGCGCGCCATAGGCGACGCGTTTACCACCTTCAAGCAGCTCGGCCACCATCGGGTGATGTTTGAACTGCTGGTATTCCATATAGGGGAAAAGATGCGGGTTCTTATAGTTCAGGTGAACAACAAACCCGACATAGACCTGATTGTTTTCCAGGTGATAGATGAAGGACCCACCGCCCGCTTTGCTGCCCAGCGGCCAGCCCATGGTGTGGGTAACAGTGCCTTCTTTGTGCTTGGCCGGGTCGATCTCCCAGATCTCCTTCATGCCAACGCCGTATTTCTGGACTTCCTTACCCTTGGCCAGATCGTATTTGGTGATGATTTCCTTGGCCAGCGACCCGCGCACACCTTCGGAGATGAACACGTATTTGCCGTGCAGCTCCATGCCGGGTTCGGTACCGGGGCCGTATGAGCCATCTTTTTCCAGACCAAATACACCGGCAACGACGCCTTTGACTTCGCCATTGTCGCCGTAAACCAATTCGGAACACGCCATGCCCGGGAAGATTTCGACGCCCAGCTCTTCGGCCTGTTCCGCCATCCAGCGGCAAACGTTACCCATCGACACGATATAGTTGCCGTGGTTGTTCATCAGCGGCGGCATCGGGAAGTTGGGAATTCGAATCTGCCCCGCTTCGCCCAGCATATAGAAATTGTCTTCCTTGACCGGAACGGTGATCGGGGCACCTTTTTCCTTCCAGTCAGGGATCAGCGCGTCCAGACCGCAGGGGTCCAGAACCGCACCGGACAGGATATGGGCCCCCACTTCGGACCCTTTTTCCAGCACGACCACATCCAGGTCAGCATCCAGCTGTTTCAGACGGATGGCGGCAGACAGACCAGCAGGGCCCGCCCCAACGATCACCACGTCATATTCCATCGCTTCGCGTTCGATCTCGGCCATTACGGCGCTCCTTGGCTAACTGTTCGCTACTGGGCCCACTGTTTGGGCGTTCGTGGGCGCAATTTTGTTTCGCGGTTGATTACCGTTCTGCACGTGCAAACGTCAATGCAAACTCTGCGTTACGCCATAAAAGACAGGGAAATGTCGCAGCTGCGCGGCCAAATTCGTCATTCAAGGCCCATTTTTCGTCTCTGGCTGGTCTCCCATAAGATATCGAGGGCCTTTTCCCCGGCGCGCCGCCCGGTCTTCGGGGTTGTACAGCGCGCAGTTCGGCAACGACAGGCAACCACAGCCGATACACCCATCCAGATTGTCGCGCAGTTTCACCAGCGTTTCGATTCGCTGATCCAGATGATCGCGAAAGGTTTCGCTGATATCCGCCCAATCCCGGGCGGTGGGCGTGCGTTTGCCCGGCAACCCGGCCAACAGGTCGCGAATCTGGGGCAGCGAAAACCCGAACTGCTGCGCGATCATCACAAAGCTGAGCCGCCGGATGTCCGCGCGATGAAACCGACGTTGCCCCCCCGCGTTGCGCCAGGGCGTAATCAGCCCCTGTTCTTCGTAATAGCGAATGGCTGAAACAGCCAATCCGGTCCGATCTGCCAACGCCCCGATGGACAGGCCTGCTGATGTTGCCATGGGTTTGAAATTTTTCCTTGACCTAAAGTTAGGTTTAGAAATTACCGTAAAACGACTCACAACTAAACCCCCTGTGCGGGGAAGAAAGGAAATAACATGCCTGGGCAATTGGAACATGTAAATTACACCGTGCGCGATGCGGTTCAGACCGCCAAATGGCTTTGCGAATTGTTCGATTGGCAGATCCGCTGGCAGGGCCCATCGCTGAATGATGGCCACACGGTACATGTGGGCAGCAAAAGCCATTATGTCGCGCTGTACAATCACGGCACGCCTGCGCCTTCGCAGGAGGACAATTACGCGACCATCGGCGGGTTGAACCATATTGCCGTCACCGTCGATGACCTGGAGGCCACGGAACAGCGGGTCAGGGCGATGGGTTTCACCCCACAAAACCACGCCGATTACGAACCAGGGCGCAGGTTCTATTTCCACGACCACGACGGGATCGAATATGAAGTGGTGCAATATGACTGATCTAGCGGCACAAGACTGCTGCAATTGGGGATAAACCTGCGCCGCCTCTTGCATTTGGGGGCCGTATTGGGTCAGGTGTCTGTCAACCACTCCGGTCGCCCCGGCGCGTAACGCGGCGGGGCGCTGGTGTTCAATGGACCCGGAACACAAGACGGACGAAAAGACCCGATGGAAAAGATCCCGATGACCCCTGCGGGCTTTGCCGCACTTGAAGCAGAACTGAAGAACCTCAAGAGCGTCGAGCGCCCTGCCATAATTCAGGCCATCGCCGAAGCCCGAGAACTGGGCGATTTGTCGGAGAACGCCGAATATCATTCCGCGCGCGAAAAGCAGTCGTTCATCGAAGGCCGCGTCAAGGAGCTGGAAAGTGTTCTCTCGCTGGCCGACGTTATCGACCCGTCCAAGCTGTCGGGCACCATCAAATTCGGCGCCAAGGTCACGCTGGTGGACGAAGACACGGATGAAGAAAAAACCTGGCAGATCGTCGGCGAACACGAAGCCAATGTCGAAAAAGGCATGTTGAACATCAAATCCCCCATTGCCCGCGCCCTGATCGGCAAGGAAGAGGGAGATAGTGTCGAAGTTCGCACCCCCGGTGGGGTTCGGTCTTACGAAGTTCTGGATATCATTTATTCCTGACGCGCGGAGCGTGCCCATGTCCGGCTCGACCCAAAACAATGACCAAAACGCTCGGGCCTCGGGCCTGGGCATTTACAACAGGCCAACCCCATCGCGGATTGCGGGGGTTGAAATGATCGCATTGGTGCTCAGCCTGATCTGGCTGGGTGGTGCTGTCGTGTTTTTTGTCTTTGCCCCTGGCGGGACGGAATTCCAGGGGTTGCAATTCCTGCTGACCATGCTGGCCGTATTCATGCCGGTGGCAATGATCTGGGTGGCGGCGACGGCCGCCAAATCCGCCCGTGTCATGCGGGAGGAAAGCCAGCGATTGCAGGCGGCCATCGACGCGATCCGAAATTCCTATGTGCTGCAGCAGAAGAACGCGACCGCCACTCAGGAGCCGTCGGTTGTCAAGAAGCTGGATGAAATCGCCGAAGCCACACGCAAGACAGAAACCACCCTGGCGACGTTTCATTCCAGCCGCCGCGCGGTGGTTCGCCCCGAACCCGCACCTGGCGCAACAGGCTTGGAAGACTATGACCAGGCCTCGCTCGAACTGGGTACCACCGCCGAAGAGCTGGAGCCGCCCTTGCCCACGGATGACTTCCTCAAGGCGCTGAATTTTCCGGAAACCGCAGAGGACGAAGCCGGTTTCGCCGCGCTGCGCCGGGCGCTGCGTGATCGCAAGGCCGGCCAACTGATCCAGGCCGCCCAGGACGTTCTGACCCTGCTGAGCCAGGATGGCATCTATATGGACGATCTGCGCCCTGACATGGCCCGCCCTGAAGTCTGGCGTCAATTTGCCAGCGGTATCCGCGGCCGCCCTGTTGCCGCACTGGGCGGGGTTCGCGATCGAACCTCCCTGGCCTTGTCCAACGCCCGAATGAAACAGGATCCGATTTTCCGCGACGCGGCGCACCACTTTTTGCGCCTGTTTGATCGGGCTTTCGCTGAATTCGAACCCAACGCAACCGATGCGGATATTTCGGCGTTGAGCGACACACGCACAGCACGCGCCTTTATGCTATTGGGCCGCGTAGCTGGCACATTCGACTAACCACCACCCGGCATCCCTCCCCCTTTACGCCTCCTCCCAGCGTGCTCCCGCCCGTCTCCAAAGCTTCTTTGGAAGCGTCAGAGACCGTTGGGCGTGGCCCCTCCAAATACGCTGGAAGAGGTCACACATCCGAATGAGCGAACTCTGCGCCTCCGGTCGCATGGGCGCGCATCGCACAGCACAGCTGTGCGATGCTTGGCCCAACGGGAGCAGAGGCATCTTTGATGCATCTGCTGCAGGCGGGAGCCCGCCGGGGCGCATGCGTCCAACGGCGGGTTCACAGATTGGTCCGGTCAATGATAGTCAACCTGAAGGAAGACATGGCGGTCTTTCCTTCGATCCTCAGAACTACGCTGCAAACCCGGAAAACGGCAGGAAACGCACCAGATCTCCGGGTTTTACGTGCCGTTCCCCATCATCGAGTTCGACCAGCCCTTCGGCCCAGCTGAGCCCGCTTATCCGGCCCGACCCTTCGGAGCCAAAGACTTCTACCCGACCATCGCGGATCCGGGCTCTCAGGTATTCTCGCCGCCCCGGTTTCTTGCGCTTTTCAAAGGCAGCCGCGACATCAAAGCCCTGCGCCTCGGGCCAATCACGCCCAGACAGGCGTGCCATTGCAGGACGCGCAAACATCAGGCTGCACACAAGCGCGGCCACCGGGTTGCCCGGCAAACCAAAGACTGGAACATCCTCCCACAAGCCCAAGGCCAACGGCCGCCCAGGTTTGAGCGCCAAACGCCACAACTGCATGGCACCCGCCTCGCGCAACAGGGACGATACATGGTCTTCATCCCCCGCAGAGGCCCCGCCGCTGGTCAGAATGACATCTGCCGCGGCCGCAGCTTCGGTCAGCCGAACCGCCAATTTCGATTTATTGTCGCGAACTTTCCCCAGATCGACCGGTGTATGGCCGAATTGGGCGATCATCGACAGCAGCATCACCCGGTTGGCGTCATAGATCTGCCCCGGCTCAGCGGGATCTCCTGGTTCGACCAGCTCATCACCGGTGGACAAGACAGCCACCCTCAGGCGCTGATGTACGGCCACCTCGGACACGCCGGTTGCAGAACACAACGCCAAATCCGCCGGGGTCAGCAACCGTCCTGCTGTTAGAATCTCCTGCCCCGCGATCACGTCTTCTCCCGCGCGACGGGTGTTTGCGCCCTGTTTCAAAGGGCCTCGAAAGGCGATTTGCCCGTCTCCCAGGGTTACATCCTCTTCCAGAATGACCGTATCGACCCCATCCGGCAAAGCCGCCCCTGTCAGCACACGAATGGCCTGACCTTTGGACACCACCGCATCCGTTGCCACCCCCGCAGCAGCGCGTCCATCCGCCAGCGGCAGAACATGCTCACCTGCGGGCATGGCTCCAGCAAACCCATAGCCATCCACGGCCGTATTCGGTTGTGGCGGGTTTGAACGCAACGCCGTTATCGGTTCGGCCAACACGCGCCCCACGGCTTGGGCCAGAGGCACAGTTTCCACCGAAGTCACCGGATGCAAGCGCTGCTGCAACAACGTCAACGCCTCATCCACCGGGGTCCAATGAACCCCTGCAGGCAGGGCAAAACAATCATTGCGCAGGGGCGGAGGCTTTAGGGTCATCGGTTCTGCCTTATTCCAAAAATCCAGCCCTCTTCCGGGGCTGATATGTCCAGTCTACCCGCCAGAGCTTTGGGGTCCATCCCAGCCAGGTCATTGGCAACGCAAGCCACCTGCCAGGCGTCCTTGATCCAACCATCCGGTACAGTGCCCACTGTCAGCGAGGGCCAGATTTCAAGCAGCGCAATTGGGGCCTTCAGCGGTTCAAAGGGCCAGGCCGCGATCTGCCCGGGCCAACGGTGATGCAGCCGGGACAACACCGGCAATCCCATCATCACTTGTCCCCCGACTGAACCGACACCAGACATCTGCCAACAGGTAAAGCTGCCCTTGGCCAACAGCTCAACCGCCCGCCGATCAGCAAAGGGGGATTCATAGTTGCGTTTGGTCCGGGGCAACCCCGGTATATCGCGCTTCAACCCGTTGCCCCAAAACGGGCCACGCCCGCCAAATGCCTGATTGATCTCCCCCGCCACATCAAACCGGTTGTTGGCGCGCGGCGCATCTTCGATCCGATCCGCGAACCAGTCCCACAGCTTCAGCGGGTCATCGCTGGTGGTCAAGGCCTTGGCAAAACCCGCAGGGTAGCCAAACGGGAAGTCAAATCCGACACACAGGCGTTGGGTGCTGGTCAAAGTATCTTCAATCAGATCATCCAGCCATTCTTCGACCAGCCCCCGATTCCGAAAATACAGCGGTTCTCGCCCCGCTTCGCAGACCCAGATCGCATCCTTGCGCGGTGTTGGACCCGTATCATTACCGCCTGACCAATCAACCATGACAAAGCGATCAAAGTGACTCACAGCCCCAATTCACCCTGAATAAAATCTGCAACCGAACCTGTATCGTTCAGGTCAAACACCGGCCTGTCCAGGTCAAGCGGCGCATCACTGGCCACCGCCCGAATGCTGGTATCATCCCTGGCGATCAACGGATTGCCTGTCTCACCGCGATGGGCCTCGATTTTGGGGTGCGCTTCGCGCTTGTAACCTTCCACCAGCACCAGATCGACCGGGGACAGACGTGCCAGCAAAGCAGCCAGTGGGGGTTCAGGCGCATCGCGCAACTCCTGCATCAATGCCACCCGCCTACCCGACGCCAGCAGGACTTCGCAGGCCCCGGCAGCACGGTGACGATAGCTGTCGGTGCCCTTTTGATCGACGTCAAAGATATGGTGGGCGTGTTTGATGGTTGAAACCGAATACCCACGGGCACAAAATTCCGCCACCAGCCGTTCCATCAACCCGGTTTTGCCCGAGTTCTTCCAGCCCGTGACTCCGTAAACCTTCATGACAATAACCCCTTGGCCCGCTCCAGATCTTCGGGTGTGTTCACATTGAAGAACGGGTCAAACGGCTCGGCAGGAAACAACGCCTCGCGCCCGTTGTGCTGATCGGTCCAGACCACCACTTTGCGCAGGCCATCGGCCAAAGCAGCCCGCAGATCATCGCGCAAGGCCACCGGCCACAACCCAAAGGTCGGGTGTCGATTGACCCTGCGACTGCCCCCGGATTTCAGCTCTGCCCCAGATCGCGGCGTGGTGGCCAGAACCAGAGGATGCGCCATCCCCGCAGCGGCCCCCTGTAGGCGCACCACCAGATCGCACGGAAAAAACGGTGTGTCAGCGGCCGCGGTGACGATGCAGTCCGCCCCCTGCTCTGCCGCCCAATCCAGCCCCGCCAACACCCCGGCGAGAGGGCCTGCGAACCCGTCGATGCTGTCGGCCACAACGGGAAAACCCAGCCCGGCAAAACGGGCCGGATCGCCATTGGCGTTCAGCACCAGACCGGACACCTGGGGTTCCAGCCGGTCCACAACATGTGCCAGCAGGCTTTTGCCACCCAAGGTCAACAAACCCTTGTCACCACCGCCCATTCGCGTGGCGAGACCTCCGGCCAAGATGACCCCCAAAGGCTGTGTCATGTGCTGCTCCCTCTAATCAGGTCAATTGTCCCGGCCTAACCATCCGCGCCTTTGCGGCGTGTCTTGCGGTCTTCTTCGGCCACCGAACCCGGATCCACATCGCGCTCCAACCGGTCCTCTCCGGACAGGCAGATGAACCGCTGACCGCGCATGCGGCCGATCAGGGTCAGGCCCAGCTGTTGGGCGATCTCCACCCCCCAAGCGGTGAACCCCGAGCGTGACACCAGAACCGGGATGCCCATCATCGCAGTCTTGATCACCATTTCCGACGTCAACCGCCCCGTGGTATACAGGATCTTGTCCGCCGCCTGCACCTTCTCGCTCAGCATCCAACCTGCAATCTTGTCGACCGCATTGTGGCGACCCACATCTTCCATGTAGACCAGCGGGCGATCGCGATGACACAGCACAGTGCCATGGATTGCACCTGCCTCGAGATACAGCGACGGGGTGCGGTTGATCTTGGCCGCCAGCGCATAAAGCCACGAGGTCCGCACGGGGGTGGCAGGCAGTTCTATGTTCTCCAGTCCATCCATCATGTCGCCAAACACCGTGCCCACGGCACAGCCGGACGTTCGGGTCTTTTTCTTGAGCTTTTCCTCGTAGGAGGTTTCGATTTCTGTCCGGACCACCACCGTTTCCAGATCTTCGTCATAGTCGACGCGGGTTATCACATCGCTGTCGTGCAACATGCCCTGGTTACGCAGAAACCCCAGCGCCAGATAATCAGGATAATCGCCAATGGTCATTGCCGTGACGATTTCCTGTGAATTCAAAAAGATGGTCAACGGGCGCTCTTCGACCACATGGATTTGTGAGACCGCGCCGGTGTGATCCACCCCCCGCACCGCACGTGTCAACCGCGCGGCCCCCGGGTCGGGTGCAATCAGATACTCTGCCGTATTATCTTCTGTGGCCAATTGCGCCCCCATCCATTCCGCTTTACCCCTATCCTCCTGCAATCTAGGGGCAAGCCATGGTCTTCACCACTCCCAAATCCGCCTTTTGGAAAGGTGTGCGCGACAGCGCCCCCTTTGTGCTGGTGGCCGGGCCGTTTGGCATGTTGTTCGGTGTCCTGGCTGCCGAGGCCGGGCTCAAGGTGATCGAAGCGATGACCTTTTCGCTGACCGTGTTTGCCGGATCGGCCCAATTCACCGCTCTGCAATTGATGCAGGAGAATGTACCCACTGTGATTGTGTTGATTTCGGCGCTGGCAGTGAATCTGAGGGTGGCGATGTATTCGGCCTCGTTGACGCCGTACCTGGGGGCTGCGCCGCTGTGGCAACGCGCTTGTGCCGCCTATCTGATGGTGGATCAATCCTATGCGCTGTCCATCGTTCAGTTTGAAACCGAACCGGACATGACAATTCAACAGCGGATGGCCTATTTCCTGGGCACCAATGCGGTAATCGCGCCCTTGTGGTATTCGGCGACCCTGACCGGAGCCCTGCTGGGGTCGCAGGTCCCCGACAGCTGGGCGCTGGATTTTGTTTTGCCGATCACCTTTCTGGCCCTGGTCGCCCCGATGATGCGCAGTGGAGCCCATGTGGTTGCCGCGCTGGTGGCCATTGTGACCGCGCTTCTGGCTGCCTGGCTCCCCTATAATCTGGGGCTGATCGTGGCCGGAGTGCTGGGCATGATGGCCGGGGCGCAAACCGAACTGATGCTATCACGTCGGTCATTTCAGACTGAAAGGGTCACCAAATGAGCACCCAAGGCGCAATCGACCCGACCACGCTGTGGATCGTCATTATCTGTATGGCGGTGTTCAGCTTTGCCCTGAGGTTCGTGTTTATCGGGTTCATGGGAGATCGCCCGTTGCCCGCATGGCTGATGCGGCACCTGCGCTATACGGCGGTCGCAATCATTCCGGCATTGGTGGCACCGCTGGTGCTGTGGCCGACAGCGACCCAGGGCGAAACCGATCCTCCCCGGCTGATTGCGGCATTGGCAACGCTGACAATCGGGTTGATCACCCGCAATGTGATGTTCGCCATCGCAACCGGTGCCGGTACTTTGTTCAGTCTGCTTTGGCTGATGGGCTGATCAGACTGCGCCGGCCAAGGATAAAACCCTGGCACAAATGCATCACGGTTATTCGGTCACCGCCGCAGCCTGAGCGTTCAGGATTGCATTGTTCTGGGCCAGCCCTTCTTGCAAATCCGCGCTGTCATTTTCGTAATATTTCTTGGTGACCGCCCCGGGAAGGGTGCCAAACTGATCGGCCAGTTTCACCGGGTAAAAAGTGACATTGATCGATTCCAAACCCGGAACCTGTTTCAGGATCGTTGCTGTGGAGTTGGCACAATAAGCCCCAGCGACCGGCCCTGCCCGAAGCGCCAGATTATAGGCGATCTGCGCTTGTTCGGGGGTTACTTCCAGCGTCTGGACCACAACATGGTGCGTCTCTCGTGCGTGCGAGCCGCGATAGGCCTTTTCTGCGGCTGGCGTGATACCAAATAGCACATCATTACGCTCGGGGATGATGTCGGCCTTGAACGACCCTGCGGGATCAAAGATGACCCGTTCGGATGCGTTGATCATCAACGAGGCATGTGCCCCCTGCCCGGACCGGTTGTTGACCATCGTGTACAACGTCAATGTCGCGGGACCGGGGTCCCGATACGACACGGCTGCAATCGTTGCATCATCTGCGTTGGGTTGCTGTGGGCGCGTGCAGGCGCCCAGCGCCAGACAGACCGCCCCAAGTATCAAAAACATGCGCACTGGGGGCAACCTCCGGTCAGGCAAAAATCAGGACGTGAAAATCGCCATGAAGACCAGAATGGCCAGAATGACAATCACGGACCATTTGGTGAAGTTGATGAAGCCGTCATAGGTTTTTTCCTGAACGGAAATGTCCATTTCGCCGTGCTTGTGTTCTGCCATCTCGGTAATCCTATTCGCGAAGCTTTCCTGTTGGATACCGAATTCGCAAATCTGTGTCACGTCGTCAATGCATCACAGGGCCCACATTACGGTCCAATCGTCGCGCCAATACGTGGAAATGCGGGTTTTCAGCAGTTGGGATACCCATATCCCCAACGCCAGGGCAAACCGGAACAGGGTTCTCCACCGAATCGCACCGCCCAAAACATTGCCACCGAAAGCCGTTCGTACAAGACCCCCAGATCCGGAGTGAGCGGCACGCCCACCGAAATCGGTCGGCTGGCGATGTCCCGGATGCAACTCTGCAATTCCTGATCCGCCATCAGACGGGCCAAATAGCTTTCTTCGGCCTGCGTCGCACCCGAGGCGTCGTGGTAGGCCTGATCATGGATGACACAGCAGTTTTCCCATTCGGGACGGGTGCCGTCAGTCGTCCCCAGTTCCGGAAAATTCCGCACCGCCCGTTCCCAGATCCACGACATTCCACCGCTGCACCCGTCAGTGGTAAATGGTGCCAGCTCTTCGCCCTGGGACATCAGCGTCATCAGCTTTTGATGTTCTTTCAACTCCAGTCGGGTCAACCAGCCCGCCGCCGGCTGTTCCTGCGCCCAACTGCTATTGCTCGCGGCACACACACTCAGGATCAGCAACAGGTTAAGGCGCGCCATCCCGATACTCTTTTACATTCAGCTTCACACCCAGCTCGGCCGCCAACCACAAGACCAGCCGTTCGGCGCTGCTCAGTTCGGCCCGCACCTCCAGCACTTCACGCAGCATACCCGGTTCGTCGGTAATGATGCCATCGACACCCTTTGAAATCATCCGCGACATGCCAAGCGGGTCGTTGACTGTCCAGACGAACAGCTCCTTGCCCGCCGACCCCACGGCATTGACCAGCCCAGGGCTGGCAATGGCGGCACGTACAGCCAGAAAATCCCCCTGCAACCCGGCCAGGTTGCCGACGCTGGACGCGGCCAAGACACCTGTTTGCCAGTCACGCCGGAGATTTTGCACTTTCAACACCGAGGGATAGTTCAGAGACATGATCGCCACCTGGTTCGCCATGCCCAGTGCTTCGACTACTTGCACAACTCGGCGTTCCAGATCGACATCATACCCATAATGTTTCAGCTCGATCATCACCCGTGCGCGCCCTTTGGCCAGCTCCAGAACTTCGTGCAGCGTCGGCGTTCGCTGATCCGCATAGGCCGGGTCGAACCAGCTGCCGATGTCGATCTGTCTCAGCTCCTCCAGGCTGGCCTGGCGAACTTTGGTCGGGTTATTTGCGACCTTCATGTAATCGCTGTCATGCATGACGACGATTTGCCCATCGGCAGATTCCTGAACGTCGATTTCAACCCAGTCAGTGCCATCTTTGATCGCCTGTTCAACCGCGGCCAGGGTGTTTTCCGGTTTACTGCCCGCCGCCCCTCGGTGGGCAATGATCTGGACCTGATCCTGGGTCTTGACCGAGGTCAGCAGATTCTGAGCCGACCACAATCCTGCAATCAAGACCAGACCGGCGACGCAGATCACGACCCCCGTGCGTGGGTTGAACCCAACCTTGGACACATCGACATCCTGCGCAGTTCCGGGACCGCTGGCGGAATAAAACCCGTCCAGAATAACAGCCAATGCGCTCAATGCCATGGCACCCAGGATTACATTGGCAATCGCCCAGATACCCGACAGCCCAAGCACCACGAGAACCACGCTGAACAGGGTTTCGCCCTGGGCCATGGGCAATGTCCGCAATGCCAGGCCAGTTGCCACCAGCAACAGATTGGACACTGCCAGCCGGATCAGGAACCAAATCAACAGTTGGACCTGCAACCGCCCGCGCAATCCGGCCATGCGTGCGCGGCTCTCAGCAAATACCTGCCGGGGCGAGCGTGCTTCCAACAATACGAGATGCGGGCTCAGCGCCCATCCGCTGAGGCGGAACAGCAACGCCACCGCCATGGCCAATCCCAGCACACTGATGACCGCGATGGCAAACAGAAACTCAGGGGGGCGAAACGCAAGATAATAATTGATATCGAATTCGGTCAGATACCACAGCGCCACCAACAGCCCAACCAAAGCAAACGGCAACGCCACGGCCAGCACACGCAAAACGAATATGCCCGAGAAAATCGCCAACGACCGCAACCGCCGCACAAAGACCAGCAACATCGCGCTGCGCACGACGGCCCATCCAGTGTCACCTTTGGTCCGCAGGGCAACGGCCATGACCGAAAAACCCGCGATTTCCGCAACCAAAAGCGCGCTCATCACGGCCAATGCCATGACAAACCCGGCGGGGCTGAGCAGGAACAAGGCAATATCCTGATCTGTAAGCGCCGGTTGATCGGACAAGGCGACTGCCGCATTGATCAACAGCCCCATGATCGGAGCGATCAAGGCCAGAGACAGCCCATGCAGCAACAAATAAAGCGGCAGAACCAGACGCCACCGTGACAACGCCCGGGCGTAGGCTTGCAAAACGACAGTCAGGTGATTCAAAACACTTGGCTCCGACAATTGGACGTTCATAGAACGCGACCACGCGCCGAGAGACAAGAGTATGTTTGGCCCGGCTCGTTAATGAACCGGAAAGAACCGCTCTCAGCCGTCCCCAAGATCCGAGGCCAGACGAAACCCGATCCGGCGGGCTGGTGCTGCCTGGCTGGGTCGCGGCAAGGCCCGCAACATCACATTCAGTTGGCTGACGTGCTGAACCAATTGGGTACGCGCGCCATGATCATCCGAACCATAGAACGTAATGATATCCGGGTCGTAGTACCCCAGCCCTTCGATCCGCAGCACTCCGGTGTTGCCACCGACAAACCCCATGGCAACCTCGTGTTCGCCATCCAGTTGCTCTTCGAAATTGCGGATATACAGGATCAGACGTTCATAGGCCCATCGCGACGGGCTTTTGTGATCAGCGGGTTGTGCCATCTGTTCGGGAACATTTTTCAACCCGGCACAGGCTTCGGGGTCGGCGTGAACTTCGTGCACACAGGGCAGAATGGCTGCTTCCAGCGCCTCTGCCGAGGTTGAGATTTCGTTGTCCATGGCCGCTACTCCCCTAATTGCGCCTCACTTGCGCTGATACAGCCAGGCCCCGTCTTCGCGTTTGGTGCGGGTCACCTGACCGATACAGTACAGATGATTTACATGGGCCACCGACTCGACCAAGGCAAGCCCGTATTCACCGGTACCGATCTTGCGCTTGAACAGAGGTGAGAAGCACTCCGCGGCGGTTTGGGGTTTGTCCAGGTGATCCAGCAACCGTTCCAGCGCCCCGTGGTGATTGTCGATCAGCTGGCGCATCCGCAGCGGCAACCGCATGAACGGCAGCTTGTGCCCCCCCAAAGCCAGGTGATCCGGGCGCGCCAGATGGATCAGACGTTCACAGGCCTCCAGCCAATCGGCAAGTGGATCGGCCATCGGCTCGGTCGCATAGACACCGATATTGGGGCTGATGGAGCTCAGGATCTGATCGCCGGTGATCACCAGATTGTCATCTCGGCTCCAGAATGTGGCGTGTTCGGGGGCGTGGCCATTGCCGATATGCACGTCCCAGTCACGCCCACCCATGCGGAACACGTCGCCCTGTTTGATCCGGGTGAACCCCAGCGGCATGGGATAGACCGTATCCGCAAAATTGAACGGCCGATCCTTGGCGCGTGCCTCATAAATCTCGTGATCCATGCCCGCACTGCGGTAATAGGCCAATGTCTCGGCCGGCCATTCCTCCTGCACATCCAGCGTCAGCATCCGCGAGAAAAGCCAAGCGGTGCGGGTAGTGACCAATTCGCAGCCATGTTCGGATTGAAACCAACCTGCCAACCCGATGTGGTCAGGGTGGTGATGGGTCGCCACAACCCGTTTGATCGGCTTGCCCTTGAGCGGGCCTGCCATCAGCTCTTCCCAGATCGCCCGGGATTTTCGGGTGGAAAACCCGGTGTCGACAATGGTCCAGCCATCACCATCATCCAATGCATAGACATTGACATGGTCCAGCTTCATCGGGAGCGGCTGACGCATCCACAACACGCCTTCGGCGACTTCGATAGCCTCGCCCTGAGCAGGCGGGGTTGCCCAGGGGGTGCGAACGGAAACTTCGGGAACGCTGGTCACGAATCAACCCGCCAGTTCATCAAGGGTCAGGGCAAAGGTCGTCGCAGCCCCTTCGGTCGCGGCAGCCAGCAGCGCCGTATGTTCGGGCAGCATCCTGTTGATATAAAACCGCGCCAGCTTTTCGCGCGGCCCGCCCAGATCTGCCATGGCAGCAGTCAGGTGATAATGGCCGCCCAACACCCGGGCAAACGCCTTGAGATATGGCACAGACCCGGCAAAACGGTCCTGCATGTCGGTCTGCTCCGTCACCCACTCGGTGGCTTCGCGCAGGCTTTCGCATGCCTGCCAGACGCTTTCAGCCATGTTCGGATGGGTGGTTCGGGCGCGCTCGGCCTGATGCTCGATCTCATCAATCAGAGCGTGCGCCATGTCGCCGCCATCCATCATCTTGCGTGCCACCAGATCCATGGATTGGATGCCATTGGTACCTTCGTAGATCGCAGTCACGCGGGCATCACGGTAATACTGCGCCGCCCCGGTTTCCTCGATAAAGCCCATGCCGCCGTGCACCTGAACCCCGGTTTCCGCAATGCGGATGCCCGTATCCGTGCAAAACGCCTTGGCGATCGGTGTCAGAAAAGCTGCGCGGGCGGACCATTCGGCATTGCCAGTGGCGGTCTGCATGTCGATCGCCACAGAACAGGCCAACAGGATGGCACGCGCGGCAAACAGATCCGCCTTCATCTCCATCAGCATCCGACGCACATCGGCGTGATCGACAATGGTGCCCGAGGGTGTCTTGCCCTGTTTGCGTTCGAGCGCATAGGCCAGCGCGTGCTGATAAGCACCTTCGCCCACACCAACACCCTGACCGCCGACACCCAGACGGGCGTTGTTCATCATTGTGAACATCGCGGCCATGCCGCCGTGTTCCTTGCCCACAAGCCACCCCTTGGCCCCGTCGAACTGCATCACGCAGGTGGGCGAGCCATGCAGGCCCATCTTGTGTTCCAGGCTCACGACCTTGAGACTGTTGGCCACGCCGGGAGCACCGTCATCGTCGGGGATGTGTTTCGGCACCAGAAACAGGCTGATTCCCTTGGTCCCCGGAACCCCGTCGGGCAGCCGCGCCAGGACCAGATGGCACACATTTTCGGTAATGTCGTTGTCGCCCCAGCTGATAAAGATCTTTTGCCCGGTCACCGCATAGGTTCCGTCGCCGTTGTCCGTTGCCTTTGAGTTTAGCGCGCCGACATCCGATCCGGCCTGGGGCTCCGTCAGGTTCATTGTTCCGGCCCATTCCCCCGAAATCAGTTTCGGAAGGTACAAGTCCTTGAGCGCGTCGCTGGCGTGATGTTCCAGTGCTTCGATCTGGCCCTGGCTCATCAGGGGGGCCAGTTGCAACGACAGACAGGCAGCCGACATCATTTCATTGACAGATGTGGTCAGGGTCATCGGCAACCCCATGCCGCCGTGCTCCACCGGGGCGCTCATTCCGATCCACCCCCCGTCGGCAATCTGCTTCCAACCATCGGCGAAACCCGGAGAAGTCCGCACCACGCCATTTTCCAAGATGGCCGGTTCCAGGTCACCGCCCCGTTGCAGGGGGGCCATGATCTCTTCGGTCATCTTGCCCGCTTCGGCAAGGATTGCGCTGACCAGATCATCCGAAGCTTCTCCAAACCGATCGGTTGCGGACACCTGATCGTACCCGACCACATGGTTCAGCAGGAATTGATAATCGGAGACGGGGGCGCGATAGGTCATGGGCGTCCTCTTTGCAGGCTTGGCAACCGAGTTGCAGGTCAGGGCACAGATCGTGTCAGGGCACAGATGGGGTTGGAATTTCCACCGCGCACCGGTAATCAAGTGGGCTTGGACGTCTTACCTAAAGACACGCCCCATGCAAGCAACCAAAACGCCGCGTCATGCCATGAACCCAGAACGTACCGTCACTTTTGGCCCGTCCGAGGCCGACCTGGACCAGGCCGCAGCCCTGTTGCGCGCCGGGCGTTTGGTCGCGTTTGCGACCGAAACCGTTTACGGGCTGGGGGGGGATGCACGACTGGGAGAGGCGGTTGCTGCCATCTATGCCGCCAAGGGGCGACCCAGCTTCAACCCATTGATTGCACATGTCGCTTCGGTCGCTGCAGCCCAGCAACTGGTCCAATGGAACGATTGGGCCGACATGCTGGCCAGCGCCTTTTGGCCCGGACCGATGACGCTGGTTCTACCGCTACGCCCTGGTCACGGGGTGTCCGAACTGGTGACAGCCGGATTGCCAACACTGGCCGTTCGGGTGCCCGCGCATCCAACAGCCCAACGCCTGTTGGACAAGGTCGGCGGACCGGTGGCTGCTCCATCCGCCAATCCATCCGGCAAGATCAGCCCGACAACCGCACAGCATGTTGCGGACGGGCTTAGCGGCCGGATCGCTGCCATTGTGGATGACGGGCCCTGCTCTGTCGGATTGGAATCCACGATCATCGGGCTGGCTGGGGACAATCCGATGTTGTTGCGCCCTGGCGGAGTGCCCGCCGAGGCAATAGAGGCTGCCCTGGGGCGAAAGCTGGTGGCGCATGATGCTGGAGATCCACTGACAGCACCGGGACAATTGCTGTCCCATTACGCGCCGACAGCATCCGTGCGACTGTACGCCCAAACTCCTAAACCCGGAGAGCTGTTTTTGGGATTTGGTCCTGGCATATGCGATCTGAACTTGTCTGCTGCTGGCGATTTGCTGGAAGCTGCGGCCAATCTGTTCGGGCATCTGCACCGGCTGGATGGCATGGGCAAACCGATCGCAGTCGCACCTATTCCCGACCGTGGGCTGGGCGTCGCGATCAATGACAGGCTGCGCCGCGCGGCCGCACCACGGGATTGAACCGGCGCAAACGTCAGCTTTCTTGCGGCGATCTGTGCAAATTCAGATCAGGCGTGGCCCGCGCTGCCCGACAGGCTGAGCGGGTCGACCCCCAGGGATTGCAGCGCGGCTTCCCATTTGGTGTTGTCATCCACATCAAAAACCAGATCTTGGGAGGCATCCGTCGTCAGCCAGCCATTCTTGGCAATCTCGTCTTCGAGCTGCCCCGGCCCCCACCCTGCATACCCAAGCATCATCAATACTTTGCGCGGGCCACGACCGGCTGCGATATCTTCGAGAATATCCAGCGTCGCAGTCATTGAAAAAGCTTCGTCCACATGCATTGAATGCAGGCTGGCATCGTAATCTGCCGTGTGCAGAACAAACCCGCGCGCGGTTTCGACCGGTCCCCCGAAATGGATCGGCAGGTTGGCCCGCTCTTCGGATTCGGGTTTGATTTCCAGCTGTTTGAGCAATTCGGCCAGCCGCACATCCACAGCTGCCTTGTTGACGATCAGCCCCATTGCACCGTCTTCTGAGTGAGAACACAGGTAGATCACCGTATGTTCGAACCTCATGTCACCCATGCCGGGCATCGCAATCAAAAGTTTGCCTGTCAGATCCATCTGGTTCCGCCTGCGGGTTGTTGCTTGATCAATCAGCGCCGAGTCTGGCAACTGCTTGTCACTATTCAACAATGACGCCCCAAACCGTCGCAATCAAGAGCCCGTATGCTGATGCGTCGAAACATTTCCCTCGCGCAGGCCCTAACCATAACGTGACTTGGCATTTCATTCTCCAATGCGCATGTATGTCGCATGAGTTTTGCACCGAAGATATCGCTTGCTGCCTGTCTGATGGCGTTTTGTGCGCCGGCTGCCATTGCCGGACCGCTGGATGACCTGGTCAAGATCGAAGTGCTGGATGGTGGGGCAACCCAATCCGGCACCTATCGCGCCGCTTTGCGCCTGACCTTGGCCGATGGCTGGAAGACGTATTGGCGTTCGCCCGGTGATGCCGGAATCCCACCCAGTTTTTCCTGGCGTGGGTCGCGCAATTTGGGAAATATTGCGATCACGTGGCCGACACCACAGGTGTTTTCAACGTCTGGGATGCAAACCATCGGCTATGTCGATCAGTTGACCCTGCCAATCGAGATCACACCCGACACCACAGGTCGACCAATCCGGCTAAAGGGTCGAATGGAGTTGGGGATCTGCAAAGACGTCTGTGTCCCGTCGGAATTGAAATTTGATCATACCCTGGATCTGGACGCCGATCGCAATCCATCCATCCTGGCAGCATTGGCGGCGCGCCCGTATTCTTCTGCAGAGGCAGGCGTGACCGCTGCAACATGTCGTCTGAAACCGACCCGTAACGGGATGCAGGTCGAAGCCCGCATTTCCATGCCATCGACAGGTGGCACCGAAGTGGCTGTAATCGAACCCGGAAGCCCAGACATCTGGGCCTCGCACACAGCGTCCGAACGTCACGGCAATACCTTGGTCGCCACCACCGAGCTGATTCATTCCAGCGGCGAACCCTATGCGCTGGACCGGTCTCAGATTCGCATCACCGTTCTGGGACGCAACCACGCCGTCGACATTCAGGGCTGCACTCCCGGATGATCCGCCCGGTATTGGGAACCATTGCTGTCGTCTGTCACGAGCAGCAGGTCATCCTGGTGCAACGGGGCAAGGAACCTCGCGCCGGAATGTGGGGATTTCCCGGCGGCCACGTGGAATTGGGTGAGACCGCCCTGCAGGCTGCCGCCCGTGAATTGCTGGAGGAGACGGGTGTCATCGCCCGGCCACGGCAGTATCTCACCAATATCGACGTGATTGCGCGGAATGAAACTGGTGGAATTAGCGCCCATTATTTGCTGACTGCGGTGCTGTGCGACTATGTCTCGGGTCAACCTGTTGCCGCCGATGACGCAGCACAGGCCGGGTGGTACCCCGTTGACGGTCTCGAAACGGCAGGTCTGGATCTGCTGGATCAGGTTATCGATGTTGCCCGGCTTGCTCAGCGCCACATGGGCTGAGGTTCAAACAGGCAAATCAGACCGGCCCTTTGGCCGTCTTGCGGGCGAAAACCGCAGCAGACATCAGATAAACCACCGCTACAATCCCAGCCATCCCAACAACAAACGCAGCCAATCCGGCACGCATCGGAGCCATGTCAGCCAGTGGCGGCACGTGTTCGGCCAGCATCGGGTGGATGCCACCCTGAACCATCGCCCACCCCAAGGTTGCAATCAGCCATCCGAAGCTCAGAGTACCTGAGACCACCACCGGAAAAATTGGTCCACGACCGCTGCGCAACGTCCGGCGCAGCGCGGCAAAGGGACGGGCCACGTCTCGTTGCATTGCAACCAGCGCCGGAACCACCAGCAGGACCAGAACCATGCCAAAACCCAGTCCATAGACCAACGTAATCACTGTGGGCTTCAGGAATTGGGCCTGCTGAGATTGTTCATACAGCAGCGGGGCCAGCCCCAGAACCGTCGTCAGCGTTGTCAGCAGAACCGGGCGCAACCGGTCAGCCGTGGCTTCGACAATCGACGGAAACAGGCCCCGGTCCTTGGTGTATTCATCAATCGTGGTGACCAGAACGATGGAATCGTTGATGATGATCCCGGTCATGCCCAACAGGCCGACAACCGTGAACATGCTCAGCGGCACTTCCCATATGTAATGCCCCCAAATCGTGCCGACCAACCCGAACGGGATGATCGCCATCACCACCAGCGGACGGGTCCAGCTGGCAAAGACCCAGGCCAACACCAGGTAAATGCCGCTCAAACACAGGATCAATCCAGTCCGTGCCTCCTGCAGGAATTCATCCTCTTGCTCACTCAACCCCGACAGGCGCCATTCCACCTGGCGTTCGCTGGCAATCTTGGGCAGGATTTCGGTCTCCAGCGCTTCACCAATCGCTTCGGCGCGGGCCGGGTCGTCTTCGGAAATGTCACCTTTGACCGAGATCACCCGCACACCATTCTCGCGCCGCACCGACGAGAACCCGGTACGCTGTTTCACTGTCACGATATCCGCAAGCGGCACATAGATCCCTTGCGGGGATCGCAACAGGGTTCGTTCCAGGAAATCGGCTGTCAGCTCTCCCTCAGGCAGTTCGACCCGGATCGTTGCGGATCGGGGTCCGTCGGGATAGGTCGCGGCCTCGATCCCGTTCAAACGCGCCCTCAGAGCCCGCCCAAGGCTGTCGATGGTAAAATTCAGCGCCTGCCCCTGTGCCGTCAGATCCAGGATCAGTTCTTCTTTGTCATAGGCCAGCGTGTCCTCGACGGCCGAAACCTCCGGGTATCGGATCAACGCGGTTTTCAGATCCTCCGACGCTGCCTTGAGCGTATCCACATCCGAACCAAAGAATTGCACGTCCAGCGCGTCTCCGCCGGGACCTGAACGCCAACCGCGAAACGACACGGTTTCGACCAAAGGATGACGCACCACCCGGTCTTGCAGTTCACCAACAAAGGCAAAGCTGGAGTACTCCGGTCGCAAATCGGCGTCGATCAATTCAATCGATATGCCGCCCAACAGGTCCTTGTCCTTGGCTTCCACACCGGACAGGCCGCGTCCGGCGTTGCCGCCGATTTCCGCCATCACATAGTCCAACGGGTTCAACCCATAGCGGTCAGCGTATTCGTCGCCCAGCGCCTCGGTCGCACGCTGCATTTCGCGCATCATCGCCAGAGTGTCTTCACGGGTGGCCCCTTCGGCCATGGCGAAATTCCCGGTCACGGACCCGCGTTCAGGGGCGTTAAAGAACCGCCATTTCACGTCACCCTGGATGAACAGGGCCATCTGGCTGGCCAAAATCACCAGCGCCCCCGCGACAACGGCGTAGCGCGCCCAGATCACCCAGGCGACCAAAGGACGGAACAGATGGTCTCGCACCCAGCGGAACCCCGCGTTTACCACCCGGTTGGGAATGTCATACCAATGCTGCTTGGCCGAATGGGCGATTGCATGGCTCATGTGATGTGGAAGGATCAGGAAACATTCGACAAGCGACGCCAGCAACACGGCAATCACGGTAAAGGGAATGTCGCGGATCAATTCTCCGAAGCGACCCCCAATGGCCGTGAGACCAAAGAACGCAATGACCGTGGTGACCGTCGCCGCCAACACCGGCATAGCCATACGCCGCGCCGCATTTTCCGAAGCTACAACCGGATGCTCCCCCAGGCGCCGGGCCCGGAAATCGGCATGTTCCCCAACGACGATGGCATCATCCACCACAATGCCCAACGTGATGATCAACCCAAACAGGCTGACCATATTGATGGTCAAACCAGCAGCATACATGATCGCAATAGCGGCAAACATCGCCGCCGGAATGCCCGCCGCGACCCAGAACGCGATACGGGCATTGAGAAAAAGAAACAGCAGGCAGACCACCAACGCCAGCCCGACCAAGCCGTTATCAATCAGAATATCCAAACGCCCGGTGATGGCCGCGGCCCTGGTGCGGATCAATTCGACCGTTACCCCCTGGGGGAGTGACAGCTGCATCTCGGCAGCTACGTCTTCGACTTGGGTCTGGACACCGATCGCGTCGCCCGAGCTGGACCGGTCAATGCGGATCGACATCGCCGGGTGTTCACCAACAAAATAAGTCCGGTTTCGATCCACGCCCTGGCGGCTCACCCGGGCAATATCTTCGATGGTCAGCGTCGAACCATCCGGGTTTGATCGCAGCACAATGGCAGACACATCTTCGGCCGAGCGTTTTTCGGTGCCCGTGCGCACCCTTGCATTGGCCCCCGCCACATCGCCGGCCGGGTCGGCATTGACTTCGGCAGCGATGGCTTCGGCGATCTGAGCCATGGTAATGTCATGGGCGATCAAGCTCGCAGAAGGAATCTCGACCAAAGTCTGCGGTGCTGCCAATCCGCGGATCGTGGTCCGTGTGACTCCGACTTCGAACAGCCGGGCAACAAATTCATCCGCGAACAATGCCAATTGCGCCGGATCTACCGGCCCTGTGATCACCACATCCGTAACCCGGTCGCGCCAAACGCTGGGCCGGACCACCGGGTCATCGGCATCCTCGGGCAGGATCGTCACCGCATCAACGGCATCTTGAATTTCATCCGTAGCGCGTTCAATGTCTGTGTCCGGTTCGAACTCCAGAATGATGGTGGCGCGACCCTCGTTGGAAATACCGGCCGATGTCTCGACCCCATCCACCGCCAGCAAAGCAGGTTCCAGCGCCTGTACGATGGCCCGGTCCACGTCTTCGGGACCAGCACCGTCCCAGGCCACCGAAACCCTGACGTTATCGACAATGACATCGGGAAAAAACTGTGCCCGCATACGCGGGATCGCAGCAACGCCCAGGATCAAAAGGATCACCAGCAACAGATTGGCCGCTGTCCGGTGCCGGGTAAAATAGCTCAGCAGCCCCCCTGCGGATTTGGGCAGGTCACGCACCATGACCGATCAGCCCCCGCTACCGGTTTCGATCCGTCGCACCAGCCCTGCGGGCACCTTGGCCGCCGCCAGCTGTTCCAACACTCTGGACTTGGCCGCTTGGGGCATACGGTCGTTGGCCTGCACCGATGCAACCAGACGGGCGCGATCCTCGTCGCTCAATTCCAGCATTGCAGCCTCGGGTTTCAGCGCGCTTTCCTGACGCAGAGGCCGCACACGGATTCCGGCACCCAGCAATGGGGTGCGCCCGGTCACCACCTCGCGCCCGGCCAGACCATCGCCACGGATCAAAACGTCATCCCCCTGACGCCGCACCAATTCCACCTGCAGGCTCTCAAGACGATCATCTGGACCCACAACCAGAATTGTGCGCGCCGCATCCAACGCCGAAGCTGGAACCCGGGCAACATTGGAAATCTCTGGTTCCTGAACGGCAACGGTTACAAAATCTCCAGGTTTGAACCCCGGTGCTGCTTCAAGCCGCGCAAAGATCACCCGACCGGATTGTCCTTCGCCTGCTGCGCCGCTGTCACGCACGATGACGCCAGAGGCCTCCAGATCCGCGCCGGTGACATCCAATGACACATTCACTGGGGCTGAGATCAGATCACCCGCGGTGTCCAACAATCGGGCATATTGGGCTGTCGATATGCGAAACGCCACTTCCAATGCCTTGGAATCCACCAGTTCGGCAAGCTTTTCGTTGGCCGACACCAGCCGTCCTTCGACCAGAGACACGCCTTGCAACGTCCCATCAAAGGCCGCGCGAACGGTTGTCTCGTCCAAATCTCTCTGTGCTGTGGACAATGCAATGCGGGCGCGGGCCAGTCGGGTTTGCGCCTGGTCGGCCCGCGCCTCGGATTGGGCAACCGCCTGGCCGCGCGATAGAACCGCCTGACGTGCCGAAGCGGCGGTCAGCTCGGCAGCTTCGCTGGCGGCGGCGGTGCCGACTCCGCGTGATTGCAAATCCTGCTGACGCTTAAACGCCCGTTGACGCAGATCCGCCTGATCCTGGGCCGCCACCAATTCGGCACGCGCAAGTTCGAGGTTGCGCGCCGCATCGCGAATCTCCGCTTCGGCATCCTGTAAATCGGCCTGGGCCCGTTCCAACGCCGCCTGCACATCCACCGGGTCGATCTGTACCAGCACCTCGTCGGCCTTCACGGTTCCACCTTCAACGAAACTGTCGGCAAGATGGATGACACGCCCCCGCATCACCGTGCGCAACTCCAGCGACCGGCGGCTCTGGATCTGTCCAAAGGCAGGCAACACCGGGGTCGTCCGGTCATAATTCGCCGTTACCACGTTGACCGCGAACACCCGTTCCCGCGGAGGCGGTGCCGGGCGTTCGTTGCTCAGCCGGGTTTGAACCGCCTGCATGACCAACTGCCCCGCATAAAGCAGCAGGGCCAGCGTCATTGACGCCAGAAAAACCCCGACCAGGCTGTGTCGCAGAAACCGCATGGCAATCCTTAATTCGGGCTGTGTGCCGACCCGGTATAACCTAGTGTCGACACAAGAATTCTCCAACCCACAAAGCGTTTACACAGCGTTACACGCACCAACACGTCATTTCCGTCGCTTGTGTTCCTCCAAACGCGGCATGATTTCCACAAAATTGCAGGGCAAGTGGCGATAATCCAGCTGCATGGACAAGATCCCGTCCCAGGCATCCTTGCAGGCACCTGGGCTGCCAGGCAATGCAAACAGATAGGTACCGCCCGCGACGCCGCCCGTGGCGCGCGATTGCACCGCGCTGGTGCCAATCTTTTCCATCGAAATGATTGTGAACACGGTGCCAAAGGCTTCGATTTCCTTTTCATAGACGTCGCGGTGCGCCTCGACCGTGACATCGCGGCCTGTCAGACCGGTTCCGCCGGTGGAAATCACCACATCCACCTGCGGGTCCCCCACCCAGGCGCGCAGCTGATCGGCGATCTGGTCGCGTTCGTCCTGAATAATCTTGCGATCTGCCAGAATGTGCCCAGCAGCCTTGAGCCGGTCTTCGAGCACTTGCCCCGAACGGTCCTGATCCAGAGATCGACTGTCCGACACGGTCAGCACCGCGATACGAACCGGGATGAATTCCTTGGTTTCATCTATGCGAGACATAGTGCGTCAAGCCCTTTCCATGATGGCCAGCCTCAGCGCCAGCCCGGTAAAAATCGTTCCCGAGATCCGACCCAACCAGCGACCCGCCGTTGCATTGCCGGTCAGGTAATGCCCCATGGATCCGGCAAAAACGCCGACCCCACCGTTCACAAAGAATCCGGTGGTGCCCATGATCGCGCCAAAGATCAGAAATTGGACCAGGATCGATCCGGCCCCCGGATCGACAAATTGCGGGACAAAAGCGAGAACAAACAGGATCACTTTCGGGTTGGTCAGATTGACCAGCATACCGTCTCGAAAGGCTCGAGACGCCCGCGCGGCGCGAATTTCCCCCGGTGCATTGCCACCACGAAACGCGCCCCAGGCCAGATAGAGCAGATAGCAAACCCCAAGCCAACGAATAGCCTCGAACATCCAGGGCATGGCCGCGACAGCAGCTCCCAGACCCAGCCCACCCAGCGCCACATGCACCATGCCACCAACCGAAATCCCGGCGCTGGCAGACAGCGCCGCACGCGGGCCCGAACGTACCCCCTGCCCCAGGCAGAACATCATGTCCGCGCCCGGCGTCAAGTTCAACGCCAAAGCAGCAGGGACAAAGGTAGCAAGCGTAAACATGTCGATCATGTCTGGACCTCGAACCAATTGGGGCGCGGCCCCAAATTCATCACGTCGGTAACACCGATGACTCCGCGTTCGCCCCAACAATCATGCACATGACCGCATAGCATCAATTTGGGCTGAACGCGTTCGACAGCGGCCCGGATGGCGCTGGACCCGACGGACACACCACCGGACGTGCGATCTGCAATCCCTTTGGGCGGGGAATGGGCAATCAGGATGTCGGCCGCCGTGCAGGCATCAAGCATCTGCGCAGCCTGGGATTCCGACAGATCACAGGACCAGCTGCCAAACGGTGTCTCGGGTACGCCATACCCCAGACCAAAAATGTTCAGCCCGCCAAAGCAGCCCCCCTCTCCGTGCAACACGGTGGTTCCCGGCAAAGCGGCCGCGCGCAACTCCTGCGCGCTTTCGGCATTGCCCGGTACAGCAACCATCGGGGCCTTGAGCCCGGACAACAACGCCATCGCATCGCTCAGGCCCATCCGCACATTGCAGAAATCTCCGGCTCCGATGACCAGATCTGCCTCGGCACTGGCCGACACCAGATCGGCGGCGCGGTTGGCATTCAAATGAAGGTCGGAAAAGGCAAGGATCTTCACGCCAGCGCCCCCAACCGCGCCTTGATTTCCAACAGATCAGCCCAGGCCTGACGTTTCATATGCGGCTGACGCAACAGGTAGGCCGGATGGAACATCGGCAGGGCCGGAATGCCCCAGGCATCGCCCCAATTGCCCCGCAGACGGGTGATACCCCGTTTGGCCAGCACAGCCTGACAGCTGATATTTCCCATCAGGATCAACACTTCGGGCTGTGCCAGTTCGACGTGGCGGCGCAGAAACGGCACCATCATCGAGATTTCGATCGGCAAGGGATCCCGGTTCTGAGGGGGGCGCCAAGGCAAGACATTGGTGATATAGACGTTGCTCTCGCGGTTCAGGTCAATGGCATCGAGCATCCGGTCCAGCAATTGCCCCGCCCGCCCGACAAAGGGCTTGCCTTGGCGATCTTCGTCGCGGCCCGGCGCTTCGCCGATGATCATGACACGTGCACCGGCCTGGCCATCGGAAAACACCAGATTACGAGCGCCGCGTTTGAGATCGCAGTGCTCGAAATTGCCCATAGCGTCGCGCAGGTCCGACAGGGAGTTGGCCGCTTTTGCCACCTGTTGCGCCACCACAACCGGATCGACCTCTTTGGATATGACAGGAACGGCGGCCGTTTCGACGGCATTGGGCTTGGGCGCTTTTTGCTCGAGCTCGTAGCGATTGATTGGCGCATCGCTGATCGTCTCGGTCACGCCGAGTTCAATCTGCCAGTCCAGCAAGGCGCGAGCCGTATGATAATCCAGAGCCGATTCCATGCGCCACAGGCTACCCCCTTGCCACCTCGAGGGAAACCGCCAATGCGCGCGCTTTACCCATCCGCGCGTCCTGCCTAAGGTGCCCCTCAAACACCACTTGGACGGAGCCGAAATGCAGCCCATAGATCTCGTCTGCCTGTGCCGAAAATACGACCTCAAGGATTTCTTCGAAGCAGGGCTGCGCACGTATGCTCCCTGGATCACCATGCGGTTTCCTGAAGAAGTCGTTGATCCGCAAACGATCCGCCATGCCGTCGCCTTTACTCCGGATCCCTCGGATTTCGCGCCCTATCCCAATCTGGCCATGGTTTCCAGCGCAGGTGCCGGGGTCGATGCGATTTTGAGCGCCCCCAGTCTGAAACCCGAAACCACCGTCAGCCGGGTGATCGTTGACGAGCAGGCGCAGATGATTGCCGGGTTCGCGATTTGGCACATCGTCAATTGGCAACGCCAGATGCAAGGCTATGTTGATCAACAGGCGCAACAGCAGTGGGCGGTGATCAACCGAACTGCACCCTCAAGATTCCCAGTCGGCATCCTGGGGTTTGGCAAGATTGGGTCCTGTCTGGCCCGAGCTCTGCGCGGATTGGGATACCCGGTCACGGCCTATGCCTCGCGCGACCGGCAGGAACCTGATGGCACGGTTGTGGTCAGCGGATCTGGCGGGCTGGCACAAACGGTTTCGCAAAGCCGGGCGGTGGTCAACCTGTTGCCCTTGACCGATGAGACAGTGGGTATTCTGAACACCAGGCTGCTGGATCAAATGCGCGACGACGCAATCCTGATCAATCTTGGCCGTGGGGCCCATTTGGCCGAACCCGACCTGATCCCAGCCCTCGAGCGTGGCCGCCCTGCGATGGCGGCACTGGATACAGTTGCCACCGAACCGCTCCCTCAGAATCACCCGTTCTGGACCCATGACCGGATACGCATCACGCCCCATGTGGCAGGTGATGCAGACCCCATGGCCGTGGCCCGTTTCATCGCAGACGGCATCGCCAGCTTTGAAGCTGGACAAAAACCCGCAGGTCTGGTGGACCGACAGACCGGATATTGATCCACCGCCCCCTTGCCCCTGCCGCCCAACCCCCCGTATAAGCCCTCCAGCATCGCGGCAGGGAGCATCCTCAATGACGTTCGGTCACAAGCACCTTCTGGGCATCGAACACCTCAAACCACATGATATCACCGCGATTCTGGATCTGGCCGATGAATACGTCGATCTGAACCGGCGTTCGGAAAAACACTCCGAAACCCTGCGTGGTCTGACCCAGATCAACATGTTCTTTGAAAACTCGACCCGCACACAGGCCTCTTTTGAATTGGCAGGCAAACGGTTGGGCGCAGACGTCATGAACATGGCCATGCAGGCCAGTTCGATCAAAAAGGGCGAAACCCTGATCGATACAGCCATGACGTTGAATGCCATGCACCCCGATTTGCTGGTGGTGCGCCACCCGCATTCCGGCGCGGTGGACCTGCTGGCGCAAAAGGTGAACTGCGCCGTGCTGAACGCCGGTGATGGACGTCACGAACACCCCACCCAGGCGCTGCTGGACGCGTTGACCATCCGCCGCGCCAAGGGCCGGTTGCACCGTCTGAACATCGCAATCTGTGGCGACATCGCCCATTCCCGCGTGGCTCGATCGAACCTGATCCTGTTGGGCAAAATGGAAAACCGTATTCGACTGATTGGCCCGCCGACGCTGATGCCGGCGCAGATCGACGCCTTTGGGGTCGAGGTTTATGATGACATGCGCGAGGGGCTACAGGACGTGGACGTCGTGATGATGCTGCGCCTTCAGAAAGAGCGGATGGACGGTGGCTTCATTCCTTCAGAACGGGAGTATTATCACCGCTATGGACTGGATGCGGATAAGCTGTCGTTGGCCAAACCCGACGCGATTGTCATGCATCCCGGACCGATGAATCGCGGCGTCGAAATCGACGGGACCATCGCGGATGACATCAACCGATCAGTCATTCAGGAGCAAGTCGAAATGGGGGTCGCCGTGCGCATGGCCGCTATGGATCTTCTGGCCCGCAATCTACGCGCCCAGCGCATTTCCGCGGAGCATTGACCCGATGACCGGGACCATCACCATTCCCACCGGAGAACGGGGGATTATCCGCGTTTTCACGCTGGATATGCGCCCCGAACAGGTCAAATTCCTGTCCGAAACCGGTGCGCTCGAGCAGGTGCTGGGCATCGAAGAGATGAACCGGGACCAGATCGAAATCTTTTCCACCGACGATCTCGAAGAGTTGGGGCTGACCGGATATCTGATCGAAGGTTGCGGCCTATCGCCTGAAGAGATTGACCCACAGTCCGACGTGCTCAGCGCAATCAAAGGCGACGTCCTGCTGATCCGCAGCCGCGCCTTTGGCGGTCGCGAAACCCGCCTGAACCCGGCCGATCAGATCCAGCTGGTCGCCACGCTGTCCGAACCCAGCACCAATTGGAGCGGCACCCCCATAGAGACCGCCAGCGCCCAGCTGTATTCGGCAGCAAAACAATCCCCGCGTGCCGCTCGCGCCCGTGCACGTCGGATCGGGTTCACCCTGTTTGCCGTGATGATGTCCCTGATCACCATCGTCCTCCTCTTGCTGGTGTTCTAAGACCATGAGCGAAACAAAAATCTCCCCCGATGCAACCGCCTATCTGCGTGCCCACACCTGGATGGCTGCCGTTGGCATGGCCGCCGCAATGGGGGTTCTGTGGGTCATGGACAGCCCGCACATCTGGACCGGTGCCGTAGGTGGCTTGGCTGCAATCGCCCTGCGCGGGTTCTATGCCCGCAAGGAAGAACTGGCCGCCATCTGGACCCTGACAAGCACCGCATTGGTCGGCCCCACAGGGCATTCCGTGCCTTTGGCCAGCATTTCAGGTGTCAAATCCATGGGCAGCTATGTCCAGGTCATCACGACCGACGGCCAGAAATATCTGATCAAATACCAGGCCGACCCGGCCGCCACCATTGCCGCCATCGAAAGGGCCCGCCTATGAGCACCACCCTCTTCATCAATGCCCGCCTGATCGACCCCGAAGCCGGATCCGACACCTTGGGCTGGCTGCTGGTTCGCGCCGGGTCCATTGTTGGCACCGGTTCCGCAACCCCGGCACCGGCAGCGGACGAGATCGTCGACTGCAATGGAAAATGTCTGGCCCCTGGCATCATCGACATCGGAGTCAAGGTCTGCGAACCCGGTGAGCGACACAAGGAAAGCTATAAGTCCGCAGGCCGCGCCGCCGCTGCCGGAGGGGTCACCACAATGATTACCCGCCCGGACACCACGCCAACCATAGACACGCCGGAAACGCTGGAATTCGTCAACCGCCGCGCCCAGGCCGACACACCTGTCAATGTGTTGGCCATGGCCGCCCTGACCAAGGGACGCGAAGGGCGCGAGATGACGGAAATCGGCTTTCTGATGGATGCCGGTGCCGTGGCCTTTTCCGACTGTGACCATGTTGTCGCCAATACCAAGGTATTTTCGCGTGCGTTGACCTATGCGCGCAGCCTTGGCGCATTGGTGATTGCCCATCCACAAGAGCCCGAGCTGAGCAAAGGGGCCGCCGCCACATCTGGTAAATTTGCTTCGCTGCGTGGTTTACCTGCCGTCTCGCCCATGGCAGAACGCATGGGGCTGGATCGGGATATTGCGCTGCTGGAAATGACCGGCGCGCGCTATCATGCCGACCAGATCACCACCGCCAGAGCCCTGCCCGCGCTTGAGCGTGCCAAAAACAACGGTCTGGACATCACCGCCGGAACCTCGATCCATCACCTGACCCTGAACGAGCTGGACGTGGCCGACTATCGTACTTTCTTCAAGGTCAAACCGCCCTTGCGCAGCGAAGACGATCGTCTGGCAGTGGTCGAAGCGGTGCGCACCGGCTTGATCGACACCATCAGTTCGATGCACACCCCCCAAGACGAAGAAAGCAAGCGTCTCCCATTCGAGGAAGCCGCCGCTGGTGCGGTTGCGATGGAAACTTTGTTGCCGGCTGCGTTGCGCCTGTATCACTCGGGCCACTTGGACCTGCCAACGCTGTTTCGCGCCATGTCACTGAATCCGGCCAATCGGCTGGGCCTTGCTGGTGGTCGGCTCGCTGCAGAAGCCCCGGCGGATCTGGTCCTGTTCGACCCTGACACGCCCTTTGTCATGGACCGGTTCAAACTTCGGTCGAAATCTCAGAACACTCCGTTTGACGGCCAGCGGATGCAAGGTAGGGTGCTGGCAACCTATGTCGCCGGAACCCCCGTCTATCGGAGATAGCTGATGCCCACGCTCGAATCTGACCTGCCCATTCTGCTGTTATGGGTCCTGATCGGTTATGGTCTGGGGGCGATCCCCTTTGGTGTGGTGGTGGCCCGGTTCATGGGGTTGGGCAATCTGCGTGAAATTGGTTCGGGAAACATTGGTGCCACCAACGTGCTGCGCACAGGATCGAAACCAGCCGCGTTTCTGACCCTGGTTCTGGACGGTGGCAAAGGCGCAGCGGCCGTGCTCCTGGCCCGGGCTTTTGCGCCCGAAGACGCCGCACAACTGGCCGGGTTCGCGGCCTTTATTGGCCACTGTTATCCGGTTTGGCTGGGGTTCAAGGGCGGCAAGGGTGTCGCGACCTTTCTGGGCCTATGGTTGGCGCTGGCCTGGCCAGTCGGCGTGGCCTGCTGCCTGACGTGGTTGGTGACGGCCATCGTGACCCGCATCTCATCGCTTTCGGCACTGATTGCGGCAGCTTCATCGACCATTTGGGTTGTGTTGCTCACAAACGGGGCCGCATTGCTTCTGGGCATCCCCCTGACATTGCTGGTCTATTGGCGCCACCGCGAAAACATCAAACGAATCCGGCTCGGAACCGAACCCCGCATCGGTCAAAAATAACCCGCCCAGCGCATGGGAAGATTACGGCACCAACCGTTCCAAGGCCTGACCATTGGCCCAGGTGCCGTGCAACTGCCCACTGGGCATGACCACATAGACCACTGGATGATCGGCACCCCAGTTGACCCATACGATATCGCCATTGCGGGTTCCGGTGCCCTGATACCCCTGTCCTGCCACCTGCCAGGCGATGGTGACTGTTCCATTGATTTCCACCAATTGCGCCGACCCGGTATAGGTCGATCCATCCGGGTTGCGACCTTCGACCTGGTACAGTCCGTTTACGCCTTGGGCCATACCCTGAACTGCCACCAAGGCCGACGTCGCCAACCCCAGAAAAACCCGTCGTGCCATCCGTGCGCTCATCCCAAATCCCTTTCCCGGTTCTGACATATGAGCATGCACATCTTGCCCTGACCTGTCACCCCAGGTCGGTTCGCAAAACCCTACCTAACCCACAGAAGCGGCCATGTTTCTGCCGCTGACCGCGGTCAAAACGCCAGATCGAAACCAGGACGCTGCTTGGGAAAGCTAGATTGCAAAACCCGTTTGATCAGACCCGGCCGAGAGAGCGGAGCGGAAGGAGGCTCAAACCCTGAGCCCCCTTTAATCGTCAATAGCTATAGTCGCCATAAATCCGGCTCAGGTCGCCATTCCAATCGCCATGATACCGTTCCAAAAGCTCATCCGCAGGAACCTGCCCAGATTCCAGGCTGTCCTTGAGCGCGTTCAGGAAATGGGTTTCATCCGGAACCAGACCACCGGCACCGGGTTTTGCCCGGGCCCGCAAACCGGCATCCGAAATCGACACGACTTCGCGCGCCAGATCATGCATGTTGATGTTACCGACCTGCGCCTGCAACCCGTCTACGGATGCGGCGATGCGCAAGGCTTCGCGGGTTTCGGCATCCCAGCCTTTGACCAGATCCCAAGCCGCGTCCAACGACGATTGATCATAGGTCAGACCAACCCAGAATGCAGGCAGCGCGCACAGACGCCGCCAGGGGCCACCATCAGCGCCCCGCATTTCCATGTATTTCTTGATCCGGGCTTCGGGGAAAGCCGTGGTCAAATGGTCAGCCCAATCCGACAGGGTCGGGGTTTCGCCCGGCAGCGCAGGAAGTTTGCCCACCAGGAAATCACGGAACGACATGCCCAGCGCGTCAATGTATTTGCCATCGCGATAGACAAAATACATCGGCACATCGAGCGCGTATTGCACGTATGCCTCGAACCCGAACCCGTCGTCGAACACGAATGGCAACATGCCGGTGCGTGCATCGTCCAGATCGCGCCACACACGCGAACGCCAGGACTTGTGCCCATTGGGCTTGCCCTCGAAAAACGGTGAATTGGCGAACAATGCGGTGGCAACCGGCTGTAACGCCAGCGCGACGCGCAGTTTCTGCACCATGTCGGCTTCGGAGCCAAAGTCGATGTTGACCTGAACCGTACAGGTGCGGCGCATCATCGACCGGCCCATGGTGCCGACCTTGCCCATATAGGCGTCCATCAACTTGTACCGCCCCTTGGGCATCAGCGGCATTTCTTCGTGGCTCCAGACCGGAGCAGCGCCCAGACCGATAAAACCCACACCGATTTCATCGGCGATATCCTTGACCTCGCGCAGGTGAACATTCACCTCGTCACAGGTTTCATGGATCGTTTCCAACGGAGCGCCCGACAGTTCCAGCGCGCCACCGGGTTCCAGCGAGACATTCGCCCCATCTTTTTCCAGACCAATGAGTTCGCCACCTTCGCGCACCTCGGCCCAGCCATGGCGGTCCCGCAGTCCTTCGAGCACAGCCACGATGGACCGTTTGCCATGAAATGGCAGGGGCTGATGCGTGTCTTTGCAATACCCGAACTTCTCGTGCTCGGTGCCGATACGCCAATCGTCCTTGGGCTTGCAGCCCGATTCCAGGTATTCGGCCAGCTGTTCGTGCCGTTCGATCGGCCCACCGCCGGATTGAGGAATGGACATGGGGCTTGCTCCGTCCTGAGTGTTCGCTTTGGGAAATCAGTGGTGATGGGAATCAACGCCAGTGTCAATGCAACCTGTGCACCTGTGTGTGGCTTGCATGGCGCTCCCAGATCACGACCTGGTGAGAGCCGGGTTTGCGCAGCTCGGACAACATGCGTTCGGTCCTGAGCCCGGACAGGGTGGTGAACGCATCGAACAGGGCGTCCACACCTTCGGCGTTAACCGGAATATGCAGGCTGGGATGCCCCGGCATATCCAGCACCCAATGTGCTGGTGTTGCGGTGTGATCCAGTCGCAGCCGTTCAAGTTCTGAAAGCGCAACGGCCCCGCCCGTCAGCGGACCAAAATAGGAAATCTGCCCTTCGTCCACCTGCACGACACCCGGTCCGCCAACCCCGATCCGAAACCGCAGGCGTTGCAGGCCAATGATGGTCCCGGCGGCGCCAATCGCGACCAGCACCCAGCCCAGCCACCAGATCAGCCCAGCCGTTCCAACCACCCAGGATACGCCGAGCACGCCGATGCCCACCCCAGCGATCAACTCGCGACAGCGCCAGATTGCGGCGCGGGCTTCGGGCCGAATGAAACTCATGCGGCCACCTCAGGTTTGGCGGGCAGAACAATTGGGGATGCAAAATCAACGATGCCGTAGTCTCCGATCCGTCGGAACCCGATTGCCTCATAGGCATGGGCAGCCGCGGGGGTCGCTGCAAACAGAATCGCCTCCTGCACACCCTGCTGTCGCGCTTCGTCCAGATGCAGAGCAACGGCGCGGCGCGCGTGACCCTGTCCGCGCAAGTGCGACGGTGTATAGACAGATCCAACCTGAACACAGGAGCCGGCCACCGCATTAAAGGCCGTCATGGCCACCGGCTGACCGCCCAGCCACAGGACACGCCCCCTGCCGCTGTCAATCAATAGTGTCAGCCGCTCATCAGAAAGCGCCCGGTTTTCCGGGGTTTCCCTTAGGCCCAGCACCTGGGCTGAATAGCTGGCGAACCAGGGCTGTAACACGGCGAGATCTGCCACCCGCATCGGGCGCAGGACCGAGTCTCCGCTGGGCATCTGCAACTGTTTCAGATCCAGCAGGTAGTGCGGTTTACAATCGTCGAATACAGCAGGTTCCGCCGCTAGACCCAAAGCCTTGCGTATCTTCACAAACGGCGCATGGCACCCGTTGATCCCGCGCAGGGTCCGCCCACCTAGCGCCCGGCGTAACTCAGCCCCCTGTTGCAGGTCAAAGGACGCAATTTCGAAAACAAAATACCCATATTCCGTCAGAGCAAAAACTGCCTGAATCTGATCGCGATCCCAGCTCAACCAAACCGTATTGGCCTTTGGGTGACCCGCTGTGTTGATCCCATGATCCAACAGGTTTCCAGACAAAAACATCGACGTCGCACGGCGCGGGTTCAGAAATGCCCAGATCGCGTCTGTATCCTGGGGGCGGGCCAGTCGGATCATCCCCAGTCCCCCAGCGCCTGTTGCCAGATCGTCATCGCCGCCACAGCCGCTGTGTCAGCACGCAGGATGCGTGGACCCAGGCTGACCACATGCGAAGAGGGGAGCGCGGCCAAACGGGTACGTTCGCGATCAGAAAAGCCCCCCTCGGGGCCAATCAGAATGGCCCAAGGCAGCCCCCGTTCCGTTTGCGCCAGCCGTAGGGCAGATCCCACTTTGGCCTCGTCACAAAACATCAACTGGCGGCCTGCGGGCCATGCGTCCAACAGACGGCCCAGTTTGGTCAGCTCGGTCACTTCGGGCACATAGGTGCCGCCGCATTGTTCCGCGGCCTCGACCGCATGGGCCTGAAGCCGGTCCTGACGGATCCGGTCGGAATTGGTGAATTCGGTCTGGACCGGCACAATCCGAGCCGCGCCCATTTCGGCGGCCTTTTCCACGATGAAATCAGTGCGCGCCTTTTTGATCGGGGCAAACAGCAGCCACAGATCGGGCGGCATTTGCAGCGGGCGGCTTTGATCAACACAAACCAGAACACCGCCGCGTTTCCCGGCTTCGGCCACTTCGGCCTGCCACTCGCCATCCTGCCCGTTGAACAGCGCCACCCGCGCGCCAACGGCCAACCGCATCACCCCAAACAGATAATGCGCCTGATCGCGTTCCAAAGGAACCGATTGCCCCTGACCCAGCGGGTGCTCTACATACAGTCTGACTTTTGCACTCATGAGATCTTACATATGCAAGGCGATGCACCAACACCAGATGCCCCTGACCGCAAAGATCAGGTTTCAGACGCAGTCAAAGGCAATTGGGTCGACACACGGGCCCCGGCCTGGACGCGGCCCTATTTGCGGCTCAGTCGGGCAGACCGCCCCATTGGCACTTGGCTGCTGCTGATCCCCTGCTGGTGGGGGCTGGTGCTGGCCATGCTGTGGGACCAGTCGCCGCGCTGGGAGGATCTGTGGATCGCTGTGGGCTGTGCCATGGGGGCCTGGTTGATGCGCGGCGCAGGATGTACGTGGAACGACATCACCGACCGGGATATCGACGACAAGGTCGAACGCACCCGGTCGCGCCCCATCCCATCGGGCCAGGTCAGTGTCAAACAGGCGCTGGTTTGGATGGCGATTCAGGCGCTGATTTCACTGGCTATCCTGTTGACGTTCAATCCAGCCACCATCGCTCTGGGGGTGTTGTCGCTGTTGCCTGTTGCCATCTATCCCTTTGCCAAACGGTTTACTTGGTGGCCACAGGTGTTTCTGGGATTGGCGTTCAACTGGGGTGCCCTGCTGGCCTGGACGGCGCATGCGGGCGCGCTGCACTGGCCGGCCGTGTTTCTGTACCTTGCCGGGATTGCCTGGACATTGTTTTACGACACGATCTATGCCCATCAGGACACCGAAGACGATGCTCTGATCGGGGTCAAATCAACCGCTCGGCTATTCGGTTCGGATACCCCGCGATGGATGCGGCGGTTTTTGGTCGTCACGACCTGCCTTATGGGGTTTGCGGTTATCCTGGCCCTGATGCCAAATGCATCGGTTCTGGCGCTGGTCATCGCATTGGCCGGGCCCTGGGCCATGGGATGGCATCTGACCTGGCAGCTTAGGGCGCTGAACACGGACAACAATGACTCGTTGTTGCAGCTGTTCCGCGTCAATCGAGACACCGGCTTGATTCCGCTTATCTTCTTTGGTGCGGCGTTGTTCGCCTGATTGAACCCTTGCCCCTGTCTCTGTATGACAGGGGGATCACTCACGGACGACCACCGCCTATGCGCCTTTCTTACCTTTTGACCGCCGTTGTTTGCTTTGTCTTTGCTGCAGGGCTTAGCCTGGTCACCGCCAGCTTTGCGGTAACCGGAATCGAGCGCAGTTCGGAAACTGCCGTACGTCGGGTTCTGGATGAAACCGGGCATGATTGGGCCGAGGTTGCGGCCGATGGGCTGCAAGTGACCCTGTCCGGGATTGCACCCGACGAAGCCAGACGATTTACAGCCATTTCCGTGACCGGCAGCGTGGTAGATGCCGCCCGGATCATCGACGAAATGCAGATAACCCCCAGCAGTGGGCTGGCCGCCCCCGAGTTTTCGGCCGAGATCCTGCGCAATGACGCGGGTATCACGGTGATTGGTCTTATTCCCACGGCGTCGAACCGTGATCAACTCTCCAGGGATCTGGCAGAGATCGCCGGTGGCAGCAGCTTTGCCAATCTGATTGAAAACGCCTCCTATCCAGTGCCGCGCGGGTGGGAAGACGCCATCGGTTTTGCCGTAGTGGCACTGCGTGACCTGCCACGCGCCAAGATTTCGGTCGTGGCCGGACAGGTGTCGATCACCGCGATCACCAATAGTGCAGAAGAAAAGAAAGATCTGACGACCAAATTGACCCGCACAGCGCCTCCTGGCCTGCGTTTGGCGTTGGACATTGCTGCGCCGCGCCCGGTGATCACCCCATTTACGCTGCGCTATGTTCTGGACGACACAGGCGGTCAATTTGATGCCTGTTCCGCCGAAAGCAAGGTATCACGGGATCGGATCATCCAGGCCGCGAAACAGGCCAAGCTGACCGGGCCCGAAACCTGCGTGATCGGCATGGGCGTGCCCTCTCCCAAATGGGCGAACGCCGCTGAAACCAGCCTCGAGGCTTTGGCCGAACTGGGCGGTGGGTCCGTGACAATTTCCAACGCTGACGTCACCCTGATTGCAACGCCCACGGTGGATGAAGCCATGTTCGAGCGTGTTGTCGGTGATCTGGAAGCTGCCCTGCCTCAGGTCTTTGCCCTGCATGCGGTGCGACCTGTGCCCGCCGAGGACGCCGATGATACGATCCCGGAATTCTCCGCCACTCTCAGTCCCGAAGGTCTGGTGCAATTGCGCGGGCGAATTTCGGATCCGCAATTGCGGCGTATGGTTGACAGCTATGCCAAGGCGCGTTTTGGGTCCGACAATGTCTATACTGCAACCCGGATCGTCCCTGACCTGCCGTCCAATTGGCCCGTTCGCGTGCTGGCCGGTCTGGAAGCACTGTCCCATCTGGGCAATGGATTTGTCAGTGTAACGCCCGATCAGTTGACACTGCGGGGGGTGAGCCATCTTGAAGACACCAAAGGCGAAGTTTCCCGTCTTCTTTCTGACAAGCTGGGCGATGCCCAGACATTCACGCTGAACATCACCTATCGCGCACCACCCGAACCGGAAGACAAAGTGCCCGAACCCGAAGAATGCGAGCAATTGATTGCGGCCGTCCAGGCGTCGAACAAAATCGCCTTTGAACCAGGATCGGCCACGGTGGCCGGCGCGTCGGCGGGAACCATGGACCAAATTGCAGAAATCCTGCTGATCTGCGGCCCCGTGCGCATGGAAATCCAAGGACACACCGATAGCCAGGGCCGCGAGTCGATGAACCAGCAGCTTAGCCAGTCCCGGGCGCAATCTGTGTTGAACGAATTGCGTGCACGCCGTGTGCGCACTGCGTCTCTGGCCGCAGTCGGCTATGGAGAAAGCCGCCCGATTGCTTCCAATGACACCGAAGACGGGCGCGAGGCAAACCGCCGGATCGAATTCTGGTTGATCCGCCCTGATTCAACTGCCGCCGAGCAGCAAACCACGCTGGATGCAACGGCAGCAGAGACACCGATGACCACAACCCTAACCGACGAAACAGCCCCCCCCGAGGAAGCCGAACAGGAGACCAGCAATGGACAGAATTAAGTTCATCATCACGACGGCCGCCATCCTGTTCGTGGCCTTTGCCCTGGGATGGTTCGCCAATTGGCTGGTGCACCGGTTTACACGCGTGCGCCAAAGCGACGTTGCTGACCTGGACCGTATGAGCCAGGAGCTGCACGAAGCCGAAGAAACACGCGATCAGGCCATCACGTATCTGCAGCAACGCGAAGCCGAGTTGAGCAATCAACTGACCCAAACCGAAGCCGAACTGAGGGCAGCCATGGATGGGCTGCGTGACGCCCGCCAAGAGGCTGAAGAACTGCGTAGCCAACTGAACGGCTGACCCCCGAAACGCTGCCGCGTCCTGGCTCTGCATCAAAGATGCAGAATTGCGGCTGAGGGCCTGGCACTGCGCCGTGCACGGCGCAGCAAACCCCATGGCCAGCCCCCTTTGGACCCGCTATTTTTTGCTCGCTGTGGTCAGGTTTCGGGCTTTTGCTGATCCGTGAACATATCCTTCTGATTTATTCCAAAGAGACTGAGATTCGGGGCGTGGCCAGCAAGTAGACCACAGGGGAACCATATCGCTGCTGTCTAACCCGCCGCCCGCGCATTGTCCGTCGACTTGTGGACAAACTGGACTTCTGAATTCGTATGGCGATGGTGCCGTGACTAACCCGTGACTGAAAAATGGTAGGCGGCGCATGGTTGGTGCAACACGAACCGCCCATCAAGATATTCTACCGCACGATTGAAAGTGTCCGCCATCTCAGGAGCAATCGCTTCGTAGGTCTTGGCACGTGCGGGATCCGGAAGGACGATCTTTTCCAGGAAGAACTCAAATGAGGGGTATTCGCGGGTCAACACATACTCCCGCTTGTTTTCCAACGCGAACCTTTGATCACGATCCATGTGATTCAATAATTGATGCGAAATGGTACGCACAATCGTTTCATCTTCAACCAATCGGACAACATCGAACATTGTTCCATATGGATAGGGTTCTACAATATGCAGGCGTCCGTTGGTCCCCAGAACACGTCGAAACTCGTCGAAGGCAGCGGGTTGAGCGGCAATTGGCACGTGGTGAAGCGAGAAAAACAGACACACCAGATCCTGTGACCCAAAAGTCAGAGGCAGGTTTTCAGCCGCTCCCAGCTTCACGTCTATGCTTCCGGGTAGATTTTCTTTCGCTCTCTCAACTTTTTCGGGATCAATTTCGATCGCCGTGACATTGGCCCCTGCGGCGTCCAATTGGCGTGAATAAACACCGTCACCTGCTCCGACATCAACAACATCAAGCCCTTCAAGAGGACAGAGTGATTTCAGATGTTCGATATGAGCCATTCTCTGTTTTCCAAAACGTCGGGGCGAATGTGCGGCATCAATATAGCACACCAGCCATCTCCTGTCCGCTTTAGGCGCGATCCGGTCTTTCTGTGCCTTTGCGGCGAACGGCCGGTCTGGAATGAACCGCCCTCGGCCAAAGAGCGTGTGAGCTCACACAATTGGGGCCAAACCGAGTGTTGCGCAGTCTTGCGACGAACGGCACATGGCTGATTACATTTTGCGGCATATGACCTGAATTGGGTGTGTTCTTTTTTCCTCAATATTTCGAGCTGCGTTTCTCACAATCTGAGGTGCCAGCCTGCCGAGCAGAATGTGAACGCCAAAAACCGGCGCTTCACCCTTCTCTGCCATCTCTATGGCGCGCAGGTAACCTTGCAAGTATTTCGCCCCTGTATCGCTGACTTGGACATCCGAGAACCCCGATTGTTCGAGCGCCGCAATGGTGTCCGCTGGCCGCATCAAATATGCTCCACTCCCATCTTCAGACCACGGCAACGGATGGTGGGGATCACCGACTTCGCCTAACCCATGCTCGGTCAAAGCAAAAAATGCACCGGGCTTGAGCACTCGATACGCCTCATTGAAAAAGGCGCTGCGATCACGCACGTTCATTGTCACGTGTTGAGAGTACCCGCCGTCAAAAGAGCCATCGTCATAGGGTAGCTTTTGTCCATCACCCAGCACAATTGTAACCGCGTCTTGCATCCCGACAAGCGCGCTCAATCGATTGCCCGCATCAACGAATGGAGCGGTGATGTCCAAACCATCCACTTGGCACCCGAACCTTTGCGCCAGATATCTTGCCGGACCGCCAATTCCACAGCCAATATCCACGAGCCGCTGACCGGCCTCGATCGGCAGAGCATCGGCCAGTTCGATTGTGGCCGGAAATCCACGGGCGTGAAAGTGGTCAACCGGTGCCAGTTGTTCCACCGTTACGGTTTCGGGGTCGATCCCGGCGGCATGCATGGCGTCAACAATTCGGGAATAGACGTCCCCGGTTCCCCAATGATCCGAAACGGATTTGCTGTCGTGCATGTCCTGTCCTCCTGTCTCAACAGGAAAAATAGCATACTTTTGATCGTATCGTGGACAACAACGGGGATCCCGCCCTGTCTGCATCGGCAAAACAGGGCTTCTCCGCATTGTTTTCTGTGGCTGATACCCCTGGCTTCTGTTCGGCCCGTTTATGTAGGTTGGGTGCGATTTCTGGAAGGCGACAGGCGTCTTGAACGCCGCTGGGACCGTGTGCTCGCAGGCGTCTCGGCCACTGACACAATTACTGACACAATTGAGGTGGACCAACAGCACTACACGCGTCGTTTATTGGGTATGTGTCCCGAACCGAGGGAGATTCCAAGTTTCACTCTTGGGTGATCACGCGAGTACATCACGCCAAAAATGGGACCTCGATTCCCGGCGAACCTATCACCAATCCGAGGCGGAGCCCGCAGGGCGACAACGAGACAACCTGAGCGCCAAAGGCGCGCCTTTCAGGACCAGCCTGTCAGCGCGCCCATCGGTTCAATGCATCTTCATCCTCGTCTTTGGCGGCAACCCATGTGCTTTGTGTTGCAGAGAGTTCCTTCTTCCAGAAGGGAGCCCGAGACTTTAGATAATCCATTAGAAATTCGGCTGCTTCAAACGCCGCAACACGATGCCGGGCGGCTGTCGCAACCATCATGATACGTTCGCCTGGGGCCAAACGGCCGTAGCGATGGATCACCAGAACATCTCCCAGGTCCCAGCGCTCTACAGCTTCATTCGCGATGGCTGCCAACGCCTTTTCGGTCATGCCCGGATAGTGTTCGATTTCCATGACCTGCAAGCGACCGGCATCGCTGTCGCGCACCACTCCGGTAAAGGTAACGATTGCGCCAATCTGTTCAGCGTTCCGAGCAAAGGCCTCGCTTTCGACACCCAGGTCAAACGGCGCTTCCTGAACCGAGATACGCATAGTGGTCACCCTCCGGTCATTGGCGGAAAAAACGCAACTTCGCGTACCCCGGCCAATGGCGCGTCAAAATCGCTGAGATCCTGATCCAATGCGACACGCAAAGCAGACAAATCGGCAAAGGCTGCCTCATAGCGTTCTTCACGGCCGCGCAATTCAGTCACCAGGTCCATCACGGTCTCGGCAGATGTCTTCACCGTTTCACGCGGCAACCCAATACGTTCGCGCACCCATGCAAAATAGAGAATGTCCATCATCGAGTCTCCTTGAGGTGCGGCATCGCCTTACGCAGATAATCCGCCCCAGTGATCAATGTAAGGGCCGCCGCAATCCACAAGAGCCACAATCCCAAACGTCCAGTCCAGATCATGCCCTCAAATTTCCAACGCAGTCCCTGAGTGTCTTCGATCTCTCCCGCCATGATCTGATCAACGATCCCTTGATCCATGCCAAACGACGACATCACAAGATAGTGCTCAAAAATACCCTGACCAAACAGGACCGAAATGGCCGTCATCTGCGCGGTTGTCTTCCATTTGGCCAGGTTTGTCACCTTGAGCGTCCCAGCCGTATCGCCGAGGTATTCCCGCAGACCCGACACAAACACTTCGCGAAACAGGATAACCGTTGCAGGCAACACCAGCCAGGGCATCCAATGGCTGGCAGAATAGCCCACGATGACCATCAAGGCGATGACCACCATGGCCTTGTCGGCGATTGGATCCAGCATGGCACCGATCTTGGTTTCCTGCCGCCAGGCCCGCGCCAGATAGCCGTCAAAAAAGTCCGTGATAGCCGCGGACAGGAACAGCAACAGCGCCAGCCAATCCGCATGTGGGCGAGAAAAATAGAGAAACATGATAGCCACCCCGGGCGCAGCAAGCAGGCGCAGGACAGTCAGGATATTGGGCAGGTTCCATTTCATGAAGCGGACCATATATTGCGCAAGACGGGCTTGGAAGCGGGGAGCGCGGAAAATCTGCTCGTTTCAGGCAGATGCCTCCGGCGGGGATATTTTAAAGCAGAAGAAACAAAAGCCAAGCCAACCCGGCAATTGGTGCGCCTAACCGCGGTCGTGAAAAAAGTCATATATCTTTTCCGCAAGAGCCGCAGAAATCCCATCGACGGCCTTGAGGTCGGCCAGATTGGCACGGCTGACCGCCTTGGCGCTGCCGAAGTGGGCCAACAACGCGCGTTTCCGAGAGGCACCGACCCCTGCGATTTCATCGAGCGGCGTGGCCCCGATCGTTTTGGCGCGTTTCGCGCGGTGCGTCCCGATGGCAAAGCGGTGCGCCTCGTCCCGTAGGCGCTGGACAAAGTAGAGCACAGGGTCGTTGCGCTGCAAGGCGAATGGACGTTTGCCAATCCGATGAAATTCTTCCTTGCCGTGATCTCGGTCGATCCCCTTGGCCACGCCGACCATCGGGATGTCTTCGACACCATGTTCGGCCATGATCTCGGCCACGGCGCTGACCTGACCGGCCCCGCCATCAATGAGCAGAAGGTCGGGCCAATGTCCCTTGTCGCGATCAGGGTCTTCCTTGAGCAGGCGCGAAAAACGCCGGGTCAGGACCTCTTTCATCATGCCAAAGTCATCCCCAGGGGTCAGGTCATCACCACGGATATTGAATTTGCGGTACGCGTTTTTCATGAGCCCTTCGGGTCCAGCCACGATCATTCCCCCTACGGCATTTGTACCCTGGATATGTGAGTTGTCATAAACTTCGATCCGTTGGGGGGGGCCCTCGAGGTCAAAAGCATCCGCCATCCCACGGAGCAACTTGGCCTGGGTTGCGCTTTCGGACATGCGCCGAGCAAGAGATTCGCGTGCATTGCGTAATGCCCCGGACACCAACTCTGCCTTTTCGCCCCGCTGCGGCACAAGGATTTCAACCTTGCGACCGGATTTTTCGCTGAGTGCCCGCTCCATCAGGTCTGTGTTTTCGATTCCATCAGACAGGATCAACTGCCGGGGCGGCTCCTTGTTATCATAGAACTGACCCAGAAAGGCTTCCATCGCCTCGGCGGGGCTGATATCGGCACCGACCCGGGGATAGAAATCCTGGTTACCCCAGTTCTGATTTGCCCGGATAAAGAACACCTGAACACAGGCTTGCCCGCTTTCCATATGCAAGGCGACAATGTCGGCTTCGGCGACGCCGCGCGGGTTGATGCCCTGGTTTGTCTGTACCTGGGTCAACGCACGGATCCGGTCGCGAATGGCTGCAGCGCGTTCGAATTCCATCGCGTCAGAGGCCTGTTGCATCTGCGCTGCCAGATCCTCCTGGATCCGTGTCGACCGCCCCGACAGGAACTGTTCGGCATCGCGCACGCTGTTGGCGTAATCCTCTTCTGAGATTTTCCCCACGCAAGGGGCCGAACAGCGTTTGATCTGGTGCAACAGGCATGCCCGTGTCCGACCGGAAAACATGGCGTCCGAACAATTGCGCAGCAGAAACGCCTTTTGCAGCTGGTTCAGGGTCCGGTTGACCGCTCCGGCACTGGCAAAGGGGCCGAAATAAGTGCCCTTCTGCTTGCGGGCACCGCGGTGTTTCTTGATCTGAGGGAATTCATGATCCTTGGCCACCAGAATATTGGGAAAGCTTTTGTCGTCACGCAGCAGCACGTTGTACTTGGGCTTGAGCTGCTTGATCAGGTTCTGCTCGAGCAGCAACGCTTCGGTTTCGGTGCGGGTGGTCAGGAACATCATCGACGCAGTGGCCGCGATCATGCGTTCGATACGGCCTGAGTGACCCGGTCGGGCATAGTTGGACACACGCGCCCGCAGGTTTCGCGCCTTTCCGACATATAAAACCCGGCTTTCCGAATCGAGCATTCGGTACACGCCGGGCGAGCTGTCCAGCGTCTTGAGATAGTCCTGAACGACACCGTAACCGGTGTGGGGCGTAGAGGCGGAAGGATCAACCGAGTCAGTCATGTCACAGAGATATGATTCTCCGCCGGGCGCTGCAATCTCAAGCCGCCTGAATCAATAGAAAACAAATCCACCGATCCTGTGGATAACTGTGGAGATATCTTTTGGTGAGATGCGCGTAACCCTTGAAAAACAGGGGCTTCCTGCAATTGCACAAAAATTAGGCAGTTACGCAACTTATTGAAATAATGAGGTAATTTATTTATTAGTAAGCAAGATTTTGAAAACAAAGACAATTTTGTAACGCATTGTTAAGGTTTTGTGACGACGTGCAAAACTTACATCGCAGACCTTGGTTCAACCACATCGCGATCCCGTGAAAGCTCTGCTACTTCCCCGATCCCAAAGGGCGCAAAAATGGCTCTTGGATGACGTTGGGGCAGCTCGGGAAAATCTTCAAAGCAGCCAAACCACGCCGCTTCAACAGCGTTGATCGTCTGGGGCCCGCTTCTGTCAGTGCAGAATGCTCATCACATAAACCACGTACAGGGAGGTTAGCGCCACACCCCACACCTTGGTGATATCCTTCTTGAGGAAGACAAACGGAATCAGCATCAGCGACGCCCCCAACATCACCCACAGATCAAACTCCAGGAACGCATCGTCCACCGGAATGTCACCAAAGAAGGTTGCAACACCGATGATGGCCAACAGATTGAACATGTTTGAGCCAATGACATTGCCCAGCGCGACATCAGCCTGACGACGGAGGGCCGCCATGACGGTTGTCGCCAACTCCGGCAAGGACGTCCCGACCGCAATCAATGTCAGCCCAATGACCGTTTCGCTGATCCCATAGGTCCGGGCGATCACTGTGGCGTTGTCCACCAGCAAATCCGCCCCCAGTGGCAGACCAATCAACCCCAGCACGAGATAGACGCCAATCCGCCAATAGGGCATGTTCGGGTCGGCTTCCTCGATCTCCTCTAGATCGTCGTCACAGGCACATCCGGCGCGGCGATGGGCGCGGGCCTCGCAAAAGGTATCGCCCAGAACCAGCGCCAGGCCAGCCAGCAGGATCAGGCCCGACCAGACAGTGAAAACGCCACACATCGCCAAACCGATGAACAGGAACGACGCCAGCAGCATAAAGACATAGGTCTTGCGCGTGTTGCATTCGCTGGTGTGCAAGGTCGACAAAATCGCCGGTATCCCGAGTACGAGCAAAATATTGGCGGTGTTGGAGCCAACGACATTGCCCAATGCGATTCCGGGCGCATTGTCCCTGAGCGCGCTGATGGCGATCAGCAATTCAGGGGCCGAAGTCCCGAATGCGACGATGGTCAAGCTGACGATCAAGGCCGGGACACCGACCCGTAGGCTCAGATTGACTGCGCCACGCACCAAAGCGTCGCCCGCCAGCAACAGGATCACGAGGCCCAGCCCCGACAACACCCATGGCATCATCAACCGCGCCCTCCTTTTGAGCAGGCACAGGGGCCTTTACCGATCCTGAATCGCTTGCATTTCGGACAGCGCGCAGATTGTAGCCGTTTCAGGCCCGGAACCTTCAGCTTACCGAACATGGCCAGAACCGCCATCACCACCAGAAAGAGGGTTACGATCTTGAATATCACGTCACAGGCCAAAGCGGGCGAATTCGGCCCGTTCCTCTATCCCGGCCAACGCGTCCTGCGTGACCTGGGCACCGAAACGCGACAGAATTGACCGGCGCAGCCCGTAGCGGCGCAATTGCACCTTGTCGCCGAACCGTTCTTTCAGCTTTGGTGTCAGATGCCCGATACCGTCAATCAAACCCAACTCGGCCGCGCGACCAGCCAGCCAGATATCGCCCGTAAACAGGTCCGTGTCCGACGTCAGGTTGCTGCCGCGCCGGTCTTTGACATGGGCGATGAAATTTTCGTGGATATCGCCCAGCAACCCCTTGAGCCGTTCGACGTCTCTGGGGTTTTCGGGGCGGAACGGGTCCAGCATGGATTTGGATTTACCTGCGGTATAGACCCGTCGTTCGATGCCCTGGCGTGCCAGAAACACATGCGCACCAAAGCTGGCTGAAATCACACCAATTGATCCGATGATCGAACTGTCATCCGCCCAGATCTCGTCTGCGGACGCCGCCAGCCAATAGCCTCCAGACGCTGCCACGTCTTCGACAAAGGCGATGACGGGTGTCTCAGTTTCCTTGGAAAGGCGTCGAATTCGGGCCCCGATCAGCGCGCTTTGCACAGGTGATCCGCCGGGTGAATTGATCTCGAGCGCCACCGCAGCGGGTTTGCCTTTGCGAAAGGCGCGTTCCAGAACAGGCGCGAGCGCCTGATCATTCAATGCTCCACGACCACCCATTCCGATTGCGCCTTGTAGGCGGACAACCGAAACCAGCGGCGGGTTTTTAAGGAAGGGCAACCGAAGCTTCATGAAGGCGATGTAGAATGCCGGGTGCCCCGAAACAAGGCACCCCCCCTTCACGAAACGCTACGGCAGGCAAAAATCACACATGGGCGGGTAATTTTGCAACGCCTTGGCCTGCATTGGGTTGGCCGAAGCCCCCCCATTTCCGGTCAGGACCGAATGCGCCATCCGGTCTTAAAGATAAGCCCAATCACGACCAGACACAGGGCGGTAAAGCCACCAATGGCCAACAGGCTCAGCCCCACGGGCACGTCAGCGGTCCCAAAGAACGACCAGCGAAAGCCGGAAATCAAATAGACGACCGGATTGAACAGCGTGATCTTCTGCCAAATCGGCGGCAACATCGTGATCGAATAAAAGGATCCACCCAAAAAGACCAATGGGGTCACCACCAATAGAGGAACCAGTTGCAATTGTTCGAAATTGCGCGCCCAGATGCCGATGATGAACCCCAAAAGCGCAAAACTGAGACAGGTCAACAGCAGGAACAACACCATAGCGAATGGATGAGCGATCGTCAGATCCACGAACAGGGAAGCTGTGATCAGAATGACGACCCCGATGAACAACGCTTTGGTCGCGGCCGCCCCGACATATCCCAACACGATTTCCAGGAAATTGATCGGAGCTGACAAAAGCTCATAGATGGTGCCGATGAATTTCGGAAAGTAGATCCCGAATGACGCGTTGGATATCGCCTGTGTCATCACTGACAACATGATCAACCCCGGCACGATAAAGGCCCCATAGGGAACACCTTCGACCTGATCAATCCGGCTGCCGATGGCGGCACCGAAGACCACAAAATATAGCGATGTTGACAACACAGGGGACAGAAAGCTTTGCAACAGAGTGCGAAAGAAACGGGCCATTTCAAACCGATAAATGGCAGCGATAGCAGTCCAGTTCATGCCGCGTCCTCCGATGGGGTGTTGGCGTTCTGATCGGACACGAGGCCGACAAAAATATCTTCGAGGCTGCTTTGCCGCGTGACCACATCCGCCAGCACCAGCCCGGCCTGAGAAACATCGTTCAAAAGCCCGGTAATACCGGTGCGTTCGGCGCGGGTGTCATAGGTATAGATCAACGCCCCTTCGGGGCTGAGACCCAGGTTGAGATGAGCCAGCTCAGCAGGAATCGCTGCAACAGGTTCAGTCAGCTGTACTTCGAGTTCCTTTTGCCCCATCCGCGCCATCAGCTGATCCTTTTCCTCTACCAGCAACAGCTCTCCGTTGCGGATCACACCGACGCGGTCGGAAATTGCTTCGGCTTCTTCGATGTAGTGCGTGGTCAGGATGATGGTCACGCCGCTGGATTTGAGCTCGCCCACAATGTCCCACATGTCCTTGCGCAGTTCGACATCGACGCCCGCAGTGGGTTCATCCAGAAACAGCACCTGCGGTTCGTGTGACAATGCCTTGGCGATCAGCACCCGGCGCTTCATCCCGCCGGACAGTTCCATTATCCGGGATTTGCGTTTGTCCCAGAGAGACAGTTTTTTCAGAATATCCTCGAGCAATGCGTCATTGCGAGGCTTGCCAAACAATCCACGCGAAAACCGTACGGTGTTCCAGACTGTCTCGAACGGTTCCAGGTTGATTTCCTGTGGCACCAATCCGATCAGCCCCCGCGCCGCCCGAAAGTCCGTCAAAATATCATGCCCATCGACAGTTACAGATCCCGACGTTGGCGTGGTGATCCCGCAGATGGTTGAAATCAGGGTTGTCTTTCCCGCGCCATTGGGGCCAAGCAGCGCAAGAATTTCGCCCTGTTCGATATTCAGCGTCACGCCCTTGAGCGCTTCGAACCCGCCTTCGTAAGACTTGCGTAAATCGCGAATGGACAAAATAGTCGACATGAAACCTCGCTGAAGTGAACTGATCAGTTCGGCTCAACTTAACGAGGTAATCCGTGATCTGCCAGCAAAGCAAATGCGCAACCTGCTGTGCAATTGCGCAGGGTCAGCTGCGGCCGGTGACTTTCTTGAACCACCCCTTTTTCTCATCGCCCTCGCCGCCCGCATCGGGTTCGGATGTATCTTCTTGGACCGGGGCCAGATGGGTTTGAAGATTGACAAAGAACTGGTCGGCCATCTTTTTTGCGAATCCGTCAATCAATCGGCTGCCCAATTGCGCTAACTTGCCTCCAACCTTGGCGTCCACCTCATAGGACAACATGGTCCCCGTCTCCGTCGCCGCCAGAGAGACTTGGGCCCCGCCCTTGGCGAACCCTGCAGCCCCGCCTTTACCTTCGCCAGTGATCGTCAGTTTTTCGTTTTCAACCAGATCCGACATCGTAACCTGGCCTTTGAACGTCGCCTTAACCGGGCCGACCTTTTGGGTCACAGTCGCACTATAGCCTGCGTCCGGGTCCCCGGCGACTTCGCTGGCACCGGGCACACAGGCCTTGAGCACATCGGGATTCAGAAGCGCCGCATAAACGGTGGCTGGATCTGCGGCGATCTCTTTTTGGTCGGTCATATGCATGAGAACGCTCCCTGTGTTTGGTTTTTCAAACATCTAACCGACCCGGACAGGGGCTGCCAATAGTGTAAAGGTCGCCCCCCTGTTCCAAGAAACTCATGGACAGGTCTGCACAGTACAGATAGCCATCTGGGGAAAGGAAACCAAACCGATGACCCAGATGCCTCACAATCGCGCCGGTTTGGGAATTGCCTTTATCCTGATCGCGATGACGGCCATTTCCATCAACGACATGCTGATCAAGCAATTGTCGGGCGGTTACCCTCTGCATCAGATCGTGTTTCTGCGTTCCAGTATCGGATTGTCGATCACCTTGTTGATCGTGCAATACGAAGGCGGTGTTTCGATCCTGAAGACCCGTAACCCGGGGCTGCACCTGATCCGCTGCCTTATGGTGGTCGTTTCCAACATGAGCTTTTTCGTGGCGCTGTCGATCTTGCCGCTAGCGGATGCCACGGCGTTGTTCTTTGTGGCCCCGTTGTTCATCACGTTGCTGTCGATTCCGATTTTGGGTGAAAAAACTGGCCCAATGCGCATGGGGGCTGTTGTCGTTGGATTTATCGGCGTGTTGATCATGCAGCGGTTCTGGGAAGGAAGTGACACCTTGGGGGCGGATCGGTTGGTCTTGTTGCTGCCCGTCATAGCGGCGCTGACCTATGCCTTTAATCAGGTGTTCACCCGCAAACTCGGTGCCGTGACCAAGGCTTCGGCCCTGGCGGCCTATATCCAGGGCATGTTCATTATCGTGTCGCTGGGGTTCTATGTCGTGGCGGGCGACGGACGGTTTGCCGAAGACACCAGCAATCCCAGCCTCCAGTTCCTGTTGCGCGCCTGGACATGGCCACAGGACGGCGACTGGATCTGGTTTATCGCATTGGGGCTAAATTCCGGCGTTGTCGGCTATGCGCTCAGCCAGGCCTATCGGATGGCCGACGCTGCCACGGTTGCGCCGTTCGAATACATCGGACTACCGCTGTCGGTGATGTGGGGCTGGTTTATCTGGGCTGAACTACCGGTCTGGGAGGTCTGGGTTGGCATGGTGTTGATTGCCGGGGCCGGTCTGTTCGTATTCCTGCGTGAACAGCAAAAGGCGCGGGCCATCGCCCGCACCGAAATCAAGGGACGCTATTGACCCTAACGGTTGGGTTTGGGGATTTCCTGATTGGCGGTCCAATCATACGTTCCCTGATCCCGTTCCTGCACCGCCTGTTTCCAACCGACGTCTTCGGATCGGGTTTTAAAGTTGATCCCTTCGGGCGAATGCCGGGTAATGCCGTCAAATATGGTTGCCAACCGTTGCGTCTGCATCATGCCGGTCTGCTCGATTGCCTGATTGATCACCATTTTCTGCATCGCCAACTGGTTGATCGGCACAGATGCCATACGCGCCGCCAGGGCTTCGACCCTGTCGTCGAGCGCATCGGCGTGAACCGCTTCGACCACCAACCCCATGTCCGCGGCTTCGCGTCCTGTGATCTTGTCACCGGTAAACAGCATCCGTTTCGCCCGCTCTGCCCCCAGACGATACACCCACATCGCCGTGGTCGGGCAGCCCCAGACCCGGGCGGGCATATACCCAATCAACGCATCATCCGCCATGATGGTGAGATCAGCGCACAGCGCAATATCCGACCCACCCGCCACAGCGAACCCATGCACCTTGCAGATCACCGGCTTCATCGCGCGCCACAGCGACATAAAGTGCTGGGTGTTTTGCCACATGAAACTGTAGTCCTTGATCGGATCCCAGGGCATTGGCTGGGTCACTTCGCCCGCCCCATTGCCCTCGGCGTAATAAGTCAGATCATATCCGGCGCAAAAGGCGTCTCCCGCGCCGGACAGGATCATGACATGGACATCCGGGTCGGCATCGGCACGGGCAACAGCGGCGGCAATTTCCACCGGCATTTCATCGTTGATGGCATTGCGCACGTCAGGACGGTTCAGGGTGATACGGGCGATACGGCCGTCTTTTTCATAGTGGATTGTGGACATGACTTCCTCCCGGATTGTGGGAGAAGCGTCGCATGGGTTTTGCACCGCGCACAGTGTCAACGCAGCGTCACACCCTCCTCGCGGTGCCTAATGCCCCTACGCGCTGTCGGCGCCGGGAACCAGACCCGAAGTGATCATCATAATATAGGCCTCGGCGATCTGATCAGGAGCGGAGGGGGCGTCGGACCGGTTCCAATAGGGGATCCAATTCAGCGCGCCAAAGATGGCCGACGCCATCAGACGCGGATCACATTCGCGGATCTCCCCTGTCTCCATCCCCTCGCGGATCATATCACGCAGAAGATGGTCCAGACGCGCCCGCCCCGCGCGCAATTCACGGCGACGGTCAGAGGACAGGCTGACCTCGCGCACCAGCGGCGCACAGGCACCCAGATCGGTACAGACCCAGGCGCAATATCGTGAGATCAACAGACGAATCCGATCCAGCACCGGAAGGCGTTTGTCATAACAACGCTCCAAGGTCTCCCCCAGGAATTCCAGCCCCAGCTGCTGACAGCCAAACAGGATCTCTTCCTTGCTTTGCACATAGTAATAAATCGTGCGTTTGGTGATGCTCAGCGCCTTGGCAATGTCTTCAAGCGAGGTCTGTTCGTACCCCTGATCATTGAACAGCCGGGCCCCCGCCATCAGCACAGCCCGGCGTTTGGCATCGCGTTTCTCCGCACGGGAGGCACCAGGATCTGCCCAAGTCTTATTGCCCAAACTGCCCTCCTCGATGCCCGCAAAACCGATGTGACGCGCCGTAATTACACTCATGAGTTACACATTTCTTGACGCGACACCAGCCCCAATCAAAAGTAACCGACAAGTGTAATTCATTGACCGCAGGAGAGTCCCCCATGTCCGAGACTGTCATCATCGCCGGAGTCGGCATGACCAAATTCGCCAAGCCGGGTGCCAACGAACCCTATCCCGTCATGGGTGCAAATGCGATCCGGGACGCGCTGAGCGATGCAGGGATCGGCTATGACGCCGTGCAACAGGCCTATGCTGGCTATGTCTATGGCGACAGCACCTGCGGGCAGCGCGTCATCTATGACGTGGGCATGACCGGAATCCCTGTGATCAACGTCAACAACAACTGTTCCACTGGGTCCACCGCGCTGTATCTGGCCCGCCAGGCGGTCGAGGCCGGTATCGTCGACGTCGCTCTGGCTCTGGGGTTTGAGGAAATGCGCCCCGGCGCGCTGGGATCGAATTTCACCGATCGCAAGGATCCGTTCGAGCTGTTTGACACGGAAACCGACGCATTGGTCGGGCACGCGGAAGTCCCCTTGGCGCTGCGCTATTTCGGCGGCGCGGGCATGGCCCACATGGAAAAATACGGCTCCACCCTCACCGATCTGGCGCGGATCCGGGCCAAGGCATCCCGCCACGCAGTGAACAACCCTCTGGCGCTGTTCCGCAAGGAAGTCTCGCCACAGGACGTGTTGGACGCCCCGGTGATGTGGGACGGGGTCATGACGCGGCTGATGGCCTGCCCGCCCACCTGCGGCGCTGCAGCCGCCATCGTAGTGAGCGAGCGTTACGCCAAGAAACACGGGTTGGACACCACCGTGCGTGTGATCGGCCAGTCGATGACCACCGACACCCCCAGCACATTCGACAGCCACGACATGATGCGGGTGGTGGGTTATGACATGACCGCAGCGGCGGCGGCACAGGTTTATGAACAGACCGGAATCGGCGCGGCAGATGTGGATGTTGTCGAGTTGCATGATTGCTTCGCTCATAACGAAATGATCACCTACGAAGGCTTGGGTCTGTGCCCCGAAGGTGGCGCGCCCAAATTCATTGCCGAGGGAGACAATTCCTATGGCGGGCAGGTGGTGACCAATCCATCGGGCGGGCTGCTGTCCAAAGGACATCCGCTGGGCGCGACCGGATTGGCACAGTGTTACGAGCTGACCCGCCAATTGCGCGGCACGGCAGGCACCACCCAGGTCGAAGGGGCCCGCACTGCGTTGCAGCACAACCTGGGCCTGGGCGGGGCCTGTGTGGTCACTATGTATCAGGCGCAGTGACCCATGATTGATCGCGCATTCATCGGGCATCGTTTTGCCCCGCTTACGGTCGAGGTCGAAAAAGGCCGCCTGCGTGCCTTTGCCCGTGCCACCGGCCAGACCGATCCGATCTATACAGACGTTCAGGCGGCAAAATCTGCGGGCTATCGTTCGCTGCCTGCGCCCCCGACATTCCTGTTCTCGCTGGATCTCGAACGCGAAGACCCATTCTATTTCATCAACCTGATGAAGATCGATCTGGGTCGCGTCCTGCATGGGGAACAACATTTCACCTATGGCGAACCGATCTGTGCAGGCGACACGATCACTCTGACCTCAACGGTTCAGGACATCTTTGACAAAAAGGGCGGTGCCATGGAATTCGTGATCCTGAACACCACGGCCACCAACCAGTTTGACGAAGACGTGGGCGGCATGACCCGGACCATTGTGGTGAGGCATCCAACATGAGGTATGATGTCGTCAATGTCGGGGACGTCCTGCCCCCGATCGTAACCAAACCGATTTCGCGCACCACGTTGGCGTTGTTCGCCGGGGCGTCCGGGGATCACAACCCGATCCACATAGACATTGATTTCGCGAGAAAGGCCGGAATGCCGGACGTGTTTGCGCATGGGATGTTGGGCATGGCCTATCTGGGGCGGTTGCTGACCGGATGGGTTCCTCAATCAGCAATCTGCGAATTTTCGACCCGCTTTGTGGCGATTACCCAGATTCACGCAATCATCACCTGCACTGGCCAGATCGCGGAAAAGCTGGATGGCAACCGGGTGCGGCTCGAAATTCAGGCCGCGGATCAAAACGGTGATGTGAAACTGGCCGGTGGCGCGATTATCGTCCTGCCCTGATGTTCAAAGGAAAATGACATGACAAAACTTGCAGGCAAAACCGCCTATGTCACCGGCGCAGGTCGCGGCATTGGTCGCGCCATCGCGTTGAAACTGGCCGCTGACGGGGCCAATGTGGTGCTGAACGATCTGGACGTCGAGCCAGCGCAATCGGTCGCCGCCGAGATCGAAGCCATGGGCGCCAGGGCACTCGCAATTCCCGGATCAGTCACGGCCGAAGGCTTTGCCGACGGGTTCATCGGCGCGGGCCTCGACAAGTTCGGCGGCATCGACATCATCGTCAACAATGCTGGCTACACCTGGGACAGCTTTATCGGCAAGATGAGCGATCAGCAATTTGACGCCATGATTGACGTGCATCTCAAGGCGCCATTCCAGATCATGCGCGCCGCCGCGCCGTTTGTCAGCGCCCAGGCTGCGCAGGAGGCCGCAGAGGGCCATGAAGTGTTCCGCAAAGTGGTCAATATCTCGTCTATCGCAGGCACCGGTGGAAATCCGGGTCAGGCCAATTATTCCTCGGCCAAGGCCGGTGTGGTTGGGCTGACCAAAACCATGGCCAAGGAATGGGGCCGGTTCAAAGTCAACGTAAACGCGGTGGCATTCGGCATGATCGCAACCCGCCTGACCGAAGCCACAGACGAAAAGAAATCCATCGAGGTCGAAGGCAACATCGTGGGCGTCGGTATTCCCAAAAAGCTGGTGGCCGGGATGGAGGCAATGATCCCGATGGGGCGCGCCGGAACCGTGGATGAGGCCGCCGGTGGCGTTTACCTGTTCTGTATCCCCGAAAGCAATTATGTCTCCGGTCAGACCCTGATCGTGGGTGGCGGGCTTACCATCTGATCCCCACCGGTTACAGTGCCCCAAAACCCATAAGGAGACACCATGCTGAACGGGATTCGCATTATCGAGGTCGAGGGCCTGGGCCCAGGCCCCTTTGCCGCCATGCTGTTGGCCGATCTGGGCGCGGATGTGATCACCGTTCACCGCAAGGGCGGCGCTGTAACACCGGGGATGCCGGAGAAATCACTGCTCGATCGCGGAAAACGGTCCATTGCGCTAGATCTCAAGGACCCCGGCGACATCGACACGTTCAAGGCGCTGGTCGCCACGGCACATGGTCTGATCGAAGGCTTCCGCCCCGGCGTGATGGAGAAATTGGGCATCGGGCCCGATGTCTGTCAGACGATCAACCCGAGATTGGTGTTCGGGCGCATGACCGGTTGGGGACAGGACAGCGCCCTATCCCATACCGCGGGGCATGACCTGAACTATATCTCGTTGTCGGGCGCGCTCTGGTATGGCTCGACCCCTGGTGACGCGCCGCAAACGCCCGCCACGCTGGTCGGCGATATTGGCGGCGGGTCTATGTATCTGGTCGTGGGCCTGTTGGCAGGCATCCTGAACGCTCGCACGACGGGTACGGGCACGGTGGTAGATGCGGCAATCTATGACGGATCCGCGCATATGATGAACCTGTTGCTGTCGATCCGACAGGCTGGGAACTTTGGCGTCAAGCGCGGGGAAAGCCTGTTGGATGGCCCGCATTGGAGCCGCACCTATCGGTGTGGGGATGGCGGCTTTGTCACCGTACAATGCTTGGAACCCAAGTTTTATGCACAATTTCTGGAATTGGCGGGCCTGTCTGATGATCCGGATTTCCAGCGCCAGTTCGACAAATCCCTATGGCCGACGCTGACCGACCGGCTGACCGGCCTGTTTGCCAGCCATCCGCGCGATCACTGGGCCGATCTGTTTGATGGAACCGACGCCTGCGTGGCCCCTGTCCTGAACCCCGAAGAGGCGATGGCCCACAAGATGAACACCCGAGGCACCTGGGTCGAAGCAGATGGTATCCTGCACGCCGCCCCGGCCCCACGATTTGGCAATCAATCCGCCTGGACCCCACCCACAAGCCCAGAGCGTGGCGAGCATTCAGATGAAATCATGCGAGAGCTGAAACAAAGTTCAACCACCTGAAACAACGGTTCAGGCGTCGTCCTTGTCCTTTTGCGCGGCAGCTTTCATTCGCTCCAAAAGTTCTGCTTTGGTCGGAGCCTTGCCAAACGGGTTCTTACGTGTCCCCTTGGCATTGTGCTCGGCGTGACGCGGTTTGTTCTTGCCCATTCTTGGTCCACTCGTCTTGGTGTAATCCATTGCATGATCCCTTTCGTATCCTGCCAAAGCGTGGCACATGACGCAGTTGCGGTCCAATGGCAAGCGACTCTAGCGGATACCATAGCTCATGACACAGTTCAGATAGCCCTGATCGTTGATCCGAAAATGGGTCTGCCCGGTTTCAGTGAACCCATGGCGCTGATAGAAGGCGATGGCCCGGTCGTTTTCCGCATTCACCATCAGCCAGGGTTGGCCAACACCCCGTTCGTCGCAAATTGTCAATGCGCGGTGCAACAGGCCCGCGCCGATCCCGACGCCATGATGGCGCGGCTGGACATAAAGCGTGGTGATTTCAGTGTCTGATCCAACCCCGTCCGGGTGCGCCCGCCCGGAGGTAAGGCGCACATAGCCGTCGATCCCGTCGATATTCTGTGAGACAACAAAATGCTCGTTAGGATCGGCCAACAGGGTTTCGAATTTGGCCGGGGTCAGGTCCGACAGCACGAAATCCGCAAAGAACCCGTTCACGCCGCGTCGCAGATATGTGCCAATCCAGACCTCGATGGACAAGGCGGCAAGGCTGGAAGCGTCCGACAGGGTTGCCGGACGCAAATTCATTCCCGGGCGGGCGGCTTCAGCCACCGCGTACCGTGTCGATCATTAGCTGCACGTTTTCCGGGTCCGCGTCAGGCGTGATGCCGTGGCCGAGGTTGAAGATGTGCGGCCCATTGGAGAACGCCTGAACAATCGCCCGGGTTTCATCAACCAGCGCCTGACCACCTGTCACCATATGGGAGGACGCCAGATTGCCCTGCACGCAACCATCCACTTGTACGTTTTCAGCCGCCCAAACCGGGTCCACCGAATTGTCCAACGCGACACAATCCACACCGGTCGCCTTGGCGAAGCCGACGTATTTTTCACCTGCTTCGCGCGGGAATCCAATGATCGGGACGTCGGGATGCCGTTCTTTCAGCGCTTGTGTAATGACACGAGCAGGTTCCAGCGCGTATTTTTCAAAGGCGTCGCCCTTGAGCGACCCGGCCCAGCTGTCAAAGATCTTGACACATTCGGCACCCGCGTCGATCTGCATCGACAGATAGTCGATGGTTGCGACTGTAATCCGGTCCAACAGAGCTTCGAACAGCGCCACATTGCCTTCGCGCAGCGCGTGCGCCGGCCCCTGATCAGGGGTGCCGCGACCCGCGATCATATAAGTCGCCACAGTCCAAGGTGCCCCGGCAAAGCCGATCAACGCTGTCTCGCTGGGCAGTTCGCGCGACAGGATGCGCACGGTTTCATAGATCGGGTTCAGCGTTTCGTGAATCGCATCCGCCGGTTTCAGCTTGGCAAAATCTGCTTCGGACGTGATGGTGGACAGCCGCGGCCCTTCGCCGGTGACAAACCACAGATCCGCGCCCAGCGCCTGGGGGATCAACAGAATGTCGGCAAACAGGATCGCCGCGTCAAACCCATAGCGTCGGATCGGTTGCAACGTGACTTCGGCGGCCAGCTCGGAGTTATAACACAGCGACAGGAAATCTCCGGCCTGTGCACGGGTCGCGCGATATTCGGGCAGATAGCGCCCGGCCTGCCGCATCATCCAGATCGGGGGCACTTCTTGTGTTTCACCCGCCAGTGCGCGCAACAGCTTCTTTTGTCCGGCCACGGTCATCCTCGGTCATCCTCGCTATGTATCGCCCCTGAGGTCACGCCTGTGGGGCAAAATGTCAAGAGCAGGGGCGATGTGCCGCGCTCTGGGTCTCTCCGCCTTGTCCTATGTCAAGGCTTCGGGCTTTGAGCTGTGGGAACAGGCAAAAACCGGTTTCCACCGGGGCGCAAACTGAATTACTGCGTTTCTGGAAATCCTTGTTAAACCATGTATCGCTTTTCGCGTTCGACCGAAGGGAGAGGCCGCGATTAAGGGATACCGGTTTTTACCGAAACGCGATAAGGCTCGAACCATGACACAGACCCTGCCCTCCCCCGCTTCGCCCCTGAAAATCGGCACCCGTGGATCGCCGCTTGCGTTGGCTCAGGCTTATGAGACCCGCCGTCGGCTGAGCGCGGCCTTTGACTTGCCCGAAGAGGCCTTCGAAATCGTGGTGATCAAGACCACCGGCGATGACCGGGCGCTGATCGCTGCCGACAAGCCGCTCAAGGAGTTGGGCGGAAAGGGGCTGTTCACCAAGGAAATCGAAGAGGACCTGCTGTCTGGCGCTATCGACATCGCGGTGCATTCGATGAAGGACATGCCGGTGCTGCAACCAGACGGGCTGCTGCTGGAGACCTATCTGCCGCGCGAAGACACCCGGGATGCGTTTGTGTCGCCGTCCGTGTCGTCTCTGCAGGGTCTGGCCCAGGGCGCTGTGGTTGGCACCTCATCGCTGCGCCGCCGGGCCCAGCTGTTGAACCGCCGCCCGGATCTGAATGTGGTGGAATTCCGCGGCAACGTGCAAACCCGACTGAAAAAGCTGAACGATGGCGTGGCTGAATGCACATTCCTGGCCATGGCCGGGCTGAAACGTCTGAACATGGACGATGTGCCCGCCACGGCCATTTCCACCGATGATATGCTGCCTGCTGTCGCCCAGGGAGCCATCGGCATCGAACGGCGCGCCAACGACAGTCGCGTCGCCGACATGCTGGCCGCCATTCACGATGGCGAAACCGGTCAACGGCTGGCGGCCGAACGCGCGTTTCTGGCCGCGCTGGACGGATCATGCGAGACCCCGATTGCCGGGTTGGCCGAACTGGACGGAGGCACCCTGCGCCTGCGCGGCGAAGTGCTGCGTCCAGACGGATCGGAATCGCTGGCAGAAGACCGGACCTGCGCCATCGAAGACGGGGCCGAACTGGGCCGCGAAATGGCCGCGTCGCTGCTGTCCAAGGCCGGCCCCGGCTTTTTTGACTGGCGGTCGTAACGTCGCAGACGTTCGTGACGCCGCGCCCGATTTGACGCAATTTGCGCCCTCCCCGATGATAGAGCCCGGGAGGACATGAAATGACACCGGGCAAAAGTTATCTGACGAGCGAAGAGATCCGTCCCCTGGCGGAACGGTCGAACCTGATGGGGGGCTGGCTGGTGCTTCATTGCTGGGGCACCATTGCATTGGCCGTGGTGCTGTTCGGGATCTGGCCCAACCCCGTGACATTTGTCCTGGCAGTCATGATCATCGGATCACGCCAATTGGGTCTCGCGATTCTGATGCATGAGGCCGCCCATAACGCGCTGTTCAAATCCCGCCGGTGGAACGACATCGCCGGCGAATGGCTATGCGGCCGTCCGATCCTTGCGGAACTGGCAGCGTATCGCCATTACCACCTGACCCACCATCGGTTCACACAGACCGACAAGGACCCGGATCTGGTTCTGAGCTCGAAATTCCCCACCTCCCGCGCCTCGCTGCGCCGCAAATTCACCCGCGACCTGACAGGGCAAACCGGGGTGAAACAGCTGTTGGGTCAGGTGATGATGTCGTTGCGGTTCGCCGGGGATCAGGACGCCATTCAGGCCGCCGCGTCGGATTTCGCCCAAAGCTTCAAGGCACCCCACCTGTGGCAATCACTCCCGATATTCGTCGGGGTCATGGTTGGCATGGGGATCATCGGGGATTGGTGGTGGGGGCTGGCATTCTGGCTGCTGCCCTATCTGACTTGGTTTCAATTCGTTCTGCGGGTGCGCAACATCGCCGAACATGGCGCAACCGAACAATCCGAAAACCCTTTGCAAAACGTGCGCACGACACTCGCCAACCCCATCGCCCGGCTGTTCGTCGCCCCTTATTGGGTCAACTATCACCTGGAACACCACATGGTCATGCACGTGCCCTGCTGGAAGCTGAAGCCTATGCACAGGCTGCTGATGTCCAAGGGATTGGGCGCGCAGATGCGTGTCGCGCCCGGATATGGTCACGCCCTGGCCGAAGCCGGATGGCAGCGCTAACAGATGCGCACCCTGCGCTGTGCGATTCCTGTCATGCAGCTGAAATTGACGAACACCAGACGCTGACCGCATACTAAAGGGGTTTCTTTCAAGCAGCCGAGCAGGTGAACCATGCCCCCAGTACAGACATGAAGCGTCGCGAGGTCCTTAGGGGTTTGGCAACCGGGGTGATCGCAGGGTTCATACCCTGGCGCGGCGCGATGGCCGGCAACCACCGGTTAAAGGGATACCTGCGAACAAACTGGTCCCGGGACCCCTTTGCAATGGGATCATATTCATTCGCTGCCAAAGGGGCCAAACGATCGGATCGGCGTCATCTCAGGGACGCTCTGGGTACCCGGGTTTTCTTTGCTGGCGAGGCAACCGACCCAAGACAACATGCAACGGTCCATGCTGCGTTTGAAACCGGGCAACGCGCCGCGCAGGATGTGTTGCATAAGGGTCAAACGAATGTTGCGATTGTCGGCGCAGGAATGAGCGGCCTGTCTGCCGCTCATTTTCTGGCAGCACATGGCGTTCGGGTCCAGGTCTTTGAGGCCAGGGGCCGCATCGGAGGGCGCATCTGGACCGACCAGTCGCTGGGCATCCCTCTGGATATGGGAGCCAGCTGGATTCACGGCACCCGTGGCAACCCGCTGTCCAAACTGTCAGATGCTCGCAACCTGCCCCGGATCGCGACGGATGACAGCTATCTCATTCGGGGGAAGAACGGCACAATCATCGCGGACCGAGACGCCCCGGACTGGCTGGACAATGTCGTTTCCATCCAACATGACGCGGCGGCGGACTACAGCCAGATCAATGTCTGGGCCGCTATGCAGCAAGATGAGTATGACGGGGCAGAAGTCATATTTCCGAACGGTTACGCTCAAATTTTTGGCGCTTTGGCAGGAAACTATGATGTGCATCTGTCCCGGCCCGTCAAACGGATATCGTATGACACGACCAGCGTCACCCTGACCCTGAAAACAGGCGCATCGCAACGGTTCGACGCCGTGATTGTGACTGTGCCTTTGGGAGTTCTCAAACGCGAGACCATTCAATTTGACCCGCCTTTGCCAAAACAAAAACGAGAAGCAATCCGGCGGATCGGAATGGGGACGCTGGACAAGGTTTACCTGCAATTCGATCAGGTCTTTTGGGACAAGGAAGTAACCTGGATCGCCACACCTGAAAATGGTCTGCATCGTGGACATTTCAATGGATGGCTCAATCTCTACAAATACATCCGCAAGCCGGTGATCGTAGGCTTTAATGGGGGCCCCCCAGCCATTGCCCTGAGCGCTCTGTCAGATCGGGACATCATTGGGCAAGCAGTGCAGACGTTGAATTTGGCCTACCCCCGCTGAGCCGCGAAGCAACCAGTGCCAACTGTACCAAAGACACACCGCAACAAAAAAGGCCGTCCCCAATTTGGGAACGGCCCTGTTTTTCACTGTCGCTGATACGTTGATCAGGCGGCCAGAGCGGCCTGTGCTTTTTCCACGATGGCACCGAAGGCTTCGGGCTCGTGCACGGCCAGGTCGGCCAGAACTTTGCGGTCCACTTCGATACCAGCCATGGTCAGTCCGTTAATGAAGCGGGAATAGGTCAGGGCCTCGTCGTGGCTCCGTACAGCAGCATTGATCCGCTGAATCCACAGAGCGCGGAAATTCCGCTTGCGGTTCTTACGGTCACGGGTTGCGTACTGGTTAGCCTTGTCGACCGCCTGGCGGGCGACCTTGAAGGTATTCTTGCGACGGCCATAGTAACCTTTGGCTGCCTTGATGACCTTCTTGTGACGGGCGTGGGTTGTGGTTCCACCTTTAACGCGGGACATATCTCAATCTCCTCTTAGCGATCGTAGGGCATGAAGCCCTTGACGATCTTGGCGTCGGGGGCAGAAAGTGTGGTGGTGCCGCGTGCGTTGCGGATGAACTTGCGGGTACGCTTGATCATGCCGTGGCGCTTACCGGCCTGGCCGCCAAGGACCTTTCCGGTTGCTGTCACCTTGAAGCGCTTTTTAGCGCTCGATTTGGTCTTCATCTTGGGCATTTCCGTCTCCTATCATTCGGGTTCGGTCGAAACGCGACTCGGCATGCCACTTAGGCCGGTCGCGCGGTCAGAGCCGCTGCTTTAGGCAAACTTGGGGCAGACAGCAAGAGGGATCAGGGCAGATATCGTGCCAAAACACCAAAAAACACGTCCGGAATCTCGGAAAATCGATAACCGCCCGAATTCGACACCATCGCAACGAGAATCAGGCCCGCTGCAATGAGAAATGTCAGCATTCCGGCGACAGGTCTGCGACCATCGCTCAGCGCGGATACGGTCGATGGCACAGCAAGGGCGGCCACGACCAAACCAACAATCAGCGCCAGATCTGAATCCAAGAGAGCGTTCCTCTGCCTGCTCCCGTCAGCCTACTCTGGATCAGTGCTGTAGATCAAACGTTCATCACAGGGTGCCACACGCAGAATGTTCGTGGTGCCCGGCACATTGAACGGCACACCGGCTGTTACAACGATCTGGTCGGTGTCGTCAGCAAAGCCCCCGGCCCGTGCAGCGCGAGCTGCATTGGCCACAGCCCCTTTGAACCGCAACAATTCCGGCGTCATCACGCAATTACATCCCCAACTGAGACACAGCCGACGGGCCGTACCCTTGAGCGACGTCATGGCAATGATAGGGACAGCAGGGCGTTCGCGGGCCGTCAGCAACGCTGTGGTCCCGCTTTGGGTGAAACAGCAGATGGCTTTGATTTCGGTTTTCTCGGCAATCTCTCGGGCAGCGGCAACGATGCCATCGGCCACAGTGGTGCCCTTGGCGCTGCGCGATGCGGCGATGATCTGGATATAGGTCGGGTCGGCTTCGACCTCGATGGCAACCCGGTCCATGGTTTGCACTGCCTCGATCGGATATTGTCCTGCCGCCGATTCCGCACTGAGCATGATGGCATCGGTGCCTTCGTAGATCGCGGTGGCGACGTCCGATACTTCGGCACGTGTCGGCATCGGGCTTTCGATCATGCTTTCCAGCATCTGGGTGGCCACGATCACCGGTTTCGCCGCAGCCCGGCATTTGCGCACCAACCGTTTTTGAATGGGCGGCACGGCAGCAACGGGCAATTCCACACCCAGATCTCCGCGCGCCACCATGATACCGTCGGACGCATCCAGGATTTCGTCAAATTGCTCCACGGCAGTCGGCTTTTCGATTTTCGACAGTACCGCCGCCCGCCCTTCGGCCAAGGCGCGGGCCTCGTAGACATCCCGGGCCCGTTGCACAAACGACAATGCCAACCAGTCGACCCCCAACGTACAGGCAAACTCCAGGTCTTCGCGGTCCTTGTCCGACAGGGCCGCCACAGGCAGTTCGACGTCCGGCACATTCACACCCTTGCGATTCGAGATCACGCCGCCGATCACCACGGTGCAATCCGCAAAATCCGCGCCACAATCGTTGACCTTCAGACGGATCTTGCCGTCATTGACCAACAGATGTGCGCCAGGTTCCAGCGCCTGAAAGATTTCCGGGTGTGGCAGGCAGACCCGGTTCGAATCCCCCGGCGTTTCGTCCAGATCCATGCGAAAATCCTGACCTACGCTTAGATCCTGACCTTCGTCCCCGGCAAAAACACCCACCCGCAATTTGGGCCCCTGCAGGTCGGCCAGAATGGCGATAGGGCTATCCAGGTCCTTTTCCACCTGACGAATGATCTTGTGTTTTTCCCGAATCTCGTCGTGGGTCCCATGCGACATGTTCAGACGAAACACATCGGCCCCTGCTTCATGCAGGGCTCGGATGGTCTCGTATGTTTCTGAGGCAGGCCCCAATGTCGCTACGATCTTCACATTCCGCAGGCGCCGCATGTCCCGATCTCCTTGCTGTATTCCGTTGTGGTTTGCGTTTACGTTACGATTCCGTTACCGCAAACATCGCTACGGTGCTTATGGCGCAATTCCCTTTCCCGGGCAACTCCCCTAAACCTGCATCACATCCGATGACAGGCACATGACACCTACATGACATACACACCCTTCTATATTCACGGCGAAGACCGCCCTGCCCGCTGGCTGATCACCTGCGATCACGCGACCAACACCGTTCCTCCTGAAGTCAACGGTGGGGATCTGGGAATGGCCCGCGAGGACATGGAACGTCACATAGCATATGACGTCGGTGCCTATGAGGTGGCCAAACACCTAGGGCATCTGCTGGATGCTCCGGTGATCGCATCGAATTTCTCGCGTTTGGTGATTGACCCGAACCGAGGTGAGGAAGACCCGACGCTGTTGATGAAACTGTATGACGGATCAATCATTCCCGGTAATCGTCACGCGGATGCTGCCGAACGCGATCGGCGACTGGAGATGTGCTATCGGCCCTATCATCAGGCGCTGGCCCGGTTGGCCGCCCTGCCCCATGTGGTGATCGTCTCGGTCCACTCCTTTACCCGGCAATTGCGCGGTCGCGCACCGCGTCCGTGGGAAATTGGTGTTCTCTATCCCCCCGGCGAACGTTTCTCTCCCGCGCTGATCAACATACTCAGGGCCGAAGGCGATCTGTGCGTCGGTGAGAACGAACCTTATACCGGCCATTTGCCCGGCGATGCCATCGACAAACATGCCACGCAGCACAACCGCCCCAACACGCTGATCGAATTGCGCAATGATCTGATTGCAGATCATACTGGCCAACTTGCCTGGGCCGAACGGCTGGCCTCGCTCCTGCCCCCTGCGTTGGAAAAAAGCGGCCTGTGACGGCGGGTGCGCCTTTTGCCTGCCTCTCTGGTGCTCAGGGACAGGGTTTTACTGGAGACCAACACAAACCCCATGTATCCTGAGACGGACACGGCATTCCGCAAGGAGAGATCATGACCCAAGAAACGCTGACCACGGCCTTTGGCTGGATGGCTGTCCTGAATATTGGATTTCTGGCAATAGCCACCTGCATGCTTTGGGCAATGCAGGATTGGATAGCCGGCGTTCATGCCCGTATGTTCAAGATGCAGGAAGCCGAAGTACGCAAAGCGTATTTCGATTATCTGGCCAAGCTCAAAATCCTGACCATTGTCTTTGCCGTAGTTCCCTATTTCGCGTTGAAGATGGTCTGAATAACAAAGGCGCAACACCACATAGAAATCGGATTCGGGTGCCTGATTATTGTGAAATTGCGCCTTGATTGCTAGATCAGGATCCAAACGCCCAATTTACAGCATCGGACACGGACAATGGACCAGCAAACCGAAATCGAAATTCAGGCCGCTGCCTTTCGCCGCCTTCAGGAACACCTGATGAAGGACCGCACCGATGTGCAAAACATCGACCTGATGAATCTGGCCGGGTTCTGCAGGAATTGCCTGGCCCGTTGGTATCAGGAGGCCGCTGCTGAACAGGGTATCGAGCTGGGCAAAATCGAAGCGCGCGAGAAATACTATGGGATGACGATGGACGATTGGAAGTCCAAGTATCAAACCGATGCCAATCCCGAAAAACAGGCCGCTTTCGAAGTCGCGTTCAAGGAAAACGTGACCGACAAATCCTGACATCCAACTCTGTCTTAAGCAGCGCCAATCACGCCTCTGTTCCTAAGCGTCTGAATCTGTTGCGGTGACAGCCCCATATCGCTCAGAATGGCATCCGTGTCCGCCCCGTGCGGGCGCGGCGGCGCATCCAGCCGCGGGCTACCGTGATCATAGCTGTACCCGGCCACGGCAAACCCGGCGCCGCCCAGATCCTGAATCACGGCGCGGGAACGGAACTGTTCTTCGTTCAGCGACTCTTCCAATCGACGCACCCGTGCCGCAGGCACGTGATGAGCGTTCAGCACGTCTTCCCAATGCTGTGCGGTTTCGGTGGCCAGAACTTCGCTCAGGAACGCGGCATCCTGCGCCCGGCGCCCCCCGATTTCTGACCGGGGGGTGTTCTCAATCTCATCTGCGGCGCTGTCATTGCCCAGCGCGCGCATCAAATTGACCATCTGGCGATTGGTAAATGCTCCCAGCATCACCTGACCCTCGGCCGTGTCATAACAACTGTACCCCGCCAGCGTCGGATCCTGATTGCCGTTGGGGCGCGGCCCCGTTCCTGTCGCCAGCGTTGTCTTGGTGTGTGAATTCATCAACATCAGCGCGCAATCAGCCATGGATACGTCAATCTCACGCCCCAGCCCCGTCACCTGCCGCCCATACAAAGCGGCGGAAATCGCCAGCGCGGCCTGCGATCCAGTCCCATAGTCGATCATCGCCGGTCCTACGCGAACAGGCGTGGTGTCGGGTGTGCCATTGCTGGTCATCACCCCGGCAAAGGCCTGAATCACGATATCATAGGCCGGGTGGTCCTGCTTTGGTCCTGTCTGCCCAAAGCCACTGATCGAACAGAAAATCAAACCCGGGTTCAACGCTTTTAACCGCTCGTACTCTAACCCCAGTCGTCGCGCCGCTGGGCGGGTATAATTCTGAACAACCACATCGGCACCACGCACCAGATCGTCAAAGACGGCGCGCCCTTCTGGCGCTTTCAGGTCCAACGCCAATGCGCGTTTGCCCCCGCCCTGGGCCTGAAAGAACAGCCCCATACCCTGATCATTCAGATCTGCAATTGCGCCATCATCGCGCGTCATGTCCGGCGCGCCCGGGGCTTCGATCTTGATCACTTCTGCCCCAAGAACGCCCAACTGATAGGCGCTGAATGGGCCAGCAAAGACATGGGTCAAGTCCAGCACCCGAAGTCCCTCGAATGGTCGCATGTGATAACCTCCGCGTTTCTCAAAAGCTAGGTAAGACAAGAGACCAGAACTTATCCCTTTGCGGCACCGCAAGAGTCGTTTTCAATCTCTTGCATAGGCCGCAAACGGAAAAAGGGTGGAAAACGAAAAACGGGCTGATACATCAGCCCGCTCCCCAGTTGGAATGAATTCCACTCGAATTCAGATTGCCTGTTTGCGGCTTTCATCCAGATAGATTTCACGCAAACGTTTGGCAATTGGGCCCGGCGTGCCGTCCCCCAGCTGAACACCGTCAATTTCCACAACCGGCATCACAAAAGCGCTGGCCGAAGTGGTAAAGGCCTCATCAGCTTCCTTTGCTTCATCAATGGTGAACAGCCGCTCTTCAATTTCCATCTGTGCCTCTTCGGCCAGACGCAGAACGGCGGCGCGGGTGATGCCGTGCAGGATATCGGTCGACAGCGGGCGGGTCACGATCTTGCCGTTCTTGACAAAATAGGCGTTGTTCGACGTGCCTTCGGTGACATGACCGTCTTCGATCAGCCATGCATCGTCGGCACCTGCCTTTTTCGCCATCATCTTGCCCATGGACGGGTACAGAAGCTGCACAGTCTTGATGTCGCGACGGCCCCAGCGGATATCCTCGATCGAAATGATCTTGGCCCCTTTGCGGGCAGCAGGGCTGTCAGCCAGACCCGGCTTGTTCTGGGTGAACAAAACAATTGTCGGTTTGGTGTCGGCCGACGGGAACACGAAATCCCGGTCGCCATCAGACCCGCGTGTGACCTGCAGATAGACCAGACCTTCGTTGATGTCGTTATCAGCAACCAATTTGCGGTGAATTTCCAGCAACTCTTCCTTGGTGCACGGCGTGGCCATGTCCAATTCGTCCAGCGACCGCTTTAGGCGGACGGCGTGGCCGTCAAAATCGATCAGCTTGCCATCCAGCACGCTGGTCACCTCATAAACGGCATCCGCCATCAGGAAACCACGGTCAAAGATCGACACTTTGGCTTCGGTTTCGGGCAGATATTCGCCATTTACATATACGGTACGGGTCATGTTGGTCTCCTCAACCCCAGAGTGCCGGTTTGGGCGGGTGCACCCCGGCGGCGTCAAAATTCAAAGGCTCCGCACGGTCTTCGGCCAACAGCAGCGGCCCGTCAAGGTCCGTAACCGACGCGCCCTGGGCAACAATCGTCGCAGGTGCCATCGCCAACGAAGAACCGACCATACAGCCAACCATGACGTCATACCCCTGTGCCAGCGCTTCGTCGCGCAGCTTCAGCGCTTCGGTCAGACCGCCGGTCTTGTCCAGCTTGATGTTCACCACGTCATATTTCCCGACCAGTTTCGGCAGGCTTGAGCGGTCATGACAGCTCTCATCGGCGCAGACCGGAACGGGGCGATCCATGCCGATCAGGGCCTCGTCTTCACCAGCGGGCAACGGCTGTTCGACCAGCTCAACCCCCAGTTCAACCAGATGCGGTGCCAGATCGGCATAGACCTCGGCGGACCAGCCTTCATTGGCGTCGACAATGATCTTGGCATCCGGCGCACCCGCGCGCACAGCCTGCAAACGCGGCATGTCATCGGGGGTGCCCAATTTGATCTTCAGCAGCGGGCGATGTGCGTTTTCCGCCGCCTGCGCCTGCATGTTCTCGGGCGTGTCCAGCGACAGCGTATAGGCGGTAATTTCCGGCTTGGGTTCAGGCAATCCTGCCAGTTCCCATACGCGCTTGCCGGCCTGTTTGGCCTCCAGATCCCACAGGGCGCAATCCACTGCATTGCGGGCGGCACCCGCGGGCAACAATCCTTGTAGCTCATCACGATTAAAATCGGCGGGCAAACCTTCAATTTCCGCAGTCACGCTCTCCAACGTTTCGTTGTAACGCGCATAAGGCACGCATTCGCCCCAACCGGTCACGCCATCTTTCTCGACCTTGACGGTCAGCACTTTCGCCTCGGTCCGCGAACCGCGCGAAATGGTAAATACCTGTGCCAGCTTGAACACATCCGATGTCACGGAAATCCGCATGGGCCATTCCTCTCTTTCGCAAGGTGTCACCCCTGCACGAACGAACGGGCTGTGCGCACCGCCGCTCCTTCATCTTGCCAAAAAAACTCCCGCCGGAGGCTCCCACAACAAACGCCGGGACCCTCCGCCGGGCGTCGTTAGATCAAACCGCAGCCAGCGCGTCCACCAGGCGACCGGCACCATGGCGATAGGGATCAACTGCGGGCAGCCCCATGCGCTCTTCAACCTGCGCCAGATAGGCTACGGCTTCGTCTTCGTTCAGGTGCTGGGTGTTGACGGAAATGCCAACGATCTTGCAATCTGCATTTGCCCGCTGGGCCAAAGGCAATGCCACGTCCCGCAGTTCCTCCAGCGACGGCACCGAATACTCGGGCAGGCCGCGCATATGTTCGCGGGTCGGTTCGTGGCACAGGATCAGCGCGTCCGGCTGACCGCCATGCACCAACGCCATTGTCACACCGGAATAGGACACGTGGAACAGCGACCCCTGACCTTCGATCAGGTCCCAATGATCGTCTTCATTGTCCGGTGTCAGATATTCAATCGACCCGGCCATGAAGTCGGCGATAACCGCATCCAGCGGCACACCATGCCCCGTGATCAGGATGCCCGTCTGGCCCGTTGCACGAAAGGTTGATTTCATCCCGCGTTCCTGCATTTCAGCGTCCATCGCCAACGCAGTATACATTTTGCCGACGGAACAGTCGGTGCCCACGGCCAGGCAGCGTTTGCCGGTTCGGTTCTTTCCGTTGGCAATCGGATATCCCACGGTCGGAACCCGGACGTCATGCAACGTGCCCCCATGGGTCTGGGCCGCAGCCACCAGATCGCCTTCGTCACGCAGCAGGTTGTGCAGGCCGGATGCCAGATCGTATCCCATCTCCAGCGCCGCGATCAGCACCTCTTTCCACGCAGGAGAGATCAGGCCACCACGGTTGGCCACGCCAATCACCAGCGTCTTGGCACCGGCTTCCTTGGCCTCGGCCAAGGTCATTTCAGTCAGACCCAGATCCGCACCGCATCCGGGCAGGCTGATTTGACCCACAGCGTGATCCGGACGCCAGTCACGAATTCCAATGGCCACTTTGGCCGCCAACATGTCGGGCGCGTCGCCCAGGAACAACAGATACGGTGTTTCGATCATTGCGCTAACTTTCCCCAGAAGTAATTTCTGGCTATATTCCTTCGGTTCGTGCGCAAATTTCTCTCGAAGTTCAGTTTTGGACACCAATTATTAGAAGAATCTTCGAACCTTTTGGGATTTTGAGCAAGATTTCCTCTATAGGTCAGCTTGAGTTCCCTGTTCCTCTTCCTCGATCCATGAATCAGCCTGCAGCACCCCAGGTTGGGCCATGCCGATGATGCCCATCGCTTGGGCTTCACCGGTTTCTTCTGGCGGAGCCTCCTGAACGCGGCGCACCAATGCAACCGCCGCGCCGCCAAGACCGACCATAACAAACAGCAACTGCAACCCGCGCCCGTCAAACAGCGCTATGGCATTGGGCCCCAGAACCGTGCCGATCAACAAGCCAAGATTCAACAGGAACACCATGGTGCCACTGGCCGGAACCACCTGCCCCGGGCGCAGTTGGTCATTGGCATGCGCTGCCAGTATCGAATAAGTCGGATAGGTCCCCATAGCGATGGCCGCAAAGCCAAACACCAAACGCGACGGAGAGGTGTCGAACACCATCCACAAACCAGAAAGCGCCGTCAGAATACCAAGCCCGATCACCACATACCGTCGGTCAGTTTTGTCCGAAATCCACCCCACCGGATATTGAACCAACGCCCCCGCAATCAACGAAACCACCAAGGCACCCGATGCCTGTGCCGCCGTAAACCCCTGTTGCAAGGCATAAAGCGGCAGCGAAATAAACTGCGCTGACATGCCGATGCTCATCATCACGATCCCCACCACCGCCAGGGGTGACACCCGGTATAGGCGCTGAACCGGCATCCGTTCGGGCGCGGTATAATCTGGTGCCTTGTTGTTCGACAGCAGCAGCGGCACAATCGAGAGCGAGATCAGGATCGACACAACCCCAAACAGCAGATTGCCGGACGGATCAGGGAAACCGACCAAGGCCGTTCCCCCCGCCGGACCAACCAGCTGGATCACGAAATAGACCGAAAGGATCTGGGCGCGGATGCGGTTTTCCGCCTTGGCGTTCAACCAGCTTTCCGTGATCACATAAAGCCCGGGGTAGCAAAAGCCCGACAGGAAGCGCATAGCGCTCCAACTATAGGCATCCTTGGTCAGCAGGTGGATGATCGCCGCGATCGACACCAGAGATGCCAAGGCGGAAAACACCCGGATATGACCGACCTTTTCCACCAATCGTGGAGCGATGATCGTCCCGGCCAACGCTCCAAACGGATAGCAGGCCTGCATCATCGAGATCGTGAAGTCCGAGAACCCAAGCTCATTGCCCCGAATGGTCAGAAGGGTCGCCAACAGCCCGTTCGCGACCATCAGCATCATCATGCCCAGAAACAGGGCCCAGTTTTCCATCAATGCGCGCTTCATGCGTCCTGTGTGTCACAGCATCGTCGCCGGAACTGTTTCATTTGCGGCATGGTCAAAGTCGCCAATCAACCTGTGCCGACCTTTTTCGCCAACAGGACTTTCTGGCCACATTCAGACCCTGCCGTTCTTGGGTCATGTCTCTCTCGGGCCAATTGGCCATTTCATCGTTATGTGGTTACGGGCCGGTTGCAGCGCAACGAACCTCCGATCTGGGACTGTGGCATGGTGGTGAAACGCCCCGGTCCCTGTTCGAGATTGGGATAGTCGATGTACCCTTCTGCCCCTGCCCCATAAAATGTTTCACGCTCATAAACCGTCAGGTCAGCCCCCTGCCGCAGCCGCTCGGGTAAATCCGGGTTTGACAGGAACCATCGGCCGAAAGCGATCAGGTCATAGCTGCCATCGGCAACAGCGGCGGTCGCGGTCGACGGGGTAAACCCACCGGCCCCGATCAACACACCGTCGTACAGATCGCGATAGCCCCGATTGCGCATCGGGTGGCGATAGGCGTCCTCGGCTTCGGGGGATTGAGACAAACCGCCCACTCTGGGCTCCGTCAACATCAGATAAGCCAACGGAAAGGCATTCAGCCCCTCCACCGCATGGGTATACAACGCCAACGGATCACCATCACGGACCCCAAAATAGACCTGCCGCGAGTGCCCTGTTTCTGGATCCAGATGCGTGGGGGACAAACGGACGCCGACCCGACCGGGCCCCATTTCGTCAACCAGCGCAGCCACCACGTCGAACAACAGGCGGCATCTGTTCTCGAGACGTCCACCATAGCGATCACTACGCTGGTTCACCCCGTCATTCATAAACTGCTCGATCAGATATCCGTGCGCCGCATGCAGTTCCACCCCATCGAATCCAGCCCGTCGCGCCAAAAACGCGGCATGGCGGTAATCCGCGATCAGACGCGGGATTTCGTCGATCGGAAGGGCGCGTGGCAGGGTGGCCCCCTTGTCCCAATTGTATTGGTTCCCCGTCTCATTGCTGGCTTCGATCGCGGTGGCGGATGATGACACCGGCGGCAATGGCGCATCTGTCCCCTTCACCAGTGGGTGTTGAGCAATCTCGGGCTGTGCGACGCGGCCTGTGTGCAAGAGCTGACAAATTATCCGCCCTCCCTTGGCGTGGACCCGCGCGACCACCGCGCGCCAGGCCTCCATTTGGGTTTCTGTCCAGATCCCGGGCACCTGTCCGCCCTTTTCCGTTACCCGTTGGTAGATAGTCCATATCGGCGTCGCCTCGGGCGAAATATGCACCGCTTCAGTGATCAGCAAACCTCCGGCACTGGCGCGCTGTTCATAATACGCGGCGGTTTGTTCCGTCGGGGCCAGTTTTAATTCGTCCGCACGAATGCGGGTCATCGGGGCCAGCACCACACGGTGTTGCAGGGTGATACGCCCCGTCGTGATAGGGTGGAACAATGCGGCGTTAATCATGGGAATCCCTCATGTCCTTGCAAGCCCAACCTTTGCGCATCACATTGCGGGTTTCCAATGCATCTGCGACATTCGCGCGTCGGTTCACAGCCCACCAATCGCGTGCCGCAACGCGGCGTTCCCAATGCCGCATATGCAAAATACGACTTGCACGCCGGTGCGCAATTTAATAACCCCTGACACAACTGAAACGTAATTTCCTTACCCCGGAGGGAATATCTATGAGCTTTCGCCTACAACCTGCCGCCCCGGCCCGTCCCAACCGCTGCCAGCTGTTTGGCCCCGGCTCGCGTCCGGCGCTGTTTGAAAAGATGGCCGCCAGTGCTGCGGATGTGATCAACCTGGATCTTGAGGATTCGGTTGCACCGACGGACAAAGACAGCGCGCGCGAGAACGTTATCAACGCGATCTCCGACGTGGATTGGGGCACCAAGACCCTATCGGTGCGCATCAACGGGCTCGATACCCCGTTCTGGTATCGTGACGTGGTGGACCTGCTGGAAAAGGGCGGCGACCGTCTGGACCAGATCATGATCCCCAAAGTCGGCTGTGCCGGTGACATCTATGCCGTGGACGCGCTGGTCACCGCGGTCGAGGCCGCCATGGGTCGCACCAAACCGATCAATTTCGAGGTCATCATCGAATCCGCGGCCGGTATCGCCCATGTGGAAGAGATTGCTGCCGCCTCTCCCCGTATGGTCGCCATGTCCCTGGGCGCGGCAGACTTTGCTGCATCAATGGGCATGCAAACCACCGGCATCGGTGGCACCCAGGAAAACTATTACATGATTCGCGAAGGTCAGAAGCATTGGTCAGATCCGTGGCATTGGGCCCAGGCTGCCATCGTCGCCGCCTGCCGCACCCATGGCGTGCTGCCGGTCGACGGCCCCTTCGGTGATTTCAGCGATGACGACGGTTTCCGCGCTCAGGCATTGCGCTCGGCGACCTTGGGCATGGTAGGCAAATGGGCCATCCACCCTAAGCAGATCGCCTTGGCCAACGAAGTCTTTACCCCATCGGACGAGGCTGTGGCTGAAGCCCGCGAAATCCTGGCTGCAATGGAGCAGGCCAAGGCCAACGGCGAAGGCGCAACCGTCTACAAAGGCCGCTTGGTCGATATCGCATCGATCAAACAGGCCGAGGTGATCGTCGCCCAATCGGAACTGATTGCGAACAGCTGACGCCGGTTCGTTTTCACTGCAATATGGGGGCGTCCTGACCGGGGCGCCCTTTTTTCGTCATTCATGGACCTTGCGCCAATGCCCGACCTGACCCTGCTGCACACGGCCGATGTGCATTGCGCGACCTTTGACAGGCTCGCCCCGACGGCCGATCTGCACCACATCGTACGGCCTGACTGGCTGACCCGAGCGCAAACGCAGATAGATACCGCGCTCAGGAATGAAATCACCAAGGCTGTGACCACCGCCAAGGGCCCCGTGTTGTGCAGTTGCACCACCATTGGAGAAGTGGCCGAAGCCGCGGGGGCTACGCGGATCGACTGGCCGATGATGCAACGCGCTGCCCAGATCGGCGCTCCGGTTCTGATGGCCTATTGCCTGGACAGCACGCTTGCCCCCTCACAGGCGCTGCTACAGCGCGCGTTTGGCCAGCGAGACCCGCACCTGAGCCTCCTGGACCTGTCGCGTCTCTGGGGCATGTTCGTTGCGGGGCAGACCACGGACTTTGCTGTGGCCATTGCACGGGCGGTTGACGAGGCGGCGCACGACCGTTCGATCGGCTGTGTTGTCCTGGCTCAAGCCTCGATGGCACAAGCCGCCGGGCTTGCACACTGCACCCGTCACACGCCGGTTCTGAGCTCTCCCGATCTGGCGATCAAGGCGCTCCTGCCCGTTCGCGCGACCAAGCGGTTTTGAAACCGTGTGACCAAAGGCGCTTGCAAACGCCTTAACCGCGCTGATCCTTGGGGGATCCCATGACCACATAGGACGTAATCGCGCTCACATGCGGTGACGTTCCCAACACTTCGGTGTGGAACCTTTTGTAGCTGGGCAGGTCCGCACATTCGACGCGCAGTAGGTATTCGATGGTACCTGTGATGTTATGGCATTCCACCACTTCGCGCGCCGCCTGCATGGCCTGTTCAAAGGCCAATTGCGCCGCCTTGGTGTGTTCGCTGAGACCGACACCGATATAGGTAACAAAACCAACGCCCTGTGCCTGACGGTCCAACACCGCCCGATATCCTATGATCACCCCCGAGCGCTCAAGCTCTTGAACCCGACGCAGGCAGGCCGAGGCAGACAGCCCCACCCGGTCAGCCAGTTCGAGGTTCGAAATTCGACCATCGCGCGTCAATTCACGCAATATCTGATCGTTGATTTGATCTTTCTTTGACATAAGTTGCACAAATAACCGCCACCTCGCCCAAAACGCAATTTCATTTTGCGGTTTTCAAGCAATCATTCACCACATGACTTATGATCTCCTTCTGGCGCTTGCGCTCTTTGCCTTTGTTTCGTCGATCACGCCGGGGCCCAACAACCTGATGTTGATGGCCTCTGGCGCGAATTTCGGGTTTCGCCGTACCGTCGCCCATATGCTGGGAATCGGGTTGGGGTTCACCTTTATGATCCTGTGTGTCGGTGCGGGGCTGGTACAGCTGTTTGACGCCTACCCGGTGGCCTATGACATCCTGAAATACGGCTCGGTTGCCTATCTGCTGTATCTCGCCTGGAAAATCGCCAATGCGGCACCCGTCAACGCCGGCGAAGCGGTCGGTCGCCCGATGTCGTTCCTGCAAGCCGCTGGGTTTCAGTGGGTCAACCCCAAGGCCTGGACCATGGCGCTGACCGCGCTCAGCGCCTATACACCGGACCAATCCACCCGATCCGTGATCATTGTGGCCATGGTGTTTGGTGCCATCAACCTGCCGTGTGTCAGCAGCTGGACCGTTTTGGGCCAACAGATGGCGCGGATCCTGACAAACCCGCGCCGCCTGGTAGTATTCAACTGGACCATGGCGGCCCTGTTGGTTGGGTCCCTTTATCCGGTGGTCATAGGATGAGGTGCGCCGGTGCGCAGGTGTGCGGACAGCCTATTTCAGCGGCATGCAGATTTCGGTCACCAGATCTTCGGGCGCGGTGTCGCGAGGATTGTTCATGTAGATCTCGAAACAGGGGGCATCGGCAGGTTCTTCGCCCGAGGTCGGCAACCAATTCCCATAGAGGCTCTGATAGGCGCCGGAAATACCGGAATACGGCCCTTTGTAAGTGAGAACAGCGGTTTTCCCGCCCTCCAGCCGCCGTTCTTCCATGCCTTGCGGAATATCCTCGCCCCGATATTCGCCTCCGGCAAAGCTGCGCAGTTCGGCCTCGGCCACACATTCAGGATTGTCATAGTAAACCGCCGCAGCAGGCCCCATATGCGGCCAGAGCTGACGGGATTCGCACATGGCACCAAAGGCCTCAAAGCTTTTGCCGATCTCCATGTAGGCACCAGTGTGTGGCAGGCCGATCAGGCGGCGGGCTGGTTCATTGCGAAGGGATACGGGATGCATGGGATAGTCTCCGATTTTTAGGGTTGGGTTGGCTAACGTCGCCCGTCCCGCCTTGCGAAAGGCAATGGGGCTGACGCCATAGGCCTCGGCAAAGGCCCGCGCAAAGGATTTGAGGTTGGAATAGCCCACGTCGCAGGCAACCCTGTCCACGGGCCGGTCACTGGTCACCAGCCAGCTGGCTGCCCGATGCAACCGCAAACGTCGCACCGCCTGGGCACAGGTTTCCCCGGTCAGGGCACGAAACACCCGATGCCAGTGAAACCGCGACATCGCCGCCACGTCGGCCAGATTGTCCAGCGACAGATCGCCAGCGGGATTGTCGTGAATATAGGCCAATACCCGCAGCACCCTGTCTTCGTAGCTGGTCGTCATCCTGGTGATCCTCTTGTCGTCCGTTGCCCCTGTTGAATGCCATGGGACGAAACCACAAATCTTGCTGAGTTGCATCCGACGGCAACTGAGGCCATATAACGGGGAACACCGCGAGTGAGGCGTCATGACCCAGTATATGGATTTCGAAAAACCCCTGGCTGAAATCGAAGGCAAGGCCGAAGAGCTGCGCGCTCTCGCCCGGGCCAACGAGGAAATGGATGTAGAGAGCGAGGCCAAGGCGCTGGACGCCAAGGCTGTCCAATTGCTCGACGATCTCTACAAGGATCTGACACCCTGGCGCAAATGCCAGGTGGCACGCCACCCCGAGCGCCCCCATTGCAAGGATTACATCCAGGCGCTGTTTTCTGAATACACACCTTTGGCAGGTGATCGGAATTTTGCCGATGACCATGCGGTCATGGGTGGCCTGGCCCGGTTCAACGACCAACCGGTCATGGTGATCGGTCACGAAAAGGGCACCGACACCAAATCCCGGATCGAGCGCAATTTCGGCATGGCGCGCCCCGAAGGCTATCGCAAGGCAATCCGGCTGATGCAGATGGCCGGGAAATTTGGTCTGCCAGTGATCACTCTGGTTGACACCCCCGGTGCCTACCCCGGCAAAGGGGCCGAAGAGCGCGGCCAGTCCGAAGCCATCGCCCGCGCCACCGAAGCCTGCCTGCAGATCGGCGTGCCGTTGGTCAGCGTGGTGATAGGCGAAGGTGGATCCGGTGGTGCCGTGGCCTTTGCCACCGCCAACCGTGTGGCGATGCTGGAACATTCGATCTATTCGGTGATCAGCCCCGAAGGCTGTGCGTCGATCCTGTGGAAAGACGCTGAAAAGATGCGCGAAGCCGCAGAGGCGCTGCGCCTGACTGCGCAGAATCTGTTCGACCTGGGCGTGGTAGACCGTGTGATCCCCGAGCCCAAAGGCGGCGCGCACCGCGACAAGGCGACCGCAATCCAGGCCGTTGGCGACGCGATCACTGCGTTGCTGGGGGACATGCAGGACATGGACGCCAAGGCCCTGGTGCAGGATCGGCGCAAAAAGTTCCTCGATATAGGGTCCAAAGGGCTGGCAGCTTAACCCGTTTTGGAAGGGTCAACCGGCCCTTCTGACTTGCTGGTCAAAATGTTATTCTCGACGAGCCATGCTTTGCACCGCTGAGCCCGATGTGGGCGCAGTCCACCGGCGCACCCGCAGTCGCCGCAAAAACCCGGTCGCTCTGCAGGACAGCCCCGACCAGAGGGTGAAGCCCCCTCTCCCCTGTATCCATCATCATTGCAGACCAACGCCCGGCATTGTTTCCTCACAGGGACGGCCCCGGAAACACGGGGGCTGGGGCAGTGGGGCAACTGGGCCTGCGACAGAGGTGTTATCAGGCACCACCCAGATGGCTTGGCTGCGGAGTTTGACTCTAGCCAGCCCCGCGTTTTCGCTCAACAGTGTCTGTTGACACTCTTCCCACGTGCCATCCAGCGATGAACAATACCGGAGCAGGCAACAGGAGACTTACAAGATGCACCCGATCATTGCCCTTTGGTCCCATCCGCGCTCCATGTCCACAGCGATGGAACGTGTGATGCGCGAACGCGGCGATTTGGACTGTGCGCATGAACCCTTCATGTATGACTATTATGTCAATCGAAAGGTGCGCGAGATGCCCCACTTCGATGTGCAACCTGGCCACCCCGTCGCCTACCAGGACATCCGCAACACCTTGATACACCGCGCCGAAACCCGGCCCGTGTTCTTCAAGGACATGAGCTATTACGTCATGCCGCATATTCTGGCGGACCAGGCATTTCAGGATCGGCTGATCAACTGCTTTCTGATCCGCAATCCGATGGCGTCGATTCCCTCATATTTCAAACTGGATGCCGAGGTGACCCAAGAGGAAATCGGATTAGAGGCGCAATGGCGGCATTACTCGGCGCTCAAGGCGGCCGGTCAAGTGCCCGTGGTGATCGAGGCCGAAACCGTGCGACAGGACACCCGCGCTGCATTGGCAAACATGTGGGATCGCATTGGATTGCCGTTTTCCGAAGCCGCCTTTGACTGGCAGGACGAAAAACCCACCGACTGGCAGCAGGTGGATGGCTGGCACGGCGACGTCAGCGCCTCCAAGTCCATCCGCCCCCTGACACTGGCCGATATATCCGAACAGGAGCGCATGTTTTTTGCCCTCGCCCGCCGGGAACCCAAGGCACAGACCTATCTCGAACACCACCTGCCCTATTATCTGCGTCTTAAGGGAGCGGCATTGGAGTGAGCACGGGCACAGGGAAATCCACCGCAGACTTGGTCGAAAACCTGTCGTTGTTTCATGTTTTGCCCACGGCCATCGACGCCATAGGCACATCGGATTTCGAAAAACTGCTCGCCGATGCGGTGGGGGCCGCAATCGACCATGATTTTATTACCATGGCCCGCTACTCCACCCACGATGATCCCAGATTCCTGATCCATTCGCACACTTTCCCGTCACACCTGGCCGAACTGTACCTAAAGAAATACGTCAGCAGCGACCCCTATGTCCCCTTTTGGCGCCAAGGGCGCACATCAGGCGTGGTTTGGCTGCAAGAGCTGACACGCAATGGTGCGTTTTCACGCTACACGGATGAGTTCCTGCCCCAGATCGATGTGACTGACGAGATTGGCGTTTTTGCACCAGCGGTGGACACTGATTCCGTGGCCTTCTTTTTCAACAAGCGAAGGGGCCAATTCCATCAAACCGACGTTGATACGCTGGATAGGCTTTACCCCACCATCGCCGCGCTCTATCGGCAGCACATACGGGCCCTGATCCTGGCCGATGAATACTCCGCTTCTCCGTCTTTGGGGCGGCCCTGGCGCACGACAAACGCCCTGGGCACCACGATCTGGATGACCAATGAATGGCATCAGCAGAACACGCCTCAGGCGGTCCCGATACGCACCTCGATCGCCCAGGACTTCAACGTCGGAACCCGGTTTGTCTGGACGATCTATTCCGGTGCTGATGCTACCCCGGCGATGTTGGAGATCGACCAATGGGTGTCCCGGATCGATCTGACACCGCGTGAACGCGACATTGTCAGGCTGACGCTCCAAGGCCACAGCACGGCTGGAATCGCCCAGACGCTGGATCTGTCAGTGGGCAACATCAAGAACCACAAACGCCGGATCTATGGCAAGCTGGACATCACCAGCGAACGTGAGTTGTTCCTGCTGTTCTTTGCCGCGCTGACACTCCAGAGCTGATGCTGATTACCCTTTGCGCAGTCGTTGCAACAAGTCCAGCGAAGGTTCGCCCGTCACGGTCAGACCGCGGGATTTCTGATAACCTGAAATCGCGCTCTTTGTGTTGGATCCGATGACCCCATCGGCACCTTGGGTGTCAAATCCCGCCCGGGTCAAACGCTCCTGCATCTCCTTGCGGTCATCCAACGTCATGCCGGTCTTGTCTGGGGGGAACTTCCCCTTGATCGCCGGGCCACCCACCAGGCGATCGGACAGGTGACCAATCCCGATCACATAGCTGGTAGAGTTGTTATAACGGGTGATTACCTTGAAATTATTGAAGATCATAAAGGCAGGCCCGGACGCCCCCGATGGAATGATGATCGACGCGGCTCCATGATCCGGCACTGCACGCCCGGACATATCACGCACGCCCAAGGCGGCCCAACTGTTGGGTGCGCGTTTTGTGTCGCGCCCCGTCAAACCTGTATCAAACCCGCTGGGCAATCGCACTTCGACACCCCAGGGCTGCCCCTGCTTCCAACCGGATCGCTTCAGATAGGCCGCTGCCGAGGCCAGGGCATCGGTCGGGTCATCCGACCAGATGTCACGCCGCCCGTCGCCGCGGAAATCCACCGCATACGCCAAATAGGAGGTCGGGATAAATTGGGTGTGGCCCATAGCGCCCGCCCAGCTCCCGGTCATGCGGTCCGAGCTGATATCGCCATTTTGCAGAATCTTGAGCGCAGCGACCAGCTGGCTTTCAAAAAACGAACCACGCCGCCCGTCATAAGCCAGCGTGGACAGCGCCGAGACCACCGGAATATCACCCCTGCGCGCGCCATAGCGGCTCTCTAGCCCCCAAATGGCCGTCACGACCTGTGGTTCCACCTGATATCGGTTCTGGATCTCCAGCAGGACATTTCGGTGACGCTGGAGCATCTGGCGTCCGACGGATATGCGTTCATCCGACGCGGCAATCGCCAGGTAGTCCTCGAGCGTGCGCGTGAATTCGGTCTGGTTGCGGTCCCGTTCAATCACCCCCGGCAGGTACCCTGCACTTTGAAACGCGCGATCCAGGACTGGTTGTGAAATCCCCTGGGACAGCGCGCGCGCCCGGAAACTGGCCAACCAGGCATCATACCCAGCATTGGGAACCGATTTCATGCGTGTCGGTGCCGCCGGCGTGGTTGGGACCCCACCGGTACAGGCCGTCAAAAAGGCTGCTCCCAACCCAAGTGAAAAGCTGCGCCTGCCCAATCCGCTCTGTTTCATGGTGATGTCCTGCTCAAATTTGGTTTGTGATTTGGTTTTGCCACCAGCCTAGCCCGGATCTCTCCTCCGGGCCAAGCCATCAGATACCATATCGCCGCTTCCGGCGTGGCTCTGCCACTCTGACCCAACACGGGGCTTATCCCGCGAGCAGTTTGAGCCCCTGTGTCACGTCCGACCGGACCGCCAGGCGCAATCCCGGTTCGTCACCGGCCTTGAGCGCGGCAATGATCAGCTTGTGGTTATACGGCGGTTCCGTCCGGCGCAGCCGCCCATACAACGCCCGCATCGTCGGCCCCAGCTGTAACCATACGGTTTCGGCCATGGCCAGCATCGCCGGAGCCTGCGCACGCAGATACAGGGTGCGATGAAATTCGAGGTTCGAGCGGATATAGCCCACTGCATCGCGTTTGGACACCATTTCGGCCACGGTGACATTGATCGAATGCAATCGGTCGATCAATGCAATATGCGCACGTGGCAACGCCCGGCTGGCCAGCTCAACCTCCAGCAAAGCGCGCAGCGCAGCCAGCTCTTCAATCCGATCATGACTCAGCTCCGGTGTCGAAACACGGCCTGAACTGGACAGGAATAGAGCACCTTCGGCCACCAACCTGCGCACGGCCTCGCGGGCAGGTGTCATGGAGACATCAAATTCTTTGCCAATCCCCCGCAACGTCAGCGCCGCACCGGGGGCGATTTCGCCATGCATGATCCGGGTTCGCAAGGTGCGATACACCCTGTCATGGGCAGACAGTTCGGCGTCAGATGGTCTTGGGGCTATCATGAACCCTTTGTGATCACATCCAGAGGTCGGGTCAACCACAAGCCCTCCCGCCCGTCGGCGCGGCATGAAAATGCCGCACCTTCCGTTGGGCGTGGCACTGCGCGTCAATGCGCGCAGTGCCACGCCGGTTCGATGGGATGGCAGCGTGCGGTACGCACGCTGCCACGCCCAACTCAAATGGGTTTTCCGGCGACAGCCGGAACATCCAATTGGGGCGGGAGCCCACCGCCGCCAAATGCAGAATCAGCGGTGTCAGAATTGGAACCGATGCAATGCTCCGCCTTCGCGGCGCAACCAATCGCGGGCGGGCCGATAATCCCCATACAAACTTTCGAGCTTTGCCCAAAAGGCGGCCGAGTGATTCATTTCGCTCAAATGCGCCACCTCATGCGCCGCAACGTAATCCAGAACCTCGGGAGGTGCCAAAATCAAACGCCAGGAATACATCAGCGCGCCCTGACTGGAACACGACCCCCATCTGGACCGTGTGTCGCGCAATGTGATCCTGGAATACGTCGCGCCCAATCGGGCAGCATAGCGGTCAGATGCTCCGGCCAGCCGATCCCGCGCCGCCTGCTTCAAAAAGGCCTGCAGCCGAATGCCCGGCTCCTGCCCCGGCACACCCACGGTGGTCTCAGACAAGACGACACGACGCCCCGCTATGGGCACAACGGTCCGCATGTCCCCTTCGATTGGAAGTTGGCTGCCGTAACCCAGGACCTCAATTCCAGGGTGTTTCGCCAGATGCCCACGAATCCAGTCGGCTTTGCTCTCGGCAAACTCCAACGCCTCGCGATCCGCCACGCCTTTTGGCACCGTCAACGTGACCCGACCATCCAATTGCGACACCCGCAGACTGATCCGACGGGCACGCCCGGACCGCCGCAAGGCCAGCGGCACAGGCGGATTTCCGGGCAAATGATACTGCGTCATGGCGGCCCCCTGTTTCCAAAGGCTTTGACAGTCCCCACCTCATATGGCAGGAGACCGGAATCGTCGATACGACTCATCAGATAATCGAGGGGATACACATGCCCAAGGAAGAATGGGGGGTAAAGCGCGTTTGCCCGACCACCGGTAAACGGTTTTACGACCTGAACAAGAACCCAATCGTTAGCCCCTATACGGGCGAAGTGGTCCAGCAGGAGCTCGGCAAAAGCCGCATGATCGCCGCTGATTCCGAAGATGCGGCAACGCTGAAGGCAAAGGAAAGCTCTGAAACCGAAGACCTGGTCCTGGACGATGAAGAAACCATCGATGTGGATCTGGGTGATGACGTTCTGGACGACGATGACGACGACGATAATGTCTCGCTCGACGAAATCGCCGACATGCCTTCGGAGAACGACGAAAGCTGATTTCGGGCCTGGGCCGACAAGGCCCGGGCACGACCGATACCCCCTAAAATCGGGTGTCAAAAATTATCAGAAGTTGGTGCATTTTGCCCTTGCAGCCTGCGCCATCGTCGCTTAAACGACGCTCACACCGCGAAATACGCGGATGTGGCACGGGGCCTTAGCTCAGCTGGGAGAGCGCTTGCATGGCATGCAAGAGGTCAGGGGTTCGATCCCCCTAGGCTCCACCAATTTCCTTGTCTATGAATGAATATATCGCAAGGGTTTGAAACGCCTCGGGTGTTCCAAGGTTCAATGCCCTTTTCCCAACCATGAACGACAATCACTCCTGATCTGAGATATGGCGATCCTGCAAGCCAAATGATCAATAACTTTCCAAACTGCCCTCGCCGTAACCGCCGTTAGTCTCCTTTCAAACTCAATGAATCCCCAGTTTACGCGGCATCAAAATGGAAACCGGCAGTTCAACCGTCGTGTACATTTCACTTCGGGTGAAAGGGCAAATTCAACGGCAATCGCGCTCATACCACTGAACGCCCGTCGCACTATTCCTTGGCAGATGGAGTGCGGCCCAAAAACCAGAAACCGAGCGGTCTGGGCAGAAGACTATCAATGGCTTTGACTTGGGCAACCCAGTCCCACGTCACACCAGGTCATACTGCTCGCGCCCATGGCATACCCGACCGTGGAACCCAAAAAGGCGTGCAAGTTCTCACCTAGCACACTGTCGCCTTCATCCGACTGTGGCTGCGAAAATCCTGTGTCCGGCACTGCGTCGGAAAATCGACAAAACGGCATGACCTACGCACCAGAGACCCCCAGGTGCCTTCAGCCCGGCACATCACATCACCGTTCCCTCCAATCCAAATAGGTCTGCGATCACCTCCAGCGTTTTTGGCTGGGTGCTGCGATGTTTCAGCGTCGATCCATGCATCCCGATCGGCCATTGGTTTTTGAACCGGTGGCACCGCTTCACGGTCCGACCAAACTTTACAGGTCACATGGCGCACTTCACATGGCGCAATACTATGCGGGCCTACTCTTGGGCCTATCGCGCAACTCACTCTCGCCAAGGGTGGGATCACCCAACCAAGGCCGCTGCAATCCGGTCAGCCAGTTGCCGCGCCACTTGGGTTTTCCCCATACGAGGCCATTCTTCGGCCCCGTCTTCGGAGATCAGAACCACTGCATTCTCGCTCCCACCCATAATGCCTGTTGCGGGCGACACGTCATTGGCCACGATCCAATCACACCCCTTTCGCAAACGTTTGGCCGTGGCGTGATTGATCACATCATCGGTTTCTGCCGCAAACCCCACGACCAGCCCCGGCCGTCCTTGGGTCATGTGGGACACGCGTTTGAGAATATCCGGGTTCTCCGCAAATGCCAGCGTTGGCAATCCGTCCCGACTTTTCTTCAGCTTTTTGTCTGACGCGCTGGCCACCCGCCAATCGGCAACCGCCGCAGCAAAAACGCCAGCATCCACAGGCAACGCAGCCTCGACCGCGTCCGACATCTGCTGGGCGCTTTGAACAGGCACCACGTCAACACCCGACGGCGGCGGCACATCCGCTGGGCCCGTGACAAATACCACCTCGGCCCCCAGATCCCGCAGAGCCGCAGCCAGCGCAGCCCCCTGCGCGCCAGATGATCGGTTGGCGATATAGCGCACCGGATCAATGGGTTCATGCGTCGGACCCGAAGTGACAAGGATACGCTTGCCGTTCAATGGACCGTCCTTCAACGCAGCCCCGATCGCGGCGACGATCTCGTCAGGTTCGGCCATCCGACCGGGGCCGAATTCACCACAGGCCATGGCACCTGCGTTCGGGCCAACAAAGGTAACCCCGTCAGACTTTAGCGTTTTGATGTTGCGTTGGGTTGCGGGATGTTCCCACATACGCACATTCATGGCAGGTGCGACCAAAACGGGCGTGTCAGTGGCAAGCAACAGGGTGGACGCCAAATCATTCGCCAGCCCCTGCGCCATCTTGGCCATCAGATCGGCGGTTGCCGGAGCCACAACCAACAGGTCAGCACTGCGGGACAGTTGAATATGGCCCATTTCGGCCTCGGATGTCAGATCGAACAGATCCCGATGCACGCCGGCCCCGGCCAATGCGGAAACCGACAGCGGGGTCACGAATTCTTCGCCAGCGCGGGTCAGCACAGGGGTGACGCGCGCACCATGATCCTGCAACCGCCGGATCAGATCGAGAGATTTGTAGGCCGCAATGCCGCCACCAATGATCAGAAGGATATGTTTGTCAGCCAGCATTTGCCCGTCCTTACCTGCAATCTCTTTGACATTATTGCGCGCGTGCCGGGAATGGAAACGGTTTTGGCTCAGTCGCTTTGAAACGCCAGACAGGGGTCCGGACGATCGACAGCAGCAGCATCGACAACAGCATCAAACGCGCCGCTGATTTGCCCGTCCTCGGACTGTCCCAGCGAAAAGGACACCAGCCCGGGCATCGCCTGAGCAAGATAGACCGGGATGCCGCGATCTGTTCTGGCATGGCCATTGCCGGTGATCACCACCACAGGTCCGCCGGTTTCGCGAAAGGCCCGCACAACCGCGCGGGCCAAAACCGCATCCCTCAGTCGTTGAAATTCAACCAACAGGGGCAGCATGTCTTTGGGCATTGCATCACAGTGATTGGCAAGCTGATCAGCTTCGCGTGTTGATTGTTCGGTAGCGGGAAGCGGGTCTTTCAAACCATATTGCGCGGCCTCAGCGCCAAAGAATGCGGCCGCGCCATTTTGCATCACGTCGCCCGCCTGCGACCTGGGAACCTGCCCGCCATAGTGTGCAGCCCCCTGGCTCGCGGCAAAGATCGGTGCGTAAAAGGAAAATTCCGGCCAGCCAGTGTCCGACCACTGCAAGTCCCTGGCCAATTGATCGGGGTCGGCTGTAACGCCTTTGTCCAACACATCTGCCCGTTCAGGCGTAAGCATTTCCCACACAACGGCCCTTGGCGTCAGGGCCTGGACCATCCGGGCCTGCGTTTTGTGATGTTCGGGGTTATCGTGTACCTCGCCCAGTATCACCACATCCGCCTGCGCCATACCTTCCACCAGAGGGGCTGCGGTCAGCTCTGTTGCGGCAAAAACCAAAGCGCCCAGCACACACTGGACGCTCATGAGACCTGAAATGCAAAATCTGTTCATAACAGAAAGTTCTGCACCTCGGCACTCTGGCTTTCAAGGCTCTTGCGCATCTTTTGAAAGGCAGCTGCTTCGAGCTGTCGCACCCTTTCCTTGGACAGCTTCAGCTCATTCCCCAGGCTTTCCAGCGTACGGGCAGGATCCCGCAGCTTGCGTTCGCGCACAATAAAGCGCTCCCGGTCGGTCAAAATATCCATTGCCATGACCAACCAAGTCCGCAGCTGTTCGCGATCATGACGTTCCTCGACCAGTTCAGCGGCCTGCTGACTGTCGTCTTCCAGCGCTTCGATCCACTCCCGCCCTTCTTCGTCCGCCGATTGCACCGCATTCAGCGAGAAATCGCTGCCTGCCAATCGCCCGTCCATCATTTCGACATCCCGCATGGGCACACCGATTTCAGACGCAATTTTTTCGTGCATTTGGTGCCGATCCAGACGCATCCCGTCTGCAGCCGCTTCGCGTTCGAATTGAGCCTGAACACGCCGCATATTGAAGAACAGCGATTTCTGGCTGGACGTCGACCCGGTGCGCACCATCGACCAGTTACGCATCACATAGTCCTGAATTGACGCCTTGATCCACCAGACAGCATAGGTCGAAAAACGCACGCCGCGATCCGGATCGAATTTATCCGCCGCTTTCATCAGCCCCAGACCCGCCTCCTGGATCAGGTCATTCATTGGTGCGCCATAGCGACGATATTTCGACGCCATCGAAATCGCCAATCGCATGTACGCCGTGATCAGTCGGTGCAGCGCGGCTTCATCCCGGTCATCTCGCCACGCATACGCCAGCGCTGACTCGGTCTCTGCATCCAGCAATTCTGCCTTCATCGCCTGCCGGGGCAGGATATCACTATTTTGTCGGTCAAGCGGCATGGGCTTCCCCCTGCTTAATGGCTCTATATCAATGGATACGCAGCTGCGGTCGCTTTGGATCAATCCGGCCACAAGATTTTTTTCAGGGTTGCTCTTGCCGTCTTAAATCCGAACCTTTCAGGCAGGGATTGAGAAAAAGACGCGCTGCAGGTACCCACGTATATGGCAGTTTCTGACTAAAAGGGTAATGAACTTGCATTCCAGAGTCACATTCATTCTTGGCGGCGCGGCCTCGGGCAAGTCCGAATACGCCGAAGATTTTTGCCTAAATACTGGAAAAAAAAGACATTATCTGGCCACTTCACAAGTCTTTGATAATGAAATGCAGGCCAAGATAGACAAACATATCACGCAACGTGGCACCGGGTGGATCACTCACGAAGCCCCGTTCGACGTCACACCCGTGCTGGATGCACTGACCGATCAGGACATCTGTCTGCTGGATTGTGCCACCATGTGGCTGACCAATCACCTGCTGGCCGAACATGATCTGGGCGCGCAGCAGATCCGGTTGCAGGAGACCATCGCGCGTTGCAAGGGCGATCTGGTGATTGTCTCGAACGAAACCGGACAAGGCATCGTGCCAGAAAACAAGCTCGCCCGCCAATTTCGCGAAGCGCAGGGACGGTTGAACATCCTTCTCGCGGGTCAAGCGGATCTGGTCGTGCAGGTTGTTGTCGGTCTGCCACAGGTTCTGAAAGGGAAATTGCCATGACCCAGTTGTTTCTGGTGCGCCACGGGCCAACGCACGCAAAAACCATGGTGGGATGGTCTGATCTGCCTGCCGATCTGTCAGACACTGCGCAATTGTCCCGCCTTTCTGATTTTTTGCCGAAGGATGCGTTGGTCATTTCGTCCGACCTGTCCCGCGCTGCAGACACAGCAACCGCCATCCAACGGGACCGGCACCGCCTGCCTCATCAGCGAGAGCTGCGCGAAATCCACTTTGGTGCCTGGGAATTGCGCAGTTGGGCCGAAATAGATGCCGAAGACCCCGACCATATCCGGGCCTATTGGGAAACGCCCGGAGATGTGCGCCCACCAAACGGCGAAAGCTGGAACGAAGTGCGGGCCCGGGTCGACGCGGTGATCGACGATCTGATCACCACCCATTACGGACGCAATCTGATCATTGTTGGTCATTTCGGGATGATCCTGACACAGGTGCAGCGGGCGGAATGCCTGACAGCAGAAGAGGCTTTTTCGCATCGCATCGACAATTTGTCAGTGACCGAGATCACCCGAACACAGTCTGGATGGGAAACCGGGCGGATCAATCACCTGCCGTGATGGCCCCCGTCACAAATTGCTGTTTTACCCACCCGCTGTGGGTCTTTTAACCTGCCCGCATGACTTATGATTTGTATATCGGCGATCGCATGTATTCCAGCTGGTCCCTGCGGGGTTGGCTGATGATGGAAAAATTCGACATCCCGCATCGGGTGCATATGGTGGGGCTGTATTCCGGCACCATGGCGCAGGACCTTGGGGATCTGGCCCCGGCCCGTTTGGTCCCAGCCATGCGGTGCCCGGAGGGGACCGTGGTTGGCGAATCTCTGGCCATGGCCGAAACCCTGGCTGAACGCCACCCAACGGCGGGGTTGTGGCCCTTTGATCCGACCCATCGCGCCACCGCACGCTGGCTGTGTTCCGAAATGGCGGCCGGGTTCTCGGCATTGCGCGGTGATTGCCCGATGCAGCTGAGCCATATCTGGGAGGGTTTCGTTCCCTCGGAATCTGTTCGGGCGGATTTGAACCGGATCGAAACCCTATGGGCCCATGCACGTCAAATCTCCGGTTCTTCTGACGGATATCTGTTTGGCGACTATTCTCTGGCGGATGTGTTTTACACACCCGTCGCGGCCCGGATTATCGGCTATGACCTGCCAGTGTCCCGATCCAGCCGCGCCTATTGCGCCCGCCTTCTGAGCGATCCGGCTGTGCTGCGCTGGCAGGACCAGGCCCGAACCGTGACATATGACCCGGAACCCTACGTTCAACCGTTGTCGCGCCGTGACTGGACCCTGCCCTTCTGATTTAGGGGGGCGCAAAGACAACCTGAAGGGGGGCCAGGCGTGGCCCCCATTTTTTTGGAGAATTAACCATTCTTAAACGCCTCACGCCTACCGATTAACCAATAGGTAACCAAGATCGGAGGCTGCATGACCGCCCGCGCCTATACCGTCGCCTTTCAGGGTGTCGAAGCCCGCCTGGTCGAAGTGCAATGTGCGGTGTCTCCGGGGCTGCCGGCCTTTTCCGTCGTCGGGCTCCCGAACAAAGCCGTGTCCGAGGCCCGCGACCGGGTCCGGTCTGCACTCAGTTCGATGGCCATCGCCCTGCCCTCCAAACGGATCACCATCAACCTCTCGCCTGCCGATCTTCCCAAGGAAGGCAGCCATTTTGATCTGCCCATTGCCCTGGCCTTGTTGGCTGCGCTTGAAATCATCCCCAAGGACGCCTCGGAAGGCACGATAGCACTGGGTGAATTGTCGCTGGACGGCTCGCTGGTCCCGGTTGTCGGTGCGTTGCCGGCCGCCATGACCGCAGCGACCGAGGACCGAACCCTGCTGTGCCCCGGTGCGTCGGGTCCCGAAGCGGCCTGGGTGGACGCGGCCACCGTGATTGGTGCGGACAGCCTGGCGGATGTGGTCCGCCACTATACCGGTCAACATCCGATCACCCCCGCCACCTCGGGCGAGGTCGCCACCGCACCCAGCCTGCGCTGCTTGCGCGATGTCAAAGGACAGGAACGGGCCAAACGTGCGTTGGAAATCGCGGCAGCAGGGCGCCATCATTTGATGATGGTTGGCGCACCCGGATCCGGAAAATCCATGTTGGCGGCGCGCATACCCACAATCCTGCCACCCATGTCCCCGACAGAAGCGCTTCAAACCTCGATGATCCACTCGCTCTGCGGGTTGCTGGATCAGGGAGGCATTGATCTGACCCGCCCTTTTCGCGAACCTCATCACACAGCATCCATGGCGGCCATCGTCGGAGGAGGCCGTGGTGCCAAACCCGGTGAAATCAGCCTTGCTCACAATGGCGTTCTGTTTCTCGACGAACTTCCCGAATTCAACCGGACAGTTCTGGAAACCTTGCGCCAACCCATCGAAACCGGCGAAGTCATGGTGGCGCGCGCCAATGCCCATGTAAAGTATCCCAGCCGGTTCATGCTGGTTGCTGCGGCCAATCCTTGTAAATGTGGCTATCTGGCCGATGCCTCGCGCGCCTGTTCGCGGGCACCGGTTTGCGGCGAAGATTATCTGGGCCGCATTTCCGGCCCCCTGATGGATCGAATAGATCTGCGCGTGGATGTGCCCCCCGTGGCCTTTACGGACCTGGACCAGCCCCCGGACGGAGAATCTTCGGCAACTGTCGCCCAACGCGTCAACACGGCCCGCCAATTGCAAGAACACCGTTTTTCAGCTCAGGACGGGATGTATCAAAATGCGGATCTCGAAGGCAAAACACTCGACGACCTGGCCTGCCCTGACGCCGAAGGGCGCGATCTTCTGTTACGTGCGGCTGATCGGTTCGGCCTGTCGGCACGCGGCTATCACAGGGTTTTGCGGGTGGCGCGCACGATTGCCGATCTCGCCGGAGAATGCGACATCCGTCGGCCTCATGTAGCCGAAGCGCTCAGCTTTCGCGTCGGTACGTCCGGGTGAGCGCTGCGCCGGCCTGTCAGGTGTCTGACCCACCGGCACAAATCATGTCCAATCAGGGCCGGCTCACACCTTGGCCTCGATCGCCTGCCATACTTTCTCGGCGATATTGACCCCGTTGAACCGCTCCAGCTCTTGGATACCGGTGGGAGACGTCACGTTGATTTCGGTCAGATAGTCACCGATCACGTCGATGCCGACAAAAACCTGGCCTTTTTCTTTCAACAGGGGCCCGATCGCCGCACAGATTTCCTGATCACGTTCGCTCAGCCCGATTTTCTCGGGCCGTCCGCCCACATGCATGTTGGACCGGGTTTCCCCCTCGGCCGGAACCCGATTGATGGCACCAACAGGGTCGCCGTCTACCAAGATGATACGCTTGTCACCATTTCGGACATCAGGCAGGAATTTCTGTACGATCAGCGGTTCGCGCGAGAACCCTGTGAACAATTCATGCAAGGACGTCAGATTCCGGTCGTTGGCGTCCAAACGGAACACGCCAGCACCCCCATTGCCATACAGAGGCTTCAGGATCACGTCACCATGTTTGGCCTTGAATGCCTTGATGGTTTCCAGATCACGGGCCACAGTCGTGGGCGGTGTCAGATCGGGAAAATCCAAAACCAACAGTTTCTCGGGATAATTGCGCACCCAGAACGGGTCATTCACCACGAGGGCCTGCCCTTTCAGGCGGTCCAGCAAATGGGTGGAGGTGATATAGTGCATGTCAAACGGCGGATCCTGGCGCAACCAGACGACATCGAAACCGGCCAGATCGACTTCGCGTTCCGGCCCCAGAACGGCTGGATCCCCAGCCACACGTTGCACGGTCATGTCGTGGCCACGTGCGGTAATGCGCCCTTCCTGATAGGCCAGTTGGTCAGGTGCGTAGTAGAACAGCTCGTGACCACGGGCCTGTGCTTCTTCCGCCAGACGAAAGCTGCTGTCGGCGTTGATATCCACGGCCCCAATCGGGTCCATCTGAAAAGCGATCTTCATCGGCGTTCCCCTTTGCCCGCGTCCCGCGGCCTATTCTGCGTTCAGCAGAATACATGGCCCAGACCGACAAAGGGTTCAATGGGGGTCACCCCAACCCATAGGCGTTTTCGAGAATTTCGTATTGTCCCTGACCATCCACCAGCGCCACGTCAAACCGCACATTGGTCAGTTGTCCCTGCGGTTCGTTCTCCAGGAACTGTGCAGCGCTGGCATAGATTCGCGCCATCTGGTGTTGCCTGATCCGTTCGGCGGCCCGGGCCAGTGTAGGCCCCTTTTTGACTTCTACAAAAACCACCCCGTCAGCGTTGCGGGTGATCAGATCGATCTCGCCCCCCGGTCCGCGCCATCGTCGTTTCGCAATGGAAAAACCCCGCCGTTCATAGTCTTGGGCGATGGAATGTTCCGCTGCCTCGCCCGAATGATATGCCATCTGGCCACGCGCGTGCCGCGACATGTTCAGTCCCCTTCCCGGCCAATTTGCAAGGCCATCTGGTAGATTTTGCGGCGTGGCAGGTCGTGCATTTGGGACACGATATCTGCCGCATCCTTGACAGAATTCCCTTTCAGGGCCGCTTTCAGGTCCGATTCTAGATCAACTTGGCTAACAGTTTCTGAACGACCCCGATCCACCAGCAGCACGATTTCACCTTTGACGTTGGTGCCGGCCAGCTCTGCGGCCAATTCGGTCAAGGTGCTGCGCCGGATCTCCTCGAACTTCTTGGTCAGTTCCCGGCATAATGCGGCAGGCCGATCTCCCAGGACATCGGCCATGTCTTGCAGGCTTGCTGCAACGCGTTTGGGGGATTCGTAAAATACCAGGGTTCCGGGAATCGCCTTCAGCTCTTCCAGTCGCGTTCGGCGTGCTCCGGTTGCATTTGGCAAAAACCCGCCAAAGAAAAAGGCATCGGTCGGCAGGCCAGCCAACGTCAAAGCCGTGATGCCTGCTGTCGCTCCCGGAGCACAGGTCACGGTATGCCCCGCCTGAGCCGCCTGACGGCTGAGATCATAACCGGGGTCGGCAATCAACGGCATGCCAGCTTCAGAGGCGTAGGCCACCGATTTGCCTTCGGACAGTGCGTTTAACAGGCGTTCACGGGACCCGGCACCGCTGTGATCATGGTAGGACAACACCATACGGCCTTCTAGCGGCACACCGTGGATTTCCATCAGACGGCGCAAACTGCGGGTGTCTTCGGCGGCAATCACATCAGCCGACGCCAACACATCCAACGCCCTAAGCGTGATGTCGCGGGCGGTTCCGATCGGGGTGGCAACAAAATACAGCCCCGGTGACAATCTGACCTTTTGGTGATTCAACGCTGGACCCGCCTTTTTCGTCGTTTATGATCAAAGCCCGACAAGAACACGGCGGTATCGGCGCCGGATCAGGGAGAGTCAGGTTCATTATGTTTGCTGTTTTCAAACCCGCCCGCAAGGTGGCGCTTGCCGCTATCAGTGTTGTTTCTGCTGTGGCACTAAGTGCCTGCAACCCCACCGGGATAAGCAGTGGCGGCCCAACCATCAATACCTCAAAGCCAGTTCCGGTCGCTCTTCTTGTGCCCCGCGGGTCTGCCCAATCCGGCGACGCGGCGCTTGCACAGAGCCTGGAGAACGCGGCGCGACTGGCCATTGCCGATTTGACCAACGTCCAGATTGACCTGCGCGTTTACGACACGGCAGGCAATGCAGGCACTGCGGCCACAGTGGCCACACAGGCCGTAAACGAAGGCGCACGGATCATTCTTGGCCCAGTCTATGGTGAGGCCGCAAATGCGGTTGGGCTTGCTGTTGCCAATCGCAATATCAATGTTCTGAGCTTCTCCAACAATGCCACGATTGCAGGTGGCAACCTGTTCATTCTGGGGCACACGTTCAACAACACTGCTGATCGTCTGGCCAATTTTGCCTCCCGTCAGGGCAAGGGCAATATGCTGGTCGTGCACAGCAGCGATGTCGCCGGCCAGGTCGGGCGCAATGCCATACAGCAGGCCGCAGGCAAAACCGCGGCGACGATCACAGGCACCGTCGCCTACGACCTGTCCCAGCAAAGCGTCATCGACACTATTCCGACCATCCGGGCCCAGATCGATTCGACCGGATCCAACGCTCTGTTCCTGACGTCGACAACTGCGGGTGCGCTGCCGCTTCTGACCCAGCTGTTGCCCGAAGCCGGTGTCGACCCGGCCACCACACAGTATATTGGGTTGACCCGTTGGGATATTCCAGCGCAAACCTTGGCTCTGCCCGGGGTACAGGGCGGATGGTTCGCGTTGCCGGACCCGATCATGGCCCAACGGTTCCGCAGCCGGTATGAAGGTGCTTATGGCGGTGGGCCTCACCCCATCGGTGGTCTGGCATATGACGGAATCGCCGCAATCGGGGCATTGGTCGGCGCGGGCAAATCCGACGCCCTGACCGGCGCTGCATTGACCCAAGGTGCCGGGTTCCAGGGTGTAGGCGGCATTTTCCGCCTGCGTTCTGATGGTACCAACGAGCGCGGCCTGGCCGTGGCAACCATTCAAGATAAACAGGTCGTCATCATTGACCCAGCCCCTACAAGCTTCACCGGTGCCGGATTCTAATCCGGTCGCACCGGCCCTGCCGCTCGATCCTCTGATCTGCGATTCCGCGTCCATTTTCGATCCCGAAGATATTCGGGATCGGCTGGATTGCGCAGTTAAGGACGCACAGGACAACGCCGCCCTGCGCGCTGCTGCAGTGGCAGTGTTGCGTGACGCCAACACATCCGGACGGGCCGCAATCGCTACGGCCTTTGAAGCGGCCCCATTTACGGCCCGCTCGCTGACGCGGTCCTACACCTATCTGACCGACGGATTGATCAAGACCGCATTTCATGTGGCCACAGACCTGCTGCACCCGCTGGCCAATCCCACACAGGGTGAACGCATCGCGGTGATTGCGGTGGGTGGGTATGGACGCGGAGAAATGGCACCGGCGTCGGATGTCGACCTCTTGTTCTTGACCCCCTACAAAATCACTGCCTGGGCCGAAAGCGTCATTGAATCGATGCTGTATATCCTCTGGGATCTGCGGCTCAAAGTGGGACACTCCAGCCGGACGATTCGCGATTGCCTGCGCTTGGGCGAGGAAGATTTCACCATCCGGACCGCCATGCTGGAGCATCGCTTTCTGGTTGGCCATGCTCCTCTGGCCGAGGAATTGGACACCCGGTTGAAAACCGAATTGTTCAAGAACACCGGCCGGGAATTCATCGAAGCCAAACTGGAGGAACGCGAAGCCCGGCATCGAAAGCAGGGCCAGCGGTACATGGTGGAGCCCAACGTCAAAGAAGGCAAAGGCGGGCTGCGCGATCTGCAATCACTGTTCTGGATTGCCAAATACTTGTATGGTGTTCAACGAGCCGCAGAATTGGTGCCTTTGGGGCTGTTCCGCCCTGAGGAATACGACCGGTTCCGCGAGGCTGAAACCTTCCTTTGGGCGGTTCGCTCTCATCTGCATCTGGTCACCCGACGCGCCACGGAACAGTTGAATTTCGACATCCAGGTCGTGGTAGCCGAACGCATGGGGTACGAGGATCGCGCAGGGCGCAGGGCGGTTGAAATCTTTATGCAGGAGTTCTTTCGTCATGCCACGACAGTGGGTGAACTGACCCGGATTTTCCTGACCAAACTGGAAGCAGCCCACCAGAAAAACGCCCCTTTGTTGGAGCGCATCCTACGGCGGCGGCGACGCACCAAACCCGGCTACAAGGTGGTGCACAACCGACTGGACGTGGCCGATCCTGAAAGCTTCCTGGCTGACAAGCTGAACCTGCTGCGCCTGTTCGAAGAGGGGCTGCGCACCGGGTTGTTGATCCACCCGGACGCCATGCGTCTGGTCACTGCCAATCTGGCCCTGATCGACGACGACATGCGGAACAACAAGGAAGCGCAACGGATATTTCTCGACCTGCTCGTCAAACACGGCAACCCGGAACGCGCGCTGCGTCGGATGAACGAACTGGGAGTTCTGTCGGCATTCATCCCTGAATTTGAACCGATCGTCGCGATGATGCAATTCAACATGTATCATTCCTACACGGTCGACGAACACACCATTCAGGTCATTTCGAATTTCACCCAGATCGAAAAACACGAACTGGAAGAAGAACTGCCGCTCAGCTCGGAAATCCTGAAAACCGGGGTCAACCGCAAGGTTCTGATGGTGGCCATGCTGCTGCATGACATCGGCAAAGGGCGCGAAATGGATCATTCGATCCTGGGGGCTCAGATCGCGCGCAAGGTCGCCCCGCGGCTGGGCCTGTCCAAGGCCGATTGCGAGACCGTGGAATGGCTGGTACGCTATCACCTTGTGATGTCGGACATGGCACAGAAACGCGACATCTCCGACCCTCGCACCATCCGTGACTTTGCCAAGGCTGTGCAAACCGTAAAGCGGTTGAATCTGCTAACCGTGCTGACCGTCTGTGATATCCGGGGCGTTGGCCCCGACACCTGGAACAACTGGAAGGCCACGCTGATCCGGAACCTGCATTCACAGACGTTGCAGGCGCTGGAGCAGGGCATGGAAGCGATAAACAAGGTCAACCGCGGCGCTGCCGCCAAAAAGGCGCTGCGCAATGCGCTTCCCGATTGGGAGGCCAAGGCGCTCAAGCATGAAACCGGTCGCCACTATGACCCCTATTGGCAGGGCATGCCCCTGGCTGCCCATGTGATCTTTGCCAATCTCCTCAGAAATATCGGTGACGATGAAGTTCGCATCGATCTTGAACCCGACACGGACCGTGATGCCACAAGGGTGTGCTTTGCCATCGCTGACCATCCGGGGATCTTCTCGCGCCTGGCAGGTGCCTTGGCGTTGGTTGGGGCCAATGTGGTGGACGCCCGCACCTATACCTCGCGCGACGGGTATGCCACAGCCGCTTTCTGGGTGCAGGACGCCGATGGGTCCCCGTATGAGGCCAACCGGTTGAAACGGCTCAGCCAGATGATCGACAAGACCCTAAAAGGCGAAGTCATCGCGACCGAAGCGATCCGCGACAAGGACAAGATCAAGAAACGCGAACGCGCCTTTCGGGTGCCAACGACCATCACCTTTGATAATGAGGGATCTGAAATCTACACCATCATCGAGGTCGACACCCGTGACCGTCCCGGGTTGCTGTTTGATCTGACCCGCACATTGGCCAATACCAACGTAAATATCTCTTCGGCAGTCATCGCCACCTATGGCGAACAGGTGGTAGACAGCTTTTACGTCAAAGACATGTTCGGGCTAAAGTTCCATTCCGAGGCCAAACAGAAAACGCTCGAGAAAAAGCTGCGCGAGGCCATCACCAAAGGCAGTGAAAGGGCCCATGCATGAAGCCGATCCGGCTGCTCAGAGGGTTCCTGACCGTGGGCGGCTGGACCATGGCAAGCCGCGTTCTGGGGTTCCTGCGCGATGCGATGATCCTGGCGTTTCTGGGGACAGGCCCTTTGTACGAGGCCTATGTCGTCGCCTTTCGCCTGCCCAACATGTTCCGCCGCTTCTTTGCCGAAGGCGCGTTCAATATGGCCTTCATCCCGATGTTCTCCAAGAAACTGGAGGGCGGCGAAGATCCCCAGCGGTTCGCACAAGAAGCTTTTGCCGGCTTGGCCAGCGTGCTGATTGTTCTGACATTACTGGCGCAGATCTCGATGCCCTGGCTGATCTGGGGATTGGCATCGGGCTTCTCCGGGCAGGAACAATTCGCCCTGTCGGTTGATTTCGGGCGCATCGCCTTTCCCTATATCCTGTTCATCTCGCTGGCGGCCCTGTTGTCAGGGGTATTGAACGCCACGGGCCGATTTGCAGCCGCTGCCGCTGCTCCGGTGCTGCTGAACATCTTGTTGGTTGCCGCAATGGCATGGGCTCATTGGATGGGGCAGGACGTGGCCCGCGCGTTGATCTGGGCCGTTCCTGTGGCGGGTGTCGCACAATTGGCGCTGGTGGCCCATGCCGCAGCGCGAGCCGGCTTTCCGATGCGCCTGCGCCGCCCGCGATTGACCCCGGATCTGCGGCGTCTGATCCGCATTGCTGTCCCGGCTGCATTGGCTGGCGGCGTGGTACAGGTCAATCTGTTGGTTGGCCAACAGGTCGCGTCCTATTTTGACCGCGCCGTAGGCTGGTTGTTTGCCGCCGACCGCCTGTATCAGCTGCCCTTGGGTGTGGTCGGTATCGCGGTCGGTGTGGTATTGCTGCCGGACTTGTCTCGCCGTCTCAAGGCGCGGGATGACACCGGCGCACGCGACGCCTTCTCCCGCGCCGGAGAGATCGCCCTGGCGCTGACCCTGCCCTGCGCCGTCGCACTGCTGGTGATCCCGCTGCCACTGGTGTCCGTATTGTTCGAGCGTGGCGCCACAACAGCAACCGACAGCGCCGCCATTGCCCTGGCGGTCGCGATCTATGGCCTTGGCCTGCCCGCTTTTGTTTTGCAGAAACTGCAACAACCATTGTTTTTTGCCCGCGAAGACACCCGCAGCCCGTTCCGCTATGCGGTTTGGGCCATGGTTATCAATGCGATTGTTGCAATCGGTCTGTCGCCAGTGCTGGGCTGGATTGCGCCCGCCGTCGCCACCACTCTGGCGGCCTGGGTCATGGTTGGCTTGCTGCACTTTGGTGCCCGACAGATGGGGGACGTCGCGCGATTTGACGCCCGCTTTCACAGCCGAATATGGCGCATCATGCTGGCCTCGGTCCTGATGGGGGGTGTTCTTGTTCTGATGCATCATCTGTTGGGACAGATGTTCACGATGGCGGGCTGGCGTTATTTGGCGCTGACTGTGTTGGTGCTGTCTGGAATCGTGACCTATTTTGCCATCGGCCTGGGCATCCGTGCCTTCCGCCTCTCAGACTTCCGCCGCAATCGCACCACCTGATCCAATCGCCAACGCCTGCCGCGAACCGCGCCGCGCCCAGGGGCGCGGCGCTTGGCCCAACGCTTTGCGCTCCATCTTGATGGGGCGACAAAGGGGCGGGAGCCCCCCGTCGGGCAAAACCCTGGATCAATCGTGACGAATGCGATCACGAATGCGCACCCAACCCCCCGGCGCGACAAAGAAGCTCAACCCGAAACCGGTGGCAAACCCGCACAGGTCGGCCACCCAATCCTTCTGCCCGCCAAACAACAGGCCGAACACCAATTGAATTCCCATCAGAAACGCGATCAAGGTAAAGGCCCGGCTCTGCTGTGCCCCCACCAGCGCCAAGGATCGCCACAAAATAAAGGTGAACCCGCCAATCAACCCGTAGACTGCCGGAAACCCGCCGATCAGTGGAACAGGTCCACCAACCAACAGCCCATAGCCCAAGGCCCCCCCAATGCCGGAAACGACAAAGATCAGCACCATCGCCAGATCGCCCATCACTTCACCGACCATCTTGCCCATGGCCAGCACAAACACACAGACAAACAGCGCCTGGGTAAACGCCCCATGGACAAAGATGTAGCTGACAAACCGCAGCAAATGCTCCGATGGCCAGCGCCCGGTCTCCCACATCCAGGACAAAATCTCACTGGAAAACGCATAGGATTGCACCGCATCCAAACGCCACCCGATCGCTCCCGGGCCTCCGACAATGCCGCGGGCGCCCAGCGAAAACGCAGCTTCTACCCCCATGATGATCAACACCAACGCCACCACAGCGGGCGGCAATGGGTTCACGGGGGCTGTATTCTCGGTGTCGCTCATGGGGATTGCCTCTTCAGCGCCTGTTGACGATAGCTCAAGCCATGGGTAAGCGACTGTGGTCGATATTTCCAGACGGGAGTTTTCCAGTATGAGCGAATCCAGCTTCACCCCGCGCGTGTTTTCCGGGATCCAGCCTTCGGGCAACCTGCACCTGGGCAACTACCTGGGCGCGCTCAAGCGGTTCGTGGACTGGCAAGCCAAGGACATGGAGACCATCTATTGCATGGTGGATCTGCATGCGATCACGGTCTGGCAGGACCCCAAGGATCTGCAAAAGTCCACCCGTGAACTCTGTGCCGGCTTTATCGCCGCCGGTCTGGACCCAGAAAAATCCATCCTGATCAACCAGTCCCAGGTGCCGGAACACGCTCAGCTGGCCTGGATCTTCAATTGCGTCGCCCGCATGGGCTGGATGCAGCGGATGACCCAGTGGAAGGACAAGGCCGGCAAGAACCAGCAGAACGCTTCGCTGGGCCTGTTTGCTTATCCAGCGCTGATGGCGGCCGACATTCTGGTCTATCACGCCACCCACGTGCCGGTGGGCGAGGATCAGAAACAGCACCTCGAACTGACCCGCGACATCGCGATCAAATTCAACCATGACTATGGCGTGGATTTCTTTCCGGAAACCCAGCCGGTCATCGAAGGGGCCGCCACCCGCGTCATGTCCCTGCGTGACGGGTCGAAAAAGATGTCGAAATCGGATGCATCTGATGCCAGCCGCATCAACATGACCGACGACGCTGACACCATTGCCAAGAAAATTCGCAAGGCCAAGACCGACCCCGATGGGCTGCCGTCCGAGGCCAAAGGCCTGGAAGAGCGCCCCGAGGCGCGCAATCTGGTCAATATCTACGCCGCCCTGATGGAACACAGCGTTGATCAGGTTCTGGCGGATGTGGGTGGCAAACAATTTTCGGAATTCAAACCGATGCTCGCCGAACTCGCGGTGGAAAAGCTGGCTCCGATCTCGACAGAAATGTCCCGCCTGATGGACGATCATACCGAAATCGACCGTATCCTGACCCGCGGCTCGCAACGTGCCCGCGCAATTACCGCGCCGATCCTGCGCCAGACGTACGATATCGTCGGAATGGTGCCCCCGGTCACGGTGTAAGCGACTACGCCCCCGGCGCGCGGATCCCATATCACACGCGCCGCGCCAAATGTATGCGCTAAAAGCGGGGGCCTGGCCCCCCGTTTCATCTCGCAATAACTCCGGAGTGAATTGGTCAAAAAGGCCAAGAGGGGCAGCGCTCTGATCGCTCTCAGCCTCTGTTGGTCAGCACAGGCGGCAATCGGATATCAAACCGCTGCCGCAGCGACGCATCTGTCAGGGTCGGAATATGCGCCGGATAATGGGTCTCCAGAATCTCCCTCGCCCGGCTTCGTGCAACGTCGCGGATGTTTCGACCACCGTCCGCAATCCAGTCCTCGGGGCTGCGTCGGTCAGAAATCTGCGGGTACAGGAAATCGCTTTGCATCCTGCGATAGGTCTCCGCCTGACCCAGAAAATGCCCCTCCCCCCGCGCCACGTCCGCAATCGCCTCCAACGCAATTGTCTGCGCATCCACCTGTGGTTTGTTCAGGGTCCGCATGATTGCCCCCAGCATGTCATTGTCGGCCACATAGGCCTCGTATGAACAGGCCATCAGCCCACCCAACATACCCGCCGCCTGGGTGATCAGGTTCGCCCCGGTCTGTGCCGCCAGCGTCACCGCCAGTGACTTTTCCGAACCGGATTGGGCATCGACAACCTTGCTGTCAGTGGCCCCTGCAATGGTTGAATTGGGCAAACCATAGTGGCGCGCCATCTGAACCGCCGCCGCTGTCAAAAGAGCCTGTTCGCCACTGCCCCCAGCCATGCCGCCCGTCCGCAGATCCGTGATCATGGGACGTGGACCAAAGACGATACACGCCTGCGGGTTGGCGGCCCAGGCCACGATCATCCCGGCCAGCGTCTCTGCCATTGTCTGGGCCACACAGCCAGCAATCGTCACCGGGCTGGAGGCCCCCATTTGCCCAAATGTATTGACATGAACCGGAATTCCCAACTGCGCGGCCTGGAGTAGAACGGCGCAGGCCTCGCTTGAGAATCGCAAAGGTGGAACCACATGATTGATGTTCAACGACAGAAACGGGCGGGCCTCAAAGGTTCTGCGTGATCCGGCGATGATCCAGCACATTTCGGCAATGTCGCGCACGGCCTGCGGCGTTGCTGCGCTGACCATCACATGTTTCGATGTGCCCACTAGGCAGGCGTAGGCAGTGTTGATGTCCAGCGCATATTCGTCGGGCATATCCCGCGCCACCATCGATCGGCTGAAAAACCGGATATGGTCGAGCTGATCGACCAGACGCGCCGCATCATACAGATCCTCCAGGGTCGATGGACGATAATCCCCGGTCTCCAGATCCACGACCATCGGCGCGGCACCGCCAGAACCCGCGTAGACCCGCGTTCCTGTCAGCGCCAGATCATGCCCAGCCATTTGTCCAAACAGGGTGACATCTCGGCGAACCCCACCAAGCGCGCGATCTACCAGATCAGGCGGAAAGACCAATCGTCCATCTGTCCCGATTGCCCCTCCAACCGAACAGATCAGAGACGCAACATCGGCTGGAGCCTCCGCCATACCGATCTCCAGCAGGATATGTCGCACGGCCTGGTCAATGGCCGCAACATCCCGGTCAGTCAGTGGCGACAGGCCGCCTCCTGAAACGGACGCGACCACAGCACGTGCATCGTCAACGCCTGGGCCCTGTGCCCGCCGCCCTCTGCGGCCACGCCGCGTTGTCCCAGATGACGTGTTCACGCCGCACCTCCGGTGATCTACCGAAGATGAGCTTGCCGCAAAGCTGTCAGTCGGGCAATCCGGGAAATCCGCAGCTTAGCGGCCCTTCCAGACCGGGTCGCGTTTCTCGGCAAATGCCTTGGCCCCTTCCAGATTGTCCTCGGAGCCATAGAGAACATCGACGCTGCGCAATTGACGCTGTGTGATACGGTTCATGGCATCCTGGAATTTGGCGTCTTCGGCGTCGCGCACGATTTCCTTGATCGCCGCATAGACCAGCGGTGGACCCGAGGCCAGCAGACGCGCCTGTTCCCAGGCCCGATCCATCAGCTGATCGCCTGGAACCACTTCGTTCACGATACCCCAATGTTTGGCTTCGGGCGCATCAAACCAACGGCCGGTCAGCAACAGCTCCATCGCAACGTGATAGGGGATGCGTTTGGGCAGCTTGACGCTGGCCGCATCCGCAATGGTACCGGACCGGATTTCCGGCAGGGCAAAGGACGCGTGATCAGCGGCTATGATGATATCGGCCGAAATCATCAGCTCCAACCCACCGCCGCAGGCAATCCCGTTCACGGCCGCAATCACCGGCTTGTTCATGTCGCGCAACTCTTGCAGGCCACCAAAACCGCCGACACCATAATCACCATCCACCGCGTCACCATCGGCTGCCGCCTTGAGATCCCAGCCGGGACAAAAGAACTTCTCTCCCCCACCTGTCAGGATCGCGACCCGCAGCTCTGGGTCATCGCGGAACTCGCGAAAGACTTCGCCCAGCACACGGCTGGTGGCCAGATCAATGGCGTTGGCTTTGGGCCGGTCCAGCGTCACCTCTAGAATTGCGCCCTCGCGGCGCGTTTTCACTGGGCTGTCGGTCATGATTTCAATCCTTCCGTCGCATCAGGGCATCCGCTGCCACCGCATCGGTTGGCGTACACAGCAGCGGGTTGACTTCAATTTCTTCCAATCCTTGCGCATTTGCCAGCACATAGGCCTCGACCGCCCGGATCGCGCGCAAAATGGCAGGCCTGTCCGCCGCCGGAGCCCCGCGGTATCCGTCAAGAAGCCTGGACATGCGCAGGCTGTTCAGGGCTGTGTCGATGTCCAGATCCGACGCGGGCAACAGGAACGACGCGCTGTCGTCCATCAGTTCGGTAAGGGTGCCGCCCGCCGCCAACGTCATCACAAACCCATGCGCGGGGTCCTTGACCACGCCAATCAACACTTCGGCCACTGCGCCCGTCACCATCTCTTCGATCAGAAAGCTGTCGGCAGGCATCGCATCAGCGGCGTCACGCACCGCCTGCCCTGACATCAGGTTCAAGGCAACTGCCCCGGCTTCGGTTTTGTGCGCGACTCCTTCGCCCTTGAGCACAACCGGGAAACCGATGTCTGCCGCCGCCGCGCGCGCAGCACCAGGAGACGTCACACGCCGAAAGTTCGGAGTGCGCAGCCCATGCCAGGCCAGACGCTTCTTTGCTTCGGCTTCAGGGATCAGATCGGGATCAACCGTTGGGGTCGGCAGCAACAGCGGTTCGGGATTGGGAGGGGGCTGTTGGCTTGCCACGGCACAGGCAGAGATCGCCTCGGTCAAGCCAGAAAAAGGCACAACGCCGGCGCCGATCAACCGGTCTGCCACCGCTTCGGGCATCAATTCAGGCAGGCTGGCGACCATTGCCAGATTGCCACCTGTGTCCTGCCGGGTCCGAATCGCCGACTGAATGGTACATTCCCAATCATCGGGATCGCACCTGTCTGCGCGCGGGAAATCTACGATCAACATGGTCATGGCCAATTGCGGATCGACCATGGCCGAAAAGGCCCGGGTCATCGCATCCGTGTCGCGCCAGATATAAGTGTGATAATCCAGCGGGTTCGCCAGGGCCACCATCGGTCCCAATGCCGCCCGCAGATCCGTCTTCTGCCGATCATTCAGCGCCGGAAATTCGACGTCTCGCATATGCCCGGTGTCCGCGGCCAGGCTGGCCTCGCCCCCAGAACAGCTGATCGTGGCAATGCGATTCGACGGCAAACAGCCCACCACATGCAACAGCTTCAACGTTTCCAGAAACGTCGGCAAGTCATCCACTCGCGGGATCCCGAGACGCGCGAGCAGGGCCTCGGCCCCCGCATCCCCCCCCGCGAGCGAAGCGGTATGGGAGACAGTTGCGGCCCGAGCTTCGGCCGAGCGGCCAACTTTGAGCGCCACGATGGGTTTGCCCAACTCCCGCGCCCGCGCGGCCAGTGCCTCGAACGCACGCAGGTCGCCAAAGCCCTCGATGTGCAGACCCAGCGCCGTCACCCTGTCATCTGCCAACAACGCCTCGCCGATCGCAGCCATCCCGGATTGCGCCTGATTTCCCGCCGTGACCACATAGGCCACCGGCAAGCCACGGCTTTGCATGGTCAGGTTAATGGCAATGTTCGAGCTTTGCGTGACCAGCGCGACACCTTTGTCGGTACGATGCCCGCCGTGCTGATCCGGCCAAAGCAGCGCCCCGTCCAGGTAATTCACAAACCCATAGCAGTTTGGCCCCAGGATGGGCATATCACCGGCCGCAGTCAGCAACTGTTGCTGCAGGTCTGCGCCTTCGGCGTCTTCGGCTTGAGCTTCCAGGAACCCCGAAGCGAAACACACCGCCCCCCCGGCGCCTCGCTCAGACAGCAGGCGAACCGCCTCGACAGTGACAAAGCGGTTCACTCCAATAAAGGAGGCATCCGGTGCAGCGGGCAAGTCTTCGATGTGGGCAAAAACCGGCAGGCCAGCCATTTCCTCGGCCTTGGGATGAACAGGCCAGATATCGCCCTGAAACCCCATCTTGCGGCATTGCTCGATCACCAGACGGCACCAGGCACCGCCACCGATGACGGCGATGGTTTCGGGCCGGAACAGTCGAGACAGGTCATGCGTCATTTTAAAACCTCCGCAAAGCCGAATGCAGGGATACCTCCGACGGGAATATTTTTGACCAGTAGAGGTAAGATGTTCTTGACCAAGATCGGCCACGATGTGTGGGCGGAACGGGTGGGGATGCCGATGGATGCACCAGGAACGGGCCTTTGGTTGCAGTTTGAAACTCCGGGTGCTGGATCTGACCATCCCCCTTCTTTGAGTTCCAAAATTCCCCACCAAAGGCGTCGCGCCCTGACGCGGCTATGACCCCCATTCATCCACCCAGCGGCCGCAACAATTCGCGACTGATGATGTGGCGCTGGATCTCGCTGGTGCCTTCCCAGATCCGTTCCACCCGTGCATCACGCCAGATCCGCTCCAATGGCAATTCGTCCATCAATCCCATACCGCCGTGGATCTGAATGGCTTCGTCCGCGACAAATGCCAGCATCTCGGTCGCCTTGAGTTTCGCCATCGACATATCAGATTCGGTGACCGTGCCCTGATCGAACTTCCAACCCGCGTCCCATGTCAGCAGGTTGGCGGCCTTCAGTTCCAGAGCCATGTCGGCGAGTTTGAAGGAGACGCCCTGGAATTTGCCGATCTGTTGACCAAATTGCTTGCGCTCGGCGGAATATTCGACCGCGTGCTGCAAGGCGCGCTCGGCCCGCCCCAGACAGGTCGCCGCCACCTGCAGGCGCGTAGCGCCAAGCCAGGTGTTCGCCACGTCGAACCCTTTGTGCACTTCGCCCAGCATCTGCGATCTCGGGATCCGACAGTCGTCAAATTCCAACACCGCGTTGGTGTAACCGCGATGGCTGACATTCTGATACCCATCGCGCACCGAGAATCCAGGCGTACCTTTGTCGACAAAAAACGCGGTGATCAGCTTCTTCTTTCCGCGCGGGGTGTCCTCTTCGCCGGTCGCCATGAACACGATCGAGAAATCGGCAATATCGGCGTGGCTGATGAAATGTTTGGTGCCGTTCAGGACGAAATCATCGCCGTCCTGGCGCGCCGTGGCCGTCATGCCGCGTAAATCCGATCCGGCACCCGGCTCGGTCATGGCCAGACAATCCCATTTTTCGCCCTTCATACAGGGGTACAGGTATTTTTCTTTCTGCTCGTCCGTACCGGCCATCAGAATATTCGATGGGCGCGCCACCGCGGTCCAATGCAGCGCATAGTTTGCCCGGCCCAGTTCCTTTTCATACATCAGCCAGCTGAGCGTATCGAGCCCGGCCCCCCCGACGTCCTCTGGCATGTTGGCAGCATACAGGCCCGCCTCCATGGCCTTGGCCTGAATCTCGCGCACAACATCCATGTCCAGATGCCCTGTCCGCTCGATTTCAGCTTCATGCGGATACAGCTCTTTTTCGACAAAGCTGCGCGTGGTGGAGATGATCATCTCCTGTTCTTCAGTCAAACCAAAATGCATGGGCGTCGGCTCCGGTGTTGGCGTTTTACAACCGATACTAATCCGATCACCAAATATCATGCACGTTCAGACGATTTCATGCAGAGTTGGTGAATTTCTTCTGCTGCATTGCAGCGATGCCGGGACAGGGCCTCGTGGCCCCGCTTCAGCCCAGGCCACCTATGCGCGGCTGACACCCTTGGAAAAATTAGAATGATCTGGATCAAAGCGGCAATTACATATTATAACAATATTGGAATATGAAAGCGCCCTTTGAAAAGGAGCAGCGCGTGATCAACTGGATTTCGGCAATCAGTCTTTCGATAAGCTGCACTCATTTGCCGCCCGATCATTTGGTCACGCCACGTCCCTCCGTTCACAGTTTTTGTCAATCTGGGTGGTTTCAACCAACCGACACTGCAAAATCGAACAACCTGGTGCCCGCCATGAGCAAAGCACAAAACCAAACAACCCAAGCAAAGCGCCAAGAGCGCGATCTGAAACTGGAAGAAAACACCCGCGCAGGCATTGAACAAACGCTTGCTGGGCTTGGGCTTCGTGTTGGCACGGTGGATGGGCAGTTCGATCAAGACACGCGAAACGCCATTCGGGCATTTCAGGAGGATTCGATGTTTCCTGTAACCGGATACATAGACGATGTTACCTTTGGTCGACTACTGGCAATTGGCATCATTCATTGAACGAAAGCCTTTTGGCGAATTGGGCTTGCAAGGTTGGAATACACGCGCCCCACCGGGCATCTGAATATCAAGGGAGAAGAATATTATGCCTGACGACTTTCCTGCATCAATTGCGACATCTGGGTCCGTTTCCATTGGCGGAACCGCTCCCGGGAACATCGAAACCTCGGGTGACCAGGATTGGTTCTCTGCCAACCTGGTGGGTGGACGTACATATCAGATCGAACTGAACGGTTCGGGATTGTCCGGTACGCTCAGTGATCCCTATTTTCGAGGCATATACGATTCGTCTGGTAGCCTGCTGCCCGGAACAACCAATGATGACGGTGGACCTGGACTGAACAGCCTGCTTGAATTCACCGCCCCCAGCAGCGGACAGTATTTCCTGTCAGCCGGCGGTTTTGGAAATTCGATCGGCACCTACAATCTGTCCTTGACCGATTTGGGAAGCCTCGATGATTTCAGCGACAATACCGGAACCACAGGAACAGTGACTGTCGGCGGTACGGCGACGGGTCAAATCGACGAAGTTGGTGACCTGGACTGGTTCGCCGTCGAATTGGAGGCTGGGCGCAGCGTCAGGATAGAGGTGCGCGGCGCGCCGACCGACAATGGCACTCTGTCTGATCCGTATCTGCGTGGTGTTCATTCGCAAACGGGCGAGCTGTTGCCGTCAACGACAAATGATGACGGTGGCGATGGCCTGAACAGCCTGTTGGAATTCACCGCGACAGAAACCGGAACATACTATGTGTCCGCCGGTGCTTTTGGCGGCAACATAGGCACTTACACGGTTCTGGTCGAAGACATCGGGTCGCTGGATGACCACCCGGCGACGCCCGAAACAACCGCCATTATCCCCATTGGCGGAACAGCAGTGGGCACGATCGAAGACGGCGGTGATCAGGATTGGTTTGCGGTCGAAATGGTTGCAGGCCGGGATTACCGCGTGGAAGTACGGGGGACGCCGACCGATGATGGATCTTTGCCAGATCCCTATTTGCGGGGCATTCATGACTCCAGCGGCGCGCTGCTACCGGGATCAACCAATGACGACGGTGGCGATGGCCTCAACAGCAGCCTGACCTTCACCGCGACGGAGACTGGCACATTCTTTGTCTCAGCAGGTGCGTTTGGGGGAAATACCGGAAGCTACACGGTGTCGGTAGACGATTTGGGCAGCCTCGACGACTATTCCGACTCCGCCGCTTCGGCAGGTGCAGTCGCAGTTGATGGAACGGCGACAGGAAACATCGAAGATGCCAATGATACGGACTGGTTCTCCGTTGATCTGGCAGCCGGCCAGGAATACCGCATCGAGGTGCGCGGCGCACCGACCAGCGACGGGACTCTTAGCGACCCGTATCTACGCGGTGTTTATGATGCGTCCGAAACCCTCATTCCGTCCTCGGCGAACGATGACGGAGGAGAAAACCTCAACAGTCTTCTGGAATTCACCGCCCCATCGGCAGGTACCTATTACATTGCTGCGGGCGCGTTCGGCAGCAACACGGGCACATATACAGTCGAAGTGACAAACTTGGGGTCCATCGACGACTTTGGCGACACAACTGGCACTGCCGGGGCGGCCGTGGTCGGAGGAAGCGTGACCGGGGTGATCGAAGAAGGTTCGGACACCGATTGGTTCGCGGTCGATCTTCAGGCAGGTCGGGAATACGTCATTGATCTCCAGGGCAATCCAACGGGAGACGGCACACTGTCTGACCCGTTCCTGCGCGGGATCCATACGTCCGACGGATCGCTGATCCCATCGACCAGCAATGATGACAGCGGCAGCGGCCTGAACAGTCAGGTCACTTTTGTTCCGGACAGCGATGGGACGTATTTCATTGCCGCCGGTGCCTTTGGGTCGGCAACCGGAACCTATTCGCTCTCCGTCGCCGACAATGGCAGAGCCGATGACTTCGGCTCTGACGCTGGATCGGCCGGGACAATTCCGGATACCGGTGTGACCCATGGCGTCATAGAAGAATCCGGCGACACCGATTGGTTTGTCGCGGATATGGTGGCGGGGCATACCTATCGGATCGCCCTGGAAGGGGCATATTCGGGCGGAGGGACCTTGGGGGATCCGCTGCTGGATGGGATATTTGACGCATCCGGCGTCAAGCTGCCGGGCACCAGCAATGATGACGGCGGCAGCGGCCTCGACAGCTTGTTGGAATTCACCCCTGACACAACCGGCCAGTTCTTTATTGCCGCTTCTGCGTTTGGCACGAGCACTGGCAGTTATCGGCTCCAGGTCGAAGATCTGGGGGCATCCGACGATTTCGCGGATAACACCGGGACAACAGGTTCGGTCGCGGTCAATGGCTCGGTGACGGGCGCAATCGAAGACTCGGGCGATCATGATTGGTTCTCGGTCACACTGGAAGCCGGACGCGAGTACCGCTTTGATCTGGAAGGTGCGCCGACGGATATGGGCACATTGTCCGATACCCTTCTGTATGGACTGCGTGACAGTGCTGGCAACCTGATCGGCGGGACCGCCAATGACGATGGCGGGATCGGCCTGAACAGCCAACTGGACTTTACACCGACCGCTGCGGGCACATATTTTATTGATGTCGGTGCGTTCTCCAGCAACGAAGGCACCTATTCCCTGTCCGTGACCGCGGATACATCGCCACTGGATGATTTCGCCAGCACTACTGGCACAACCGGCGCGGTCTCGGTCGGTGGATCTTCGACCGGGAATATCGAAACTGACGGTGACGTCGATTGGTTTGCAGTGAACCTGGTATCCGGCCGCCTCTACCAATTCGACCTCGAAGGTAGCCCGACCGGTGGCGGCACATTGTCGGATACATACATCCGTGGATTGCATGACAGCGCCGGCACCCTGATCGGAGGAACCACCAATGACGATGGTGGAACCGGCCTGAACAGCAGTCTGACGTTCACGGCGACCAGCAGCGGAACCTTTTACGTCGCCGCCGGCGGGTTCGGGAACAACACGGGCACCTACAAAGTGTCCGTCTCGCAAGAGGGCACGACCGACGACTATGCACAAACTGCTGGTGGCAGCGGTGCTCTGCCGATCGGTGGATCGACGACGGGCAACATTGAAACCGCAGGTGACGCAGATTGGTTCGCGGTCAGCCTGGTTGCCGGAAACACATACCAGATCTCTCTCGAAGGCGCTGCAACCTCGGGCGGGACATTGGCCGATCCCCTGATCCAAGGCATCTATGACGGTACGGGTGCCCTGATTGGCGGAACCAGCAATGATGACGGAGGCACCGGCCGTAACAGCCTCACAGAATTCACACCGACCGCATCCGGAACCTACTATGTCTCTGCTGCGTCCTTTGGAAACGGCACCGGCACATACAAAGTGTCGCTGGCCCAGACCAGCACCGGGACACCCGGAGATGACTTTGGTCAAACCACGACATCCGCTGGCACTGTCTCGCCGGGCGGAACTGCGAACGGGTCGATTGAAACGGTAGGGGACCAGGACTGGTTCGGCATGAACCTGACGGCTGGTCGCACCTATGTTGTTGACCTAGAAGGCACCGCGACAGGCGGCGGCACGCTGACCGATCCCTATATCCGGGGTCTGTACGATGCATCCGGTGCCACGATCCCGGGCGTGTTCAACGATGATGGCGGGACAGGACAAAACGCCCGGATCGAATTCACGCCGACCACGTCGGGCACCTACTATGTCGAAGCTGGGGCCTATAGCGGAACCGGTACATACAAGGTGTCCGTCGCGGAAACGACAGTTGCGCCGCCCACCTCCGGCTTTGAAATCACCATCGACTATTCCGGAGACAGCACCTATCGGTCCTATTTTGAGAATGCCGCTGCAGTTTGGGAGGACGTCATCACCGGCGATTTGCCGGATGTGGCAAGCGCGCGCTATGGCCTGATTGATGACTTGCGGATTGATGCCTCGGTTGTTGAAATTGACGGCCCCGGTCGAATCCTGGGTCAGGCAGGCCCGCGCGACGTCCGCTCCGGATCAAGCCTGCCTTTCAACGGCATGATGCAATTCGACTCGGCCGATCTTGCTGGCATGGTTTCCAAAGGAATTCTCCAGGATGTGATCGAGCACGAAATGGGGCATGTGCTGGGTCTTGGCACACTCTGGTCCACGTTGGGGCTCAAGTCCGGGTTCAATTACACTGGGGCAAACGCAATACGCGAATACAGCACGCTTCTGGGCACGTCAGCCACCTCGGTTCCGCTGGAGACCACGGGCGGACCAGGTACCGCAGGCGGTCATTGGGCCGAAAACATCTTTCGGACGGAACTGATGACCGGCTATGCCGAGAACAGCCCGCCGATGCCGCTGAGCCGGTTGACCATCGGCTCGCTCGAGGACATGGGCTATGCGGTCAACTATAACGCCGCAGAGCCGTATACGTTGCCGTCTACGGGCGCATTGGTATCCGGCCCTGGTGTTGATAGCGGTGCCGGCGCAGCAGCACCGACAATGATGGTTGCATCAGCGATTGCTACAGACGGGTTCGCAGGGCACAGCTTCATCAATTTCCAAGACAAGTTCCTGTCCATCACGGCGACCCCGGATCCGGTCAAATTGAACGGGCCAGTTTCCAGCGCCGATGAAACCACGGTCTTGTTCTTTGAAAACGGCACCGGCAACGACCATCTGGTCGAGTTGACCGGCACCTTTGACAAAAATGATCCGGCCAATGCCGGAGATGTCAAAGGCACCGTCTCCGAAATCGCCTTTTTCAGTGATGGAATGCTGGTCGCCCGGCATATTTTGGCCACCCCCGCAGACGTGACCGGAGTTCTGGATGCCTGGCGCAGCTTTGATCTTTCCGGGAACAACCTCTTGGAAAACAGATCTGCAACGGCGCAGAATGATGTACTGAATGGTCTGGGTGGCGATGACTTTATCATTGGCGGGTTGGGTGACGATACGCTTGATGGCGGGACCGGAAACGACACGGTTGGTATTGACGTTGCTTCAGGTGATGCAACCGTTTCGCTCAGCGACGGCGTCTTCACCATCGTATCGACCCAAGGCACAGATCAAGCCACCGGTTTTGAGCAATTCCAGTTCAGCGACCGCATACTGACTCTTGCGGAAATGACCGCGCTGGCTGGTGGCGGAGATCTGACGCTGACGGGCACACCCAATCCGGATGTGCTGGTTGGTGAAGATGGCAATGACACGCTGCTTGGGCTTGGCGACAACGACCGGCTGTTGGGCAACGCGGGCAATGACCGGCTCGATGGTGGGCCTGGTGCAGATACGCTGAATGGTGGCACCGGCGATGACATCATCATCGGCGGCCCCGGAGACGATGACCTGCGCGATGTGGTTTATGCCGGCGACGGCAATGACAACATCGACGCAGGCGCGGGCAATGATCTGGTGTTCGGCCAGGGCGGCAACGACACGATCGCCGGAGGTGCGGGCGTGGATGAACTGCAGGGGCAGGATGGCAATGACGTCATCACTGGTTCGAACTTCAGCGACCTGGTATTCGGCGGGGCCGGAAATGATTTCGTCAACGGCGGCTTTGGCCATGACCGCATCAACGGCGGATCCGGCGCGGACAAGTTCTTTCACGTCGGTGTCGAAGGTCACGGGTCGGACTGGGTGCAGGATTATCTGTCCACCGAAGGCGACGTCCTTTTGTGGGGTGGCGCGCCTGCCACGGCCAGCGACTTCCAGGTCAACCTTGCCCATACCGCCAATGACGCTGGAGAACGGTCGGGCGATGACGCGGTCCAAGAAGCCTTTGTCATCTACAAACCCACCGAACAGATCATGTGGGCCCTGGTTGACGGCGGCGGTCAGAGTTCGATCAACATCCAGATCGGCGGCGCGGTGTTCGATCTGCTGGCCTGAGCAAGCGAGACCTGACCAATTGGACGAGATGTTGGGAAAACCCTGTCTCGTCCAGGCGGCAACCTAGGGGCAGAACCCGTGCGCCGCAGCACGTTTGTTCATGCGTCTGGGTATTGAGTACAGGGGACAGGACCATGAGTCCGCGGCACATGCCCGGTCACGGTCCTGTCGGATTGCCAGCTCCCCTGTCTGGCACGGCGGGGTGTTATGGCTGATCATTGACCGTCACCATTGGGTTGTCGAACAACGTCAGGTTCCGTCTGTCGCGTCTTTTTCCTTCCCGGAGCCGAGACATCATATGGGCACTGGGACCAAATGGTTGTCCCACTGACAGTCATGGGTTGCCACAACGGTCAGCGTCTGCGCACCCGCCCCCGCACGGCCGATGTCGCCTGTCCCCGACGTATACCGAAACCCGTTTGGGGCACCGCTCAGCCCACAGACATCATGGATCCTGTGTGCGCCCGCCAGTGCGCCGCTCGTGACATTGAAAACATGCAGGATCCCGCCGCGTGGCGAGGTAAAGCCCACCAGATCGCCACCTTCGGAAAATGCGATACTCCCGGCGTATCCCCTGGTCCGGCGCTGTTCAGGCATCGGTGCCTCAAACAGGCGCGGTGCCAATCCACCCAGACGGTGGTGCACTCCCAACACCGGCGGCGATTCACCTCCGTCACCCTGCCATTGCAACGCAAAGCCGACCAACCCGTCTGCGCGCACGGCAAGATGGCGGATCGAGTTCCTGTGCAACTCCGGGGCCAATTCCAGCTGATCCAACACCACTCCATCCAGCGAAAGATAGGTCAGGTTGGGCCGCATCAGCGGCAAGTTCAACTTGGCACGCCCCATATCGGGATGGGTTTCGATCCCGCCATTGGCCACCACCATGACGTCCCCTTCCGGCATCACGCAGATGTCATGCGGCCCGACCCCGGCAGAGGGGTATTCTCCGATCCGACCGTACCCTTTCGTCACATCCCACAGGCTGATCACACCTTGACCAGCCTCAAAGTCATTCTCGGTGGTGAACAGCACCCGCCCGTCGGTGGAAAAGCTGCCGTGACCGTAAAAATGCCGTCCTCCTGGGGTTTCAAGCCGGGCAATCTCGCGCCCGGTTCGGCAATCCAGCACGATGGCAAAGGTTCCCGGCCGACGGGCAAAGGCAACGGCTTCTGGTCGGACGGGATGTGCCGCGGCAGCATGGCCACGGTCGGGCAACCGCACACGAAACACCCGGTTTCCCGCGGCGTCCAATCCGGCCAATTCAAACCCGCCGTCCGGGCGGCGCGCAGCCGCCAGATAGTTGGGATTGCCAGCCTCGGCCCAGGATGGCACTGGACACAGTCCTGTCGCCATCATTCCGATCATGAACGCACGGCGCGAGGTCAAATCAATCTCCATCCAGAGAGTTGAACCCCGCCGCAACGCCCAGCGCCGGACCCAATCGGGTTGTTACAACCACGCGAACATCGTCTATGCGCTGCTTCAGGGATTCGACCCGAAACCGTCCCTGTGGATCCGCAACCGACGCGAATATCGGATCATTCAACCGCTCAGCAGCCAAAATCGCCGCAGCGAAACCTTGATCCAGATCCAGAGCCAACGCCGGATCCTCAGCCGCCAAAAGCCCCGCCAGATTGCGCAGGGCCTGCAAAGCAACGACGACATTTTGCAGCGACCGCCCCGATCTCCAGTTTTCGGCCCGTTTGGGACGGGGGCGATCAAAGCTGCCCAGCGGGCGACCCAGCCGCATGTCAGAGGTTATCTGCAGGCCGGTATCCAGTGCCTTGAACAGTTCCTGCAACGAGTCTTCGGTTGTCTCGTACCGTCCCTGCCCCATTCCGGGTTCCAGCAAAGCCCGCGCAAATTCCAATTCCCAACCCTGTTGAATGGACGTGGCGTTTTGTTGAACGTCGTGGGCGATGGCACGGATCAGGTCACAACGGTACTCGGGTGTGCCGGTCTGACTGAGCTGTTCATCATACAGCAGATACTCCAGCGCATAGAGCCCCCGCCCGGCAACCGAAAGGGTGGCAAACTTCTGCGGGTCTGTCACGATCGGGTCCTCAGCGCCCAGCAATTTGGCCAAGACCTTTGGGGTGAACCCTTTGGTGTCGGGCCAAAAGGCGATGGCAAACGCGCGATCATCAATTTCACTGGGGCCAAATCGCAAATGGCTGACCGAGATCCAGGCGTCCGCTGCGTGATGATAGGCGGCTTTGATCCCGTCAGGCTTTGCCGAACAGCCCGTGTCCGTGGCGCGCATCAGATCAGTGGCACGGTCCCTCAGTGTGGAAAACCCAGGCAGTACGTGCTGTTCAACAACGTTACGCACGGTTTCTTCTGGTTCAGCGGCGCACAACCCAACAGGTAGCAACACGATCAGGGCCGCAGTTTTGAGAAATTCACGCATCAGGCACCTTTGGGACGTTCAACCTTGAAAAGGACAGATAGCCGGCTCTGGTTTTCAGGGCATTGAAACCGGCACCAAATGAGCAAGTCCCCCGGCACAACACCGGGGGATTGATCGCTCAGCTGTCTACTGGAACACAGCCGACGGGTTATCAAGGCTGTCCGACCCTTCGACCGCGATCTGGTTCAGCCCAAGGGCTGTCACCGCACGTTCAATTGACCGGGTCTGATCGGTCAACCCGTTGACCCCGCCCATGATCAACGCCTCACCCCCGGCATTGCCGCGTTCCAGCATCTGGTCATATGCAAAGCCGGATTCGGCGGCTGTCTTGATCCGGGCCAGGGCCTGCATCGTATCCGACAGTTTGGTTTTCAATTCGGCGTCCGCATCCGCGTCCGCCAAAGCCACCAAATCACTGACCGCAGGACCGGACACCAGGGTTCCGTCCACCCGGACATATTCGCCCAGATACACATTCTGAATCCCCAGGCCGTCGTAATAGTGGCTGTTGTGCGTGTTGTCCGAGAAGCAGTCATGTTCTTCTTCCGGATCGTTCAGCATCAGCCCGAGCCGCATCCGCTCACCTGCCTGCTCGCCATAGGACAGCGACCCCATGCCGGTCAGGATCGCAACAATCCCGGCGTCCGGTGTCTGGGTCAGATGCGTGCGTGCCGCCCCCCCCTGAGCCCATTGTTCGGCCATCCAGTTCAGATCCGACACCAACAGATCAGTTGCAGCCATCAGGTAATCGGCACGGCGGTCGCAATTCCCGCCCGTACAGTCATCACCAGCGGCAAAATCCGTCCAGGGACGATCCCCTGCGCCCGGAGCATGGCCATTGTTGTCCTGCCCCCACAAAAGAAATTCGATGGCATGATAGCCCGTGGCGACATTGGCCTCGACACCATCCGCTTCGTGCAGGGTTGTTGCCAACAGCTCTGGCGTGATCACGGATGCATCAATCTCTGTTCCCGATAGGCTGAAGCGCGGGTTGGCAATCACGTTCAGCACAGCCAGCTGATTGTCATCTGTCGGGCCGCCATAGGCGTCTGTGACATAATCAATCAACCCTTCGTCCAGCGGCCAGGCGTTTACCTTGCCCTCCCACTCGTCGACAATCGGATTGCCAAACCGGAACGCTTCGGTCTGTTGATACGGCACCCGTGCCGCAATCCAGGCGGACCGCGCAGCGGCCAGATTGATCCCATTCGGCTGATCGACCAGCGCCGCAATGGCCCGGCGCAAATTGTCCGCAGTGATTGCGCTGTCGGCATATCCGGCCTGCGCAATATCGGCATAGTTTTCCAGAACAGCCACCTTGGTGATCTCTTCAGCCAGGGCCGCGTGCGCCGCCATCGAAAGAGGTATTACGCAGCTTGCCAAAAGGGCGCGTTTCATTTCAGATCTTTCCTTTCAATTCTCGTCCATTGCCGCGTCTGCGGCGTGATACAGATCACTCAGAGGGGGTTTCGAGCCGATCAAACAGCCATTCAAAATTAAGCCCACAAGCAGTTTCCACAGTGGACATCAGCTCTCGAAGGATCGCGTTTCTTGGGTCCGGAAGAGGCGGCGTGTCCCGCTCTACCCGATAAATTGGCGTTGCCAACTGCATGTCTCCGCTCCGTTTCAAGGTCAGGGCTTCCCCATTTTGCAGTCGGGGTGGCTAGGTAATGCACATTAACTGAGTGAATCTGTCAGGATTGTCAATCCACTTTTTATCCCGCGGTTTTTCGCGTCTACTGAGACATCCGAGAGGCCACCGCATCACGGTCGAACCAACCGCACACATCCCGCCCGCCGACCATTTGTCCGTGCAGGTCTTGTCGAAATGGACACGAACCCGCTATCGAAGGCAGGCGGGACCGCCATGAAGACCCAGCCGAGGATCGACAAATGACCGACATTACCGACCTTCCCCTGACCAGCTTTCACTGGGGCAGTTACCGGGTCGAGACCCAAGATGGAGAAGTAACGGCGCTGCATCCGTTTGAAGAGGATCCAGATCCGTCACCTATTGGTCAGGGGTATGTCGGCGTTCTCAACGGACCGGACCGGATCACGGCTCCGATGGTACGCAAAAGTTGGCTGGATGGCGGCCCGGGAACAGCCGGCGATTTGCGTGGCAGGGATGATTTTGTCGAGATCAGTTGGGAAGAAGCCGAGCAACTGGTTGCCGCCGAGTTGACCAGAGTCACCAAAACCCACGGCAATGAAAGCATTTTCGCAGGCTCATATGGCTGGGCAAGCGCCGGGAGGTTTCACCATGCACAGGGTCATCTCAAACGTTTTCTGAATTTGCTGGGCGGATTTACCAAATCAGTGAACACTTACAGTCTCGCCGCAGGGGAAGTGATCCTGCCCCATGTGTTGGGTGGGGCCGAATTCATCTATGACGCAACCAGTTGGCAGTCGATCATCGAAAATTGTGACCTGATGGTCGCCTTTGGCGGCTTGCCCGTTAAAAATGCCATGATCGGCCAAGGCGGGCTGGGTGCCCATCGCACCGGCCCTGCCCTGTTGGAAGCCAAGGCGGCAGGTGTCGAATTCGTCAATGTGTCGCCCTTGCGATCCGATGTCATGGAAACCTTGGGGGCCGACTGGTTGGCACCGCGACCATCTACCGATGCCGCGCTGATGATCGGGCTGGCTCATGTGTTGCTGGGCGAAGGTTTGATAGATCGGGCATTTTTGGATCGCTACACTGTCGGCTTTGATCACTTTGCCGCGTATCTGACCGGCGAAACCGACGGAATACCAAAGACCGCCGATTGGGCCTCGGACATCTGTGGCCTTCCCGCCGAAACGATCCGGGATCTTGCCCGCCGCATGGCCCAGGGGCGCACGATGATCTCTGTGGCCTGGGCGCTGACACGTCAGGATCATGGCGAGCAGAACTTTTGGCTGGGAACGGTTCTGGCCGCCATGCTCGGCCAAATCGGGTTGCCGGGCGGTGGTGTCGGGTTTGGATATGGCGCGGTCAACACCGTAGGTTTAGAAAGACCCTCCCCCCGTTTTCAGGCGCTGCCACAGGGACGAAACAAGGTTAAAACCTTTATTCCCGTCGCCCGGATCACAGACATGCTGGAAAACCCTGGTGGATATTTTGACTACAACGGAAAACGCTACAACTTTCCTGACACCAGATTGATCTGGTGGGCGGGTGGAAACCCCTTTCATCATCATCAGGACCTGAACCGTCTGCGCCGCGCCTGGGCCCGCCCTGAGACTGTGATTGTCAATGACTGGTGCTGGAACAGCCTGGCCCAACATGCCGATATCGTGCTGCCCTGTACCACGCCACTGGAACGAAACGACATCACGCTGTCACCCCGTGACCCTTATGTGTTGATGATGGAAAAGGTCGTGGACCCGGCCGGCCAAGCCCGCGACGACTATGATATCTTCAGGGGAATTGCCCGGCACCTGGGTATAGAAAGCGCCTATTCCCAAGATCGAGACACAGACAGCTGGATTCGGTGGCTGTACGAAAAATCCAGACAATCAGCGACCCGAGCCGATATCGAATTGCCGCCGTTTGACACGTTGCGCCAGACAGGGTGGCACAAGATGCCAGTGCCACAAGCCCCCCATGTCATGCTGTCAAAATTCCGGGCAGATCCCGAATTGCACCCCCTGCGAACACCCAGCGGCAAAATCGAAATAGCCTCGGAGAAGATTGCCAAATTTGGTTACACAGATTGCCCTGGACATCCGACCTGGATGGACCCGTTGGAATGGTTGGGTGCTGCACAAAGCGATCAACTCCACCTGATTTCGAACCAACCCAAAAACAAATTGCATAGCCAGCTTGATCACGGCTCACTTTCTCAGGCGGACCGTGTCGCCCACCACGAGCCAGCAATGATTCATCCATCTGACGCAGCCGACCGGGGCATTCAAGACGGCGATGTTATCCGGATCTTCAATGATCGTGGTGCGTGCCTGTGCGGTGCGATCCTGTCAGATGCAATCCGTCCCGGCGTGGTTCAGGTGAGCACCGGTGCGTGGTATCGCCCGGATGAGGCGACCAACCTGTGCCAAAACGGCAACCCAAATGTGCTGTGCGCGGACAAGGGAACGTCCAAATTGGGTCAGGGACCCACGGCGCATTCCTGTCTGGTGCGCATTGAACGTCTTGAGTAATCGGGGTCGAGGGGCGGCTTCACCACGCCCCGCGACCGGTCGCTGCCAGGCCCTTGGTGTCAACGTTTCAGCGACACCTTGGTTCTGGTCACAAAGCTTCGCGGGGCAGCGCGAAGAGCGCCGTTCGAACAAAAAAGGCCGCAATACAAACATTGCGGCCTCGGTTGGAAATAGCCCATACACTCAGGGCAAAATCGCTTGGAACGCGATCAGAACCGTGGGTCGATTCCGTTGCCTTCCTCTTCGTCTTCGTCGTCGTCACCGGCAGGAAGGTTGAAGAAGCTGTCCGCATCCAGAATCGGTTCGTGGCTGGGCTGATCGTCATCCTGCGCACCACCGCCCAACGAGAAGGTTTCCAGACCTTCGATCGCTGTCGGGATCTTGGGTTCGGCGGGCATGTCCAGTGACTGCTCCGTACTCACCAGCTTGCGGCGTTCATCGTCGCTCATCACACCACCTTCGGCCGCCTTCTTGGCAGCGGCCTTTTGGACGGCGGCGTCCAGCTCGGATTGTTTGCACAGCCCCAATGCAACCGGGTCGATCGGCTGCATGTTGGAAATGTTCCAGTGGGTGCGTTCGCGAATCGACTGAATGGTCGGCTTGGTCGTGCCAACCAGTTTGGCGATTTGTCCGTCAGCTAGTTCCGGGTGGAATTTGACCAGCCACAAGATCGAATTCGGACGGTCCTGCCGTTTGCTGAGCGGGGTATAACGCGGGCCGCGGCGCTTTTCTTCACCAGCCGCAGCCGCATTGAACTTCAGCTTGAGCTTGTGCAGGGGGCTGCTCTGCGCAGCGTCGATTTCATCCTGGGTCAATTGGTTGTTCGCAACCGGATCAAAGCCTTTTACACCAACAGCAACTTCGCCATCAGCAATGCCTTGAATCTCCAGCTCGTGCATCCCCACGAAATCGGCGATCTGCTTGAAGCTGATCGTGGTATTGTCCACCAGCCACACGGCGGTCGCCTTGGCCATCAACGGTTTTGCCATGCGCTCATCTCCTTAATACACATCATCCCGAACACATCTTTCCTGTCGCCTGAAACAGGCTGCCCCGGCTTGGGGTCTGGTTTCCGTTGTCGGGGAACTTCCCGCCTATATAGTAGGCCCGAGCAAATAAGGAAAGAGGCGAATGCACAGGTTGTTTATAACGGTTCTGGCAGTCTGGGCGGGCTTGACCCTGCCGGCAAATGCACAGGAAGAAAAGCCCGGAGATTTTGATTACTACGTTCTGGCGCTCAGCTGGTCGCCCAATTGGTGTGCAACAGACGGGGACCAAAGGAATGCGGACCAATGCCATCCACGCCACGATTACGGATGGATCCTGCACGGGTTGTGGCCGCAATATCATCGCGGCTGGCCCAGCTATTGCCGCAGCAACGAACCCGCCCCATCGCGGCGCATGACCGCAGAAATGGTTGACATCATGGGCTCCTCTGGACTGGCCTGGCATCAGTGGAAAAAGCACGGAACCTGTTCAGGGCTGTCGGCCGAGAGCTATTTCAACCTGTCGCGGCACGCCTATGGCCTGGTGAAACGCCCCCCCATATTCCGCAAGCTCACCCAGCCGGTGTCCCTACCAGTTCAAGTCGTTGAAGAAGCGTTCCTGAAGGCCAATCCGGAAATGGAGAAGGACATGGTGACCGTGACCTGCAAAGACAATTTCATTCAAGAAGTTCGCATTTGCTTGACCCGAGATTTGATACCGGCTCCCTGCGGGCGTGATGCCATTCGCGATTGCAGATCAGGAAACGCTCGGTTCGATCCCGTGCGCTGACCCTGTTCACGAACATTCCCCCCCAAAAAAAGCCGACGCCTCTCAAACGCGGGACAGCATCCAACGCGCCAGAAAATTACGTAATTTTCTGGCAAATTTTCTTAAGCTAAGAAAATTCCTCCGCCCTTTGGACGGCGTCGCGAAACAGTGAAAGTCAAATCCCCCAAATTCTGTTATAGTAATATATAGAACGCTGGCCTCGTGGCCACGACAGGCCATTCCGGCTCAGCTTATTCAAGCAGATACGGAGGACACGACATGGCAAAGACGATCGGAAATCCGGCAAGCTGGACCGCGCATGCCATGCGCGAAACGGGCTCGCATGTGGGGGCGTCAATGGAAGGGATCGGCAGCAAAGATCAAACCACGGCCCCGCTTGTCCGGAAACTGGAGTTTGAGGACCTGACCAACGCGTTAAGAGCCGGGTTTGAAGACTTCATGGCAGCCCGGGCTGACGTAATCTTTATCGCTCTGATCTATCCGCTGGCCGGGTTGGTCATGATCACCATGGGGCTCAGCATGAACCTGATCCCACTGGTTGTACCGATGATCATGGGATTTGCTTTGCTCGGGCCCGTTGCCGCCGTCGGATTGTACGAGATCAGCCGCTTGCGCGAGGCTGGCGAGAACCCGGATTGGCTGGACGCGTTTGGGATCATTCGCACTCCATCTTTTGGCGGCATCGTTGTTCTGGGTCTATTCCTGGCTCTCTTGTTCATCATCTGGATGATCGTTGCGCAATTTGTATACGCCTCGACACTGGGGCCGGAACCGCCGGTTTCCATCGCCACGTTTGCTCATGATGTTTTCACAACATCTCAGGGGTGGGCCATGATTATTCTGGGCACAGGAACAGGTGTTATTTTTGCAATTGTCGCCTTGGCCACCAGCCTCGTATCATTCCCTTTGCTTCTGGATCGCCAGATTGGATTGCCAATCGCAGTGGTGACTTCCTTTCGCGTGCTGCGCAAAAGCCCATTGGTCACCGTGAGCTGGGGGTTGATTGTCGGCGTATTGCTTGCGGCGGGATCGCTCCCAATCCTGTTGGGGCTCATTGTGGTGCTTCCTGTTTTGGGTCACGCAACATGGCACCTGTACCGCAAAGCGGTTGTCTGACCTTACCAACATCCGATCACGCCCCGGATCGCCCGCCGAGGCGTGATCCGGGGCGTGTGATGTCAGGCGACTTTCAGAACAATTTTACCGATATGGCCCGAGCTTTCCATCCGTGAATGCGCAGCTGCTGCATCCTTCAAATCGAACTCGCTGTCCATGACTGGCGCAACTTTGCCCGCTTCAATCAACGGCCAGACCACGTCGCGCAAATCCTGAGCAATCGCAGCTTTGGCCTGGTCGCTCTGTGGGCGCAAGGTCGATCCGGTGACGGTCAGGCGACGCGTCATGATCTGAGCAAAGTTGAGTTCGACCTTGGGACCTGACAGAAAGGCGATCTGAACCAACCGACCATCGTTGGCCAATGTTTTGATATTGCGCGGAATATAATCCCCACCAACCATATCAAGAATCAGGTTGGCCCCACCTTCAGCCTTCAGTACGGCAACAAAATCCTCTTCTTTATAGTTGATTGCCCGTTCCGCCCCCAAATCCAGGCAGGCCTGGCATTTTTCATCCGACCCAGCTGTGGCAAACACCCGCGCGCCCAGCTGGTTGGCCAGCTGAATCGCCGTCGTCCCGATCCCTGAAGACCCACCATGGACCAGAAACCGCTCGCCGGCGGTCAACCCCCCGCGTGAGAACACATTCGACCAGACCGTAAAACACGTCTCAGGCAAGCATGCAGCCTGCTTCAGGTCCAAGCCCGCAGGAATTGGCAGGCAATGCGCGGCCGGCGTTGCAACAAATTCGGCATATCCACCACCCGGCAACAGGCCACAAACCTGATCGCCAATGACAAAGTCGCTAACGCCCGGCCCAACAGCCACCACTTCGCCCGATGCCTCAAGCCCTGGCAGATCACTGGCTCCGGGAGGTGGTGCATAAGCGCCGGCCCGCTGCAAGGCATCCGGGCGGTTCACACCGGCATAGGCGACCTTGATCACGATCTGGCCCTGTTCCGCTGTTGGTATCGGGCGTTCGGTCAGTTTCAGAACATCGGGTCCGCCGGGTTGTGAAATTTCCACGGCGCGCATCATTTGTGTCATGGCTGGATCCTTTTGTTTGGATACTGCCTAGCACCGGTCGCCCGCAATTTGAACAGGTTCGCCGCCACACGAGGCGCGAAAACCGACATTCCGGCCAGCGCCCGCACGCGACCCCGATTCAATCCGATCGCACAGATCCTGGCAGATCATCATGCGATCGAGGTCGACGGATCCGGCTGGCCAGCCATTCCGGGCCCGCCAAAAACGGTTTCAGAAGCGGGTTCTTACGCGCCTGAGACTTGAGTTTTTCAAACTGCATCACGTTATCAATACGCCGGTCCAGGAACTCCCAGGTTGCGTGATGGTCCGGGCTGTCGTCGCCCAGCCAAAACAACACCGTCGATGAATATACCGCCGACAAGGTGCCACGTTTGGTGTACCAATTCAGATCGTCCGAGCCGTCACCCAGCTCGTTCCAGATCAGATCACAGGTGCCCCAGATCGCCCGGGCACCATCCGCTGCATAACCCGGCAGCGCAAACAAGGTCGTTCCACGCCGTACTGCTTCCTTGTCATCCACCACTTCCAGCCGAAGCCGCACCGCCAAGGCAATCCGGTCGCGAAACCGCAACGGACTGAGATCCGCCGCCCGAAGGCGTTCCAACATCAGCTGATCGCCGCGCGCATGAAACGCCAGCGCCAGATCGACCCCACCTCGGGGACAAATCGCGCGGGCCAAATTTGCGTCGATCCCGGCATCCTGGACCGCTGCGTCAAACGTGGCATCCGTCCAACCGTCAAAGGCCACATGCACCAGCGCCGCATTCACCAACTGGTCGCGAATTTCGTGATAAGACATAAATGGCTCCTCATAAGCGGCCTGAACAACGGCGTGTCGCCCCCCCAAAACAGCTCTGCGTCTGTCCAGACGGGTCCATGAAACGGTATAGACAAGTCAGGGCTGACTTGCTATAGGGCGGGCTCCTGCAAATCCTTGCAACTTCAAATTAGAAAGGTGGTGAAAACCACATGCAGGTTAGTGTTCGCGACAACAACGTCGATCAGGCGCTCCGCGCCCTGAAGAAAAAGCTGCAGCGTGAAGGCGTCTTCCGCGAAATGAAGCTCAAGCAACATTTCGAAAAGCCGTCCGAGAAAAAAGCGCGCGAGAAAGCTGAAGCGATCCGTCGTGCCCGTAAACTGGCACGTAAGAAAGCACAGCGCGAAGGTTTGCTCTAAGAGCGCCCTTTTCCAGCTTTGGACACACAAGAATTACCGACCCCCGTGGCTTTGCCCGGGGGTTTGTTTTTTTTGATCCCTATGCTGTTGTGGACCCGGTGTTTCGCATCCCCGGTCTTTCCCCCGGCCTGTGCAGCCCACATTCACATGGACGGTCTTATGTGTTTTCCCCACACAACGGGCATGCTCAAGGGCCCGCGAAATGCCCACCCGCCAAAGCTGGTTTCCCCATCTAGCGCCAGGTTCGGGAACTGTGCAAACAGCATCGGCAACGCCACATCGGCGATCAGCACCCGCGAGATCCAGGCACCAGCACAAAAATGCGGCCCCGCCCCAAAGGAAATCGCTGCACTACAATTCTGGTGAATATTGAACCTTTCGGGGCTGTCGAACACGGCCTCGTCCCGGTTTCCCGACCCAAACATCAGGAACACCCTGTCTTCGGGGGAAAAGGTCACGCCACCAAGGTCATATGCCTGCACAACGCGCCGGGGCGACATCCCGATGGGGGATATCCACCGGGCGTATTCTTCAAAGGCCTGCAGCCAGGTGGCCCGCCCTCCCAGAACATCAGACAATTGGTCTGGGTGTTTCAGCAGCGCCCAGGCTGTTCCAGCGATTGCATCGCGTGGTTCATTTTGTCCACCTGAGATGGCCAATTTGATATTGGCCCGTGTCTGTGCATCCGACAGGCCGGCCTGCCGCTGAACAGACAGCAGGGAATGATCCGGGCGGGACTCCAGAATCGGGATCATTGCATCAATATGAGCGTCAATTGCGGCCGTACAGTCGTTGCAATGCGCCGTTACAACCGGGTCGCCCGAATAATTGGAACACCCGTCAATCATGCCCTGGCTGACCCTGTCCATCTGGACCGCCGTCATGTTGGTCAATCCAGTAATGCATTTGAGCGCTTCGGCCGAGACTGGCAGGGCAAAATCGCGCACAAGATCTCCGCTGTGGCTGTCTTTCAGGTCATCCAGAACCCGTTGGGCTGCAGCGCGAAATTGTTCGGTCCAAACACGCTTCACCGTCTTTGGCGAAACCGCGGGAAAGATTGCCTTGCGTTCGGCCATATGTGCCGCCCCGTCCTTGCGCATCATGTTTTGGCCCATCAGGACAGTCATCAAACCATTCGGCTGATCTGAGGAGAAAACCTCGACTTTCTTCTCGTTAGTAAAGATATCATCGCGGCGGGTTAACAATATTGCCCCCAGCTGAGGCACATAAGCAATCGGAGCTTCTGCACGCATCCGCGCCAGGTCCGGATAGGGATCCTGCCAGAAACAGGGCACATCAATTTCAAAGATCGGGGCATCTGACATAAGAACTCCACGTGTTGACATGACAACATGTGAGAGCATCGCCGCTGACGTGTTGTCATGTCAACACATTTGATTTACGATCCCTCAAACTCACCTACAGGCGGCACCATGACTGACGATCTGCCCGATGACATGTTTCTCGTTCACCCGACAGAGGGTGAAGCAGGCCCCGCGGCGTCAACGCTCAGCTTTTCCCGAAGCCCCACGGTTCTGTTGAATTTTGCAGGAAACCGGTTCACCCGCTCTGCTGCCCGCTTCTATCAGGAGGAATTCGGCCTGGGGGCAATGGATTGGCGCATGTTGGTCATGCTGACCCGCGAACCGGGCAGCTCGGTCAGCCACGCGGCCCGTACCATAGGCATTGACAAGGCAGCCGTCAGCCGTTCGCTGCGACGGCTCCAGCTTTCCGGTCTGGTTCTGGCCGAGGTGCGGGGAGACGACGACCGGCGCAAGGTCTGGTCGCTGACCCCCAGCGGCACTCAGCTGCACGCTCGCGTCCTGCCAGGAGCCCTGGCCAGACAGCGCGCTCTTCTAGAGGGGTTTAGCGCCCAAGACGTTGTCACCCTGACTGGCTTCCTCAGCCGTATGCTACAAAACCTCGATTCAGAGTCCGAGGCTCCCACACCGTAGGGTGCGTGCTTGCACGCACCGCTGCGCGCAGCTCCAGGTCAATAGATCTTGGGGACATATAACTCGTCAGGCAGCACCCGACGCTCGTAGTCGGGATTATACTCCCGGTCCGGCAGCGCCACCCGTTCGCTGGCAACGTCTTTATAGGGAATCTGCGTCAGCAAATGCTCGATGCAATTCAAACGCTCCCGCTTCTTGTCGTTGCCTTCAACGATGTACCACGGTGCCTCGGGAATATTGGTGCGCGAAAACATCTCTTCCTTGGCCTTGGTGTATTGCTCCCAACGCACACGGCTTTCCAGATCCATCGGGCTCAGTTTCCACTGCTTCATCGGATCATGGATCCGCATCAGGAACCGCAACTGCTGTTCTTCGTCGGTGATCGAGAACCAATATTTCAGAACAATGATCCCCGACCGCACCAACATGCGTTCAAATTCGGGAACATCTTCGAAAAACTGCTCGACCTGAGTGTCGTCAGCAAATCCCATCACGCGTTCGACCCCGGCGCGATTGTACCAGGACCGGTCGAACAGAACGATCTCTCCGCCTGCTGGCAGATGCGGCACATAGCGCTGAAAATACCACTGGCTTTGTTCGCGCCGGTTGGGTGCCGGCAGGGCAACGACCCGGGCTACACGGGGGTTCAGACGCTGGGTGATCCGTTTGATCACACCGCCTTTGCCTGCCGAATCCCGCCCTTCCATAATCACCAGAACCTTGGCGCCAGTTTCGATAACCCAATCCTGGAGCTTGATCAATTCGGCCTGCAACCGCAACAAGTTGCGGAAATAGACCTTGCGATCCAGCATTTCAGGATGTTGAGCCCGATAAATCTTGCGCAGCTCCATCGACAACATCGGCTCGGCAAATTCGATTTCGAAATCTTCGTCCAGCGTGTCTTGAAGCTCGGCCTCAAGCCAGTCAAAGGTCGTGGTCTCGAATTCGTCTGTCACCTGTTGCTTCCTTTTCAACTTTTTCGCACCACATAATGCAACCTTGTAAACGATCAATGTCACACAAACATGCCAACACTGACGCTATGGCCCAAAGATGCGATTGCTACCAGAAAATACGCCCTTGCGATACATGAATCCAAGAACACGCATCCATTATTGATCTATTGCACCCCTCATACCTTGATCTGCCGCAAATAATTCGACCGCGATCAGCCCCCCATCTCGGGCGCACAGACAAAGGACACAGTCTTGATACCAGGGCAGACCCCCACAACCCTTTCACCAGAAACAGACAGGTGCCTGCCTGTGCGATTTGAGTCCCATCATGTCTGACCCATTCGCTATTGCTGCTTTGCCCTTGCCTTGGCTTCTTTTGATGGGCAGCCTGATCACCGGCTTTTTTGCAATGACACGCAGCAGTATCATGCTCGCCATGCTGTCCGGCGGTGCGGCCTTGGCATTCGGCGCCGTGACACCGACTGCGGTCGCTCTGAGCGGCGGTGGGCTTCTGGCGGCTTGGATCTTGCGAACCCAAAAGGGGGCCATCGCGTTTGCTGGTCATATGGTCTTGATTGGCTGGGCCATGGCGCTTGCTCTGCACCTGGTTCCCGGCTTCACCAACGCCGTGGGTCTGGACGCCGTGCAATCCAGCCCTTTTGCCATTCCCTATTCGCTTCATTTGAACCTGGACAAGCCGCAGATCTTTCTGATGTTGCTGCTGGCCTGGCCTGCGTTGCTGGCCCGGGATTGTGCAGTGCGATGGGGCCCCTTGCTGGTCAGTTTCCTTGTTCTGGCCGGGCTTTTCCCCCTGGCCACAGGTCTCGGTGTCATCCATCCAGATCTGTCTTGGCCGCATTGGGCGGGACTGTTCCTGTTTGCCAATCTTGTTCAAACCTGTCTCGTCGAAGAAGCCTTCTTTCGCGGGTATCTGCAAAAATTCCTGACTGATCGAATAGGGCCATTTGGTGCCATTGTGTCAGCAAGCCTTCTTTTTGGAGCGGCGCATCTGGCCGGGGGGCCGCTGATCGCCGGTTTAGCAACCTTGCTGGGCGCGGCCTGTGGCCTGGGACTGTGGTTCAGTGGGCGATTGTGGGTTGCGGTGCTGATGCATTTTGCATTCAACGCGGTTCACCTGATTTTCTTCACTTACCCTGCGCCGCTGGGATGATCCGTCAAACCGGCAGCGCCGTGGTCTTGAACACCGTGCGTAAGGCAAAACTGGACTGCATCTGGGCGACACCGGGCAGCCGGGACAAATGCTGGCGGTGGATGCGGGCAAAATCTTCGGTGTTCTCCGCAACCACCTTGAGCACATAATCTGCGGTCCCGGCCATCAAGTGGCATTCCAGCACATCGGGAATGCGTGCCACTGCCCTTTCAAAGGCATCCAGAACCTCATCCGCCTGCCCTGATAGTGTGATCTCGACAAAAACCGTGGTCGGAACGCTCATTTTTCGGGCATCCAGCAACGCAACATAATCTCGAATGAACCCATCCTTCTCCAACCTTTGCACCCGCCTGTGACAGGCCGACGGAGAGAGATTTACCCGCTCGGACAGGTCGGCATTGGAAATCCGCCCTTGTTTTTGTAGTACCGATAGAATGCGACGATCTGTTTCGTCCAACGACATTTTGCGAAGCTCCTTGCTAACACGGTCAAAATATTCGAAGATTCTTCGAAACGCACGTTTTTATTCTGCTCAAAAAAGCAGCACATTTTCCGTGAGCTCCCCCAGATTGGATCCAACAAGCCCCGGAGGAGACACAAAATGAAAATCGGTTGCCCTACAGAAATCAAACCACAGGAATTTCGGGTCGGCATGACGCCTGACGCCGCGCGCGAAGCCGTCAACCACGGCCATTCGGCCCTGATCCAAAAGGGTGCCGGAACCGGTGCTGGATTCAGTGACGAAGATTATGTCGCTGCGGGCGCTACAATCATCGATACAGCCGAAGAAATCTTTGCCACCGCCGACATGATCGTCAAGGTCAAGGAACCTCAGGCTGTCGAACGCAAGATGCTGCGCGAAGGCCAACTGCTGTTTACGTATCTGCACCTTGCCCCCGACCCGGACCAGACGCATGACCTGCTCGAAAGCGGTTGTACTGCAATTGCCTATGAAACCGTGACAGACGCCCGCGGCGGCTTGCCTCTGTTGGCACCTATGTCCGAAGTGGCCGGTCGTCTGGCGCCTCAGGTTGGGGCCTGGACCCTGCAAAAGGCCAACGGCGGTCGTGGCGTTCTTATGGGCGGCGTTCCCGGTGTTCCACCTGCCAAGGTCGTTGTCATCGGCGGCGGCGTTGTTGGCACCCACGCAGCCAAAATCGCGGCCGGTATGGGCGCGGATGTCACCATCCTGGACCGCTCACTGACGCGCCTCAAGTATCTGGATGATGTCTTCGGCCGTGAATTCAAGAACCAGTATTCGACCGCAGGTGCCACCGCCGAGCTGGTACGTGACGCTGACATGGTGATCGGCGCGGTTCTGATCCCCGGTGCCGCAGCGCCAAAGCTGATATCTCGTGCACAACTGAGCGACATGAAGCCCGGCGCGGCGTTGGTGGATGTTGCTATTGACCAGGGCGGCTGCTTTGAGACCTCCAAGGCGACCACTCACGCCGATCCTATCTATGAAGTCGATGGTGTCATGCACTATTGTGTGGCCAACATGCCCGGAGCCGTGGCACGGACATCGACCCAAGCGCTTGGCAATGCCACCCTGCCCTTCATGCTGAACCTGGCCAACAAAGGCTGGAAGCAAGCCTGTGCCGATGATGTGCATTTGCTGAATGGCTTGAATGTGCACGCAGGCAAGCTGACGTATGATGCGGTTGGCGCGGCGCTTGGATTGGATGTCGTCTCGGCTTCTTCGCTGGTCCAAGGCTGATCCGTACCAACAACACCACTGCCAGGAAAAGCCCGATCATTTGATCGGGCTTTTTCATGTCTGGCAAACGGCGCTTGTTCTCCCCACCCGCCAAGGCGTTTGCCAAGCGTCGGTGCAGCTCATCACAGCGGATTGACCACAAAATCGGATACATACAGGGAGGGTGGTAGCGTGAGGCGGACTTGAACCGCCGACCCCAGCATTATGAGTGCTGTGCTCTAACCAACTGAGCTATCACGCCGTGACCACGAGGCGTGAGGTATCCAAAGCGCGCGCAGGTGTCAAACGGAAAACGCAACTTTTTCGCTCTCCTGCGCAGGAAAATACCGCGCCAAACAATGGTCGACGACCCCTCGCCAGCAAGAGGTCGCCAGAACCGGCTTATCTGCGGATTTCGACCCGGTGCGGATAGGGAATCGAAATTCCTTGGGCGTCAAAGGCTTCTTTGACAGCTTTGGTCAATTCAAACTTGATATCCCAATAGTCTGCCGCCTGACACCAAATGCGCGCAGTCAGATCGACCGAGCTATCGCCCAGATTGGTCACGCGGACCCAGGGCGCAGGGTCGTCCAGAACCCGTGCATCCGCCTCTGCCAGCTCTGTAATGATCTGCATGGCTTTGTCCGCGTTGTCGCCATAGTCGATACCAAAGACAAAATCCACGCGACGGGTATCATGATGCGAGTAGTTGGTAATGATCGCGCCCCAGGCCTGACCATTTGGAACAATGATCTGCACATTGTCCGGCGTCGCCAGTTCGGTCACAAAAAGGTTCAGATCTTTCACAGTTCCCGCTGTGCCGCCGATATCCACATATTGGCCAATCTTGTATGGGCGAAACAGAACCAACATGAATCCGGCCGCCAGGTCGCTAAGCGTTCCCTGAAGCGCCAGACCGATGGCCAGCGTCGCCGCGCCCATCATCGCAACCAGGCTAGTTGCTTCGATACCAAACAGGTTCAGCACCGCAATCAAAACCATCGCAAGGATGACCCAGCGCACAAGGCTGGCTGCAAAATTACCCAAAGTCTGATCAATCTCGGGGTTTGCCGCAATCCGCCGGCGGACCGCGCCAGCAATCATCCCAGCAACAATCCACCCAACGATCAGAACCGCCAACGCCTTGGCACCATTGACCATCAGTGGCCAGTAGGCACCAGCCTGTTCCATAATCTGTTCCATTTCCCGTCTCTCTTTTCTGCATTCGCCCCTACAGAAACCGTCCCCGATCAGGCAGTCAAAGCCGCAATCAGCATTCGGATCTCAACGCAGGCTCTTTGTGTTTTCAGTTCGCGTGTTCACGATAGTTCGCCGCTCAATGAGCGTAAACAGCGTCAGTTTCAGGGGGAAAATGGTGGGGTTTGGTTCCATTCCCCAGGGTCACCAGGGGAATGGGTGTTCTGATTGACCAAATGTTGCGATCAGGCGGGCAAGGCACCTGTCAGAACGTATCGCAAGATTTCAACGACTTGTCCGGGCTCTTCGGCCACAGCCAGCGCGGCTGCATCGACCTCTTTGAGCGCGTGCTGATGGTCCGGACCATGCAGAACAATCAGGGATTTTCCCAGCGCCGCAGCGTATCCTGCGTCAAAGGCGGCGTTCCACTGTTTGTATTTGTCCCCAAAACGGACAACCACGACATCTGCATCGGCGATCCCCTTGCGGGTTCGGATCGCGTTGACCATCGCTCCCTTGTGGTCATGCCAATATTTATTCGGCTCCGCGCCCAGAATACGCACGCCGCAATCATCGCTAGCACCATGATCGGTAACCGGGCTGTCAAACGTGACATCCAACCCATCGGCACCCGTGATGATCTGTTCGCGCCAATCCGTGTGAATCTCGCCCGACAGGTATACCTTCAGTCCCATGTTCATCTCCTTGTTCGCTGTCCCCTACCTACTGCGGGACTGCCCCGGGACCAAGCCCCGGGGAACAAGGAAGTGTCTTTGGAATTTCCAATCAAAGCCTGCGGGCGACAAGAAACCGGCGCGCGTTTCGTGCCGGGAAGCTGTCCTGCTCTACGATCTCGAATCCGGCGCGTTCCAGTGCACTATCCAATTCCTCCACCTGCAAGAACCGTACATAGGGTGCTTTACCCACCAGCTGCAGAATCGGCAGGCCCATACGCAACAGCTTGTACTTCCAACTGCCACCATCCTGAGGCGTGCAGAATGTTTTGGAGATGAAAAAGCCATTCGGCTTGACGCTGTCGCGAATGCTGATCAGCGCCGTATCAAGATCGTCAAGAAGATGCAGTACGTTGAACGCCAGCACCGCATCAAACGGTCCTTTGGGGGGCACCATGACATCCGCCTGAACGAAATCAACGTTGCCAATCCCCTGTTCAGATGCGCGGTTCTTGCCAATGGTCAACATGCCCTCTGCCACATCGCTGGCCACGAACTGTCGCACACCAGACGCCAGCTCCAAGGCGGTCGAACCAGTGCCGCACCCCAGCTCCAGCACCGTGTCTTCTGCGCCCAAATAGGACGCCGTCCGGTCCAAGGTGTGCTGATAGGAAGCCATGTCACTGATCGGGTTGCGGGCGTATTTTTCGGCAATACCGTCCCAGAATTTTGCGCTTGCTTGCATTTGTGCTCTCCTTTGAAAGGCAGATAAGCACCCCACCGCACAATTGAAATTACCGCGACTGCAAAGACCTGTGACTTGACGCTTCGTCAGGGTATGACCGGGCTCAGGTCAGATCAATTTCCATGAATATTCGCACATCTTCGGATCCCGAAACCTGCCACCCCCTGCGTTGGTAGTAGCTGACATTGCGCGGCATATCCCGATGGGTGGCTAGCCGCATGCGGGTGTGCCCGGCAGCGCGGGCAACGTCAGTGACCGATTGCAGAAGAAGCGAGCCGATTTTGCGGCCGGTGTGTTCGGGGTCGACAAACAGATTCATCAGGTGCGCCGTTCCGCCCGTCACCGACAGGATCGCACCGCCCACAACCGCGCCATCTGCTTGGGCCACCAAAACGACGTGATCCTGAATGTCCTGTGCAACGCCCGACGACACCGGGGGCAGATCCAACCCCTCGGCAAAATATCGGGCATAGGCCGCATCTATGCAGCGGGTCAGGGATGGAGCATCCACAGGCGTTGCCGGCCGGATGTGAATGCCCCGTTCCATCAGCCTCTCAGGCTACCGCCGGTGGCCTTGGTCACCTTGGCAATGATTTTGTCGCTCACGGCCTCGATGTCCTGTTCCTTCAACGTCTTGTCCTTGGGCTGCAATCGCACAGTGATGGCCAGGGATTTCTTACCCTCACCCAGGCTGCCACCAATAAATTCATCAAACACACGCACGTCTTCGATCAGCGCCTTGTCAGCACCGGCAGCGGCATTGACCAGTGTCAACGCCTCGACAGATGCATCGACGACAAAGGCAAAGTCCCGTTCAACCGCCTGAAGATCGCTCTGGTTCAGAGCAGCGCGGGTGGTTTTGCCCTTGCGCGGCAACGGAATTTCTTCGGGCCAAATGGTAAAGGCAACGGCAGGCCCTTTGATGTCCATCTCGGCCAGCACTTTGGGGTGCAATTCGCCAAAGACACCCAGCATCTTTTTCGGACCCAGACAAATCCGACCATGACGCCCCGGATGCCACCATGCCGCCCCATCGCGTAGAATCTGCACTTTGGCCGGGGCCCCGATAGCGCTCAGAACCGCTTCGGCGTCGGCTTTGGCATCAAACAGGTCCACCGGGCGCGATGCACCATGTGTGTCTTTGGGGCCGGTGCGTCCGATCAAAATCCCGGAAATCTGAGTGACCTGTTCGCCCGGCTCACCACCGGTAAAGGCCGGACCGACCTCGAACAACGCCAGATCCATAAAACCGCGCGCCTGATTGCGGGCGGCGGCCTGCAACAGACCGGGCAAAAGATCGGGACGCATATGCGACATTTCCGAACTGATCGGATTGGCCAACATGCTGGCGTCATCGCCACCACCGAACAACGCCGCCGAAGGCTGGTCGATGAAGCTGTAGGTGACACATTCATTGTAACCCAACGCAGCCACGGTACGGCGCGCCATCTGCTGACGGCGTTGCATCGGGGTCATGACAGCTGATGTGATGCCATCGGTCAGTCGCGGCAGCGGTTTGCCTTTTAGTTTGGTCAACGATGCGATCCGGGCGACTTCCTCGACCAGATCGGCTTCGCCCTGCACGTCCGGGCGCCAAGACGGCACATGCGCCATGCTGCCTTCGAGCCGGAATCCCAGACGAGTCAGCGTCTGGCGCTGTTCGCTTTCGGGAATATCCATCCCCACCAACGACTGCACCCGATCTGTGTCCAGCTTGTAGGCACGGTGATGGCTGGGCACGTCACCAGCAATGACCACGTCGGACGGCTCCCCCCCGCACAGATCCAGGATCATCTGCGTGGCGCGCTCCAACCCTTCGATAGTGAACTCGGGGTCCACACCACGTTCAAAACGGTACCGCGCGTCCGAGTTGATTTTCAGCGCACGGCCAGTCATGGCAATCTGAACGTGATCCCAGAACGCGCTCTCCAGGAAGACATCCACGGTTTCTTCGGTACAGCCGGTGGCCTCGCCCCCCATGATGCCTGCGATGCTTTCGGGACCATTGTCGTCCGAAATCACCATCTGCCCCGCGCCCAGTGTGTATTCCTTGTCGTCCAGCGCCACCAGTTTTTCACCTCCAGCGGCGCGATGCACCCGCAGGTCACCCTGCACCTTGGCCATGTCAAACACGTGCAACGGGCGGTTCTGATCGTAAGTGAAGTAATTCGTCACATCCACCAGCGCCGAAATCGGGCGCAACCCAATCGCCTTGAGCTGGTCCTGCAACCATTGTGGGCTGGGACCGTTTTTCACCCCCCGGATCATCCGCCCTGTGAACAGCGGACAGCCATCGGCTGTGTCTTGGTCAATGGTCACATTGATCGGGCACGGGAAATCACCTGGCACCGGGGTGTGGTCATGGGTTTTCAGCGTGCCCAGACCCCGGGCTGCCAGATCGCGGGCAATGCCAAAGACGCCCAGCGCATCGGGACGGTTCGGCGTGATCGCGATGTCGATCATCGTGTCGACTTTGGAGGGGTCATTCTCGGCCAGCCAGTCGATGAACTTGTCACCCACCTCGCCCGAGGGCAGTTCGATAATGCCGTCATGTTCGTCCGACAGTTCCAGCTCGCGCTCGGACGCCATCATGCCATAGCTCTCGACGCCGCGAATTTTGCCGACACCGATGGTGATATCCAACCCCGGCACATACATGCCCGGTTTGCAGACCACGACCGTGATACCTTCGCGTGCATTGGGGGCACCACAGATGATCTGCATCTCGCCCTCATCGGTTTCCACCTTGCATACGCGCAGCTTGTCCGCGTCCGGGTGTTTCTCGGCGTGCACCACCTTGCCGATGGTGAATTCCTTGAGCCGCTCGGCCGGGTTCACGATCTCTTCGACCTCAAGGCCCAGATCGGTCAGCGTGTCAGCGATTTCGGCCACCGATGCGTCGGTGTCCAGGTGATCCTTGAGCCAGGAGAGAGTGAATTTCATCGGTCAGCGCCCTTTGGCAGAAACTAGCGGTTGCCAGAGGCAATGACAAAGAATGGCCCAAGGTTCAAGCCTTGGCACGCGGCCAAGCTCACGGATAGCTGGGAGTGCGACCCAAAAGTTCGTCCAACTGGCGCGCGATCCAGCCATGCGGGATGAAATGACCACCGGGATGAATGTCCAGGCTGACCCGCCCCTGGTCGCAATCGTCCCATGTGGTGCGGTGCAGCGTGAGAAAGGAGACGGCGTTCCACGCCCCGGTATCGATGCCCGGACCACAGTCATAGGCCGCGCGCCACAGCTGCACCGGATAGGTGGTGTCGCCACCGGGGCCATAGGGGAACCGCAGCACATCGTCGTTCAACCCATAGACCTGGCGCACCTCACGCGGGGCGGTGGCACAGACTTCGTTCTGATCCAACGTGCCCGAGATCGCCAGCAGCGCGGCAATGTCGGTGCCATCCTCGCAAACAAACCGCCAGGCCATATTGCTGCCCCAGGAATACCCCGACACATAAATGCGGTCAGGGTCGACAGGGTACCGCTGTTTGACATCTTCCAGCACGGCACGGGCAAATTCGACATCCGCCGTCCCCGAGGCCCAGAAATCCCAGCTGCGATCCTGACCATTGGGTGCCACCAGCAACACATCCCGCCGCCGTGTCGCGCCGGAAATACGTTGGTGTTTGATGATCAAACTGCCCTGCCGCATCCAACCGTGGAAATGCATCAACACCGGCAGCGGGGTTTCCCCGTCCCAACCATCCGGTTCGCGGATGTGATAGGACCGCCCGTCAATCTCACAGGGGGTGTCACCGTGGCAGCGGTTCTGCCAAGGCCCCATGGCAGCAGCAGGAAGGGCCCAAAGGGCAGCAATGATCAGGAGAAGTCGCGTCATACCCGCACGATACCGCCCCGAACCGCGCTGTCATCTCACATGTCTGTGGGCAAGAGGTGAACGACGATCAAAAGCACAAGCCGCGCCATAGCCAGACCGCGGGGTGGCGATCCAAGGTTTGCACTGTGCAGTTTATCTCACCAAGTCCGAACGACACCTGAGCGTGTAACTGTCCCCACAAAATCGCCAGCCCGTGCGGGCGGTCTGGCGATGGCGATGGCGCGGCGGCCTATCGGCCTTGATTCCGCGCTACAAGATAAGAAAAGGCAGAATATAAAAGCCTAGAACGAAATGCCCAGCTTCTCTGCCGCTTCTTTCTTGATGTAAGCAACCGCAAGATCTTTGACCATGCCGAGGGTCATACCCCCAACCTGTGAAGCACCCGCCTTTGTTTTTTCCCAAACACCTTCATTTAGGATTGCACCGTAAAAATCGGCACCTCGATTAGTAATAAAGAAAATTCCATTCTTGCATGCTCGACCTTCGATGAGACCGGCGTCGGCCATTAGGTATAACTGATACTCATCGCCCGGCAGCATTCGGTCGCCGAATTCTACCAGCCCATCATCGTACTCCGATGGTGTTTCACTCGCCTCTATAATGATTTCACGGATCCGGTCGAGGTCACGCAAAGGCATTACCGAGACAAGCCACCATGCAGGTTTGGCATGTCCAGCGCGGCAAAGCCGTAGTGGCGCAGCCAGCGCAGGTCGCTGTCAAAGAAGGCGCGCAGGTCGGGGATGCCGTATTTCAGCATTGCCAGACGGTCGATGCCGATGCCAAAAGCAAAGCCCTGATAGACATCGGGGTCGATACCACCGGCGGCGATGACCTTGGGGTGGACCATGCCCGAGCCAAGGATCTCCATCCAATCGTCGCCCTCGCCGATCTTCAGCGCGCCACCCTCCCAGGAACAGCGAATGTCGACTTCGGCAGAGGGCTCGGTGAACGGGAAATGCGAGGCGCGGAAGCGCAGTTCGACATCATCCACCTCAAAGAAGCTCTTCACGAACTCTTCGAGCACCCATTTCAGGTTGGCCATCGAGATGTTCTTGTCCAATGCCAGACCTTCGACCTGGTGGAACATCGGTGTGTGGGTCTGATCATAGTCGGCGCGGTACACGCCACCCGGGCAGATGATGCGCAGCGGCGCGCCCATCTTCTCCATCGACCGGATCTGGACCGGCGAGGTATGGGTGCGCAGCACATGCGGCGGACGATCGTCGCCTGTCGCGCGGTGCATGTAGAACGTGTCCATCTCGGCCCGTGCGGGGTGGTGACCGGGGATGTTCAGCGCATCAAAGTTATACCAATCGGTGTCGATCCGCGGCCCTTCGGCAACCGAAAACCCCATCTCGGCAAAGATCGCGGTGATCTCTTCCTGAACCTGGCTGATCGGGTGCAACGATCCCTGACGCGACGGGCGCGATGGCAGGGTCACATCCAACCATTCGGTGCGCAGCCGTTCGTCCAGCGCCGCATCGGCCAACCCGGCCTTTTTCGCGGCCAGGGCCGAATTGATCTCATCCTTGAGCGCGTTCAGCGCCGGGCCCATAACCTGACGCTCTTCCGGGGTCATCTTGCCCAGCTCGCGCATCTTCAACGCGACTTCGCCTTTTTTGCCGACAGCGGCCACACGGATCGCCTCCAGCGCGGCTTCGTCCGCGGCATCTGCAATCTGTGCCAGGTATTTTGCCTTAAGATCGTCCATGACCGGTCCCCGAATTAATCGTGAACCTGCTATCGGCCAATTGCGATGAATGCAAGTCAGGCGTCGCGGATCAGACCCATTTGGCCATCGGCGGCAGGCTCATCAGCACCGCATTGGCATCATGGCCGGTTTCCAGGCCGAATTTGGTGCCCCGGTCATAGACCAGGTTGTATTCGGCATAGAGCCCGCGATGCACAAGTTGCGCGTCCTTGTCGGCGTCAGACCAATCCTGCACCCGACGTTTTTCCACCAGCGGAAGAAAGGCGGGCAGGAAGGCACGGCCAATGTCCTGGGTCAGAGCGAAATCACCCTGCCAGTCGTCGCTGCAATAGTCATCCATGAAAATGCCGCCCACGCCACGGGCGCGATTGCGGTGCGGGATATAGAAATATTCATCCGCCCATTCCTTGAGCCGGGGATAGTGGCCGGGGCCATGCGGGTCGAGATGCGATTTCTGCGTGGCATGGAAATGCGCGGTGTCTTCGTCATATTCGATGCACGGATTCAGGTCAGATCCGCCACCAAACCACCAGGCGTGCGGGGTCCAGAACATGCGGGTATTCATGTGAACGGCGGGCGCATGCGGGTTCTGCATATGCGCAACCAGACTGATGCCCGAGGCCCAGAACCGCGGATCGTCCTTCATTCCCGGGATGCCTTTGCGCGCGGCCATTGCGTTTTGTGCCCGCTCCCCCAAGGTGCCATAGACAGTCGAGATATTGACTCCGACCTTTTCGAACACACGCCCGCCCCGCATGACGCTCATCAATCCGCCGCCCGCATCGGATCCATCCTCCGCGGCGCGTTTGGTTTCACTGACGTCGAACCGCCCCGGCGCTGCGTCGGACAAGGGGCCGGTAGCGTGGCTGTCTTCCAGCTCTTCGAATGCGGCAACGATGTCGTCACGCAGCTGGCGGAACCAGGCAGAGGCGGTGGCTTTTTCAATGTCCATCGAAGCGGTCATGGGTCGTCCTTTGTGTCGAAATATCAGTGTACCGGCGCAGCAACCGGGTCGAGCAGAGTGCGCCCGCCATCCAGCGTCACGATCTGCCCGGTCATGAAACCTGCGGCATCCGAAGCCAGGAATTGCGCCGCATCCGCCAATTCCGTTGGCGATGCAATCCGACCCAACGGGGTGTGTTGTTCGATGTCCTGTCGGAAGGATCGGTTTTCCTTGAGAATTGTCTTCATTGACGCGCTCATGACCGACCCGAAGGCAACGGAATTCACCCGGATCTTGTGCGGGGCCAGCGCCACGGCCAGTGACCGGGTCACCTGGTCCAAGGCCGCCGAGGTCACCGAATAGGCCAACAGTTCGGGATGGGTGCGGCGTGCCGCAATCGAGGACAGATTGATAATTGACCCGGCGGGCGTGTTGTCGTCTTCGTCACGATCTTCGGCCTGCTTCATCATGCGGCGCGCCACTTGTTGAGACAGGCGCAATGTCGGCAACAGGGTTTGCCCCAACAGTATTTCCGTTGACGTATCGTTTGGGTCCAACGGATCCGACGGCACAACCTGGCGCGCGCCATTCACCAAGATGTCGATCTGATCGAACGTATCAATCGTTGCCGACAACAGATTGGCAATGGTCAGACGTTCGCGCAGGTCCCCCGCAAAATATGCGACATTGTCATCGTCCGCATATTTGTCCAACTCGCTGATCAGATCCTTTTCGCTGTGATCGGCGAACATCACATTGGCACCTTGTTCGGCAAATTGCTTGCCGATGGCCAAACCAATGCCGCTGGAGGCACCGGTGACGATTGCGGTTTTTCCTGAGATGGAAAAGGACATGGGGCAACGCTCCGTCTGTGGGTCTCGAGAGGGCAGGCTAATCAGGTTGGTCCAAGGTTGAAACCGGTTTTTGTCGTTGCAGTTTCCACACCGATGAGGCCAGCGCATTTCTGCCGGTGTTGCTATTCGGCTCAGCGACGTTGACGTTTCGGTCGGCTGGCGTGCAGGACCTTGAACCGGTTGTCGCCGGCGATTTCCTCGACTTGGGCAAATTTTTCGCTCAGACGGGTTTCATACGGCAAGTGCCGATTGGCAACCAGCCACAGCTGCCCCGACGGCGTCAATACGCGGGCCGCTGTATCAATAAAGGACTGTCCCAGCGCAGGTTCGGCCGCGCGACCCGTGTGGAATGGCGGGTTCATCACAACGGTATCCAGCGGTTCGGGCGCAGCCCATCCACAGGCATCGGCCCAATGCATCTGCGCGCGCGCATCCGTTACATTGCGACGGGCACAATCCAGGGCCGCATGATCCGCTTCGACCATGTGCAGAACCTCTACTGCGTCATGTGTCAGGATCTGAGCAGACAGATAGCCCCACCCGGCCCCCAAATCGGCAACCCTACGGCCCAGTTTGACTGGCAAACTCTGAGCCAGCAATGCCGAGGCCGGGTCAATTCCATCTGCCGAAAACACGCCGGGTGCGGTTACATATCCGCCGATATCGGTAAAGTCCGCAGCCCGCCAATCCGGCATCTCCACGCCACCGGCAAACCAGCAGATCTTGCCGTGGGCCTTGGAAATCGGCGCATGGGCCTGGGCCTGTTTCAACAGCGGTTTGATCAGAGAATCGATTCCATCGGTTTTGGCCCCATCCACCAGAACCGGCCCCTCTGTGCAGGCACTGGCCCGCGCCACCAGATCCCGTCCCAACCCCTTGGCCCGTGTCGCGAACACAACCGATGCGGCAAACCGCTCACCTTCGGGCAGGGTCGCTGCACAGGCAAATCCGCGTGCGACCAGCGCATCATGATCGGGTCGCATAGGTTGAATAGCTAAAACGCGGTCGGCAGGCAGCGCCGACAGGTCCGCATCCCCACGGGGATGGAAGACCGCTATGCGGCCCTCATCAGGAATCGGGACACCGGCCTGGATGGCTAGGGAAAGACGGGGAGACATAGGCAGGCCCTCTCGCGCTGACAGATCCGCGCTTCTTAGGCGGTGTTACGGCCAAGAACAAGCGATCACACGTGCCAACCCGCGAGAGCAAGACATTCAGGACTGCGGCAGATTTATTCTTCTTTTTCCATCGTACACTGCAGCGGATGCTGGTGCCTGCGGGCAAAATCCATCACCTGCCCGACTTTGGTTTCAGCGATCTCGTGGCTGAACACTCCAACCACCGCCAATCCCTTCTTGTGGACAGTCAACATGATTTCAAAGGCCTGCGCATGGTTCAAACCAAAGAACCGTTCGAGAACATGCACGACAAATTCCATCGGTGTATAGTCATCGTTCAACAACAGCACCTTGTAACGCGGCGGGCGTTTGGTCTTGGCCCGCGTTTTGGTCATCAGGCCGCTTTCGGTGTCATCGTCCGCGTTGTCCGACATCATCAGGGGCAAAGGCTGCAAGGTCACGTCAGGGTCTATCCGGTTTTTGGGCCAAGCGGCCCGTGGTTTTTGTTTCTATGCTTATATAGCCTCGCAATCAGTTTAGAAAAGAGAAAGCGAACAGTCAAAAATGAAGAGTCCGCTGACCACCATCGCCTTTGATGCTGATGATACGCTTTGGCACAACGAACGCTTCTTTCGCCTGACCCAGGACAGGTTCGCCGGATTGCTATGCGATTACGCCGACGCCGACGATTTGGCCAATCGGCTTCTGGCGGCCGAAAAACGCAATATCGGCCACTATGGGTACGGGATCAAAGGGTTCACACTGTCGATGATCGAAACAGCTATCGAAGTGACAGAAGACCGGGTCCCTGCCCGAGTGATCCGCGAACTGATCGAGGCCGGTCAGGAGATGCTGCGCCACCCGATCGAGTTGCTGCCCCACGCCCAGCGGGCCGTTGAAACGGTGACCCAGGATTACCGGGTGCTGTTGATCACAAAAGGCGATCTGCTGGACCAGGAACGCAAGCTGGCCCAGTCCGGGTTGGGCGATCTGTTCGACGGGGTGGAAATCGTGTCAGAAAAGACGACGGACATCTATATCGACATCTTTACGCGCCATGGCGAAGGACCGGATCGAGCCATGATGGTGGGCAATTCAATGCGCTCTGATGTCGTTCCCGTCGTGCAAGCTGGCGGATGGGGAATCTACGTGCCCCACGGGATGGTTTGGGAAATCGAACACGCCGAGGAACCGCGTTCCGCCCTGCGGTACCACAAGGTTTCCACCCTCGCGGACCTGCCGCAACTGGTTGCACAGATCGACCCCCGCAATACGTAGAGGTATGCCCCGGCGCACCTAGCGATCACTGGGAGTCGTTTGAACAGATATCCAAAGGCCTATGGTTTTGGGGCCTTTTGGTTTGCCGACACCGGCGCGAACCATTGGCGGGCCCTTCTCTTTTGGATTTTTCCCGGTAAACACGCCTGACAGCAGCGCCATTTCAGGGAACCCGGACCATGCCCCACGCCGAAATCAAATATTCGTCGGATTTGAACATCAACGCCCCAGCCATTCTGGCCGATATCGAGGCCACAATTCTGAACCATGACAATAGCGCCGGTGCCTGCAAAGGTCGCGCCTGGCCCGTCGAGCAGTTCCATCACACACATATCATCATCAACGTGTCGTTGTTGCCAAAGGCACATCGCGACGCAGCATTTCTTCAGGATCTGCTGGATGACCTGGAACAGAAGATCAAAGCGCGAATCGCTCAGCCTTGTGCATTTTCCCTGGAGCTGACTTTCAGCGGGCCAGCTTATGTCACAAATATGCATTCTGGTCACATCTAATTGACGTTACGACCTGCCGACACTCTGGGCACAGGGACAGATCCTGTGCCTTGCGCCGGGTGTAGAGGTTTCGTGAAACACGGCCACAACATGTTGCCTCCTGTCTCATAATTAGCTGAGGAACGTCATAAAAGCTTTTGGTTTATTTCAGAGAAATGCTGTGTTACGCTTTCGGTAATAATCAAAAGTCAGCTGCAAAAATGCAGCGGCGTGAGGCAGAAAAAGGCAGCGATCGTGCAGGTTCGGCATCTGAGTCCGACCCGTTGGGGTCTATATGTATTCGCTATTGTGTGGGTGTGTTTGATCATGCCCTTGGGTGCTTGGGCGGCACCCTATGCTGCAATGGTGATTGACGCACGCACCGGAGAGGTGCTGCATTCCCGCAACGCGGATACCCGTCTCCACCCCGCATCGCTGACAAAGATGATGACGCTTTACGTCACCTTTGAAGCCGTGCGCAACGGGGAACTCACCCTGGATACCAAAGTGCGTATTTCCAAACATGCGGCATCCGAGCCTCCGTCCAAACTGGGGTTGCGGGCCGGGCAGAAAATTGCACTGCGCTATTTGATCCGTGCGGCGGCCGTCAAATCGGCCAATGACGCGGCAACCGCGCTGGGTGAAGCTGTCGCCGGGTCCGAAGCCGCCTTTGCGCGCCGCATGACCCGAACGGCCAAAGCTCTGGGGATGACCCGGACGACATTCAAGAACGCCCATGGTCTGACGGAAAGCGGACATTTGTCGACAGCCCGGGACATGACCACCTTGGGGCGGCATCTGCTGTATGACTTCCCGCAGTATTACAACCTGTTTTCACGGACTTCGACCAACGCCGGGATCAAGACCGTCAACAATACAAACAGGCGTCTTCTGGCTGCCTATAAGGGCGCTGACGGCATCAAGACCGGATACACACGGGCGGCCGGGTTCAATCTCGTGGCGTCGGCCCAACGCGGCAATGAACGCGTGATTGCGACTGTCTTTGGCGGCAAATCATCGACCGCGCGCAATGCCAAGGTCGCCGAGCTTCTGGATATGGGTTTCCGTCGGTCTCCGTCGCGCGCACCACTGCGCAAGCCCCAGCGGCCGGCCTATGTCGGCAATGAGGTCGGCACTGGTGCGAAGACCGTGCGTGTCACGACCGCCGTCGACAAAAGTTTACGCCCCATGGTCCGTCCAGGAGATCAGGGAACCGTTCAACTCGCCAATGCAAATACAACAGACGAACAGCGTGCAGCCATTCAAGCCAGCATCGACGCCGCATTGGCCGAAGCCAAGGATGTCGCGGCTGTGACCCCTGGCACACGACCCGCGCAGCGCCCACAGGTGGCCGCAGAGGCTGTAGAAACGGCCGTTCTGGCGTCAAACGTCAGCGTCAAAGAAGAAACGGTTCAGGAAGTTGTGACCCGTCTATCCACTTCGGGTGGGCAGTATTGGGGGATCAATGTCGGGCGCTATTCCAACCGGTACCAGGCTGAAAAGGTTTTGCTGCGCACCGCCCTCGCGGAAATGGCAACCTTGGATGGGTCCTTGCGAAAAGTCGTGCAGTCCAACAAGGGATATGAGGCGAATTTTCTGGGGATGAGTCAGGAACGCGCAGATCTGGCCTGCCGACGCCTCAAGGCCCGCAACGTCACCTGCTCGATGATCGGCCCCAAATCCTGACCTGAAAGCAAAGGTGCGTGCCAGCAAGCACCCTACACGCCCTTCACTATATCTTAACCATGGTCGCCAACATTGGTGTCATGCCCAATTATCTCAGACCACGTCGCCCAGGCGCAACCATCTATTTCGAAGTCTGTCTGCAGGACCCCCAATCAACCTTGTTGACGGATGAAATCGATCAACTGCGCTCGGCCGTGGGGCTCACGCGCAGGACACGGCCGTTTCATGTCGACGCCTGGGTCGTACTTCCTGACCAGATGCATGCGATATGGACGTTGCCGGAAGGGGATTTTGATTATCCAACCCGATGGCGACAAATCAAATCACGCTTTTCACGCGGGCTCCCGCGTGCCCCGCGAACGGCCAGCCAGCTAGCGCGTCGTGAACGCGGAATCTGGCAGCGTCGGTATTGGGAACACCATATTGCCTCCCAATCCGACTATCGCACCCATATGGAAATCTGTCGTACTCTCCCAACCCGGCGCGGCCTGTGCGATCACCCCGCCGACTGGCCCTACAGTTCCTTCCATCGCCAGGCTGTAGGGTGTGTGCTTGCACGCACCGTTCCCTCGCCCCACGAGCTCAAGGCTTGGGATGGTCGTCCCAATCATCACTGAGAATGCGCCGTGCATCGCCTTCGGGATCATCGTATTGGTTGGACCGCACGGTATAGACGAACCCTGCCAAACCGATCGAACCGAGGATCAGGGAAATCGGAATCAAGTAAGACAATACTTCCATGGCACTTCACCTCAGCCGCAACGCGTTCAGCGACACTGTAATAGAGGAACTGGACATGGCCAAGGCCGCGATCAGCGGCGTTGCCAAACCGACAACAGCCAAGGGCACGGCGATCAGATTATAGACTGTTGCAATTCGAAAGTTCTCCCGAATGCGACGCGTCGCCTTTTGCGCTGTATCAACCGCATCGGCTATTGGAGCCAAATCCTGTCCCAGCAGCACAATATCCGAAGCCACCCGGGCCGCATCCAACGCCGAAGCCGGCGAGATCGACACATGGGCCGCCGCAAGCGCCGCAGTGTCATTCAACCCATCCCCAACCATCAACACCTTGCACCCGTCGTCTGTCAGCGCCTGAACCCTCTGTACCTTGTCCTGAGGCAGCGCCTCGGCCACCCATTTGGATAGTCCCAATCTCTGCGCCAGATCCTCGACCGCTCCGGTGGTGTCGCCGGATATCAACAGCACATCCTTGCCCGACGCACGCAGCATCTTGACCGCGTCTTCGGCTCCGGGTCGCAGGGCATCGACGAACAGGAACCCAACAGGGTCCCCTGCCCCCGTATCCAACCAGGCCGCCGTCTGACTGCCTTGCTGTGCGCCGACCCAGGCAGCCCGCCCCAGACGCACCCGATTTCCCCGGTATGTCGCCTCGGTTCCAAATCCGGGAACTTCGGTCACATCCGCCAGCTTCGCCGGCTTGATCCCTGCGTCGCGGGCCGCCCGGACCAAGGACAGGGACAACGGATGGGAAGATGCCTCGGCCAGGGCCAGGGCAATTTGCAGATCTCCCCGGTCATGATCACCCAGATTCGTCACTTCGGGGGTCCCAGCAGTCAATGTTCCGGTCTTGTCGAACACCACAGTGTCTACTTCGGCCAGGCGTTCCAAAGCTGTGGGGTGTTTGATCAGCATGCCTTTTTTGAACAATCTCCCTGACGCAGCGGTGGTGACCGCAGGCACCGCCAGCCCCAGCGCACAAGGACAGGTGATGATCAAAACTGCAGCCGCAATGTTCAGCGCAGTGCGCATGTCTCCGGAATAGGCCAGCCAGCCCAAAAAGCTGAGCGCCGACAGAATGTGAACACCCGGCGCATACAGCTTGGCTGCAGAATCCGCCAAAGAAGTATACCGAGACCGCCCGGATTCTGCGATGGCAACCAGATCCGCCATGCGATGCAGCGATGTATCTTCGCCCACAGCGGTCGCGCGAATGATCAGCGGGCCTGTGAGATTCACTTCGCCCGCGGACACACACGTGCCCGGCGCAGCAAAGACCGGTAATGTTTCGCCGGTCAACAGCGAGCGATCCAACTCGGACTGACCCTCAACAATCTCTCCATCCACCGGCATGCGACCACCCGGTCGCACCAGAACAAGATCCCCAATGGCAAGACCCGCGACCGGCACTTCGTACGCATCGCCATCTATCACCCGGATCGCTCGGGGCACTTCCAATGCGGTCAGCTCTTCGGCTGCCGATCGCGCCACTGCACGGGTGCGGTAGTCCAAATAACGCCCGGCCAGCAAAAAGAAAGTCAAAGTCAGCGCAGCATCAAAATACGCATGTTCCCCAGATAGCGACGTTTCCCACAGCGACGTGGTCAGCGCCAGAACGATGGCCAGAACAATCGGCACATCCATGTTCAGACGTCGCACGCGCAGGGCCGACCAGGCATTCACGAAAAACGGCTGCGCAGAAAAGGCGATGGCAGGCAGGGCAATCGCGGCGGAAATCCAATGGAACATGTCCCGCGTGGCATCCGTCGCACCGGACCAGACCGACACCGACAGCAACATAACGTTCATCGACGCAAATCCTGCAACCGCCAAACGCATCAGCAGATCACGGCCCGCCTTGTCATTCTGTGTCGCGCTCAGCGCAGTGGCGTCCAGTTCATGCGCTTCATACCCCAACCCTTCGACCACCGGAATCAGGTCAACCGCCCGCACCTCCGGGTCGGCCTCGATCATGGCGCGTTTCAATGTCAGATTCACCCGCGCCGAATGCACACCCGGCGTCGCGCTCAACCCCCGCTCCACCGCCGAAATGCAGGCCTGGCAATGGATGCTTGGCAGAGACAGTGCGATGCGCGCCTCTTTCGGCGCGTCTTGTACTGGACCGTCGGGGCCAGCCACGCATCCGGGACAGACTGCAACAGAGGGACGGAGTTGGGCGGTCATGCGCAATCAGCCCTTTACATACAGGACAACACGTTGGGTAAATTCGGTCCCATCGTTAGCGGTCGCTTTCATCCGGATGTTCCAGTTGCCGGGTGCCAGCTCGGCGGGGGCCACATAGGCTGATCCGTCAAATTTGAAATCGGGACGCATGTCATCTTTGATCTGCGTTGCCCGGCCCAGGGTCGCATCCAGGGATGCAACCTCAACCGGATGGCCGTTTTCATCGGTTATTTCCAAAACGACCAAACCGCCACCGGATGACGCAAGCACCGACCAGCCCAGGGCCTCTTGCGCCGAGCGGCGGGAATTAAACTCCTGCCCTGCCACATAAGAGCTTTTGACTTCGAGGCCGGGAAAGGTTTTGACCGCACTGACCGCCAGTGCGATGTTGACGCCGATGATCACGGCAAATGCGCCTCCGAACACCATCAAAGCATGGCGACCAGTGAATTGGCGCTCGGGTTTGTCATTTGTCATGGCTCAGTTCCCCCTGCCATTGAATGTCGTGTCCTTGTGGGCGCGTTCGCCATTGGTCAGATCTTCGACCCAGATCCGCACATCCGTAGCCTTGGCATTGGATGCCGCCGCACCTTTGGGTGTTACGATATATACCCGCTGAAACAGGGCCGTGTCAGCAGGCACGCTCACCGAGTCATAAGGTGTCCCTTCGATCTGAACCCGCATCGTCGGGTCCCCTTTGAGCGACAGTTTGAACGGGCGAGCTTCGCCATGTTTGTTCCGCAGTCGCACGTCATAGGTGTTACGGATCGACCCATCAGACAGCGTTACATAGGTCGGGTTACGTACCGGGGCGACGGTCAAGTCGATATCAGAACGGATGAACAACGCAAAGACCAAGCCCACACCGACCAATGTCCACAATCCGGTATACAGCATGGTACGTGGCCGCAGGATGTGCTTCCAGACATCGACCGGTTGTTTGCCTGCACGCTCATTGGTTTCGTCACTGACTGCCATATAGTCGATCAGACCACGCGGCTTGCCGATCTTTTCCATGATGTCGTCACAGGCATCGATGCACAGCGCACAGGTGATACATTCCAGCTGTTGCCCGTCACGAATATCAATGCCGACAGGACAGACGTTCACACAAGCCATACAATTGATGCAGTCACCCTGCGGTTCACCAGCCTTGACCTCTTCGGACGCTTTGCGTGGTTCACCGCGCCAGTCGCGATAACCGACCACCAATGTGTCTTCGTCCATCATTGCGGCCTGAATACGCGGCCAGGGACAGGCATAGATACAGATCTGTTCCCGCGCATAGCCACCGAAAAAGAAGGTTGTGCCAGTCAGCACCGCCATCGTCGTATAGGCGATGGGGTGGGCGTTCAGAGTCACCAGATCCACCAACAACGTCGGCGCGTCGGCAAAATAGAACACCCAGGCCCCGCCGGTTGCCAGACCGATCAGCAGCCACAGGATTGTTTTGGTTGCCCGCAGACGAAATTTGCGAAAATCCCATTTCTTCTGACGATGCAGACGCAAACGGGCGTTTCGATCGCCTTCGACCCATCGTTCCACAAGAATATATAGATCGGTCCACACTGTTTGGGGACACGCATATCCACACCACACCCGACCCAAAGCCGACGTAAACAGGAACAGCCCCAGACCGGCCATGATCAGCAGGCCAGCCACGAAGTAGAATTCATGGGGCCAGATCTCAATCCAGAAGAAGTAAAACCGGCGGTTGGCCAAGTCCAGCAGCACCGCCTGATCCGGCAGGGAAGGCCCCCTGTCCCAGCGGATCCATGGCGTCAGGTAATAAATCCCCAACGTCACCGCCATGATGATCCATTTTAGGTTGCGGAATTTCCCTGACACACGTTTTGGGAAGACAGGCTCCCTGGCGGCATAAAGGCTGGGGGCTGGATTGGAATCGCTCACGGAATCACTCCGGGTTAGTGGCTCACTCCCGCGGGTTGTCACAGATGGGCGGGCTTCAAACTTTGATATGGGTCAAAAAGCGTATCTAGGAAGCACGTTTTATCCAATTCATATCAGCGTTGATCAAAACATCCAGTCCAAGAAGGTTCCCAATGACCCCGCAATTGCGCGAGAATTTTTGCGTCGCGGAAAATTAATGCATTGATTTCAGAAATTTCGGGGACCCTGGCGGCATGGCGGACACTCATTTCAAAGGCAACCTGGAACGCCCTTTGAACGATGTGGGAAACGTTCTGCGCCAGGGCGCGACACATAGAATCTTTTCAGATGGGCCCCTGACCATTGGAGCACGACTTCGACGAGACGTCACCGTTGGAGGCATCGGATCAAAACCGTCTTTTTGCAAGAAAGACCCCGGAATTAATCTGGTCAGCGGTGGGTTCAGACACAGTTGGAAAATTGTGTGACCGACGCTGACAGCATCTCCCAGTCCAAGAATTGGGACATGGATCTGATTGGGTACAGGGGTCAATAGCCAGACAACCGAACATGCTCATGCCCAGAACGGCGAGGAACACTCAGAGATTCTGATTCAAGTGATCGGACCGCCAAGGGCGGAACCGAAGGAGAAAATGGGCGTCGGTTTTCCAGGAAACGCGCGAACAGATCGAAAAACCGACGCCTGCTCCTCGTGAAAACCCCGAAGGATCAACACAGGATTTCTTTGACACATACCGGCCCGTTTGGGGGGGACCATCCGAACCGGAACCTGCCACACCGCTACACAATCACCTTTTGGGCGGGCCGTGTTTGACCAAGATCAAACTCCTGACTTTTTTGACCCTCGCCGAAGATAAAACTGAAATCCCGTCGCAGGTTTGGCACGTGTGCAACAGACCCAAGGTCCAAGGCGTTTCAAGACGCTTTGAGGCACCAAATCAAAGTCGGCAGCATGGTCAGTTCACTGTGCCGAATGGTTCACTGGGCTCACGCGGCGGCCGGGCGTTCAGTTTGTGGCCGCCAGAAAGTTCGAAGTTTCTTGAACACGCACCCAAACACAAAAAAGGGGCCGCAGAACACGGCCCCTTCGCTTCAATTCTTGAACCTGGCTTACTGTCCGCCGCCCAGCTGGTGAACATAGACCGACACAGCGCGGATTTCCGCTTCTGTCAGACGTGTATTCCAAGCTGGCATAACACCATAGCGGCTGTTGTTGACGGTCTCGCTGATGGTTTCATAGTCCCCACCATAGAGCCACAACGCATCCGCAAGGTTCGGCGCACCCTGAGACTGGTCACCAGTGCCGTCTTCGGCGTGGCACGACGAACAATTGTCTTCGAACACGACCTTGCCGGCGTCGACCTTGGATGCATCCATTGGATCACCTGACAGCGACATGACAAAGTTCACGACCTGGTCGATTTCGTCCTTTTCCAACAGCTCATCACGTCCAAAAGCAGGCATTTCGGAATAGCGCGCATCGTCGCTTTCTTCATTCCGGATCCCATGGGTGATCGTGCCGTGGATGGCTTCGATGTCACCGCCCCACAGCCAGCTGTCGTCCAACAGGTTAGGATATCCCTTGGCACCGGCAGCACCGGATCCGTGACACTGGGCACACCAAGTCTTGAACACAGCAGAACCGGCAGACGCGGCGTATGTGTTCAGCTCGGTATTGCCCGAAATCGCGGTCAATTCTGCCGCTTCCAGCTTGGCATTGATCGGAGCGTTGGCTTCGTCAACGGCTGCGATATCAGCCGCAACATTCGCACGAGTCGACCAGCCCAACACACCGGCAGTGGCCGAATTGATCATCGGCCAGGCCGGATAGGCAATCGTATAACCAATGCCCCAGATAATGCAGAGATAGAAAGTCCAAAGCCACCAACGCGGCATGGGGTTATCGAATTCTTCGATACCATCCCAGCTGTGACCGGTGGTATTCGGATCACCATCGAACTTTTTCGATTTTTTGCTCATGTCCTCGCCTCCTCGGATGTGGCGGGTTTGTCGTCATGCCGGAACGGGATATTGGCCGTGTCTTTGTAGACCTTGGTGCTGCCTGGGCGAAACGCCCAGACCACGACACCAATAAAGAACAGGAACAATACCAACAGCATCCAGCTGTCTGCAAATTGCCGCAGGAGAGTGTAAATTTCCATTTGACCCTCCCTTAACGGCTTGCGACCGGGGTAAAGGTCGAGAAGTCAACCAAAGTCCCCATCATTTGCAGATAAGCCACGAGCGCATCAGCTTCGGTCAGTTCAGGTTGACCATCAAAGTTGCGCACATTGACGTTGTCGCCATACCGCTCCAACAGACCATCGTAATCGCTGTCCGGATCGGCCTGTGCAGCAAAGTCTGCCATGGCATTTTCGATCATCTCGTCCGAATACGGTGTGCCAAGCATGGCATTGGTCGCCATCAAGTCACCCATATACTTACCATCGATCTTCTTGTCTTCGAGGAAGCCATATTTTGGCATCACCGATTCCGGAACCACCGATTGCGGGTCACGCAGGTGGTCGACATGCCATTCATCCGAATAGCGACCACCGACACGGGCCAGGTCTGGTCCGGTCCGCTTTGAGCCCCACTGGAACGGGTGATCGTACATCGACTCCGCCGCCAGCGAATAGTGACCATAGCGCTCAACCTCGTCCCGCATGGGGCGGATCATCTGGCTGTGGCACACATAGCACCCTTCACGAATATAGATTTCGCGACCTGCCATTTCGAGAGGGGTGTAAGGGCGCATGCCCTCCACCTTCTCGATGGTGTTTTCCAGATAGAACAGCGGCGCGATTTGCACGATGCCACCGATGGTCACGACCAGAAAGCTGAATACCAGCAGGAGGGTCGCGTTGGTCTCGAGGATCTTGTGTTTGTCGAGAATTCCCATTGCTCGGGCCCTCCTTATTCAGCAGGAACTGCGACGGACAGGCTGGCCTCTTTGGCCGGTGCCTTACGTACAGTCATCCACAGGTTGTAGCACATGATCACGGCACCAGCGAGGAACATAACCCCACCCAGACCACGGACCACATACATCGGGAACTTGGCAGCCACGGTGTCAGCGAACGAGTTCACCAGGAAGCCGTTGGCGTCAACTTCGCGCCACATCAGGCCTTCCATGATACCGGTCACCCACATCGAAGCGGCATAGAGAACGATGCCGATAGTGGCCAGCCAGAAGTGCCAGGACACGAGGCTGAGCGAATACAGGCGTTCGCGCTTCCACAGGACCGGAACCAGATAGTACAGCGCACCAAAGGTGATCATGCCGTTCCAACCCAGCGCCCCAGAGTGCACGTGACCAATGGTCCAGTCAGTGTAGTGCGACAGCGAGTTCACCGCACGGATCGACATCATCGGACCTTCAAAGGTGGACATGCCGTAGAAGCCAACCGAAATCACCATCATCCGGATAACCGGGTCGGTGCGCAGCTTGTCCCAGGCCCCCGACAGAGTCATCAGACCGTTGATCATGCCACCCCACGACGGCATCCACAGGATAACCGACATCACCATACCCAGGGTCGATGCCCAATCCGGCAACGCGGTATAGTGCAGGTGGTGCGGGCCAGCCCAGATATACAGGAAGATCAGAGCCCAGAAGTGGATGATCGACAGCTTGTACGAGAACACGGGACGTTCGGCCTGTTTCGGAATGAAGTAGTACATCATGCCCAGGAAACCCGCAGTCAGGAAGAAGCCCACAGCGTTGTGACCGTACCACCACTGAATCATTGCATCCTGAACACCAGCCCACAGGATCACGGATTTGGATCCCCAGATGCTGACCGGAATGGACGCGTTGTTGACCAGGTGCAACATGGCAACGGTTACGATGAACGACAGGTAGAACCAGTTGGCCACGTAGATGTGGGGTTCCTTACGCTTGATCACGGTGCCCAGGAACACGGCCAGATACGCCACCCAGACAACAGTCAACCACAGGTCAACATACCATTCGGGTTCTGCGTATTCCTTGGACTGGGTTCCACCCAGCAGATAGCCGGTTGCCGCCAGCACGATGAACAGCTGATACCCCCAGAACACGAACCATGCGAGGTTGCCGCCCCACAGACGCGCGGCCGAAGTCCGCTGGACCACAAAGAAGGACGTCGCAATCAACGCGTTGCCACCAAAGGCAAAAATCACAGCCGAAGTGTGCAACGGACGCAACCGGCCAAAGTTGGCATACCCCTGCGCCCAATCGAAGTTGAGGGCTGGGAAGGCCAGCTGAAATGCGATGAATGTACCCGCCAGGAAACCGACAACACCCCAAAAGGCCGTTGCGATCACGCCGGCGCGAACAACGCCATCCATATATTCATTTGCCACGGACCGGGTCGAAACAGGTTCGTCAGTGTGGCGCAAAGTGTAGATGAAAAGCCCACCAGACACGAGCATCACAAGGATGGCGTGCACCTGATAAGCTATATCGCGTGCGTTTCCGGCCGCAATCATCGCGAAGATGACGACCAGACCAAGCACGATAAGCTTGAGGTAATTTGACATTGTGCGTCCCTTTGCCTTGTCCCGCGCGATTCTCACGCCGCGCCAGACGGATTTAGACTGTGCGTTTGATGCAAAACAGGTGACAAAGTTGCTTTGATCTGCATCAAGACATGATGCGGCATTCTGTGAGAAGGAAATTATCAGATGATAATGTACCGCCCGTGACATGGGTGCAACAGAATGTATGAGGGCAATATGGCTTATAAATCCCTGCTGACGGTTCTAACCAATTCAGACACGGCCAAGGCAACATTGGCACAAATGGTTGCGCTGGCCGAAGCGCAGGATGCTCATGCAGACGCCCTGTGCCTTGGGGTGGATAGAACCCAGACGGGATATTATTATGCCGGGGCCAACGCGATGGTCCTGCAAGAAACCTTGTCCCGTGCCCAGGCCGAAGCCAGTGACCTTCTGAAATACGCTCAGGACGAATTGGGGAAAACGAATATCCGCTGGTCAGCCGAGGATGGCGTGGCACAGATTGCCGATCTCGGGCGCCATGTCGCGCAGCATGCCCGGTTCTCGGACCTGGTTGTTCTGGCCAAACCTTATGGCAAGGACCGCGGGGCCGAAGCTGAACCAATTGTGGAAGCTGCCCTGTTCGAAGGCCGCGCCCCAGTTCTGGTGTTGCCCGACGATGCGGCCCCGATCTCAAAACCCAAAACCGTGATGGTTGCATGGAACGAGAGCGTCGAAGCCATGGCCGCGATCCGTAGATCGCTGCCCTTCCTGCGGCAGGCAGAATTGGTGCGGGTTGTCATCATCGATCCACCCCAACACGGGCCCGAACGGTCGGACCCGGGCGGCCTGTTAAGCCAACTGCTGGCCCGTCACGGGGTGAATTGCGAGATTGATGTGCTCAGTAAAACCATGACCCGAGTGTCAGACATACTGAACCGTCACGCCACCGATACCAGTTCGGAAATGATTGTGATGGGGGCCTATGGGCATTCGCGATTCCGCGAAGCCATTCTGGGCGGTGCAACCCGCAACATGTTGGAACAGGCCAAAGTTCCAGTCTTTATGGCTCACTGATCGGCATCGTAACTGCCGGCCTACCCGCGCACGCTTCAAGCCGCTTGAAAGCGGCTTGGTCGGCGATGGGGTCAAAAGTCCGTTTCAGCTGCTCCCGACAATCCAATCGCGACGCCGGGCCATGGCCACCGCATCGCGTACCGCCGGGTTGTCTTCCCGCCCGGTCGCGACCGCCAACATCACATTGCGCCGCGCGTCTTCACGGTCCAACGGCACCGTCGAAATCCCGCCTAGCACGACGGAATGTTCAGGCAGTATCGTAACGCCCCTGCCTGTCTTGACCAAAAACTGAATCCAGTCTTCCCGTTCACTGCGCAGAGAAACCTGCAGCGGTACGTTCTCGCGCAACGCAGCGGCCATGAATGTGTCGCGAAATTCACAGTGCAGACGATCCAGGTACGGCTGGCGTGACAGATCCTGAAGCGTCACCGACGTCCGGTTTGCATAAGGATGATCATCCGCACACGCCATGACCATGTTCTCGGAATAGAGCGGCGTGTGGCGCAATCTATCGGATTCCGCTACGGGCGCACCCAGAATTGCCAGGTCAACCCGACCGCTCAGCAGATCATCCCCAATCCGGCCTGCGGACACATCATGCAGCGACACTTCCACATCTGGATGCGAAACTTGGAACTCATGAAAAAAGGGAGAAAGCTGATACGGACCGACCGTACACATCACCGCGATCGCCAGCGGTTGAACCTGTCCGCTGCTCAACCGTTTGGCCGCCGACTCGGCGGCAGCTGACGCGCGCTCTACTTCGGCGAGATGTTGCGCCATGGTGTGCCCCAGATGGGTCAGATGCGTCAGACGCCCCTCTCGGCGTACCAAGGTGCCTCCGAATTCCTCTTCCAGCTTTTGCACTGATTTGCTCAGCGCAGGTTGAGACACCCCACAGCGGCGGGCCGCTTCGGAGAAGTTCAGAGTTTCGACCAGCATCAGGAACTGGCGAACGCGTCGTATGTCCATATGGGCCTCCTGGGCGGTGTCTATACCGGTTCCCTGCCCGCCTGCGTTATGGAAACCATAACACAAAGCGGGATGCCAGCTACCTAGCTACTTGGAACACCCAAACACGCAAGGATGACGTCATGATTATCAAAACCTCGACCCATGTTCTGGCTGGATTGGCCCTGACCGCATTGACCGTCGGCGCTGTGGTTGCACAGAGCCCGTCGATCAACACGGCGACCTTCCAAGCGGATGGCGCGGTCCATGTCCCCCAGGATTATCGCACGTGGGTTTTTGTCGGCGCACCGCTCACGCCCAACGCGCTGAATGTAGGCTCTGCACCGTTTCCGGAATTTCACAATGTTTACGTTGAACCCAGCGCTTTTGAACACTGGTCCGCGACCGGGACATGGGCGGATGGCACCCAAATTGCCAAGGAACTGGTGACAATCCGCACAAACGACACGACTGACCCCGCGACAGGAGCGAGTTCGGAAGTGTCCGGGGTCGGCTATTTTCAAGGGGACTTCGTCGGACTGGAGCTGACCGTCAAAGACACTGTTCGTTATGCCGAGGAACCCGGAGGTTGGGCATATTTCTCGTTTGGCCACGACGGCGAACCCTATGCAAAGATAGCACAGGCCTTTCCCACAGACAGTTGCAATGCCTGCCACGAAGCCAACGCCGACACTGATTTTGTCTTCACCCAATTTTACCCGGTTTTGAGCGCGGCAAACCCCAACTGATCAACCGCTGCATTGTCCGGGCACAGCCCGGGCAATGCCCGGCCCAACTGTAGCCGTTGCTTTTTAAAAGCAGCGGCTACGGACGGGAGCGCCGCGGGCATTGTTTGGCACAATCTATCGACAAGAAGAAAGAACAGGCAATGCAGGCGACTTAAACGAGATAGCCGCCGTCGCTGTCATCGCCCGCCTCATCCATTAGAATACTCATATCGGGCACGGTGACGTGACGTTTGCCTTCCAGCTGGATCACGCCGTCCTTTTTCAATGCCGACATCTGTCGACTGACCGTCTCAAGGGTCAGACCCAGGTAGTCTGCCATGGCTTCGCGTGTCAGTGGCAAATCAAACACGATCCGATCCGTCGGTCCACCGGGGCTGAGCGATGCGTCACGCCGTGCGATGATCGCCAGCAAGGATGCGATTTTTTCCCGGGCCGTTTTGCGTCCCAGAACCAGCATCCATTCCCGCGCTGCATCCAATTCGTCCAACGTCATTTCCAGAAGACGATGCGCGATGTGTGGGGTGCGGCCCATCAGATCTTCGAACGGCTTCTTGCGAAAGCAACACATGGTCAGGTCTGTTTTGGCAACAACATCATATGCTGCACCGTCACGTCCAGGTCGGCCCACAAAATCCGATGGCAGCAACAGGCCGACCATCTGCGTCCGACCATCTTCCATGGTTTGGGTCAAAGTTGCGATTCCGGATACGACAGAACCGACAAAGTTCATTTTGTCTCCAGACCAAATAACAGTCTGCCCCGCCTCATACGTACGGTAGTACTTGATCTCTTCCAATGCTTCGAGTTCATCCGTATCGCATCGGGCACAAACGGCGCGATGACGAATGGGACAATCCCCACATTTGATGTGCACATTAAAACTAGGGGCGTTCATTAGCGGTCCCAATTGATCTGGGTCAAGGATAAGCCGAGAAGGCGCTTTATAGGGTAGCGCCATGACACAGAAATCACAATTGGCCAAGCTCGGTTTATTCGATGCCAAAGTGCCGCGGTACACAAGTTACCCGACGGCACCGCATTTCCACAACGATGTGGGTCCCGACCTGTATGCCGACTGGATCAGCCAGATCACTCCTGGCTCCCAGGTTTCGCTATATGTTCACGTCCCGTTTTGTCGGCGTTTGTGCTGGTTCTGCGCCTGCCGGACCCAAGGCACCCAAAGCGACGCTCCGGTGCGGGCATATCTGGAAGTGCTGAAAGCCGAACTGACCCTGTTAGGGCAACGTCTGCCCGAAGGCGTCTCTCTGTCCAGGCTGCACTGGGGGGGAGGTACACCGACCCTGCTGGCCCCCGACATGATGACAGATTTGGCGCAGGCTATCAGAGAAGTCGCTCCACTTGCTCCTGACGCCGAGTTTTCCGTTGAAATCGATCCCAATGAAATCGACGACGCCCGCCTGGATGCGTTGGCCGCAGCGGGGATGAACCGTGCCTCTATCGGGGTGCAGGACTTCGACGACGAGATCCAGCAGACCATTGGCCGCATTCAAGGATTCGACATCACCCGCGAGGCTGTCGAAAAAATCCGCGCCCGCGGGATTTACAGCCTGAACGCCGACATCCTGTTCGGCCTGCCGCATCAGACACAGGCCCGGATGACAGAAAGCGTCCAAAAGCTTTTGTCGCTGAACCCGGATCGTGTCGCCCTGTACGGCTATGCGCATGTGCCGTGGATGGCCAGGCGCCAGACCATGATCCCGTCCGAGGCGCTCCCTACGCCCGAAGCGCGTCTGGATCTATTTGAAACCGCCCGCAAGTTGTTCACCTGGGATGGGTATGCCGAAATTGGCATCGACCACTTTGCAACCCAGGAAGACGGCCTGACCATTGCGCAAAAGGCGGGCAATCTAAAGCGCAATTTTCAGGGGTACACAGACGATCAGTCCGACGTCCTGCTGGCAGTTGGCGCATCCTCGATCGCACGATTCCCCCAAGGATACGCGCAAAACGCCCCGGCGACATCGGCCCACACCAAAGCCATCCGCGAAGGCCGTTTTTCGACCTCTCGTGGTCATGTTTTTCAAGGTGAAGACAAACTGCGGTCCCGCCTGATCGAAGCGCTGATGTGTGATTTCCGGATTGATTCGCAGGAAATTCTGAGCACCTTTGACATCTCCGCCGAAAAGCTGGCCGCGATGTTCAGCGATGTAGACCGTGAATTCCCGAACATGCTGCGGGTCACGCCTGAAGGATTGTCCGTACCGATGTCGTCTCGTCCCTTGACGCGGATGATTGCACGGTCCTTTGATGCCTATGACCTAAGCAAGGCCGGTCACAGTTCGGCGATCTAAGGCTGCATAGCAACGAAATCTCAAAGCCACCTATCGAATTCGATAGGTGGCTTTTCTTGTTCAAGTTCAGGATTATCCTTGAGCGCGAAAGACCACTCGGTTGTACGTTCCGCCATCCCAATTGGGGCAATAAACACCGGATCGTCTTGGATTTAGCAGACAATCACTTTTGATCAGAGTGGCCGGGGTCCGTGAGCTCCGGTCACTTTTTTGATCCGCCTAGAGGCTTAATATTCCCAGACGCACTGCGATCGCCAAAGCTTCTTCGCGGGTACTTGCTCCCAACTTCTCCCGTGCCGACAATAGCGTCTTGCGCACTGTCACCTCGGCAATGCCCAGGTCGTGCGCGATCTGGGTATTCTGATTTCCATTGGCCAGCTCGGCCAGAATTTGACGCTCTCGCCCGCTCAGCTTCTTGTGGCGGATTCCTTTGGAAATCACATCATCCTTGGAACTTGCCAGTGGCGTAACAAAAGCAGCAACCATTGTAGAAGCTTGGCGAATCTTTCTGACCTGATCTTCGCCAAAATGTGACACATCTTCGGTCGTGCAAAAGGTCACACATTTTCGGCTATGGCTGGCATCACCAGCAAATAAATTCGATCGCATCAACGTGTACCCCGCGTCGCGAAACCCCCAATTCAGCTGCAACGCCTTTTCCGATGGTGCGGTGTCGCGGCTCAGGCTGCCTCCGATAGCCAGACTGCCAATAGGTTCGCGGCGCATGTCCAAAAGAAACGGATCCACCCTATGGTAGTCCTGTTCGACATATTCCGACAACCATTCCTCGCTCAGTGAACTTTGCACCCAATGAGGGATCAGATTGCGAACATCAACCATAGCATAGGTCAACCCGCATCCACCCAATTCCGCGAAAACTTCGTTGGCGATTTTCCAGCGGTCTTCTGGCGTTTGCACCGCAGAGAATCTGTCCAGAAGGTCAATTGACGTATTCAACATACCCCTACCCTAGACAACGGGGCGGTGCGAAGACAGTAAGGAGAAGCCTACTTCTTCATCGCTTGGAAACGATAACCAACTGGCTTGAGGTAAGGAATCGCAACGCCCTTTTGAAAACCGAGAATTGGGATCCGCGGCTACACCAGAGCCTGCAACAGCGTTCTCGTATAATCCGTCCGGGGAGATTTGAACAAGGTCTCGGCGTCGCCATGTTCGACAACATCCCCCTGTTTCATCACAATCACCTGGTGCGACATCGCCCGCACCACGTTCAAATCATGGCTGATGAACAGATAGGCCAACCCATAGCGGCGTTGCAGGTCGCGCAACAGATCGACGATCTGCACCTGCACCGTCATGTCCAGCGCGCTGGTCGGTTCATCCAACACCACCAGCTTGGGCCGCAAGATCATGGCCCGCGCAATGGCAATACGCTGGCGCTGCCCTCCCGAGAATTCATGCGGATAGCGGTCCATCGCCGCCGGATCCAAGCCAACTTCGGTCATCACTTCGGCAACCAAATCACGCGGGGCGCGATCCCGGGCCACATTATGGATCGGCAGTCCTTCGGCAATGATCTGTGCACATGTCATACGTGGTGACAATGACCCGAACGGATCCTGGAACACGATCTGCATATCCTTGCGCAAACGGCGCAGATCGCGGGTGGACCATTTACGCAGATCATCTCCCTGAAAGGTGACCGCCCCCTCTGATGCAATCAATCGCATGATCGCCAAGGCCATGGTGGTTTTTCCAGATCCGGATTCTCCAACAATGCCAAGGGTTTCACCCTGGCGCACAGAGATTGAGCTGGGGTTGACTGCCTTTACATGGCCGACGGTTTTCTTCAGGAACCCCTTTTGAATTGGGAACCAGACCTTGAGATCCCTGGTCGCCACGATCTCCTGCGCGGATTCGGCCACCGGATCAGGACGACCGCCGGGTTCAGCCTCCAACAGCTTGCGGGTATAGGCGTGTTGCGGGTTATTGAAAATCTCTTCGGTGGGGCCGGTTTCGACGATTTCACCGTCCTTCATCACACAGACCCGGTCGGCGATGCGCCGCACGATGCCCAGGTCATGGGTGATGAACAGCAGGCCCATGTCTTCCTGTTTTTTCAGATCCGCCAGCAGGTCCAGAATCTGCGCCTGAATGGTGACATCCAACGCTGTTGTCGGCTCATCCGCAATCAGGATGTCAGGTTTGTTGGCCAACGCCATGGCAATCATCACGCGTTGGCGTTGCCCCCCCGACAGCTGATGCGGATAAGCGCCCAGCCGGGTTTCCGGGTCGCGAATTCCAACCTGTGTCAGCAAGTCCAAAATGCGTGCGCGGGCGGCCTGGCCTTCCAGGCTCTGATGCAGCGCCAGCGATTCTGCCAACTGCTTTTCAATCGTGTGCAGCGGATTCAACGATGTCATCGGCTCCTGAAAGATAAAGCTGATGTCATTGCCCCGCACCTCCATCAGGCGATGTTCGCTGGCTCCGATCATCTGGTCACCGTCATAGGTCACCGATCCTTCAACGATGGCACTGTCGCCCAGCAGGGACACAGTGGACAGGGCAGATACCGATTTGCCTGATCCGGATTCCCCCACCAGTGCCACGGTTTCCCCCCGCCCCACGGTAAACGACACGCCTCGCACCGCCTGGGTGATTCTGCCGTCCTGGCGGAACGAAACCCGCAAGTCCTTAACCTCTAACAGCGCGCTCATGAAAAAGTCTTTCTTGGGTCAAAGGCGTCGCGCACACCTTCAAAGACAAAGACAAGCAGCGACAGCATGATGGCAAAGGTGAAAAACGCGGTGAAGCCCAGCCAGGGTGCCTGAAGGTTCTGTTTCGCCTGGAGCGCCAATTGCCCCAGGGACGGTGACGACGGCGGCAGACCAAAACCCAGAAAATCCAATCCCGCCAGAGATCCGATGGTGCCGGTCACGATGAACGGTAGAAAGGTCACCGTGGCGACCATTGCATTGGGCAACATATGGCGGAACATGATGGTCCAGTTGCCCACGCCCAACGCCTTGGCTGCACGAACATATTCCAGATTGCGCGCACGCAGGAATTCGGCCCGCACCACGCTGACCAGCGACATCCAGCCAAAGGCGATCATCAGGATGATCAGCAGCCAGAAACTGCGCCCGAACACCGCGAACATGATGATGATCACATAAAGCTGTGGCGTGCCCGACCAGACTTCGATCACGCGTTGAAAGATCAAGTCCAGCCATCCACCGAAATACCCCTGAACCGCACCGGCAAGGATGCCGATCACGCTGGCCACTGTGGTCACGATGAGCGTGAAGAAGATCGAGAGCCTGAACCCATAGATCACCCGCGCCAACACGTCGCGTTTGGTGTCATCCGTGCCCAACCAGTTCTGCCCATTGGGTGGCAGAGGCGCTGCGCCGGGTCGATCTACGGAGGTTTTGTAGGAATACGGAATGACCGGCCAGATGGCCCAACCCTTTTGATAGCCTTGGACGCCGTCGGAATAGGTCCCATCGGTGACGCCCTGCATGACCTCTTCGGGTTCGTACAAACATTCCTCAACCCCACCGGTTGCGATCAGGCATTTCACCTCGGGGTCGCTGTATTTCGCTTCGGTCTGGAAATCACCGCCAAAGGCCGTTTCAGGGTAAAAGTTGAACACCGGCATTCGCAACTCACCGCGATAGCTGACCAGGATCGGTTTGTCGTTGGCGATGAATTCGGCAAACAGCGAAATGGTGAACAACACGGTGAATATGATCAGCGACCAATACGCCCGCCCATTGCGTCGGAAATTGCGCCAGCGGCGTTTGGCAATCGGAGAGAGCGCCATTTACCCCTCCCTCTTTTCAAAGTCGATACGCGGGTCGACCAGCACATACATCAGATCCGACAGAATCCCCGCAACCAACCCGATGATCCCGAACATGAACAGCGTGCCAAAGACCACTGGGTAATCCCGTGCCACAGCCGCTTCGAACCCGAGCCGCCCCAGACCATCCAGAGAGAACAGCGTTTCGATAATCACCGACCCGCCAAAGAACAAGCCGATGAACACAGACGGAAACCCGGCAATCACGATCAACATCGCATTGCGGAATACATGGCCATACAGCACCCTGCTCTCGCTCAAACCCTTGGCACGTGCGGTGATCACATATTGCTTCTTGATCTCGTCCAGGAACGAATTCTTGGTCAACAGCGTCAGCGTGGCAAAGGCCGATATGGTCGAGGCCACAACAGGCAGGGTGATGTGCCACAGGTAATCGACGATCTTTCCCCACAGCGACAGCGTTTCGAAATTATCCGATGTCAGCCCCCGCAACGGGAAGATTTGCCAATAGGATCCGCCAGCAAACAGCACCAGCAACATCACCGCAAACAGAAACCCCGGGATGGCATAGGCGGCGATGATGATGCCGCTGGTCCAGGTGTCAAACCGCGATCCGTCGCGCACCGCTTTGCGAATGCCCAGCGGGATCGAGATGATATAGGCGATCAGCGTGGACCAAAGACCCAACGTGATCGACACCGGCATTTTTTCCAATACCAGATCCAGTACTTCGATCTTGCGGAAGTAACTTTCGCCAAAATCGAGACGCATGTAATTGCCCATCATGGCGAAAAACCGTTCATGCGCAGGTTTGTCGAGCCCATAGAGTTCTTCAAGCTCTTTAATGAACTCGGGCGGCAAGCCTCGGGCACCGATATAGCGTTCGCTGGCCGCGGTGGTCTGGGTGTCCAACTGGACATCATTGCCCTGCCCGGCGAAGCCCTCAAAAACATCACCGCCGCCCTGAAGCTGTGCGATGGCCTGATCCACCGGGCCACCGGGGACGAATTGTACCAGGGCAAAGTTGATGATCATGATCCCGATCAGCGTCGGGATCACCAACAACAGGCGTCTGAGGATATATGCTCCCATGATCGCGGGTTACCGCAACGCGCCAGAGGACTTCAAGGCTGCAGCCCTGTCGGCATCCACCCACCACAGGTCTTCGATCCCCAGGGCAAACGGAGGCAGGTTGTCAGGGAACGCGTATTGATCCCAATAGGCCACCCAGTATTTTCCCAAATACCACGTCGGCACCATGAACCGTTTCGCGCGCAGCACCCGATCCAGCGCGCGCACATTGGCGGTCAGGTCCTGGGTTGTCTTGGCGGCAACAATATTGTCAATCAGAGGCTCAATATCGGGACCATGCACACCGGCGGTGTTGAACACTGAATATTCGGCATCCTTGGTCCCGAATCTTTGATACAGCCCAGTCGAGGGCTGCAGGGACATCGGATAGCTGCCCATCATCATGTCATAATCACGTTCGCGACGACGCAGAGTGAACTGGGCACTGTCCACGCGGCTGTAGACAGCGTTGATGCCCATGGATTTCAGGTTGTCGACAAACGGTTGAATCAAGCGGTCCAGAGACGGGCGGTCTGCCAGGAATTCGATTTTCAGCGTTTCACCCTGCGCGTTGCGGCGCACCCCGTCATCGCCAACCATCCACCCGGCCTCATCCAGAAGCTTCATCGCCCGGCGCAGATTGCGCCGGTCGGTTTGGCGATTGGGTTTCGAACTGTGCGCCACGACCGGCTCTTCGGTCAACACAGCAGAATCCAACGCATCGCCAATGGCGTCCAGAACTTGGCGTTCGCGCCCCTCCGGCAGGCCCGTTGCCTCTAGATCAGTGCCTTCCCAGAACGAGCTGCGTTGTTGAAAAAGTCCGTATTGCAGGCTCTCGTTGGTCCACTCAAAGTTATAGGCCAGCTGAACCGCTTCGCGCACGCGGATGTCCTGAAACTGTGGACGTCCCATGTTCATGACAAAGCCGCTGGCAGGCGGAACGTCACCATCGCGAAAATCGCCCTTGATCACCTGCCCGTTGGAAATGGCGGGGAAGTCATAGGCGGTGGCCCAGCTTTTGGAATTGTTTTCCTGTCGCAGGGTGAATTCCCCGGCCTTGAACGCTTCCATCGCGGCAATGGAATCGCTGAAATATTCGATGCGGATGGTGTCATAGTTATTGCGGCCCACGTTGACGTTCACATGATCGCCCCAGTAATCGGGATTACGTTTGTAAACGACACGACGATTGATGTCATAGCTGTCCAACACATAGGGGGCTGAACCGACGCCGGGCTGCAGTCGAGGTTCATCCAAACGCCGGTTTTCCGCATCCTCTTCGAACCAGGCCTTGGAGAACACCGGAGTGCCCCCCACCTGGCTGATCATCGCGCGGCGCGGAAAGTCGGGGGAGAAGTAGAACTTGACCCTAAGCGGACCCAGTGCCTCGGCCTTTGGGATTCGGGCACGCACTGCATCGGCATAGGACTTCAACCCCTGGTCCAGCAGAATGTTATGCGAAAACACGACATCCTCGGCAGTTACCGGTGTGCCATCTGAGAACCGCGCTTCGGGACGCATGTTGAAGATCACCCAATCCTGGCTTTCAGGATATTCTAGGCTTTCGGCCAGCAGCCCGTAATAGGCGGCGGGTTCATCATAGGAAGGAGTCAGGAGGGATTCATATTGATCGGCGGACCGGGCACCGGCACGCCCCTTGCGAGTAAAGGGGTTGAAACTGCTGAAAGTCCCCTCGGCCGCATAGGACAATTCTCCACCGCGCGGCGCATCAGGATTGACATAGTCAAAATACGCAAACCCTTCCGGGTATTTCAAATCTCCAAATTCCGAAAACCCGTGGCTCTTGATGATCTTGTCATCGGCCCAGCTGAGCGAGGTCACGCTGAACAGGACGATCAGTGCCAGCCCCAGAACGGCCAGAGCATTCATCAGGACCCTCTGAGCAGGTTTCGGGTCCAATACGCGAACACGCACAGCGGTGCGGGGGGCTGTCATCAGGCTCTTCCTCCTTGGACGCACCTCTTGGATCGGGCGCGCATTGTGTCATGGCCAAGCTAATGGTCCGCAGTAGGGATATTCAAGTTCCGTTTCCATGAACAAGCCGTGAATTGACCGCGCGCGCCCATTTGAGAGCCCGCAACAGGCAAACCTGCGCGCAACGGGGCGCTTCGAAGACTTTGATCACAATCTTTGGGGGGAAGCGGCCCAAAGACGTTGCAACTTGTGTAACGATATCGTTCGAGCGGCTTTGGGCGAGACAAAAAAAAGCCACAGCAAATTGCCGTGGCTTTTTTAGCATTCACAAGAAACCGGATCAGTCGTCCAGGCTATCCAGATAAGCAATCAGGTTCACCCGGTCCTTTTGCTTCTTGAGGCCCGAGAAGCTCATCGAGGTGCCTGCTGCATAGGCCGACGGTTTGGTCAGGAAGGCATCCAGCTCTTCGGGGGTCCAAGTGCCGTCGCTCATGCCCGCCATGGTGCCGGAATAGCCAAAGCCGTCCAAGCCACCCATGGTCCGGCCCACAACACCGTACAGAGACGGTCCAGTGGCATTCACGCCGTCTTCGACCTTGTGGCAGGCACCACATTTCTTGAAGACCTTGGCACCTTTGCCAACATCGGCCTGCGCATAAAGTTCGTCGAACGAAACTTCTTCAACTTCTTCAGAACTGGCTGTCTCTTCGACTTCGATCACATAGGCAGCCTCACCGTGGCTCTCCATGTGATACAGCCCCTCTGCGGCCCATTTGCCCAGCAGGAGCACCAGCAACGCGCCACAAAGAGCTGCAGCGGCTTTGGTAAGGGTCATCGTGTCCATCGTGATCGCTGTTCCATTAGATCTGTTTGCGGGAGTGTCTAAGGCTTCCCCTTGGCTTAGGCAAGGTATAGACAGCGCGACCAAACGCCCGGTGTAACAATTTTGCAGGGAAAAGCGGCAAATGACCAATCGTATCGCCTTTCAGGGGGAACCCGGAGCCTATAGTCACGAAGCCTGCGCCAAGGCGCGGCCCAATATGGAGGCCTTGCCCTGCCGCACGTTCGAGGATGTGATTCACGCGGTCAAGGAAGGCAATGCTGATTTGGCGATGCTACCGGTTGAAAACACAACCTACGGGCGCGTCGCCGATATTCATCGGCTTTTGCCCCAGAGCGGGCTGCATATCATCGACGAAGAATTTGTCCGGGTCCACATCAACCTGCTGGCTGTTCCGGGTGCCACGATCCAAGACGTTCGCGAAGCTCATTCCCATCTGGTCCTGTTGCCGCAATGCGCCGGGTTCCTGCGCCATCACGGAATTCGTGGACGGGTCAGCCCGGACAATGCCCGCGCAGCACGCGAAGTGGCCGAAGCGGGCGACATCCATTCCGCTGCTCTGGCCAGTGAGCTGGCTGGAGAAATCTATGGGTTGAGTGTTCTGGCCCGTCATATCGAAGATGAGGACAACAATACCACTCGCTTTCTGGTCATGTCCCCAAAAGCCGACCATTCCCGGCGGGGTGATCGCGGCATGGTTACAAGCTTTGTCTTTCAGGTCCGCAACATTCCCGCTGCCCTGTATAAGGCAATGGGTGGGTTTGCGACCAATGGCGTCAACATGACCAAGCTGGAAAGCTATATGGTCGATGGTTCCTTTACCGCGACCCAGTTCTATGCGGAAATCGAAGGCCATCCCGACGATCACAATGTGCATCTGGCTATGGATGAACTGGGGTATTTCACGACGAATGTCGAAATCCTGGGGGTTTATCCTGTGCATCAAGCCCGCGATTGATCGCTGGCTATCCTGGCGCAAATAGAACCAATCGGCCCGTTTCAAGCCAGACGGCTTAACCGGTCTTCCATCGTTTTGGCATAGTCGGCCACTTTCAACTTGAACCGCTTTGTCAAATTCCCGCGCGCCAGTTTCAGCGATTGCAGAAACAGGCGTGCAGACAGGCTTTTGGCATCCACCGTCAGGGTCACGGTCATGCGCGTACGTTTTGGCGACAGCGCCATCAGGTCCAGATCAAAATGCCCCTTCAGGCCCGATCCTTCGCCTTCCAGCTGAATAGACGTGTCCGGCTCATATTCGGTCAAAAGCACCCGTATCTTGCGTAGCTTTCCCCGCATCGTGAATTCAGCGTCCCACGACAATCCGGGAACGGGGTGGTGCAGATCCCCCTGCCGTTGCAATTCCACGCCACGACGAATCGCCTGACGCTCAAAAGTTTCGAATTCGCTCAATGCGGCAAACACATCACCGATCGGAGCTTCGATATCTTCCTTGCTGATGAATTCCATGGTTTGACTGCGCCTCTTGTTTGACGCGATTGTCCCCTCAATCCAGCGTATCCGCAAGCCAGTTCTGCAACAGGAAATGTGCAATTGCACCTTTCCGCGCAGGCAACAGTACGGGATGCTCTCCCGCAAAGGCCGCCATCATTTCTTCGCGGGTCACCCACAGCGCATCTTCAATTTCCACCGGGTCGATGTTGAGATCGGAACTCAATGCCTCCCCTGCACAACCAAACATCAATGATGCAGGGAAGGGCCAAGGTTGACTTGCCAGATAAGTCACGGCCCCGACTTGCACACCTGCTTCCTCGAAAACCTCGCGCCGAACTGCCGCCTCGAGCGTTTCGCCTGGCTCTACAAAACCAGCCAATAGGGAGTACATCCCTTCCGGCCAACCCGGCGACCGCCCCATCAAAACCTTGTTGCCATGTGTGATCAACATGATGACAACGGGGTCTGTGCGCGGGAAATGCGCGCCCCCGCAGCTGGGACAGATACGTTGCCAGCCTGCCATGGTGCTCTCGCTGGGTTCGCCACATTTTGCGCAGAACTTGTGCGTATGATGCCAACCCAGAATTGCCTTGGCCGTTGCGGCCAATTCGGCCTCCTCCGCAGACAGGCGGGTCATGATCCGCCGCAATTCAGCGAAAACATGGCCTGTCGGAAGATCGGGATGCTGTTGTTCGCTTTGGTCCAGAAAACTGTCCAGTGCGGCGGTCTCCAGATCGGCTGGTGCCCAGGCAGAAATATCGCGCACAAACCAGGGCAGACCATCGGCGGCAATCCCCAGAAAAAGCGGCGATGAAACAGGTCCCGCCGGACCATTCACGACAATGTCGTGATGTGCCGCAAGCGGTGCCAAACGGTCCAGCCGTTCTCCCCGCACCAGTATCTTGCCGCGCCACAGGATCAGGCATTGCGCATTGCCCTCGGCCAACATGCTGGCAAGCATCTCCGGCTGTTCCCGCAAATGGGCGGCCCGGTCCAAACCTGCACCACCAAAGGTGACTTGCTCTGCTGTTTTCATGTTACAGTTCCCGGTTTTACGTCTACGCCGCTTGCGTGGAGGAACATCGGTTGCCAATGTCCAAGTTGCAAGAGCCAACGTATGGCAATCACAGGTAGACCGCCGCAGGACGCGCATCATCACCGATCCGGTCTGACAGTTAAACCTTGCGACTTAAGAGTTCTTTTCGCGTTATTCGTCCGAAACCCCGACAGCAAGAAAAACAAAAAACCGGAACAGGATGCCCAGCAAGAACGCACAGGCCCAGCGCGCACCGATCACATCCCGATCCTCAGCCAGGCTCCGCATACTTTCGACAACCGATCTGCATATGAACTTGTGCGGGTTTGATTATTATGCAGACCGTTCTAACCCCGCCGTTGGTTTGACCCGCACCGCATCTTTGATCCGCGAGGCCCGCGCCGAAACCGCCGAACGGGGTGGTCAATGCCTGTTGTTCGACAACGGAGACGGAATGCAAGGGACGCCGATGGGGGATCTGGCAATTTCTCTTGGCACCCGCCCGCACCCGCTGATGCAGGCCATGCGAAGTTTGAATTACGATGCTATCGGGCTGGGCAATCATGACTTTAATTTCGGTTTGGAAACTCTGGATCGAATTCTCAGAGACGCACCTTGTCCGGTTGTGGCCTCGAATCTCGAACTTTTCGCAACGGCTCCCCCCCTGCCGGTTCACAGGTCGTTCATTCTGGAGCGCGCGGTTCCCTCCGCGACAGAGAGCTCCCGCTCTGTCCGAATCGGTGTGCTGTCAGTGTTGCCACCGCAGACCCTGCAATGGGACGCCCATCTGATCGCTGGCAAAGTCGCGTTTCACGACATGCTCGACACTGCCCGACAGGTATCTCTCGAACTGCGCGATGCTGGCTGCGATATCGTGATTGCGCTGGCTCACAGCGGGCTTGGCCCAAAAACTGCGGACACCGGAATGGAGAATATTGTCCACCCTTTGGCACAGTCCGGCAGCGTCGATGTCGTGATTGGCGGGCACACCCATTTGCCGTTCAGCGCATCCGGTGATGACATGGCTCCCGGGGCGGCGGCCACGGTTTTGCCTGGCGTCGGTGGGTCACATCTTGGCATAATCGACCTGGATCTGACCTGGGCTGCCAATACGGGCTGGGCAATAGACCAGTCGCGGGCGAGTTTACGCCCAATTCTGCGTCGATCCAAGCAGGGAGAGTTGGTTTATGTTGCCCCTGAAGACAACGCATTGACCCAAACGTTGGCCCCAGCCCATACCGCCACCAGGGCCCGGATGCAGGAGCCGGTCGGGCAAACCGATGCCTCCCTGCATTCATATTTCACTTTCTTTGCATCCGACAGGGCGATGGCACTGGTTGCCACTGCTCAGTCTGCTGCTGTGCAAAAGATCTTGGCAGGGAAACCCGAAGCCGCGCTGCCGTTGCTGTCGGCCGTTGCACCGGGAAAATTCGGGGGACGCGCCGGACCTGATAATTTCACCGATATTTCCCCAGGTCCAATGCGGTTGAGAAATGTTGCGGACCTGCACGTCTATCCCAACCAGCTCAAAGCGGTTGTTGTTTCCGGGCAGGTTGTGATGAATTGGCTCGAAATGTCAGCCAGTGTATTCAACCAAATCCCGGCCACAGCAGCCGCCGAAGAGATGCACCCTATTGATCTGCTGTGCAACCAACGGGCCGGGCACAATTTCGACGTTCTCCACGGGCTGTCCTATGCCATTGATTTGTCCAAGCCGGCTCGATTCGCCGCAGATGGCAGCGTTTGCGCATCAGACGCCCGCCGCGTGCGTGACATCACATGGAACGGTCGGCCCATTTCGGCGGACCAGGAGTTCGTTGTCGCAACCAACAGTTACAGATTGGCCGGTGGAGGCTGCTTTCCCATCTTGGGGAACATGCGCATTCTGCCATTGCCAAATCTCGCGTTGTCGGACGTCATTCGCGCACATATCGCCGCAGCCCCCCATCGGGACAGGCTGAAGGCAACCGAAAAGGGGTGGCGATTCGTTCCTTCTCGCAATGCCCGCGCGCGTGCCCGTGTTCTGACCGGGCCGGGTGCTCAGAAATATCTGTCCGAACTGGACAGCCAGGACGTCGTGGTTGAAGGGATCACCGGTGACGGGTTTCTGTCCCTGATCCTGACGCTCTGAGCCGGATTTCCAGGACTTGCCAAGCCCGCCTGCCCGCACTATATCCACCGGTGAGAGGTTGGCGCGGGTAAGCGCCTCGCCAACCCGGTCAGATCCGGAAGGAAGCAGCCGTAACGAGCCCCGCTTGGGTCGTTGTCCAGCCTCTCACCCTCCTCCCTCCCAGTCCATTGAAAGTACACAAAACTCATAGTTTTCATGGGCATGTGCTACAAAAACTGCTACAAAACAGGGCTTCGAGGTGGGTATGAAATACGTTCAGCACATACGCGGGAAGTGGCGCGTCAGGATCAAGGTTCCGGATGAACTGGTCCCGATCATTGGCAAGACAGAGCTATCGGAAAGTGATTTGCCACCCGACCCCCGGTCGCGTGAACGACTCGCGATCGGGATTATCAATCGCTTTCTTATGCAGATCGACGAGGCACGTGAACGCCTGGAAGCGCTAAGGAACGCGCCGGAGCTGGCACTATCGGTCGCGGCCAAGGCGCACTATGCGAACACTCTCGCCGACGATGACGCCGAGCGGGCAGACATGCCGACGCGAGAGGCGATGGACGTCGAGAGAGAGCAGATCCTGCAGAAACTCGAGAGCGGTGACATCGGCAGTCACCAGGGTCCGTTCGCAATGATCAATGCATCGGCCGACTACGAATTGATGCTGAGCGCCCGGGACTTCTACAGCAAGAACCGCACCCGTCGCCTTGCAGCATCCACGCCAGCTTTGCTTCTGGTGAGACGCGGTGGATCGAGCCTGCTGTTCGCCAATACGTCTCGGAGAACAGCCTGGACCTACTCCCTGGCTCACCTGGCTGGCAAGATCTAGCAAATGCTCTGCTGCGCGCCGAGATCGAGGCGCTGGAGCACACCTTGGAGCGGGACCAGGGCGACTATTCTGGCCAACCTCGTGACCCGCTGGTCACTGCCCCAGATCCCGAGCCGGAATCTAACCCCGCGAAAACGGTGGTGGCTCATGGCATAAGCCTGTCGGATGCCCTGAGCGCGTTTCACAAGGAACGCACAGCCGGCGGTAACACGTTGGCACCGAAGACAATGGAGGAGCACAGAAACGCTGTGCGCATGTTCTCCGAGTTCATGGGAGGTGAGGTCGCGGTCCGTGCAATCACCAAGAAGAACGTTATTGACTACAAGCAGGCCCTTCTGGAGGCGCCGAACCGATACACGAGGCGGTTCCCGGGCCTGACGCTACCTCAGGCCATCAAGGCCAATGCCAAGCTAGCCGAGCCGTTCGCAACGCTCGCCCCCAAGACCATCAACATGAAGTGGCTGTCGCACCTGTCAAGCGTCCTCCAGTGGTCCTCAAATAACGGCCATATCGACACCAACCCGGCACAGGGCATCCGCGTCGACACAGGCAGCAAGGTCCACCGGGGAGCGTCCTACTTGCCTTTCACCAGGGACGAGTTGCAGACAATCTTCGGGGATCCAATATTCGCGGATCCGGCAGCATATGGATTGAACCAGTGGGCACTCCTGGTCATGCTCTACACGGGCGTCCGCAACTCGTCTGAGATGGCACGAATGCGGCTGGTTAATATCTATGAGTAGCAAGGTGTCCCGGTATTCTTCCTCGCCGTTACCTCTAAAAACCAACGCAGTAAACGCTTGGTGCCGATCCATGACGACCTTGTTCGACTCGGCTTTCTCGAATACGTGGAGCGGCTGCGTGCATCTGGGAAAACCTTCCTGTTCCCTGAGTGGGCGAAACGGACGGACAAGGTCAATGATTGGTTCAACAGCACTTTCCTAGTCAAGCTCTGCATCAAGAGTAAGAACAAGGTGTTCTACAGCTTCAGGCATACCCTGGCGACGGAACTGGCCAAAGCAGGCGTCCCGCGCGAATTATCGAAAATGATCTCTGGGCATGCGCCTCAGGAAGTTGCATCGGTCTACATTCACGCGTCGCCGGTTACTTTGATGTCGGATGCGCTGAACAAGGTGAAATTCGATCTGCCCATCGAAGGCTTGGGCTCAAGCGATCCGGTAGATTAAACTAATGAGAACGTCGCTTCTGTTCAGTCGGATGCGACCTGCTACGAACATTGAGGGGTCTCGCTCCCGCCACACGTCCCCATACATGCCGTCGCTATATCGAAGACATACAGCACGTGCTGCGTCACATCTGAGAGAGCGAGAATGACCAAGAAACCGTATGAAGACAGCGAACTGGCGGTTACATTTCCAAACGCGTATTGGAGCTGCGCGGGCGCAAGACCCAGGCTGAAATCGCGGCCCAGGCCGGATATGTGAATCAGAACATGCTCACAATGCTCAAACAGGGTAGCTCCAAGGTCGAGCTGGATCGCGTGCCGGCCCTTGCGCACGCATTGGAGGCAGATCCGGCCTTCATGATGCGCCTCGCTCTGGAGCAGGCGATTGGCCGGACGGCAGCCGAGGCAGTCGTGGAGGTGTTCGGCGAGCCCGTCACCGCCAACGAGGTTGGCTGGCTTCAGGCGATCCGTGAAGCCTCTAGAAACACCGATCCCAGGCTGACCAGCAGGTCGCAAGTGGCGATCAAGACGTTCTTCGGGAGGTAGTCGACATGCGCGACCAGATGGACGACTTGACCCCCAACGAGCGCGCCTGGCTGCGCTTCCTGCGCGAGGTGAGCAACGACAGCGACCCCACAAGCCTACCTTGCGTCGGGTGCAGCTCCTGCGGCACCTATGCGCGCCTGAGAGGGGCTGATGAAGCCAATGGCCGGGATGGTGGCGAGGAATGGCTGGATCACTGCGCCTCGCCGGATCCCTGCTCAACGTTTCCACACTGTCCGTTCCCTAAGATTGGTAAACTCCGCTCCGTGCCGCTTGGCAGCCTTGTTCTTGGAAGTGACGTGCCGAGGTCAATTTGGCCGCAGCCATCTCACATCGCGCCAAGGAAAGGCTCGACATCCCGGTAGGAACGGTTGATGCGATTCATAGGAACGGCGAAGTCCTAGAAGTTTTCGATGGAGACTATGGGGATGCGTTCTGGCGCCGCCAGCATCCTGATCTCGTAAGCTCCCACGCCAAATCTGTCGATCGCCAAAGCTGCTCAGCGACTTCGTAGCTGGTGCCTTGCGTTTTGTGCTCTCTGGACATGTGCATTCACTGCGCTTGCCAGCAAGCGCCCCAGCAGGTCTGGTGAGTTTCACGGTCGCCTGGTCAGTTCAGGCGCCTACAGACGCTAGAAAATTTTTTCTCTGAGATCCCGCATCCCGAGAACGATCTCGCTATAATGTCTTCAAGAACAGCGTCATCGAAGGAACCAAATACATGAAAGACTGGGAAGGCCGCGAAATAAATGGCCGTGGGGTCGCCCGTCCCTGCACCGGCGCATGCGCCGGGGACTGATGGTTTTGAAGAAGGTCTCGACCCGCGTGATGAAGATCATGGGTATCCCGGCTTTAGTTGCCGCGATGAAAGCCTAAAAGGCGGTCACTTGGCCAATCAACTGCCTCAAACCAAATCTGACGCGCCACAGTCGGTCGTTTGGCCGATACGATCCCGAGCGCCCCAACACCAGAACAATCGCCTAAACTCAGATAGTTTCCACACAGCCTCCGGACAAAGCTGCCCCTCGACTTCTTTCGGTCAATTGGCGCAGTCATTCAGTTAGTCAGATGTGCTGTTCGCTTATCGTTGGGCGACGGTGCTTCCTCGCCGAAATTTGGTCCAACTGCCAAAAGCCACTCAATAAATGCAGCAACCGGCGCACGTGGCTTCCATGGTGGTGTTACGATGAAATATTGAGACATGTGAGTGATTGCGATGGGGGCAATTTTCAGCGTTCCCGCCTCGACGTGAGCGCGAACATCGATTTCGGATTCAATCACGAGCCCCATACCTTCTTCTCCAGCACGGATTTCAAGAGATGGGTTGCCCAGTTCCAAGGTTCGGATGGTGCTCGTGTCGATGCCAGACTCTTCTAGTGCTTCGCGTTCCCAGAGGCTACCGTCCGGGATCAGCCAAGGTATTTCCTCCCATTTGGTTGCGGGGTCATCGACGAGCTTAGGTGCTGCAAAGGCCCGGGTTGGGCTCTCTATCAACAGGCGACTCTTCAAGCCCGGCCAGTTTCCGTCTCCTGCCCGGATACCCAGATCGAAGCCTTCTGCGACAAGGTCAATATTCTTGTCCGACGGGTTGAACGAGATTTCGATTTCCGGAGCTGTACTCCAGAATTCTGCGATCTTTGGAAATATGACGGCCTCGGCAAAAAAAGCAGTGGTTGTTACGCGAACGGGACGATTCCTGTTTTTCTCCTGAAGTGTCTCGATACCTTCCGCGATTGCCGCAAAACCAGTGGCCAAAGCCTTAGCAAGTTCCCGACCTTCAGACGTCAGGCTCACACCCCGCGCTGAACGTTCAAGCAATTGAACTCCAATGAACTCTTCTAAAGCACGGACCTGTTGCGCCACTGCAGCGTGGGTAACGTTGAGCGACCGAGCGGCTGCGGAAAAGCTTTTTGCCCGTGCTGCAGCCTCGAATGCTCGAAGAGCGGTTAAGGATGGCAGCTTTGTCCAGTCTGGCGGCATGATGATAGATCACCTTTCATCACAGTAGTATTCCTGACTCTCAGATTTACCAAAAGGAATTCATAGTCATCTTGAAAATGGCACATTGACGGAGAAATTCAATGATGGTTCCAAATACCGACATTTTACGTGCAGTTTCAAAGTACGATGCCAGCGGTCGCCCGCGCTCTGGCCACTTCCCGAGTTACAGGTTGCCAAATGAGAAGAAATTCAGAGCGTTGCATCGTGGCTTGGCATCTCTGTTCCAGTTCCTCCCAACGCGTACGTGGGCGCGACACTCTCTCATAGAGGTCAGTCATCAGTGATATACATCATGAAGGCAGATCAAGGTCGTTATGGCTCAACCAAAGGCTTCACAAGGGCGCAGCTTGAACCGCAGGCAAGACCGTTCTGGGCTCGAAACGGACATGCGGCAGTGCGGCCGCAGGGTCGCAGAGATTCCGCACCAGTACCCAGCCGCCAGATGACAGAAGCAGCCCCAAGCAGACATAACGTTTCGGCAAGTCGGACGACAATCGGACTACCGCTATGTCCGCTGAAAACCTTTCAAAGTTCGGCAAAGCAGACCTTCAAGCCTAGCGTTGAGGTCCCCTACTTGGTGCGCTCAATTGCTCTGCAAGCTGGTCGAACACCAGCCGGATCCTTCGTGCAGTATGCAGCTCAGAATGTGTGGCGAGCCAAATCGGAAATTTGAACGGCTCTCGATCGGGAAGCACCCTTTCAACGCCGGGGGTCATCGCTGCGACATCGTCAGACATAACACTCACCCCCAGGCCTTGCCGCACCAGCTCCCATGAAACGATCCCGGAATTTGACCCTATCCGAAAGTTCTGCGCGGTGACCGGAATGCCCGCTGGGTTGAGAAAGCCAATCATCGTAGCCGCCTCTCCAAAACTAACAAAATCCAGTTTTGCAAGTTCAGTTTCCGTTTTGGGGCGCCCGACCTGGTCAAGGTATGAAGGAGTTGCGTAAAAATGGGCTGTCGCTTCGGCCACTAGTTTCGCTATCAGGTTTGGCTGAGTTGGGCGCACATGCCTGATGGCAATGTCAGCCTCTCGCCGTTGTATGTCGCGAAGATCATTCGTTGCGACGACATCGATCTCCAAGCGCGGAGCCGCCAAACGGATGCGCTTAAGGATGGGCGGAAGTTGATAGGCGGACATAACATCCGATGCGGTAATCTTGACTTGCCCGTCAACGGTATTTGACTGGCTTGTCGCGGTTAGTGAAATTCGGTTCGCAACCTCAGCCATCTCCTGCACATGCACCAACAAGTCTGCTCCGGCGCTGGTCAGGTTCAGTGAATTTCCAACCCGTTCAAAAAGAGTTACCCCCAGTGATCGCTCCAGTGCCGCAACCTGTCGGCCCACCGTCGGCTGGGTTTGCTCAAGCACACGCGCAGCTGCCGAGAACGACCCCTTTTCGGTCGTCGCTAGGAAAGAGCGCACCTGGTTCCAGTCAAAGTTGATCGCTTTCCAGTTCATGCGTTTATGCATAAAGCTTCTGCGTAAAAAGGCAATTCACTTAAAATTCGTTTAATCGTAGAAGAACCAAAATCGCGTGATAGGAAAGAAACTCTCAATGGCTGCACTATCCAAAGACGCCGCGTTCTGGAGCAAAATTTCTCGCAAGTATGCCACAGATCCTATCCGGGACATGGACGGGTATCTGAGGACTCTTGAGCGCACAAAATCTCACTTGAAGCCCGAAGATAGCGTGCTGGAAATTGGCTGCGGCACAGGTTCGACGGCACTGCTGATCGCACCACATGTAACCCATATTACGGCTACAGACCTCTCTTCGGGAATGATCGAGATCGCCAATGAAAAACTCGAACGCGAAAGTGTTGGAAACGTCACATTCAAAGTGGCTGAAGTTTTAGACCATTCTTCTGACGACGCATCTTACGATGCGGTCCTAGCGCACAATTTGCTTCACCTTTTACCAGCGCTCGATTGCGCTCTTGAATACATATCTTCACTGATAAAACCGGGCGGACTTTTTATCTCCAAAACCGTTTGCGCCCCAGAGCATGGCGGCTTAAAATACGCAATGATTAGTAAAGTTGCGATCCCTGTTATGCAGGCCATTGGAAAGGCCCCGTTTGTTGACTTTATAACTCCAGAAACCCTTGAGCGAAAAATGAACGGCGTTGGTTTCGATATCATTGAGAAAACGGATAAAGTCGGGATGTTTACAAGCCGCTATATTGTTGCGCGTAAGTCTTAGTCGCGTCGGGTGACGATCTGGTGTGTTTGGCAGAGTTCTGCAAAGCGCTCTTTCTGCGCATAACCGCCTTCGATACCCATCAGAGGACGGACCTTCTGGTCAGTTGAGAACCATCAAGGCGGTGAGGTCTGCTTGCAGCCCAAAGCAGACATGAACTGGCAACACTGAGGGCGGGAAGCCGGCTTTCTCTGCAGTTGCGAACGCACCCTTGCAAAGACATGGAAGCGGACATTCCGCCAAGATCACGCCGCAAACCCGGCGTGACCTACATAGCGGGCGGCAAGCAGATATGCGGCGATGCCGCGTTGCTTCCGCAGCATCGTTACAAGCGGACACTCTATTTTATCTGGTATTTCAGTCGTCGTTGAACGAACGCAGGTTTGGAGCCTTCCAGAATTTTGACGATCGCATCGTTGATACGTGGGTTTTCAATCGAACCACTTTCATAGGTGAATTTGTAGTTGTCGGCCTTGTCGAGCGTCACGTAAAGAATTTGCTCGGCGTCGGCCCCGACGGCAAGGTTCGGGTTGTGAGTGACCAATACCACCTGCCGAGACTTCTTAGCCTCGCGAATGCAACGCGCGAGCACGGTAAAGATGCTGTCATTGTCGAGGTTGTCTTCCGGCTGGTCGATAATCAGCGGTGTTTTTTCTTTGTCGAGATGCAGGTAGAATACCAGCAGCAATAGACCTTTTTCGCCTGGAGAAAGCTGGTTCAGGTTTTTTCCGCCCAATCGAAGCTCATAACGCGGCTCGAAATATTCCAGCGAGAAAAGCAGATCGTAGAGACGCTTAACGTCCTTGATCTGTTTCGAGATATCTTCCGCTTTGATGTCGGCAATGATGGTCTTGGCAAAGCTTAGGATGGTTTCAACATCATTCCAGTTCACGTCTGTCATACGCTTTTCCAGATCGCTGCGCCCCTCTACGGCACCGCGAAACGGCCCGCGCGCCGTCTGGGTCACGAGTTCCAGAAAGCGCCTCGGAAACTCGTGCGTCGGCACAAATGACGCGTCGATCGATACATCAAATGCCTCCGAACTTACAGTTTCCAGCTTCTCCTCGACGCTGGATTTCAGGCCTTCGTAGAAAGAGCGCACCTTTTCCTTGGAGGTGAAAATCGAACGCGCGAGATCGTCGCGGTCGGAATAACGGGTATCAAGTTGCGCCTGCAGATCTTCCTCGATGTAGCGGATACGGGCCCCCAAGTCTTTGATGGTGCCAGGCTTGGGGCTCTCATCTTCCCCCATGACCTCTTCCATCTTCTGCTTGATTTCCGAAAGGGTCTGGAGGTAGCGCTGATAGCGGCGCTGCGGCGCGGACAGAGTTTCCTGCAAGGCCTTCAGTTTATCAGCGAGATACTTGTGGGCTTTACGTAGAGAGGGGACGCTGGTGAGCGCATTTAAGTCCGTGCCCTCGGTAAACTCGCCAGCGTGCTCGGCAGACAGCGCCTTCACTTCGGCGGCAAGTTCGGTAGCCTTGGCATCGATGCTTGCGGTGCTGACCTTGTGGGAAACGATAAGGTCAATATCCAGACCAAAGCGTGTACAGATGGGCCTAAGCTCTTCCTTGCCTTGCTTCACGTGAGCGTCGAGAGCGTTGATGGACTCCTTGAGCGATCCGAGCGACATCAGGTCGGTCTTTATGGCCGATAGTCGGTCGACCGCCTGCTTGCCACGTTCCGTGATGGTCGCTTGAAGGGCTCGCGTTCGTTCTATCTCCTCGGACACGGCGCGCTGCTTGGGCGTTTCTTCCTCCGGCTTTTCGACAGCCGCAGGTTTCGAATTCTCAAGGACGCGGTACTCTTCGCGCCGTTGATTCAACTGCTCTTTCAACCGGGCGCTGGTCGAAGGGTCTGCTTGCTGCTCAAGTTCAATGATCTCGATGTTTAGCTCGCGCAGACGTACCTTTAGGGCGCTAATGTCGCTCTTGCTCTGCGCGGTCTTCAGGTCTTCGAGTTCTGAAAACGTCGATTTCCCCATGCGGTCGGATTCCTCCACATGCGAGAAAACAACCTCTTCTATCTCCTTGCGAAACGCTTTGACCTCGATCTCGTTCGTCAGGCTTTCGAAGTAGTTCTGGGGAAGGTACTTGACAGCTTCGGGCCGGAGCGCATCAGCATCCTCATCGAGCTTTTTCGTGCGCTCGGTTTCGCTCGCCCAGGTCAGAGTTGCCGTGAAATTTTCGGCATAGCCTTTTTGGCGAAACTTGCGGTTGCGGGCTTCGTCGGTCAGAAACGAGAAATGCTCTTGCTGGCGCGACTCCCCGAGGAGCCCAAGAATGTCGGCGATGGCGCTCTTGCCACTCCCCTTGTTGCCGATAATAGCCGTTAGCTCGGGGTTGAAGGGTATCGCAACATTCCTGAACCAGGAGCCGTTGGCTCCCGCATATCCCGCAATCTGATCAATGCGCAGCCCCGCGATGAAACGGGTTGCATCCTGATTGAGGCGTTCCAACACGCTGGGACGCTCGCCGATATGCACGCGACCCTTTGGTTCAAAGAGCGTTTGCCGGAGCCCTCTAAACGTCAAATCGGCCTTGATCCAGGTCGGCGGGTATCCTGCCTCATCGCCGGAGAGCCTGCTAAGATCGGCCATCGCATGAGCGTCCGAGCCTGAATAGACGGGCTTCTTCTCGGAAGGGCTGCCGTCTTCGTAGCGGTCCGTACTAAGGAAGTAGCCGGTGCTCTTGTCTGACCCGAAGAAAGCGTGACTGGCCTTGTCTAGCTCATCCGAGATCGATTTGCTGCGGGCGGATTTCGTGTCAACGCCGCGCAGACCATCATTGCCGGCCGCCGTGACGATTATATAGGCCGTCTCGTCGGGGAACACCTTTTTGAGAGCCGTTTGAAGATCGGACAGGCTGATTGTGGCCTGTTCGTATTCTTCGCGCGAGGTGAGCTCGCTGCAGCGAAGGCGCAGCCCTTCCCGAGTTTTGTGGGTATGCAGATCGCTGAGCAATGTGCGCAGCTTCGTTTCGAAAGCAAGCGCAGGGTCGATCAGGACATGGGTGTGAACATTGCGGCCGTCCGAGCTCACGGTTTCCGTGAGCCGGAACTCACAATTCGGGATAAAGACCTTTGTACCGTCTGGGTAAAGGTGCTCATACGCTCGTGAAACGGCCAAGTAAGAGTCAAAGGAGAAATAATCTGTGATCCCAAATACCTGAACGTCTGAGCCCTCTAGCACTTCGAGATAGGCGCGGAGATTGTCATCACTGGTATCACCGTAGCCATTTGCCAGTTTGGTGCCTGGCCCGTGGAGATGGAGATCCCACCGATGCCATCCCGACCCATCTTTCTTGTACTCAATAGTCATTGCTTTTAATCCACTTGCGCATAGAGGAAGCGCTTCAAGTTACGTGGGATACATTGTACCGCGCAATTTTCTGCGGCAAGCATGAATGACCGATCTGGGGAAGCCGCGCTGCGGCGTGCTGTAGAATCCAAACGGCGGCTTTGGGCCGGATGTGGCAGATCGCTTCAATTAAAATCCCTGAGAGCAAACCGAGCTGGAAAATTTCGCGGATGTCTAGGTGAGCCGTTACGGTTGATAAGCACACACTGTGGCTGAATTCCTCTACAGGCCTGAACCGCCTCCGCCGCATAGTCCTTCCAGCCTCTTCTGTCCTTAAGGCGTCCATAGGCAAAAACTACAGTCTCAGATAGAGCGGCGCACTTCGTGATGTAGTGAATATTTCTATTTGAGCGTTCGGCATCCAAGTGTATTTGCCGAGGGTCTGTCGCACGATAGTCCATAACGTTCAGTAAAAACATTTTGCTGTACCCAAGCCTTCGCGAGTGTCTCGTGAGCTTTTTCGAAGTTGCATCGTCAAGTTGATCTGTCGCAGAAGATGGGTTCATACATAACCACATAATTGTACGGCCTTCGCCCCAACGCCGGCTGAGGTATGGTCGATAATTCCCGCACCGCGAGAAAATCGCCGAACCTCGGACGTCTTCTTCTAGATTCCATGTTCTTCCGAGTGGCCGATCAATTTCAGCAAGTCCATGCAACATATCAATCTCCCCAAAACCAGCGGTTATTTTTACTCATTTGATATGGCAGTTGGTGCTGGATTAGCAAAGGTCTGCTTTCGTTAAGCCGCATTGCAGTATTTGATGGGCTCGCGAACGGCAGGTTTGGGCCGTTCGCGCGACTTTGCAAAGGTCGCTATTGCGCTTCGCGGCCATTGGTTGGAGGCGCAGCATCTGTCCGGTCGGCCATCACCCCTTGAATGGCAGCTTTCGAGAAGTTGGGTCGGATGCTTTGCTCTCGCAGCATAGCTGAAGTCGCACCTGGCACGAATGTCGCGAAAGGGCTGCCTGCAGCCATCCGCACCTGGTGCAGCGAACGGCAGTAGGGAGCCCTATTATGAATTTTGTTTTCTTACTGCGCGCGCTCACAGCACGAGAGCCCCCTGCACTGCCGAATGTCACCTGCTGCATGGCAGAGGAGAATGCGGCCATTCCGGCTGTGTCAGCACCAGTTTGCCCTTGAGGGCGGGATCAAGGAAACCAATGCTGTCGCGCGGCGCATTGTCTGTGTCGATTTGTGCGGTATTGACCAAGGTGCTGAAGGCGACCACGAAGACCCCGGTATATCCGGCTGACCGACCTGGGCATCCGCCTAGTAGACCGCGACGTGATCGAAGCGGCTGATGCATTTGGCATGACCAAACGGCAGAAGTTGCTGCGCGTGCAGCTGCCGCTGGCGATTCCCAATATCATGGCCGGCGTGAACCAGACCATCATGATGAGCCTGGCCATGGTCGTGATCGCCTCTCTCGTGTTGGCACCTGGGCTGGGCGTTCTGGTCCTGCGCGGCATCCGCTATCTCGAACTTGGCGTCGGCATTCTGGCAGGCTTCGGCATCGTCCTTCTGGTTGTCATTCTGGACCGTGTTAACGGCCGTAGCTTCGGGCGTCAGGGGCGGAGGTGCATCTGCATGGTCATCAATAACCTCTGCATCTGCGAACACGGGCGCTGCGTCAGAACGTTCATAGGCTCGCGCTACGGCACGCGCGGGATACTGCTGGTCGTTCACATGATCGAGTGCGGCGCCGCCATCATAGGCAATCAGAGCGGCACTTTCAGCAAGCGACAGGCCATGCCTCCTATGCCACGCGCAAAAACCCATGAGGCACTTGCTACGATTACCGCCATGCGCCTCTCCGCTGTGCAGGGCCGCATAGTGTGGGTCCAGCATCCAGCCATTGTCCAGCGCCACAAAATCGTCTCTAGGCTGCTCAGGCAACAATCTAGGTGACATGCGATGTTGGTGCCGGTTGCTGCGCTCTGGTACTTTTCTGGCGGCACAGACAGCGCGTCTATCGCTTCAACGTCGAGTTCGCGTTCGGGAACCACACCCAAGCAGGACGCCTGCGTTGGCTCTTCGGGATATCCACGGCGCAGTTTCGGTCCTGTCGGCCAGTTGAGCGTGCCTGCCACTCGCATGATGCGGTCCGGGTTCCAAGTTCCCGAACAGGAGATGCCACTCATTTGATCGGCAGCGTGCGCCAACTTCTTGTTCAGACGTATCGCTGTTTTGACATCTACAGGTTTAGAGAACATCCAAAAAAGCTGAAAACCATTACCCGAGTTGATAGCGATGTTGGGCAGATACGTTTTGGAGAACCTTTGGGCACTGTTCTTGGCCTTAGCGCAGGCCAGTGGGTGCCCAAGACCAGCTACATCATCAGGGTCAAGGTCAACCTGTAGAAATTGAATTTCAGGAATGTCTGCTAGCTTGGGTTTCGCCCCGCTAAAATCCGAACGCGGGGGATTGGGGCTGAAATAGATATTCCACCCTTGAGCGTTCAGATCAGAGATGCGTTGCTCGCCTTCCGCCCAAGCCTCATCATCGGCGGCGTCGAGCCAGAAGCCCTCAATACCAGAGCCCTCCGCTCGGATCGCGGTGATGAAGGTGCGCCCACGCAAAAGCATCGCAATCGGTCTAAAGTCGTCGAGGTCCATCTGCGCTAGCCTCTCCGCATTGAGGTCTTTTGGAACCATTACCGCATCCTTCTAACCAGCCCAGACAGGGGGCGGAATTTTTGGAGGTGTAGGTTTTCGTCTCTCAGGCCAGACTTCGAATGTCGGTCTCATAGATATATAAAGCACAATCAACGGGGGGGGGGGCTTTGGCCTTCGGAGCTTGGGCCGTTTCCCAACGGCACAAAGCACACACCGTTTAGACTGCTGCGTTCTCGGTGCGCAGATGCGCGCCGCGCCCACCCTTTAGGCTCGAGTCGCGCTCTGCCTTGGCCTCCCTCGCAGCCGGAAGTAGAACCTCTACGTCTGTCCGAAGGCTCTGTGTCATGCGCTGTGTAACTTCCGCTTCGAGGTCAGCATCCCCCAGCACCGCCAGAGCAAACGCCCAGACTTCCGCTGTTCTGGGCTGCCGCTTACCATTCACAAGAGGCGTCGAGATAGGCCAGTCACCAAGTGTTCGGTGCGAAACGCTAAACGCTTGGGACGTTATTGCTCGTGCATGGGATTGCAGGTCTGCCACTACGGGCGGTGCGCTCAGTTCATATGACATTCTTTTCCTCCGTCAGAAATCGTAGTCGGTTCGAAACTGACGTAAGAAATGTGAAGTTGATAGCCGTAGCGATCTGACACGATCTGACACGCGATTTAGCGCCCCAAGACGGGACACACGTCGGGACACAAACTGAACACCCAACGTGGAAGCGCGTCCCAAAAAGTTGTTTATATATTTATTTTCAAGATGTTAGCCCACACGACTCCCCATTGGCACGCAAAGATATTGAATTTAATAACTATTTTAATTCGATTATCGCCGGACGCCCCCAATAAGACCCCCAAAATTGCAACTCAAAGCTCTCCGAGACCGTCGTCAAATGTTGCGATAAACTGCAACAGCTTTTCTCCGACCCGCTGGACAATGCTCCTGCGTTCCAGAATCTTGGGTTTTTCTTTAAGCGCGCCCACGATCTGGCCTTGAAGCGGCTTTTTTCCGGTAAAGTGATATTGCTCAATCATTGCTTTGAATGCATCGGAATCGAGTTTCTCGGCTTCACAGACTTTAGCAATAGCATTTGATTTTTCCGCGTCCCAAAACCCATTGAAGGCCTCAGCAACAGTCTGCCCTTCTGGCAAGACCGTCATGTGCTGTTCGATAAATTTTTCGATCAACTCTCGTTTACTCCGCAGATGTCTTTCTGAACCAAGCAAATCGTAAATCATCTTCTTCTTTGCTTTGGAACCATCTCTTATTTTGGGATCGAGGCTGTCCGCTTCAGCAAAGGCTTCCGACAAAAGGGCTAGAATGTATGCAACGTTGATCTCGTCGCGCTGGATAAGCTCCAACTCAAAATCCACCTCTTCAAGGATGGATGCCGCATCATCTGGCCTATCAGCTTTGACTCTATCGTTGATGTCCAGATACTTGCTCTTGTAGTCCTCAAATGCCTGCGGCTCTAACGCCAAATCTTGAGGGTCGTATTCGGTAAAACTGGTCAAGACATTGCGCAGCCGGATAAGATCACGGAACGCCTGCACAAAGGCCAACTGATCCTCTTCGGACTTTAGTTCGTTTACGCTATCAGGATCAGGCGCAATGCTCTTCAATACGTCAACAGCCGCGTTAAACCGCTCTAGGTAGTCGCCATAAGGAGCCATCAGGATTGTTTCGATGGCTTCCTTGTTGGAGAACAGCGTGATCGCCTGATCCGTGTTTGGCTTGAGGTTGCGAAAACAGACAATGTTGCCCTGAGATTTCAACTGCCCCAGCGTGCGATTTGTGCGCGAAAACGCCTGGATCAGACCGTGGTATTTCAGATTCTTATCTACATAAAGCGTGTTGAGTTTTTTGGCATCAAATCCGGTCAGGAACATATTGACGACCAACAGAATATCCAGCCGGTCCTTGTCCAAGGCATCCTTGCGGTCCCGATCCTTTAGCCGTTTGCTCAGGTGGTTGTAGTAGGTGTAAAACCCTGCGCTGTCCTTCACCGTTTCCTTGGTCTGATACATTGCATTGTAGTCTGCAACGAAGCTCTCCAACCGGTCACGTTTGTGCACATCAACTGGCATGTCGGCCACGTTCAATTCGGGGTCACCAATCATGCCGTCCGCATCGGGGTCCGCTTCATTTGGGCCATACGTAAAGATCGTCGCAACCCGCAAGTGATGCTCGCCCGCATCCTTCTTACGCCGAAACGCCTCATAGTAGGCGATCAGGGCATCAACGGAACTCACACACAGCATCGCGCTGAACTGCTTGTTGTGGGTCTTGTTGTCGTGGTTCTGAATGATCCAATCGACCACGCCCTCGATACGATCAGGGTTGTCAAAAAACTCACGCACGTTGATCGCAGGAACATCCTCGTCGATCAAACTGCCGTCTTTACGCTTCAGCTTGCCCCAATACTCGACCGAAAACCGCAGCACATTTTCGTCAGCAATCGCATCGGTGATCACGTATTTATGCAGGCACTCGGCAAACAGATCTTTGGTCGTGCGCTTGGCCACCGCGTTGTCCGCAAAGATCGGCGTGCCAGTAAACCCGAACATCTGCGCCTTGCTGAAAAACTGCACAATCCGCTTGTGGGTGTCGCCAAACTGCGAGCGGTGGCATTCGTCAAAGATGAACACCACGCGCTGATCCTTGACCGCCTGTAACGCGCCTTCATAGCGGTCACGCGAGATGGCGGTGTTCAGCTTTTGGATGGTGGTGACAATCAGCTTGGTATCGCCACCCAGCTGCCCAACTAGGGCCTTGGTGTTATCGGTGCCATCCACCGACCCATCCGAGAAATGGTTGAACTCTTTGGTGGTCTGATAATCCAGATCAGCGCGATCCACGACAAACACCACCTTGTCGACCTTGGGGTTTTCGATCAACAGCTGCGCCGCCTTGAACGAGGTCAACGTCTTCCCCGATCCCGTCGTGTGCCAGATATACCCGTTCTTGCGCCCCGCCTTTACCCGCGCGTCAATCGCCTCCACCGCGTAATACTGATAGGGCCGCAACGCCATCAGGATCTTATCACTTTCATGCAGCACGATGTATTTGCTGATCATCTTGCTGACATGGCACTTTTCCAGAAATACATCGGCAAAGGCATCCAGCTGCGTCACCAGCGTGTTGTCTTCTTCGGCCCAGAAAAACGTCTGCTTGAAATCCTGATTGCGGTTGTTGGCATAGTATTTCGTGTTCACCCCGTTTGAGATCACGAACAACTGCACATATTGGAACAAGCCACTCTCGGCCCAATAGCTGTGACGCTGATAGCGGTTGATCTGGTTGAACGCCTCTTTCAGCTCAACCCCGCGCCGCTTGAGCTCGATCTGCACCAAGGGCAGACCGTTGATCAACAGCGTCACATCAAACCGGGTTTTGTGATGCCCCGTGACGGTCACCTGCGTCGTGACCTGATATTGGTTCTGACACCACTCTTGCGTGTTCAAAAACCGCAGATACAGCGGCGACCCATCATCCCGCGTCAGCTGCATCCGCCCGCGCAGGGTCTTGGCCTTGTCAAACACATTGCCCTTGTCGAGATGGTTCAGAACCTTGGCAAATTCCCCATCCGACAGCGTCACCCCATTTTGCCTGCCCAACTGCGCGCGCAAATTGGCCTGCATCGCAGCCATGTCGGGCAAAGAGACCGGGTCATAGCCCAACCCCTCCAGCCGTGTGACCAGATCAGCCTCTAACTGCGCTTCGGATTGGGTGTCAGACATGTTTTTAACTCACACTTTGGAACCGCAAAACCGGGTCCCAGGTTAACAAAAAGGGGCGGGCATCCCCCTTACACAAACATCTGCTGCAACAGACCTTTTTTGAAATCCTGCATCCGCTCAAGCTGCCCCGTCACAGCCGCGATTTTCGCATCCATCGCTTGCAGAGCCTTAGCGATTTTGGCTTGCTCGTCGGGGTGAGGGTATGGCAAGGGCATGTTCATAAGATCGCCAGAAGTAATGGCCATTCGGTCGTGCCGCGCACCGTAATTTGCAACGGACTTCATGTATTTGTGCCAAACTGTCGTTTCGAAGAAAAGGTTGAAGAACTCGGTGTTTTTTTCTTTGAATCGAAAGACGGTATAGAGCGGCGACATTACACCATCCCCCAAATTGTTACGCTTGATGGGACCAACTGGAGCGCTGACCGAAATTCTCGGATTGTAAACAAAGTCACCCTCTTTCAGCACGTAGTACCCAGCGAGGTTGTCGGCATTGGCAATATCTTTGTCGAAGTAGTCACCTTGATCAATGACCCCCTGAACAGCAGAGTTGGTAAGAACACGCATGTATTCGAGTTTGGCATTTTTCGCCGTGCTTCGTGTCGCCACATCCCCCAACCGCTTCTCTTCCCAATCGGGAAAGGCGGTGCCGTCGGGTTGGGTAAAGCGCAAGCGTTGGCTGAACAGCGCCTGCATCAGCCCGCGTTTATAGCGCTCCAACCCCGTCTCCCGCTCCCGCAGCGCTGCGATCTTGCCATCCACCACCCCCAAAAACGCCGCGATTTTCTTTTGTTCGGGGAGAGAAGGTAGTGAGATAAGTGTCTCTCTCAAGACCTTATTGGAACTATGCCGAACTGTCGTCCCACTTGCCGTGCTGAACATTCTGATATGAAATGCGTCCCTCAGCATGAACGCTTTGAGAAAACCCTTCTGAATTTTGTCCTCTATCGGATCAATGCGCACGATACGCTGATTCAACAGGACCTCTCCGTCCGCTGTTGTAAGCTCCAATGGCTTGCCAAGTAGTTCACAGGACGGTGTTAGGTCAGTAAGCAAAGCAAGCAAATCACCCTCAGCACACACGAACTTTCCGTCTACTGGTTCAGAGGTGAACTTTGTGTTCGAAGTCGAAAAGCTGCCAGCCCCTGTTTTTGTGAAGTTTTTTGGCGTGACGAGCTTGCGTCCGACTTCGCCAAAATAGTCGCTAGAGAATGCATAGCCGGACTGGAGCGAAACAGAACTACCAAGTTCACACTGTTTCCACGCGCCCTCAAACTCAGCAAACCTCAACACAGGTACACTCATACCGGCGCCTCAATGCCAAGCTCGGCACAGAACTCCGCAATTTGCGCGTCCAGATCCTCCATGCCCGCCGCATTTGCCTTCAGCTCAGCCGCGACCTCGGCCAGATCAATCGGTTCTTCGGCTTCAAACGTGTCCACATAGCGCGGGATGTTGAGGTTATAGTCATTCTCGGCCACCTCGGACAGCATTGCGCGGTGCGAAAACCGATCCTCGACCGCGCGGCCCCGGAATGTATCGACGATCTTGTTGATATCCTGAGTGCGCAGATAATTCTGGTTCTTGGCCTTTTCAAAACAGGTCGACGCATCGACGAACAGGATATCCTCGGGGTATTCGCGGCATTTCTTGAACACCAGAATGCAGGTGGGAATGGACGTGCCGTAAAACACATTCGCAGGCAGGCCAATCACCGCATCCAGCCAGTTGCGTTCCCTGATGATGTATTCGCGGATATGCCCCTCGGCCGCGCCGCGAAACAGCACCCCATGGGGCAGGATCACCGCCATGGTGCCGTTGTCATCCAACTGGTGCAGCATGTGCTGAACAAAGGCAAAATCCGCCTTGGACGCCGGGGCCAGCCGCCCGTATTGGCTGTACCGGTCATCGTTCAACAACAGCGGGTTGGCCGACCACTTGGCGCTGAACGGCGGGTTGGCGACCACAGCCTCGAACCGTTTGTCGACATGCTGGGGGTGTTCCAGCGTGTCTTCCTGTTGCAGGTCGAAATTGCGGTAATGCACCCCGTGCAGGATCATGTTCATGCGCGCAAGGTTATAGGTGGTGCGGTTCATTTCCTGTCCGTTGAAATCACCCACCGCGACCTCTTTGGCGACGCGCAACAACAGCGACCCGGACCCGCAGGTGGGGTCATAAACGTTCTTGATCCGGGTTTTGCCTGTGGTCACAATGCGCGCCAGAATGGTGGAAACCTCTTGCGGGGTATAAAACTCCCCCGCCTTTTTGCCCGCCCCGCTGGCGAATTGACCAATCAGGTATTCATAGGCATCGCCCAGCACGTCACTGTCCGCTTTGTCGAGCTCAAAGTCGATTTCATCCAGATGGGTCAGCACTTTGGCGATCAGGGTGTTCTTGGCTTCTTCCGTGCGGCCCAGCTTGTTGGACGTCAGATCCATGTCCGAGAACAGATCGTCAAAATCGTCCTCAGACTCCGTGCCCATGGTCGAACGCTCGACATTGTTCAGAATGCGCGCAAGGTCTTCGATGATAAAGTTGCCGGGCTTGCTGCCCCGTTTGGCAACGGCACCGAACAACTCAGACGGTTTGAGGTAGTAGCCCAACTCATCAATCGCCGCCTCGGCCACCGCGTCCGAAATCGCCTTACCGTCCACAGTCGCCTCATCAACGTCCGCGAAATCGATCCCATCCTCAGACAGGACAGAATTGGCATATATGTAGAGCCGCTCAGACAGGTACTTGTAGAAGATGAAGCCCAAAATGTAGTCGCGGAACTCATCCGCATTCATCTTGCCGCGCAAAGTGTTGGCGATGTCCCAGAGCTTTTGTTCCAGCTTCTTTTTTTGTTCGTCGGTCATTGCCTGTCGCTCTCAAGTTGAATTTGCCCATTGATGACGCAGAACGCGGGCTAGGGAAAGTCTCAACATGGCCTTGCGGCCTTTATCAACTCTGCCTGACGTTCAATGCCGACCGGACAATAGGCGCTTATGGTTGTGACAACATTGGAATGGCCGATGTTCTGAGAAAAAGCCTTGAAGGCCTCGCGGGTTGGGTAGGTGGTGTCGGCCCATTTCACCAAAGTTCTGCGAAACGCATGGGGTGTAAAGGGCGGCAGATCGGCCTGTACAAAAGCCTCCTTGATCACCGCCCGAATGGCGTTGGCATTTTTGTAGGTTACACGCTTTAGGCCGACCACTTTGAATTCACCATCAACCGGTTTGATCTCCGCAGGCGGAAACAGCGGATCGTCCGGCCCAAACAGCTTTTCCTGTTTTAGATAGCGCACCCACTGATCAAAACAGGCCTGATACGCGGCATCTACCGGCAAGAAGTAGGTTGTGAAGGTCTTGGCGTTCTTTGTCCTGACCTCCCGCGCATCCTGATACACGCACCCATCGATCACGTTGATATGCTTGAGCCGCAAAGAGGCAACCGCCCCGTCGCGCGCGCCAGTGAGCATCAGAAACGCAAACAGAGCCTTGTTGCGCAGTTCAACGTCTGAGGTCTCCGGCATAAAGTTGAAGGCGTGGCGGGCCATCTCCATAGATGGATAAGGTGTTTCTCGCGTTGCCCTCGCCACCCGCTGGCCTTTTGCATCCATGTTAAAATAATCCGCATCAGAATGACGGATACGACTCTTGTAGCCGGGCTGATCAGCCAGCCAAAAGATGAACGCTTTGTTTGCCGCTAGTACCGAAGCAATTGTCGACTTTGAAAGGGGCTTGCCAGTAACTTTGCTAATTTCGGAATTGATACGGTCGTGAAACTTGATCGGCTGTTCGATGTGAAACCGTTTGAAGTTCGCGTAGTTCGTGCTGGCCTCAAACCGCAAAATTGCTTCCGCCGCTTTGAGAACAGTTCCTGCGTCCTTCCGCTTCGCGGTCTTAAGATATTGCAAGTAACGGCGTTTGATCCGCTCATTTTCTTCGTTGAATTTCCTCATGGGGTTCCTCCTTAGAGATTGTGAAAGTTTGAGGGAGTGGAGGTGGTGTCACTTAGGGTTCGCTGTCTGCGTTGTTCGACAACTGGAACCGTTGAGCGAATTCCCCAAGCTGCGACTTGGAAATCATGCGGGTGCAAGTACACCCGCACTCAGAGCATTCCCCTTTCAACAAAGCCGTTTTGCCTTTGATAGGGGATACTATCGCAGCCATCCCGACAGGCCGTCGGGCACCTCCACACCCCGGACAGAAGAAATCATCCGGCCCAAGTGGACGCTTGGCAGCCTTGTACTTTCCCCGAAGATAGAAACGGATTGACTCGCCAGAAAGAAGGTACGGCTTGCGGGAACTCATGACTGGGAGGCCGTCTTTGATCCAACTGCGAATGGTCGCAGGTGTTTTGCCCAAAGCAGCCGCAGCTTCGTTTATGTCGTATGTGAGTGCTGCCTTGACCGCCATCGGGTTGGCGCGTTTACCCATTCTCCCGATCCTCAAAAAGCGCCCGAATGTGTTCGACTTTCCAAACTGTTGTGCGCGGCCCAAGCTTTTGCGGTTGCGGAAACCGCCCATCTTTGACGCCTTGCCACCATGTCGACTTTGAAACAGGAATTGGGCCCGCCGGAGCCAAAATTTGAGAAAGTCTCACGAACCCTGTAAGGGGGAAGTTGCCAGTATCAGACATTGTTCCATCTCGTTTGTTGAAGATGGATCAGGTCTAACTTGGTCGGGAGTGTAACTGGCGGAACTAGGTTTGGGCGAAACCGAATTAGGTTATTTTTCGACGTCTCGACCCAACAATTCCGCAGCTTCTTTGAGTTTCTGGCGAATGGTATCGTCACTGACTGGGAGCCCAAGCCGCTCCAAAATACCTTCCAACTCCGTAGGAAATGGGCTTCTTGAAGCGGCGTGATCATACCCATAGCCATCCAAAGCCATCGCGATCAGCATCTTGTACAAAGTTTGACGTTCGCGACTGGCAACCTCCTTTGGACCGCTGTCTTGAAGTGTACCTTCAAAACGCTCCAACTCTTGCTTGGTGAACCCCAACTCTGACAAAGCTGGCCAATCTCCAGACGGGTAGTATCCGCGCACGTCATGCATGCTTAATCGGTCGTCTGGAAACATGCTCTTTATGGATACACTATCGAAAGACTCCATTACCTGGAAAACGTGTCCATCGTCACTTTCAACAAAAAACCCATCTAAGGAAACCAGTTCCCCTCCGGTATTCGTCAAATGCGCTCTCAGATAGTCTTCCAATGCACCACATAGCTCTAGTCGCAAACGATGCGGGCCGTCCAAAATCGAAATACTCTTTCGACCTTCCAAAGGAAAAAAATCCTTGAACTCAACATTCACTGTCTTACCCTCCCCTCCCGAAGGCAGAATAGGTTTGTTCTCCTTGTCGAACGACAGTGGCAACGAACGAGTTTGATATACAACTTCTCGGGTAGAGACATGTCGCATAAACCAATGAAGGCAAATATGGCCGTCAAGCGCCAGCTCGAGAACCGCAGCTGAACTCACTTCTTCCTCAAGCGTTAGAGAAAGTCTCTCCGCAGCATCTTGAATAGAATACCACTGTTTAAGTTTATAGATCTTTTTCAAATCAATGCTCAGGTTGGTCTGAGACCATCCAACATCGTCGCCCACCAATCTGCAAGCCTTACACGTTCATCCCAATATTTCCCCCGATTGTATGCCTTGCGCACTTCATTGCGTTCGACATGTGCAAGCGCCGCTTCAATTGCATCAGGGTTCCACAGCCCGCTTTCATTCGCCAACGTGGAAAAACTAGCGCGAAACCCATGCGCGGTCATTTCGTCGCCGGAATACCCCATGCGGCGCAAGGCAGCGTTCAATGTGTTATCCGACATAGGCCGATGCCAAGAACGCAACGATGGAAAGAGATATTCAGCATCGCCTGAAATCTCCCGCAGCTCCGTCAAAAGTTCGGTGGCTTGGTTTGGCAACGGCACATTGTGATCGCGACGCATCTTCATTTTGGCCGCAGGGATAGACCAAACCTTAGCCTCGAAATCGACCTCCTGCCATTTCGCCTGTCGGATTTCGCCTGGCCTTTGGGCCAACATAGCCAACAGTTGCAGCGCAATCCGCGTGGTCGCTTGACCATCGAAACCGTCAATAGCAGTCATGAGTGCCCCAAGTTTCATTGGATCAGTGATTGCGGCGCGGTGTTTTCGGTTTGGACGTATCAGTGCATCTTTAAGCGCATATGTGGGATCGGTTTCGGCTAACCCGCTCGCTACGGCAAACCGAAAGACGGACCCAATCCGAGCACGCAACCGGTGAGCTGTCTCATAGTTGCCCTTAGCTTCGACTTTGCGAAGACACATCAGGATCATTGGCGCGGTGATTTCGGTGATGGGTTTTCGTCCAAAATTCGCGTTCGCGAGTTTCAAATGATAAATCGTTTTGTCGAGAGTGGCTTGGGTTTTGCCCTCTTTGCGTTGCTTCTCCAGAAACGAATCCCCAATCTTGGCGAACGTATGGCTTTGTGCTTCCTGGGTTTCGCGCTTGGCCTCCTGCTTCGCTTCGGACGGATCGGTGCCTTGAGCAATTTTGGCGCGGGCTTCCTCTTTCAGCTTTCGAGCCTGTGCAAGAGAGATGGCCGGATACGCACCCAGAGACAGTTTTTTCTCCTTGCCGTGCAGTCGATACTTCACATTCCAGAGCTTAGATCCGGAGGGGGTCACAAGAATGAAAAGCCCCTCAAAGTCGGAAACTTTGTAGGATTTGGCTTTGGGTTTTAGATTTCGAATCTGAACGTCACTGAGCGGCATCTGGGGGCCTCGCCATTTCACCAAAGTCACGAAGCCCCCAAAAAGCCCCCCAATCTGGGGGCATTCCACCAAACGCCCTAGGACGGCACCGGACAAAGAACATCGCCAAAACCCATGTATCACAGGGATTTTCGGATGTCTTTGGACTTTAATGAATTGGAAAGTGGTGCCCCCACACGGACTCGAACCGCGGACCTACTGATTACAAATCAGTTGCTCTACCAGCTGAGCTATAGGGGCACCTGATCCTACCGATCGTTGACCGGCTTGACGGATGCCGACCGATTACCGGGAATATTGCTTTGCTGCAAGATGGAATTTCACCCTGAAACCGGATTTTTCTGTCCAGCACCTTACCGCAACGCAAAGCTGTTTGACCCGGCCCCCTTATCGCGTTACCCAAATGAGGTAACGTTCATCAGGAATTGCCCGTAACCTCACAATGCAAGTCATTTTTCACAGCGGCGCCCATTCGACCAGCGAAGATCGCCTAATGAAATGCTTGTTGGTGAACCAGGACGCCTTTGGACAAACTGGAACCGTTGTACCTGGACCGGGTCGGTATCGGGACCTGATCAAATCCAGCTGCAAGGCTTTGGAAGCCGAGGATGCGGTTCCCTCGGAAGATGCGCGCGACATTCTGCTGGATGCCATTCTGGACGAAGAAGACGCGGATCGGGTCATCCTGTCTGTTCCCAATTTCTTCAGCAGCAAGAATTACTTATTGAACGAAGGTGCCCTCTACCCCCAAGCGGCAAAACGCATGGCACAGCTCAAACAGTTGTTCAGTTATGATCAGGTCGAACTGTTCATGGCAATCCGCAACCCTGCCACATTGCTTCCCAGCGTTTTACGCAAGGCACCGCCGCAGCGGATCCAACAGGCGTTGGAAGAGACTGATCTGCTGTCGCTGCGATGGTCTGACACCATTTCGGACATTCGCGCCCTGTCCGCAGATTTGCCCATCACAGTCTGGTGTTATGAGGATTCCCCCCTGATCTGGGCACAGATCATCCGCGATATGGGTGGTCTGGAACATGGGCAAAAGATCAACGGTGGCTTTGACCTGCTATCAACAATCATGTCCAAAGAGGGGATGAAACGGTTCCGGGGGTATCTGCATCAGAATCCGACCCTGACTGAAATGCAAAAACGCCGGGTCATTGCCGCTTTTCTGGACAAATTCGCGCTGGACGACGCGCTGGAAGAAGAGTTGGATCTGCCAGGGTGGACTGTCGAACTGGTCAGCGCCATGACAGACGCCTATGACGAAGATATATACACAATCCAAAGAATTCCGGGCGTCACCGTGATTGCCCCCTAGACAACAGATGGCGGGGCCGACTTGCAGAGGGTATCGACATCACAGGATCATCGGCACAGGGGGGGCGTTGGCATCCTTTTCAAGGGCACCCGTGCAAGGATGGCGGGCCGCGTCAGATCCTGGCTTGGGGCTGTTATGGGGCTGTGTCTGATCTGTGCCACCCCCTCGTACGCAAGCGCTGAACCCGTCACGATTTTTGCTGCGGCCAGCCTGAAACCGGCCTTGGATCAGATCGCCGCGCGGGCTGCGGAAAACCCTGATGGCGTGCAACTGCGGCTGTCTTATGCAGGCAGCTCGGCTCTGGCCCGTCAGATCCAATATGGCGCACCTGCTCAGCTGTTCATCTCGGCCAATTCGGACTGGATGGATGTGTTGGACCAACAGGGGCTTCTGAACCCGGGCAGCCGCGTAGATCTGCTTGGCAATCGTCTGGTCCTGATCGCTGCCCCCGGAATTTCCGGTGACAAACCTTTGGCAGCGACCCTGAGAGAGCTGCCAGACAACGCCCATCTGGCCATGGGTTTGCTCCGTGCAGTTCCAGCCGGGATTTATGGGCGCGAGGCATTGGAAACCCTGGACGTCTGGACCGACGTCCAACCCCACGTCGTACAAGGGGACAACGTACGGACTGCATTGCGATTGGTGGCATCGGGCGAAGCCGAATACGGCATCGTCTATGCCACAGACCCCGGTCCTGACGCCAAGGTCCAAGTGGTCGACGTTTTCCCAGACGACAGCCACACCCCGATCCGCTATCCGTTGGCCATGATTGGCGCCCCTACTCCGCTGACACAGCGGGTCTATGACTTCCTGCGCTCGGGCAGTGCCCGTGATGTGTTTCAGGCCCATGGATTTATCCCGTTGGAGCCAGAGCAATGACCGGCTGGCTCGGCCCCGAAGAATGGCAGGCCGTGGCTCTGTCGCTAAAGGTGGCAACCTGGTCCACCCTGCTCAGCCTGCCGTTTGGAACGTTGATTGCCTATGTGCTGGCACGACATCAGTTCCCCGGCAAACAGCTGCTCAATGGCCTGGTGCATTTGCCGCTGATCCTGCCCCCTGTCGTGACCGGTTACCTGCTGCTATTGGGTTTCGGGCGCACCGGACCAATTGGCAGCTGGCTTGAGCAGACATTCGGACTGATCCTTGCCTTTCGCTGGACCGGAGCGGTTCTGGCAGCGGCAATCATGGGATTTCCGCTGATGGTGCGGGCCATCCGGTTGGGGTTTGAATCCGTGGATCCCAAGCTGGAACAGGCCGCTGCCACATTGGGTGCCTCGCGTCTTTGGATCTTTGCAACCGTGACTCTGCCGTTGATCCTGCCCGCATTGATCGCGGGTGCTGTGTTGGGCTTTGCCAAAGCAATGGGAGAATTCGGCGCGACGATCACATTTGTCTCCAATATTCCCGGTCAAACCCAAACCCTGCCGTCGGCAATCTATACCTTTCTTCAGATACCCGGCGGTGAAAACTCGGCACTGCGGTTGGTTCTGATTTCTGTAGCAGTCGCGATGGGCGCGCTGGTAGCCTCCGAAGTATTCTCGCGCCGGGCGTCCCGGCGTACCAGAGGCACCCCAACATGAGCTTGTCTGTCGACATCACGCACCCGCTGGGAGATCTGACGCTGAAAACGGCGTTCACGGCACCTTCTGGGATCACCGCATTGTTCGGGCATTCGGGCAGCGGCAAATCGACTGTGATCAATGCGGTTGCGGGGTTATTGAGCCCCCGTCAGGGAACCATTGCCTGGAGTGGCGAGACCCTGCTGGACACGGCAAAGCGCGTGAATTGCCCTGTTCACAAACGCCGGTTCGGGTTGGTGTTTCAGGACGCGCGGCTTTTCCCACATCTGAACGTGCAGCGAAATTTGCTGTATGGCCAGCGGTTTGCCCGCCCTGACGGGCCTGCTGCAGGTTGGGCGCCGACCCTGGATGAGGTTGCCAATCTGCTGGGAATTTCGGACCTTTTGAACCGTCAAACGACCACCCTGTCCGGGGGCGAAAAACAACGGGTTGCGATTGGGCGGGCGCTGTTGTCACGGCCACGCATGTTATTGATGGATGAACCGCTGGCCGCGCTGGACAATGCCCGCAAAGAAGAAATCCTACCCTATCTGGAACGGCTACGCGACCACACGGGACTGCCGATCCTTTATGTGTCCCATTCGGTCGCCGAAGTGGCGCGGCTGGCGACTTCTGTTGTGGTGCTCGAAAACGGGCAGGTCGCCCGCGCGGGTCCAGCCGAAGAGGTCCTGTCGGACCCCCAGATGGTTCATCAATTCGGCCTGCGCGAGGCGGGCGCGGTGCTGCCCGCAACCATCGCGGCGCATCACGATGACGGTTTGACGGAGCTGACGGTTTCGGGCGGGCAACTGTTCCTGCCTCGCATGCAGGCTGATGTGCACAGCCGAACCCGCGTGCGCATTCTGGCCCAGGACATCCTGTTGTCCACTGAACGCCCGACCGGGACCTCTGCATTGAACATTCTGCCGGCAACCGTGGTCGCCCTGCGGTCAGGCCAGGGGCCCGGTACCATCGTTCAACTGTATTGCGGCCAGGACAGGCTGTTGGCGCGCATCACCCGCCGGTCAGCCGAAGCCATGGCATTGAAGCCGGGGTGTGCGATTTTTGCGGTCATCAAATCCGTGTCGATCGCCCGCACCGATGTCGGTGCAGGTTGACAGGGTCGGCGCAGCGGACAGGCTGTCCCGCCGCTGCACCGGTTTTCTGACTAGATTTGTGAGACCACCAGAGCCTGTTCCAGATCCGCAATCAGATCTGTTGCGTCTTCGAGTCCAACCGAGAATCGAACCAGACCCGGGGTGATCCCCAGTTCATCCTTCTGTTCGTCGCTCAGACGCTGGTGCGTGGTGGTCGCCGGGTGGGTTGCGATGGATTTCGCATCCCCCAGATTGTTCGAGATCACTGCCACATTCATCGCATTGAGGAACCGAAAGGCGGCGTCTTTGCCGCCCTTGATATCCAGCGACAGAACGGTGCCACCTTTGCCGCCCAACTGGGTCTGCACCAACGCATTCTGCGCGTGGGATTTCAGCCCCGGATACATCAACCGCTCCAACGCCGGGTTGCCTTCCAGTGCCTCGGCGATCTGCTGCGTCGCGGCGGCCTGGGCATTGACCCGCAGGGCGATGGTTTCCAGCCCCTTGAGCATAATCCAGGCGTTGAACGGGCTTAACGCGCCGCCAGTGTGTTTCAGATAGGGTTCGACAGTGCCGCGGATGAATTCCTTGGTGCCCAGGATCACCCCGCCCAATGCGCGTCCCTGCCCATCGATGTGTTTGGTTGCCGAATAGATCACCACATCGGCACCTTGTTCTATGGCGCGCGAAAACACAGGCGTCGAAAACACATTGTCCACAACGACACAGGCACCAACCGCATGGGCGATTTCGGCCACTCCGGCGATGTCGATCACTTCCAACGTGGGATTGGACATGGATTCAAAAAACACCGCTTTGGTGTCGGGGCGCACGGCCGCCCGCCACTGCTCCAGATCGGTGCCATCGACAAATGTGACCTCGACACCGAAATTGGCCAGAATGTTTTCCAGGATGTACAGGCAGGATCCGAACAGGGCCTTGGCCGATACCACATGATCACCAGCTTTGAGCAAAGAGGTCAGTGCACCGTTGACTGCCGCCATTCCCGACGCGGTGGCAAAGGCATCTTCGGCCCCTTCGAGCATCGCAATGCGATCTTCGAACATGGCCACGGTCGGATTGCCATACCGGGCATAGATGAATTCATCCGGCCCCGATTTCAGAAACCGCGCTTCGGCCTGTTCAGCATTCTCATAAACAAAGCCCTGGGTGAGAAAAATCGCCTCGCTCACCTCGTTATACTGGCTGCGACGGGTGCCGCCATGGACCATCTGGGTCCGCTTGTTCCAGGTCTCGCTCATCTCTTCGTCCTCCATGCGCGCGTGGCGCAACAAAAAACCCCCAATCGGCCAAGCGAAAGGGGGTCCCTCATCCTGACCTCTTTAGCGGGATTGTTTTACGTGGCCCGCAATCCGGTAACAAATCGCCACGATTCAGTGGGGTCGATTTACGCCGGTTGCGCCGTTGCGTCAAGTCGCCAGAGGTATGCAAAACGTTAAACACCCGTCACGGAGCCGTCACCCGACCTTCATCTCCACTTCATAGCGTCAAGCCAAAAGGAGATCACAGATTGCCGACAGGAACGGGGTCACCATGCCATTGATCCGCATCAATGCCCGCCGGGACATTCCATACCTTCATCAATCCAGCCAATCACTTTGGCCTCTGTTGCACCGGGCGAGCGCCACCCCTGGGCCCGTGATCGTCATGATACACGGGTTTCAGTATCAACCGGATCACCCCCGAAACTGCCCGCACAGGCATATCTTGTCCTTTGAGCCTCTGGCCGTGTCTAGAGCGCCGGTGAGTTGGCCTGTGCGCCTGGGCTTTGGGCAGGGCGCATCCGACGAAGGACTGGGCGTTGCATTCGGCTGGGACGCCTCCGGGGTGCTGTGGCAGGCCCAGCGCCGCGCCCGCCAGGCGGGGCGTGCGTTGGCGCAGGTGCTGGCTTACCTGCATCGCTGTTGCCCGACCAAACCGATCCATATTGTTGCCCATTCGATGGGTGTTGAACCGGCCTGCGCGGCCTTGCAACATCTGCCCGCAGGCTCGGTTCGCCGCATTCTGTCACTGACAGGGGCGTGTTATCAATCCGTCGCGCAGTCGGCCTTGGCAACCCCTGCCGGGCAAACCGCAGAATTCATCAATGTCACATCCCGCGAAAACGATCTGTTCGATTTTCTGTATGAACGTTTGATCACCCCGCCGCTGCGCGGGGATCGGGCGCTGGGGTCCGGGATCGATGCCTGCAATGCTGTTACTTTGCAGTTGGATTGTGCGGATACATTGGCCCATCTCGCCCGGATCGGTGCATCAATTGCACCGCCCACCCGCAGGATCTGTCATTGGTCGACCTATATGCGCCCCGGCGCGTTGACTTTCTATGGCGATCTGTTGCGCCATGCGCACCGCCTGCCTCTGGACCTGCTACACCGTGCGCCGCCACAGCATGATGTCACCCGCCGGTCACGCCATGTTGCACGTCCATCTCGGGTTGCCCCCTTGCCGTTCTCCCAGAAAACCGGATGATTGCCCCAAACAACATGGGGGACCGACACAGCATGCCCGAGCCAATCCAGCTCTACTATTGGCCAACGCCGAATGGATGGAAGGTTTCCATCGCGCTTCACGAAATGGGTCTGCCCCATGAGACAACCCTCATCAATATCGGCAAAGGCGATCAATTCGCGCCCGATTTCCTGATCATTTCACCCAACAACCGGATGCCTGCCATTGTTGATCCAGACGGGCCAGACGGCGCGCCGGTCTCGCTGTTCGAAAGCGGTGCCATCCTACAGTATCTGGCGCGCAAGACTGGTCGGTTCTATGGCGAAACCGAACGCGCCCGACTACGGACTGATCAATGGTTGATGTGGCAGATGGGCGGAGTCGGACCGATGGCTGGCCAATGCCATCACTTCTTGAAGTATGCGCCCGATCCCCTGCCCTACGCCCAGACCCGCTATCGTGACGAAGTTACGCGGCTCTACGGCGTGCTGGACAGGCAGCTGGCTGGAAACGAGTTTGTAACCGGTCCCGAATACACCATAGCCGATATGGCGATCTGGCCCTGGGCCTCGCTGTGGGAAGGGCAACAGCAAACGCTGGACGACAAACCGAACCTGGCCCGCTGGCTGCGCACAGTCTGGAATCGCCCCGCCACCCGCGCGGGCCGTGCCCTGCACGCTGATCTGCGCGGTGACCGATCCGATACATGGGTCCAGGCTGATCTCTTTGGGTCCACGGCTTGAGACTGGCACTGACCGCAGTGCGCCGCAGGCGCGCTGCCACGCCCAACGCTTTGTGGGCACGCAGTGCCCGTCAAAGGGGCGGGAGCACCCCGTTGCCCTTTGACGGAAGCATGCTCAGCCTTCTTCTTCGTCCAACCCGTAGGTCTGAAAGATGCTGCCTTGTGTCATAAAGAACAGGAACACCGCCGCCGACAGCCCAAAAGTCTTGAAATACACCCAGATTTCCGTGGTCTGCGTGCGCCAGATCGCTTCGTTCAAGACCGCCAACGCCAGAAAAAACCCGCACAGACGTCGGGTCAGGATCATCCAGCCTTCCTGCTCCAGCGGCAGCATCTCTTCCATTGCGAACTTCAAATAGCTCTGTCCACGCAACAACCCGATACCCAGAACCCCGCCGAACAGCAGGTAAATCAATGTCGGCTTCATCTTGAAAAACCGGTCATCATTGAACCAGACCGACAACCCGCCAAACACCACCACCAGCACCAGTGTCACAATCTGCATCTTGGACAGTTTGCCGGTCAGCTTCCACAATGCCAGCGTTGACAAAATCATCAGCGGCACAAATCCGGCCGTGGCCAGAATGAATCCGTCATAGTCTGCACCACCAATGGTGAACACCTGATCCTTCAGCTTTACATAGGCCGCAAAGAACAGAACCACCGGGCCCAATTCCAGCGCCATCTTCAGTTTGCCGTTGATCTTCTTGTCACTCACATCGGTACCTTTCGTCATCCGCCCACCTCCACTATCACGGCCCCCGCAGCGATCAAAGCCATCAGCGCAATTCGGCGCGGCCCCACGGTCTCCTTGAGCACCAGCCAGCCGATCAAGGCCGCAAACACGGTCGAGGTTTCGCGCAGCACAGCCGCCTCCCCGACCTTGTCCAGCCGCGTGGCCAGCATGATCGCGCCAAAGGAACAGAACGCAATCAGCCCGCCAAAGAACCCTTTGACCATCAACGGCCCAGGTGCTGGACGATCCGCCATCCCACGCCACCGCAGCAGCGACACGATCGGAAAGGTGCAGCCATCAATCATGAAAAACCAGGCAAGAAAGGTGAACGGATCTGCCGTCGCCCGGATGCCATAGGCGTCATATGTCGTGTACATGGCCACCAGGATGCCGGTCATCCCCGCCAGCACCAACGCCACGCCCAACGTATCCCGCTCCGTTTCAAGGAACCGGTAATTGTAATAGGCCAATCCAAAAATTCCGCTTAGCAGCGTGGCCACGCCCAGCCATTGAACCAGGTTAAAGGCTTCGCCAAACAACAGATATGCCCCGATCACCGTGAACAGCGGCCCGCTGCCCCGCACCACCGGATAGACCACCGTGTAGGACCCTTTGGTATAGGCCCAGGCCTGCAAGGTCTTGTAAACGATGTGAATGGCCCAGGCGGCCGCAAAGATGCCCCACATATGCGGTTCCGGCCAGGGGACGACAAACAGGGCAAAGGGTGCTGCCATGATGCAATAGGAAAAATCAATTGCTCCGCGTGACAACCAGGGATCGTGACGCCCCTTTTGCAGGGCCCCAAACACCGCATGCAGAAACGCGGCCATAATCGCCAGGCCCAGCGCCACCTGATGACCGGCCTCGGTGCCTTCAAGAGAGATCAGCCAGTCGCTCAAAGTGTGGGCTTTCAATTGGGTGGAGAGCACCAAAGGCAACCTGCCCCCAGCGCTCGGTGGTGTTTAGACCCGCCAGAGGGCTTCTCTTACGTGTCGAGCCCAGTCAGCGCGGCGGCGAACTCTTCGGGGTCAAACGGGGCCAGATCGTCGATTTGTTCCCCCACACCAATGGCGTGAATCGGCAGCCCGAACTTGTCCGCCAGCGCCACCAGAACGCCGCCTTTGGCTGTCCCGTCGAGCTTTGTCATCACCAAACCCGAAACATCGGAGATCTTGCGAAAGACATCGACCTGGTTCAACGCGTTCTGACCAGTCGTGGCATCCAACACCAACAGGGTGTTATGTGGCGCGGTTTCGTCCTTTTTGCGGATCACTCGGACGATCTTGGCCAGTTCTTCCATCAGGTCTGACCGGTTTTGCAAACGGCCGGCGGTATCAATCATCAACAGATCCGCCCCCTCTTCCTGTGCGCGGGTCATGGCGTCAAAGGCCAACGAGGCCGGATCAGACCCTTCTGGCGCAGTCAGCACCGGCACACCGGCACGCTCGCCCCATACCTGCAACTGCTCGACCGCAGCGGCGCGAAAGGTATCCCCGGCAGCGATGACCACCTTTTTTCCCGCACCTTTGAACTGGCTGGCCAGCTTGCCAATGGTTGTTGTCTTGCCTGACCCATTGACCCCCACCACAAGCACCACCTGCGGGCGTTTTGAATAAATCGGCATCGGTTTGGCCACCGGCTCCATCACCCGGGCGATTTCCTGAGCCATCAGTTCCTTGATTTCGGTTGCCGACAGACGTTTTCCGACGCGGCCTTCGGCCATATTGGACGTAATACGCAGCGCGGTATCCACGCCCATGTCCGACGCAATCAGCAGCTCTTCGAGCTGCTCGAGCATGTCATCATCCAACACCCGACGCGGCTCATCCGTGGTGCCACGTCCCAACAGGCGCCCCAGAAAACCAGGCTTGGCCTCAGCTGGTGGTGGTGATGTGGGAGCAGGAGATGCAGGTGTCACAGGTCCGGGCGTCGGTGCCGGGGTGGCAACGGGAAGCGGGTCAGGCTGTAACTGTGCCGCGCCGGGCGCGGGACGCTCTTCCAGAACCGGGGCAGCATCCCTGACGTCCCGGGTGGGCTCGGGCACGGTCGGCGCGGATGCAGGTGCCGGATCTGCCAGGTCGCTGGCAGGGGCGGCGGTTTCGCCTCCCTCTTCCACAATTGCGTCCAGACCCTGTTCCAGTTTCGACGAGGATTTGAACAGCCGGTCCTTGAGCTTTGAGAAAAACGCCATTTCGATCTCCGCAGCGGTTTCATTCCACCTAATGCGGATCGGCACCAGTTGCAAAGCACCTCAGGCAAATGCGGCGAAAAATCCGACCTGTGCCCCCCAATATAGCGGCCAGACCACATAAGGCGTCCACCGTCGCATCCTGTGGTCGTCATTCAGCACAAAGGTTTCCACCGCCAGCACCATGTCGGACACCATAAAACTGACTGCCGCAGGTACTGCCCAGATCAAACTTCCCTGCCCCGGCAGCGTAAGCGCCGACACGGCCATGGCCAGAATGATCGGAATATAGGCCAAAACCGCAGGCACGATCGGCCCCGCCCTTGAAGCCAGCACTTTGGCCATCCCACCCCCGACAAGGGCCAACATCACGACAACCGCCCCACCGGCCAACGTCATGAGGCGTGTCGGGTCAGACAGCGGATGCGTCAAAAACAACTCCACATAGACCAGATGACCCAAAGCAAATGCCCCAACCCCCGCCATAAAAGCACGTTCGCCATCACGCGACAGGCAATAGTCGCCCACTGCACAAAGTCCCAAGGCCGCCACCAACACCCCCGGCGCGCCCGCGGTCCATGCCGCCAGAGCCAACGCCGCGACGCAGAGCGTTTTGATCGTGCTGCGCAGGACACTGGGCGGGCGGGCTGTCAGAAACAGATACCCCACGCCCGCAGCGGCAGAGATGACGAACATCAGGCTCTGATCCATGGTCTGAAACATAAAGGCCCCGTTGCATTGAGATGCAAAGGCATTGCCTGTTAACCGGCCTTGGGTCAAATATGACCCTGCGCAAAGGCCTGTGAAAGGATCTTGATGTTCTGGTTTTCCCTTGCCTCCCTGTCTCCGTTGGCGCTGTTGATCTGTGCCTGCCTATGGGCAGGGATCTGGCCGGGAGTGGCCCTGGCCTACATGACCCTCTGTGTCTATGCGCTGGACCGGTTGGGACGCAGGAAGTTGCCGGTACAGCGGGATGCGCAGACAATGCACCGGGCTGATCTGCTGTCGGTGACATTGGCGCTTGGGCATCTAGGGCTGCTGCCTGCCCTGGTGATTGCGATCCCACAGATGCCAATGTTGCAGGCGGTCCTGACCGGGGCCGCGGCGGGCCTGTTCATGGGGCAGGTTTCGCACCCCAACGCGCACGAACTGATACACCGCCCCGCGCGTGGGTTGAGACGGTTAGGAGCGATTGTCTATACCTCGATGTTGATCGGGCACCATGTGTCGGCGCATATGCTGGTGCATCACGTGCACGTTGGCACGGAACGAGATCCCAATTCCGCCGATCTTGGTCTGGGGTTCTACAGCTTCTGGCCCCGGGCCTGGCTCGGGTCCTTGCGGGCCGGGTGGCAGGCTGAAACGTCGCGGCGGCTGAAGCGGACCGATTCAGGCGGAATGCACCCATATTTCGGATATCTCGCCGGTGCAGGCGCGCTGATCCTTTTGGCCACAGCGCTGTCCGGGTTGGGCGGGGTTCTGGTTCTGCTGGCCATCTGCACCTATGCCCAGGCCCAGATCTTTCTGGCCGACTATGTCCAGCACTATGGGTTGAGGCGTCAGACATACGATCAGAGACTGGAGCCAACTGGGCCACAGCATTCCTGGAATGCGCCTCATTGGTATTCCTCGGCGCTGATGCTGAATGCACCGCGGCATTCAGATCATCATATGCACCCCGGACGCCCCTATCCGGCGTTGGAACTCACCAAGGACATGCCGACACTGCCCCGCCCGGTGCCGCTGATGGCAGTTATCGCGCTGTTCCCACCATTGTGGCGGCGAATCATGGACCCGCGTGTTGCTCTGCTGCGCCAGCGCGCTGCGCCTGACAGCTCAAACCCAACGCTGCACACGCGACAGTGACTGTGCAACCGCCGCCTGATCTGGCACAGTCGGCCCATGCGTATGTCACCGCTTTTGTTCACTCTGTTTGGGCTGCTGCCCGCAAGCCTCCTGGCCGACTCCCCGATCGGAGCCGAGGAGTTTGACAAATACACACGCGGCAAGACCCTTTTCTACGGTTTTGACGGTGAACCCTATGGAGTCGAACGCTATCTTCCCGGTCGTCGGGTGATCTGGTCATTTCTGGACGGCGATTGCCTGGAGGGGAGCTGGTATCAGGACTCTGACCAGATCTGCTTCCTCTACGAAGATCGGTCAGATCCGCAATGCTGGCACTTTGAGCTGGGCGATCAGGGCCTGACCGCCAGACTGCAAGGCGACGCGACCTCAACCGATCTGTATGAAGGCAATGAAATCAACGCCGAAATGATCTGCCATGGACCCGAAGTCGGCGTCTGATCCCGGAATGGCGACAAACCCCGACACAGATAAGGCGCATTCACTGATACCCGGACCTGCCAGCCATCGCCTAAAACAGAGAGCCCTGATCGTCTGGGGGTGATTGGGGTTTTGTCCGAGAGGCCGACCGGGGCGCGGGTGCAGGGTCTGCCGAGGCGCTTCCCACCTTTGCCCCGCCCACATCCAGACGCCCATCTGCGAATTCGATTTCAAATTCTGTCGCACCCGCGGCCTGAGCCCGCGTGGTCACAACTGCCCCTTCTGCCCGGACCACCGCATATCCCCGTGCCAACGTGGCCTTGTAGCTCAGGATTTCGCGTTGGCGGTCGACGGCAATCAGACGGTCCTGCCAACGGGTCAGTTGATTGTGTCCAACCAGGGCCAGCCTCTGGGTCAGCCGGGTCAGCCGATCCCCTTGGCGATCCAAATCCTGCCTCAAACGTTGTGGTTGCAGACGGGCACCCCAGGCGGTCACCCGATCATGGCGCTGTGTCATTGCGCGCTCCAGGGCAGGTAGCAACCGGTTGACGCGATCTTCCAAGCGTTCGTGATCACGCCGCAGCCGGCTCCGCAAGACCTCGCTGCGCAATGGTGCGGCCGCTTCGCTGAGACGCAACTCCCGATTCTGCACGCCCCGGATCAGCGCATTCGGCAGACGTTCTTCGGCCTGATCTAACCTCTGGCGCGGCGAGTCCAACAGGCTGTCGGCTCGCGGCATGGCGCGACTGAGATCGGCCAGCCGCTGGCTGCGCTGGCTGATCGCCTGCGTCGCCGCGCGGGTCAGGCGTGCGCCCATGTCATCACTCCAGGCCAATAGGTCCATCCGCACCGGCACCGCCAGTTCTGCAGCCGCCGTGGGTGTCGGTGCCCGTTGATCCGAAACAAAGTCGATCAGAGTGGTGTCGGTTTCATGTCCCACCGCCGAGATGAGCGGAATTTGGGAGGCTGCTGCTGCCCGGGCGACGATCTCTTCGTTGAACCCCCACAGATCCTCGATTGAACCACCACCGCGCGCGACGATAATCAGATCCGGCCGGGGCAGCGCCCCACCCGGTGTCAGCTGGTTGAATCCATTGATGGCACGGGCCACTTCGGGCGCGCAATTGGCCCCCTGCACGGCCACAGGCCAAATCAGAACTTTGCGAGGGAACCGATCGCGCAGCCGGTGCAGAATGTCCCGGATCACAGCCCCCGATGGCGAGGTCACCACACCGATGATATCCGGCAGGAAGGGCAACGCTTGCTTGCGTTCGGCGGCAAACAACCCCTCGGTCTCAAGCTGCTTCTTGCGCTTTTCCAAAAGCGCCATCAACGCGCCCTGACCGGCAACGGCGACTTCATCCACATTCAGATTGTATTTTGATTGCGCCCCAAAGGCGGTGAGTCGCCCGGTCACGACGACTTCAAGGCCCTCTTCGGGAACGACCGACAGATTCGCCACTTGCCCTTTCCATGTGGTGCAGGCCAGCACGCTACGATCGTCCTTGATGTCGTAATAGAGATGTCCCGAGCGCGCCTTGAACACACGACCGACCTCGCCACGCACCCGAACCCGGCCAAATGTACCTTCCAGCGTGCGTTTCACCTCGCCCGAGATCTCCGAAACGGTGAATTCAGGCATGTTTTGGCCCGGCACGGGCTCGTCAAACAGGTCGGACAATTGGGCGCTCCCTCGAAATGGCGCGGGTTCTTGTTCTATGCGTCGCATCAGCATAGAACGCGCGTCAAGCAAGGCCAAGCAGATCGGAGTATGCGCGAATGAATATCCTTATCCTCGGAAGCGGTGGACGTGAACATGCTCTGGCTTGGGCCGTCATGCAGAACCCCAAATGTGACAAACTGATCGTATGCCCCGGAAATGCCGGGATCGAACAGATCGCGGAATGTGCATCGTTTGACATCATGGATGGCGGTGCAGTTGCCAGCTTTGCCGAAGAGAATGCCATTGATTTTGTCATCGTCGGCCCCGAAGCGCCTCTGGCCGTCGGTGTCGCAGATCGCCTGCGCGAAGCCGGTGTGCTGGTCTTTGGCCCGTCCGAGGCCGCCGCGCGCCTGGAAGCGTCCAAGAGCTTTACCAAGGAAATCTGTGACGTCTCGAACGCGCCAACCGCTGGCTACGGCCATTTTTCCGATGCCGAGGCCGCTAAGACCCATATCCGCGCCAACGGTGCCCCAATCGTGGTCAAGGCCGACGGGCTGGCAGCCGGTAAGGGCGTGATCGTTGCCATGGACGAAGCCACAGCGCTGGACGCCATCGACGACATGTTCGGTGGCAGCTTTGGCGGTGCCGGGGCCGAAGTCGTAATCGAGGAATTCATGGAGGGTGAAGAGGCATCGCTCTTTGTTCTGGTAGACGGTGAAGACGTTCTGCCGATTGGCTCGGCCCAGGACCATAAACGCGTCGGTGAAGGCGACACCGGTCTGAACACCGGCGGGATGGGGGCCTATTCTCCCGCCCCGGTTCTGTCGGCTGAGATCGAAGCCAAGGCGATGGACGAAATCGTCAAACCAACGATGAAGGCGATGGCAGAGCGCGGCATGCCCTATCAAGGGGTGCTGTATGCCGGCCTGATGATCAAGGACGGCCAGCCGCGTCTGGTGGAATACAATGTGCGTTTTGGCGATCCGGAATGTCAGGTGCTGATGATGCGTCTCGGAGCACAGGCACTGGACCTGATGCATGCGGCAGCCGAAGGCCGGCTGACAGAGGCGCAGGTGAATTGGGGCGACGATCACGCGATCACCATCGTGATGGCGGCGAATGGCTATCCCGGGTCCTACGAAAAAGGCACCGAGATCAAAGCACTGGAGACCCAGCCTGAGGATAGCCACAATATGGTGTTTCACGCCGGAACCAAGGCACAGGACGGCAAGATTGTCGCCACGGGTGGCCGGGTTCTGAATGTCACAGCCAGAGGTGAGTCATTGCAAGAGGCCCGCGACCGCGCTTATGCGATGGTCGAGTCCATCGACTGGCCCGGCGGGTTCTTCCGTCGCGATATCGGCTGGCGCGCACTCTGAAACCCTGCCTAGGGTCCAGACCAAAGACCAAAGGGCTCCCGCGCCCTGATCCTGCATCACAGATGCAGGATCATAGGCCTTGGGCCTGGCAGCGCGCCGCAGGCCCGCTGCCGTCACAGTTCACGCGGCCGAAAACGTCACCGTCAAGCGGCCTAGCACCGCGCGCCAGCGCGCGGTGCTAGGCCCAACGCTTTGTCCGGTCTTTCGTCAGAAAGACAGGGCAAAGGGACGGGAGCACATCGAGTGCCGGGTGTCGGTGCGGATCAACACCCGGACATCACCAAGCTGGAAGGCCTTTTCTTTTTGCAGTGAACGGGTAACATCGGGCTGTCGAGTTCCCTATGATGTCACGCCCAAACACTATCACTACAACCGATCATCGGCTTGGCGAGGTGCTACAGCTGATTCAAACCAGCTTTGCTTATATGGATGGCAGGATCGACCCGCCCTCTTCCATGCATCGCTTGTCCGAAGATGCCCTGCTCCAGCAATGCCAGATGGGTGAAGTCTGGGTCATCGGGGACCCTGTCGCCGCCTGCGTCTTTCTCACTCCGAAATCCGATCACCTGTATCTTGGCAAGCTCGCTGTCGCCAAAGAGTCCCGCGGGTTGGGTTTGGCGCGGGTCATGGTGGACCTCGCCTGTGACCGTGCCAGAGCGCTTGGTTTCAACAGGGTCGAGCTGCAATCCCGGATCGAATTGGTTGAAAACCATGCCGCCTTTGCCCGCATGGGGTTCATTCAGACCGGTGTCACCTCTCATCCCGGGTACGACAGGCCAACATCCCTGACCATGCGCCACATGGTTTCGTGCGAAACGACCTGATCGTCCGACCAAGGAAACATCCTCCCAAAAAGCGCTCCCGCCCGGCCTTGACGCCTGCGGCGTCGCGCCCCGTTGGGCCTGGCACCGCGCCCGCGCAGCGCGGTGCGGTTGCAGCCCGTCAGTTAGCGCTTTACATCAAGGAGCAGGGTGCAAAACTATGCGTGTCGCGGGACGACCTCTGTTCCCGCCACCATCATACGGAGATCGCAATGACCCGCTCACCAGAGCCAAGCGAACTTGACCGGGCTTATGGATCCGGAGATCTGCAGGAGCTGGCCTTTGACTATGCGCCCATTGGGCTGGTGGTGACCGAAAACCGGGTGATCCGTGAAACCAATCTACGATTTCGTGAGATGTTCCAGTATTCACAGGACGAGCTACTGAACCAGTTGTTTGTCTTTCTGTACCCCAGCGAGGCCGAATTTCTGAATGTGCGCCATCGCGGAGACGACACATTGGGACGCGGCAACCTGTATTGGGACGAACGGGTCATGCGACGCAAGGACGGCGACCTGTTCTGGGTTCGGGTGCGCGGTCACAGCTTTACCCCCGATGATCCACTGGCCCGTGCCGTCTGGAGTTTTGCCGATCTCTCTGCTCTCCGCCCGTATCAGCCATTGACCCGGCGCGAGCGGGAAGTGTTCTCTCTCCTTTCCGAAGGTAAGACCTCCAAGGAAATTGCCCGCGACCTGGAGCTCAGCTATCGCACTGTCGAGGTCTATCGCGCCAAGCTGCTCAAGAAATTCAGCGCCAGCAACACGGCAGCGCTGTTTTCGTCGCTCGGTCAGATCGAAGGAGAGCACGTGGTGCGCGTTGCCGGCTGAGCCGCCGGTAACAGACGTTAAAAACCGGAGTGAGCGAATTGGAGCAGGTCATAGAACGTTGATGGCTGCAAAGACAAACGAACGGCAACCCTGCTGCTTGGCAAAATTGGGCCGGCACACAACGCTCAGGAACAGGTCAATGCCTGATCGACGCTTGCGCGCCCCTCATATGGCCCCAGCGCTGTGGTCCGGATCTGACCGCCCTGCAACCGGGACACCATGACCCTGTCCCAACCGGCATCAACGGTGACCATCTCGGGTCCCTGCCCACAGTCACGAATGCCCGACGTAATGAAATCCTGCCCGATCCTGTGGTTGGTCAGACCCGGCTGGTCGGCCACCGGCTCCAGCTTTCCATCCCGGAACCGCCAAACCCTCAGGGTCTTGGCCAGGTGCGGACGATCAACATAGGCAATTTCGACGTATCCGTCTCTGTCGAGATCAGCAGCGCCAACAGGAGCAAGCCAGCGGTTTCTGCGGCCGATATAGGGCGTGGCTGCGATGAGCTTCAGCTGGGCATCATCGCCGCCACCGCCGTAAATGGCGATCTGCGCCCCTTTGTCCACATGACTGCGAATTGTGATTATTTCGGCCGTGCCGTCACCATCCAAATCGACCAACCGCGGTGCCAAATCTTCGAAAACATGCTGCTTGTCCAACCGGACGCTTTTGGTCCCGCATGCGGTGGCATGTTCTGCGCTGGTATAAACCTCCAGCCGGGAATATTCGATGGCATCCCCTAGAACGCCATGCGGGTACAGCGTGGTTTCCTCGCCATACCAGGCCGCAGAAATCTGTTGCCCCGGGCAGGTTTCGAACTGGCGGCCCGAACACGCTGGTAAGCGCACAAACGATCCGTCCCCGGCCAGATCAGAAGGTGGTTTCTGACAGGCCGCGACGACACCGACCCCGGCCAACCACAGTGCCGCCGCCAACCACGCGCGGCGGGTGCATCGAGACCAGTGGCGCGACAGAAAACGCCGCGCTTTGGTCCCGGATCGCATCAGATCTGTTTTTCCGGCATATGCACGACCAGACCGTCCAGCCCATCAGTCACCTTGACCTGACAGGTCAGGCGCGACCGTGCGGCGTCTGGTTCATAGGCAAAGTCCAGCATGTCTTCTTCCATGTCGTCCTTGGCCGGCAGTTTTTCCACCCAGGCAGGGTCCACATAGACGTGGCATGTCGAACAGGCACAGGCACCCCCGCAATCGGCTTCAATGCCCGGAATATTGTTGTCGCGTGCGCCTTCCATCACGGTCAGCCCATTGGCCACGTCAACAACATGCTCGGTGCCGTTGTGTTCGATATAGGTAATCTTTGCCATCGTCGGTATTCTCCCCTCTCGGTACTCGCGCAACTGTCTAGCCAAGCCCCCGCAGTGATGCCAGCCCCATTTGCGACTGATTGATGCCGCAGCTGGACTTTCTGCTCTTTTGTTCTATATTTGTTCTAACACCTCCAGTCCCCAGAACCCAAATGTCCCATCCCCTGTTTCTAACGCCCGTTCCAAATGGGCCGGACTGGCCCCGCCCTCCGGCCTGCCTTCCGGCCGAACACTTGTGCCGCCCCCCCGACGGAACCCGGTTGACCGTGGCCGGGTTGGTCATTTTACGGCAGCGTCCCGGCACCGCCAAAGGGGTGATTTTCCTGACGCTCGAGGATGAAACCGGCATTGTCAATGTGATCGTCTGGCGCAAGATGTACGAACGCTTCCGGCGAGCGGTGATAGCAGGGCGATTGCTCAGGATCACGGGGCGACTGCAGCGCGCACATTCGGTCTCCCATCTGATCGCCGAAGAGATCGAAGACATCTCTCCCATGCTGGACCTGCTCTTGCAGGAACAGGGCCACGACACCGATGCGGCCTTTGCGCCGACATCCGATTTAGGTTAGGATCGTGGCAAAACGCCTGTCCGAGGCCCGAGCATGTCGACCAAGTTTCCCTTTCGCCACGTTGCGACGTTGGCCTGCCTATGTGCCATGCTTGCAGGCTGTGAACAGGGCTTGCCCGACTTGAATGGACCGACTGGCTCTCAGGTCACGCGCCTGCAGCAGGAAGCCCCCCCCGGCGCTGCTCCGGGAACCTGCTGGGGCAAACAGGTTACCCCCGCCGTCATTGAAACGGTCACCCATCAGATCATGATACAACCGGCGCAAATACTGGTCGATGGGACCGTCACGAGCCCGGCGATCTTCAAGACGGAGACCATTCAGCAGATCGTTCGCGAACGCACGGAAGAGTGGTTTGAAACCCCCTGTGACGACGTCATGACCCCTCAATTCATCGCTTCGCTTCAACGCGCGCTCAAGGTGCGCAGCCTGTATCGTGGTCAGATCACGGCAGAGATGGATACACACACCCAAACAGCGATCCGAAAATATCAGAAGCCACACGGGTTGGACACCGGCATTCTCTCTCTGGCAACCGCCCGCAAGCTGGGTCTGGTCGAGGTGCAGATCGAATAAACCTCTGACTAAATGGAGACAAAAGCGGTAATCCTCCCCTTGCTCCTCTGCCTGTGGTCCTGTTGACTGGTTGGGGACCGGAACTGAAACAAAGGAAACCTTGATGGAGCCACATGACCTGCCCGACACCGGTTTCCTATCTTGCGCCTCGGATCGGCTAAAGCGGCTTCTGGCAAGCCAGGCCACCGAAGTTCCCCTGGACCAGGGTCAGGTATTGTTCGAGCAGGGAGACGTCGGGGACGCGCTGTTTGTGATTGTTACCGGCGCGGTCGAAGTGTCGATCCTGTCCGCGACCGGGCGCAAGTTATCCCTGGACATCATGCGTCCCGGATCAATCTTTGGCGAAATCGCATTGTTCGACCCCGGTCCCCGCACTGCAACCGTCATGGCAAGCGAACCGACCCGGGTCCTGCGTGTGCGCAATCCCGATGTTCTGGAGCAACTGGCCCAGCATCCTGAATTGGCGGCCGACATGATCCGCCTGGCTGGTCAGCGCATGCGCTGGATGAGCAGCCAGTTGAACGAGCAGGTCTTCCTGCCGATCTCCTCCCGCCTGGCACGCAAGCTGCTCCACCTGACGGAAGAAACACAAAGCTGCACATTGGGGCTGTCCCAAAGCGAACTGGCCGAATTTGTCGGTGCCACCCGCGAGGCCGTATCGAAAACGATTTCGGTCTGGAAGCGCTCAGGTGTTATTGGTGCCACCCGAGGCGGATTGGAGATACTGGACCGAACTGCATTGCACCGACTTGCCGAACCAGACCTGATCTGACCCCAAAGCAAGCTACCAACCAAAAACTTCAATAATCTTACCGGCTTGTGAAACATATCACAGACGCGCGTGCCGCTGCCGGTCAGTCTGGGTGCAAGGGTCGGCAAGCATGTCCTGTGCCTGTCCCAAGCCGATCTTATTCCCAAGAGAGAGCCATGTGTCCCCAACACATGGCTCTCTCCATTTTTGACCCGAGATAGACAACAGCGCGCTCCCAAAGGCGCTCGACCGGCCCTGCACTTAAAATGCAAACGGCCGGGCAAAGCCCGGCCGTTCCAAGATCTGAAATTGCCTGTCAGTTCTCCAGGCTCAATGCCACGAAACGCGGCTCACCTGCGCGACGCACCAGCAGCAGCAGGGATTTGCGCCCGGCCTCTTTTGCCTCTGCAATGCGCTCTTCGAACCCGTCCATCGACACGATCTTCTGCTGGCCTGCTTCGGTGATCACATCCCCTGCACGCAGGCCTTTCTCCCATGCCTGCGAGGCTTCGTCGACCGACATCACAACCAAGCCATTCTGATCGGCCGGGACACTCAGCTCCTTGCGCAACTCATCTGTCAGAAGTCCCAGTGTCAGGCCCAGAATATCCTTTTCGCTCACGTCCGGAGTCGCCGGCTGTGTCGACGTTTCCCCACGTTCGGCGTCTTCACGACGTCCTAGCGTTACCAGAACCGTCTGAGTGCCCCCATCACGATAGACGACCACACGCACAGCCTTGCCGACTTCGGCATTTCCGACCTGTTTGACCAGCCCCCGGGTGTCTTTTACGTCGACACCGTCAAAGCTCATGATGACATCACCAGCCAGCAGGCCTGCCTCCTTGGACGGACCATCGGGCACATCGGTGATCAGCGCCCCGCTGGCCTTCTCCAGACCGATCGCTTCGGCGACATCCGGGCTCACGTCTTGAATACGCACACCCAGCCACCCACGACGGGTTTCCCCAAACTCTTTGAGCTGATCAACCACCCGGCGGACCACATTCGAAGCCATTGAAAATCCGATACCGATCGACCCGCCATTGGGCGACAGGATCGCCGTATTCACACCAACGACCTCGCCCTCCATGTTGAACAAAGGTCCACCGGAGTTGCCGCGGTTGATGGCAGCGTCGGTCTGGATGTAGTCATCATATGTCCCGCTCAGCGCGCGGTTTCTGGCCGATACAATCCCGGCCGAGACCGAAAATCCCTGTCCCAGGGGGTTCCCCATCGCAACGACCCAATCGCCAACGCGGGCGGTATCGCTGTCACCAAAACGGACAAACCGCAGTGGCATGTCGGCTTCGACCTTGAGCAGAGCGATGTCAGTCTTGGGATCGGTTCCGATCACTTTGGCCGGCAATGTTTCCGCCGGCTGGCCTTCGCCTGGAAAGAATTCGATCTGAATTTCATCCGCGCCGTCGATCACGTGGTTGTTGGTAACGATAAAACCATCCTCGGAGATCACGAAACCCGATCCCAACGCCGAAGACCGGCGCGGGCGGTTTTCGTCGCCATTTCCGGGGCGGTCCCGGAAAAACTCCTCAAACGGAGAGCCTTCGGGCACGATACCCTGCGGGCCAGTCCGGCCTTCGACGACGGTTGTCGTCGTAATGTTGACCACCGATGGGCTGATCTGCTCTGCCAACGGGGCCAGGCTCTCTGGCCGTGCCTGGGCAGTCAGGGTCTGCGTCAATACCATCAGCATTGTGACAGCACCCAGCCAGAACAGCCGCAACCTGGCGGCAAAAATGTTCGGTCCGGAAATGGAATAGGTTGCCTGTGGCTGCACGCGTAACACTCCTTATCAAAGCTTGTATGAGACACCCCGCCATCGGCGGGTTGGGTCGCAATTCAAGACGCCCCAAAATTTTCATGGGCTCAATGTAGTAACTTTACCTCATCTCGCAACGGATGTTGCAAGGTTTCAAAAGCAAGTGAACCGGAAGTGAATGGACCGTACGTCACCCAATACCCCGTATTTTAAACGATCCGTCCTGCAATCTGCATATTTCAGAGGATATGATCCCCGGAATTCCAACATTCCCAAAAATTATGAGAGGAGGCGATGCGCCGCCCAGAGCAGAACCAGCCCTGCAACAACAGCCAGACCACCAACCTGTCTTCGGGCCTCGTCGGGCAAAGCCCGCAGTATTTCCAACATCCGTTCAACAAGCGAAGGGGCCAGTACATAGACCAGCCCCTCCACAATCAACACCAGCCCGAAGGCCAGAAATATGTTGCCAAGTGTTTCACTCACTCCTGAACGCGACCTTCAGATGACTTCAGGTAGTTGAAAAACTCGGAGTCGGGCGACATCACCATAGAAGAGTTACCTTCCTGCAAGGCCCGCCCATAAGCGGTCAGGCTCCGGTAGAACTCAAAGAATTCGGTGTCCCGACCATAGGCTTCTGCAAAGATGGCGTTTCGTTGCGCATCCGCTTCACCCCGAACGATCTCGGCTTCTTTTTGGGCCTGGGACACGATTTCAACCTGCGTCCGGTCTGCCTGGGCGCGCACCCTCTGGGCAGCTTCTTCACCCCGAGCGATTTCGTCGGCAGCTTCACGTTCACGCTCGGCACGCATCCGTGCAAAGGTTGCCTGAAGGTTTGCCTGCGGCAGGTCGGTGCGCTTCAGCCGCACATCGACGATTTCCAACCCCAGAGATCGAGTCCGTGAAATCGCACCATTGCGGATCCGCAGCATCAACGTCGCGCGGTCCGAACTGAGGATATCATCGGAACTGACCGACCCCAGGATTTCGCGGGTCTGGGCACGCAGGATCGAATCCAGGCGCGATTCAGCTGTCGCAATCCCACCGGCACCAACCGCCTGTCTGAACTGGCGCACATCCAGGATACGATAGCGCGCAAAGGCATCGACAACCAAACGGCGATCATCCAGCGGAGTAATTTCCAGCGGTCCGACTTCGCGGCTGAGGATCCGGTCGTCATAACGCACGACTTCCTGAATCAAAGGAATCTTGAACGCCAGGCCCGGCTCTTCTTTGACCGAAACAACACGCCCAAACTGAAGCACCAGCGCCCGTTCACGTTCGTCCACGATAAAGACGGAACTGAGCGCAACAACCAGAGCTACAACGACAACGGGGAGGAGAAACGTAGATTTACGCATCAGTTGGAACCTCCCTTGCGCAGTTCATTCAGCGGCAGGTAGGGGACGATCCCCTGCCCTTCACCAGACTGGTCGTCCAAAATGATCTTGTCCACGCGGCCCAGGACCTCTTCCATGGTTTCCAGATACAGACGCTTGCGGGTCACATCCGGGGCCTTCGAGTACTCTTCCAGAACCGCTATGAAACGGCTGGCTTCACCCTCGGCTTCATTCACGACACTGGCTCGATAGCCTTCGGCCTCCTCCAGCAGCTGAGCGGATTCACCGCGCGCGCCCGCAAGGACCCGGTTGGCATAAGCGTCAGCCTGTTTTTCCAGACGGTCACGTTCCTGACCAGCAGATTGCACTTCGCGGAAGGCATCTTTGACCGGCTCTGGCGGATCGGCACCGTCAAAGTTGACCCTGACGATGTTCACGCCCGAATCGTAACTATCGAGCGTCGACTGGATGAGTTCCTTGAGACGTTCAGCGATGATCCCCCGGTCCCTGTTCAGGATCGGAGCCAGTTCGGATTGGGCGATAATTTCCCGCATCGCCGATTCAGACACCGCCTGAATGGTCTGACGCGGATCGCGCAGGTTGAACAGATATTGTGCCGGATCGTTGATGTTCCAGACCACCTGGAAATCCACATCGATGATGTTTTCATCCCCGGTCAGCATCAGCCCGGCGTCGCCACCACGCGATCCCGCCCCGATCAGTTCGGTCTGTTCGACCTTGACCGGGATGACTTCCTTGGTCACCACAGGCCAAGGCGCAAAGTTCAGGCCCGGACCGCCGGTGGCCGAATATTCGCCCAGGAACAATTCCACCGACTGTTCTTCGGGTTTGACCGTGTAAAAGCTGGCCATGCCCCACAGGACCGCTGCCGCAACCGCGCCCAATGCCAGGGTACCACCAGTCAGAGCCGGACCACCGCCGCCTCGCCGGTTTCCACCGCCGGAATTTCCGCCGCTGCCGCCACGCCCGCCCATGAGCACGCGCAGTTGTTCCTGACCCTTTTTCATCAGGTCATCAATTTCGGGAATCTGCGGGCCTTCATCGTCGGGGCGTCGTCCCCCTCCGTTGTTGCCGCCATTGTTGCCCCGGTTGTCTCCGCCGCCCGAAGAGCCGCCTCCGCCCCCCCAGGGGCCACCGCTGTTGCCCGCCATGTCGCTCCTTCAACTTTCCTTTTTGTGCCGCAGGATTCGCGGCCATATCACATAACTGTGCAGGACCGCCCGAAAATCAAGCGGTCCGCGTCGGTGATTTCATTGTCACCAGCTCTTCGGACATAGTCGGATGCACCGCCACGGTCCGATCGAAATCTTCTTTTGTTGCGCCCATTTTGACCGCGATGCCCGCCAATTGGATCATTTCACCGGCACCCGGAGCGACGATATGACAACCCAAGACTTTGCGGGTTTCCTGACTGACGATCAGCTTCATCAGCACCCGTGCCGCACGTCCTGCAAAGGACTGCTGCATCGGTTTGAACGACGCCGAATAAACCTCGATCGGTTCACGCTCGCGGGCTTCTTCCTCGCTCAGACCCACGGTTCCCATTTCTGGCTGGGTAAAGATCGCCGTCGGGATCAGGTCATGATCGACCGGGGTCGGATTGCCCTTGAACACGGTTTCGACAAAGGCCATGCCTTCGCGGATCGCCACCGGGGTCAGATTGACCCGGTCGGTCACATCCCCGATCGCATAAACTGACGGCACACCGGTCTGGCTGTACGCATCCACGACAATTTCACCCTTGCGACCGCGTTCAATGCCGATCTCTTCGAGCCCCATGTCATCCGCATTGGGCGCACGGCCGGTGGCATACATCACCTGATCAAACAGACGTTCTTCGCCATTGGTGGCCTTGACCCAGATCTGCGCGCCCTCTTTGCGCATCTCCAGAACATTGGTGCCCAGATGCACGTCGATGCCGTTCTGGCACATCTCTTCGCAAACCAACCCGCGAGCCTCGTCATCGAACCCGCGCAGGATCTGCGCGCCGCGGTAGAATTGGGTGGTCTTCACCCCCAACCCGTTCATGATTCCTGCAAATTCCGAGGCGATATAGCCGCCCCCGACGATCAGGATGCTGTCCGGCAGCTTGTCGAGGTGAAAGATCTCATTCGAGGTGATCGCCAGTTCGGACCCCGGAAACTCTGGCACCACGGGGCGCCCACCAGTTGCAATCAGAATATGTTTGGCAGTCTTGCGGGTGCCGTCTGACAGCTCGACCGTGTGGGCGTCGACCAGTTTGGCACGCTGGTCAAAGCTCTCGACACCGGAATTCTTGAGCAGGCTGCGATAGATCCCTTCGAGCCGGTCCAATTCGGCGTTCAGCTTGCCCCGGAACGCATCCCAGTTGAAGCCACCCGGCTGAATGTCCCAACCATAGGCCTGCGCGTCTTCGACCATGCCGGAATACTCGCTGGCAAATACCATCAGCTTTTTGGGCACACAGCCCCGGATCACACAGGTTCCGCCATAGCGGTCTTCTTCGGCCAATGCGACCTTGGCACCGGTGTCGCCCGCAGCAACCCGCGCCGCACGCACCCCACCGGACCCACCACCGATGACAAACAGATCGTAATCAAAGCTCATGCTATCTACCTTTAGTCGGCAAGATCGGTGAACAGGTTGTCGCTTTCGACAAAATCCAGCCGGTCGTGCTCTACAGTGCCTTCATTGATATCGCGGATTTCGACCTTGCCGTCGCCAAAGCCGATCACCACGGTGTCACAGATATCAATGAACAGACCGTTTTCAACCACACCCGGCATCTGGTTCATTACCATGGCCAATTGGCGCGGGTTGCCAATGCGTTTCAGATGCAGGTCCAGAATATGGTTCCCCTCATCCGTGACAAAAGGTGCGTCTCCATTCATCCGCAGCGTCGCCTGACGCCCCAGAACGTCCATGGAAATAAGGGTTTCCTCGATCAGCGCCTGTGTCGTTTGCCAGCCAAATGGAATCACTTCGACCGGCAAAGGAAACGCCCCAAGGTTTTCGACCTCTTTGCCGATGTCCGCGATCACCACCATTTGATCTGATGCGGTGGCCACGATTTTTTCCTGCAACAATGCGCCGCCGCCGCCCTTGATCAGGTTCAGATCACCGTCGAATTCATCCGCGCCGTCGATGGTCAGGTCCAGCCACTTGGCTTCATCCAGGCTGATCACTTCGATACCAACGTCGCGTGCCAGTTCAGCGGTGCGAGTCGATGTGGGAACACCGCGGATCTTCAGCCCCTCATCCCGAACCATCTCACCCAGACACCGCACCAGCCAGGCCGCGGTCGATCCGGTCCCCAGCCCCACGCGCATTCCGTCTTCGACCATGTCGGCCGCCCGTTTGGCAGCGACAAATTTAGCCTTGTCGATGGGCGACAATTCTCCGGTCATGGCAGCATCCCCTCGTTGCGTTGCCGGTCTTATACGGAATGCACCGCGCAACTGCGAGGCACAAAACGCATCACTTTGTTGCGGCTGCCGGCATCAGGGCGCGTCCGGACGCTGCATATTCGCGATGACCTTGCGCATCAGCGAAAGAAACAGCCCCCGTTCCTCTGGGTCCAAACCTCGCAACGCGACCTCGTTCTGGTGCCATGCCGCGGTCTTTGCCGCCTGCTCCAGGGCGCGGGCCTTGTCGCTGAGAAATACGATCCGCGACCGCCCGTCCGTCTCGGAAGGGCGCCTTTCGATCAACCCATCGCGATCCATTCGCGACAACGTATTGGCCATCGTCGCCTGTTCAACGTCCAGCGCGCCCATCAGGTCGGCCTGAGTACGGCCATCAGCCTGCCACAGCTCGAGCAGCACCATGAATTGGGCCGGAGCCAGCCCAGTCGCCTGCAACCGTTTGCTCAGTCCAACTGCAAACAGTCGGGCCATGTGGTTGGCCAGATACCCGGCCGACATTTGTTGAAAATCGCTCATGTGAAAGAAAGATACTTGAATAGCGTGCTATGCAACTATATTTACATAGCACGCTATTTAAATGGAGCTCATCATGTCCCCAAAGATCCACGCCACAGCCGGTGGCATCGCGCTTGCCACGATTTCGACCTTCTGGGTTTCAACAGCCGTCAGCGAAATTTTTGCCAACGCGGAAACTGTCGCAGCTGTGAAACAGGCGATTCTGTACGGAATGCTGGTGTTGATCCCGGCCATGATGACCACCGGAGCAACAGGGGCCAAATTGGGCAAAGGCTGGAAACTGCCCCAGGTGACCCAAAAGTCCAAACGCATGAAGATCATCGCAGCAAACGGTGTTCTGATCTTGCTCCCCAGCGCGGTGTTCCTGGCCAACAGAGCATCCGAGGGTCCGTTCGATACAGGGTTCTATTTGATCCAAACCCTCGAGCTGATCGCAGGTGCGACCAACATCTTCCTTTTGACCCTGAACATGCGGGACGGTCTGGCGTTGGCGCGTCGCCGTGCCTCAAAAGGTGCCAAGTCAGGCCACGCACGCTAAACATGTCGCAAAAATGCGCGTTTCCGATAGGAAACGTCGGAAACGAAGCTTTGGGAATCACCATCCCGGTCTAGATCAGGATCCATGACACCGACGTATCGCCTTCATTATGCTCCTGACAACGCCTCGCTGGTGATCCGGCTGGCGTTGTTGGAGCTGGGCCAGCCCTTTGACACCCTTGTGATCGACCGTCGTCAGCGTCAACAAGACAGCAAAGGGTATCGCCAGCTAAATCCCAATGGATTGATCCCGGTTCTAGAAACACCCGACGGACCCATTTTTGAAACCGCAGCGATCCTGTTGTGGCTGGCCGACCGACATGGCGCGCTGGCCCCGGCGCCAAACAGCACCGGGCGCGCGTCCTTCCTGAAATGGCTGTTCTTTGCTTCTAACACCCTGCATGCGGATCTGCGCCAATTGTTCTATGCCGAAAAATACATCGGACCGGACGCAGACCTGCAACAGGCATTGCGCACCGGGATGGCTCGGCGGCTTGATACCCACCTGCGGAATCTGGACAACGCTGCGGGGACTGATTGGTTGGGCGCCGATAGCCCGTCCGTTCTGGATTTATATCTGGCCTGCCAGATGCGCTGGATGGCGCTCTATCCGGCACAGCATGACCGCAGCTGGTTCAATCTGGACCAATACCCTGCCCTGCAAGCCATTCTGATGCGTCTGGAAACCCGCCCCAGCGTACACCATGCCCAAGAAGCCGAAGGCCTGGGCCCGACCCCATTCACGCACCCCATACACCCAACACCGCCAGAAGGATCAGCCACCTGATGTTCCTCTCCGTCTTCGATATGTTCAAAGTGGGCATTGGCCCGTCCTCGTCACACACTATGGGCCCGATGGTGGCCGCCGCGCGGTTCCTGGATCTGATGCGGGCCTCGCCGTTTGAATTTCACGGACTGCGCGCATCCCTGCATGGGTCGCTGGCCTTTACCGGTGTGGGTCATGCCACCGACCGCGCCACCATTCTGGGGCTCGCCGGGTTCCTGCCTGATACCTATGACGACGCCAAAGCCGAAGCCACGCTGGCCGATCTGAACGCCACCCACCTGTTGCACCCCCAAGGATTGGGCGCGTTGAAATTCGATCCCAAGGCGGACATGATCTTTGACTATGATCACAATCTACCTGGTCATGCCAATGGCATGATCCTGATGGCTACAGACGCCCAGGGCGACGTGATCCTGCGTCAGGTGTATTATTCGGTCGGCGGCGGGTTTGTCCTGACCGAAGAGGAGCTGGCAGACGGCAAAGACACCGATGACGGCGCACCGGTCCCTTTTCCATTCCATTCAGCTGCCGAAATGCTGGAGATGGCCCAGGCCAGTGGCAAGTCCATCGCAGACATGAAACGCGCCAATGAAATCGCGCGTGGGTGCGCCGACAGTTTCGCCAAGGGCACCGCCCGTCTGTGGCAGGTGATGAACGACTGTATTGAACGCGGGCTGAACCGCGACGGTATTCTGCCCGGCGGCCTGAATGTACGTCGCCGCGCCAAAGGGATCCACGACGCGCTGGTGGCCGAACGCGGCATGAACCTGAACGCACCGCACACCATCAATGACTGGATGAGCGTTTACGCCATGGCCGTCAACGAAGAGAACGCCGCCGGTGGACAGGTTGTCACCGCACCGACCAACGGTGCGGCTGGTGTATTGCCTGCGGTCCTGCGCTATTATCTGGACCACGTGCCCGGCGCCTCTGAAAGCCATATCGAAGACTTTTTGCTGACAGCGGCCGCGATCGGCGGGTTGGTGAAATACAATGCCTCGATCTCTGGTGCAGAAGCGGGCTGCCAGGCCGAAGTTGGCAGCGCTGCAGCCATGGCCGCAGCCGGTCTGTGTGCCGTTATGGGGGGCTCACCCGAGCAAGTGGAAAACGCCGCCGAAATTGCATTGGAACACCATCTGGGCATGACCTGTGATCCGGTCAAAGGTCTGGTTCAGGTGCCCTGCATCGAACGCAACGGCCTGGGCGCGATCAAAGCCGTCTCTGCCGCAAGCCTGGCGCTGCGTGGAGATGGACAGCATTTCGTGCCGCTGGATGCAGTCATCGAAACCATGCGTCAGACCGGGCATGACATGCACGAAAAATACAAGGAAACCTCGTTGGGGGGATTGGCGGTCAATGTTCCAAATTGCTGATTGTGACGCCGCGTCACAACTCTAGAGAGATCGTTTAAGGCAAGAAATCCCAAAACGCACGCAACCTTGACTTGCGCAAAGGTTAACGCCCGCCTAGCGTGAACCCATGTTTATTGATCGCCCCATTCTTGGTATCTCTCTGATGCTTGGCTTTTGTGTCGTCGCCCCTATGGGCGACGCGGTGGCCAAGCTGCTTGGAGAATCTGTCCCCCTTGGACAGTTGTTGTTTGTTCGTTTCGCCATCCAGGCGGCCGTTTTGATTCCCATTGTCGCGATGACCGGCCGTCTGTGGCGAATGAACCGCCGGGTGTTGACCCTGACGGTTTTGCGTACCGCGCTCCATATCGCCGGCATTGGTGCGATGTTCACCGCGTTGCAATATCTGCCCCTTGCAGATGCCGTTGCCATCGCCTTTGTCATGCCCTTCATCATGATGCTGTTGGGCAAATATGTCTTGAACGAGGAAGTCGGCATGCGACGGCTTCTGGCCTGTGTCGTTGGCTTCATCGGAACCTTACTGGTTATTCAGCCCAGCTTTGCCGCGGTCGGCTGGCCCGCATTGTGGCCACTGGCTGTCGCTGTGATATTCTCCTTGTTCATGTTGGTCACTCGCCAGATCGCCAAGGAAACCGATCCGATCGGCCTGCAGGCTGTCAGTGGCGTGATGGCGACAGTTGTGCTGTTGCCGGTTCTGCTTGTCGGTCAGCATATGGATATTGCCCCGTTGACGATGAAAACTCCGTCTTCGTATGAGGTTTCATTGCTATTGGGCATTGGTCTGCTGGGAACAATTGCGCATCTGTTGATGACCTGGTCTCTGCGCTATGCGCCCGCAACCACATTGGCACCGATGCAATATCTTGAGATTCCGGTTGCCACATTCATTGGCTGGGGGATCTTTGGCGATCTACCCAACATGTTGGCCAGCTTTGGCATTGCGATCATCATGGGGGCTGGGTTGTATATTGTCGCCCGCGAACGCGTCGTCGCCAAACAGCAAACGCCCCGACCCAAAGTCAGCTCTCGGGCACAATCGCCCGCATAACCGCATCAAGCGCGCTTCGGGGCACTATCACCAACAGCCCCGGCCCATCTACCGACAGGCGCACACGCCCCAAGGCCCTGTTCGATGTCCCGATGCGCCCATCCGGTGCCAGCTGAAGCCCGTCGATTGGCCATTCCAGCCCTTCGGAGCGCCCTGTTACCCGTGCCATGGGATACAGTGACACGATCGACCCCGGCTCCAATTCCATTGTGAAATCCGCAGGCGCGTGGAAAATCACCTCCAGTTCGCCAATCAGAATACAAGGTATGTTGGACCGTCGGATCAACGTACTAAAGGCTGCCAACTGGTGGTCCAGCCGCCGCCCCAGAAACCCGATCGCCAAAACCAGCGGTGCCGAAATGCTGCGTAGGGCTTTGTCAAAATCAGTGCTGTCCTGTTCCGTGATCGGAAATACCGTTTCCGGTGGCAAAAGAGACCGGGCAGCCGTCGGCAGGGAATCCATATCCCCGATCACGGCCAGCGGAGTATATCCCCGGTCCAACGCTGCCAGCGCACCGCCATCGGCCGCCACCAGGTCGGGTGCCCGCGCCAAGGCATAGGCAAAATCTTCGGAATAGACCGCTCCTCCACCAATCAGGGTGACGGGATTCGGGGACTGAACAACAGGTTTTTTCATGCCCGCTTTAATGCCCACTTTTGACAGCCGCCACAATCTAGCCACAAAATGATACGTTCATTTACACAGATTCGGACCGAAATTGTCTCTCTGTTCCTATTAGATCAGTGGCAATAAATGGTAAGAGGCGAGCAACCGATGGTACAGAACAACAAGGTACTGACAGTATCCTACGGCACGTTTTCGTGTACGCTTGAGGGATTCGACGACTCCTTTGACACGATGAAGGCGATTGCCGAGTACTTCCGCGATCTGGCGTCGGATGATCGTTACTTCGGCGCCGAACCCCCTCAACCGGATGCTGACATGTTGGCCCGGATTGCCCAGCGCGAGATTTCACGCCAAGTCGAAGCCCGTCAGGGTGACAGTGGCATTGTCCTGCGGGCTTCGGAGCCTGCTTTGGCTGTATCGCAACCTGCTGTACAATCCCCTCCTGTTTCGGAAGCGGCAACACCCCCGGCTGCCCCGGCTCCGGCTGCGCAACCGCCTGCGGAACAGCCCCCCGTAGCCGCGACGCCCGAATCCGAAGTGCCAGAGTCCATTGAGCCTGCCATGGCCGAAAGTGCCAAACAGGCGGAACAGGCGGAACAGGCTGAGGCAACAGAGGCTGATCAGAACGACAGCATCGCCGAGGCGGCGCAGGCCGTAGATCTGGCCGAACAACCAGATTCTGACGACCAGATGGACGCGGTGGTGGAACAGACCACGCAAGACCCAGCCGACGACGCACCCGAAATTGAAGACGAAACGGTCCTGGTTGCGGTTGATACACCGGTCGACACACCAATCGAATTCGAAGCACTGGATGTTTCGGAACGCGATGTGGATCCCGTCATACAGAAAAATACGCAAGACACGGTTCCCGCTGCAGACAGTATTGCTGCAAAACTGCAACGCATTCGGGACGTTGTTTCGCGAAAGTCTGCGCCCGTGGACGACGCCGAATATTCGGAAGACGAACATGCCGATTCGTTTGTCGCAACCGCCGCTCAGGATATTGCCCAGGCGCTGGACGAAGAGATTGAGTCCCCAGATCAGGACATGATTGCCGCCCAGGACGCGCCGACCGTTCAGGCTGATCCTGCAGAAACACAAGATCATAGGGACACTTTGGCAGATGATGCCGACATTTCCGCATTCCTGGATCAACTGGACAAAGAGACTGATCTGGATATCGACGTAGATACCAACCTGGAACAGTCCGACCCGCAGGATGGTGAGGATGAGAGCCTGTTCGACGATCTGGGAGACGACGCAGAAGCCGCCCTGGATGAAGACCTGACCAACATTATGGAAGCCTCGGATGCCGAACCTGCCCCTAAAACGGCTCTCCCGCGCATTCACAAGATCAAACGCAGAGATATCGAGGCCGCAATGGCCTCGGGTACGCTCGAACAGGTAGACGACCCCGAGGACGACGGCGTTGCCGAACAACAGGCTGCCATGGCCGAGACATCGCTGTCGGAGGAAGAAGAAGCTGATCTGCTGCGTGAATTGGCTGCTGTTGAGGCCGAATTGACGGTTGAAAACGATGAGGCTGAAGAGCCCGATCCTGCAGAACATGCTGAATCAGATCTGTTGATTCTGGGTGAGGATGCAGCGTTTGACGATGCCACCCAAGACACCCCAGAGGAACCACGCACGGCAGCGGCCGCAGATACCCCGGAAACAGACGTCTCGCGGTTGATGGAGGCGGCGGACCAAAAGCTGGAAGATCCTGAAGCCTCGACCAACCGTGACACGTTCAACCAACTGCGCGCAGCTGTTGCCGCCGCCGAGGCAGAACGCGCTGCCGGTGGTACTGTCGGATCGCACACAGACGATGAACCGTACCGTACCGACCTGGCAAATGTGGTGCGCCCCCGTCGTCCCGTATCACCTGCAAGCCGCAAGGAGCGTGCCGAACGTCCCAGCACGCAAGAACGCGCCGCGCCGCTCAAGCTGGTCGCCGAGCAACGGATCGACACCCCAGCCGAAGCACGCGGCCCAATCCGCCCCCGTCGCATTCGTGGTTCTCATCTGGAACAGGTTAACGCTGCTTCCGGTTCGAACGGCAGCAGTTTCACTGCCTATGCCGCCGAAAGGGGGGCCGTCGAACTGCCCGAACTTCTGGAAGCTGCGGCCGCCTATCTCAGCTTTGTGGAAGGGCTTGAGCAGTTTTCGCGCCCCCAGCTGATGAACAAGGTGCGTCAAATGGAGGCCACCACCGAATTCAATCGCGAAGACGGTCTGCGTTCGTTTGGCCAATTGCTGCGCGACGGCAAGATCGAAAAAGCCGGAAGCGGGCGCTTCACGGCGTCCGGTGATATTGGCTATCGGCCCGACAGCCGCGCGGCTGGCTAAGCGCCCTCACCCATTGGATTGTTCCAACGGCCCCACTTTGGGGCCGTTTTTTATTCTCTTCGAAACAACCGCAAACCGATGCCGCACGACAAAAAAGGGAGCCGTCAAAAAACCGCTCCCTTTCCATGTCATGCTGCAACAGCGATTTGTCTATTCCGCGTCGGTGCCTGGATTTTCTTTGCCGACGCCACGAAAAACAAATTTGAACGGCAGAGCCCACAGCAGGCCCAGGACCACATAAACCACCAATTCGACCAGAATCGGGGGGCGGTCCAACCACCCCACCACGCTGATGGCCAACACGATATAGATCGGCAAACCAACCAGCAGGATCACCAATGACCAACGCCGCCGGGCTTTGTAGCTCAGGCCTTTTTCATCCTGCGCCATCAGTCGGCAAACGGGTCAGTCACCAGAATGGTGTCTTCCCGCTCCGGGCTGGTGGAAACCATTGCGACGGGGCAATCAATCAACTCTTCGACGCGGCGAACGTATTTGATCGCATTGGCGGGCAGATCCGCCCAGCTGCGCGCGCCCTCGGTCGATTCGCTCCACCCCGGCAGTTCTTCGTAGATCGGAGTACAGCGGGCCTGCTGATCCGCAGCGGTCGGCAGATAATCCAGACGCTCTCCGTCCAGATCATATCCAACACAGACTTTCAGGGTTTCAAACCCGTCCAGAACGTCCAGCTTGGTCAGGGCAATGCCACTGACGCCCGACGTTGCACAGGTCTGGCGCAACAACGCCGCATCGAACCAGCCGCAACGGCGCTTGCGCCCGGTGGTGGTGCCGAATTCATGCCCACGTTCACCCAGACGCTGACCATCTGCGTCTTCCAGCTCGGTCGGAAACGGGCCTTCGCCGACGCGGGTGGTATATGCCTTGACGATGCCCAGCACAAAATCGATCGAATTCGGACCGATGCCGACACCCGTTGCCGCCTGCCCGGCGATCACGTTGGACGACGTCACAAACGGATAGGTCCCAAAATCGATATCCAGCAACGCGCCCTGGGCACCCTCGAACAGGATCCGCTTGCCGGATTTGCGTTTCTCGTTCAGAACCTTCCAGACCGGAGCACAGAACGGTAGAATTTGTGGTGCAATTTCTTTGAGTTGCGCGATCAGTGCGTCCCGGTCAACCGGATCAAACCCCAACCCTTTGCGCAGCGGATCGTGGTGCTGCAGCGCACGATCAACGCGGGCAATCAGGGTGCTTTCGTCAGCCAGGTCCATAACGCGGATTGCGCGGCGGCCAACTTTGTCCTCATAACAAGGACCAATGCCACGACCGGTGGTACCGATTTTGGTACCAGCGCTTGCAGCCTCTTCGCGGGCGCGATCCAGCTCACCATGGATTGGCAAAATAAGCGGCGTGTTTTCGGCAATCATCAGCGTTTCGGGGCTGATCTCGACACCTTGGGCACGCACGGTTTCAATCTCTTTCATCAGATGCCAGGGGTCCAGCACCACACCGTTGCCGATCACCGACAACTTGCCGCCCCGCACCACACCCGAGGGCAGCGCGTGCAGCTTGTAGACGTTGCCGTCGATCACCAGCGTATGACCGGCATTATGCCCGCCCTGGAATCGGGCGATGACGTCAGCGCGTTCGCTGAGCCAATCCACGATTTTGCCTTTACCTTCGTCACCCCATTGGGCGCCGACCACGACGACATTGGCCATATCCGGTCCTTTGATGCTGGTTCAAACCGGCCTCCGTATAACGACGCCACACCCGCGAGGGAACCGTAATTTCGACGCACACCCCGATCCGGACACCCAAGGACTGGACACAGGCCCGTGAATGCGCGATTCTGAGCAAAAAAACGATGGGTTATTGGAATGATCGGGCTGTTTTTCAGGTGGATGTTCGCGTTTGCGCTGTTGGCGCTGACCTATAACCCGACCCAATGGAACTATGTCCGTTGGTCGATGGACAATTACGAATCCCGTCTGTCTATCGCAGTTCTGACCGGTTTGCTTCTGACCATCGGTTATATCATCTACCTGCGCGCCACGATCCGGTCGATTGGGGGATTCGGCATGTTTCTGGTTCTGTCTGTCGTCGCCGCCCTGTTATGGGTGCTGTATGACTTGGGGCTTTTGCAGCTGGACAATCCGACAATGAATGTCTGGCTGGGTATTTTGGCGCTGTCAGTCGTGCTGGGCATTGGCCTCAGCTGGAGTCACGTCCGTCGTGCGCTGTCGGGGCAGGCCGACATGGACGACGTGGACGAATAGGACGTCACTCGGCCAGCCGCACCGGATCACCATGAGGGGTCTGCAAATAGGCCTGCTCCCAATCCCCCCGCACCTGCGACACTTCACTTGGCGTCGCATCGCCCCGTTCGCTCAGATAGCCCTCCAGCGTCTCCAGCCAGGCGTTGAAATAATCCTCTCCCCCATCCAGTTCGCGCGACAGGCCGTGCCGTTTCAGCGTTGCTGAAAACCGCTCCACCCATTCACGCCACTCAAAACATCCGGATTCGTTCAGATGCACGGTCAGCGCAAACACCTGTGCATGCCAAGGTTCGGCAAAGACGGGCTCGGGGGCCGAGATGTCAGGGCAGGCCATTATGCGGGCTCCAGATAAGATTGCCACAGGTCCAGCACGACTTCATCCCCCGGGTGCTCGGGATTAGCCCACAGCTGGGATGCGGCGAAAGCCACCGCATAAATCGGCTCGGGTGCTTCGCCCAAGCCATGGGCATTGCTGTCAGGCAAAACATGAGTGCCATGCAACTGAACAATCTGCCCGCGGGCGCCGATTGCATAGGCAGGCAAACGGGTGTGCCCGCCCGAGACCAGTGCATTCCCACCAGGATGGCGGGTCATGACCATATCACCCGGCGCAAATTGCACCGGTACATCGCTGGGCCGGTCCGCAGGGCCACCTTTGGCCAAAACACCGGAGACGGCTTCAGGCTTCAACACTTTATGGGCCAATGGATGCGGTGGATCACCGTCCCGGCCTTGCAAATCCTCGAGTGTCAGAACCCCAGTTTGTACCAGCAGATCCGCCAACCCAGCGATCCATTTCTCGAAATAGGAAAACCGCGCGTAATCCTTGGGCGACAGGCATTCCCGCGCGTGGCGCGACACATCAATGTTCCATTTGCCCAACGATCCGCTGGCCAATGTCAGCGCAAGAGCCCGCGCCTGCCAATCACCCAGCTGTGGAATGCCCTGTGGTTCCGGTTGGATTGCCCCGTCACCGAACCGCCCGCCCATATCGTGCACACGGCTCATGGTGTTTCCCCTGGTGTCAGGGCCAAGCCGGTGCCGATCATCGAATCGCGGGTCACCAGCTGAGCCAGTTCCGCCTCATCCATCCCGTCTGTTCCTGCGGGGCGCATCGGGATCACCAAGTAACGGACCTCGGCCGTGGAATCCCAAACTCGAACGGCTGTTTCCTTGGGTAAGGTCACGCCGAATTCGGCCAGAACCTTGCGCGGCTCGCGCACAACACGGGCACGGTAAGCGTCGGACTTGTACCACCCTGGCGGAATGCCCAGCAATGGCCATGGATAGCAGCTGCACAAGGTACACACGACCATATTGTGGCGCGCGTGCGTATTCTGCACTGCCACCATATGTTCGCCTTGCCGCCCAAAGTATCCCAGCTCGGCCACAACAGCGGTCGCATCCTGCATCAAGGCGGCATGAAATCCCGGATCACTCCACGCCTTGGCCACCACCCGGGCACCATTCTGGGGACCAATACGATTCTGATATGTGTCGATGATTTCATCCAACGCCGCCGGATCGATCAGCTTTTTACGGGTTAGAATCGTTTCCAGCGCCTTGACCCGCAATGCAGGGTCAGGCGGCAACAGGGCGTGCGGGTGGTCATGGAGATCATGTGGCATGGCGGGATGCTGCCCCCTGTCCGGGGCCTTGTCCAGCCTCAATGACCCAGCCCTGCGTCACGTCCTCGCGAAGAAAGTCGCAAAAAGCGCCACGCCCTCGCCGATACGGTTTCCAACCAAGTTAGCGCATCCGCCAAAGTCATCCCTTGCCCCGGCGGACAAACTTGCCTACATACCGCGCGTCAGACAGCTTAAAGCCGCAGGTCCCATGGAAAACGTCGTTCTCATCATCCACCTTCTCTTGGCCCTTGGCCTGATCGCCGTCGTTCTGATGCAGCGGTCCGAAGGCGGAGGCCTGGGTATGGGCGGCGGCGGCGGTGGCGCCATGACCGGTCGCGCCGCAGCGACAGCATTGGGCAAGATCACTTGGGTCCTGGCAGCTGCTTTCATCGTGACGTCAATCACCTTGACCATCATCGCGGCGCAGAAATCGGCTGGATCCTCGGTCATCGACAGACTTGGCGTTCCGGCACCGGTCGAAAGCACAGATACCGGTACACCTGCGGTTCCGTCCGGCGACAGCCTGTTGCCACCCGCCGAAGGTGACAACGCGCCATTGGTGCCAAAAGCCGACTAAAGTTACACAACAGTTTGAGTATTGGTAAGGAACCGCAACAGCATCTTGCGGTTCCCTTGCGCTGATTGCGCATTTCCTATAAGAGTGAAGTCCCGTGATGCTGCGGTTTTTTGGGTGATTCCCAAACCGTTTGGGCAGACGCAAAACGTACACAATAACCGAACGTTCACGGGGGCAGCCGAACAACCATGGCGCGTTTCATATTTATTACTGGTGGTGTGGTCTCATCCTTGGGCAAAGGATTGGCTTCTGCCGCACTTGGCGCGCTGTTGCAGGCGCGTGGCTTTTCCGTCCGCCTGCGCAAGCTGGATCCGTATTTGAACGTTGATCCCGGCACCATGTCGCCTTTTGAACATGGCGAAGTTTTTGTCACCGATGATGGTGCCGAAACCGACCTGGATCTGGGCCACTATGAACGGTTCACTGGTGTCGCCGCCCGCAAGACCGACTCGGTCAGTTCGGGACGGATCTATTCGAACGTTCTGGAAAAGGAACGCCGCGGCGATTACCTAGGAAAAACCATCCAAGTCATTCCGCATGTGACAAACGAGATCAAGGATTTCATCTCGATCGGCGAAGATGAAGTTGATTTCATGCTGTGCGAAATCGGCGGTACCGTTGGCGATATCGAAGGTCTGCCCTTCTTTGAGGCGATCCGCCAATTCAGCCAGGACAAACCGCGCGGCCAGTGTATTTTCATGCACCTGACCCTGCTGCCCTGGATCAAGGCATCGGGTGAGCTGAAAACCAAACCAACCCAGCATTCGGTCAAGGAACTGCGGTCCATCGGCCTGGCACCTGATATTCTGGTCTGCCGCTCGGAAGGGCCAATTCCGCAGAAAGAGCGTGAAAAGCTGGCACTGTTCTGCAATGTACGCGCCGAAAGCGTGATTGCCGCGCAGGATCTGAAGTCGATCTACGAAGCCCCGCTGGCCTATCACCGCGAAGGCATGGATCAGGCGGTTCTGGATGCCTTTGGCATCACCCCTGCCCCGAAACCGAATCTGGCCCGCTGGGAAGATGTCGCCGACCGGATCTATAACCCCGAAGGCGAAGTCAAAGTCGCCATCGTCGGTAAATATACCCAGTTGGAGGACGCGTATAAGTCGATTGCCGAGGCCCTGACCCACGGCGGCATGGCCAACCGGGTCAAGGTCAAGATCGAGTGGGTTGATGCCGAGCTGTTCGACAGCGAAGACGCCACCCCATATCTGCAGGGCTTCCACGCCATCCTGGTCCCCGGCGGCTTTGGCGAACGCGGCACCGAAGGCAAGATCAAGGCCGCGCAATATGCTCGAGAACACAAAGTCCCCTATCTGGGCATCTGTCTGGGCATGCAAATGGCAGTCATCGAAGCGGCGCGCAATGTGGCAGGCATGAAGACCGCCGGCTCTGAAGAATTCGACCACGAGGCAGGCAAGAAGCGCTTTGAACCCGTTGTCTACCATCTCAAGGAATGGGTGCAGGGAAATCACAGGGTCGAGCGCAAGGTCGGCGATGACAAGGGCGGCACTATGCGTTTGGGTGCCTACGATGCGACGCTTCAGGAGGGCTCCAATGTGGCGCGGGTCTATGGCGGCACGCAGATCGAAGAACGCCATCGCCACCGCTATGAGGTCGACATCAAATACCGTGAACAGCTGGAAGAACACGGGTTGAAATTCTCGGGCATGTCCCCTGACGGGCGGCTGCCCGAAATCGTGGAATGGGCCGATCATCCGTGGTTCATTGGCGTTCAGTTTCACCCAGAGCTGAAGTCCAAACCGTTTGAACCCCATCCGCTGTTTGCCGATTTCGTGCGCGCGGCCAAGGATACTTCGCGGCTGGTCTGAGACCAGATCGGGCCAATACAGATCAAATTAAAGCGTCTGGTTTCGATACCTTTCGACACCAGACGCAACGAGATCTGCCAGCCATGGCTTTACTCAGCAGAGCTCAAACATCTGCAAGCCAGGAACTGCACCGGCCACTTCGACATCCCAAAAACCGACGTCGAAAGCGGTTTCACCGTCGGGCTTTGGCCTGCCTGTGATCACGGGCGATTTGCTCGCACAGCCCAGGTTACTCTCGATGACTCCGATCATTTGGAACAACTGCTGTCGCGCAATCTGGTAATTTCGGTGCCATTGTCCGGCACATTGGAAAATTCGATCGGCTGGGTTGCCCACGACACCTGGGCGACAACGCAATGCGCAGCTCTGGAATGTCGCTCTCTCCATTAGAAACCGCATCCTGAAAACAGCGGAATTCTTTGATGATTTTGCACTGGAAAGTTCGCTGGAACCACGGCACGATACACAAAATCGAGGAGCGTTGAGCATGGCAAAAGGGTATTGGGTCGCACATGTGGATGTGGATGATATGGAGCGCTACAGGGCCTATATCGCGGCCAATGCAGCGCCTTTTGCCGAATACGGCGCCCGGTTCCTGGTCCGTGGTGGAGCCAAGGAAATCCGTGAAGGGCAGATGCGCAGCAGAACCGTTGTCATCGAGTTTGCTGATTTTCCGACGGCCAAAGCCTGCTATGACAGCGTCTCTTACCAAGATGCAAAGGCATTGCGTGACCCGGTGTCGACAGGGGATATGGAAATCATTGAAGGCTATGACGGGTAGTTCACACTTGGACAACCGCAAAATATGGGGTAGAATTGCCGTATGCTGAAAAAGTTCTTTCAGGCCTTCCGGCCCGACAAACCCGCTTTTCTACCCGACCCGGACGCTGAATTGGCGCTGGGTGCATTGCTGGTGCGGGTTGCCCAGTCAGATCGCGAATACCAGGTCGAAGAAATCAGCCTGATCGACCGTATTCTGGCGCGACTGTACCAGCACAACGCGATCGAAGCGGCCAAAGTCCGCGCGACGTGCGAAAAGCTGCACGCCGCCGCGCCAGAAACCGATACATTCGGCAAGTTGATCCGCGAAACCACCGATTTGGAAGAGCGGCTGGCCGCGCTGGATGCCCTGTGGGAAGTTGTGCTGGCCGATGATCAAGAACGCCAAGGCGAGCTGCGCATAGTCGAAGACGCGCGCAAGGCCATGGGGCTGAGTTATGCCGACAGCCAAGCAGCACGCGCACGCGCCCTGAACAAAGATCAAAACACCGACGGTTAACGACCAGAAACGGGAAAAAGAAAAAGAAATTTCACCCTTGGCGGGCGCAAAGAAGGCGTTAGTATTCGCGCCATGATAGCTGATTTTCTGTCCCGACTGCTGCAACCGAATCCGGCGCCAATGGCGGATTCAGATGCCCGTCTTGCTCTCTCTGCATTGTTGGTGCGGATTGCGCGTTCCGATCACAATTATGCCGCAGTCGAACAGGACCGGATCGACCGGATTCTGATCGCGCGCTTTGAGCTCGATATCGGCGGTGCTGCATTGCTGCGCGAAGAGGCCGAGGCATTGGAAGCCGAAGCCCCTGACACGGTGCGTTTTACACGCGCAATCAAGGAAGCCGTGCCCTATGAGGACCGCACCGGTGTGGTCGAAGCCATGTGGCAGGTCGCACTGGCCGACGGTGAAAGGGACGCCGCCGAGGACGCTTTGCTGCGTCTTGCAACCAATCTGCTGGGAATCAGCGATGTCGACAGCGCCCGCGCGCGCAAACGCATAGAGACACAACAATGATCGCACACCTTGGGATGTATGACCGCCCGGAAACCGCTGCTGCAAACGACCGGTTCTGGTCCGCCATTCAGGCCCATCTGGGCGCTGGTCCAGCAGCATTGACCAGGGATGTGGATTTCTGGGAGGTCTGGCACTCTCCGGATCTGTTGTTGTCCCAGACCTGCGGCATGCCCTATCGCACCCGTCTGCATGGGCAGGTGCAACTGGTCGGCACACCTGACTACGGGCTGCCTGGTTGCCCCCCGGGGCATTACTGCAGCGTTTTTGTCGCGCATAAGTCGGATCTTGGCAAAACCCTGTCCGATTTTGACGGCTCTCGGTTCGCCTATAACGAAGCAGTGTCACAATCGGGGTGGGCCGCCCCCAAGACCCACATGATGGATCTGGGTATTGCACCCGGCAGCCTTGTCGTCACAGGCGGACACCGCAATTCGGCGCAGGCGGTTTTTGAACGACGCGCCGATTTTGCTGCGCTGGACGGGCTGACCTGGGAACTGTTGCGTAAATATGATGATTTCGCCGCTGACCTGATCGAATTGGAACGGACGACACCAACACCAACCTTGCCTTTCATCACGGCTTTGGGGCGCGAAACTCCAAAAGTTTTCGACGCGATCAAAGGAGCCATTGCCGATCTGAGCCCCGAAGACCGCGACACGCTGCACCTGCGTGGTATCGTGTCAATTCCGGCAGAAACGTATCTGGCTGTGCCAACCCCACCAGCACCAGAACAATAATATGACACCCGCATCTGCACCGCAGCGATTTTTCAACAGGACGGTTGTTGTGACCGGCGGAAATGGCGGGATCGGATTGGGGATTGCCAAACGCTTTGCCAGCGAAGGTGCCCAGCTTGCGCTGATTGGTCGTGATCCGGACAAAGGTCGCATAGCGGTGCAGGAGATCGCGGACCTGGGTGCAGTGGCCCGTTTTTATCAGGTTGATCTGCGTATCGAAGCAGAAATTACGGCCGCAATTTCCCGAATTCAGGACGATTTCGGATCCCTGGATGTTCTGGTCAACAATGCAGGCTGCGGGTTGCTGCGCAGCCCGGTCACGCCCGAAACACCTCCGGCTGAACGCTGGGAATTTTACCGTGGTGCCAATCTGGACAGCACCTATCTGATGACTGCACATGCCTTGCCCTATCTGGCAAAATCGTCCGGGGCTTCGGTGATCAACATCTCTTCGACTGGGACACATCACGGAAACTGGGGCCTGTATGGCGCAGTCAAGGCCGGGGTCGAAGGGCTGACCCGCTCATTCGCCGCCGAAGCCGCCCCTATGGGAGTGCGCGTCAATGCCATTAGTCCGGGATGGATCGCCACTTCGCCTGAAATGGCCCGCGAGACCACCGGCGGCGACAGCCAGCCGCCTTCGCTGCTAAACCGCATGGGAAGCCCCGCCGAAATCGCGGGGGTTGTCGCGTTTTTGGCCAGCACTGATGCCAGCTTTGTCACCGGGCAGGTGCTGACGGTGGACGGGGGCATGATGACCATTGATTACCCATCACACGACATGCTTTCGCGCCATGGTGCCAAGGGGCAATCCAGCGCGTAACCATCATGTCGCGGCGGCTGTCTGGAGACGCCCAATTCGCTGATCCAGCCACGGTGCCCCTGCTCAATGTTCGATAAACTTCCGTTTTGTCGGTTTGACCTGCCAATCTGGCGAAATTCACCTAGGGTCAACCGTATTGCACATTGCATTGATCCGAAAATTGGGTCCAATAGGTGCGCAAAATCAAAACAAACAAGTGAAACTGCCCTTGTCTGATACAACACCTGTTCTGGAAATTCGCGGCCTGCACAAGGCCTATGGCGACCTCGAGGTCATCAAGGGTGTAGATATCACCGCACATAGGGGCGATGTCGTGTCGCTGATCGGATCCTCAGGGTCTGGGAAATCCACCCTGCTGCGCTGCTGCAACCTGTTGGAAGACAGCCAACAAGGGGATATTCTGTTCAAAGGCGAACCGATCACCTGGAAAGGCACGGCATTGAACAGGCGTCCGGCGGATCCCAAACAGGTCCTGCGCATTCGCACCAATTTGTCGATGGTCTTTCAGCAGTTCAACCTGTGGGCTCATATGACCATCCTGCAAAATGTGATGGAGGCTCCGGTGACCGTGCTGGGCCGCGACAAGGCCGAGGCGGAGAAATCCGCGCGTGCCTATCTGGAAAAGGTCGGCATCGGAGACAAATGCGATGTCTACCCCGCCCAACTTTCAGGCGGCCAACAACAGCGGGCCGCCATTGCCCGTGCTCTGTGCATGGAGCCCGAAGCATTGCTGTTCGACGAACCGACGTCAGCGCTGGACCCGGAATTGGAACAGGAAGTGGTCAAAGTGATCAAAGATCTGGCTGCTGAGGGCCGGACCATGTTGATCGTAACCCATGACATGAAACTGGCTGCAGATGTGTCTGACCATGTCGTGTTCCTGCATCAGGGCCTGATCGAAGAAGAAGGCACACCCGCCGAGGTCTTTGACAACACCACGTCCGAACGGCTGCAGGGGTTCCTGTCGGCCACCCGGCACTGACACCTCACAATCAACCAAACCAAAAAAATGGGAGTATAAACATGAAAAAACTGATCCTGGGCACCGCAGCCTTGGCGCTGAGCGCGGGGATGGCCATGGCCGACACCGTGCGCATGGGGACCGAAGGTGCCTATGCCCCTTGGAACTTTGTCAATGACGCCGGCGAAATTGACGGCTTCGAGCGTGAACTGGGCGACGAGCTGTGCAAACGCGCCGGCCTGACCTGTGAATGGGTCAAAAACGACTGGGATTCGATCATTCCGAATCTGGTGTCGGGCAACTACGACACGATCATCGCTGGCATGTCGATCACCGACGAACGTGACGAAGTCATCGACTTTACTCAGCCTTACACCCCGCCGGACCCATCCGCCTATGTGGCCCTGTCTGCTGATGTGGACCTGGCAGGTGGCGTTGTGACCGCCCAGGCCAACACCATCCAGGCCGCCTTTGTTGCTGAACAGGGCTGGACGCTGGTGGAATTCGCCACCCCCGAAGAAACTGTGGCCGCCGTGCGCAACGGCGAAGCCGATGCGGTTCTGGCTGACCAAAGCTTTCTCGACACGGTTGTTGGCGACGGTCTGGTGATGCTGGAACGCAAGGAACAGATCGGCGGCGGCGTTGGCATGGGCCTGCGTGAATCCGACGGCGAACTGCGTGGCAAATTCGACACTGCCATCCAGTCGATGAAAGACGACGGCACTCTGAACACCATGATCGCCAAATGGGAAGTTTCCTCCCAGTGGTAATCTGACCCCTGACGGGATCATTCGGGTCCGCGGCCTATGCTGCGGACCCATCCATATTCTCTACCTGCCTCGCGTGACGGAGCAGACAGACGAGGACAGGCCTGGCCATGTTTTCCTATTGTACGGATCCTTCGACGCTAGAAGGCCTAAGTTGGCTCAGCTGTTATCTGACCACGGGTAAACACGCGGGCCTTTATATTTCGGTCTTTACGGTTCTGGGACTGCTGGCGGTGACTGCACCGACGGCTTTGATGTTCGGATTTGCGGGCGCCAGCGCCGCCCGGTCCCGCATTGCCCCGCTGCGCTGGCTTGGCAAAAGCTATACCGCCATTGTGCGTGGCGTACCTGACATTGCCTTTTTCCTGTTCTTCGTGATTGCGCTGGACCAGGGGTTCGAATGGATCCGACACAAGATCAAATGCCCTGATTGGGATCAACCGATCCGCCAAGGCAGCGATTTTGTCGTCTGTGACATTGCCAAGATGCCCCTGTCGACCTCGCCGCAATGGATGCACGAAACCTATGCCTTTGTTTTGGCGGTTCTGACCTTTGCCATCGTGTTTGGTGCCTTTGCCGCCAATGTGCTGTACGGTGCCATGCGGGCGGTCCCACGGGCGCAGCTGGAAACAGCCGAAGCTTATGGCATGTCGCCACGCCAGACGTTCTGGCGGGTGTTGGTGCCACAGATGTGGGTCTTTGCCCTGCCCGGCCTGTCAAACCTGTGGATGGTGCTGATCAAGGCGACACCGCTGTTATTCCTACTGGGCATCGAAGACATCGTCTATTGGGCCCGCGAATTGGGCGGCACAAAGAACGCCAAATTCACCGACTATCCACATGGCGATTGGCGGATCTGGTATTTCCTGTTCCTGCTGGTGTTTTACCTTGCCTTTACCCGGATCTCGGAAATCGTTCTGGAACGGGTTATGGTCAAGCTGACCCATGGGCAGGCCACAACCGGTGGCGAAGCCCAGAGAAAGGCGGCCGTGTGATGAACATCCTGCCCCGCATGCCCTGCCCAGCCGTTCAAAGAGGCCGACCATGAGCTGCATTCAAACCATTCAGGATTATGGCCTGCGCGCGATCGGCATCGGCGAACGGTTGCTGCCCAAGGGTGACTATACTCTGTGCGAACATTTCACCCTGATCGGCTCGGGGATGATCTGGAACATCTATTTTGGTGTGATGGCGCTATGTACCGGCTTCTTTCTGGCCGTCGCGGTGGCCGTGGCCAAAGGCTCTTCCAATCCGCTGCTGCGCAAGCCGGCGGAATGGTTCATCTTCATCTTCCGTGGCTCGCCGCTGTTCATCCAGTTCTTCTTTGCCTATTTTTTCTTCCTGTCGTTGAAGCAATCCTACCCGTTTCTGGATGCGTTCACTTCGGCCTGGCTGGGGGCGTTAATCGTTCTGTTCCTGAACACGGCCGCCTATTCGGGAGAGATCTTTTACGGCGCGTTGCGCTCTATCCCCAAAGGCGACGTCGAAGCCGCAGATGCTTATGGGCTGAGCGGCTGGACCCGGTTCCGACGCGTTGTGTTCCCGACCATGATGCGGCTGGCATGGCCCGCCTATACGAACGAGGCGATTTTTCTGTTTCATGCCACGACGCTGGTTTTCTTTTCGGCCTTTCCCAGCTGGCGGCAAAAGGGCGATGCACTGTATTACGCCAGCTATTTTGCGGACAAGACGTTCAACCCGTTCATCCCCTACCCGATCCTGGCGTTCTATTTCATTCTGCTGACGCTGATCGTGGTCGGTGTGTTTGGTCTGGTTAATCAGCGCCTGAACCGGCATCTGCCCCAGGAACGCAAGGCCAAGCTGCGTATTCGGCCGAATCTGATCCGATAATCCAGCCATCGCGTTTACCGTTCGCGGCTGGCTGCGGGCTGTCTCACTTGGAGTGTGATCCGCGCCATGGATTACTGACAAAGGCCGAAATGACGAATACACCAAAACAGAAAGACGGATTGGACGCAGTTTTGCGGCGCAACCGGGTTCTGACCAGAAGCTGGTCGCAAACCTCTCTGGATGACGCAGGTTGTGTGCATCTGGCCAATGAATCAGGCACTGCTGTGCCCATATTCTGGTGCTTCAACACCGAACGCGAATTTCCAAAACTCGCAGCTGCGCTAGGTCCAGATCAGCCGCTTGCCGGAATGAGATCCCTGAACGGTGTCATTGACCCGTCCAAGGTAAACTCTTCAGTCGCCCACGATCTGGCAGAACATTTCGCAATACACTTGTTTCGACATTTTGGCACATCTCCCTGCGTTGTCGGTGGAAATTGCCAATCGGCCATCCTGGCCTATCGAACGGCGCTGTGTCTGCAGGCCTTGGGGGGGCAGGTGTTGCGGTTGGTAACTCTGGATGCAGAGGTGCGATATCCCTATCCCGGTCATGTGCACCTGTTGTTCGGACGCGATAGCACCAAAATAAATCCGTTCTATTCGACGCAGCCGGACCGCACCCAAGGACCGTTGAGAAATTGGTCCATTGCGTATGGATCCTGTGAATGGAGTCCGATTGACGGGCAGCACGCCCAGTATTTCCAGCCCGAAAACATCGTGTCCCTGGCCCGGGCCATTGTCGATCCTGGACCTGTGGTGCCCTCGGACATCGCCCGGCAACACAATTCGGCACCACAGCCTCCGGAAACCTGGCACGTTCTCAGCGATACCCCCGAAAATGTCACGCTGCGGGCACCCCGGTCGCATTCAAACGGGTCACTGGCCCTGGTTCCTGTGTGGGGCAAACGGGATGGATCCCTGTTTCGGATCAGTGATTCCGACTGGGTATTGGACCCGATCAATGCGCCGGATCTCCATTTCTGCATCCCCCGCCCCTCCGAACCCGGTCCGTGGCTTTTGTGGCCAGTGTTGTGCCAACACGGGTACGGACCGATTGATTGGCCATTTTCCCAATTTCAACCTTTGGAATTTGATTGACCTGAACCGGCTCTGCGTATTTGCTGAGGCAGGTTCAATGCAAAAGGAGAACCCCATGAAAATCGACCCAGCGAAACTGCTGTCGCTCAAAGTCCCCTCAGCCGGAAATGCCAAAGTAGGGTTTGAAACTGCGCCTGCAGCTCCTGCAAAGAAGGCATCTGCCAAATAAGTCTGAGGGTTGCCCTGGCATCCCCTGCCATCTGCTTTGTGTCGGCGCGGTGTCCACTGTGTTGCTTTCTGGCAAATTCCAAACTCTGAAACTCAATAGACCCAGGTGCGGTGTTTGAATTCTGCAATACTGATCACACCCGTTGACCGGAGAAGCTCATGAAAATCGACCTGAAAAAACTCCTTTCGCTTAAAGTTCCTTCGGCTGGTGCCGCCAAGGTGGGCGACGTTGAACCCGGCGCTCCCAGCTCTGCAACACGGTCGCGTTGACCCAATCGGTCGGGTAAACAATGCTGAAACCTGACCCTGGGTACACGGCGGCTATGGCCTCTGATGTCGACATGCGTCTGAAACAGGCGTTTACACATCTGGTTGTCGAAGTTTTGGATCTGCCACAACCAAATGGCGGATTTTCCGGGGCCCCGGCGGCACACGCTCTGCAAAATCTGATGCGCGAGGCAGCGCAGCGCGGAGATCTCGGCGAAATCCGTCGTCTTGTGGACGAGCACGGGGCCGTCCTGGCCCCCAACGCCGCGGCAGACATGGTGCGGGTCTGCCCATGGCAGGTCCCTGACTTGTCTGAATCCGAAAAAAACCTGCTGCAATCGGCTTATTGCGACGATATCGGACTGACCACACAATTAATGGCACCGGATCGCGCGAACCTTGCGCGGTTCCATACCGGCTTTGACCAGGTTCGCACCCTGATTGGCCAACATCTTCCGCTTTGGTGGCGGGAATTCGACACCCTGGTTTCAACAATCCTTGTCGCACAGCCCCAGAGCAACGCAGGCCGGTTTGGCGGGGCTTCGGCCTTTGCGGCCTGGGGTAGTATTCTGGTCAACCCGATTGGCAGAGCCGACCCGCTCCCCCAGATGCTGACTCTGATACACGAAAGCTCCCATCTGAAACTGTTTTACGCTTATCTGGACGATGAAATCACCCTCAACGACCCTGACGAACGCCATGGCAGCCCCTTGCGACAAGAAGGCCGCCCCATGAACGGTGTCTATCACGCAGCCTTTGTTCTGGCGCGGATGGTGGCCTTTCTGCAGGATCTCATCAGGTCTGATGCGCCATTGGACGGATTGGGGCCGAATGCCCGCGTCGCCCTGCAAACGGAAGCAACGCAGGCCATCACCGGATTTCAAACGGCCCACGCCGTGATCGAACAACATGCGGTTCTGACACAGCGCGGCAAGGAGATCATGGCAGAGGCTACGGCCATGGTGGGCGGGTACGAAAACGTGGATCCTGTCTGATGACCACGGCCGCCGACATGATCCTGGCAACCCTAGCGGACCGCCCCAATGCCGCTTTGATCGAACATCGCAACACATGGTATTCCCGGGGTGAATTTCTGGCGCGGGCCCACGCACGCTCGGCCATGCTGCATGGTGCAGGGGTCAAACCTGGTGACACTGTCATGATCATCGCCAGCGATACGTTATCGGCGCTGGATACTTTGATCGGGTGCTGGATCATCGGGGCTGCCGGTTGTCTTGTAGACTTTCGCACGCCGCCTAACCGGTTGACTGAATGGCAGGATCGTTTGACCCCCAAGGTTATCGTCAGCACCCGCCCGGTTAGGGGATTTAAGACGCTGGTTCAGGACATGCACCCGTCCCCCATGCAGGCACCCCGACACATCCATGAGACGGCTGGCGATGCAACCGCGATCTGGTTTTCCAGTTCAGGCACGACCGGAGCGCCCAAGCTGCACCCGAGGTCAGGCATAAATCTGGGCGCGACAATCGACTATTACAAAACGCGTTTGCCAACTCCCGAGCAGGGTGCGTCGCTCTGCGCCACATCAGTGGCCTATTCCGCCAGTTGCTTTCGGTGCCTCCGCAACTTGGCCAGCGGTAAACCCATCGTCGCCTTGGACCCTGTGCACCGGCTGGATGAGCTGGACGCCGCGCTGACGCGAGAAGATGTGTCGGACTGCAGCTTGCCACCGTCCACCCTGCGTCGTCTGACGGCCCTGTCTGGCTCCATTCCCCGGTACCCGCAACTTGCGCTTCTGGTCGCAGTCGGCGGCCCTGCGTCCCCCGATGACAAGGTCGCAACCGTGACGCGCCTGAGCCCCAATTTTCGCATGACCTATAGCGCCGTTGGTTTTGGCGCGATCTGCGTCATTCAAGGGCGTGAAATTCTGGAACGCCCAACCTCCTGTGGGAAACCGTTCGACGGGGTGCACGTCAGCATCAGATCAGGAGACCGGGTATGTACACGCAATGAAATCGGCCGCGTTCATGTCTCGTCCGACCAAGTTGAGGATGCCTGCCCCGGCGACATGGGATGGCTCGACGACGATGGGTACCTGCATATCACGGGGCGAGAGGAAGGTTTGCTGAGCCGCAAAGGCGTCAATTTTCCCGCCGAGCGCATCACCATGGCCGCACTGCGTTTGGCAGGTATCGAAGAGGCCGCGGTTCTGACCCAGCCTGACGCAGACGGCGGAGATGAAATTCATCTGATTGTTCAAAGCAAGATAACAGACACCAACAAAATCACTCGAGATTTACGTATTTTGCTCCCCGCAAGCGAGTTTCCTGATCACATCCAGATCCGGCCCTCCATCCCCTTGAACGTGGGCGGCAAGATCGACCTCAAAGGTCTCACAGACTTGGTCTTCCCTCTCAATGCAGACATGCCCCATGCATCGTGATTCAATAGCCAAACTGGTTCGTACCGCTTTCGCCACAGCGTTGGACGTTGAAGTGGACAATACGACCGACTTTTTTGATGCGGGCGGCGATTCTCTTGCGTCTGAACAAGTGATCGTAACCCTATCCGAAACATTGGCTGTCGAGCTGCCCGGCTGGCTGTTGTTGGATCACCCAACAATCCCTGCGCTGACGGGGGCCATTGCTGATTTGTGTGGCTCCAACGATCCGTGCTGATCCGATCAGGTGAATGGGCGTCAGGGCTAAGTCTCCGGGCCTGTTCACCACGTTCAGGCAGGTTTGCACCAGCTCCTGTGGCGTGCCGGCTATGGCACCACGGGGGGAATGAGCACAGAAATTCATAACTTTTCCGGCCATACCGGCCGTCTGAATTTCACGGGCGCCATTTCTCGGGTTGAAAGGTCAGCCAACAGCCTCCCCGCAGCAGCGGTATTCTCATCTCTCAATTCTCCGCGAAACAAACTCTCCCACACACACTGCGCGATTTGTGCAGTGTCTTACTGGCGCATATAATAACCGCCACTCCTGCGTTCTGATCTGCCCGAATTAGGTCTCCCGCGTCGGTGCGGCCTGCGCCGGATATTTCAGTTTCACCCGGTCAATGAACCGACTGGTTATGCCACGTCGATCCAGGTCTTCATGCCCGCCGCCTGATGTCCCAGCATGTGACAATGCAGCAGCCATTTTCCCGGGTTGTCGAACACGCACAGGATATCGCGTTTTTCGCCTGGATTGACCAATGTGGTGTCTCGGAATGCACCCAGATCCCCGGCGTCGTTCAATTCGAAAAAGTGATGCCCGTGCAGGTGGATCCCATGGGCAAACCGGGTGTCATTCATCAAGGTTATGCGCGCGGTCTGCCCACGCTCAAACCGGTGAAACGGTATATTGGTCAAACCTGATTGCCCATTGAACGCCCAGATATCAGTCTGCGACCTCATCGCTGAACTCATGGCCCCTCCCTGCATGTTCAGCTGCAGAATAGCCATCTGTTCCAGATCCGGGGTCGGCATCCTATTGGGCGGCAAAGCTGTGATCCGACCGGAACGCCTGTTAGTGTTCTCGCCGTCAACCAGGATCTCACCCAACGCATAAGGGCCGTCGCTCACCGGAAAATCGAACGTGACCCGGTTCGTTGCCGTGACATCTGCAATGATGTCCACCCGTTGTGCCGGAGCAAGAACAACGTCCGTTATTGGCTGTGGCGTTGGCAACGGCATTCCGTCCAGCGCAACAATTTTGCCCTCAAGCCCCCCCAGGTCGATCGGGAAAATCCGATCGGTGGCCACGTTGATCAATCGCAGACGCAGACGGTCGCCGCGGCGCACTGGACTGTCAGGATCAATCAACGCCCGGGCAAAATTTCCCAACCGCCCCTGATGCGCCTGATCGTGCCTGTTGTCGAACCCGGGAGCCAATGCGCCTTCCTCCGTCATCCGCCAATCGTCGATCAGGACGATCAGTTCGTGATCGACATCGGGCGGCGATGTCTCTTCGACGATCAGCGGGCCGTACAGGCCCTTGGCCACCTGTTCCCAAGATCGGTTGTGGGAATGATACCAAAAGGTGCCCGCATCCGGGACCCGCAGGCGATAGGCAAATTCCGCGCCCGGTTCGACAATGTCTTGCGTTAACCCCGGCACTCCATCCATCGCGTTATCAGAGCGCACCCCATGCCAGTGCACCGCCGATCCGTCCTTGATTTGGTTTCGGAACAGAAGATCCAGGAAATCTCCCTGTCGAACACGCAGCGCCGGACCGGGTGTCGTCCCGTTGAACCCCAGCATGGGCGTCGGCGGGAAATCGTCAAACAGAATTTGGGCCTCGACCGGGTGTGCCACCAATTCAACCCGTACCCCGGCCCAACTGATCCGCGGGGCAACTGCCGCTCCGGTCAAAGCTCCCAGAAAATGTCGTCTTTTCATGTTGGCCCTCATGTTGGAAGTGTCAGAACGCTGGTCAGCGTCGCGGTTGTCGCCAGAATGGCAAGAATGACGCCCGTTTCAATTTGAACGGACCGGGCCATCCGGTCCGCAGCCTTTGGCTGTGCCGCCAACATCGCGGGAACAAGCCGCAATTTGTTGGCCGCGGCAAAAGCCAATACCACCCCAACCAATGCCAGCTTGATCAACAGGGTCAGCCCATAGCCGGACGTGATCAGCATCGACAGGTCTCCCAGCACGCGCCACACCATCCATAGGCCCGCCAGAAACAGAACCGGTACGACGACCGATGCGACCTGACCAAAGAGATGCCCAAGCCGGGCGGCGCGCTCCAGATGGTCGTGATGACGGCACAGGTGATGCAACGGACCCAGCACACCAAACCAGAAAGAAACCCCTAGCAGGTGCGCAAACAGCGTGAGACGGATACCCAACTGACCAGCATCGGGCACATGCCCTATCTGGGTAAAGGACCACAACGCCAGCCCCCCGCCCGCCAACGCAATCCACATTCCAACATGCGGCACAAACAACCCACCAAGCATCAGGAGACTTCCGGCAATCCGATACGCCAATGCATCTCCAACTGGCGTTGACCACAGCAAACCCAGCATTTCAGGGTCAATCATCCCCCCTGCACCACCAGTAAGCGCCGCACCGCGCAGCATGAAACCCGCCATCGCCGCGACAAGCGCGAGCGCCGCCAAACCACCGGCTTGCATCCGCATCCGATTGCGGATGGGCGCGACTGAACCTGCAAAGACGGCACCAATCAGCACCAAACCCAACGCCCCGGTCACCCCGATGTACAGCGCCAGCTTGGCCATGATTGCGGCCATACTCCATATGTCCGGCATGGCTATTCCACCGCAAAGGTAAAAGTGCCCGTCATGGCGTGCCCATCCATGCCCAGCCCGCGCCATTCGATGCGATAGACGCCCTGGCCCAGGCTCTGGAGGGGCACGGTGAAACCACGTCCAAATTGGGTTTGACTGCCCAGGTCCAACGGCACCGCTGCTCCGTCCTGATGGCTCAGCACGACCCGCGTCAGACGGATATCCTTGCCAAAGGTCAGGTCGATCTCGGCAGGAGCGCTCGCCAGAACGGCACCATCTGCCGGAATCGTGGTTTCAATTTTAGAATGGGCAGATGCACCTGTCACCAGAATGGTAAAAACAGCACCGATTGCAAAATACTTCATGAGCACTTCCTCATTCAATTCCGTTGGCACGTTGCAAGGTGCGAACATAGTCAATGACCATAGCCACATCACCCCGGGTCAACCCCACTACAGGTGGCATATCGCCAAATTGCCAATGGTGGCTTTTGACACCCCCAGCGACAGCCCGTTGAAAAGCCTCGTCGCCGTGGTGGCCAGGCTCATAGATGATATGCACCAACGGCGGAGCTACATTCTGGATCCCGGCCGCATTTTCACCATGACACGCCGCGCAGGTATTTTCAAAGATGCTTTGTCCGATCGCCGCGGTGCCCTCGAGCGGAGGAATTTGCACGGAAACCATGGCATCGCCAGCAACGACAGGTATCGCGGCGGTGTGTTCGGGTGCTCCTGTTTTCAGAAATACAAATGCAGCCACAGCCGCTCCTGCACAAACGCCGAGTGTGATGATTTTGGGGTTCATTTTGGATCCTAACCAATTGAAACTGGATTTGATCGCATCAAATTGTGCAACCATTTCAAATCGCCCACCTTGTTGGAAGGTGACGTCAGATATCAATTTCAAGCGTTAGGTGGTCTGGTCGGAGTGGCCAATCGCGCAGGCGTCCAGGACCGGGCCTGCTGCCAGACCAGTGCAGCATCAAGCCGAACGGCAACATTGGCAAAGGCCTGGGGCAGGACCATCAGCGCTGCGCATTGGAGCGCGCCGCATTCTGCCGACTTGCTGGGATCGGATCCGCCATTTGGGTCATTGGCCTCGGCATCATTGAGCTGTTCGGCGCTCTCGGCATGATCTGGCGCACTTTGCAAATGCATATGCGTGTCACAATGGCCTGCGACACATTCATTCGCCCATGCATGTGCTGTGTTGCCCAGCCCTGTCAACAGGACCAAGACAACAAGAGACATCACAGAGATCAGACTTTTCACATGAGCCATTGCCACAACTTAGGTGGAATGCGGTCTCGGGACAAGGCAGATCACCAAACCAGTCGGTCACTGACGGAAACCAGGTCAGTATCCTTCTGCCAGAGTTTTGAGCTGATCCTGCCCAAGCATATTGGAACTTGTGTTGGGACAGGTTCAAGGATCTGCGCCACTCCATCAGACCCAGTCGGGGTAGGATTGCATCATGCTTTGAACGTCCAAATCACTTTGGAACGCATCCGGGTTTCTGTTCATCATTTCCTGAATGAATGCACGCCTGTGGCGCGCATCCTCCGGATCATGCTCTGATCTGTGCGGGACACAGGGGAAGAGGGCGAGCTTTTCGCGAATTGCATGCATCCGGGTCCAGGCTACGGGGAAAGAGACTGCAAACGACAACATGACCGGCTCCCTTCAAATTTGATGATATGGCCCCCAGAATACCTGCCTGCAGACGTTTGTGGTATCGCACCAGCCATTGTGCCATTCTACAAAAATGAAGAACGGATTTCGCAGCTGGTCGGACGTTCGGTTCTTTCTGATGGTTGTTAGGGAAGGATCGACGCTGGCGGCGTCAAACAAACTGGGACTTGCTCAACCGACAGTCGCGCGGCGTATCGCAGCGCTTGAGAGCGAGACCGGACTGATCCTGTTCGAACGGGATACTCGCGGTTTTCGCCCGACAGAACATGCGCGCCTTCTCATGCCATTGGCCGAAGCGCTTGAAAAAGCGGCCTTGGATTTCGAAGCGAAGGCTGTGGAGTTGACCGCTGTACAGCCAATTCGCATCACCGCCTATTCCGGGAATTTCTCTCCTCGTATGACTGCGATCGTGAACGAGTTTTCAGCGTTGCATCCAAAAGTCACCTTTGAATTCTTACCTGCTGTCAAGACGCTGGATCTGTTGGCGAACGAAGCCGACATCGCCTTGCGTTTGGTGAGAGCCGAACCAGACGACCGTCTTATCTGCCGCAAGATCAGCACCGCCCGTTGGTCGCTTTTTGGTGGGCACAGCTACGCCGAGACATATGGCTTGCCAGGTTCGCCCGACAGATTGGCGGGCCACAAATTTGTGACATTCGAACGCGACGACGTGCCAAATGTTTTCCATGAATGGCTCGTGCGTCATGTGTCACCGGATCAGATTGTCATGTCATTCAGCGAATTGGAGCTGATGCATGCCGCTATCCGGGCGGGTCACGGCCTGGGGATCAGCAACGTCAAACTGATGGAAACAGACCGGACGCTGGTTCGTTGTTTCGATGAAATCAAGGAACTCGCCGCACCTCATATGTTGCTCGCGGCCCCCCAGGCCTATAAACGCCCCGAAATCAAAGCGTTCATCAAATTCTTTGCCCCGCGTTATGCAGCGATATTCAAGTGAATTCCCAAATGTGATCGAGCCTGAGTGCCCTGTATTCTTGAAAATCGGTTCAGGCGTTCCTGCCCCAATACCCAGTGGCCTGGCAGGCGAACGCAACCTGTCTGTGCCCGTGGTCAATTTCCTTTGACTTTGGGCAATAATCTTCCTTTTACTTTTGATGCCTGACACATTTCTTGCGGGGATGTTTGCTTGAAAAAATACGCTCTGCCAAACTTGTCTCAGCTCCACACATTCGAAGCCGTGTCCCGCCGGATGAGCTTTACCGCGGCGGCGGATGAATTGTGCCTGACCCAAAGCGCTGTCAGCAGGCAGATCAGAAATCTGGAGACCGACATTGGTCGCCCCCTGTTTCTACGCAGGCATCGTGCCATTGATCATACCCCAGATGGCCGTCGATTGTTCGATGCGGTCACGCGGGGATTGGACGAGATTTCGGTTTGCCTGAACCAGATGCGCGCAACCTCTGAAACACCCCAAATCACCGTCGCGGCCTCTGTCGCCTTTTCCTATTATTGGCTGATGCCGCGATTGGAGCGGTTCAGTGAAGAATTTCCCGACATTGACCTGCGCATTCTGGCAACCGATCAGTTGGTCGACCTGTGTCGGGGCGATGCGGATGTTGCTATCTTGTATGGCGATGGCAATTGGGAAGGCGTCGCAACCAAAAGACTGTTTGGCGAATCCGTCTATCCGGTGTGCAGCCCAGAATACCTGCTGGCCCATCCGGACTTGAAACAGGCTTCTGATTTTCTGGACCAGACCCTTTTGCATCTGGATGGCGGCGGCAACATCTGGGGCGCGATCGACTGGACTGTCTGGCTGGTTCAACAGGATGTCTTGGGGCAACCTGTGCGCCGGGGCATTCGTCTGAACAGTTACCCGATGGTTTTGCAAGCGGCCGAAGCCGGACGTGGGGTGGCATTGGGGTGGAGCTATATCACAGACCCGATGATCGAAGACGGGCGGCTGATCTGCCCCTTTGGCATACCATTGCAGACCCGATACAGCTATTACGTTGGCACATCTCAGGTGGCCGTTTCCAACCCTGCGATTGCCAAGTTCTTTGGCTGGGTAATGTCCGAAGCCGAAAATCAAATGCTCTTCGCATGATCTGGGGGAATGCATTGCATTCAAAATGACTGTTTGAGAAACACCGACAAAGACCACCAGATGAGCCCCATGATACGCATGAGGTTCCCGAATGTCCGCCGTCGCCACACGCAAACCAAGCCGCCGAAACAAAACGGCTGTTCAGCCTGCCCCGCCCATTCGGCCCGGAATGGAGGGAGGACAATACAAGCCCTTTACCCAGCCTGATCTGGAACGCGTTCACGCGCTGGTCCTGAAGCTTCTCGAGGATCTGGGGCTGTCCCAGATAACCCCCAGCCTGGAGGCGCGCGCCATCGAGGCCGGATGTTGGGTTGACGAAAACGGCCGCCTACGGTTCCCGCGTGCTCTGGTCGAAGATGTTATTGCTCGCACCCGGCGCAAATTCACCCTGCATGGGATTGACCCGCGCCACGATCTGGAAATCGGCGGCAAACGGGTTCACGCGGGGACAGGCGGTGCTGCTCCAACAATCATGGACTTTGACACCGGAAAATATCGCGAAAGCACAGTTGCGGATCTCTATGACGTGGCGCGATTGGTGGATCGGTTGGACAATGTGCATTGGTACCATCGTTCGATTGTCGCACGTGATGCCAAATCGGTTTTGGACCTGGATATTAATACCACCTACGCCTGCCTGGCCGGAACCACCAAATCCATAGCCGTCAGCTATACAGATGCGGCCAGCGTCAAGGCCGTGATTCCGATGCTGGATGCCGTTGCCGGGGGGGCGGGTGAATTCCGGAAGCGGCCGTTTTGCACTGCAGTCTGTTGTCATGTCGTGCCCCCCATGCGGTTCGCCACCGAAAGCTGCGATGCGCTGGAAGCCGCTGTTGTTGCAGGGATGCCGATCCTTTTGGTCGCCGCTGGTCAGGCAGGCGCAACCGCCCCTGCCGCCCTGGCCGGGGCCGTCGCCCAGGCCTGTGCCGAGGTGCTGGCCGGGCTGGTTCTGTGCAACGTAATCGACCCCAATTGCCGGGCAATCTTTGCCACCTGGCCCTTTGTTTCCGACCTGCGGACCGGCGCGATGTCCGGCGGCTCTGGTGAACAGGCGTTGCTATCTGCAGCCTGCGCGCAAATGGCTGGGTTTTACGACCTGCCCAATTCTGTGCCCGCGGGAATGACCGACAGCAAGCTCCCCGATATGCAGGCAGGCGGCGAAAAAGGATATACCATCTCTCTCGCGGCCCATGCAGGGGCGTCGATGATACATGAATCCGCCGGAATGCAGGGATCGCTGATGGGCACGAGCCTGGAAAGCTATGTGCTCGACAATGACCTGTTGGGGGCGATCCTGCGCACGGTCAAAGGGGTAGAAGTAACCGAGGATACACTCAACTTTGACGTGATCCGTGATGTCGTGATGGGCGAAGGCCACTATCTGGGCCACCCGCAGACCTTTGAGCGGATGAAAACCGACTATCTCTATCCCGACATAGCCGACCGCCGCAGCATCAGCGAATGGGAAGAGGCCGGTGCACGCGATGCTCGGGACGTCGCGCGCGATACCGTGCGCAGGGTGCTCAGCGAACATTATCCCAGCCACATCCCCGAAGCTGTCGACACACAGCTGCGCGACACCTTCAACATCATTCTGCCCAAGGCGCGCATGCGCCCCGGAAACGGCGTCTGGTAACACCCGTCAAAGAAAGGAATTCATCATGCAATCTCGGGCAAAAGTAGTGATCGTTGGCGGCGGCATGATGGGGGTAGGTCTCGCCTATCACCTGGCCGAAGAGGGTTGGTCAGACGTGGTGCTGATCGAAAAGGGCGAACTGACTTCGGGCTCGACCTGGCACGCGGCAGGGCAGTGCCCCAGCTTTATCAGCAACTACAATATGGCCAAGATCCACCATTATTCGAACACGCTCTATCCCAGGTTGGAGGAAATCACCGGGCAGCCTGCCGGTTGGCATGGCTGCGGCGGTATCCGACTGGCAACCACACAGGAAGAGGTGGATTGGTTCGCCCATGTGGCCGGGTTCTCGGCCAATGTCGGTTTCCACATGGAAGTCATAGGTCCTGACCGGATCAAGGAATTGAATCCCTGGATCAAAACCGATGGCATTCTGGCCGGGGCCTATACCAACATGGACGGCCATGTGGACCCGTCCAGTGCCTGCAACGCCATGGCCGCTGGTGCCCGCCAGATGGGGGCCACCATCATCCGCCGTACCCGGGTCACGGACATCAACGTTCTGGCATCCGGTGAATTCGAGGTGGTGACGGACACCGGCAACATTCGGGCCGAACATGTCGTGAATGCCGCCGGGTGTTATGCGCGCGAGGTGGGGAAATGGGTTGGCGTGGAAACTCCGATCACCAACATGGAACATCAATACCTGGTCACCGAACCTTTGGAAGAGTTCAAAGGATCAGACCGTGAACTGCCCGTCATGCGAGATCCCGCCACAGCGGGGTATTACCGTCAGGAACAGAATGCAGGCCTCGTCGGCATCTATGAACACTATGGCAGCCGCGAAGCCTGGACTGGACGTGGCGGGTTTCCCGAATGGCATAGCGAAAATGAGCTGTTCGAAGGAGACATAGACCGGATAGCGCCATGGCTGGAAAAAGCGCTGGAACGGATGCCGATCTTTGCCAATGCCGGGATCAAACGGATCATCAATGGTGCGATCCCCCACACGCCAGATGGCAATCCACTGGTCGGCCCCACGCCGGGGTTGCGCAATTTCTGGCAATGCTGCGGAGCTGCAATTGGCATTGCGCAGGGGGCGGGCACCGGGAAATACCTAGCGCAATGGATGGTGCATGGTGACGCCGAAATCAACATGCACTGTGTCGATCCGCGCCGTTTTGGGACCTACGCCGATCCGGAATATACCCGCGCCAAAAGCTTTGACGACTATGAAAACATGTTTGAAACGCCCCTGCCCGGCCGTGAAGTCCAGGCCGGGCGACCAAACCGCATCACGCCCCTGTTCGATCGGCTCAGGGCCAAGGGTGCCGTCTTTACAGAAGTGTACGGCTGGGAACGCCCAAAATATTTTGCACCCGACGGGTTCGAAGAGAAACTGCAATACCGCCGCAACTCTGTCTTTGATCTGGTCGCCGCAGAATGCCGGGCCGTGCGGGATCGCGTCGGCATCATGGATCTGTCGAGTTTTGCCAAATTCGAGGTGACTGGCATCGGGGCCGAGACACTGCTGGACCATTTGACGGCCAACACATTGCCCAAACGCATGGGCGGCATCTCCCTGAGCCATGTTCTGTCCGACGGCGGTCGGATCGAAGGTGAATGGACCATCACGCGTCTTGGTGACGATCGGTTCTATGTCCTGTCGGGGGCCGGTGCCGAACAGGTGGTTCTGGATCAACTGACCATGGCCAAAAGTGATGACGTGACCATCCGGAATGTCACCGATGATTTTGGCATGTTGGTTGTGGCCGGCCCGTGCGCACGTGATGTCCTGGCTCCGCTGGCGGATGCGGATCTAACCAATGCTTCATTCCGCTGGCTCACCGGGCAAGAAATTGAAATCGCCGGGATTCCAGTACGTGCCTTGCGGGTCAATTATGTGGGGGAACTGGGCTGGGAGCTTCATGTGCCGATGACAGAGTTGGCGCAGCTATACGATGCAATCTGGACCAAAGGTGCCGCACATGGCATTGCCGATTTCGGCATTCAGGCGGTGAATTCGCTGCGTATGGAAAAGGGGTATCGCGGGTACGCATCTGAGCTGACCAATGAAATCACCCTGATCGAGGCCGATTGCACCCGGTTCTACGCCCCGACCAAAGGCGCCTTCAAAGGCCGTGCGGCGACAGAGGCGGTGCGACGACAGGGCATCACGACCAAATTGGTTTACGGCGAAGTCGCGGCCACCGATTGTGACATCTATGGCGGCGAGGCGGTCATGCAAGGAGAAACTGTAGTCGGTGTCTGCACGTCTGGCGGTTACGGTCATGCCACAGGAAAAAGCCTGGCTTTTGCCTATATCGATCCCAAATGCAGCGACGGCCTTGAGGTGATGATACTGGGAGAACGCCGGGCGTTCACCTTACATGGCGCGCCGGTCTGGGATCCGACCAATGCGCGACAAAAAGCCTGATCTGACAGAGTTTGACCACGTGGCTTGGTTGGCGATATCCACTCCATCGTCACCAAAGGGCATGACCTAGATATCGCTACACGGTGACGTCATGGTGTCACGGGATGAAATCACGATGTGGCGGTGTCACGTTCAACATTCGCTGGCTCTCCACATTCACCTCGCAATCGAACCACATAGAAACCGACGCGCAACAAGCTTGGCCGAAGGTAAAATTATGGTCCAGACAATCTGTATACAGGTTGATCTTAGCAAAATTCACCCCTATTGATTTGCATGTCACCGCAGAATCGAACCTGAACGGCGCACCACAAAAGCTGTGCAACCCGTTTTGCCAAGGAGCCTGACGTGCAAGAACTGCGCCAAATGCAATTGCCCGCTGTCGAAGATGAAACAGGAAACGAGCGATTTGAACGTATTTTCTGCACATTGCGCGACCGCATTTGCCTGTTGCGCTATCGTCCCGGCACAGTTCTGAGCGAAGGGACGCTGGCCAAGGAATTCGGGATCAGCCGAACGCCGATCAAACGGGTCTTTAACAAGCTCGAGTTTATGGGGCTGGTGCAGATTAAAAACGGCGTCGGCACGATCGTGACTGACATTGATCTGTACACCTTCAAGGAAACCTATGATCTGCGCAAACGGCTGGCCGCGATGATGGGTGAACTGTCGCCGGTCGAAATCACATCTGCGCATTTGGCCAGGATTGATCAGATCATTGCGGATACCAAAGATCTGGAATCCGACAGGGGCAATTTCGGCGCATTGGCGTTGGTCGCAAACGACCTGCAACACCTGTTGTCAGATCTGACCGGTAATACGCCGCTGCGCGAAGTGATCGAATTGCTGTATTACCGCGTGGCCCGGATCTGGTACACGTTTTTGCCCCAGTTCGGCTGGGACGACGTGTTTGCAGGACAGCTCAACGAGCTGTTGGAAATTCGCGCCGCGATGGCGCTAAACGACATTCGCGGCGTCGGGGAATACCGCAGCAAAGATCTGCAACGCATGATGACTTTGCTGGGCCGCTCCATGGTGGAATCATGACCCATACGTTGACCGGGCCGTCACCAGATCTGCTGGAAGAAACCATCGAAATTCTGCGAAACCTCGTTGGTTTTGACAGCATCTCGGGCAGATCGACCCACCCGATCCTCGGCTATGTCCGGGACTATTTGGCAGCCCATGGGGTCAAAACCACGCTGAGCTATGACGATACAGGCGAGCGGGCCAATCTTTTTGCGACAATCGGTCCGCAAATTGACGGCGGTGTTGTTCTGAATGGCCACACAGACGTCGTTCCCGTCGATGGCCAGGCCTGGGCCACTGATCCCTTTGTCCTGACTCGCATGGGCAACCAGTTGTTTGGCCGTGGGTCGGTCGATATGAAGGGATTTTTGGCCTGTGTTCTGGCCTCGGTTCCGGTCTTTCAGGCCGCCGAATTGAAACACCCCATCCACATCGCTTTTTCCTATGACGAAGAAATCGGTGGATTGGGTATGCCGGTTCTCTTGGATGCGATGGCGGGCGAAACCTATCGTCCCGAGGTCGTTATCGTTGGAGAGCCAACAAATATGACCATCGTGACCGGCCACAAGGGCGGGTATGAAATGCGCACCGAAATCATCGGTCATGCGGTGCATTCCTGTGACCCGACCAAAGGCGCAAATGCGATCAATGCCGCGACGAAGTTGATCGCCAAGATTGAAGAAATGGGGGCAAACCGCGCGGCCCATCCGATTGCCAACTCGGCCTTTGACCCGGCCTACCCGACATTCAACATCGGTACAATCGAAGGCGGAGCCGCGCGCAACGCCACCGCCGGTTGGTGCAATTTCAAATGGGAATACCGCCCGATGCCCGGCGAAGACGGCGCAGCAGTGATTACAGAAATCGCGGAATTCGCCGAGACCGAAATCCTGCCTGCCCTGCGCGCCATCGCACCCGACACCGACATTCGTATCATCACCGAAACTGCCGTTCCGCCGCTGGACGATCGCAACGCAGCCAAAGCCGCCGAATTTGTCAGCGCTCTTACCGGCATCAATGACACCCGCGTCGTGTCCTTTGGCACCGACGCAGGATATTTCAGCGACGACGCCTATTCGACTGTTGTTTTTGGTCCCGGCGACATCAATCGCGCGCACAAGCCGGATGAATTCATCACCGTGGAAGAACTGACCGAAGGGCTCGAATTTCTGAAGCGCCTGTCTGACCGACTGTCACAGTGAAAACCGGGCCATCCATGCAACCGCATTTTTCCCTGCCCGTACGTTACAAGGCCCAGCGCAAGAATGGTAATTCGCACCTGGCGCGATCCAAGGCGATGTCGCCGCAAACCTGTTCGTTACCCAACTGTTTTGAATGCGCGATGACCGTGTCTTTTGATCGCAGTAGCCAACTGATTGCCAAATACCCCAACACCCCGGACCTGAGGAGAGATAGATGTTGAAGAACGATCAACTGGATCAATGGGATCGCGAGAATTTCTTTCACCCATCGACCCATCTTGCGGATTTTGCCCGCGGGGATCTGCCCAACCGGATTGTCACGGGCGGCAGCGGTGTCTACATCGAAGACCGCGACGGCACCCGCCTGTTGGATGGGTTTGCCGGGCTGTATTGCGTGAACGTCGGCTATGGCCGAACCGAGATTTCAGACGCCATCGCCGCCCAGGCACAGGAACTGGCCTATTATCATTCCTACGTCGGTCATGGCACCGAGGCGTCAATCACCCTGGCCAAAATGATCCTGGACCGGGCTCCGTCCAATATGTCCAAGGTCTATTTTGGATTGTCCGGCTCGGACGCCAATGAAACCAACATCAAACTGATCTGGTATTACAACAATATCCTGGGCCGCCCGGAAAAGAAGAAGATCATCTCGCGCTGGCGTGGTTATCACGGGTCGGGGTTGATGACCGGATCGCTGACCGGGCTTGAACTGTTTCACAAGAAGTTCGACCTGCCGCTGGCGCAGGTGATCCACACCGAAGCGCCCTATTACTATCGCCGCCCGGACGCCACAATGAGCGAAGAGGAGTTCAGCGCCCATTGCGCCACCGAGTTGGACAAGATGATCCAGGCCGAAGGCCCCGACACAATTGCCGCCTTTATAGGCGAGCCGGTTTTGGGCACCGGCGGCATTGTCCCGCCGCCTGCCGGATATTGGGCGGCGATTCAGGACGTGCTGAAAAAATATGACATCCTTCTGATCGCAGATGAAGTGGTCACCGGATTTGGTCGATTGGGCAGCATGTTCGGGTCGCAACACTATGGGATCGAACCGGACATCATCACCATCGCCAAGGGGCTGACATCTGCCTATGCGCCTTTGTCCGGCTCCATCGTCTCCGACAGGGTCTGGAAGGTACTCGAAGATGGGACCGATGCCTTTGGTCCCATTGGCCATGGCTGGACCTATTCCGCCCACCCGATCTGCGCCGCAGCCGGCGTAGCCAATCTGAAATTGATCGACGATCTGGGATTGGTTAAAAACGCCGCTACGGTGGGTGCCTATTTGAATGCCCAGATGAAAAAGGCACTGGCCGAACATCCGAATGTCGGTGAAATCCGCGGCGAAGGTATGCTGTGCGCTGTTGAACTCACAGCTGATCGCAGAAGCCGCGCACCTTTGGATGCAGGGCTCAAAGCGGGCCCATCGGTTGTGGGTGGAATGCTGAAACGCGGCGTGATCGCACGGGCCATGCCACAGGGGGATATCATAGGTCTGGCCCCGCCGATGTGCCTGACACGGGCGGAAGCAGATGTGATTGTCAGCGCAACAGCCGACGCCCTGAACGATGTCCTGCCAACAACATGACCCATACGCTGGCCCGCCCTTTGGTGGGCCAACGTAGTCTGTGGTGACCGGGGCAGCCATGCCCAAGCACATGATCGCGCTATTTCAGAGGCACCCTGAACAACATGACCGGCCGCTTCCCATTCCTTGCGCCCTACACGCTGGGGATCGGCTGTCTTCCAACCAGATATACAACACGGAAAACAAACGCAGGGATAAGTACACGCGCCTACTTCCGGCGGTCAGGCATCAACCGTCTCGACCACTTCTGCAAACGTCTTAAAGAATTTTGCGGCCAGTTTCTTGGCTGTGCTTTGGATCAAACGCCCGCCAAGCTGGGCAAGCTTGCCACCGATCTCCGCCTTGGCTTCATATTTCAGAATGGTCGCGCCACCGACCTCTTGGAGCGTGACATCAGCACCGCCCTTGGCATGTCCGGCGGTTCCACCATTGCCCTGCCCGGTCAGGGAAAACGCATTGGGCGCTCCCGAGGTGTCAAGCTCAACATTCCCACTGAACCGCGCCTTGACGGGTCCGACTTTCAGCACGACCTTGGCTTCCAGCTCTGTATCTGAGTGTTTGATCAACTCTTCGCATCCCGGGATACACTGCTGCAACACCTCCGGGTTATTCAAAGCCTCATAAACAACTGAAATCGGGGCATTGATTGTGATTTCGTCTGTCAATTCCATCTGGGTGTCCTTCTTAGCAACAGGGGAATTTTACGTTCGCCAAAACCTCTGCCTGTTCGGCTGTCAGAGGTTTTGATTTGAGTTTTTTGAACACGCTCAACAGGATTTTTCGCATGAGTGAATAGCCCTCCTGAATGACAGGACATGGTGGACGTCCTGCGATAATTTCGGTTTCGTGGTACCGGTTGATGGGAGCGATCGGCACTGTATCACCCTGCGGTGGAGCCAAAACGAAGAATGCCAACACCCTATGCATCGCCCCCCCCAGCACCACGCAGGTGGCCACGCCGCACCTGTGTCAGCTGTGCCAGGATCGACAGCGCAATTTCATCCGGTGTCACAGCACCGATGTGCAACCCTGCGGGGGCCTGGACCTTTGCGAGCGCCTTCTGTGGAATTCCTTCTGCGATCAACTGGTCTGCCAGGGCCGCAAACTTGCGTCGGCTCCCGACAAACGCAATAAATTGGGCTGACGCTGCAAGCGCGCTGCGCAGACTGTCAAGATCAGCCTGTCCCTGTGTCGCCACAACGACCATTCGATTTTGGAATCCGGGGTGTTCCAGCGCGGCAGGTGTGGTTGGCGAGACCGCAACAGTCCACTGGAACTGCTCGGCCAAATTGCCCAGCGCGCGCGCGACCGGAGATTGGCCAAAAATCACCAACTCAGGCTGTGGCAGAACCGTTTCTACAAAGATATCAATTGACCCTTTGGACGGGCAACCATTGCGGGCGAACCGTACCCCATCTACATCTTCGCCAGCGACAATTCCCTTTTCTTCCAGCACATCCTGCGGATGCAGCGAAATCAACTGTGGCTTGCCCTCGGCCACGGCCCGCGCGGCGGCCTTGGCCAGAGCCCCTTTGACACACCCACCGCCAATCCAGCCTTGCAGGATCGTTCCGTCTGCATCCAAAATCGCCTTGGCACCGGGTTTCGCAGCGGTTGCTCCGACGGTGCGAATGACTGTGGCAATGGCAAATGGTTTCCGTTCGGCCCGCATCTTGCGCGCCAAGGTGCCAATATCGGTATCTGTCATCTCTGCCGGGGTCATATCTTTACCAGCTCCGGTTCCAATGCGGCCAAGTCGGCCAAAGTATTCGCCGCTTGAAACAGGTCGAGATGCGGCAGCGCCGCCGCCATCCCGCGCGCCACTGGCTCATACCCCTCCCACCCTTTGAGGGGGTTCAGCCAGATGATCTTGCATCCGCGTTTCTTCAGCGCCGCCAGAGCCGTGCCAATCTGATCAGATCCCGCCGAGTCGTAGCCGTCCGACAGGATCAGAACCACGGTTCGTCCATCCACAAACCGGCGCGCATAGCTGCGCGAGAACAACGACAGCGATGCGCCAATCTGTGATCCGCCGCCAAACCCTTCTGCCAGCAGTGACAATCGCCCCAACGCACGCAGGGTATCCTTGTCCCGCAAAGCATCGGTTATGCGGACGAGACGGGTGTGGAACAGATAGGCATCACATGCATCATCCGCCCGCATAAGCCCCATGATAAAGGCCAGAAAAATCCGCGAATACACAGTCATCGACCCAGAAACATCGCAAATGGCCGTGATTTTCAAAGGCCTGTCCGGGCGACGTTTCTTAGGCAGAACCACAGGTTCTCCCCCGGTCGACAGACTATGGCGGATCAGCTTGCGAAAATGAATCTGATCGCCCTTTTGCGCCTGTTTGCGACGACGCGACCGTTTGTGTCGCAGCGCCGCTCCCCAGCTTTGGGCCAGCACTTCGGCCTCGGCAATGTCGCTCGGCTCGACCAGATCACGCAAATCTCTCTTGAACACCGAATGACCGGTGCTCGCCACTAGCGTCCCCACGCCGTCTGCGTCGCTATCCGCATCTCCGGTCTCTGGCGAGGTCGCCCTGCCCTTCCTCTCACTGCGAGCCAAGTCACCGCTCTTGCGCGAGGAGGTCACGCCTTGTGCCCCTGCGGACGCAGATTGTACCGGAACCGTTTTTTCCGCGACGCGCCCCCCGTTTAACCAATAGGCATCAAAGAGGTCATCAAACCGGGTATAGTCGTCTGCCGTGCCGGTACAAACTGCACGCAGCACGCGACGAACCTGACGCGGATTGGCGGCCTGCACACAGGCCAAAGCCCTGAGCGCAAGAGCCCCATCGCTCACACCGACTCTCAGGCCGTTGGCACGCAAATGGGCCATGAACCCAATCACCCGTGCCGCTGGCCCCGGATCTCGGGCAGCAAATTTTGTCACCCTGCTCATGCTGCTTTTCCCGCCAGCCGCTGGGCAATTTCCGGTGTGATATTGTAGCGATCGGATTCGGTTTTCAAAAGCGTGGCGAGTGTCGCTTGCAAGACTATGGGATCATGGCTGAGGTCCGCGATCCCCAGCCCCATGAGCGCCGCAGCAAAATCCAGCATTTCGGCGACGCCCGGGTTCTTTTCCAGATCCTCCTGGCGCAGGGATTGCACAAACCCGATGATTTGTCGGGCCAACCGGACTTCAATTTCGGGGCAACGTGTCTTGAGAATGGCCAGCTCGGTCTCGCGATCCGGGTAGGCGACATGCGCATACAGGCAACGTCGGCGCAACGCATCGCTCAAGTCGCGGGTACCGTTCGACGTCAGAACGACAATCGGGCGCGAGACCGCCGTTAGCGTACCCAGCTCTGGAATAGTGATTTGGAAATCCGACAGGATTTCTAGCAGATAGGCCTCGAACTCCTCATCGGCGCGATCTATCTCGTCAATCAACAACACTGGCGGCTGATCCTGGCGGATTGCCTTGAGCAAGGGGCGCTGCAACAGGAAGTCTTCAGAAAAAATCCGGTCTTCAACCGCTTTGCCAGTCTCACCGGCCTCGGCAGCCGCCCGGATCGTCAAAAGCTGACGCTGATAATTCCATTCATAAATCGCCTGCGCTGCGTCCAGCCCTTCGTAGCATTGCAAGCGGATCAATTGCGTGTCGCGAACCGCAGCCAAAGCCAACGCGATTTCGGTCTTGCCGACACCGGCAGCCCCTTCGAGCAACAAGGGCCGCCCCAAGGACAGGGCCAGATGCACAGCCATCGCCAAATCATCCGATGTTACATAGCCGACCTTGGCCAGCTGCTTTTGCAGGTCCATGTAAGTCAATGCGATGATCCCGTTTCTTTCAGATCGAAGATGCAATTGGGCGGGAGCCCGGAGAGGGATACTCCCCTCCGGACGGTTTGGCCGGCAACACCGGCACCAAATGCGTTAGTCGTGCAAACCTAGATCATTGGCAGTCTGCCAGATCCGCCAATGATCGTGCGGCATATTGGTATGCGTCAGTCCAAAAGCACGGAACGCATCCTGAACCGCATTGGAGAAACACGGAACACCACCCACATGAGGGCTCTCGCCAACGCCTTTGGCCCCGATCGGGTGGTGTGGGCTGGGTGTGACCGTGTGGTCGGTTTCATAATTGGGCACTTCCCACGCTGTCGGCAGAAAGAAATCCATCAAAGACCCGGTCTTGCAATTTCCCAGATCGTCATAGGCGATCTCCTGCCCCAGAGCGACAGCCAGCGCTTCGGTCAACCCACCGTGGATCTGCCCTTCGATGATCATCGGGTTGATGCGTGTGCCGCAGTCGTCCAGCGCATAGAATCTGCGGATTTCCGGCACACCGGTGTCAACGTCAATGTCCATCACACAGACGTAGGCCCCAAACGGATAGGTCATATTGGGTGGGTCATAATAGCTGACAGCCTCCAATCCCGGCTCCAACCCCGGGATCGCCTGATTGTAGGACGCAAAGGCAATGTCCTTCATGGTCTTAAAGCGTTCCGGAGCTCCTTTGACGACAAACCGATCAACGTCGAATTCCACATCGTCGTCGTGAACTTCGAGCAGATAGGCTGCGATCATTTGCGCCTTGGCCCGGATCTTGCGCCCGACCATGGCCGCCGCCGCGCCCGCGACCGGGGTTGACCGTGACCCGTAGGTTCCCAACCCATATGGCGCGGTGTCGGTGTCACCTTCTTCGATGGTGATACTGTCTGCCGACAACCCGATTTCGCTGGCCAGAATCTGTGCGAATGTCGTTGCGTGCCCCTGACCTTGGGAAATCGTGCCAAGACGCGCAATCGCCGATCCGGTCGGGTGGATGCGGATTTCACAACTGTCAAACATCCCCATACCCAGAATATCACAGTTTTTAACCGGACCTGCGCCGACGATTTCAGTGAAATGCGTCAGACCGATGCCCATCAGCGTGCGGGTTTTCCCGGCCTTAAAGTCCTCGACCCGTTGCGCCTGTTCCGCGCGCAACCCGTCATAGTCCACCGCTTTCATCGCTTTGTCCCAGGCGGTGTGGTAATCTCCACTGTCATATTCCCAACCCAGCGCAGCCTTGTAGGGGAATTGATCCTTTCGGATAAAGTTGATCCGGCGCAGCTCGGCCGCATCCATGTTCAACTTGATCGCCAGAACTTCGATCATGCGTTCTATGAAATACACCGCTTCGGTCACGCGGAAAGAACATCGATAGCTAACCCCCCCAGGAGCCTTGTTGGTGTAAACCCCATCTACGGCCAGATAGGCGACTGGAATGTCATAAGACCCTGTGCAGATATTCATGAACCCGGCCGGGAATTTGGTTGGGTCCGCACAGGCATCGAAACCACCGTGATCCGCCGTCACATGACAATGCAGCCCGGTGATCTTACCGTCCCTGGTGGCGCTGATCTTGCCCGTCATGTGATAATCGCGCGCGAAAGCCGTGGTCATCAGATTTTCCATGCGGTCTTCGACCCATTTCACCGGCTTTCCGGTGACGATCGAAGCCACGACAGAACAGACGTACCCGGAATAGGCCCCCACCTTGTTGCCAAAGCCACCGCCAATGTCCGGAGACACAACACGAATATTGTGCTCCTCGATGCCCGAGATCAGCGACACCACCGTGCGGATCGCATGCGGAGCCTGAAAGGTTCCGTACAGGGTCAGCTTGCCGTTCACCGCATCCATCGACGCCACGGCCCCGCATGTCTCCAGCGGACAGGGATGCGTCCGGTGATAATACATGCTTTCACTTGCAACCACCTCGGCATTGTCCAACACTTGGTTGGTGGCCGCCTCGTCACCTGCTTCCCAGGTAAAGATATGGTTATGATGCCTGCGCGGCCCATGCGCACCCTCTGTCTGACCGGCCAGGTCTTCGCGCAGGACCACATCTGATTTCATCGCTTCGAACGGGTTGGTCAGAACCGGTAGTTCTTCGTATTCGACCTCGATCAGTTCCACGGCATCCGCTGCGATATAGCGGTCATTGGCCACGACAAAGGCCACTTCCTGTCCTTGAAACAGCACCTTGCCATCCGCCAATACCATCTGTTTGTCACCCGCCAGTGTGGGCATCCAATGCAACCCCAATGGGGCCAGGTCCTCTGCGGTCAGAACGGCAACAACACCAGGCAGCGCCAAAGCGGCTTCTTTGTTGACCGAAACAACACGCGCATGGGCATAGGGGGAGCGCACGAAATCTCCGTGCAGCATGTTGGGCAGTTTGATGTCATCGACATAATTGCCTTTGCCTTGGGTAAATCGGGCATCTTCAACGCGTTTTCGCGAACAGCCCAACCCCTTGAGATTGGCAGAGCGTTCTTTTTGGTCAGGCGTCATATCATTCATTCTGCAGCCTCCTTGCTGGCGTTCAATTCGCTCGCGGCCGCGAGAATGGATTTGACGATGTTCTGATAGCCTGTGCAGCGGCAAATATTCCCGGCCATGCCAAAGCGAACCTCTTCTTCGGTGGGAGTCGGGTTTTCTTCGAGCAATTTTGTTGCCCGGATGATCATGCCCGGCGTGCAGAACCCACATTGCAATCCGTGGTGTTCCCGAAAACTTTCCTGAAGCACATGCAGCGCACCGGGGTTGCCGATACCTTCGATGGTGGTAATTTCCGCACCATTGGCCTGGGCCACAAACATGGTGCAGGATTTCACCGATTTTCCATCAACAGTTACCGTACAGGCCCCGCAGTGCGACGTGTCGCAACCCACATGCGGACCGGTCAGGTTCAGTTTCTCGCGTAGCGCATAAATCAACAGTTCGCGCGGCTCGGCCAGGAATTCGTGGTCCTCGCCATTTACGTTCAGTTTGACGTGCATTTTGTCTGACATTGTGTTGGTCCCTTATGCCCGATCCCAGGCGCGCTGGATCGCACGCGCCAGAATGATCCCGGCCACGTGGCGCTTGAACGCAACGGGGCCACGGTTGTCTTCGACCGGGTCGATATCTCCCAGCATTGCTGCAACGGCGGCCTTTACGGCCAGCTCATCACAGGGTGTCCCAACCAACGCAGCGGCGGCATCCGCAGACCAGATCGGAACGTCGCTGAGATTGGTCATCGCGATCGAGGCCGACGTAATCTGACCGGCGCTCTTCTGGATCTGAACGGCGGCGGCTGCGGTCGCGTAATCACCGATTTTGCGCTTTTGTTTCTCGTAGGCGTACCCGCCTTGTGGGATGTCAAAGCTGATCGCGGTCAGAACTTCGTCGTCCTCTCGTTCCGTCATATAGGCGGCTTGGTAATACTCACGTGCCGCAACGCTACGGGGACCCCCGGGACCGATCAGCGCGATCTGGGCATCCAGACACTGCATCAGTCCGGGCATATCATTGCCCGGGTCCCCATTTGCGACATTGCCGCCAACGGTCCCCATGTAGCGGACCTGGGGATCTGCAATCTGAAGCGCCGCTTCGCGCAGAATTGGGGCGCTTTCTGTCAGCTCCTGATGGTTGATCAGGTCATGTTGCGTCACCAAAGCACCCAGTGTGATGCGCCCGTTCTGAATGGTGATCCCGTCCAGACCCTGGACATCCTGAAGGTCGATCAGATGCGGTATCTCGGCCATCCTCAACTTCATCATGGGGATCAGGCTGTGCCCTCCTGCCATCACACGGGCATCATCACCGTGCTGCTCCAAAAGAGCGATCACGTCGCCCATATTCGTGGGTCGATGATAATCGAACGCCGCTGGTATCATTGCTGGTCCTCCCTGCCATGCTTGGTCTGGCTTGGGTCACAGGAAGGAATGCAACAGGCAGCCGCGGCTACCGGATTTCAGTGAAAAGAGCGGTTTTCTGCACGAAATGCGAATAACGGTGCACGAACTGCGCTTTGTTATATTCCCAACGCCTCGCGCACAATCGGCAGGCGTGATCTGCTGACCGGAGCTTTTTCGACACTGGCGATCCTGAAGTAACAGATCCCGTTGTCCTTTAGACGTTCAAAGCTGGACACAAAGGTAGGATTAACCAAATAGCTGCGGTGGGTCTTGATGAACGCGCCGGGGATCAACCGTTTTTCCGCTTCGGTGATCGACCATACACAGAACAGTTTTTCACCCGCCGTGTACAAATGGGTATAGTGCCCTTCAGCACGGATCAGCGCGACATCGGCCGTGTCCACAAACCGGGTCTGGCCGTCCTGTTCGTATGGTATCTGTGTCGCGCGTGGCGTCAGAGCCGGCTGTTCCGGCACAATTGGTTCGGGATCAGCCGTGGGCGCGGGAGCCGTGGTTTGCGGCGTCAGAAACGTAATCCCCGTCAACAGGAACGCCCCACACAAGACAAAGCTGCTGAGAACAACACCGATGGCCATGACATCATTGCCGATCAACGGGCCGACTTCGGTCGCGGTCTCGACCGGGATGAAATTGGTTCCCCAAAGCGCAATGAAATGCACCGTGAACACGGCAACCCCAAAAACCACGGTTCCCAAAATGATGTTCCGGTCAGTACGCTGCCCATAGGCAATCGAAAAGGCCGCAATATTCAGCGCACAGGACGACAAGATCGCCAACGTGACTCCGGTCGGTGTATAGAGCGCTCTGCACAGCTCCAGCCCCGCCATGCCGATATAATGCATCGCGAGCACCCCAAGCCCAACAATGACCCCTGACAACGCCAAAGTGGTCCGGGTCCGTTTCCAGAAATGCAGGATCAGCAGGGCGATGCCGACAACCAGAATGGCCACCAAAGCCGAGGCCAATGTGATCGCGGCATCGTAATAGAAGAGAATTGGCATCTGCAGACCCAACATGGCAACAAAATGCATCGACCAGATGCCGCCTCCCAATGCCACAGAGGCGAGCGCGACCAGGATCTTCCTGTGCGGCACGCTACGTTCGGACAGGCCCTTGGTCAGGGACAATCCGGTAAAGCCGGCAATCAGCGCAACAAATAGCGACGCCAATACCAGCCCGTTGTTATGGGAATAGTCCAACAACTCCATGGTGTGTGTCTAACGAGACCGATAATTCCGATCAAGTTAAACCCATGACAGTATTGTCAACATAACCGTGTTCGACCTCCGCGCCGCTCATGCAATCGCGAACAGCGGTGCCGAACCGTTGGGCCGCATTTCAGCTTCCGGTTTCCGCAAACGCAGACACACATAACCCGAGGATGATCAATGTCAGGCCTGCGATACGCAGCGACGATATCTGTTCGCTATGGGCCAGCGCGCCGATTACGGTCAACGCAACCATCGCAAGCGCAGTGATTGCAGTATATGTCATGCTCAGCGAATACACCCGTATCGCCGCCATGAAGGCCCCGATCAGCGTGACCGCGCTGACCACAGCCAACCACATCCAGACCGATTGCAGCAGGCTCAACACCAATGGCCACGCCCCCGAAAGGTCCAACATGCGGCTGGCTTTTCTGAGGCATAAATTCAAGACCACATTCGACGTGGCGGCAAGCGCGATAAGAGCCCAGTGACCAAGCATCATAGTTTCACTTCCTGTTCGCAGTGGACCCCAACTGCACGACGATACTGCCAACCGTTACAGCAGCGAAGACCGCCAGAAAAGGCACACTGGGCATGTGATAGCGATCCGACACAACGATCATTGCGTGAACGGCAGTGAAATAGCCCAACAGGGCAGTTGCCGGATGAAATATCGCAGACACATACCCCTCGCGCCTTCCAACGATAAACAGACCGCAGAGTGCACCAGTCAACACCAGGTACCAATATCCGCTCGCGATCAACTTCAACAGGTACACAGTTTTGGCCCCATACAGACGTTCGATCGCCTGTTGGTTCCAAACAACACCAATGGTTTCATTCTTGTGCAGCAGGACTGCTTTTTTCAGACTACGCTTTGCCGTACCCCAAGGATCGCTGGCCATGTAGGTCACAGCCTTTTCCTTTAGATACTCACCGCGTTCGATCTCGCTCATCTCTCGGACTTCGGGTGGCAAGGGTTTGTATCCACCATCACTGTCTGGATTATTGCCCATCCACAGATTGGCACCGAAGTTCGTCGAAACCAGCTCTCTCTCACCCAGAACTTGGCGGTTGCGTTCGCTCCATGGTGCGACAGTTGCAACGATCAGGACGATAACAGAACCAGCGCGAACCATGCTGCGTGCAAAGGGTAAAACCCCGCGCGGGACATCGACCAGCGCCAGCGCAACCGGAGCCAAAAGAATAACCGGGCGAACATAACAGGCCGCTCCCCACAGAAGTCCGCACAAGACAAGATCCACAAATGGCCGATCCCCGTCAGGGCGCTTCCAAAAGAACAACCCCCCAAGGCAAAATGCGAGGAAGAACAGTTCGCTGGCTATCGTCGTGGTAAACATGATCAGGTTTGGCCAAAACGCCACGATCGCCATCGCAGCCAGCCCGGCAACGCCGCCAAACCAACGCATCGCGAGCCTTTGTGTCAAGACGATGATTGCGCCTCCGGCAATCAGGTTAAAGAACACGACGCTCCAATAGCTGCCCCCGGTCAGGGCATAACCAGCAGCGACAATGGCAGACGTCCCAACCGGCCAATACGCACTTGGCTCATCAGGGGTCCAGCCATAGACGCCATAGGCAACGATATTGCGGGCAAAAACATCATAGGCATGGGCGTCCGAAATCGGTTCGACTGGCACCATCAATGCCCAGATCAGCCTCAGCCCCATTCCGAAAATCAACAATATCCAGAAAATGCGAGTTTGCGCAGGCTTCATGAGCTCACACCCGCGGCGGCCAAAACAATCAGAACCACAGTCAACAAGCCACTGATCAAACTGATACGGTCCCGCATCGAAAACACCACAGGGTCATCATGCATGAAACCACGCGCGGTCAAAAACTGCATTCTCCCTAGCCAGAAGAACAGAATTGGGCAGACACCCCAAAGCAGATCCGGTTGCGCGTATTGCTGCCGCACGGCGTCATCTTCGGCATATAACGCGAACACCAGAACCGCAGCCTGGGCCGCCGATATCGACATCGCCCGCAGAATTGGCAAATCGACCACCAACAGGTTGCGCCCTTTGGTTTTCTCGCCACCGCTCTGCGCCAGATCCTCGAGTTCAGCCTGACGTTTGATTGTCGCAAGCGAGAAGAAAAGAAACATCGAAAAAGTCAGCAACCAGGGCGACAATACGATTCCGGTTGCCGCAGCACCTGCAACGATCCGCAGGGTATACAGTGCAGCGAGAACGATGACATCAATCATCAATTTGCGCTTCAACCAGAATGAATAGGCAAACGTCAGAGCCATGTAGAGAACCAGCACCAAAGCAAACCACCCCGGAAGAATGGCCGCAGCAATCCCAAAGGCACTCGGCAGCAACACGGCCGCCGCCGCCAACCCATACGACACAGGCAGTGTTCCAGCCGCCAGCGGTCGCATCCGTTTTCGCGGATGGGCGCGGTCGGCCGCCAGATCAATCAGGTCATTGATCAAATAGGCCGCAGACGCCGCCATACAAAAGCAAATCATTGCGACAATCGCAGGCAACACCAATGCCGCGTCTTGTGCTGTCAGAACTGGCAACAGGATCAAGGCGTTCTTGGCCCATTGATGGGGCCGCATCGCCCTGAACAAAGCCGATAATTTGGATGTCGATGCAGCGCCAACAGGTTCCAGGTCGATGCCCTGTGCTGCAGCCGCCCGCTCGAGCCCGCCGTTCGGGCTGACGGCCAAGGCCCGGCGCGCACCTTTCCAGACCGGCAAATCGGTCTTGTGGTCTCCGATATAATCATACCCACCCTGGCCAAAGCGATCGATCAGAAAGCGTGCTTTGTTTCCACCGCCCAAGTTGGTCGCACCTTCACCGGCGACCTGCAAAGGAAGCGTCCCCCCAGTTCCAATAGCGTCATCGAAACAATCCAAATGATTGGCGACAGCGTCAACCTGACGTTGATGGGAGGCCGAGACCAACAAGATCGTTCGTCCTTGCGCTTTGGCCGTCTGGATCTGCTCAATGACATCAGCATTATACGGCAGGCTTGCCGCGTCTGAAATCCGATGAAAAGCAAGATGTTCCTTAAAGGCCGCCTTGCCCTGGAGGAGCCAACCTGGCAGCTGAAACAACGTCTGCTGGCCATGTCCCAGCATTCCAACAATCGTTTCATGGAGCGTATCGCTGCGGCAGAGTGTGCCGTCAAGATCAACGATCAACGGAATGTTGCGATCGGGAGTATCCAGATTTTTCAATTTGCCCACCCGGTTGAAATCGCTTTCATAATCTGGATTTTCGCTTTCAATGCAAGATTAACCGGGAAACCCATCGCTCGGGAAACGCATCAACACGTCCAAAACCAGATCCTGCATCCATTTGGCTTGGGCCTTGTCCGGGCCACCTCTGGCTGGCACCCCCTGCGGGAGACCACGCGGATCCTGTTTGTAAATCACCGAAAAATGAGCTAAGGCAATGAGATAGCTGCCCATTTCATTGAGGTGAATACTATCTTCGAACAGTTGTGAGATATGGGTAATTCCCGGAGCAATCCCGGCTGTGATGTCATCATATGCAGCCGCCATGATCAAAGGTCCGGGGATCATCACCATGTCGACAGCAGCATCAGGTTTGTTGGTGTTGACGTGATCAAGGATCTTTTGCCAGCGGCGCTGTTCCAGCGGCAACCGTTCCCTGAAGGTCAGATGACCTTCGATGTCGTTATAGGGATTGTCAAAGTCAGGGCCGCTGATGACATCAATCCAGGTGGCATACAGGATTGTGCGGGCTCCGCGACCATTTCCACCGTGTTGCCAGGCGTGCTCGAACCATCGAAGCCCCCAGTCCGATGAATTATGCCATTCGACGGTCCCGGACAAAGGCGCACGTTCCGTGATCACCAGAACGTCATAATCCCCGATCACCTCGGGTTGGCGAATGTCTGGATTGGCCGGATGTGACCAGCGCCAGTCCATCGGGCTTCCGGGAATGGTAGATGCATCCATCTTCGCCGCGCGCCGCCCAGAGAACCTGACGAAACTCCGCAAGGGATCAATGATGCTGTCGGTCAGACTGTGACCTGACTGAACCACTCTGGGCCATTGCGCTTTTTGCTCGGCCTCAACCTGGGCCGCCGCGATGAGATACAACAACAGACAGCACGCAATGATACGCAGGGGCCCTGTCCAGGCACCCGTTCTGGGCTCTCTGATCTCGTTCACACGGGCAAAATTCGGTCGGGTCATCAACACACTCCAGTTCCAAGAGAGTCAGACAACTGAGTGCTCAAGGCAACCCTTTAGGGCCTGACAAGCTGTAGACAGGACCCGTCAGGCCAAAATCATCGACAATCACACCGATCAACCCGGATTTGTTCCGGATTTTCCCCGAAGAACTCTTGCTGCTTTTGGGCGGGATATACCGTTCCAAAGTTTGGATTTGGGCCTCTTGCCACCCTCACGTGCGTGGCGATGGCAAGCGTGTAGGCGCAGATGTTGACCAACCGTTACAGGCCCGGCAGATGCGGTCGCTGCACTGAGTTGGCCGGATGGCCTACACTATTTTGAGCCCAATCGCCCTGGAATCGCATGTGCCAGTTTCCTGCTTGGCCGGTGATCAACCCGCATAGCGGAATATGTTGCGAAAATCCAAATCGATATCCTGCACCACGTCGTTGTACTCTTTGCTTTCCCGCAAGGCATTGTAGGTTTTTTCAATTGCATCCATGGAGGGGTAGCCCACGCCCAACAATCTCCGTCCAGCCGCGTTTCCTGTCATGATCGTTCCGTACCGAAGGAACATCGCACCATTGTCTTCGAAACACGGAATAACCGGCTTCATCTTTTCCAACATCAAATCAGCAGATCCAAACCGGGTCAGAACCCCATATGCCGGAAGCTCCGTAGATGAATTGTCGAGCCCGATGTCTTCCATCTTGATGATGTTGCGCAGGGTGACAGCGATTTGGCCGCTTCCAATCAGATCCTTGTAGGCGTCCGACGTGCCGTAAACGCCAAAGGCCCGATCAATGCCATTCAATTCATCATAACCCTGGAACAAGATCAGACTGCCAGCGTGTTCACCTGTGCTGACAACGCCATATCTTGCCATGACCGCCCCGGCCTGCCCCTTTAATTCAGTCACCAGATTTCCAACATGCGCCAGAGCCTGATCCAAATAGGCCGGCGCGCAACTGGCGACGGTGACCATAATATAATTCAGTTTAGACATTATACTCTCCCAAAGTTTTTCCCGGCTTTTCAGCCGGACCAAATACTCGGGTGTCCGCCCATAATGCGGCCTCAGGAAACCAACCGTCTCTTGCCGTAACTCAAAGATTTCGCGGTTTATCACCGCCATCTTACCAAATACAGGCCAACCCGTCGCCCTCTAAATTGAATGTCCTCATATCACTGCCTCGCCAGATCATGTCGACAAATGGCGAAACCCTTTCTTATTCTGTCATTGATTTTTGTTTGTATTTTTTTGTGTTGTTTGGAGATTTTATTTGAGGCGCATTCGGGCACGTTGGGGTCTGAGGTTTTATTGCTGTCTTGGGTTATGTTTGGGTGGCTTTGCGTCTCGTATTCGCAAGTTTTTGACCCAAATTCACCGGCATTGGGGCGATGGGGGGCGCATATTGGTGTCATCAGACACGGAGCGGGCCGCAGATCGGTCACACCGCTCACAGGGAAAGGACCCAGATCATGTTCACCAAAGCCACCTTCGCCGCCGTCGCCGTTGCGCTCACCGCCTCTCTGGCTTCCGCTTCGACCGCGCCGATGCCCGTCCTGGACACGGGAATGATGCCCGCGAGCTCCAGCTATGAGGTTGCCGACACACGCGGCATGGACAACCGCCAGGACCGCCGGGGCGATCGCCAGGATTGCCGTCAATCCGAAGGTGCCGGGCACGACAAACGCGACTGCAAGCAGGACGCCCGCCAGGCGGGATAAGCCCTCAGAGACAGTCAATCCTCGGTTTTCGCACCGGATGAGCCAAGCTCGTCCGGTGCGATGGGTTTGAGGCCACGATTTTGTCACCGCATCCTGAGCCCACCGAATTTCCCGAAGGTTTCAGCCCTGTTCCTTGACCCTCTGAATGATCTGCTCGCCGATGTCTCCCACCTTCATTTCTCCGTCCTGTGGTTGGGCGGAGGTTACACAAAGCTGGAGGCGTTTCAGGGCCACACGTCAATTTTGTCGATGACATATCGACTTGCGATTATTTTAGTTTGTCTGGTGTTTTTTTGGGAGGGTGTGTGTTTTGGATCGAATTGAGAGATTTTGTGAGTATTTATTAGGTTTGGCGGTGACCTACTCTCCCACGACTTAAGTCGCAGTACCATTGGCGCTTCGGTGCTTAACTTCCGGGTTCGGGATGGGACCGGGTGTTTCACTCGTGCTATGACCACCAAACCGAATAAATACTCACTGTCCGCTCTCGGACAGTGAGAGTGACAGACAGCGTTTTCCAAAGGAAAGCGCGTTGTCACCCATTCATTGTCAGAGCGGATAGAGATCAATCAACATTGTGCTGTCCAAGCCAAGATTTTTTGGGGCTGTATGCTTTTGTTTGGTTCCAGTTTTGTTGGCCTATTGCGCGGAGCGCTACATGAGGCCAGCAGTCTTACTTTTACTGGATCAAATCAAGCCTATCGGACCATTAGTACCAGTCAACTGAACATGTTACCATGCTTACATCTCTGGCCTATCGACGAGGTGGTCTACCTCGGTCCTCAGGGATACCTTGTTTTGAGGGGGGCTTCCCGCTTAGATGCCTTCAGCGGTTATCCTGTCCGAACATAGCTACCCAGCACTGCCGTTGGCACGACAACTGGTCCACCAGTGGTTCGTTCACCCCGGTCCTCTCGTACTAGGGGCAACTCCTCTCAAGTATCCTACACCCACGGCAGATAGGGACCGAACTGTCTCACGACGTTCTAAACCCAGCTCACGTACCTCTTTAAACGGCGAACAGCCGTACCCTTGGGACCTGCTCCAGCCCCAGGATGAGATGAGCCGACATCGAGGTGCCAAACACTGCCGTCGATATGGACTCTTGGGCAGTATCAGCCTGTTATCCCCGGCGTACCTTTTATCCGTTGAGCGATGGCCCTTCCACTCGGGACCACCGGATCACTATGGCCGTCTTTCGACTCTGCTCGACTTGTCAGTCTCGCAGTCAGGCTGGCTTCTGCCATTGCACTCAACGAGCGATTTCCGACCGCTCTGAGCCAACCTTCGCGCGCCTCCGTTACGCTTTAGGAGGCGACCGCCCCAGTCAAACTACCCGCCACACAGGGTCCCGGATCCGGATAACGGACCGCGGTTAGACATCAAGCAGAGCAAGGGTGGTATCTCAAGGGAGGCTCCACAGAGACTTGCGTCTCTGCTTCAAAGCCCACCACCTATCCTGCACATGCTCGGCCTAATGCCAATGTGAAGCTGTAGTAAAGGTGCACGGGGTCTTTCCGTCTAACCGCGGGAAGCCTGCATCTTGACAGGCAATTCAATTTCGCTGAGTCTATGTTGGAGACAGCGGGGAAGTCGTTACGCCATTCGTGCAGGTCGGAACTTACCCGACAAGGAATTTCGCTACCTTAGGACCGTTATAGTTACGGCCGCCGTTTACCTGGGCTTCAATTCAGAGCTCTCACCCCTCCTTTTAACCTTCAGGCACCGGGCAGGCGTCAGACCCTATACGTCGTCTTGCGACTTCGCAGAGCCCTGTGTTTTTAATAAACAGTCGCCACCCCCTGGTTTGTGCCCCCAGCCCCTAGTTGCCTAGGAACCGGGCCTCCTTCTCGCGAACTTACGGAGGTATTTTGCCGAGTTCCTTCAACATAGTTCTCTCAAGCGCCTTGGTATTCTCTACCAGTCCACCTGTGTCGGTTTAGGGTACGATCTTATAGGAGGGCTATTTCCAGGAACCTCTCAGCAGCCCATTCAATCCGATAAGGATGAACTACCTTCGAGATCCGTCACCACTCCATGGCCCAGGAATATTAACCTGGTTCCCATCGACTACGCCTTTCGGCCTCGCCTTAGGGGTCGGCTTACCCTGCTCAGATTAGCTTTAAGCAGGAACCCTTGGACTTTCGGCGAGAGTGTCTCTCACACTCTTTGTCGCTACTCATGTCATCATTCTCACTAGTGATCTCTCCACGGGATCGCTCACGCGCCCGCTTCATCGAAAGCCTCTCTCCTCCAATACTCCCGAAGGAGTTAAGGAGGAATGAGACTATGTCACACTACGCTCTGCTACCATGCACTATGTGCATCCTAGACTTCGGCTCATGGCTTGAGCCCCGTTACATCTTCGCCGCAGGACAACTTGATTAGACCAGTGAGCTGTTACGCTATCTTTAAAGGATGGCTGCTTCTAAGCCAACCTCCTGGTTGTTTTGGTCGTCCCACCTGCTTTCCCACTTAGCCATGAATTAGGGGCCTTAGTCGTAGGTCAGGGTTGTTTCCCTCTCCACTACGGACGTTAGCA